>JAHDGU010000002.1:346313-457341 GCA_020627535.1 Saprospiraceae bacterium
CCGTGATGGTTGATGCCGGATCAGTAGGGTCACTGAAGATCACATTTCCCGGCCCTTCGATGACAGTCCAGACGCCTTCCTCACCACTTGAGGATCCATCCATGGTCGCAAAGGTGTCGATACCACAGATTTCCTGATCATCGCCTGCAAATGGGATTGGCGGCACCACGACCTCTACATCTAGGCACACAGGGTCTCCAACAAATGAACCGCAGGAATTTGAGGCAGCAACCAGGCAAACTTGCCCAGACTCTGAAAAGCTGAAGTCTAATGTGACTTCATTGGTGCCTTCTCCCATTGAAATATTTGTGCCATTGGGCACGGTCCATTCGTAGAGTACGATATCATCACCGAGAGACTCTACAGAGTAAGTTGCCATATCTCCGAGGCATACCACTTCAGGACCATTGATCTCTGTAGGATCTGGTGGAAGAAAATCGGCTGTGTTGATAGGGATCAAAAGTTCTTCTAACTGGCATTCGACACCATTGAGTTCTAAGCTAGATCTCAGGACAAAACCAGATCCTGGCGGGTCTACCATCACATTAAGTGTTGGTGAGGTCTCGCCTGGGATATCATTACCATCAGGGTCCACCCACTGGTAGTTTACATTGGCGACTTCACAGCCTGCCCCTGACTGCTCGACGCTCGCATCGATAGTATATATCCCATTGACACAGATGATATCTCCAGATTGCTGAGCCGTACCATCTAGCACGGTCACAGTATAGGTCAAGAAACTATCACAGTCATTTTCTGTCAATAACATAAAGTCGGTTTCACCGCATTCACTGACCTGCTGTCCGTCTGGCAAGATAAAAGGTAATTGATCTGGACATAGCACAGTGTCTAGCTGAGTAGGATTCTCATCATTCTCTTCAAAGCGATTGGCATCTACATTGAGTGTGATGAAACAACCGTCGGCATTGAGCACATCAGTGAACATTTGCATGCCTCCTTCCGTCACTTCTATGGGAGAACCATTTTGTGTATAGTCGTCAATCGTAGCTGTCTCACCCTCACAAAACTCGACCTCGGCATCTTCGTCAGGCGCTTGAGTGACATCAACTGTCACACAAAGTCGCTCAGAATCTTCTTCTAGGCAGATAAAGGTCGTATTGACACATACCTGTATCATCCCTTCTGTATCAAAGACATATTCCAAGAAATTATCAGTGCCTGTGTTGAATTCCTCACCATCAACTGTCCATTCATATTCGGCGTCTCCGAGATTGGAAATCTCTGTCTCCAGGGTGATAGCGTTGGGTCCTCGACAAACGTTGATGGTGCCTCCAGCAATGATATCATTGATGCTAAATGGATCTTCGAGATCTACGACACCATCATCGCTCAATACACGAACCAAGAAATCACACACATCTCCTGCACATCCATCGATCCAGAAGTGATAGATCTCACCGACCACTAAGTTGAAATTGGATATCAAAATGGTGTCGTCTCCACCGTTACCCAGGCACTCCGAGATGCAAATAATCTGCTCGCTGCCCGCAAAATCACAGTCTTCTTCTATCCCTGCTTGGACACCTTGACCATTCTGACAGTTGGATACAATGAGCTCCAGCTCGACCGTGTCATTGGTGGCTACGAAGCTAAACCATACAATGTTGTTTGGGACTGTGGCCGCATTGCCTTCACAGAGAGGGTTGGGTCCAGCAGTATTATCAAAATCCCAGGTCATCCCTGAGAAACTGTCAAGGACATTGAGATTACAGAGCAGATTCAGCTCTTGTTCGGATATTTCACAAGTGGTTACTTGAGCGTCAGCACGGCTGACTTGACCCACAAAAAAAACAAGGAGAATCGCAATAGAGCGTACAATTGATTTCATCAACACCATTAGATTTCGACACAAATGTTTGAGGCCTCCGCAGAGGTAGTGAAAGTACTGAAGCTTTGGCATATATCTCTGCCGCCTGCTTAGCTTTCGCTAAAAAGAGCCGACAAGTCATAGGATCGTTGCCGAGAAGGAGAGATTATCTCAACAAAGTGACGTTACCGCTGACGAATTTGACCAATCCGTCATTGAATAGCACCTCGGCATACACAGTGTAAACAGCGGCATTGAGCTCCTCTCCCTTGAAGCTACCGTCCCAACCGTGCTCATTGGGTCTATTGGGAAGGAAGTTTTGCTCTTCAAACACCTTGGAACCCCAGCGATCATAGATGCTAAAGCGAAGAACGCGATCAGCATTGCGCTGAGCAAAGACTGTCAGGCGATCATTGACCCCATCTTGATTGGGACTAAAGACATTGGGGATGTAAACATCTCTACTCACGTTGACAAGCACATTGACTAGATCAGTCGCTGCGCAACCATTATCATCAATGATCGTCACGAGATACTGTGTCGTAACGAGTGGTGTCGAACTGATCTCACTGCAGGGTGCAGTCTGGCAAAATATGGAATCAAAACCATTGCTCGACCAGCGAATCTCTGACACTCGAGATGGATCTCGATTGTAATTTGCAGCGAGCTCTACCTCATCACCGATGAGTATCTCTTGATCCTCACCTGCGTCTATCATCAGTACTTCTGGTTCGCTCAGAGAAATATTGCGCGAGATCGTACATCCCTGCTGATCACGGACAATGATCGCATAATCACCTGGACTGAGAGCGCTGAAGCTTCGGTTTTGTGTAAAGCTTACGCCTCCGTCTATGCTGATTTCTAGGGGCTCTACCCCTCCGACGATCTCAAGTAGATCTATGGATCCGTCATCTTCACCAAAACAGCTAATATCTCGTGCGTCAATAACAAGATCTATGAGCGAATTATCTTCTTCTACAAGCTCGACAATGCGACTACTTGAACATCCATTGAGCGTATTGGTGATTTCTAGTTGATAGAGTGCGGCTCGAGAGACTGTGATTCTCTGCGAGGTGGGATCTGAGAGGATTTCGCCCATAGTCGTCGACCAGCGATACTGAAAATCAGGGCCCATATCAGATCCTGCGGCGTCTATCACTGCTTCTCGCATCGTACAGGTCAGAGAGCCAATATCTGCTATGACAATAGATGGTGACGCAGTATCTATTTGGACCTCTACACTTGTAGATGATATACAGGCAGTTTCTACATTGCGCACAAAGAGCATATATACACCTGGTGTTTCGGTGAATGCCTGAATCTCACGAGAGATCGTATCACCGCTGGAATTCACCCATCTGTGATCAAACAAGTCCCCGTCATCTGAGCCGGTACCATCGAGTGTTACCCTTTCACGACTGCAAGTCAAAATCTCCTCAACGGTCGCCATGACGGATGGCAAATCTTCACTCTGGCCCAATATGATAGAATCTGTGCGAGTGCATGCTCCATTGGATAGTCTCAGGATATATGTCCCTGGAGCAAGGGCAGTTACTCTATCCTGATCAATTGCACCGCCGATGATACCATTTGGCGTAAGCCACTCGTATCGAAGATTGCCTGAGTTGACATTGGCATTGGATTCGATGACAATCTGATCTGTCTGACAGGTAAACTGATTTTCCTCTGCACTCAATGTGGGAATGGCGATCTGACTCCATCTCACTGGCTGCCCAAGTCCTATCCGAAAGCACGTAGAACTAAGATCTACTTCGCCATCTGCGCCTTGATCCCCAGCAACAGCTGAGATAAAATAGAGCTCATCATATGACATAGTGCCAGGATCAAATCCAAAGATTGGTTCTTCACTGGAGGCAATAATGGCACTTGTATCGCCATCATGCAATACATAGGATACGATATCATTACCATCGAGTACTTCCTGAGCAGGACTGTAGTCAGCCATCGCAATCTCATCCTCACAGAGCAATAGCGTATCCAGAGCCACTTGTCCTGGCGTAGAGATACACGGACACTCGAAGCTATCAATCACCAATTCCACTCCACACATAAAACCATCGGAGATCTCCAGTCGAAAGCTATCACCGCTTGCTATAGGATCACTCTGAAATACTATCGCATTGAGTGTACCATCCACCGATCCTGTTACTTCATATGTAGCACGATCACCTCCCTCAATGAAAAATCTTACTGTATAGGCAGTGTTCGTCTCATTGCAATCGAAGATCAAGCTCCCTTCTCTCATACGAGGTACATCTCTATAGTCAATAATCACTGTATCTCGATCTGTACATCCAAAAAAGCTCTCAGTCCAAATTAACTCGTAACTCCCAAATTCGATCAGATCCACACGAGTATTTGCATCACTGGAATCTGCAAAAAAGACCTCGGCCGGTCCATCGCTCAGAGTCCATGCCCCTTCACCTCTACTAGGCTGTGCGTATAGATCTAGACCAAAATCACAGATCGCACTGTCAATCCCAGCTATAGCAATAGGACTCGTACGCCATATCACTGCAGGCCCAAAGGCGATCAGCGCACATTCTGAAGCAGTATCTACACCAAGTGGCAACAGTTGATTGCCAACAAGCTTAGCGATTTGATATACGGAGTCGAGGTCGAGCAGATTGTCATCAAATGCAAAGCTGCCATCATCACTAGAAAGCAATATAGAGCCCAAAGAGTCCAAGCCACCATCATGCAACACAAATAGGCAGCTATCATTGGGATCCAAGACCTCATCTCCACTGTCATAAATGGGCATAGTCCTATCAGAGGAGCAGAGATTGAGTGTGTCTAGATCAAAACTCCCGATCGCAGTGATACAGTCACAATGTACCGTATCTTCAAATACGACTGGACCGCAGCCAAAAGCATCCACGATCTCAACCCTGAAAGCAGAGTCAGAAGGTATCGGGTCAGATGTATAGTTGAACCCATTGATCGATCCTCCACCAGCAATGATCTCATAGGGCATCTCACCTCCGATCAAAGTGAACTCAATGACATAGCTTTCCGCGATATCATCACAAATATTGACGACAAGATCTGTACGATCTGGCTCCTCGCGAAACAAGATGGTCACTGTATCTCGATCCATACACAGACCTGCGCTATCCAGCCACTCGTAAGTATAGCTGCCAGGTCGATCCACCATGGTCTCAGTATTGGCACTTCCGGGATCATCGAAGGTCGAGTTACCAGGCCCATCAATCTGACTCCAAATCCCAGCATTACCTGCTAGGATAGCCTGCATGATATAGTTCAATCCACAGGTATCGTCATCTGCACCTGCATCGGCCGTGAGATCTTCTACAATCAAGATATCTCGGCAGAAGGGATCTCCAAGCCCACAAGCATTTTCTACAGCTACGCAGAGCTCACCAGAAATGGCAGATGTCAGATCTAGGGTAATGTTAGAGGTGCTATCAGATCCAATGATTGCTGCTCCTGGCGGCAAAGTCCATACATAGCGATCTACATTGTCCAGCTCTTCAGCAGAATAGTCGAAGATGCCTGTCTCACAAAAAACAAAGAGCCCTTCAATGAAAGAAGGAGTCTGAGGTAGGAGTAGTGAATCATTGATCTCAATAACAAAATCCTCGAGTCGACAAGTGACTTGGAAGTCTTCATCAAAGTCCAGAGCACCTATGGTACTACAGAGTGTGTATGTGCCACCTTCGGAAGTCACGAGGTCCAAACTATCAGATACCACATTGCCGTCCTCATCTTTCCACTCAGCCGTCCAGTCTGTGACGTACGGAGACCTATCCATCACAGCATTGATCGTGAAGATGCCGTCCTCGCAGATAATATCTCCCAGACTGATCTCCGCCGTCAGTACACCGAGATCCACCACGATAAAACTATCGCATCCAAAGGCATTTTGGATAGTGGCATTATAGGGCCCGCTCTCAGAGACAGTCCTACCATCAGGTAAGGTATACGGCAAATCATCCTCACAGACGATCTCAGTCAAGAAAGTATCATTTTCAGGAATGACCAGTAGCTCTAGTGTGCGGTCAAAAAAGCAGCCATTGGCATCGCGCAACTGCACATCGTAAAAGCCACTCATATTGTAGCAACCACCGTCATCAAAAGGCACACAGGGGTCACTCTCGCAAATCTGCTCATACAAGCTATCTGGTGGCAGTGGCACAATCTCTACATCAATACAGATCTGACCGGAAGTGTCACAGGCCTGCAAGGCCGTCACACATACAGGAAAAATACCTTGTGTAGGAAAGTCAACTGGAGGACTGCTCGTACCCGACTGTATGATCACTCTGCCATCCGGCAAAATCCACTCATATTCTGTGGCGCCAAATACTTCCTCCACGACAAAGGTGTAACCCTGATAACCCCAACAAATCTCTAGGGGATCATCCCCGGGCATAGTCCCTGAGATGCTCTCTGGATCATCCAGCTCAAATCCACCTGCTCCTCTGATCACTGCTATATCAATGTCACAGATATCACCACCACAGCCATCGATCCCTATCCAGTAAACCTGTCCAGGCGTCGTCGGCCCTTCAAGTGTGAAAGCGCCATTGACACAAGTGCACTGCACATCAATGATGTCCCCAATACACTCACCATAAAGTCCACCATGGATACCAATAAATCCATTGAGATTTTGACAATTGGAGCCAGTGACCTCTATCTCAACAAATGTGGCATTGGCAATGAAACCAAACCATCGATCATTATTAAAGACATTAGGACAACCAACAAGATCAGAAATCTGATTCTCATTGGGCAGTGTGTAACAATAGCCATCAAGTGTGCCGATATCGCAAAGTATGCAATCTGGTGATTCACCACACTCTGTGCACGGCGCAGGATCACCGCACTGGGCGGACAGACCTACAGACAACAAAATCAAGAGGGGAACAAGGCAAACAAATCGAAACATTGACATCTCTCTTAGCGAATCAAAGTCACACCACCACTGAGCACCTGCTGCTGGCCGGTGCGATTTACCAGCTCGATCTGGTAAATATAGACACCTTCTGGTGCCAATAAGCCTTGAGATATTCCGTTCCACCCACTTACAGGATCATTGAGCGGAAGATTTGTTGCCTCATAGCTGAGATTTCCCCAGCGATCATAAATTTTCATGGTGCTGATAGTCCAGACATCCGAGATGCCATAGGCAGTAAATCCATCATTGCGCTCATCACCGTTGGGACTAAAAACATTGGGCACATAGATGCGATCTGCATCTATGATCTCAATCAGTAGTTCTGTCTCAATGGCACATCCATCGGTAGATATCGTCTCGAGACTTATCGTCGAGCTCTCTGTGAGGACTAGGTTCACTTCAAGCAGTGAATCTGTCAGCTCTAGGCCATTGAGACGCCAGATCCATCTGTCCACCAATGACAGATCTGAGAGCTGTGCCATGACCATCGCTGTATCTCCTTCTAGGATAGGGCTTTCGCCCAAAAGATCTATCACAAGATCCTCTGTCCCCGGCAGAATTACGACTGTATCAGCACTGGTGCAGCCCAGCTCATCCACTACGCTGAATACATATGAACCCGCACTGAGCTCAGTAAGTTGATCTTCAAAGAGCTGTACCTGATCCAAGAAGACGAGGATCCTACCTGTGCCTCCTATCGTATCCACAATATCAATCCACCCGTCTTGAGCACCTGGACAGACCGCTGGACTAAAGTCAAAAGTCAAGTCAGGTAAATTCTCGATGAGTATTACCTCTGTGGATACATCAAGACTACAAGCTTGAGTACTTGACGCAGTCAACACATAAGTGCCCGGACCTTGTATCAGCACGCTGGCACTGGTATCTGATCCTAGGATGCGACCATCAATACTAGACCAAGAGAATTCATCAGTATCCACGCTGGCAGTGATCGACAATTGCTGGGTGAGACAGCTGATCGTCGTATCAAGTGGAACGGAGACCTGAGGTGTCTGATCCACCAGCAGAACAATCGTGACTGTATCATTGCCACAGCTATTCTCCGCCATTCGAATCTTGTCAAACTGATAACTCCCTGCATCGACGGCGGAGAGTGAAATGGCACTAGTCGTCGGATCAAATGCAGATTGCATCGAGAGATTCTCTCCGATGTAATTCCAGTCTTCTGCGGATGGATCAGTCAGATACTCATCAAGCCTCAAGAGTGAATCTATACCTTGACAAAGGCGAATGGTATCTACACTCGACACAAACTCAAAGTCAAAATCTATACTTGCGCTAAGTGTATCAGCACCACGGCATAGGGGATTGGGCGTATTGAGTGTGTAGACCATCAGATAGGCCCCAGTATCGCTTCCGCTAAATGTCAAAGTACTATCCTCCAATATCGCCTGACTTCCTGATGGTGCCGAAGCTATTGACCAAGTACCTATGCTATCACTGATCAAAAAATCAGAGAGATCCAAAGACCCAAGATCCTCGCAAATGGATACAGAATCTGGTGTGATTCTGAGTCGCGGACAGCTACAATCGAATACCTCAACAGTCATCAACACCGTATCTTCCGCACAAGGAGTCATGGCCACCTGAGATATAAATGCAAATTGATAACTCTGAGGAGTCACTCCAGTAAAATCAAGTATCGGGAATACCCCTACCGCCCCGCTGCCATCCAGATCTTGCCATATGCCTACAGTATCGCCAGAGACAAAAGCATCTGAAAGGTCGAGGACAGCACGTGCAGGGTCTGTGCTACAGACTTCCAGTCGTCCGGCAAGGATGGCTTCAGGAGGATCTACTCTTTCTACTCTGAGCGCTCCTGATACTTGGCATCCATTGCTGTCTCTGGCCGAGACAGTGACCGTAGCTGAGTCAGTGAGCACGATACTGCTTGACATTTGGCCGAAAGGCCCCCACGAAATCTCAGAATATAAATCTGAATCAATCTCCAAGATCGCCTCAGCACCAAAACATATGAGATCATCTCCCGTAATGTCGATAGGACTTGTAGAATAAGGCCTGACATCCAGCTCAGCCCGAAGCTCACAACCAAGGCTGTCACGTCCGCGCAAGACAACGAGTCCTGGTGTAGAGAGCCAAAAGCTATCCGAATCGCCAACACCTGACCAATCATAACTGTCAAGCTCAAGGCTTGACCGAAGCAGCACGGAATCTCCAATACAGAAAACCGTATCTCCCTCAATCTCAAGCAAAGCGCTCTCGGCAAATGCCACAGAATCACAGAGGACATCAATACATGCTCCCCTGTAGACATCCACGCAAATATTCTCACTGCCCTGGATCATCACAGTATCGAGACGAGATAATTCCGCCCCAGATGCAGAGCGCCAAATCAGCGAATCGTAAGACCCGACGACGTACCAAGATGACTCCTGATTACAAGTATCCGTGATCTCAATCTGTAGATCATATGCTTCATCCTGGACTTGAAGATCTAGTGTGACCACGGTATCACAGGCCGCACCCAGTCTCAGTGCTAAATACATACCAGTACTATCGACAAATCGCCCCTCAAATTCCACACTATCACCTCTGCAGAGTATCTCTGTAAACTGCACCGTATCCGGCAAATCCACAATCTCGATCGCATAGCACTCAGTAGAAAATCTCGCGCAATATCCGGCTTCATCATCAAGTAATGATTGCCGAAGACTGTCAACTATGATCGTATCACCGGGCTCTGGAACGAGACTGCTGTCAAGCAGAAGATAGTTGAATGCACAGATCGTGTATTGACCTACAGGAAGATCTAGTGTCAGACTGTCGTCAAAATACTGCGCTAGAATCAGGCTATCCTCAAGTAGATAGTATGATTGTCGGAAGATCTGGGTATCCACTTCGCTGCTATCTACGATGGCAATATTGGTGCGCAGGGGCATCTCATTGATACAATATGCCTGCACCATTGGATCGAGGCTTCCAGGGTCGGCTTCGCACTCAAAACAATCTTCGCAATCTAGTCCTGTGCCATCGCAAAACTCGATTCGAAACTTACGAAGCTCACCCATGTCGAAGATATCAGTATCGATCAGGCGCAAGCGCCATGTGCCATTGACTGGTCCGGTATCAAAATCTTCAAGACACCTGAAAAAAGGGTAATAGCTGCCATCATAATTGCCTAAGATGCCCCATGACTGCTCACTATCCCATGTGTCTGCAAAGTCATCATCTGGATTGGCAGGAGCACCACACTGCACAAAATCTATATCCCAAATCGTGAAGTCAGTCAGACCTGAGCTAGCTCCATTGCCTGGCCCTACGAGTGTGACTTCTTGACCAGAAGGGGAGATCATCTCAATGATCAAATCTCCGAGCAGGTCATGATCAAATTCTATTGATACCCTACAGACTCCTTGATTTGGGTCACTGAGGTCATCAACAAGTGCCCCGCTCACTTCAAGCTCAACCGTCGTGATATTGAAGTCCATCATCGGGAAATTGCCCAATACACAGCACTGTCCATAGATCGTAGATCCAAGACTCCACAGCAAGGCGATGATGATCAATCTCTGCATCATAAAGGCGCACAAAGTTAGTCTGCATCAAAAGCGATCAGCTAGAAGAATAAGCAGTCAGTCCAATATCACTAAGACAGTGACTGGGTCAAAAACGATGTATGAGAGCTACAAGTTTTCCCTCGCTATGTCCACTATTGGACAATGATCTTGGTGACATACCTTCGGTCCTCAGTGCTGATCAGGAGTGCATAGCTGCCTCGTGGCCAGTCTGTACACTCAATCTGCAAGTCATCTGTGATCTCTGAACGCATCCACACCTGACGACCGAGTAAGTCAATCACCTCGATGCTGCGTATCTGCATTTGTGCGAAAGCACCCTTGACGAAGAGTAAATCACGTGTAGGATTGGGGAATATTTCAAGATCTAATTCTGCAATATCTCCTACAGAAGACATGACGATCACCACATTGAGCTCAGTGCTATCTACACCACAATCATTGTAGGCATATTGTGTAACGAGATATTCACCCTCCTCGGAGTAGGTATGAGTAGGATTGCGGTCTCCTGATGTATTACCATCCCCAAAATCCCAACTGACACTATCAGCAGCCGCACTTTGATCATCAAATCTCACCTCAAAACCATCTAGCTCAGCGCTAAATCCTGCTGAGGGAGCTCGACTGACCACGATGGTATCCTCATAGGTCTCAGTGACCTCTCCCTGATCATTGACCACAGTGAGAGTCACATCGTAAGTGCCGGGAGACTGATACGTAATGATCGGATTCTGCTCATCGCTAGAGCTTGGCGTACCGCCTTCGAAAGTCCAATCCCAAGAGCTCGGATTTCCCTGGCTCTCATCTCTGTACTCCACCACAAATGGTGTGCAACCAACAGTACTCTCCGCCGACCAGTCAGGAATCGGAGGAATGCTAGTCATGACTGTACTGCAAGTCATGTCCTCTCCACAGTCATTGGTCACAGTGAGACAGACTTCATAACTGCCATCTTGCTCATAGGTATGTGCTGGATCAGGATCTGTACTCATATTACCATCACCAAAGTCCCACAGATGATCATAGGCATCAGGTGAGTCTGAATCAAAGAGGATCTCGAGTCCATTATTGGTCGCAGAGTAGTCAGCTACTGGAATATCTAGCGCCACGATGAAGTCTTCCATCACGAGCGTGTCTGTGCTATTGACAGAATAACTGATAAGAGTCACGTCGTAGACCCCTGCCATCGTGTAACTGACAAGTGGATTTCGCTCTGTACTTTCGGCTGGATCTCCTCCTTCAAATATCCACTCTACGGAGACTGTATTGGCACTCGAGTTATCTGCAAACTGGACCTCCAGTGGCACACAGCCCTCGGTGACCTGCGCCTGGAAGTCGGCCGTAGGGATATCTGGTATGGATATCTCAAGAGCGATCTCGTCTTCACCACAGATATTGATCACCGTGAGGATGACTGTGTAGTCGCCTGGAGCATCATAAGTGTGTACTGGATTCTCTTCTTCGCTGCCATTGCCATCTCCAAAGTCCCAATCATAGCTTGTGGCATCTGTGCTGAGATTGGTAAATGTGAAAGTGAGATCCACTCCACTGGACTCAAACATGGCGACGGGATCTTGTGCTACGACGACGTACTCGAGACGAGTGAGCGTGTCAGAACCCTCTGCATTGCTTGCAATCAGCTCTACATCAAAAACACCAGTATTGTTGTACGTCACGGTAGGTGCAGGATCGGTAGAAGTCGCTGGTGTACCTCCTTCAAATGTCCATTCGAAACTATCTGAATTTGAAGAAGAGTTATTCGTGAATTGTACTACGAGCGGTACACAGCCCTCTACTGGCGAGCCGGAGAAGTTGGAGGTGGGACGATTGGAGATTGTCACCTCAGAAGTGATCGTATCGGTTCCGCAGTCGTTGGTCGCGATCAGAGTAACTAGGTACGTTCCATCACTTGGATAGCTGTGATTGGGGTTCATTGAAGTACTTTCTCCTCCGTCACCGAAGTCCCACTCATAGCTGTCAGCATCTATACTCTCATTGACGAATGCTACGTCGAGATCATTGATCACAAAATCAAATCCAGCAAGTGGTACATCACCGATGACGATGTAATCCTCAAGCGTCAGTTCATCACTGCCAGCGCCATTGCTTACGACTAGTGTCACAGAATAGGTGCCAGCGGTCTCGTAGATCACAGTAGGCTCAAAATCGGACGAAGTCCCTGGACTACCACCCTCAAAAGTCCACTGGTATCCGGTGGAGTTTGCAGAGGAATTATTGATGAATTGTACCTCATGTGGAGCACAACCAACCGGCGCATCCGCCTCAAAAGAAGCTGAAGGAGGTGTAACAATAAGGAGAAGGTCTGTGACTACATCAGTACCACAAGCATTGGTCATGGTAAGCGTCACCGTATAGTTACCGTCTGTGGCGTAAGTATGCACCGGATTGTCCTCTATGCTGGTGTTGCCATCTCCAAAATCCCATAAAAACCCACCACCACCGGAAGACATGTTGACGAAAGTCACGGTGAGTCCATCTATGGTGTAGTCAAAGGCCGCCGCAGGGACGTCAGATGCTACGATATACTCTGTCCGCAATAATTGATCTGTACCGACAATATTGGCAACCTCCAAAGTCACGTCATATTCTCCCACTGCATCATAAGTGACAACTGGATTTTGCTCGGTGCTGCTAGACGGTGTCCCTCCGGGGAAGCTCCAGTTCCAAAACTGCACCTGACCTTGTGAGATATCAAAAAACTCAACCTGCAGCGGTATGCATCCCGTATTAGGCACGCCTTGAAAGTCCGCTGTAGGCGCCGAGCTCGGCGCACAGGTCGCAACGATCGAGATATTGTCGAGATACATATTGTTTCCACGACCATTGACATTTTCGATCATGATCTGTGCTTCTGTAGCCGTCTTATATGGCGTCAAGTCTATGGACAGACAGTTCGGCCCAAAACCTTGAAGGCACCAATCGTCAAAGTCTTCTGGCACGAAATTGAGACCCGTCTGTGGGGCTGTGGCAAAGTTGCCATTGCCATTTTCCGTATCACCGAACAACTGCGTAAAAGTGCTTCCCCCATCAGTACTGATAGAGATGATCATGCTATCTCGGAAGTTTCCACCTCTGCGTGCGTAGGCATACTCTACTAAGAGGGTCAGATTGTCTCTAGCCTCGAAGTCCATGATAGGCGACAGAAGCGCATCACGCTGACCGGTGGCATTGTAACCAAAATTGTTGAGAACCAGCGAATTATCACCATATCTCGCTCCAGGAGTCTCTTGGATTTCCCAACCTGTATTGTTGTCTGGATTGTCGATCGTCCAGTCTTCTAGCCCATCTTCAAAGTTGATGCACTCAATGATATCTTGCCCTCCACTGCCTACTGTGATGTAGGAGAATCTTGTAATCTCATCCGATCCATTGGCATTGCTGACCTCTAGAGTCACATTGTAAGTTCCTGGAGAATTGTACACCACCTTCGGATGCTGATCTGTACTGCTCGATGGAGATCCACCAGGAAAGCTCCACTCCCAAGTTGTCGGCGCAAAGGCGGACTGATCCGTGAACTGTACAGTACCTCCTGTGCACACATCTGTGATGTCGGCACTCAACTCTGCCAATGGCGGCTCACCGCTGTTGCCACATTCTGAGAGACAGTTTCTCGAAGGGATAAATGAATTGATCTCGTTCTGAGAATTTGTCGACCAATCGTTCGTATTCGATACAGATGGTGACATGATGAAACTTGTACCGTTGCCATCATGACTTGCATCCCAGTTGTGTCCAAGCTCGTGGGCTTGAAGAACTCGCAGCAAGTTGGCATTATTGGTGAAATGCTCGCAGATATTGTATCGAAAATTGGTACAAATGACTCCGACCCAAGCCAGGCCTATGGTAGATCCATTGAAGTCGCGATCCGACCACAAAGTCGCTACATCATGCGTCACCCCAAAGCCACCATCTTGCCCCCAGTCTGTGAAATCATCAAGCAGCGCACCACTATCCGTAGAGCTCGTCCAAGGATCGCAGCTGCTACAATCAGATATCCAGACCGTCTCTATGACATAATTGAGTTCATCGTCAAACTCATCATCGTAGTTGGTCTGTACATCATTGAGGATGCCCGTCACTTCATTTTCTGTCTGGGTTTCACCACCCTGCTCTTGGAAAAGTAGCCAGTCCGTAGCCAATGCAATCTGGACATCCAGACACTCATCTACCCTCATCTGCTCACGCTGATTCTTAGCAATCTCTTCCATCTGTCGTTTGAATCGACTATAGTGCGCAAGCCCACACTCGCGGTGAGGATTGATAACATCTGAGGACTTATAGACAATCATCTCATCCTTCGAGTATCTATCATCATATCGATTTCGCTGTTCTACGTACCAAGTATCTTCTGGCCCCGCAATCATGACACGCAGGAAGCCTCGATTGATCGTCAGGCTCACTTCCGAGTTAAGGTCTCCATCTATAATACCCCGGAAAGTCAATGGCCTAGTACCCTCTCGCTGTCTACCACTAGCCAGTTGCAAGCGATAGTCATCTGCGAAGAGTTTATGCTCCCAAAGGAAGAGCTTGAGGGACTCGCCTTCTGGCAAATGCAGCTTGAGGATCTCCGTCTCATTCTCTAAAAATCGTCTATACAGATCGACCATGTCAAGCGTGACACTCTCAAAGGCTCTCAGACCTGGTACTTCACAAAAGCTCTCGTGATCATGATGATGCTCATGGCCTTCGTGATGATCAATGACCTGGACTTGTGAATAAGAATTGACACAGGAGAGGAATAAGGCAAAAAAGAAGAAAAATCTCATAAGTATCGCAGTAGCGGCTATGGCTTTAGTCTTAGTGGCAGCAAGGCCTCAATAAGCTTTTGTTAAAGTCGCAATAATAGCGTAGTTCGAGTGTTGATTTCAACAAAAGCTCGAGTTTCGTCATGAAAGGTACAAGAAAGCGTGTGATTCGGGCTCGATTTATCACCTTTGTCAGTACTATTGGCAAAGCGCAAAACTGAGGAATATTATGCAACGACTATTGATTTTGATCTTCGCGATGGCACTGAGCTGGAGTGTCGAGGCTCAATACGGAAAAAAGAAGAAGAGACCAAGAAGTGAAAAGACTGAAGAAGTCGTAAAGACAGAGCAAAGTCGAGAGAGTGAGTCAAATGAAGGGGTAAGAGTAGTAAGGACTGACACGCCTGAAGGAACTAGAGGCAATAACGAACAACTGACTAAGCTCATGAACCGCGTCTGGTTTGGTGCTGGAGCGCAGCTGTCATTCTCAGGATTCAACGGCCAAAGTGCCTTTAGGGCTGGACTGAGTCCAATGGCTGGTTACAAGATCACTCCAAGTTGGTCTGTAGGGCCAAGACTAGAGTACCAATACTTTTCTCAGAGATTCTTATCTAATACTGGAGATATCTTAAAACTGAATTTCAGTTCTTTCGGGGCTGGTGCCTTTTCGAGGCTCAAGTTTCTTGATCAGTTTTTCATCCATGCTGAGTATCAGATACTTAGCACAAGGGATCTCAATCTCAACAATTGGCAGTTTGAGGGCGATCGCATCATTGCACCGAAAACAACCCAAAACTTTGGATTTATTGGAGGAGGACTTTACAGTGGCGGATTCGGCGGACTTGGGACTGCTGTCTACATACTAGTCGACGTCATTGAAGAAGTAGAAACAACTTCCCTACCGATCTACTTCCGCTTCGAGCTCAACTATAATTTTTAGCCTGAGCGCACAGCAAATTATTCGCTCTTAAGATATTGCAAGGCATGGGCAATTGCCTTACCTTTGCAGCCCTTTGAAAAGTTAAGTTCTTTGTCATGGCAAGTTTGAAAGACTTCAGAATACCCATTAAGGGTCTTCCAGAAGGATTCAGCCAATTTGATTTTCAGTTAGACTCCAGCTTTTTTGGCCTTTTGCCGGAAGGCAGAGATCCACATGGAAACTTCCATGTCGACCTAGAGGTCTTCAAGAAGCCGTCCATCATCCAGATGGACTTTAAGCTCCTCGGATGGGTGCAGCGCGCTTGCGACACCTGTCTCGAAGACATTAAGATAGACTGTGGTGGTGACTATGTGCTCTTCGGCAAGTATGAGTCAGACAAGCTAGACGAAGATGTGGTCACACTAGACGCTGAGCAGGCGTACCTAGATCTTTCACATCATCTCTATGAGTACGCATGGCTTTCTCTGCCTATCACCAATAAGATAGACTGTGAGGCAATGGAAGACCCACCGTGCAACCCTGACATGATCAACAGGCTCAATCAAGACAACTCGCCAAACGAAGAAAGTGTATCCCCATGGGATGCGCTCAAAGGAATAGAAATAAAGAAAGAATCATAGCAATAGCATAAATCTAGAGCAATGGCACATCCAAAGAGTAAAAAGTCCAAGTCGAAGAGAGATAAGAGACGTACTCACAAGAAACTCAGCGAAGCGCAGATCGGCATCTGCCCTCAGACTGGTGAAGCGCACCGATGGCACCGTGCATACTGGCACGAAGGATCTATGTACTACAAAGGTCAAGTCGTCATCGAAGCCGTAGAAGAAGTAGAAGAGTAGCATCGCTACATAGCCATACCCTACCCTTCCGCCAAAAGCTCCGATGATCTGTCTCGGGGCTTTTGTTGTTTCCATCACTAAGTAAAATCCACATCTCGTATCATGAGATCTATCTTCAATACTGACAATGCACCCAGTCCTATAGGCCCATACAATCAGGCATGTTGGGCCGGACCACTACTTTTCGTCTCAGGACAAGTCGCCATCGATCCATCCACTAGTGAGGTGGTACAAGGTGACATGGCAGCTCAGTCCAGACAAGTAATGAAAAATCTACATGCCGTGATCACTGATGCAGGCCTTGTGATGTCGGACATCGTGAAGGTCACCGCCTTTGTCAAGGATATGGGTCAATACAGCACATTCAACAAGATCTATGGCGAGTATTTCTCTGATGACAATGCACCAGCTCGTGAGGTCGTTGAAGTAAGTGACCTTCCTAAGCATGTCGATGTAGAGGTCTCGGCCATCGCCTACAAATCATAAGCACACCATGAGCGATAGAAAAAATATACTTTCTTGCATCCAGCCTACCGGAGAGGTACATCTAGGCAACTACCTAGGCGCCATCCAAAACTGGGTCAAATTGCAGGAAGACTATGACTGTAAATATGGTGTCGTGGACTATCACACGATGACCATGCCCTATCAAGCCAAGAAGCTTCGAGAAAATACCTGGAAGCTCATCTTCGAGCTCATGGCATGCGGTGTCGAGGCAGACAATCTCTTCATTCAGTCGATGATTCCTGAGCACCAAGAGCTCTGCTGGATTTTCAGCTGTGTCACGAGCTATGGAGAGCTGCAGCGCATGACCCAGTTCAAGGACAAGTCTCAGCAACTCAAGGCAGGTAGTAAATCCGGCTACATCTCTGCTGGTCTCTTCATGTATCCCGTGTTACAGGCGGCAGATATCTTGATCTATCATGCTGATTATGTCCCAGTAGGTAAGGATCAAGAACAGCACTTGGAACTGAGTCGCAATATCGCTCAGAGGTTCAATCATCAGTTTGGCAAGGAGTACTTCACTCATCCAGAGCCTCTCTTCACAGAGACGCCCAAGGTGCTGTCCACAGCCGATCCGTCACGTAAGATGAGCAAGAGCTTGGGCCCAAAACACTACATAGCACTTCAAGCCGATAGTCAACGCGTCGTCAAACAAATCAAATCTGCGGTGACGGATACTGGTGAATCAAGTGGAACCATGAGCGCTGGAATTCAAAACCTATTTACCATCTTAAAAGCAACAGGGAATAGCTCCGATCATGCCGCGCTTCTAGCTGACTACCATGCAGGCAATCTGCAATACAGCAGTCTCAAAGAAGTCGTCGCTACTAGTCTTGATGGATTTCTTGCTCCGATCCGCGAGAGACATGCTGAGCTGATGCAGGATAAAAAGCGTGTCAAGGATCAGATCAAGCAAAGTAGCAATGAGATACGCAAAGTGGCTCAAGAGACGATGCGTGAAGTCAGAGAACTTGTGGGCATACAGACAGTGAGACCCGTACGGTGAAGCGATTCCTCGTCATAGCATCCATGATCATTGCTTGCTCAGCGAGCAGTGCACAGTCAAGCCTCTCTAGTCTACTGAGTGAGCTTGATGATGTCTATGCCATTGGCTACATGCAAGACTTTTCGGAGACATTCGTCACAGGATTCCATACCGCTCAGTACAGCTGGCCCATCAAAGAAGACGACTTCTACTTTCAACTGGGACTTGACCTCAATCGCGTCACAGTTCCTCGAGAGTCATGGCGCTTTCGCGCAAATGCACCAGATGGTCAAGCTGAGCTCGATTTACCGACATTGCTTGGTGACAACGAGCCAGTAAGCTACCAAGATGATGAAGGAAGGAGCTATGACTTCCCAGGAGGACTGGCTCTAGATAATGTTCTCATTGCTTCACCACAACTGCGAATAGGAAGTCTACTCGGGATCGATGTCGGTGTGCGATACGCGAACTATGACTATGGACAGCTTCTTGGAGACATCAAGGTCCTCGGCCTCAATGCAAGGTATTCCTTAGGAGAATCCTCCATATCCGAGAGACTTGCCATGAGCATCAGCTACGACTATAGTCGGATCCAGACTCTTGATGTCTATGAGTCTGTCAACCACTCGGTCAGACTCCTAGCCGGATATCGGAGTGATGTGATCTTTATCCATGCTCACGGAGGTTTTCTTCTGAGCCAAGGCGAACTCAGCCTCTCAAGAGCCGATTCAATATCTATTGTCAATCTTAATCGATACACCTCGCCACTTGTGGGTGCCGGACTTGGTGTCAAAGTATGGAAAATCGTCATCCATGGAGAGTACACGATCGTACCACTGAGTAGTATCGGACTCAGCATCAATTTACATCTGTGAAACTGTGCTTCAGTCATATCATCTGCTTGCTGATATTGAGTATGTTGTCAATGCTGGGATGCGATGCCTTTGATGTCTTATCTGAGCGTCAAGTCATGAGCAGCGTGAGAGGCTCTTTGGAAATCAGCGTAGAGCTCAGCTCCAATCAAAGTCCCATCGTCCAGATTGACAGTACACATCATACCTTACCAGCCATAGAAGACATCCCTGGTAGCACCTATGCCTTATCAGTCTCAGACTGGCAAGTAAGGCTTGATGACGTCCAAGTGGCGCAAGACGTAGATAGCGTACGCTATGCCGTAATCATCAATGAACTACCCTTTGCAGAGCTTATCGTCGCGACGGCCGAGATGGATACTACAACATATAGAATGTCAGATTTTCTCTTGTATCCAGAGCTTGATCATACCTTATATCGTTGGTACCTCAGTGATCTTGAGCTCTACATGCAAAGTACTGTCTCCAATCTGAGCACCAACTCCGACGTACGCCTCACGGCGACGCACTTCGCAAGCCTTTCGCTGAGCAGCACGAGCTGCGAGGAAGTACCCATCGGATCAGAACTCCCAAAATGCAATCAATAGCGCCATGAAGATCATTTGTATCGGACGCAATTATCTCAAACACGTCCTCGAACTCGGCAACAAGGTGCCAAGTGAACCGCTCATGTTCATGAAGCCCGCTAGCGCTCTGCTGGTCAACAACAAAGCATTTTACCATCCAGAGTTCTCCGATAACATCCACTACGAGGCAGAGATCGTCCTCAAAGTCTGTAAAAATGGTCGTCACGTGCAGCCAGAATTTGCAGCGAGCTACTATCAGGAGATTGCACTTGGTATCGACTTCACAGCGAGGGATCTCCAAGAACGATGCAAGGCCAAAGGACATCCTTGGGAAATTGCCAAGGGCTTTGACGGCTCAGCGCCTATCAGCAGATTTATTCCCTTGACCGACGAGATGAGGAGGGAGGGAATCGGATTCAGCTTACGCAAAAATGATGTCCTTGTTCAAGATGGTCATACCAGTGACTTGATCTTTGATTTCGACACCTTGATTTGTCATATCAGCAAGTACTTCAAGCTCCAAGTGGGCGATATGATATACACTGGAACACCTGCAGGTGTCGGCCCGGTAGCCATAGGAGACATTCTCGTAGGCAGCATCGAAGGTGAGGAGCTTTTGAGCTGTCATATTAAGTAAGCTTATCATACCTTTATACGGCTGAATAGCAGCCTAATTTAATTGCCTAAACTATGTCATATTTATTCACCTCTGAGTCTGTCTCAGAAGGTCATCCTGATAAAGTATCTGATCAGATAAGTGATGCACTGCTAGATCACTTTCTAGCCTTTGATCCACACTCCAAAGTTGCCTGTGAGACGCTCGTGACCACAGGCCAAGTCGTCCTTGCAGGAGAGGTCAAGTCCAAAACATATCTAGATCTACAAAAGATAGCCCGAGACACCATAGAGCGGATCGGATACACAGACAGTGCACTCATGTTTGAAGCCAATAGCTGTGGCGTATTTTCGAGCATACATGAGCAGTCTGATGATATCAATCGTGGCGTAGATCGTACTGCTCCTGAAGAACAAGGTGCCGGTGACCAGGGGATGATGTTTGGCTATGCCAGCAATGAGACGCCCAACTATATGCCACTGGCGCTCGACCTCTCACATAGGTTGCTGCAGAAATTGGCTGATCTACGTAGAGATGGAAGTGAGATGCCATATCTAAGACCAGACGCAAAGTCACAGGTGACGATCGAGTACTCAGATCAGCACAAACCTGTGCGCATAGATAGCATCGTACTGAGTACACAGCATGATGACTTTGATGAGGAGAAAGCGATGCTCGCCAAGATCAAAGAAGATGTGATCAACATCCTCGTCCCAGCCGTCAAAGCAGAACTTCCAGAGAGCATCCAAGCTCTATTTGGAGATGATATTGTATACCATGTCAATCCTACTGGCAAGTTTGTCATCGGAGGCCCTCACGGCGACACAGGTCTTACTGGTCGCAAGATCATTGTAGATACATATGGTGGAAAAGGAGCTCATGGCGGAGGTGCATTTTCTGGCAAGGATCCAAGTAAAGTAGATAGATCGGCAGCATACGCTACACGCCATATTGCCAAAAATCTAGTGGCAGCTGGAGTCTGTGACGAAGTGCTGGTGCAAGTCAGCTATGCCATTGGAGTCGTGAAGCCAACCAACATCTACGTCAACACTTATGGGACTGCCAATGTCAATCAAAACGATGGTGAAATTGCCCGCGCCGTGGAGCAACTCTTTGATATGACACCTTATGGAATCGAGACTCGTCTCAAGCTGCGCAACCCAATCTATGGCCCAACTGCCGCCTATGGTCATATGGGTCGTGAACATACCACAGTGACTCGCAGTTTTAAGGATGGATCGCAAAATGAGGTGACTATGGAGGTCGAGCTCTTCACTTGGGAAAAGCTCGACATGGTCGACAAGATCAAGTCGCACTTTAGCATCTAGAGACAAGTATTTGCCAACTTACATATAGCCAGACCTACCGTGATCAAAAACTTTCAGCGTCGTCATATCGGGCCTTCACAGGAGGAGCTCAATGATATGCTTAGTGCCATCGGTGTATCAGATCTAGATCAGCTGATCAAAGAGACTGTTCCGGCCAATATCTACAAGACTCATCTAGAGGGCATACCGGCCGAAATGAGTGAGCATGACTACCTCGCACATATCAGAGAGCTTGCAGATAAGAATCAGGTCTTCAGATCGTATATCGGTCAAGGCTATTATCGAGCGATCACACCGTCGCCGATTTTGAGAAATATCTTTCACAATCCCGGCTGGTACACGCAGTATACGCCTTATCAAGCGGAGATTGCACAAGGTAGACTTGAAGCTCTCCTCAATTTCCAGACGATTGTCAGTGATCTCACAGGCATGGAAATCGCCAATGCATCATTGCTCGATGAGGGGACTGCAGCGGCAGAGGCTATGGTGATGTTCTACAACATCCGCAACAAGCGCGTCAAAGGTGATCCGGTCAATAAGTTCCTCGTCGATCGTCATACTCATCAACATGTCATCGATGTGCTTAAGACACGAAGTCGCACGTTAGGCATAGAGCTGATCATCGATGATTACAGTTCATGGCAGCTTGATCAAAGCGTATTCGGCATGCTTCTTCAATATCCAAATGCACTTGGTCATATCGAAGATTATACTTCGCTTTTGGCGGAAGCCCAAAAACACCAGATCCTAGCTTGCATCGATGCAGATATCATGGCCCTCACTCTCATCAAAGAGCCAGCAGCCATGGGAGCAGATGCCGTAATCGGTAATACGCAGCGTCTCGGGATACCGATGGGATTCGGTGGCCCTCACGCCGCTTACTTTGCTACACATGAAAAGTATAAGCGCAGTCTTCCAGGTCGCATCATCGGTGTATCAGTAGACCGTCATGGAAATCGAGCACTGAGAATGGCTCTACAGACAAGAGAGCAACACATCAAGCGCGAAAAAGCTACTTCCAACATATGCACAGCACAGGCACTTCTCGCCATCATGGCTGGGATGTACGGTGTCTATCACGGGCCCGATGGGCTACGTGCGATCTCACAAGAGATCCATGATAGGACTCAGCAACTCTACAATCAGCTGAAAAGTGCAGGAATTGCCACGACTTCAATCAGTTACTTTGATACGATTACTTTGCCTCTAGATGCTCAGCAAATCGCTGCCATCAAGTCGCGCACTGAAGATGCTGGAATCAATCTTTACTATCGCGCCGATAGTGTATCCATCAGCTTGGACGAGTCTACTACTGAGGAGGACGTAGCACAGCTTACGTCACTGATCTGCGGAGCTTTGAATCTACGTACGAATGGCCGGGTGGCTGAGGAGAGCGGGATTCCGGCTTTCGCCAAAAGGAATAGTAGCTACATGACAAATCCTGTCTTCCACAAGCACCAATCAGAGACAGCACTGATGAGATATATCAAGTCGCTAGAGAACAAGGATCTTAGCCTGGTGCACAGCATGATAGCTTTGGGTAGTTGTACCATGAAGCTCAATGCGGCATCAGAGCTCATCCCTGTCACATGGTCACAATGGGGTGATATCCATCCATTTGCACCATCGAGTCAGGTACAAGGCTACAAAGAGATGCTCACGGCACTGGAGGCATATCTTGCTGAGATCACCGGATTTACAGCCTGCTCGCTTCAGCCAAATAGTGGTGCACAAGGTGAGTTTTCTGGCCTACTCGCTATCAGGGCCTATCACGATCATCGTGGTGATCAACATCGAAATATTGCCCTCATTCCATCATCGGCTCATGGGACCAATCCTGCATCAGCCGTCATGGCAGGTATGAAGGTAGTCGTAGTAAAATGTGATGAGGAAGGCAACATTGATGTAGAAGACCTCAAGACAAAATGCGAAGAGCATAATGATAATCTGGCTGCCCTAATGATTACCTATCCATCTACGCATGGCGTCTTTGAGGAGGCCATCATGGATATATGTCAGATGATCCATGATCACGGAGGCATGGTCTACATGGATGGAGCCAATATGAATGCGCAAGTCGGACTGACTTCGCCAGGTGTCATCGGAGCGGATGTCTGCCATCTCAATCTCCACAAGACATTTAGCATACCGCATGGTGGTGGCGGACCCGGTATGGGACCCATCTGCGTCAATGATCATCTCAAGCCCTTCTTGCCAAATCACACTGAAATCAGCCTGGGCCATGAACATGGCACTACAGCGGTTTCCTCAGCACCTTGGGGCAGCGCGAGTATACTGCTCATATCCTACGCGTATATCCGTATGCTCGGACAGCAAGGCATCAAAGCCGCTACCGAATACGCGATTTTGAATGCCAACTACATCAAGACGAAACTGGATGGCCACTACGACGTGCTCTATACAGGAAACAATGGCAGAGTAGCTCACGAACTCATCATCGACCTCAGAATGTTCAAGGATGTTCCTGTGAGTGCTGAAGATGTAGCCAAACGACTGATAGACTACGGATTTCACTCTCCGACCTTGTCCTTCCCTGTAGCGGGCACTATCATGATTGAGCCCACAGAAAGCGAAAATCAAGAAGAACTCGACAGATTTTGCGATGCGATGATTGCTATCCGACAAGAGATTGACGAAATTGCCAGAGGAGAGGCACAATTGGAGGACAACGTCCTAGCCAATGCGCCTCATACAGTAGAAGAGCTTACGGCTGACGAATGGCAGCATAGCTATTCGAGACAAAAGGCAGCCTATCCTATTGAATACTTAAGAGAAGGAAAGAAATTCTGGCCTGCTGTGGCACGTGTAGACAATGCCTATGGAGATCGGAACCTCATCTGCACTTGCCCAAGTATCGAGAGCTACCAGGAAGTGGTGGAGTAGGCAGCTTCGGAAGTTATTGGGCTACAACTCAAGAAATTGGAAGAGCATGGCATCGTCAGTCGAGAGGTCTTACACGAAAAGCCACCACTCAAAGTGTACTATGAGTTGACGGAACTGGGTAGGACACTGACCCCTATCGTGGAGTCGATAGCTGAGTGGGGAGATCAAGTATCTTCATAGCAGATCGAACAAGGATCAGGACAATGGACGCCGCCTAGGATGGTCTCTGAGATGCTCAAGTTTGGACTCAAAAAGCAATCTCATCATATGCGCTCGTCTTATAAGCTCATCGCTGTGAGATCCATTAAACTTACTTCGGATAATCTCCTTCCATAAATGTTCCCAGCGATCAAAATGCTCAGAATCAACAGGCAAAGACGCATGAGCAGCAAATGGTTGTCCTCTGTAGTCACCTGCGCCATGAAGTATAGTGGACCAGAAAGCCTTCATTTTCGCCAAGTGTTTTGGCCACTCATCCTCCGCAATCTTGCTCGCAAAGATTGGCCCGATCAAACTGTCTTCTCGCACTCTTTGGTAAAAGTTATCAACCAACCAGGAAATATCTTGCTCAGACCTGATATCATTTTTTTCTACCACGTTCAACTTCCTTTTCTTTCTGACATATAAAGTACACAGTCCTTAAATTCCGGCTCATTCACGAGCTTCGGATGCTCAAAGTTTTTGACGAAAGTCATTCCTAACTTCTCCATCACCCGTATCGATGGTGCATTCTGTACAACTGCCATGGAGAGAATCTTCTCCAAGCCTTTTTGCCGAAAGGCATAGTCAAGACATGCTCGAGCTCCCTCAGTCGCCAATCCTCTGCCCCAAGTATCTACTCTGAGTCGCCATCCAATGTCATAAGCAGGCAGGAAATCAGCCTCCCAGTCTTGATAGCATACACCGATGAAACCGATGACTTCTCCAGTAGCCAGTAGTACTGCTGGGAAATAACAAAGACCATGCTCTTCGTACTGAGTGATCATGCGCTTGACAAATCCTTCAGTGACTTCCCTGGACTGTGTGGATGGAAAATACTCCATCACTTGGGGATCTGCACTTACCACTGCCATGGCAGCCACATCATCCATAGTCCAAGGACGAAATCCCAATCTATCCGAACTGAAAATAAAGTCACTCATCTAAGCGAGACACCATGATGCAAGTGCAAATATCACATGTAGTTCCCAAGCGACACTTGGACTTCCTTTAGTACTGCCTAAGTCTACCTACGCTTGGGCTTGCGTTTTTTGCGCTTAAAGTCTCTCTTGGGTCCATCATCATCACCGTAGCGTTTCTTTCCGCCATAGCTCTTCTTTCCTTTTCCTGAGGAAGATCGCGATTTGCCGCTATAGCCACCAGACTTGTGACCGCCTGATTTGTGCCCTCTTGACTTTTTGTATCCGCCGGACTTGCGGCGATTATTTCGATCCGACTTTGTGGATCCTTGATCATTGAGATCACCGCCCTCGTCTAGCTGCAACCCCGCTAGCTCTCGCTGGAGTAGCTTGTCGATCAGCTCTTCTTTGCTCATATCAGACAAAATCTCCTGTACAGTTTGGCTGATACGCGGATCTAGCTCCTCTTGACTCGACTCTTGCTGTAGCTCATGTGCCCACTTTTCCAATCGAAGGCGCGCGATACGTTTGGTCCCGGGTACATCAATCTTTTCAAACTTGATCTTGAGCGCATTCTCGAGCTTACGGATACGATAGTGCTCCTTGGCCGAGAGTAATGCAATGCTGATACCGCTCTTGCCTGCTCTGGCAGTCCTTCCACTGCGGTGTGTATAGTAGGCCTGATCATCTGGTAGTGCAAAGTGGATCACGTGGCTGAGATCATTGACATCGATTCCTCGAGCTGCTACATCCGTAGCCACCAAGATCTCTAGGCTGTGATCCTTAAATCTTCTCATCACGCGATCACGATGTGCTTGAGAGAGGTCACCGTGTATGGCCTCGACCATATAACCTTTCTGCTGGAGTCTCTCGGCAAGATTTTGCGTATCCATCCGAGTACGGCAAAAGATAATGCCCCGCATATCACCATGTACATCGAGGAGGCGCATGAGAGCTTCTGTCTTGTCTCTAGGTCTGACCAGCGCAAACTGGTGCTCTATATTCTGATTGACCTGCTGCTTGCTATTGATCTTGACGTGGATCGGGCGATCCATGTACTCCTTGACGATATGCTTGATCTCTGCTGGCATCGTTGCACTGAAAAGCCAGGTCATCTTCTCCTCTGGCGTGTACTGTAGGATCTGATCAATTTCTTCTTTGAAGCCCATATTGAGCATTTCGTCAGCCTCGTCCAGGACAAGCGCACTGATTTGCTCTAGGTCGATTTTCTTCCGATTGATCAGGTCAATAAGTCTTCCAGGCGTGGCGACGATGACATGCTGTGTATTCTTCAGTGCTCGGATCTGGGCGTGGATTGGAGCTCCACCATACACTGATAGGATTTCGATCTTGGGTAGATATTTACTATACAGTTGGAGTTGCTCAGTGATCTGGCGACAGAGCTCTCTGGTGGGCGACAGCACCAAGACCTGTGTTGCTGGAAACTCAGTATCTACACGCTCGATGATCGGCAGACCGAAGGCCGCTGTCTTGCCCGTGCCTGTCTGAGCTAAGCCCATCATATCCCTATCATCCGTGAGGAGATACGGGATCGCCTCCTTCTGAATGTCTGTAGGTTCCTTGAAGCCAAGCTCTTCCAAGGCTCGGAGGACCTCCTCCGAGAGACCAAGTGTTCTGAATTGTTCCAATCTGTGAAAATCTAGTAAAGAAAGCGCAAAGGTAGGTGTCTATTGCTCCACCACTACTCTATGCGATAATCACCATATGTGTAGCTCGCGCGGAGATAGTCCTTGGCACCGAGACTGTCGAGCCGATAGCTTTCCCGCTTACCGTACATCTTGAATCCTTCGATGTCGATAAAGTCGATGTTGTCCACTATGTTGGCATGATCACTGCTCTGCACCCAGTTGGCCCGTACTAGCCAGTCATGCTGATCAATGTAAAACTTCCAGACGTCACTGGTCGTGTGATTGCTGTTATCATCACTGTCGTAGCTAGCTTGTACGACGTGACATGCATATCCTGTATCTAGGGTGTCTAGGCCTTGGTACTCGAGTGAGACACCAGGATCTCTCAGTTTGAAAGGGAGACCGATGACATACAGTGAAGTTTGGACAGCCTTGTGAATGGCCTCTTGAGAGACATCAGCTGCCTCTCCATTGATAAAACGTGAGTATTCTCCAGATACTTGGAGATTTACCACTGTGTCTTCTCCTTGAAGAGATTCGATCTTGATGAGTCCAGCGTCATAGATGTACTCATGATCTTGGGCAAAGCTCTTTTCGACTGACCCATCTGCCAGCATCAAATCAAAACTCTTGCTGTAGATCAATTCTTGGATGTCATGCCATGCTTGTAGTCCGCCATGTGCGGCGATGCAGTTGTCTATGACCTGATCGAGGGTAGAGTACTCTACCACTTTTTTCTTTTTGTCTTGACAAGCAAGCAGCAGTATGACCGCATAGAGTGCTACGATGAAAGTGGGCTTATTCAATGGACTAGGACTTTTTCTGTAAAGAGTAGGTTGTGACTTCCGTCAAAAAGGCTAACGAAAAAAGGCCCGGCAATAGCTGGTAGCTCGAGGACATTTTGTCCAAGGACAGCTGGCTGATTCCTCAGCTTTTCTCCTGAGGAGTAGGATACACTAAAATAACATGAGCTGCACTCCTTTTTGAGATCTATTGTCACTTGGCCATTGACTTGAGCAGGATTTGGAAACAACTCATAGGCGATGCTACCGCCTAGACCACTCGTTGATAAAGACATCTGACACAGTTCACTAACATCTGCGACACTTACGAAGAGATGAGTGGCACTAGAGAATTCACATGAACTTTCTAGCGTAAAATCTCCGAGGCTTACTCGACAGTTGTAAGAGCCTGCCAAGGCAAGCTGGTCTTCATTCAGTGACAATTCTAGAATTCTTTTATCACCTGGACCAAGTATGAAATCAGTCGCTACCAAATTGTAGTTTTCGTCATACAGGGAGATGAATCTATTGACTTCGCTGGCTGTAGAGGCCGGAAGTATCTCACCATTCTCAGTAAAAGTTGCAATACCTTGATATGTACTAGCGAAGATGAACTTGCCATTTGAACAATTCACTACATCTCGCCCAATAGCAGTCTGACCTTGAATTTCAATGTGCTTCACTCCTTTAACACCAGTTTCAAGATCTAACACCAGAAAAAACGGATCCCCAATGGCATTGATTTCAGTATCTCCGAAAGTGTATGACCCTTGGAAAAGGGATCCCGAAGCCAAAAATCCTTGATCACCTTGACGGAATGAGGAGAGTGTAATTCCCCCATTGACCCCAGATCCATATGATCGTGCCCATTCTAGATTGCCCTGCATATCAATTGCAATGAGTCCGATGGCATCGCAGTTGGAGCACGAAATTCCACTTTCTAGAGTATCTGAATTATTTAAGATCATCCGAGGAGAAAATGATGCCCCTAAGTATATCTTTTCATCGGTTGCCATGACCCTCACGAGCTCGTCTTCAAGAGACGTATGAAAAATCCAATCTAGCTCTTCATTTTGCAAATCGACAGAAATGACATAGGTACCAGGCATGGATAAATCAACCTCCTCTCCCATGAGTGTTGCGTTGACCAACTCATCATCAATTTCGAGAACGAAATATAGATGACCATCACGCCAGACATGATCCTGGATTCGAGGATCAAAGACGTCGTTGAAGATTCCAGAGTATTTGAATAGAGTGGTACTATCAAGGAGCTCCCCTTGGACATTAAGTCTTTTGAGGTAATACGTCAAGGTATCATCAAATATTTGATCGAAGGGAGGGCCAACTATCACTAGAACATCCTCTTCATCATAGCTAGCGGATCTCACTTCTTCATTGAACAAAGACTGATCATCCCACACCTCTATATCAGATTGGTTGAATCCCAAAAAAAGTCCCTAGCGCGAACCACGATCTAGCCCAATGGTATCTCCTTGAAGCTCCAATTGCCTCAGCGCTCCAATCAAAGCAAAGCCATCATCATGACTGATTATATCTCTGATCAGTGAAGGAGAAGTTGTAGTATTTCTAGCTCCCTCAGCCATAGTATACTCTTGAGCAAGGAGGCCAAAGGAAAGCAAGCAGAAAAAGAGAGGTGTAAAAGTTTTCATAGAGGATTTAGATTGTGACTTGAAGGTAGATATTTCATTTGGATTGCGGCTAGGTGATATCAAAACCAAACTAGCGCGAAAATGAGCTCAGTCAGCAGAACATGCCGACTACTTACTCCACCATGGCACCAGCATAGAAGTCCACGACTTGTACTCCTGATAGCCGGGCTTGTTGTCCATCATCCTCTTCTCAATCATGGGAATACTGATGAATAGAAATAATATCAGCATCAAAGCAAAGCCCAAACCACTCAAAAGTGGGCGGCCAACTGACAAAGCAAAAAGAAACAAGGACAACCAAAAGAGCAATTCGCCAAAATAGTTGGGGTGTCTGGAGTACTTCCATACACCTGATTGCAAGAGCTCTGACTGGTCCATCCTGTGGCGGACAAACGCCTTGAGATCCTCATCAGCTCGCCATGCGATCCATACAGCGAAGAGACCGATAACAAATGCCACCCATGTCAACCAATTGTTGCCCCCATCAGATATTATCACTTTATAAGCTGGAATCATCCCTATGAATACCAAGACAGTAGGCATCAAGTGAATGCCCAAAAGACTCACGATGGGATAAAAAGCGCCTGTTTTGGTACGCAAATCGATATATCGCCAATCCTCGTGATGCAAGCCAGCCCACGATCGCCACCAATTTGCCGTGAGACGTACAGCCCAAAGTAGGACTACTACAGAGCACAAGATCACCGGCACATTTGGGCGAAAGCCCTCAAAAAACCACCAGCCTAGAAATAACGCTAGCGGAATGACACTCCAATAGGGATCGTAGAGACTTGCATTGCGATAGACAAGTCCGGCGAAATAAACGACCACTGTCGCAACGACATCAGCCCAGAACCATGACCACAAATCCTCAACTGCCCCATAGCAATACATAAATGCTCCTGCGGCAGCAAAGGCGACGACATATGCTGCAATGCATATGACTGTAGAGCGACTCTTGGATCGCTGTGTCACTATGCTTTGGCTAGCTCTCCCTTGAGATAGTCAATCACATTGACCTCAATGCTATCGACTCCTCGGAGCTCAGCCAAGAACCAGCTGACCCAATCCACCAGATGTACGAGATAAAAACTCTGCATGATCAGATTGTCTCCTTTGGCATGGATGTCAATGACCTCTGCACAGAGCTTGGAGATGATCTCTTGATTGATATCGATACGAATCTGATTGCGCTTGTAATCATCTGCTCTTCGTAGGTAGATCACCACGAGGTCGTCTCTCTTATCTTTCCAGCCGACAAGCTCATTGTGATTCATTTCTGGGATGATATGATGCCAGCAGAGCGCCTTAGAATTTTCATTTATTTGCTGGCGGAATCGCACCGTCACTGGCTCTAGTGCCAATGTACTATAGAGCACCGCCGTCCTGTGATGTAGCTTCTGTGCGATCGCCTCAGCTTCCGTCTTGATTCCTGCTTCCTCAGCAAGGATCATGTCAGCTACAGCCTGGAGCTGCGTGATTGCAGTATCCGAGACAAGTCCTTTCTTGGTGAGCACATAAAGCTGCTGGATAACACTGTATCCCAAGCAGGCTCGTGGCGAAGGCCAATTGCCAGGCACCTGTACATACTCGAGTCCGTGTTCCTTAGCAGCAGCAATGATCTTACCGCCAGATGCGATACAGACCATCTTAGCACCTCGCTCAAGCATGATCTTCATACTGGCCAAGGTCTCTTCTGTGTTACCACTATATGAGGATACGATACACAGTGTGTCTGGTCCGACATAGGCCGGGATATCATACTCCTTGCCGACATTCATCGGTACTTGAAGTTGATCTCTCAAAAAATTGGCGACAAAGTCACCACCTATTCCCGATCCGCCGAGACCAGCAACATAGATATTTTTGATATCTGTATCTGGCGAAATTGTCGCATTCTGACCTATGGAAATTGCTTCTTCAATTTGCTCAGCAAATCTTTCGATGAGTGTGTTCATCATAGCTTGTCTGTGTTTAAATTCGTTAATCTTTGATGCTTGCAAAATTGCAATTTTCGCTCATGCCTAAGTACAGCTTTTCTAGAGTTGGGTGGAGACACACTACGAGCATTGCACAAAGCACTTTTTTTGGAGAAGAATGGATGATGGAGCCATGAGAGATAAGAAGAGTACAGGAGAATATGGTGAAAGTCAAGCAGCACAATATCTACGATCCAAAGGATATGTGATTTGGGAGCAGTCCTGGCGATGGAAAAATGCTGAGGTCGACATCATTGCCAAGCAAAATGATATCCTAAGTTTCATCGAGGTGAAGACACGCAGTTCGGATTACTTCGGTCACCCTGCTGAGATGGTCAGCTTGGCACAGATGAACCGAATAGCAGATGCCGCCAATGCCTATATGATCGAACATGACTATGGAGGAGAAATCCGCTTTGACATCATATCTCTGGTCAGATCATCCAATGACAGATGGAAGATCGAGCACTTTGAAGACGTATTTTTCCCAAGCAATCTGTAAGCAAACAAAGCAAATGAGCTATCTTTGCAGCCTTTAATCGTAAGAAAGCGAAGAAAATGAAAGAAGGAATCCATCCAGACAACTATAGAACAGTGGTTTTCAAGGACTTATCTTGTGACGAAGCGTTCTTGGGTAAATCCTGTGCTCCATCAAGAGAAAATATCACTTGGGAGGACGGAAACGAGTATCCTTTGATCAAATTAGAAATTTCTAGTGCTTCTCACCCATTTTACACTGGTAAAATGAAGTTTGTCGATACGGCAGGTCGTATCGATAAGTTCAAGAAGAAATTTGGCAAAAGCCGTCTTCTCAAGAATGCTACGACCGAGGAGTAAGCAATCTTTTTCGAGGCGCATGTGTTACACATAGAACATGCGGAATTTACTTGTATTTGATGATGATGTACGAGGGCACTTGTTGCCACTCTGCTACACTCGTCCTGTTGCAGAATTGCGACTGGGCATCCTGACGATCAAAGAAAAGTGGGAGCGCTGGCTCGATGGCAAGGCATCTTACATCACTCAGGATTACCTTGCCTCCAAGTACACCATGCAGGTCGAGGCAGAAAACTGGGTCGTCAATGCGAGTATCCTTCCCGATGCAGAGCTGTGCAATCAGATCTCGAGTCTCAGCAAAAACGAGGCACTTCTCACCCCGGACGGCAAGCTCATTGCTACTCTACTCGATGCCAAGGCGCTCGATGACCTCATCCATGAGCGAGATATCGATCAGATCAAGGGATACGAAATCGACACGGAGGCACTGACCCAAATCACACAGCTTGCAGATCTTACAAGGCTCAACCAAGAGCAATTGCGATCCGACTTTGAGATCATCACAAGAGGCCGCAAGTCTCAGCCCATACCCAGTCATGTCCAAGTGAGAGGTAGATCTCAGATCTTCATCGAAGAGAACTGCAGTATTGGCTTCTGTACACTCAATGCTTCTGATGGTCCTATTTATATAGGGCACAATGTGCAGATCCAGGATGGCGCGATCATACAAGGAAACTGCTCCATCGGGGAGCACAGCAAAGTCAAGATGGCTGCTCGCATATCTGGCCCTACCACCATCGGCCCGGTCTGTACGGCCGGAGGAGAGATCAGTCGTTCCATCATGATCGGGTATAGCAACAAGGGACACGATGGATTTCTTGGAGATTCGATCCTGGGAGAGTGGTGCAACCTTGGAGCTGACACCAACAATTCCAATCTCAAGAACAACTACGCCGAGGTCAAACTGTGGAATTATGTCAGTGATCGCTTTGAAAAAACAGGGCAGCAGTTTGTAGGTCTCATCATGGGAGATCACAGCAAATGTGGGATCAATACCATGTTCAATACAGGCACGGTCGTCGGTGTTTCCAGTAACTTATTTGGGGCTGGATACCATCGCAATTTTGTTCCATCCTTCACCTGGGGCGGGCCTCAGGGTATGAAGTCTTATGGATTTGAGCGAGCTATAGAGGTGGCCAAAATCGTCATGGCTCGCCGCCATCAAGAGCTACACCAGTTGGATAGAAGCATCCTCCAACACGTACTGGAGCTGAGCAGCAAGTATCGTCCTTGGGAAAAGAATAGCTGATGTCCATCGTCCCAGTCGTATGGTGGAAGAGAGTGCTCTCCTACTTCTATGAATTTGAAATCGACCGCATGTCGAGTGAGCTCAATCCAGAGTTGTGGGTGAGTCTCAAACAAAATCGATTTCTCCTCAATACACCCAATGCAGTCTACAGCTACGAGGATCAGTACGATAATTTTGGGCAAGCCATCGCGCATTTTGGACCAGAGCGCTTTCGCGCAAAAGAAGTGCTTCTTCTTGGTCTCGGCATGGCAAGCATACCTCATATCTTCGAAAAGAAATATGGCCTTGAGCTCAAGTACACCGCTGTAGAAGCAGATCCAGCTGTCATCGAGCTCTGCAGCATGTATGGGCTGCCGCGCTTGACTTCATCCGTAGAGATCATCCAAGCGGATGCCGCATTATGGCTGCAGCAGAACACTCAGAAGTATGATGTGATCATGATGGATGTCTTTGTGGATGATACCATTCCTGCTTCACTGTGCAATCGTCAAGCCCTCGAGCACATGAGACAAGGTATGCGCGACGATGCCCTATTACTCTACAATGTCCTTTTTGCCAATGCAGCCGATAGACTGTGGAGTCAGGAGTTCTACAATGATGTATTTTTGAGCGTCTTTCCAGAGGGCTCCAAATTGGATGTTGGTGGCAACTGGATACTGACCTATCACCAATCAAGATCTTGACATGTTTACCATCAATATATATCTACGCTTTGCCCTCATCGCTTTGTTTTTAGGAGGAGGCATCTTGCTAGCTTTCTTGGAGAGCTTTTGGTATGCGCTTCCACTCATTCTGATCGGGCTTGCTCTGCTCGTCGGCTATTTCTTGATGGGTACGATACAGAGTGCCGCCAAGCTGATGCAGGATTTCCAATTTGTAGAAGCTGAGCAGCGCTTGGCTCTGACTTGGAAGCCCAATTGGCTCATCCCTGCCAATCGCTCGTACTACTACCTCATCAAAGGAACTATAGCGCAAAACCTCAAACGTACAGAAGAAGCGGAAGAGCACTTCATCACTGCGGAGAAGATAGGTCTGCCCTCTGACAACGAAAAGGCAATGGTAGCTCTGCAACTGGCTGGTATCAGTGCTCAAAAAAATAAATGGAAAGCCGCTGAAAACCACTTCAAAGCTGCCAAGAAGCTCAATATCACCGAGCCACAAATACTAGAGCAAATGTCAGAGTTTGAGAAGGGTTTCCGCCAACGGGGACAACTCAAGCATGCGAGATCTGGCATGCGGATGCCGGGTGGCAAGCGTCGCAGACCCAAGATGCGCTAGGAGATCTCTCCTCCGCGATAGACTCCAAGTTCCTTATAGTAATCGAGCTTTTTTTGAAGTTTTTCCTTGACTTCTAGATATGAAGACACATGGGCAAACTCAAGATCCATGTGAAAGAAGTACGTCGATGGCTCTCCCAGCACTGGCAGTGACTGTATCTTGCTCAGATTGATCCCAGCCTCTTCTATGATCTGTAGCAGCTTTCTGAGACTACCTGGAGCATGAGACACACGTACACAGATGGACGCCTTTGTTGACATCTCAGAGGGGATCATTTCATCTCGCGAGAGAGCAAAGAATCTGGTAAAATTGGAAGAATCATCATGGATATCTTCTGCGAGGATATCCAAGTGAAATATCTCTGCAGCCCGGCGACTTGCAATCGCGGCGGCATGTGGATAATGTCCAGCAGCTATCTCTCGAGCACTCCATGCGGTATCGCTCGTCTCCACCATGCGATGAGTAGGATAAGCGCTGAGATGTTTCAGGCATTGCCTGATAGCCATGGGATGCGAATGAATCTCTATAAGATCCGACATCTCCTTTCCGACCGGAGCCATGAGTTGCATTCTGATGGGGTGATAGATCTCTCCGATTACTTGGAGCGCGCTTTCGCGCAAAAGACGGTAGTTGGGCAGGATAGATCCCGCAATGCTATTCTCTATAGCCATCATGGCATGATCGATAGCCGGCTCGCTTGCATACCGCCGGATCAGCTCATCAAAGCTATCAGCCGGGATAATCTCGATATTCTCACCAAAATATTTGGCGGAAGCCTCATCATGAAAAGAGCCCTCGTAGCCCTGAATAATGACTGATCTCACAAGAGCAACTACATCGAGCCAGACATGAAAATATAGACAACCGCACCAGCGATAAATCCTAAGAAGGCAAGCCAACTGATCTTCTTGAAGTACCAGATGAAGTCGATCTTCTCCATGCCCATCGCAGCGACACCAGCAGCCGATCCGATGATCAACATGGATCCGCCCGTACCGGCAGAATAGGCTATAAAGTGCCAGAGTTGGTCATCCATTGCAAAATCCTCGATGGGATACATCCCCATAGAGGCTGCTACCAAGGGTACATTGTCAATGATGGCTGAGATAAATCCAAGCACAATCACCACGACATTTTGATTGGGTATGGCTGAGCGCATCCCTTCTGCGACCCACATCAAGAATCCCATGGACTCTCCACCAGCAGCAACCTTGACCACCGACTCCAAAGCAGCAACGGCCACCAGGATTCCCAAGAAGAATAATATGCTTGACATCTCAATCCGAGATAGTGCGTGATGTGCTGAGTATAAATGCTTGCGCTCTTCACTGAAATCTTCCTCTGGGTGCACATATTCAGATGCAAGCCACACGATACCTAGTGATAACATCATGCCCACATATGGCGGCAAGTGCGTCACGGTTTTGAAGATGGGCACGAAGATGAGCGCTCCGATCCCTAGCAAGAGCATCAGCCTTGAACTGAGCAGCTTCTCCTCCGACATCGCCTTTTCATGATCTGGCGTAGCTAGCGTCAGATTGCCTTTGAAGGCTGGGAGAAACATGGCGATCACCACAGGAACCACCATACAGATGATACTCGGGATTACAAGATTTTTGATGAGGCCTACAGTACTGACTTTCTCACCGATCCAGAGCATAGTGGTCGTCACATCCCCGATCGGTGACCATGCTCCACCCGCATTGGCGGCAATGACCCCCATACTGACAAACCAGATTCGTTCCTTGCGATCTGGCACGAGCTTTCGGAGAAGTGACACCAGTACGATGGTACTGGCAAGATTATCCAAAGTCGCTGATAGGAAAAAGGCCAAAATAGCGATGAGCCATAGCATAGAAGACTTCTTCGTAGTCTTGATGCGATTGGTAATGACAGAGAATCCTCGATGCAAATCAATCAACTCTACAATCGTCATCGCTCCGATCAGAAACAACAAGATCTCAGCGACCTTGCCGATATGATGTAGGAGAACGTCTTCTACATCGGCGACATGATGATGATGGTCCACCACCTCGAGATGTCCTAAGGCAATTAGAGCCCAGCACACTGCACCCATGATGAGCGCCGGCACCGTTTTGTCAAGCTTGAGAGGATGCTCAAAAACAATGGTTACATATCCGAGTATAAAAGCGAGAATTACAAATGTCAGCATGGATATTTTTCTTGATCTGCTATGGTCATGATAGTCAATCAATGCGAGGACAAGAAGACTCCGCAAGATCGGTCGGTGAAGGTCGTCAAATTCACTAATAAAACATAGAGCTTAGCCTAACTTTGTAGGACCGGTGGTCAAGATAGAAAATATAGAACTGGGACAATTCCCCTTGTTGCTCGCGCCTATGGAGGATGTGAGTGATCCGCCATTTCGTGCCCTCTGTAAGGCGCAGGGCTGTGATATGATGTACACGGAGTTTATCAGTGTAGAAGGCCTCATACGTGATGCTCATAAGAGCGTCCAGAAGCTCGATATCTATCCAGAGGAGCGTCCTATCGGGATTCAGATCTTCGGGGCAGAGATGGACAGTATGAGGAGAGCAGCCGAGATCGTCGAGGAAGCGAAGCCAGAAGTATTGGACATCAACTATGGCTGTCCTGTCAAGAAAGTTGTCTGTAAGATGGCAGGAGCAGGAATCCTGCAGGACATCGATCGGATGGTGAGTCTCACCGACGCCATCGTCAAGTCGACATCTCTACCCGTGACGGTGAAAACAAGGCTCGGATGGGATGAAAATACGATACGGATCGGCGAAGTCGCTGAGAGACTCCAAGATGTAGGCATCAAAGCACTGAGCATCCATGGCCGCACACGAAAGCAGATGTACAAGGGTGAAGCTGACTGGACTGAAATCGGGAAGATCAAAGAAAATCCACGCATCCACATTCCCATTTTTGGCAATGGAGATATCGAAAGCGGCCCCAAAGCCCTCGAGTACAAGAATCGCTATGGGGTAGACGGGATCATGATCGGTCGAGCGAGCATCGGCTATCCATGGATATTCAGAGAGATAAAGCACTACTTCGCTACAGGGGAGATTTTGGCACCTCCTACCGTCGATGAGCGTGTCGATGCAGCCACTCAGCATCTTACGCATAGTACAGACTGGAAAGGACAGAAGCTTGGGATCCTTGAGATGCGCAGACACTATACCAACTACTTCAAGGGATTTGCAGGTGTCAAAGAGTATCGCAAGCGACTTGTCACTTCAGATGATCCAGCAGAGCTATTTTCGATCCTGGAAGAAGTCCGTTTACACTACAAGGAAAGGCAAGAATTATACCTTGCACACAGCTTGGCATCGTGATATTTTCTATAGATAGCGAGGAGCAAGAACTCCTAGAGCTGATCGGTGATACAGCGAGGTCTCTGGACTATGATGCATACGTTGTCGGGGGATTTGTTCGAGACCGGTTGCTCGGTAGAGACAGCAAGGATCTCGACATTGTCTGTCTGGGAAGTGGTGTCAAGCTTGCCGAGGAGCTCGCCAAGAGACTCACCCCACGCCCTCGCCTTGTAGTCTACCGTAGATTTGGGACGGCATGTCTCAAGCATGAGGGTGTAGAGATTGAATTTGTCGGTGCACGCAAAGAATCCTATCGCTCTGATAGTCGTAAGCCCATCGTAGAAGAGGGAAGTCTCGAGGATGACCAAAATCGCAGAGACTTCACGATCAATGCGCTCGCCGTCAGCTTGCAGAGTCAGGACTTTGGCAGAATCAATGACCCCTTTGATGGCCTTCAAGATCTACATGATCGTGTAATCCGGACACCCTTGGAGCCAGGACGGACGTTTTCTGATGATCCTCTCCGTATGCTGCGTGCGATCCGATTTGCTACTCAGCTTGGCTTCCGTATCGATGATGGCACACTGCGGGCGATCAGCAAGTACAAATCTCGCATCCACATCGTCTCGAAGGAACGGATCACGACAGAGCTCAATAAGATCATCCTATCCCCTATTCCTTCTATCGGCTTTGGACATCTTTTTGACACGGGACTGCTCAAGATCATCTTGCCAGAGATGGCGAAGCTACAGGGTATCGAAGTCAAAAATGGTCGAGCCCACAAGGACAACTTTTACCATACACTCGAGGTCCTTGACAATCTAGCTTTTAGATCTGAAGATCTATGGCTACGTTGGTCTGCAGTGCTACACGATATTGCCAAGCCCGCGACGAAGAGATATCATCCACAGCAAGGCTGGACCTTTCACGGTCACGAGGCTCTTGGAGCATCTTGGGTTCAGAAGATCTTCCGTCGACTGCGCCTGCCTCTAGATACCAAAATGAAGTACGTAGAGAAGATGGTGCGCTTGCATCAACGACCTATATGTCTCAGTCGAGAAGAGATCACAGATTCTGCCATACGCCGCTTGCTCTTTGATGCCGGTGATGATATTGATGATCTGATGCTGCTCTGTGAGTCCGATATCACATCCAAAAACCGTGATAAGGTCGAGCGATACCTCGAAAACTACCAACTGGTCCGTCAAAAACTCAAGGAGGTAGAGGAAAAAGACAATCTACGCAATTGGCAACCACCTATATCTGGAGAGGATATCATGAAGACATTTTCTCTTAAGCCCAGCAAAGAGGTCGGAATGCTCAAGGATGCTATCAGAGAGGCCATTCTGGACGGAGTCATAGCCAATGAGCGCGACTCTGCATGGACTTTCATGCTAGAAAAAGCCAAGGAGTTCGGACTCGAGCCCGCATAGTTAAGCTATCAGTACGCTGCTAGAGCTCAGCTGCCAATGAAGATCACTCCATCCGATATTCCCTGCGATTGGTCGAGATAATCTGACTGACTACTAAGCAAAGCGAATCTTTGTTAAGCAAATCGGAGCAAGTGTAACTTCTGATACTCACGCGCCGTTCTTTGCTACAGAAAACTGAAAATACCAAAAGATTTAAAACTCAATTTTCAACCTTTAAAACTTTGGTATTATGAAAACCTTATTGGCTAAAACACTTGTACTGCTTGCCTTCGCACTCACATCTACAGCTGCATTTGCAGGAGATGAACCCGTCAAGGAACCGAATGTCTACGAGCAGATTCGCTCACTACTGAGTGACTTCCCCAATGATCTTGTAGAGGGTGAGACCAGAATCAGCGTCAGCTTTATGGTCACCAAGAGCTCTGAGATCGTGGTACTATCTACAAGCGATGAAGAATTTGACAGCTATGTCAAAACATCACTCAACTACCAGCAACTCAAGAATCATTCTTTGAAGAGTAATACGGTCTACGTCCTTCCTCTGACATTGAGAGAGATCTAGACAAAGAGTCATATTAGTTTGCTTTTATCAGCCGGGGTGTTTGAGGATAGGACACTCCGGTTTTTTTATGTCCGGTACCAGTCAGAATACTTCACATAGTTGGTTGCCGTGCCGTGACAAAGCGCCTGTCTTTGTACAGCTGTAATGGCTTTGAGCTTTTTGGCCGGAAGGCCTCCGTAGATATACCCAGATTCCAGCTTCATTCCCGGAGTGACTACAGCTCCTGCGGCCACTATCACTTCTGGCTCTATGATAACCTTATCCATGATGATTGCTCCCATTCCGATCAGGACAGCGTCGGCAATGTGGCAACCATGAATGATAGCCCGATGACCGATCGACACATCATTTCCGATGATGGTATAAGCATAGTCGTATGTACAGTGGATGACTGCTCCATCCTGGACATTGCAGCGATCGCCTAGTCTGATCCTATGCACATCTCCTCGGAGTATAGCTTGATACCAGATACTACAGCTATCACCCATGATGACATCGCCGATGACTGTAGCATTTTCTGCCACAAAACAATTTTCACCAAAGCGGGGATAGCATCCTCTGACGGCTCTGATGAGACCCATTGCCTATTCTTTGATGATTGGGGTTACGGTAAATCCTTCTTCCATCAGCAGGCGAATGACGCCTTTGGGCCCACCGAGGTGACCAGCTCCCACAGCATAAAAAGCTTTGCTTTCTGCTGATAGCTTTGCGATTTGAGGGATCCAGTTTTCATTCCGTTTCACGAGGAGGAGCTCTTCGAAGTTTTGCATATCCTCTGATTCCTCACTGATGTAGGTGGCCATAGCGTCCACGTCTTGCGTGAGATATTGCTCCATGAGTTGTTCAAACTGACTATCGTCACCGCCACCAGTCTTGATCGTCTCGACCAGCATCTCAGCCTGGGCCTCATATGGTATGCTATCAAAGAGTCCCATCTGAAACTCGATGCTCTCAAGTCCGGCAGTCGCTTTGCCACTTGACTCCGCAATCTCACCAAACTTGAGCTCGTAGCTCACCATCTCACCGGTCTGCATGGCGTCCATATCGATATCACCACCCATCATAGAGAGAAACATCGGCTTGATGCGCTCCAGCATCATGAAGGGCACACCCATCTCTGAGAAGTGATTACTGATCAATTGGTAGTCCTCGTCAGACACAAGATCCTTGATTGTCACCCCATCGTCCATAAAAGCACTCATCATGATCTCGAACATGGCAGACATGTCTTCCATCTCTTTGATATCAATCTCAAAGACCATGATATCACTCTTATCGATAGCCTCGAGAGTGCCTGCCGGCAAAAAATACTTGTCCGCATCTATAATATGTATCGTACCAAATAGATAGCTGGACTCAGCGAGCCCATTGCCACTGATCTCCCACAAGAGAGACTTGGCCAGTGGCTTATCGATCATTTTTTGGGAGGAAACATCCTTAGAGCTATCCACGGTATTTTCGGTAGTCTTACAGGAGCTAAAGACCAATCCGATGATCAGCGCTATATAGAGAATTGTCTTATTCATATGTGGTGACTTCTTTGTTGCATGATTTCATAAAAGCATATACCCGCGGCGACACTCGCATTGAGAGATTCCGTTCCGCCGATCTGCGGTATTTTGAACAGGTGATCGGACATTTTGCTCACTTCCCTGCTGATTCCTTGATCTTCACTACCTATAATAACAGCACAAGGTCCTAAAAAGTCCATCTCTGAGATCGAGCCCGTCGCCTCTAGGCTGCTGGCGCATATCACAAGTCCATTGGCCTGAAGATAGGAGATGGCATCCTGTAGATTTTGCACCCGACACACGGGTATAGTAAGAAGAGCTCCGGCGGAAGCCTTGATGCTATGTGCATTGATCTCTGCAGACTTCTTAGCCGTGTAGACGATGGCATGGATGCCAAATATTTCTGCGCTCCGCGCTATGGCACCAAGATTGCGAATATCTGTCACACGGTCTAGCAGTGCAATACGTGGAATTTTGCCATTTTCATAGAGAAAAGGAATGATATCCTCGATGTCTTGGTACCTGATGGCACTAGATAGTGCAATGACGCCTTGGTGATTGGCTCGAGAGAGTTGATTGAGCTTTTGGCTTGGCACCTGCTTTAGTGGTACGAGCTGCTCTTGGCAGAGTCGCCTGATGGCAATCTCGTCTTCTCCTCTGAGCGTATTGAGGACGAATACCTTCTCGATTGGGTCTCGACGCTCGAGTGCTTCAATGACGATTTTGCGCCCTACGATCAGTTCTTGTTTCACCCCACAAAGGTGCTCCTTTTCTCTGCTATAGATCTCTATGCTGCTGATGACCTTTTGTTACAGCTCATTTGTGGATGGTCAATCACAAGACCTTTGGCATAGAATGAACAAGGGAAGACCTGAGTGAATTTACATTCTGTTAATTTTAGGTCAAACTCAAACGCAACAGCAAACTATTATGAAAGCACTTTCACGAGTCCTTAGCCTCATGATGACCATCTGTGGGTGTGCGGTACTCACCGCTCAGTCGCCTACACCAGTCGTAGAACAGCACCTCGAGGACAAACTCGACAGCTGGAATCTTCAGCCGGCTGACATCAGACATTTTCGCGTAAGCGACATGTACACTTCTGATCACAATGGCGTGACACACGTTTATCTGACACAGCAGTATAATGACATTGATGTATACAATGCCATTACGACCCTCAATATCCAAAATGAGAAAGTCTTGGCATCCTTCAATCGATTCGTCCCAGAGCTCTCGTCCAAAATCAATACGACACAAGCGCAGATCGATCAGGTGGCAGCGGTAGAGTCATTTGTGCAGGATCTTGGGATTTACTCGAGAGAGAGGCTTTCGCCCAAAAATGAAAAAGAGAATCTCACCATCTATGAGAAGACAAGCTACTCTGACAGTGACATCAAAGTGAGGCCAGTCTATGTAGTCGTGGGTGATCAAGTCAGACTGGCATGGGATGTAGAGTTTGACCAGAAAGGCAGTCCAGATTACTGGAGTGCAAGAGTAGATGCTGTCAACGGGCAAGTCCTTGACAAGCATAACTATACGGTAAAATGTGACTTTGGAGATCTGACACACACGCACACTCGAGAGTGTCAGCCACATCATACACACGAGTTAGAGACGCCAGCCATTAACGCTGCTGTGGTCAATGGTGCGAGCTACAATGTATTTGCCGTACCAGCGGAGAGTCCGATCCATACCGAAGGAAGAAGCATGGAGACGGATGGACAGTTCCCAGAGTCTTCGCCCCTAGGATGGCATACGATCAACCCCAGTGATACAGCTGGCGGTGGATTTCAATTTGCGATTACCAGAGGTAACAATGTCAATGCCTATGCTGACGAAAATGCTGAGAATGCACCGAGCAGACCTCAGCCTGATGGTGGAGCAGGACTTGTATTTGACTTTCCATACAATCCTTCTCAAGAGCCGGGTGAGATGCATGACGCAGCCATCACCAATCTCTTTTACATGAATAATATGATCCACGACATCACTTATCTGTACGGATTTGATGAAAAGTCAGGTAACTTCCAAGGCAACAACTTTGAGAATGGTGGCTTTGGCAATGACTTCGTCCTTGCAGAAGGTCTCGACGGATCTGGCACCAACAATGCCAACTTCGCTACGCCTGCAGATGGTGGTAGTGGACGGATGCAGATGTTCTTGTGGAATGCCACCTCAGGTGTATTCTTTGGGCAAGAGCCTGCACAGATTCAACAAGCCTACAATGTAGGTCTTCCGACTGACTGGGGTGTAGCGATTGATGAGAATCCTGTCATCGGTTCTGTTGCCTTTGTCAATGATGGTAGTCCTCAGAATAGCACTTTCGGTTGCTTTCCTCTGGTCAACGAAGATCTGGCGGGCAAAGTGGCATTTGCAGATCGTGGTGGATGTTTCTTTAGCCTTAAGGCAAAGCACGCCCAGGATGCCGGTGCGATCGGCGTCATCATATGCAATTTTGAAGATGACGTGATCAATATGGCCGGTGGCACTGACGGATCTGGCCTAGAGGTGACGATCCCAGTCGTCATGATGGAAAATAAAGACTGTGAAGTCATCCGCATGCTCATCCAAGATGGTGTTGATGTACAAGTACGCTATGAAAGAGAAGAAAACAGCGGTCCCACCACACTAGCAGGTAGCTATGACAATGGTATCATCGCTCATGAGTATGGCCACGGTATCTCCAATCGACTCACGGGAGGACCCAGTGCCGCAGGTTGCCTTGGCAATGACGAGCAGATGGGTGAAGGATGGAGCGACTTTTTCACATTGATCATGGGTACTGAGCCAGGTGATCGTGGTACTGATCGAAGAGGAATTGGAAATTACGCGACAGGTAGAGATACTGAAGGCAATGGCATCCGTAGTGCCCCGTATAGCACTGATCTTGATATCTATCCCCGTACACACGCCGACATTCTCGGCACGACTTCACCTCACGCACTTGGTGAAGTGTGGGCAGGGACACTCTGGGATCTATACTGGGCCCTGGTAGATGTACACGGCTACGACGCTGACTGGCGCAATCGAGAATCAGGTAATGCCAAAGCACTACAGTTGGTAATGGACGGCATGAAGTTTCAGCCGTGCAGCCCAGGCTTTCTTGATGGACGTGACGCGATCATCGCAGCAGACCAGGCAAACTATGGCGGAGAGAACTTTTGCATCATTTGGAATGTCTTTGCACGTCGTGGATTTGGCCTAGACTCAGATCAAGGCTCTTCGCAGAATCGTAATGATGCAGTGGAAGACTTTGGTACACTTCTCCCATGTCTAGGAAAGTTTCTCCTCGAGAAGGACGCCCAAGCGGTGGTCATCGCTGGAGATGATGTCGACGTCAATATCCGAGTAGGTAACTACAGTGACGAAATTGCCACAGGTGTCGTGATCACTGATCAGATTCCGAATGGTCTAGAGGTCATAGAAAGCAGCATCTCAAACAATGGTGAGCTCAACGGCAGCACCATTTCATGGTTGATCGACAATATGGAAATCGAAGAAGAAGTCAATCTAAGCTATACCCTCAGCACTCCCCCATCGGCAAGTAGCTTGGCGATATGGAGAGATGACTTTGAAGATGGTGAAGACAATTGGCTACCAGATCTACCGACAGATGCTGGACCGAACATCTTCATTCTGGACAACACATTTGCCAAGAGCGGAGAATTCTCTTACTTCATCTCCAATCCAGAAACCGCATCAGATGCGGCGGCTCTGACAGACTTGCCGATCAAATTGGATCAAGACAATCCAGTCTTGAGAGTCTGGACTCGCTATGACACAGAAGCAGGTGCAGATGGAGGTATCATCGAGATATCCACTGATGGCGGCTCTATCTGGGAGATCGTAGATGTAGACCAGATGTTTAGGAATCCTTATCCATTTGACCTTCAATATGGCACATTTGTATTGCCTAATCTTGAAGCGTACTCTGGACAGAGTGACGACTGGGAAGACAGCTTCGTAGATCTGTCAGCATGGAAAGGCGAAGATGTACTCATCAGATTCAGATTTGGTACAGATGACAATACTGGTGGAATCGGCTGGTGGATCGATGACGTAGAAGTCATGGACATGAATGCCTTCCAGGGTGAGGTCTGTCTCAGCACTGATCAGGGTGAAAATGAATGCACCTCACTTGACGGCCGAGGAATCATCATGGAGTCAGATTTTACCATCTCTACCAAGGAGGAAATAGATGGCCTAGACTGGACTATCTTCCCCAATCCTGTGAAGTCAATTTTGAATGTAAAAATCAATGCGCAACTGGACAGGGATGCACAACTGAGCATCATCACCATGAGTGGAAAGACACAGTCTTCGCAAAAAATCAGCCTCAGTCAATCTGCAAACTATCAGATCGACGTAAGAGATCTGAGTGCAGGTGTCTATCTCGTAGAGATTGCCACAAATGACGCCGTTTCTCATCAAAAGTTGGTGATCGAGTAACGAATCAAGGACTGAAGACATACAAGAAAAGGGAAGGTGAAAAATTCATCTTCCCTTTTTTCATTTGCAGCAAAGCCGATACTTTGAGAGTCTATAGTAAATGAAGCCATAAGACTCGAAGAGAATGTCTAACTTGAGAGCACAAATACAGAATCTAATTTCTGCCCAAAGGAATACATCACTAACCAAAGCATAAGCACTATCACTATGAAGTTGAAGCTCACCATGCTGACTACAGCAATCTTTTCCGTTTTCCTCATGTCATTTGGTATCGAGGAGCTTAAAGACCCCATGCAACTCGATAATAGTCTGTACAGATTTATCGAGAATAAAGGGCAGTGGGATGCGGAGATCATGTACAAGCTCGAAACCTCAATGGCATCCATTAACCTCGAGAAAGACAGGCTCTTTTTTCAGCTGATCGACCCAAGTACGATGCATGGACATAAGACAGGATCTGATCAGGGACATGAAGCTCATGAGCATCATGATCACGATCATGCACAGGTAGCAGAGTCATCTTCAAGCCTAGTACGTGGACACAACTTCAGCATGAACTTTGTGGGATCAAGCAAGTATGTCTCTACTTCCTCTGCGAGACCCCTAGACTACTATCACAACTACTTTATCGGTAATGATCAATCTCGCTGGGCAAGCAAGGTCAGTGTCTACAATGAAGTGCAATACAATGAGATCTATGACGGTATCGATCTGAGATTTTACGAGCAAGGAGGTCATCTCAAATATGACTACATCGTACAGCCTGGGTATAGCGCTGATCAGATTCAAATCAGATATGACGATGTCGACAAGCTCTCTATCCAGGATGGCGACCTTCACATCGAGACCTCTGTAGGTACGATTGTAGAAAAAGCACCATTCGCCTTTCAGCAGATCGAGCGCAATCAGTCAATCGTCGAATGCCAGTTTGTGCTTAGAGGTAATGTCCTGAGCATCAAAGTCCTTGATGAATACAACAAGCAATACCCACTGATAATTGATCCAGAGCTGGTCTTTGGTTCATACACTGGAGCATTTGCTGACAACTGGGGATTTACAGCCACATTTGATGATAAAGGTCATGCATATGGCGGTGGAATTGCATTTGGCACCTACCCTACTACACCTGGAGCCTTTCAGATCAGCAATGGTGGTGGCTCTACAGACATGTCAATCTCCAAGTTTAGCCCAGATGGAACTTCGCTGATATACAGTACCTTCCTTGGTGGCGCGAGCTCCGATGCTCCAGAAAGTATGATCGTCAACGCCAAAGGCCAACTCGTAGTGATGGGGGTCACCGGATCAATTGACTTTCCACTGACAGATGACGCTGCAGATCGCATATTCAATGGAGGCAACCCGACCTCATTTAGTCTCCTTGATTTTTCTAATGGTGCAGACATCGTGGTAGCCATACTCAGTGCTGATGGTACTGCGCTCATGGGTGGTAGCTTCGTCGGAGGTAGCGGTACAGATGGATTCAATGATCTCGGCGCAACGACTAGAGACAACTACGGAGACGATTTTCGCGGTGAGGTAGAAGTCGATAGCGAAGACAATATCATCGTCATCTCGTCTTCTGACTCAGATGACTTCCCAGTGACTACGGGTGCCTTTGATACAGAGGGCAGCGGCGCATTTGATCAAGATGCGGTACTCTTCAAGCTCAATGGTGATGCTAGTGAGCTCATATGGGCGACATATCTAGGAGATGCTGGTCAGCAGGCTGGGATTTCTATCGCTATCGATAAAGATGACAATATCTACGCCACAGGACGCACTGCCGGTAACAACTTCCCGACGACTTCTGGTACGCTTCATAGCACTTACCAAGGTGGTGGTACTGACGGATTCGTCGCTCATATTACTGCAGACGGAAGTACTGTAGTAGCAGGCAGCTTTATCGGCACCAATGCCGATGACGCCAGCTATCTTGTGGAACTTGACAAGGACGGTAATGTATACCTCTTTGGGCAAGACAATACTGGTGGCTACCCGATCACGGGAGATGTGTACAGCAATCCTGGTAGTGCAAACTTTATACAGAAGCTTGATCCCGCATTGAGCACGAGTTTGTGGTCTACCCAAGTGGGCAATGGGTCTACAGTACGCATGGTACCGACGGCATTCCTGGTGGACAATTGTAATCGAATCTATGTAGCAGCTTGGGGTGGAATCACCAATGGTGACTTTGGTGGAATGAGAGATATGCCACTGACATCAGATGCATTCCAAAGCAGTACAGACGGTAGCGACTTCTATCTTATGGTCCTCGAGCCAGATGCAACGGGCTTGGAATATGGTAGCTACTTCGGTGGTGGCCAGTCAGCAGAGCACGTCGATGGTGGCACAAGTCGCTTTGACAAAAAAGGTGTTGTCTATCAAGCTGTATGCGCAGGATGCGGAGGCAATAGTGACTTCCCGACTACAGATGGCGCCGTCTCCAATACCAATAATGCCAACAATTGCAACTTGGGCCTCTTCAAATTTGATTTTCAATTGGCAGCGCTCAATGTGGACTTTGACATCAGCGAACCTGTGGTATGCGTTGGGGAAGAAGTCATATTTACCAATTTGACGACAGCAGCTGACGACTTCTTTTGGGACTTCGGAGATGGAACTACCAGTGATGAAGTTAGCCCTAGCCACAGCTATGAGAATCCTGGAATCTATGAAGTCAGCCTCCTAGCGACCTCTGACGAAGGATGTCTACCAGCAGACTCTATCACCAAGATCGTAGAGGTCTTGGATATTGGATGTGGTACTCTGACGGCAGGTGAAGATATCGTGGCAGATCCTAGCAATCCGACTGTCACACTTGACGCAGCATTCATGGGCTGCGGAGAGTTTACGTGGTTTGGAGGTGATGGAACATTTGCCCCAGATCGAGATGATCCGATTGCAGACTACACACTCTCTGATGACGAGATCGCGGCTGGAGAAGCATTTCTCTTTGCCGTGTTGACCTCTGGCACTACGGCGTGCTTTGACACTGTCAAGATCACCATCTTCCAGGAGACAGGTGATCTCGTCACATGGGACCTTGATGCTTGCAAAGCGAGTCCTGGAGCCACCATGGATTACAGCGAATTTGAGGCTACTCTTGGTGAAGGTATTGACTGCGGATCAGTGGAAGCCAGTATCGTCTACCGTGAAAACCCTAGCGCCAACAAGCACTCTTGTACACCAGGTGTCAATGACAGTCCTGCCATGTGTGTCGGTAGCCAAGACGCATGCGAGTACATTGCAGGTGCAGAGACAGCCGTGAGATTTGATGTGACACTTGATCCTACAGGTGATCAGCCGATGAGGATTGCTGGTCTCAGCTTCTATGAGCAGGCCCCAGATGAATTTGACTGGATCAACGGTGCTAACGGCCCCAATGATTTTCCCACACTCTATGCTGTCAGAATCCTCAAGGATGGCGTCGTCATCTACGAAGAGACAGAAATTCCAACTACGATGGAGTGGACATTGGAGAGCTTTGACTTTGAAGGTGATGACAATTTTGAAACCAGAGAGCTCAGCACGTATAGCTTTGAGCTTAGTCCTTACTGCACATCAGGCGATCCTGAGATTCCGATCAATGCTTGGGATCTGGATGAGATCTCTGTGGACATACGATGTGGATTTGGTGGACTCCAAGAGGAGGAGACAGAGGATAGAGCTGTCGCTCAAATAAAGAGCGGAGCACATCTCTTCCCCAATAGCCCGAGCCCATTCCAAGATCAGAGTTACTTCAGTTTTAGATTTGATCAGGAGACTGATGCAAGCTTCCGCGTGATGACGATCGACGGAGAACCACTTTATCAGCTAGATCAGCGCTTTGCAGCTGGGCAGCATGTCTTGAGACTTGGTGGAGATGACCTGAAGCAATACAAGGGTATGATCATCTATCAGATCGTAGGAGAGGGCTTCAGCCTTTCGGCAAAAAGTATCGTGCTAGACTAGTACGGACGAGCTAAATAAACGAGAAAAAGAGCCTCTGTGACTTGTGCGCAGAGGCTCTTGATATTTGGGCGAAAGCCTCAAATCACTGCATCGAAGGAATATCACCTACCTTTGTATCTCGGACCTCTCCTCCCAGCATGATATTGGATATTCAAAAAACATTAGCTGCGTAGCAGGAGAATCCTCTTTATACCTATGACACAATTTGATCAATTGGGATTGATAGATCCCATCTATCGTGCCGTGGCTGACAAAGGCTACGAGACACCCACACCTATACAGCGCCAAGCTATACCCAAAGTCCTACAGCGCAAGGATGTCCTTGGCATCGCGCAGACGGGCACAGGCAAGACCGCTGCCTTTTCTATTCCGATTATCCAGCTCATCCATCAGATAGATGGTGCACCAAGACATGGCAAGAAGCTGCGAGCATTGATCCTCACTCCGACTCGTGAGCTGGCCATACAGATTGAAGAAAATATCAGAGACTACAACCGATATACCAAGCTCGGACATGCCGTCATATTTGGTGGCGTCAAGCAAGGCAGGCAGGTAGAGCAACTCAAGCGAGGAGTACAAATTTTGGTGGCCACACCTGGTAGACTCATCGATCTCATGGACCAGGGAATCATCAGTTTGGATGATCTCAAGATTTTTGTCCTGGACGAAGCGGATCGTATGCTCGACATGGGATTCATCCATGATATCAAGCGCATCACCAAAAGACTTCCAAGTAAGAGACAGACGCTCTTCTTCTCAGCGACGATGCCTGACAATATCCTACAGCTCTCGCAAAATCTACTCCACAATCCTGTCCGGGTAGAGGTAGAGACGAGATCCAAGCCGGCTGATCATGTCAGACAGCTGATGTATCGGACGGACAAGAGCAAAAAAATCGATCTGCTCCAATACATCCTCAAGGAGGAACAAATCGAAACGGCTTTGATCTTCACGCGCACAAAATATGGTGCAGACAAGCTGGTCAGAAAGCTCAAAAAGACAGATTATAGAGCCGCAGCCATACATGGCAACAAATCTCAAAACCAGCGACAAGCCGCCCTCAAGGGCTTCAAAGCAGGAAAGATTGACTTGCTCATAGCCACGGACATTGCCGCTCGAGGCATCGATATCAAGCAACTCGGTCATGTAATCAACTACAACGTGCCCAATATCTCGGAGACCTACGTCCACCGTATCGGAAGATCAGGTCGTGCAGGAGAGTCTGGAACATCCATCACCATCGTACAAGGAGATGAATGGCCGTACATCAAGGACATCGAGAAACTGATGAAAAAGCGCATCGAGCTCATCAAAGACCATCCCTATCCTCAGACAGAGCAGACAGAGGTAAAAGAGACCAAAAAGTCATCAAAACCTCAAGCCAAGGGTCGGAATCACGGCAAGAAAAAGTCTTCACATCGCTGGAGATCGAAAAAGAAGGTGGCTCAGAGCTAGTTCATGAATCTAGTGGCTCATTGCCTCCGTAGTAAAACTCGACAAGGGCAAACCCTCACTATTGTATACCGTCGGCACCACATAGTCCTTCCAGGCATATCTTGCATAGAGCGGCTTGGCAACTCGATCAGACTCTAAGACGATTCGCTTGGGAGAGTCTATTTTGGCGAAAGCCGGATAAAAAACACCATCTGCTCCGGCAATCTCAAATTGAGGCCCATCTGCCTCGATGATCACTAGCCCATCGCCCACTCTATCAAACTCCAGCAAAATATTGCCCTTCCTCACCAGCTGACGTCTAAATCTTGGGCTCAGCGCTGTGGTATCGCGACCATAATCATGATAGAGAGCAAGAGCTGCAAGTCGCTTACCTACTTCTGCTTTATTTCCAGGATGAATGTGTGTCTGATGACCTAGATCCAGATTGACAACCATATCAGTGCGAGCGGTCATTGTAGATCGCCGCTGCGCTTCTCGGAGCCAAGCCGAATGGTCAGCTCCTCCGTAGTCATAGGGCGCAATCTGCACAAAATAAAACGGAAACTCCGCTCCCCAATGACCACGCCAATCTTGGATCAAGGCAGGGAATAAGCTCGCATATTCTGTTGCACGACCTACATTGCTCTCCCCCTGATACCAGATCGCACCGCGTATGCCGTAGCCCACAATGGGGCTTATCATTCCTTGGTACAAGGAACTAGGATATTCATTGGGGCTTGAGCCTAGTATTTCGGGTCTCTGAGCAAGTCTTCTCTGAGCCTCCTCATCATAGAGCAAGAGGACTGAATCCTGCAGCTCTGCATGGATGCGAGACTTATACATACCCGATAAATCTACCATATGGCCTTGATCACTGACCAGTCTGATCGGTCCATGGATATGAGATCCACCACCACCATCGTAGTGCTGTATTGCGATAGAGTTGACTCCTTGATGGAGTATCTTCGCTGGTACAGGATATCTGCGAACTGCTGACCAGTTCCAAGTCGCACCGACCTGCTTGCCATTGATATATATGACATCAGCATCATCGATAGCCTGGATCTCTAGTGTGTAATCAGTAATTGCCTCAAGGGAAAATGTCTTGCGGTACCAAAATGCACCATGCACAGCTTGATCAGTACTGATATTCGGGATAAAGTTGGGTGTGCGACACTGATCTAGAGGCAGCTCCGTGCTAGCCCAAGCACTATCTGAGTAGTCTGGTTGAGCGTAGGCACTCTCGATGCTGTCCAGCATCTCTAGATCTAGGAGTCGCTTGGGTATCTGACTGCGCTTTTGCTCTCTGATCCATTGCTCCGCTCGTCTTGCATCATAGTGATCGATCACATCTGCATGGTGAGGAAATGCCTTGAGACTTGCTGGACTCATCCAGGCTTCGGCCACCGTACCTCCCCAACTTGCATGTATGATGCCTACAGGAACATTAAGCTCTTGTCGCAGCTTGCGCGCAAAAAAATAAGCTGTTGCACTGAAGCTCTTGCCGGACTCGGGTGTCGCCACTTGCCAGAGACCTTGTATATCGCTCTTTGGTGTGATAGATGAATGCTTGACGACATTGAGCATACGCAGCGATGGATCATCTGATGTGGCAAGTGCCTCAATTGAGCCCTCTATGAGCTCCAGAGGAGGAAATCCAGTCATCGGCATTTCCATATTGGACTGACCCGAAGCCAGCCAGACCTCACCCAGCAATATATCACGAAGTACCAGTGTCGTATCCGAAGTAGATATCTCCATGGTATACGGACCGCCAGCAGCGCCTGTCTTGATCTGGGTCCTCCACTCACCATTTGGAAGGCAGATGGTAGACTCAGTCTCACCCCAGTCAGCTTGTATCTCGATGTGCGTACCAGGATCTGCAGTACCCCACATCTTGATAGTCGTATCACGCTGAAGCACCATGTGATCTTGAAAAATACTGCTAATGATCATTGGCTCAGGTTCGGTCTGAGGGAAGCAAGCGCATAACACGGTCATGACAAATAGGTAGAAGAATCCTAGAGGGTGTTGCATGCCAAAAGCTACTGTTTATCTAGAAGAATAAGACAAGCTCAGGAAAAAATATGGCTATATTCGTCAGAATACAGCACGCAATTCCCCTATGAAATCAATTCAACATCATTCAACTCGCATGTGTACTAGACTAGGAGTCGCTCTGCTGAGTGTGCTATTTCTCTTGGTCATTGCTAGCCATATCCATTGCCAATCTTGGGAGCTAGAGTTGGGTCATGACTACTTGAGACCATCAGCTACAAACAGTATTGAGAATATTACCCCTCCAGCAAATGGAGGATTTCAGTCCACTGAAATCGTATACAACTATAGTACAATCACAAAACCCAGCCACGGCCTTAGTCTTGGACTACACCGTGAAATATCCGTCAATGATCGCTGGGATTATTCTCTTGGCGTGAGCTTCAGGTATAGCAGATTTTCTTTTTGGCACAAACAAGATGATCTTCCATCTTTCACAGTTTCCACCGATGACTCCATCTCAGTCGTTGATACGATCGTCTTTGAAGGAGATGGGGAAAACGAAGACGAATTTGATTTTGAAAATCCATATTCCATCGTCCGTGTTGGATACATTGGCCTGCCTTTGAAGATGGGATATACTGTCCCAAATAGTCGCTTCGCACTGAGCCTAGGTCTCAACCCAGAAATCCTAGTCTGGGAGCAAACTGAGAGAGCTGTTGCCAAAAGAATCAGTGATCCACAGACCATCTTCGGATCTGGAGAATGGATCGAATCGCGAGTAACTGAAGATGGCTCAGATTTTTCGTCAATCTCCTTAGAAACTGGAATGGGCGTGTCCTACTCGATCCGTGATCACTTGAGTATAAGCCTTAACGTCTACCGGACAATCATCGCAAAGCTGAAGCAAGACATAAACGATCGCAGTAAGGTACGACTCCACTCGACACGGATGAGCTTGGTCATTGGATATCAACTCCGATCTCAATCATAACGCTCTGCATACTCCTTGAACTCCTCAAGCCTCCTCTGCACCTGCTGGCGAAAAACATGAGGAAATAGCTTGACAGACCAGCGCAGGACGCCTCGTGTCTCGCTGAAGTCAATATCAGCGGTCCACTTGGTCTGATGAGGGCCAAGTTCTTCAAAGTAGCTGTACATGGTATTGGACATCTTATTGAAGTCATAGCGCCCGCCGTACTCATAAGGTAGATCACTCACCAAGATGGTCTCTGTAAGCACCATGTCTTTGCCTTTGAGGCGGAACCAAATGTTGGCTATGGCGCCTTCTCTGCCATATTCTCCACTGATCATCTCAAAAGACTGGAAGCCTTCTTGCCAAAAGCGAAAGCTATCGACATCCATCCACTGCTTGATGAGGGCGTCACGTCCCTTGTTGATGGTTACTTCACAAGTAAAGAACATTCAACTAAGGTAGTGAATCAACATGGCACATTTGGGCGAAAGCCCACTCTTCATTTCCCTAAAATCTTGCCGTCACGCCGCCCATCACATTGATGCCTAGCTGTGGATACTGATTCCATCGTTGACGCTCATTAGCTGCCAAATTATTGAGCGATGCAAAGAGACCGATATTCTTCGTCACGAAGTACTCTGCTCCCAGATTGATATCAAAGAGGGCATTGGTCTGCAACACTTCTCCCTCGATAGATCTGTAAGGCACCGCATCTTCCATGAAAAGCTCTCCCGTCACATGGATCTTCTGGTCTGGGCTGACAAACTTCAGCGTCGCATTTGCCTCAAAAGAAGGTAAGTGCCACGGCTCTTCTTCTACTTCAAGATCATAGACATTTTGCGTGAGGCTGATGGCAGCCGAGAGGTAGCTCGTCACTTGTGCCTTGACCGTGCCACCGATGGAGATGATGTTGACATCATCTGTCAAGACATTAAAGAATCTTTGATCTGCAAGGTCATTGAGGTATAGTGGTAGATTTTTGACCTGTTTATAGCCGACTTGTCCCTCATAGCTAAATTGCTTGATCTGTCCTTTGAGTCCTCCATAATATCTGCGAACCTCACTATTCCAAAGACTGTCTAGCGCTGGTGCGACGAAAGGATTGTAGTCTGTGATGCTGCGGAAGGTGTTTTTCTGTAATCCTCCGTCAGCTCCTACATAGGCAATAAATCGGTTGCCCGCTACCTGAGCCGCCAGCTCTATATCCGGAAAGAAAGTGAATTCTTCCTGAGAGAGCGCAATATTGGCGCCGAGGTCCGCCCTCACACTACCAAAGCTCAAGTTGACATAAGGCCTGATCTGAGAGTTGGTGAGCTCGACTGGATTGATACTACATATCGCACAGTCCTTGAGATATCGCGTATAGTCTGTCTGCAAGTCAATACCGATTTTTTGCTTTCCATCCAGGTATTTGGACGCGCCGAGATCAATCAGAAAGCCGTTTTCATCATTGGGATTGATGGAAAGCAGATCCATCCTTTCATCTTGATGATTGTAGAAACTCAGCTCAGCTTTGTAGTCGATACCGAGCTCATTGGACTGGGAGTTTTTGATGCCTGCAGATGCAGTGAGGGTCTTATAGCGGCGACGAGCCTCATCCTCTGTGAAGCTGATGCTGTCTTGGTCATAGCCGTAAAAAAAGCGATTTTGCAAGCGGTATCCAACATCACCATAGATGGCAAAGCCTTGAGCTGTTGCTGTCTGGAAAAATAGCTCAGCTCCAGTACTCGAAAACTGTTGATTTTCTCGATCAGTGGCCTGAGCGTCATGATGGAGTAGATGGATACCTACTTGGGTATTGCTAGTGGCAACACTGGAACGACTGCTACTTGATCTGCTTGAAGTCCCTCTGGATCTTCCACGACTGGCAGATCGCTTCCGTGTCTTGCCGAAGCTGTGCACATATCCCAACTCACCATACAGTGAGGTCGGGACTCCGTAGCCCGCCTTGAGAAACCCCTTATAGCTCTCAGGATTTTTCTCACCTTGCATACTCAGTGGCTTGAGAGTTGGCGGCTCATAGCTCACGTCAAGCTGGGTGGAGCTGACATCATAGTTATAGCTGCGAGTTTTGGTCTCGGTCTTGGGTACCTTGGCACCTACATTGAGCCTCTTTGTATCCGCAACACGCGCGTCAAAGTCTTTGACGACTTCGACTTCTCCAGTCGGCAGATCATCCTGTGCATAAGACATTTGCGCGATCAGCGCTATCGAAAATATATAGATGAGCTTTTTCATGATTTTCAGTTTTGGTCGTGAGACTATTGGTTGCCGCTTTCGTCAAGGATGAGTTGATTGCCCGGAAGATTGCCGGTATCGATTCGATTGAGCTGCGATTCTTTGCCTTCGAGTTCTCGGAGCTTGCGCTCTGCCTCCTCGATGAGTCCAGGGTCATCCTTGAAGTTGTCAATCACTGCTTCCAGGGCCGCTCTGGCGTCGCTGAGCTTACCCTGATCGGCATAGATATCACTGAGTAAGATAAGGCCCTTGGCGATCCAGTAAGGATAGCTAGAGTTGTTCTGATTGGCCGTACCTACGGCTGCCTCGGCTTCCGCCAAATTGCCCTGTCGATAGAGGATCTGTGCAATGCGGAATCTCGACTCCGCTGTCTGGACAGTATTGCCCTCCGCGGCCACTTCTCGAAATGAACTTAAGGCGGTCGTCAAGTCACCATTGTCAAAACTGATTTTGGCTTGATAAAATCGTGCTGTCAGTCTCTGATCGGCGGTAGCTCGAGGATTCTGTGCTACTTGTTCTGCGAGGCGAAGAACCTCTCGATTTTTACCTAGTCGATATCCAGAGCGCATACCTCCAAGCTGCGCCTCAAATCGATCTTCATCTGTGGAGGCGATTTCTTCCCACATGCCATAGTACTTGAATGCCTTGTCAAAGTCTTCTTCATTGTTGTAGCTGATCAACGCCGCATTGCGCACTGACTTCTCATAGTAGTTGCTATTGCCTTTGTCAGCAATAAATTCAAAATCGGCTAGGGCTTTGGTGTAGTCTTTCTGGAAAGTGTAGCTGTCTCCTCGCTGAAATCTTGAGGCTAAGAGGTAGGCACCACGCGGGTACTTTTTCAAGTAATCACTGTGTGCTGTGATGGCCTGCTCATACTGACCATTTTCGTATTTGATCTCAGCAATACGGAAGGCCAAAGAGTCACGCTCAAAGTCGCTGATGTCGTATCCATCGATGCTATCCAAAAAGTCAGCGTAGCCCTCACTATCTCCCAGATCCTCCACGTAGATCTCCTGGATCGCAGCAAGTGCTCCTTGCTTCTGGTTGGCATCTGGATTGTAGTCAAAGACCCGCTTGTAGTAGTCCAGCGCTTCATTGACAGCACCTTGATTGTAGCTCAAGAGACCCAGCTGGAGCAGTGTAGGCACCATGAGGTCTGAGGTCTTGGAGTAGTCTTTGACGATGCGCTTGAAGGCACGCGTGGCTTCTGGGAACTTTGCCAGAGCTTGGTAGGTAAGTCCAAGTTCATAAAGCGCGTCATCAATGTACTGGCTCCGTGGGTAATTTTCACTGACATCTTCCAGCAATACGATCTTGTCAAAACTCTTACCCTGTAGCCCAAGGATGACAGACTTCTGCAGCTTGGCATACTCTACACCTGGTGCATTCATCCTGATATTTTGATCATAAGCTGCGATGGCTTGATCATACTTATTTTGCTTGAAGTGGCAATCTCCCTTCTTGACCAGTGCATCAGCCAGTACACGACTTTGAATAAAGTTATTTTGTGGACGATTGGCTCTGATTCCCTCTATGGTCTGGTCAAAGTATCTTAAGGCGGTATTGTAATCTGTCTCCTTGAGGTAATTGTAGGCTTGTGTGTAAGCTGCCATGTATGGGCTCGACTCCGGAGGATTGTTCCTAGAAGCTGAGATGGAATTGTATTGACTGATCAGTTCCTTGGAACGCTGATAACGCTCTTGTCTATGAGCGATATCTGATTTCCAGAATATGGCTTGAGACTCTAGTCCTTTGTCCTCTTTGTACTGGAGTGATTTGTCTAGATGTGTATCTGCGTCAGCAAGTCGATTTTCATTGTGCAATTGCAATGCTCTGTAGAGTGCGACCTTTTGGTAAGCCTGGCGGATCTTGAGGGGTTTGCTATCGAGCTCATCCATGATCTCAAGCGCTCTGGCGTAGTCGCCAGTCTGCACGAAGAGTTCTCCGAGGATCTCTTGACTCTGTGCATAGTATCGAGAATCCTCTCCGATCTCCGAAAACGCATTGACAGCCTCGCGATCATAGCCCAGCTCAGCCGAAAGCTTAGCATAGTTGAAGAGTGCTTCCTCTTGCATTGCCCTGTCAAAGTCTAGCTGACTCACACGACGAAAGGCGGATCTGGCAGAGTTCTTTTCGCCTGTCTTAAGGAAGCAATCCCCTAGGTAGTATGCCGCATTTTGGCCCATAGCCGTATTGGACTTCGTTAACTGTTGAAAATTTGGGATGGCGCTTTTGTAAGAACCAATCTTGTACTGGGCGTATGCAAGTTGATAAAAGTCATCCTCTCTCATGCGCGCGGTACCTTTCTCATAGTATTCGAGGTGAGGGACAGCCTCTGCATAGCGCTTTTGCGCGAAGTATGCTTGCCCTAGAAGCTGTCTGATCTCCTTTTGCTTCGTGACAGACGCATCGCCAATGAGAGGCTCGGCGTAGGCATATAATTCATCATATCGTCCTTCGCTGAAGTAGATCTGAGCGATATAGTAGGGCACGTGCTTGCGATACTTCTGAGAGCCGCTGACTCGTTCAAAACTGGCCAATGCGGCATCATAATCACCCAAGAAATACTTGGCCATACCATAGTAATAGTTGGTCGGCAGGTAATAGTCGTTCTGGATATTCCGGACTTCGCCAAATAGATTGGCGGCAGCAGAAAACTCCTGATTGACAAAGTGAGCGTAACCTTCCTTGAAGCGTACTTCCGACTGCTGCTCTGGTGTGAGATCTTTGGTATCAAGCTGGCGATAGTATTCGAGTGCCTTGTCAAAGTCCTTGCTGTTGTAATAGTAGTTGCCGAGTTCGAGGAGGGCCGTTGTCGCCCATGGATCTGGTCGGTAAGTCTGAATGAAGTCGAGCATGAGGACCTCACCATCTGGCTGACCTAGATAGACAGCTGATTGTGCTTGTCTCAATCTGGCTTCCGCCAAAAGGCGCGCATAGCTCGGCTCATTGGCAGGTTTCAGAATCTCAAGCGCTGCAGCAAACTCTTTTTGAGCCATCGGATAGATGCCTTTGTCAAAATGCTCTTGCCCTTTCTTGAAGTGTCTCTGAGCATTGGCATAGATCTGCGTCTCCTGGGCACTGATACTCCCGAGTGTCAGTACTGAGAGCAATATGGTCAGTTTTAATATTCGCATGTTTGGTGCTGATTTAGTTGAGTCTTTTGGTACAAAGAGTGTGGGCTCATAATCATTGCCTGAATAGAATCCAATTATGTAAAAATTAACGCATATGAATGGCTCTGACTGATGGACGGCAAAAGACAAGTAAAGTTACATATTATGATAATGCATAATATGTCTGATTCAGTTTCTTGGTTCGGTGTGATCAAGAGTGAACTCGGCGCCGGGAGGCGCACAAGAAACAAGGTAAACCAAAAGGAGTGCCTGCAATAAGCCCTTGAATGTTTGGATGCGGTGAATAGACCTTCTATTCCATGCAATATTTGCAGTGAATAATGAACTTTTGCGGTGAATAGAAGGTATATTCATTGCAATATTTGCGGTGATTGATGAGATATATCTATCAGTTAAAAGATTGGCCCGAGTTCTATTGGGATCATGAGCAACTCATGAACTTGCTAGCAGCTGTACGTCACAAACAAGGACTGCTGCTAGGCAAGATGAGCAATCTAGGCTTTGGGCTACAGAGCGAGGCAAGTCTCGAGCATTTATCTAGCGAGATCCTCAAGTCCAATGAGATCGAAGGAGAACTCCTGGATCAGACGGAGGTGCGATCATCCGTGGCTACGAGACTAGGGATAGATATCGGTGGTGTCAGACCGACTTCAAGACATATAGATGGCATCGTAGAGATGATGATGGATGCTACAAGATCTTGGAAAGAGCCCTTGACCGAGGAGAGATTATTTGCTTGGCATAGTGCGCTATTCCCTACAGGCAGGAGTGGTCCATATAGGATAATGATCGGTCAGTGGAGAGACGACTCTACGGGTCGGATGCAAGTGGTCTCAGGTGCCATGGGCCGGGAGCGCGTCCACTTCGAGGCACCCGAGGCAGAGATGCTGCCCTCCGAGATGGATCTATTTCTCTTCTGGATCAACAAGGCTGCCAATCTTGACCCGATCATTACAGCCGGTTTAGCACACTTGTGGTTTTTGACGATCCATCCATTCGATGACGGCAATGGACGGATCGCTCGTGCCATCACGGATTACTTGCTCTGTCGTTCTGAGTCTCAGTCCGAGAAGTACTACAGTATGTCTGTAGAGATCATGAAGGACAGAAAAAGTTACTATCAAGTCCTGGAGCGCACGCAGTCCCAAGACAGCCTCAATGTCACAGACTGGCTACATTGGTTCTTGACTTGTCTCGATCGGTCCCTCAGCAGCTCATTGCTCTCCGTCTCCAAGATCGTCACCAAGCATCAGTTTTGGCATGAGCATAGACATCTCCACTTCAATGCTCGTCAGATCAAAGTCCTACAGATGTTGCACGGAAATTTCTTTGGCAAGCTCACCACTTCCAAGTGGGCCAAGATCAATAGCTGCTCACAAGATAGTGCGCTCAGAGATATCAATGACCTAGTAAAAAAGGCTGTGCTGTGTAAGTCCAGTGCTGGTGGTCGGAGTACGAGTTATGAGTTGGTCACAGAATAAACTCGGTGCCAGAAGGCGCTCGAGAAACATCTTGGACCAGCAGGCGCGCCAGAACTAGACCCTTGAATGTTTGCTGTGCGCCTCCCGGCGCCAGCTTTGCATCTCTCAGAGTAGACGGTAAAAACATATAATTTCGAATGCCATCTGACTACCATGAAAATCTCCAACATACATACGGACAGACTCACACTCAAGGAAGTGAAACAAGCAGATATTGAAAATATCTATTGTGGCCTATCTCATCCTCAAGTCATCAAGCACTATGGTGTCAGCTACTCGAGTCTTGAGGCTACTCAAGAGCAGATGGATTGGTATGGACAAGATCAACAAGCTTGGTGGTCCATCACGAAGATATCAGATGGCATCTTCTGTGGTGCAGCTGGATTTAATGATATTTCCAAAGAGCACAAGAAAGCAGAGATCGGCCTGTGGCTACTTCCTGAGTACTGGGGCAAAGGCATCATGACCGAGGTGATGCCGGCAATCTGCAACTATGCCTTCCGGCAGATGAATATCCATCGTATCGAAGGATTTGTGGAGTCAACAAATACCAATTGTAAAAGAGCCATGTCCAAGTTGGATTTTAACCATGAAGGAACGATGCGAGACTGTGAAGTGAAAGATGGGCAGTATGTGAGTGTGGATATTTATGCATTGATCGATCCTCATTAGGAGACACGCTCACACCCACTCACACTCCTCAACCGTCCTCTCATCTTGCACGTCTCCCGTGTGCTTGATCTTGGCAGGTTCAAAAAGCATCACCCAGGTTTCTTCTTCGGCTACTGGTAGATGCTGGGTGGCTTTGGGGACGACGCACATTTCACCTTGGCGAAGAGTGATCTGACCTTCGTCAAATTTTAGCGTAAGCGCACCTCGTACTACAAAAAATAGCTCATCCTCTTCTGCGTGATCATGCCAGACAAATTCCCCTTCCAACTTTGCCAACTTCACTTGCTGACCATTGCACTCGGCGATGATCTTCGGAGTCCACTGCTCAGTGAACTTGGAGAATTTCTCTCGGATATTGATAAGTTTTGGCAGCATGGGCGTTTATTTTTTGACATCGATGACGTAAACAGATTTTGCCGCAAGGCTGATCGACATGGCATCGCCCTGGATCTTAGCACCTAGTGCATCTTGCAACATCGCTCCCTGAGGTAAAATCTCGGAAAATCTCATTAAGTCTAGCGACTGCTGCTCCCCCTTATTGAGGACCACCATGACCATATCTGTCTCATCATATCTGAAATACACATAGACGCCATCTTTCGGCACGAAGTGCATCAACTTCCCATGATGCACCACCGGTCTACTCGCTCTCCAGTGTAGTAATTCTCGTAAAAAAGCTTGAGCCTCACGTGAACGAGCATGCGTGGAGAGCACATCGGCATCTGCATCAAGATCAAATGCATCCTCGACATCAGCATCCCAGCCACCTGGAAAATCACTCCTTATCACACCGTGGCTCTCTGTACCTGGATTGGCCATCAGGATCTCAGTGCCATAGTAAAACTGTGGAATGCCTCTCATCGTAGCCGATAGGACACAGGCCATACGAAAAAGCTCATAGTCCTCTCCTACTTGTGTGAAGATCCGGCTCATATCGTGATTGTCCGGGAAGATCACCAGATCCTCAGGGTGTGAGTAGTGGAAGTCTTGAGCCAGAGTGGTGTAGAGCTCGATAAGACCCTTGCCCCACTCTTCTTCATTGCGTAGGGCCTCGTGCATTTTCATGCAAAATGGAAAGTCCATCTGACTTTTGAGACAAGAGCTGTATCCATCACCATTGACTTTGTCTTGTTGCCAATAAGCCACCGTCGCAGGATCATCTGTCCACTCTTCACCGACGATACTAAAATTGGGATACTCGCGCTGAATGGCACAAGTCCAGTCTGACATAAAATTGCGATCAGGATAGCTGTATGTGTCCTGGCGGATTCCTGTAATACCCGAGTACTCAATCCACCAGATCGAGTTTTGTATAAGGTACTTGGCCATAAATGGATTGCGCTGATTGAGATCGGGCATCGTCGGGACAAACCATCCGTCAACCATCTCCTTGCGGTCCAGGGCAGAGACATATGGATCCAAGAGTGTTGACTTGCGATGATTGGTATTCTGATATTCCTCTCCTTGATAATTGAGCCAATCATCAAATGGTAGATCATCCATCCACCAGTGCAGTGAGCCGCAGTGATTGGCGATCATGTCCATGATGATCTTGATGCCTTTTTCATCAGCGATGTGACAGAGATCACGATATTCTTCATTACTCCCAAAACGCGGATCTACCTTGTAGTAGTCAGTTGTGGCGTATCCATGATAGGAAGCATGTGGCATATTATTTTCTAGCACTGGATTGAGCCACACCGCGGTGAAGCCCATATCCTTGATGTAATCGAGTCGATCAATGATCCCCTTGATATCACCGCCATGCCGGCCATAGTCCTCATTCCGATTGAGCGTATCAGGATATCCGATGAGTTCGTCATTGCTCGGGTCACCATTGGCAAATCGATCTGGGGTGATCAGGTAGAGCACATCCGTCTGGTCAAATCCCTGCCGACCTGCACTTGATGCAGATCGCTCTCGAATCGGATAGGCGATGCACATTTGATTTGATTCCTTGGCACTCGTCGGCCCGATCGCTTCATAGCAGATCTGGATCTCCCCGGCAGGCTCATCTTGGAGATCAAGATCCATAAATACATAGTTGGGATTGTCGGCCTCATGTGTCGACATCAGCTTGGCATTGACTGCCTTGACGCTCCATCGATACTGCTGTAGATTTTCTCCACGCAGCATCAGTTGGAGATTCTGGTCTTGCATTCCGGACCACCAGTTGGGAGGTTCTACTCGTTCTATAAGCTTGGGATCGGCTTCCGCCAAATGCTTTGGCCCATCACAGGCCACGACACTGATCAAAAGGAGCGAGTATATCACTGTGAAGAGTGATTTCGTGTAGAATATGTGAATTGACTTAGGCATTCGTCATAAAATTTTGGTCACTTGTCGATAAATCTGGACTTGGGGCTATGGAGTGAAGATATTCGAAGGGTCACGAAAAAAGAAAAATCAAATGAATCAATCAAAGAAGACTCTCAAAAAAGCTAGTGGACTCCTATTCGTCGGTTGTATCATGCTCGGTATGGCTGCTGGATTTATCATCAATCATCCTCCGATAGGACTTTTCGGTGGGTTGGCGATGGGTTTTTTTGTCAAGGCTGGCATCATGGTCGCGGCTGATCAATACTATCCTGAGGTAGAAGAAGACTATGATTATGACGAGGTGGTAGACTAGATCACTATCTCATCAAAGGAAAAAGAGCGGATGGGTCAAGTGATTCATCCGCTCTTTTTTTGCGTATCAATTCATTTGGCCGAAAGGCCTGTGCTAATAGCCCTCATTCTGTACGAGAGTTGGATTGGCATTGAGATCAGCGACAGGTATCGGATAGACAATGCGGAAGTCCTCTACCGCCTGACCCGCTTTGATACCACCTTTCCAAGACCACAGGTATTCAGAGCCTGTGAGCAATCCAAATCTCACCAGATCAGTTCTGCGATGGCATTCCCAATAAAGCTCTCTTGCTCTTTCATCAATCAAGAGATCAAGATCCAATTCGTCTGAGGTGATATTGCCACCTGGTCCTTTGTACGTACGCTCTCTGACGGCATTAAAGTAGTCAGTGGCTTTAGAAATATCACCGCCAGAGCGGAGGAGGCACTCAGAAGCCATCAGATAAAAATCTGCCAATCGAAAGACCGGAAAGTCCGTATCCACGTGATCACGATTGGAGCCTGGCAGTCCGTCACGCGTAACATTTTTAAACTTCGACACTGCATAGCCCTGACTGTATTCTGAGATCATATCGATCTCGAGTGTCTGTCCTTCTGTGCTGAAGATGGCTCTGCGATCAAATGAAGTGCTGAGCAGGCTGTACGTGTAGTCAGGCTTGTCCACATCGAGAAATATTTCAACAGGTCCAGCTGCTGGAAACTCGATGGCAGCACCCTCCTTGTCCAAGACACGGTCAAGCTCATTGTCTCCGAGGGTAAATCCATTGTCCCCAGTGCTCACAAAGCTCGCTGTGCCTCCGAGTAGATCAAAAGCTGCACGAAGCATACCTGCCTCTTCATTCCAGACGAAATCAGCCTGGCCGCCAGAGATGGCATCACCTTCGATACTCCAGTCTTGACGCTCCAGTACATATGTATTGTCATTGAGATCTACTTTAATATAGTACAGCCCTGCTTCTCCTGCTACGATCGGAGCGCCATTGCTTTCGAGGCTACCGTCGCCATCATTATCACCCAGTTTCAGGGCATTGGCAGGGATGCGCGTAATCTCGAATGTGCTATTGTCATCAGGGAAGTATTTATAACCTTCAAAGACGTTGTCTCCTGCAGGCGAGCTGATATCATTGTCACCATCCTCATACACATAGCCTTGATGATCACCTGGTACAAAGAGCTTGCGATAACTCGCCGTCTCGCCCTGATTGAAGCCAGTGATTTCCCCTCCTCCTCCAGAGCCAAACTTGTTGATCAACTCAGGTGTCGTACGAGTACCACCCCAGCCATTGACAACGCCAAATAGATCTGCATCTAGATCACCACCGATACTTGCTCTGATGATGAAGGTCGTGCCTCCCCAAGTCCGCGTATTGATGCCATCAAAGGCAATGGGAAAGATGAGCTCATCTGAGAGATGATTGTCTGCTAGGAAGAGGTGCTCATAGTCTTCATCCAGTTGATAGCCAGCATTGATGATTCTCTCGGAGAATGCAAGAGACTCATCCCACTTAGCTTCTCCGATGTAGACTTCTGCGTTGAGGTAGAGCTTGGCGAGTAGGGCCCAGACGGCACCTTGATCTGCACGAGCGTAATCATTGCTGCGGACAGGGGCGATCTGCGGCTCGATGTCTAGAAGCTCTGTCTCAATAAAATCATAGATGAATCTAGCATCACGCTGTTGTGGGAAGAATGCACCAATGGGATCATCTTCTGTGACAAAAGGAATATTACGAAAAAAATCTAGTGCATGATAGTAACTCAAAGCTCTCAGAAATCTGGCCTCAGCGCGCATTCCTTGGATCTGGTCGCTGAGCTCGCTACTGACACCTCTCTCATCCAATACATCAGCTTCTGTCTGACGGAGAAACTCGTTACACACAGAAATCTGGTAATAGATACGGGAGTACATGGCGGAGATGAACCCGTCTAGCGCTGTCCAATCCATATCATGAAAATCTGCTATTGTCTGATCATTCCATCCGATTACAGCCTCCTCAGTGGGAAGCTCCTGCATCTTCCACAAAAGTCTTAGATAGCTACTGAAGCCCTCATCAATCCTATTGATATCAGGATTCCCTGCTGGACCGACCTGACCAGTGACGGCCAGACCAGAGTAGCACTTGGCCAATACTGATATGTAGGATGCTTCGTCTGAATAAACCACATTGGGCGTAGATATGTCGTCGTCTAGTGGCTGCGTGTCCAAGTCACTGAAACATGAGCTCATAAGTAGCGCAACAGTAAAGAGAGTAAATGCTCTTGATAAAACTCGCTTAATATTCATATTCCTTAATTTTTCAATTAACAACTTCAGACTAAAAGTTGACATCTATACCAAAAACAAAAATTCTCGACCGAGGGTAAATATTCCCGTCAATACCACCAAAGACTTCTGGATCAAGTCCTTCATACTTGGTAATGACAAAAGGATTTTGAACTGTCAACGAGGCTCGTAAGGATTTGACCCCAATATCCTCTAAAGTATATCCCGCCGTGATATGGTCCATTCGGAAAAAATCTGCTCGTTCTATGAAGTGGTCACTGAAAGTCACTTCACTTTGCTCTTGGACATTGTTGGTCACGCCAGACCTATGAAGATTACTTATGGCCCCAGAGATTCTATTTATCCTTCCGAGGTATCCACCTTCAGTTTTGATATTATTGTAATTGTAGTTTCCAAAATTGGCACGACCAGCAAAGGAAAAATCAAACTTCCCAATATTGAGATTACTGGTAATACCAGCAACAACATCAGGCGCCGGATTTTCAAATCGATAGAAGTCCTCGCCATTCACGACTCCATCATTATTGATGTCTTCAAATTCTCCGGTAATAATATTTCCTTCTTCATCAAACTTTTGCTGCTGCACAAAATATGTTCTGACAGGAAATCCCACTGTAAAGAGCTGTATGGTAGAGCCGACTCCACCTGCGATGCCGCCTGTCCGGATACCAATATAATCTGGATCATCCACCGCGGTCAATTTGGTAACCTCATTCTGATTGTAAGCACCATTCAGCGCCAAGTCCCATGTTATTTTTGCTGTCTTGATCGGAGTCAACCATAGAGCTAATTCAACTCCACGATTTTGAAGATTGCCTACGTTGGTATTGATCTCATCACCAAAATTACTTCCAGCTGCAGGGGTGACTATATTTAGCAGATCTGTTGAGCTAGATCGATAAACATCAAGCGTTCCCCAAATCCGATCTTTGATAATACCAAAGTCAACCCCAAAGTTGAGCGAAGCAGCATTCTCCCACTTAATCCTTTCATCATATGGATCCGGCCTCAAAGTAGTAATGAACTGATCTCCAAATTGATATCTGGCATTGACCTCACTAGACGTATAGAGACCCTGATATGCATAATATGGACCGATAGACTCTTGTCCTGTCACGCCATAGCTTGCCCGCAATTTCAGACGATCAAATACCTTTCTATCTGTTTCAAATAGCTTGTAGGCCATCGCAGCAGCAGGAAACCAACCCCATCTATTCTCTGGACTAAAGCGGGAAGTACCATCTCGACGAACAGAAAGTGTTAATAATAGATTTTCCTTGAAAGTAACATTGGCTCTAGCGAACATCCCAATGAGAACTAGCTCTTGCTCGAAGCTGTCTTCGTTTCGAATTTCTGTCGCAAGTTCTCGATTATTGAATGAATTATTCTGATTAAATCTTTGATAACTGTAACCAGTCATCAAATCCAAATCAAGACTACTTCCGAGAGACTCCTTGTAGTTCAGGTAGAACTCCAAGAGGCTATTGGTATTCTCCCCTTCAAAGTTGTTCTCAAATCCATTGGGATTGAAGGCAGCAGTTGTATCATTGAAACTGTATCCACTGCCGTTGGATCTATCTAGTGCAAGATTCAAATTTGCTCTCAATGCAGGCAAAAAGGGCATGCGATAGTCTGCAGTAAAACTTGACACCAATCTAGTTGACTGAGTCTCATCGATCCTCTGCTCGAGCAGTGCGACTGGGTTGGCATCTGAAAGACCAACCACGTCTCCATCACTATCGAGCCAAGTCGTGTACCCACCAAATCTATTGCCATCGGGATCAAAAACGGACTGCGTCGGGTCAAAGCTTGCTGCAGCTCCAATAGCACCTCGCGAAGCAAAGAAATTATCAACATGCGAAAATTTCAGACCAACGTTGATTTGAAGCTTATTGTCGAGTAGTCTTGGATTAATATTGAGCGAAGCAGTGTATCGTTCGAATTTCTCAGTCTTCAAGACCCCATCTAAGTTGCTGTAGCCGAGAGACGCTCGAATCGGCACTGGGCCCACGCCACCAGAAAGCCCCACTGCATGCTCATGCCCGAGCGCCGTCTGATAGATCTCATCCTGCCAGTTGGTTTTACTGTCTCCGAGTAAGGCATATCGTTCACTTTCCGTACCGAATATATCACCGACAAGTTCACGATACTCATCAGCCTGTAGTACGTCAAGCTGACCTACTGTGGAGCTTTGAGATATCTTTCCTGAGTAGGAGACATTCCATCCTTCTCCGATAAATCCAGTTTTTGTCTTGATGATGATTACGCCACCCGCAGCTCGGTTACCATAGATAGCAGCCGCCGAAGCATCTCGAAGTACAGTGATACTCTCTATATCATTTGGGTTGATAAGATTGAGAGGATTACGACTGCCGCCCACACCTCCAAAATCATAAGGCACACCATCAACTACGTAAAGAGGATCGCTGGATGCTCCTAATGACGCATCCCCACGTATCCTGATTGCTGCCCCATCTCCAGGAGCTCCCCCAGCCGTCACACTCACACCGGGTACCTTACCCGCAAGCATCTGCTGAGCACTGGTCACTACACCTTTGTTGAAGTCTTTGGTGGAAACCGCCTGTATGGATCCTGTGAGATCTTCTCTCTTCACCTCACCATAGCCGATGACGACCACTTCATCGAGGAGCTGACCTGAACTCATGGGGACATTGATCTCAGATTGACCTTGCAAGAGAATCTGTACATCTTCAAATCCTGTATAGCTGAATACGAGTGTCTCTCCATCGGTAGCCTCGATCTCGTAGTTACCATCAAGGTCTGTGACCGTACCACGTGTTGTTCCCAGCACTTCAATACTTGCAGATATCAGACCCTCTCCAGACTCAGCATCTGAGACGACACCACTGATCATTCTCATGTCTTGCGCATATCCTGCACTGATGGCAAGGATCAGAGTGAAAATCGATAAGCCCGCCCTACGAGAAAGAGGTAATAAATTGGCAATGAGGTACATTAGCTTCATGATTTGGTAACAATTGTTTCAAATATAGCTCGTGTTTTTTATCTTCGTGTCGTTCTGACACTATTTTAATTTTGAGAATCAAACCATTTTACTACAAGCCAAACTCATTGACTATGAAAAAAAATTTACTCTTAATCGTCATGTTGGCCTTTGCTGGATCCATGTTTGGACAGTATACCATAGGCCTCATCGGTGACGCAACTCCCACTGGCTGGGATGCGGACACCAATCTAGTCCAGACGGACTCCGTTACCTGGGAGATGGACGTCGACCTCGTCGTAGGTCAGGCCAAATTCCGCGAAAATGATATGTGGGACAACAGCTGGGGTGGCACTGACTTTCCTGCAGGTATGGCTATCCTCAATACATTTGACAATATTCCGATCCCATACGCTGGTCGGTATCATATTGAGCTGGACACTTCTGTCCCATCTTACAACTTCATCATCGAGAGCCCTATGGGTATCATCGGCAATGCCATACCAGGTAACGAATGGACTGAAGATGTCAACATGTATCCAGTCGAAGGCAATCCCAATGCTTGGACGATCGTCCTTGAATTGCAAGTGGGTGAGTGCAAATTCCGTCTCAATGATGACTGGGCTGACAACTGGGGCGGCGGTGGCTTCCCTACGGATACGGCCATCTTCAACTCCCCAAGTAACATCATGGTTGATCAGGCTGGAGAATACGAGATCACATTTGACACAGCTACACTTATTTACAGCTTTGAGCAAAATGTGCGCTACGAAAGCATCGGCATTATCGGTGATGCCACACCTACAGGCTGGGATGCAGATACCAATATGGTGCAAAACTCAGAGAACCCAGCTGAGTACAATCTTGACTTAGATCTGACAGATGGCGGATGTAAGTTCAGAGCCAATGATGACTGGGCTGACAACTGGGGTGGTACTGATTGGCCATCTGGTGTCGGTGTATTCAATGGTCCTGACAACATACCAGCGCAAGCTGGACGCTATAGAATTTCTTTCAATGTAGAATCATTGGAATACAACTTCGTTGAGATCGTTGACTATGCCACAGTGGGCATAGTTGGTACAGCTGTCAACGGAGACTTTACCACCATCTCGGCTATGAATAAGATTGATGCCGAAAACTACGAGCTCAGAGCAGAGCTCAGTAGTGGTGATCTCCTCTTTGTAGGAAATGAAGATCTAGCGATCAACTGGGGAAGTGGTGACTTTCCATCTGGTACTGCTGAAAGAGACGGCGCGCTGATCCCGATTCCTGAGGGTGACTATGTGATTACCTTCAACACGGTATCCGGTGCTTACAACTTCGAAGTAGTCATCGAATACGATGCTGTATCTCTCGTCGGTAAGTCAGGACCATTCGGTGCATGGCCAGAGCCAGATGATATGGGTGCAAGAGACACCTATCTCGAGAAGGACTCAGAGGATCCAAACTCATGGTCTGGAGAAGGTATCGAACTTACATCTTACATGGGTGCAGACGACGAAGGTGTCAAATTCAGAGCAGATACCATGTGGACTGTCAACTGGGGTGCTGCAGAATTTCCAGCAGGGAGCGGCACACAAGATGGTCCAAATATCCAGTGTCTAGAAGGTACGTACAACATCACCTTCAATGATGTATCAGGTGAATACGTATTCGTCGAGTCTTCTTCTACCAACAATCTTGTCAAACCAGAGGAAATCACTGTATTCCCCAATCCGACAAGCTCTGATCTTACGGTAGACTTGAGTAGACTCAATGCTACTGGCGAGATCTCAGTCCGAGTCTTCAGTGCACAAGGGACGATGATCAGTGACGTCAAGACAGAGGCAAATGATCAGATTCAGGTGAAGACAAGCAGTCTAGAGACTGGCATGTACTACTTGAGCATTCAAGGAGAGAATTTCCTTGTCTCCAAGAACTTCTCCGTGAAGTAATCGGCCGAAACAAAGCAAAACAACTATCCGAACATGGAAGCCGCTCAGAGCAATCTGAGTGGCTTTTTTTTGTACCTTTTGCCTTCAAATCTGAGGCTCATGGCACTCAGAGGATAAAAGCCAAGCAAATGAAGATTCAGCAACTGATCTTGACGATCACCCTCATTCTATGTACCGCGAACTTCTGCGATGCACAAAAGAAAAAACGTAGTAAAAAGTCAACACAAGTCGAGACTGTAAAGCAAGATCCTCATCGCAAGTACTATGATGCTGTCGAATGGCGACACATCGGCCCCTTCAGAGGTGGTCGGTCCTGTGCTGTAACTGGCGTACCTGGCAAGCCTCTTCTCTACTATCAAGGCACCACTGGCGGTGGCATGTGGAAGACCACAGATGGTGGCAACACATGGCAAAATATCAGCGACGGCTACTTCGGTGGATCTATCGGTGCGATCGCAGTGAGTGAAAGCGACCCCAATGTCATCTACGTAGGCGGAGGCGAGCAGACGCTCAGAGGCAATGTCTCCTATGGCTATGGCATGTGGAAATCTGTCGATGCAGGTAAGACATGGGAGCAAATCGGCTTGAAAAACTCACGACACATTTCCCGTGTGCGGATACATCCTGACAATCCAGATGTCGTCTTCGCCGCTGTCATAGGAGACATCTACAAGTCCAGTCAAGAACGAGGAATTTTCAAGAGTACCGACGGTGGCAAATCTTGGAAAAAAGTCCTTTTTGCCAATGCCGATGCAGGCGCATGTGATCTCATCATAGATCCAAGCAATCATCGCATACTCTATGCCTCCACTTGGAATGTGCGACGGACTCCCTATAGTTTTAGCTCCGGTGGAGAAGGATCTGCACTGTGGAAAAGTAGCGATGGAGGCGAGACCTGGCAGGACATTTCGGCGAAAGCCGGCCTACCCAAAGGCACATGGGGCATATCTGGCATCACTGTCTCGCCCATCGATGGCGATCGACTCTATGCCATCATAGAAAACAAAGACGGCGGTGTATTTCGCTCGGATGATGGTGGAGAAAAATGGACCAAGGTCAACTCGGATCGATCACTCCGACAGCGAGCTTGGTACTACACACGGATATATGCCGGCACACAGTCCATCGACGATGTTCACGTCATGAATGTAGGATATCACCAGTCCAATGATGGGGGCAAGAGCTTTACAAGATATCGCACGCCACACGGCGATCATCACGATCTATGGATCGACCCAGCGAATGATCAACGAATGGTCATCGCAGATGATGGAGGAGCGCAGGTCACCACGGATAAAGGAGAAAACTGGACCACCTACTACAATCAACCGACGGCTCAGTTTTATCGAGTAAGCGTAGACAACTCTTTTCCATTTCGCATCTATGCGGCACAGCAAGACAATAGTACCATCCGCATCAATAGCCGGAGCTCGAGTTGGTCCATCGGAGAACGAGACTGGGAGCCGACTGCTGGGGGAGAATCCGCCCACATCGCGGCGGATCCAGATGATCCAGAAATCGTCTATGGAGGATCATATGACGGCTTTCTGACTCGGAAAGATCATCGTACTGGAGCCAATCGCGCAGTCAATGTATGGCCTGACAATCCTATGGGTCATGGGGCAGAGGAAATGAAGTATCGCTTCCAGTGGAACTTCCCCATCTTTTTTTCTCCACATGACGGCAACAAACTCTACACGGCAAGCAACCACTTGCATGTATCTATGGATGAAGGCCAAAGTTGGCAAACGATCTCACCAGACCTAACCAGAAATGATAGCAGCAAACTCGGACCATCCGGAGGACCTATTACCAAGGACAATACTTCTGTCGAGTACTACTGCACCATCTTCGCGGCAGCAGAATCACCACGGGTGGCTGGCGTACTTTGGGCTGGTACCGATGATGGACTGGTGCATGTAAGTCGTGATGGCGGAGCCAACTGGACAAATGTGACACCTCCGACATTGCCAGAGTGGACGCAAGTCAATGATCTCATCGCAGACCCACATCATGATGGCGGATGTTATATAGCGGCCACTTCTTACAAGAGCGGGGACTATCGACCATATCTTTTCCGAACCAGAGACTACGGAGCAAGCTGGACACGTATCGATGCAGGCATTGATCGCGGACACTTCACCCGTGCGATCGAGGTCGATCCAGTGCAGCAGGGATTGCTCTGGGCCGGAACAGAGTCAGGCATGTACATCAGCTATGATGACGGAGCCATGTGGCATCCTTTTCAGCTCAATCTGCCCATCGTGCCGATTACCGATCTTGTCATCAAGGATGAGTCGCTGGTAGCCAGTACGCAAGGGCGATCACTATGGCTGATCGATGATGTCGGTGTCTTTCGACAAATGAGCCAAGCGCAACCGGCTAAGCTTCACCTCTTCAGCCCCAAGACAAGCTACAGGATGGCAGGTGGATACAATGCCAATGTCAGCTCAGCTGGTGTCAATCATCCACAAGGCCTGAGTCTCTATGGATATATTGACGAAGCGTATAAGAAAGATAGCATTCAACTTGACCTCATCAATTCGACCGGAGACACTGTCCTCAGTCTACATAGCAAGGGCAAGGGAAAGAAAAAGCTCAAGTTTGAGCCAGGGAGCAATCGCTGGTCCTGGAATCTCAAGCATGCAGATGCAGAGAGATTTGATGGGATGATCCTCTGGTGGGGATCACTTGCTGGACCCAAAGCCCTTCCGGGCAAATACACTGCGGTCCTGAGTCGAGACGATGAACGCAGTGAGACCAATTTTGAAGTAGCCGTCGATCCTAGACTGGGATTGAATGAAAACGATCTGAAGGCGCAATATGACTTTGAATCATCCGTGACGGATAAAGTCTCAGAAGCCCATCTTGCCATCGTAGAAATGCGCGATATCAAGGCTCAGCTGGACCACTATAAGGCTCGCTTGGATGAAGACAAAGAGCCAGAGATCATAAAGATGGCAGAGATGATCGATAGTAGCATGACTGCCATAGAAGAAGTACTTTATCAGACGAAGAACCGCAGTGGTCAAGATCCTCTCAACTTCCCGATCAGACTGACCAATAAACTCGCCCACCTCAACAGCCTGAGTCAGATCGGCGAAGCACCTCCTACTGCACAGGCCATTGCTGTCCGGGATGAACTCACTGCGCGTATCGATACAGAGCTCGAGAAGTATTCTGCGCTCAAGGAAGATCTAGTACCGAAGTTTAATCAGATGATGAGAGAGCGGGCAGTGGACGCGATCATATTGGATGAAAAAGACTGATCAAATCCCTCACAAATGAGAGTAATCCTCATTCTTCTTTTGATCTGCCTTCACCTTCTGCACATCGCGGCTCAATGTGAAGTGTGTGGTATGTATGAGGGACGATCGAGGGAGAAGTCACAACGCCTAGAAATCAAGGCAGACTCAAGCTTCGTATACGAATACACCGATAATTGGGCGAGCCTCATTGGTGGTTCCACAAGGGGCCGCTGGCTGATTAGAGAAAATGAATTGGTGCTGATGAGTGAGTTCAACAACAGGAACTACCAAGTACTCTATGACAGCATTGACATGTGCTCAGTTGTGCCTGAGTACTATGCTAAAAACTGTGATAAACTAATTAGGCTGCAAATTTTTAACCAACAAGGGGAGTCGATTTGGGCACTAGAGTCGGTCATTATCAATGATGACTTATCTAATGTCTCGACACTTGGCTTTGACGATCTAAAAAGTCTTGACGCCAACAGCGACATCTCAGCCTATATCTCTGCTGACTCTGTGACATCCATTCATGTGGTCAATGGATTTTATCCACTCCTAGAGGTACCAATCGAGCTGGAATCAAAGAACTACATCAGAGTATCTGGTGATTTTTCAGATCAGCGGTGGTATGCCTACATTGTTGAAGAAAAATGGAGAATCAGGAAGAACTGTCTAACAGGGAACAAGAACTTTGGTGTCTTCCACAGAGATAAGAAAAGAGGCAAATAGATCTTAAGCCTAGGGTATAAACAACAAGAGCCCGCGATCACTCGCAGGCTCTTGAACTATTATTATTGATCTATACGGGTCTATCCTATAGCGTTGACGAACTTGGTCAACTTGCTTTTGACATTAGACGCTTTGTTCTTGTGCCATAGATTCCTCTTAGCGAGACGATCAATCATGCTGATCACCTTTGGCAAGAACTTTTGAGCATCGGCCTTATCAGTGAGACCTCTCAGTCTTTTGATAGCCGTACGCGCAGTCTTCTTATAGTAGTGATTGTGCACGCGCTTCTTCTCGTCCTGTCTGATTCTCTTCTTTGCTGACTTATGATGTGCCATAGTGTCTTATTTCTTAAGGGCTGCAAAGATAATCAACTATGAGTCACAACTTTACAGGAAATTTGAAAAAATATTATCCAGATGAAGACTTGGATCATACTACTCCTCTGCATACTCGTTCAATTGCAGTTGTCTGCGCAAGATCAAGATGTGAGCCGGCTGATCGCGGCGCTTTTGGCGGAAACGCCGCTAGAAGAAGACCTGCAAGAGCTCTGCGACGACATAGGAGGTAGAGAAACTGGATCCGAGTCCAATGCACGTGCTGTACAATGGGGTCTCGAGAAATTCCAAGAGATCGGTGTCAAGACTTGGCTGCAGGAAGTACCGGTGCCTTCCCTATGGCTTGAAAAGTCCACATCAGCATCCATCAAAGAGCTACCAGATTTTCATCCACAAGTGGTCTCTAAGTATCACGCTGCTCATTCAGAGATCTCAGCACCGCTGGTCTATGTCGGTTATGGCAGCAAGGAGGACTTCTTCATGCGCAGTGATCTCAAAGGGAAGATCGCCTTGGTCGATACTGAGCTCTGCACGGATATTAATGGTCTTTTTGCAGAGTATACACAAGCCTTCAATGCTGAAGAGAATGCCCTTCAACACGGCATGGTCGGTGTCGTCTTCATGTCTTCACGACCCAAAAAGCTACTCTATCGCTTCACCACTTCCAAAGGTGTCAATAATCCGCTCGTCCAAGTCGTGATGGCAAGAGAAGATGCAAAGCGCTGTATCCGTCTTATGGAAAGTGGCCAGTCCCTAACTCTCGATCTCAAGATCGAGGCAGAACGAGGCGAAGACTTCATTACGCACAATGTCCTTGCTGAGATCCCTGGGACTGATCTCAAAGACGAGATCATCATCATAGGATCGCATATCGATAGCTGGGCTCTCGGTACTGGTGCCAATGACAATGGCTGCAATGTCTCTCTCATGATCGATATCGCCCGACAGATGCACACGATGGAAATACGCCCAAGACGTACGATCAGATTTGCGCTGTGGAATGGAGAAGAGCAGGGATTCTTTGGCTCTCTGGCCTACACCAAAGAGTATGAAGACCAGCTCGCTCAGCATAAGATGTGTATGTCTGTAGATATCGGCAGTGGTAAGATTATAGGCTTCTTCATGAATGGCAACTCAGAATTTTCGACACTCCTGACGGAGCTACTTGGCCCGGTGCAAGCATTTGGTCCTTATCTCAATATTCCCAATGCTGTCGTAGGCACAGACAACCTGGATTTCATGCTCCAAGGCGTACCCAATCTGGTCGCCAATCACAAACCGTACAACTACGGACTCAACTATCATGCAAGTTCGGATACCTACGACAAGGTTGATCTTCAGTCCTTAAAGACCAACAGTGCTGTCGTCGGAGCCGTGACTCTTGGCATGGCCAATATGACGGAGCTTTCGCTCAAAAGATCTGATCGAGAAGGTGTCCAAGCCATGATTGAAGAACAGAACTTGGAGTTTAGTTTGCGTATGTTTGACCTGTGGGAAGACTGGCTCGCTGGCCGTCGAGGAATCGCCCACTAGACTTATCTAGACAAATCAAGAAGAAATGTATATCAAGTACTCTATACTACTATTATCTCTAAGCTTTGTGATCGGTTGCGGATCCAAGGAAGATGGTGGGACCGCTGATGCCAATCCTACGGAGCCTGTCGAAGAAACCAAGACGACCACCACACACTATCTTAAGGACAATCGCAGCACCATCGATCTTGACAATGGATATCAGAAAAGTAGTAGATACCGTGTGGCCCAAGATGTACCGAGCTTGAAGAATAATGCTTCTCTCACCAAGAATCTACAGGAAGCCATCAACTATCTTGAGTTTGAAGATGCTCAGCTCGATGTATTCGTCAATCCTAGCAAGCCGCTAGATGCGGTATTTATCACCAAGATCGACCCACTACTTCTCAGCAAGGAGCAAGGACAGTTGCTCAATGTGGAGATGGAAGAGTGGCTCAATGATGTCAACAAGAAGGAGGACATACTGACCAAAGTCTCAAGTGACCTCAGGAGATCACCACTGATGAGCTACTACAAGTTCCAGTATAGCATGCACAAAGGCAACAAGAAGAAGGAGCTGAATTTCACCAATTACTTCGTGATCACCGAGGTCAAGTCGTATCTCATCACCCATATGAGTAGCGATGACAACACCATTGAGAGTTCTATCCGCACTTTGAGCAACGGTAGCTAGCGAGAATTCCTTCTAAGCTCTGCCAGGATCTCATATCTGCGTCTCACAGCCCAAGACTGCAGTCGACTGATCTGGTACCCTGCCTTCCCATCCAGAAATCCACCTTGCACCACATAGTGCTTGATGAATCTAGCAGCTGGCTTGATGATCTTATGATATGCAGTGATCGATCCCGTACGCTCGGTGTAGTCTTTGGCGGACCAGTGCGCATATCTTTCCAGCTTGGCACGATAGTGCTCCATAGACTTGAAGCTGTGATGGCGTATGACAGACGATAGTCGCGCCACATTTCCCTCAGTCTCTAGTTTGGCATGTACCGCCAGGTCTTGATAGCGTGATTGATCTCTGTGAAAGAGTCTCACTACACGATCACTCTTCCAGATATATCTGAGCTTTCGCTCAAAAAAGTAGTTGTCCCTCGTGATGGCATAAGCACTATACCGTGATGCATCTAGCTCAAGTGCCTTGATCTCCGTGATCAACTCATCAGAGGCGACCTCATCGGCATCCAGCAAAAAGATCCACTCATGCGCAGCTTGTGGGATGATCCAGTTTTTCTGACGAGCGCTATTTTCATAGGCATGTTGGATGAGTCTGATTCGCTCTCCATAGGAGCGACATATCTCGAGCGTACGATCTGTGGAGAAGGAGTCTACGACGATGATTTCATCAGCCCACAGCACAGAGTCTATAGCTTGAGCTATGCAGTCTTCCTCATTGAAGCACGGGATGATGGCTGTGATAGCTGTCGACATATCAGCAGACATACTATCTAGCGAATTTTCTTCATCCTATCAAGCTCACGCTTATTGTCCTTTTGCTTGATCGTCTCTCGCTTATCGTAGCTCTTCTTACCGCTCGCGATCGCCACTTCAAGTTTTACATGACCTCTCTCGGAGGTGAATAGTCGCGTAGGGATGAGAGTGAATCCTTTTTCCTTCATTTTCCGCTGGATCTTGCGGATTTCATCGCGCTTGAGGAGCAATTTACGCTTGCGGAGAGGTTCATGATTGTTGTCCGTGCCGAGCTTATACTCTGAGATATGCAGATTCCGTACGAAGATCTCTCCATTTTCGATCACGCAGTACGCATCACTCATATTGGCTTGACCTAGGCGGACTGACTTGACCTCAGTACCAAGGAGCTGCAGACCTGCCTTGTAGGTGGTATGCAAGAAGTACTGGTAGTGAGCCTTGCGGTTTTTGATCTCTATGTCAGCCTTGAATTTCATGTATAGGACAGCTATAAGTCTATCAGACGGGTCAAAGTTCATGAAATTGTGATGGATCGAGGATCAGTCATCACTGAGCTTCGGCATCAAGATCACACGTACTTTCTCGATCTTCTTTTCTGTGACCTCCTCCATGACGTACTTCACACCCTCGAGCTCCAGTTCTTCACCCTGGTCTGGGATGGTACCCGATGTCATCACGATATAGCCGCTGAGCGTATGGTATTCTCCTTCCGGAAAATGCAAGTGCTCATACTTTTCCATGAGATAGTCTAGTTCATGACGTCCACTGAGTAGGTATTCCATCTCACTGATCTCAAGTTCGAGGAGATCCTCCATATCATGCTCATCTTCAATCTCACCAAAGATCTCCTCAAGGATATCCTCCATGGTGATGATACCAGATGTACTGCCAAACTCATCGACCACACAGGCGATGCTGATGTGCTGCTTGATGAACTGTAGGAGCAGATCATTGACTGGCATCACTTCTGGCACGATGGGAAGATCCATCATGATCCTTCTCAGAGACTTGGGCTTGGTCAGGATCTTCTGGTGATGTATATAGCCGATGACATGATCGATGTCCTCGTCTACCACCAGCACCCTACTCTTGCCACTAGCTCTGAACTCCTCGATCAACTCTTCCAAGCTGTCCTGACGATCTACATAGCTGATCTCAGTACGCGGGACCATACAGTCACGGACCTTGATCTGATCAAACTGTATTGCACGCTTGAGCAGCTCTGCATCGATCTCTTCTTCATGCTCAGAAATGCTTTCATCAATAAAACTCTCTAGATCCTGACGACTGAGATCCTCTTCCTCCTCGTCGATGTCTACACGCAATACCTTGGTGATCAGTCCCGTCGAAAGTCCTGTCATGATCTTGGTCGGTATGTAGAGTAGGAAACTGAAGACGCGAAGTGGTATCGCAAGCCCATAGAGCAACGGAGTACTATAGCTCTTGAACAAGATTTTGGGCAAGTACTCTCCAAATATGAGGACGATCACTGTTCCGATTAGCGTCAGCACAAGCAGATATGCCACTGCATTTGGCAGATATTGACTCAGCCAAGGTCTGAGGATAGCGGCTAGCAAGGTCGTGAAGATCACGAGAGCAATATTGTTGCCGACGAGCATCGTCCCCAGAAAGTCCTTTGGATGTTGATAAAATCGTGACAGAATTCTACCAGCACGACTACGGCCGTCATTGCGCACTTGGATGCTCAGCTTATTGGCCGAGACGAAGGCAATCTCCGATCCAGAGAACAAACCAGATAATAATAGCACTAAGATGAGCCAGAAGAGCATGGAGCAAAGGTATCGTCAAGCATAGAAAGATTCTACATGATTTGAACACCGAACAAGGATTAACGAATGTCGATTTGAGAAGTGATGTGCTGAGAGTTTCAGGCATCGCACGATCTAAAATCTCCAATCGGCGTTCCTTGTTCTGAAATCAGATAGAATAGACTGATAGAAATAGACCAGTAGAAGAATATCGAACAAGGATTGACGAATGTCGATTTGAGAAGTAGAGCACGTCGAGATGACGACGCTCAATACTTCATCAAGAAGGTGGAAACGGGCTAGAGCAAAGCCCAAGAGCTTTCTAAAAGTCGACTTCGACTTCGGCTTCGGCACTGGTCAGCTCAAATCGCTTAAACTCTTCGTCTGTCTGGAAACCAAAACCGTGCATCACTTCTTCGCCGTCTGTCAATCTCACAAATTCTCGGGAGTGGAGTAAGCCCTTGTTCTCATCCCAGTACATCTTGGTCGTCTCTAGCTTTTGCCCGAGCTTATTGACAAGGGTGACACGCCCTTTCATCTCGGTGCCTTTGTACTTGGAACTGCGCTTGGCCCAGTCAGCTGTGAGCCAAGCACTCAGACGGTCACCATCGAGAAACTCTAAGCGCACTCCTTCTTGAAATTCATCGATCTGGTCTCCCAGCTCGAAGTATCTCAGATGCACCGGCGCTGTGATCCGCAACTTCGCTTCAGCACTATCGCTGTAGATGATGTCAATATTTTCAATTCGCTCGACATCAGCCTCCGCCTCCGCGAAGATTTCATTGACTTCTGACATGTCATTGCGACATGATAGACAAAGCAACAAGGTACTGATCAGGAGTAATCTTCTCATCGTATCAGAGTCAAGTCACCACCAAAGGTCTGGATGACATCATCGATGAATCGTATTTTGGCGACAGCCGTAAACACCGCCGGAGGCATCACTTGCCCTTTAAACCTCCCATCCCATCCTAGAGCAGGTTGATTGGCAGGAATATCCTGCGCGAAGTAGACCATATTACCCCAGCGATCAAAAATCTGGAGCGACTCGATCACATCAACACTTGGATTGGCGTAGACGGTAAATTCGTCATTGATGCCGTCTCCATTGGGGCTAAAGGCATTGGGCAGATAGACGGGACGCTCATCGCTGACCCGGATCCTCACGCTATCTTGACCTAGACAGCCTGCATCATCTGTCAACTTCAAGATGTAAAGTGTCTCTCCAGGCGCTTGCACTTCTGTAGTTGTCGCCAGTGTGTCGACGATCCCATCTGGAGGACACCACTGGATATTGTAATCTCTCATGGGACTGAAATCTGCGCTGATCGTGGTTACATCACCCAAGCTCACGAGCTGATCTGGGCCAAGATCAACGATGATAGGATCTGGCGCAGTAATCTCTATGATGATACTATCTCGACAGCCGCGAGCGTCTATGGCTCGTAGTTCGTATTCTCCTGTGGCAAGGTCTGTATAGCGTACGATCTCTCTAAAACGATCACCATCGAGACTGTATTGATAGTCCGGTGTACCACCGACGGCACCCACGACAATCTCACCAACTTCTACATCTGGGCATGGATTATTGATCTGCTCAGCAATATCGATGGACAGCGCTTCTAGGTCTTCGCAACAAGGTTCAGCAACGAGCTGGCGGACATCTGTGACGATACAGCCAAGATCTGTCTCGATCGTAAGGGTAATAAACTTGGTACCAATACTGCGATAGGTCACGGCATGAGGTCCTGGACCCGTAGCAGTCTGTGGCGTCGCGCTCTCACCAAAGTTCCATTCCCATGACAAGATCGTTCCCCTATCAAAGCTTGACTCATCAAAGACCATAAACTCTTCTTCACATCGAAGACCAGACTCTGGCTCAATGCGAAACTGTGCCTCAGGCCCGAGAAACTCTCCGTCCCCGCCAAAGACTATTGAGTACCCATTTCCGGTACTAGAAAAATTGTTGATGACCAGCGCATAGCTCATCCCTTCTTCCATCATCAGGCTGCGGACAAAGCCGTCCTCACCCTCATCACAGTTGAGATCTTCTTCAGTGTCGGTGGAGGAGTCATTGAGCCCGGTAGCTCCAGGGCAAGCCGTCGCCATGCATCTGACGACTTCTTTGTCACTGCACATATCGATAGAGGTAGGTAATCTATAAAGTACAAAGTCTAGATCATCACTCGGATTATTGGGTGTGATGGTAAAGCTGAGACTACCATTATTAGCAGCGGTCCAGCGATACCATGTAGATTGCTGCTCACTATTGACGCCGGCAAATCCGAGACAGGAATTTCCGGCTTCGTCGGGATCATTTCCAGCTCCTTCGATAAGTTCGATACCGAAGGGAGACTTGTCACACAGTACTGAGCCTGTGATACAGTCTTGACCTGGCTCTACGGGTGGATTAAAATTATTGACACAGAGCTGGAAGGTTCCATTCATCTCAAATCCACCATCTACTCGTATGAAATACTCTTCACCCACAGTAAGACCTGCTCGATTGATCTCAATGATATCGCCGAGTCGTTCATCACGGCCACATGCGAGCTGATTGATCGTACCACCGCAGATTCCACGATAGAGCGCTACCTGTGGCAGCATCAAAGTCCCGCCTGAGCTGCCAAATGCATCACCGATTACTGTAATCACTACATCAGTGGCAAAGGCCGTGAAGACAAACCATACATCTGTCTCGCTATCTGCCCAGCAAGAAGCACCATCATATCCAGAGTCAGTGGCATCTACATTGGTAAATGCTCCTTCTTCAGAACACCAGTTGCCTACATCATCCAAGAGGATGGCATTGGTACAATTGTCATTGTCTGGCTGCGCCTCGGCTATGAATGCAAGGCATAAACAAGACAGAAAAATCAAACATGTCCGCATCTTAGTATAAACCATCTTGAGCGCAAAAATAGTGTACCCAAACATCTGATGAGGTTGGCACTCCTTCGTAGGCATACTCGGCCTATTCCCTATATTTGCCCGAAAGGGCGTAAACCATGAAGTCGATACCAAATCTCGTCACGCTAATCAATGTGTTTTCTGGAAGTCTCGCGGCTGTATTCGTCATGAAGGGTCAGTACCAAATGGCTTTTCTCGCCCTTCTTGTTGCCTTTGTAGCGGACTACGCCGATGGGCTTTTGGCTCGGGTGCTAGACGCTCGATCAGAGCTTGGACTCCAGCTTGATAGCCTCGCCGATATGGTTTCCTTCGGGTTTGTTCCTGGCTTGATGCTCTACCAACTGATTACCAGATCGCAAGGGTATCTTCAAGACAGTTTCCCTTCGTGGCTTGCCTATGGCGCCTTCATCTACACGGCTTTTGCAGCATTGAGACTAGGGCGATTCAATATCGATGATGAGCAGTCATATCACTTCAGAGGACTACCGACTCCAGCGGCTGGAGCAGCAGTATTTGGTGTGATGATCATTGAGTGGCTTGGCCTACCGACATTCCAGGCTTTTACATCCAATGGATTGGCACTTCTCGGATTTGCGATTCTGTTGGCGGTGTTGATGAATGTCAATTTCCGCGTATTCTCCTTCAAAATGTGGAACATGGGCTGGCGTGGTAATGAACTTAAGTATATCACACTTGTCTTGGCAGTTGTGCTTCTCTTCATATTTAAGGAAGCTGCATTACTTCCTGCGATTGGAGTCTATGTGCTCTTATCTTTGCTCACTCATGTAGGGATTCTTCCCTTTGATCACAACTTCAATCCAGCAGTAGATGAAATACCTAGCGAAAATTGATATACTTCCTCTCAAGGAATTGCTAGATCCACAGGGCAAAGCCATCGCCAACAATCTCAAGCGAATCGATATCACGCAGGTATCGGACGTACGTGTCGGTAAGCACATCGAGCTATATCTCGATGCGGATGATGAGGCTTCCGCCAAATCAGAAGTCGAGTTGGCCTGCAAAAAGCTTTTGGCCAATCAGATCATGGAGAGCTACAGCTACGAACTCCAGGAGATCCACTAATCCATGCTCTACATCGTCCCTACGCCCATCGGCAATCTCGGGGATATGACACCTCGCGCTATAGAGACACTCGCATCTGTGGATGTGGTACTCTGTGAGGATACACGAGTGGCTGGTAAGCTCCTCAAGCATTTTAAGATCCAAGCCAAGCTCGAGTCCTACTACGCACACAATGAGCATCGCAAGACTGATAGCGTCATTGAAAGACTGCAGACTGGGATGAGTTTTGCCTTGATCTCTGATGCAGGCACTCCTGGCATATCTGATCCTGCATATCTGCTTACGCAAAAATGTCGGGAACACAATATCAAGCTCTCTTGCTTGCCGGGAGCCAACGCACTATTGCCTGCCTTGGTCGTCTCTGGCTTGCCGGCAGACAGATTTTACTTTGAGGGGTTCTTACCTCAAAAGAAAGGACGACAGACAAGACTCAAAGCATTATCAGCGCTAAACTGTACCATAGCGCTGTATGAAAGCCCTTACCGCATCGAGAAGTGTCTTGTTCAACTCAAAGAACATTTTGGCGGAAGCTGCCCCGTGGCAGTGGTCAAAGAAATCAGCAAGATGCACGAAAAAGTCCTTCACGGCACGATCGATCAGGCGCTGGAGGGACTTGAAGAGATGGTGGTCAAGGGAGAGTTTGTGGTGGTGTTGGCGCCACAGTTGAGGGGTGTCAGTTGATAGTTGTCAGTTGATGGTTCATGGTTGATGGTTCATGGTTGATGGTTTTAAGTTCGGAGTTTGAGGTGCGAAAACCGTTTCTTTAGCCTGCTTCTTGTGCGCGTCCTCGCGCCGAGTTTCTCAAAGCAAAGCTCAACTCCAGTAGATCAAAAGGCTGGCGCGGGGACGCGCGCAGCAAGCACGACAGGCCAAACCGCAACACTGTAATGCAATCCGCCTGAGTACCTAAGTTTTTCTTATATGCCGCCTACCTAGACTGGAATCCGACGCTAGCTGCTAGGAAAGAATTTCAGTCTATCCTTGCTTCCGAGCTCTTCTGTACAATTCTGTACTCCTTAGTACATTATTGATGTATTGTGATATATTTGGGTGTGACCCAAAAAAGAACAGGGTGTCAGTATAAAACTGAGCACCCTGCATAACCCCAAAAAACCAATTGAAAACAATCTACATTCTTGCCTTAGAAATGAGAATTGTTGGTTGAAAACTCTGACCTTTGTCAGCGTTGTAACTGCTTGTTGTAAAACATCCGATATTAGGACAGGGCCGTCACAAAAAAGTCACAAAAGCCGACAAAATTTTTTTCTGTTTTTTCTCGTAACAGCCTCAAACCCGCGTAGACATTGAAGTCTAAGACCGTTTATATTTGTTCGGCTTGTGCTTATAACAGTCCAAAATGGGAAGGAAAATGTCCCAACTGTGGGGAGTGGAATAGCTTTTCTGAGCAACTCATCCATAAAAAACAGAAAGTAAGCAGTGGCGTCAATAAGCAGATCCAGGCTGTCACCATTGATGACATTGACACGCGTGAGACTCCAAGAGTCGATAGCCAAGATCCAGAGCTCAATCGCGTACTTGGCGGTGGCATGGTTCCAGGATCGGTTATTCTCCTAGCCGGCGAGCCCGGAATCGGAAAGTCGACACTATCACTTCAGCTGGCGGCTAATAAGTCTCAAAGGATCTTGTACGTCTCCGGTGAGGAGAGCGCTCAGCAGCTCAAGATGCGTGCGGATCGGCTTCAAGTGGACAATCCACAGTGCTATATCATCGACGACACAGATATGACAGCAGTCTTGGACGCTGCAAAGAAGATTCTCCCTGATCTACTGATCGTCGACTCGATACAGACCATGCGCCTTGACATGCTCGAGAGTGCCCCAGGCACAGTATCTCAGATCAGAGAATGTGCAAGTCTTCTACAGCGCTATGCCAAGGAGCACAATCGCACAGTCATCATCATAGGTCACATCAATAAGGAAGGAGCCATCGCTGGCCCCAAGGTACTGGAGCATATCGTGGATGTTGTCCTGCACTTTGAAGGACTCAAGCACAACAACTATAGGATGATCCGAGGGATCAAAAACCGATTTGGCGCGAGCAATGAGATCGGTGTCTATGAGATGCGCAATCAAGGACTCGTCACAGTAGAGAATCCCAGTGCACTCCTTATCAATGTAGAGAATCAAGGTCTGAGCGGCAATACGATTGGCGTATTGACAGAGGGTATGCGTCCCTTGATGATCGAGTGTCAAGCACTAGTGACGCGAGCAGTATACGGCACACCACAACGCTCTGCTACGGGCTATGATGCCAAGCGGCTCAATATGCTACTGGCAGTCCTAGAAAAACGTTGTGGCCTTCCCTTTGGCACCTGCGATGTCTTTCTCAATATTGTCGGAGGCATCAAAGTCAATGATCCTGGACTTGACTTGGCCATATTAGCGGCCTTGATATCATCGCTCAATGATATACCCGTCTCCAAGGATGTATGTCTTTTTGGTGAGGTCGGTCTCTCTGGTGAGATTCGCCCTGTCCAAAAAGCAGATGCGAGAGTAGAAGAAGCAGAGCGCCTCGGATTTGAGGAAATCTTGCTTTCTCACAAAAATGTGCCGAGTGATTCATTTGCTGTCAAGCTCAGAGCACTCAAGACGGTCGAGGATCTCATCAGTGAAATATTTTCATGAGTCAGATTACCCATCTATTCTTTGATTTTGACAACACGCTGACTGATTTTCACGAGGCATCTGTAGCAGCATTTTCTGACTTGCTGCTACATCTAGAGCTCAAAGAAACCAAAGATGACTATGCCCACTTTTCGCGGATCAATGCAGGGGTATGGCGAAGATTTGAACGAGGAGAGATCGGGACCGACGGAATCCGGCACGAAAGATTCACTTCATTTTTCAAGGCAAAGGCTTGGGATATCGGGCTTTCCGGATATGAAGCCAATGCGCTTTATCTTGAAGGCATACTGCGCCACACTGAGCCATATCTACTAGCTGATGATCTGCTGGCTTTCGCCAAAAAGCACTTTCAACTATCCATGTGCACCAATGGTCTTAAGGAAATACAGCGGCGGCGTGTGGATAAGCTCGGTTGGACGGATCACTTTGGCCATATCGTCGTCTCTGACGAAATCAATGTGGCCAAGCCTGACGAAGCCTACTTCAAGCATGTTCATCAACTGATCGGAGAGGATATCCCTACAGAGAATATCCTGATGATCGGAGACAGTCTTACGAGTGATATCAAAGGAGGAAAAAGCTACGGTCTGCAGACCTGCTGGATCCGTGATGGAAGGCAAACCTCCAAGTATGCCGATCATCAAGTCTCGGGTCTCGATCAACTTACTGGGCTTTTACGATCTTTAGCGACAGACTAAAGATCCAAAAACCTTGCGACATTCCAAATCTAGACTAGAAGCCCTCAGTGACGGCGTATTCGCCTTTGCGGCTACACTTCTCGTCGTATCACTTGAAGTACCGAATAGCTTTGAACTTCTCAAACAAAACATGTCGGGTTTTTTGGGATTTGGGATCAGCTTCTTTGTTTTGGTCATGCTCTGGAGGACACACTACAATTTTTTCCGCCGTCACGATCTGATTGACAACTGGGTTATCGCACTGAATATGATCCTCCTCTTTGTGATTTTATTTTTCATTTACCCCATGAAGTTTCTGATCAATCTATCGACTCGGCAAGGCAACATTAGAATTCGAGCTGAAGAATTTTCTGAGCTATTCATGATGTATGGCTTGGGATTTGTCGCAGTATTTCTTGTCCTTAGCCTGATGTATTTCTATGTAGGGAAGAAAAAACACAGACTCAAAAATTGCAGAGAGTTGAATTTTTATGGCCGGCACTTCATGATATTTGTCGTGACTGGAATCATCTCGATCATACTGGCTAAGCTCAATGTTGGTCTCCGATTTGGGCTTCCCGGATTCGCTTATGGCTTGATTGGGCCTTTGGCATTTTTGCATGGAAAATATTGGGGTGAAGACGTCAAGGCTTCAGCACTTTAGAATATCCATTTATGAAAAATTATTTCGAGCCATCACCAAGCATTTTGCCGGAAGGCACTGAATAAACATACATAAAGCCAATCGCAGACTAGCCCTATCAACCAAAGATCATGAATAAAAAACTACTCTTTATTGCTTCCATTGTTTCTCTAGGAGGATTCTTATTTGGTTTTGATGCCGCGGTGATATCTGGCGTGGTGCGATATGTGGATGTGCAATTTAATCTCACTGATATTCAGCAAGGGTGGATCGTCAGTTCACCTACTCTTTCAGCCATGCTTGCGATGCTTCTGGCTGGGACCATTAGTGATTTTGTGGGACGCAAAAAAGTACTTATTTCTGTTGCGGCCTTGTATCTCATCTCGGCAGTATGGTCTGCCATGGCCATGGGATTTACTAGTCTTTTTCTGGCGAGGATGTTGGGTGGCTTAGCCTTTGGAGCAGCCTTGGTCTTGGCTCCTGTATATATAGCTGAAATTTCCCCTGCCAAGAGCAGAGGCAGACTCGTGTCGATCCAGCAATTGAATATTGTACTTGGATTTTCGGTGGCATATTTCAGCAATTATATACTCTTCAGAACTTTGGGTGCCAGGTCCGAACTTGCAGACGGTGATGTATGGCGATATATGCTAGGCATCGAGGCAATTCCTGCTCTTGTCTATCTCATATCCCTCTTGTTTTTGCCAGAGAGTCCAAGATGGCTGATGATGCAAGGAAAGACAGTAGAAGCAAAGTCAATCCTTAACGGCATCAGTGCTGATGATTCTGTCTTAGAGGAAATAAACCTACTAGATTCCAATGAGTCTCGCACTCGAGGTCAGATTTTCCAAGCATTGCTCTCTAAAGAAATGCGCATGGTCCTGGGCATCGGCATCATCCTAGCTATACTCCAACAGATCACAGGAGTGAATGCGATCTACTTCTATGCAACGACCATCTTCGAAGCCTCAGGCATTGGAGCTGATGCGTCATTTGCACAAGCGGTGATTGTGGGCATAGTCAATGTGGTATTCACCATTCTAGCTATGGCCTTGATTGATCGACTTGGTCGAAAAACACTTCTCATCATAGGTTGCATTGGTATTGCACTAAGCATGCTATTGACCTCATACGGATTTCGACAGGCGAGCTTCTCCCTCGACGACCAGCAAGTCAAAGAACTTTCTCTGGATAAGACTGGACTCAAAGCTATGCTAGGTGAGACGTATGAAGATGATGTGAGCTTCAGAGCGGCTCTCAAATCGGCTCTGAGTGCGGTAGACTATGAACGACATTCGAGCTCATTGATCAGTGGATCTATCGATATCAATGCCTGGCTGGTGCTCATCGGGATCTTGGGTTTTGTGGCATCATTTGCCATATCACTTGGTCCGGTGATGTGGGTCCTCCTCTCCGAGATTTTTCCCAATTGGATCAGAGGAGTTGCTATCAGTGTGGTCGGATTCATCAATTCACTGACGAGTTGGTTGGTGCAATTTGTATTCCCGCTAGAACTGAGCGTACTCGGCAATAGTATGACCTATTTGATCTACGCCATATTTGCAGGGATCGGATTACTATTGGTCCATAGATATATCCCAGAGACCAAAGGCAAGAGCCTAGAACAATTGGAAAAAGAACTAGTGTCAGCGTGAGCATACAAAATCCCATCATACGAGGATTCGCACCTGATCCCTCAATATTGCGCGTAGGAGAAGATTATTATATCGCATGCTCCAGCTTCGAGTGGTTTCCTGGCGTTCAAATATTTCACTCAAGAGATCTTGTAAACTGGGATATTCACAGCAGACCTCTCGATGAGACGCGACTCCTCAATCTCAGAGGTGTCCCCGATAGTGGCGGAGTATGGGCTCCTTGCTTGAGTCACGATGATGAACTATTCCATCTAGTCTTTAGCAATGTGAAGTCGTTTCAAGGTGTATGGAAAGATACACCTAACTACTTGACCACTAGTAGCTCTATAGATGGACCATGGAGCGACCCCATCTATCTTGGCAGCGCGGGCTTTGATGGTTCTCTTTTTCACGATACAGATGATCGAAAGTGGTACTTGAGCATGGAGACAGATCACCGAGAAGGAAAGTTCTTTGGCGGTATCATCATGCAAGAATACTTTCCAGAAAATAAGTCACTTGGAGGCCCTATTCATAAGCTCACTGAGGGTACTGACCTTGGATGTACTGAAGGGCCTCATTTATACAAAATCAATGATTACTATCATCTCATCTTAGCAGAAGGTGGCACAGAATATCTTCATGCCGTGACTTGGATGCGATCTAAAAATATCCTGGGACCATACGAGCTTCATCCCAACAATCCTATCGTGACTGCAGCACATCATCCTAGGCACCCTCTGCAAAAAACCGGTCATGGTGATATCATTCAATCATCTGATGGAAAATGGTATATCACCTATCTCTGTGCTAGACCACTCACTACAAGAGGGCGATGCATCACGGGTAGAGAAACTGCGCTAGAAGAATTAGTATGGCGCGACGGATGGCCTTACCTAAAAAATGGTCATAAGCTTACACGCCAAGAAATCCCAAGTGATACACAGATAAAAGCAAAACCAACCCTAAAGCACTACTGTTTTCAAGATGGACAATTTCCACTTGATTTTCAAAATCTGAGAATTCCCATGTCTATTGACTGGTGCGAAATGACAACAGAAGGAATGATCCTGTATGGACAAGACAGTCTTTCTAGTCTTCTGGATCAGAGTTTGATCGCCCGAAGGATCACGGAGCACAGAACTAAAAGCTCTGTGCAAATCTCCTGTCAGCCTGAGCACTTTCAGCACATGGCAGGACTGGTATTGTACTACAACACCTATCACTGGATATATTGCTTCGTCAGCGCGAACGACAAGGGCGATAGCTGTCTACAAGTTTTGATCTGTGATAAATACAAGATCAGCGAACTCCTCACAACTCCAATCGTCCTACCTGACTCCAATGATCTAAAACTGGAAGTGGTGTGGAAGAAGAAATGGGCCCAATTCTTCTATTCAATTGGAGACAACAGTACGAAAAAAATAGGCCCACCAGTTGATGCCAGCATCCTATCTGATGACTATGTCTGTGATGCCAAAGTGAGATATAGGCCAGCATTTACTTGTGCCTTTGTGGGTATGGCGTGCCAAGATCTCAGAGACAAAAAATTTCAAGCCCGTTTCAAAAATTTCACCTATGAAATTCTTCCTTAGTCTAGTTACCCAAATTACATTTTTAGTCTTGTGTGCTTCATGCACTAGTACAGAAGATCATAAAATACAAGATGACCCCGCATCATCTACAAAGCAACCGGTTAAAACATATATTCCAGATGATGGAAAGTGCCTTGTATTCATTGGGCAAGAGTTAGATGCAATAGGTGGAGTAGGTCAATGGTCCGACGGCTATCTGGATCACTTTGATCGCCCTTATGGCTTTACAATGTATACTGATCTCATGCCCGGAACAGAGTCTTTTGGCTTTACACATCGTGGCCTTGATGGATTGAGAACTACTGATAACTGGGGAGACGGACCAAGCAATATGAGTATTCAACTTGGCGATCCAGATTATGCTGGCATGGCGCTAGCCATTGGCCTAGATCTGAAAGGAGGGCATGAGGATAGAGTAGCTGCAGGTGAACATGATAGTCTCATTTCTAGTTTGGGTCAATTTCTTACTCAGCACAGTACTAGAGAGATCTATCTGAGAATAGGCTACGAATTTGACGGTCATGGATGGAACAATTACGACGCTGAAAATTATATCAAAGCATATCGCCGCATCAAAGACAAACTAGACGACATGGGTCTAAAAAACATCCAATATGTCTGGCAGTCAAAAGGGCGAGGAGTAAAAGTAGAAGAACTAGATGCGTACTATCCAGGAGATGACTACGTGGACTGGACAGGTTTTTCGTTTTTTGCCGCCGACAATGAAAACCACCCCATGATTGAATATTCCCGGAAGCTCGGTAAGCCACTTTTCATTGCTGAGGCGACACCAATACTGGTCGCAGCGGATAGCGATGACGGTGCTGCCCTTGATTTCAGACAGGAAGCAGATTGCCAAAAAGCCTGGGATGAGTGGTTCATTCCATTTTTCCGTTGCATAGAATCAAATCAAGATGTGATTAAAGCAATCTCCTATATCAATTGCAATTGGAGATCACATGTCATGTGGGAGGAAATTCCTTATTTTGATGAGCTTGATGTGAGACTTCAGCTGCATCCTTGGATCAAGGCGAAGTGGGAAGAAAAGATGAGTGAGGAGAGGTATGTATTGGCAGATAATTAGATGTCAATCCTTAAGACAAAAAAGTCCAGTGCGTATGAAGAGGATTTTATTTCATCTGATGATAAACTGATACCTAGTCCAAACTTTTGAGATACTCATCAATATACTCTTGATCCAGCTTCTTACCATCAAGATATTTTTCTCTCAAGCCGTATAACTGCTCCTTCATTTCCATAACAACATTGGCGAATGCAGGATCCGAATATATGTTCTTCATCTCATTGGGATCATTCTTCCTATCATATAGCTCCCACTCATCCACATCATAGTAAAAATGAGCCAGCTTATAATCTTTGCTCACGATACCATAGTGCCGCTTGACCATATGCACGGAAGGATACTCATAGTAGTGATAGTATACAGCATCACGATTCCAACCAGATCCTTGAGATGTCATTAAAGGCATGAGACTTTCTCCTTGCATATCAGATGGAGCGGTGATTCCGGCAACATCGAGAAGCGTCTGGGCGAAGTCTAAATTCTGGACCATCTCGTCCTCAACTGACCCTGCCTCAATCACCTCTGGCCATCTCATCATCAAAGGCGTCTTAAAAGACTCATCATAGATAAATCGTTTGTCAAACCACCCATGTTCTCCCAAGAAAAACCCCTGATCTGAGGTATAAATTACTAAGGTGGTCTCAGCCAATCCAGTTTCATCAAGATAGTCTAGCAGACGTCCCACGTTGTCATCAACAGAAGATATAGTTCCAAGATAGTCCTGCATATACCGCTGATACTTCCACCTCATCTTTTCTTCGTTGGTCATGGACGTCCAATTTTCACGAAAAAAATCATTGATCGAATCCAAAGTTGGTAGGTACTCTTGTCTTTGTTCCTCAGTTGCACGTCCAAAGGGTCCATAAAAACCATTATTGTATTCCTCGACTTCTGGCAGCACACTGCCCATTGCATGAATGGTCTCAGGATAGATCTTGCTGTCATGATTGTACATCATGTGGCTCAAAAGATTCATCTCAGCCGTCGCCGCGGCAACTCCACGATGCTCATACTTGTCAAATAAGGACTCTGGCTCCGGAAAACTCTTCTTAGAAAACTCCCTAAACTTATCAGCTCTTGGCCACCAAGGTCTATGAGGTGCTTTGTGCAAATACATCATCATAAATGGCTCTTCTCCTTGCGCCTCTTGATCTAACCAGTCCAATGTAAGGTCCGTAATGATATCTGTCACATAGCCCTCGATATTTACTGTATCACCAGAAGTATTAATAAAATCCGGATTGATATAATTTCCTTGACCTGGTAATATCATAAACTCATCCACACCCTTTGGACTATTCCCAAAGTGGAGCTTCCCAAACATTGCGGTCTTGTAACCACTAGACTGAAAGAGCTGTGGAAAAGTCAGCTGCAAGGTGTCAAAAGGAAAGTAATTATCAACCTTACCATGGATGTGACAGTGCTTCCCTGTCAATATAGTTGCTCGCGAAGGAGCGCATATTGAATTAGTGACGCAAGCATTACGGAAGAGCATTCCTTCGTCAGCGATACGATCGATGTTAGGAGTTTGAATCAATCGATCATCGTAGGCACTGATTGCCTGATACACATGGTCATCAGACATGATAAAAATCACATTGGGTCTAGATTTTTGAATCTCTTTTTCCTCAGGCCCACAGGAGGATAGGACGCAGAACATGCACCATGAAAAGACTAGTGATACTGACTTCAACACAATAAGTTTGCGATGAAAATAGCACGATTTATCTACTCTCCTGTAAAGTTAGCCTCTCTCTTTTCCCGAAAGGCAGCAATTCCTTCTTGGCTGTCTCTGGTGGCAAAGGCGACTGCCTGGATCTGCTTCTCGATGGCACATTGATTTTCTAAACTGTTTTCAAAGGTGCGATTAATAGCACGTTTGATGAATCCCAGACCCTTGGTCGGCATCTTGGCCAGTCTGTAGGCGATGGCCTCACTCTTCTCTACGAACTCGTCTGCCGTGAAGACCTGATAGATCATATTCATGCGCTCGGCTTCCTCAGCACTCACCTGATCTGCGAGCATCATCAGCGGTACTGCTTTTCCTACACCAACAAGTCGCGGCAGTGTCCAAGTACCACCTGTATCTGGTATCAATCCAATCTTGCTAAAGGCCTGCATGAAGCTCGCTTTATCACTGGCCACCACAATATCGCAGCATAGGGCCAGATTGGCTCCTGCTCCAGCTGCGATGCCATTCACTGCCGCAACCACTGGTTTCTCCAGTTCACGGATTTTCTTGACGATGGGATTCCAATGATATTCCACGATGTGATCGATCGGGTGACCACCTTCTCGCATCACTTCCTCTAGATCTTGCCCAGCGCAAAAGGCCTTACCAGCGCCGGTGATGTATACGGCTCTGACGTCCTTTTCTTGGCAGCGATCTAGTACTTCTTGGAGCGCTTTGGCAAGCTCCTCAGTGACAGCATTATATTTATCGGCACGATTCAAGGTGATGAATCCAACACCTTCTTTAATTTCGAAATTGACGATTTCTGACATTAGTGACATTTAAAATAATCGAAAGGCTCCTTGCAGTCCAGACACCGATATAGTGCCTTGCAAGAAGTGCTTCCAAATTGAGAGATACATTCTGTATTTGTTGATTCACATCTCGGACACTCAAGCAATTGTTGATCACCAAATAATTTGAATTGATGTGGACTGGCTTGTGGAGGGGCTATGCCGTATTCTTTGAGTTTTTTGCGCCCTGCTTCGCTCATCCAGTCGGTGGTCCAAGCCGGCTCGAGTACAGTATTGATGCGATAGTTTTTGATACCACGAGCATCCAGTGTCAATCGGATGTTGGCCTCGATCATATTCATGGCAGGGCATCCGCTGTAGGTCGGTGTGATATCGATCTGCCAAATATCCTCCACATTCTCGATGCTACGGACTATACCAAGATCCAATATGGTCAACACAGGAACTTCTGGATCACAGACCGTCTCTAGAGCTTGCATGACCCTCTGACGACCCACTCTTAGCTGAGTACTACCACTTTGCATTGGGATAAGTCCTTTGCATGTATTGTAGATCCGCCAATATATACCCCATCTGCTCCGTATGAATACCCTCTTTTCCTCCGCGCTGCGCATACACTTCTTCTGGGAAGTCAAGCGTTGCTCGTTGGATAATTTCTTCTCGCATTTTTTTCACGGCTTTCGCCAAAATGCTCGGATCTGTGATCACATTATTTTTGACAAGCTCTTCTTCGTATTCACTCGACACAAAGCACTCATCAGCATAGTACCAAAGGTCATTTAATGCGGTCTGCATTTTTTGATGACTGATTTCTGTACCATCGCCCAGTCTGATCATCCATTCACTACTCCACTTGAGATGATATTGGACTTCTTTGAAGGACTTTTGGGCGACAGCCCTCAAATCTTGATCACTGCTATCCATCAGATCAGATAACAAAGCGTGATGATAGCTATCCCACAAAAACTGTCGTACTACCGTGTAGGCAAAGTCTTGATTTTCTTGCTCTAGCAAGAGTAGATTTCTGTATTGGCGTATGTCTCTCAGATACGCGAGATCATCTTCCGTGATATCTGCCTCATCGAGTCGCGCTCTGAGCTGATACCAGTTGCGCGCTTGTCCGATGAGATCAAGAGCAATATTGCTCATGGCGATGTCTTGCTCGAGTACTGGGCCATGGCCACACCACTCAGACAATCTGTGACCCAATATTAAGGCATTGTCTGCAAGATGTAGGATGTATTTTTTCTTGGAATCAGACATAGTGATTACATATGTTCTAAGCCATCTGGCAAGTCATAAAATGTGGGGTGGCGATAAACTTTATTAGCAGCTGGCTCGAATAGTGGACCTTGATCCTCTGGGTTCGACGCGACGATTTTGCTCGATTCTACCACCCATATACTGATACCCTCACTGCGACGTGTGTAGACGTCTCTAGCATTGCTCATTGCCATTTCCGCATCAGCGGCATGAAGACTACCGACATGCTTGTGACTGAGTCCATTTCTGCTGCGGATAAATATCTCCCAGAGCGGCCATTCTTGATTGATCATGACGATTGAATTAACTGGCGATTTTTTGTGCTTGTTTTCTCTCGCTTTGCTTTTTGGCGAAAGCCATAGCTGCGTCTCTCACCCATGCACCATTTTCATGGGCATCGATACGTGCTTTGAGTCGCTGGCGATTGCAAGGACCATCACCTTTGACCACTCTCCAAAACTCATCCCAGTCAATCTTGCCAAAATCATAGTGCCCTCTCTCTTCGTTCCATTTGAGATCGCGATCGGGAATCGTCACATTGAGAATTTTCGCCTGCTCTACACAGACATCCACAAATTTTTGACGGAGCTCGTCATTGCTGAAGCGCTTGATCTTCCATGCCATCGACTGCTGACTGTGCGGAGAATCTGCATCATTGGGACCAAACATCATCATAGACGGCCACCACCAGCGATTGACACTTTCCTGGAGCATTTCTCTTTGCTCCCTATTGCCTCGACTGAGCGTCAATAATATTTCAAATCCCTGTCGCTGATGAAAACTCTCTTCCTTGCATACACGCACCATAGCACGTGCATAAGGGCCATAGCTGCATCGGCAAAGCGGCACCTGATTCATGATAGCGGCACCATCCACAAGCCAGCCAATGGTGCCCATATCGGCCCAAGTGAGTGTAGGATAATTAAATATATTGGAGTATTTGGCTGTACCGTCATGGAGCTGCTCGATCATCTCATCACGTGAGATACCCAGTGTCTCTGCTGCAGCGTACAGATACAATCCATGACCAGCTTCATCTTGAACCTTGGCGAGGAGTGCAGCTTTACGTCTGAGGCTCGGTGCACGCGTAATCCAATTGCCCTCTGGAAGCATCCCGACAATCTCACTGTGTGCGTGCTGAGAGATTTGACGGATCAGTGTCTTCCGATACTTTTCCGGCATCCAGTCCTTGGGTTCAATTCTCTCTTCCCGATCGATACGATCTTGAAATCTCTGCTCTAAGCTCTCCGTTTTCATCAGCTTGATTTTTTGATTCCTTGTAGAATTATTTCTGGTATATATTTTCTCATTTTTTCTTCATTCATGTCATAGGATCTCTGCTGCTTCTTGTCTGCATAGCGATAGATCCATTTGAGAGAAGAAAAAAGAATTTCCTTGATCATATGTACAGGGGCTGTAATCAAAGCGCCCTCTTGCATTCCAGCTTCCAATATTCGCTGGATATGGCCTTCATATTTTTTCCTAGACTCGATAAATTCTTTGAGCTCTATTTTCTCTAGATGCTTCCATTCGTCATTAAATACCACTAGAGAGCTCGGATATTGTAGCGCAATACTGATATGCAATTGAATCACTTGTGCCAACTGCTCTACGGTGGATAAATCCTGTGCCAAAATGATATCTAGCCCATCGCTGAAGAGCTCCGCGCTTTCGGAGCAGATGGTACTCAGAAGTTCTTGTTTGCTACTGATATGACTGTACAGACTGGACACTTCCACACCGACCTCCTTGGCCAAAGCACGCATAGATGTAGCGCCATATCCTAAATTTGAAAATAATTTGGCGGCAGCCTCGTGGATCTCTTGCGATCTTGCTGTGCGATATGTGCTTGTCGTGATCATAAATCAAAGTTGACGACGACTTTATCCGTGCAGGGGATAGCCTGGCAGGTGAGTACATACCCAGCTTCTACCTCGTCTGGCTCCAATGCATAGTTGATCGACATGTCCACTTTTCCTGAGGTCACTTTGGCTTTGCAAGTACTACAGACTCCGCCTTTGCAGGCAAATGGCAAGTCGGCACCTTCTGCCAGTGCTTTGTCAAGGATATTGTCATCCTCACTCATCATGTCAAAAGTCATGTCCAGGCCATCAAGTGTGATCGTGACATCTGATAGTTTTTGACCGGCAGGTCTGACGACTTCTTTCTTCTGCTTGAGCGGTCCTACTGGAGAAGTAAACAACTCAAAACTGATTCTCTTGGCATCGACTCCCTGATCATCCAGTGATTGACGAACAGATTCAATCATGCCTTCGGGGCCGCAGATAAAGTACTGATCGATCTTATCAGCGTCGTAGAAGTACTTCCCAAATTTTTCACACTTCTCCGCAGTGATGCGCCCATAAAATAGATCAGATTGCAATCTTTCCTTGGAAAGGATGTAGTGCAACTGGAATCTGCCAAGAAAGCGATTTTTCAAGGCCTCAAGTTCTTCCTTGAAGATGATAGACTCCGTCCTCCGATTGCCATAAAACAAATCAAAATGAACGCCCTCGTCCTGCTCCAGATACTCTGTAATCAGACTCAAGACTGGTGTGATGCCGCTGCCCGCGGCATAGGCAACCATGTGTGAGCTGTCCGCTAGGGCGTCCTTTCGGACAAATGTGCCCATGGGCTTCATGCTTTGGAGCTGATCTCCGACTTGGAGGCTCGAGTGCACATATCCCGAAAATCTCCCATCTTGTACTTGTTTCACTGCCACTCGAAGCTCGCTCGAGCTTGGTGAAGAGCAAAGTGAGTACGAACGGCGCACATCTTCTCCATTGATTTCCTGTCTCAGGGTGAGATATTGACCGGCCTTGAAAGCAAAGTCTAATCTGTCTTCCTCAGAGCAACTTAGCAGAAGACTGACCGTATCACTTGTCTCGCGACGGATTTCTTGGACTGTGAGCGTGTACCACATGATGTAAAAAGCGAACGTTCGTTCGTAAAGATAGTTCAACTTTGCCGAACATATACTCAAGTCCTCAACAGACTTGCCAGCTGAGAGTGTTAAGCGAGATTCAGACTGGGCTTTTTCAGCTGAATATATCCTTCAATCCATTGACCATGATGATCAAAGAAAACAGGAGCGCAGCCGCCATAATCAGATTTGTGACCAACCTATTTGACGGAAGTCCGGCGTCTCTACGATTCCATAGAAACAGAAAACTTAGGACCACCAGGGGCAAGCCAAATACGTTGAAGACTTGCGTGATGATCTGCCCCTTGATCGGATTGAATCCAAAAATCGGCACAGTCAAAGCCAATACGCTGGCAATTCCCGTGATGATTTTAAATCGATTCGATCTGACGTCCAGTTGACCCTCGTTATAATCTCCCAGCATCAGAGGGACAATCATCAGGCAAGGAAAAATACTGGACAAGCCAGCACTCAATGTTCCAATAAAGAATATGCTCACGGCAAATTTCCCTACTGAAGGCTCTAGTGTTTTGGACATATCCAGCACATGACTGATTGTATGTCCATTGCCATGCAGACTACCGCTCGCCACAGCCATGATTGCACCACTGATGATAAAGATGAGCAGTGCCGCCACGACAGCATCATTGCGCTGGGTCTGGTAATCACTCATAGACCATCCTTTGCCCTGTATAAAAAGAGGGCGAGACAAAAAAGTCGCCGCTGCCATGGTGGTACCGACAAAAGCCGCTAACAAGATACCAGCACCTTCTACCTCTGGAATCTTGGGCACAAGTCCGAGAATCACATCAGTAGGATGTGGCAGCACGAAAAATAAGGTAAAGAGAAATGAAAGCCCCATCATAGAAACAAAAAACACCAATACCTTCTCGAAAAGGCTGTAATTTCCCTTAATCAATAAAAAATAAAAGGTGCCAATAATGATTAAGGCCAGAGCAATCACTACGCCATACTTGTGATCTTCGAGTCCAGGAAAATTCAAAGACAATATTTCGAATACAACATTGGAAGTAATCCCTAAAATACCGATCAGGGAATTCCACTGACCAATGCCCACCATGATGATGATGGCAATGGCAATGATCTTACCCAAAGGCATGTGTTTCTTGACTGCAAATAGCGCTGTCTCTTGAGTATGCAAATAATAACTGCCAGACACATAAATCAGTACACCAGAAAAGACACAGCTGCAGAGCAAGACCCATAGTAGGTCCATACCAAAATCATTTCCTGCGACAATCATCGAGGTTACACTGCCCGTCCCAATCGTATAGCCAATCGCGAAGATTCCAGGACCAAAGGACAAGAGAAACTTCAGAAATTTCTTCATGCTACTGATTTACATATTGTATGAGCCACCATTGATATCAAGGGTTGCTCCTGTAATAAAGCCATCGTACTCAGAAGCCAAGTAGAGCACTGCTCGTGCCACATCTGCGGCATTTCCTGCTCTTTGGATTGGAATTCCTGCCACGGTCTTCGCAGCAGATTCTTTGGTCGTGTGAGTGTTGTGAAAATCTGTTCCCAAGATCAAACCAGGTGCCACTGCATTGACGCGAACACCTTGTCCACCAAGCTCTGAGGACAATGCTCGGGTAAAGGTGAGAATCGCTCCCTTACTCGTTGCATAAGCGAGTGAACCTGCATGTCCCCCTTTTCTGCCGGCGAGAGAGGCAAGATTGACGATACTGCTGCACTGATTCTGAATCAAATACGGCTCTGCGGCCCTGGTGACATACAACATCGAGCTCATGTTGATATCCATGACTTTGTTCCAAAAGCCTGGATCAATATCCGCCAGTCGTCTTCGCGCTACAAGTGATCCGGCATTATTGATTAGGATATCCAATCCGTCGAGAGCTTCTGCTGATTGGCTCACGACGCGCTTTGCAGCATCCTCAATTGTCAAGTCGCCTTGGACTGCGACTGCCTTGAGGCCACGAGAATGCGCCATCTCACATAGCTCCTCTGCTCTATTGGCGCTTGAGAAATAGTGAATCGCCACATTCGCGCCAGCTTCAATGAGGTGCTCTGTGATTGATTCGCCAATCCCTTGAGCGCCGGCAGTTATGAGTACTTTTTTACCCTTGAGTTTGTTCATCATGGTACAGTTTGCTATTTTGACCTCTAAGGATTGAAATGAAACTTCGCTCCTTCATAGCGGGCCATCCATCAATACTGCTCAAGGTAAAACAAATTTGGTAACTTCTTTTGTAAGGTCTAATTGTGAGATCATTGTCTTGTAGACTCTCATTCCAAGACTTCCAAATTAGTACCACTTCAAAAAAGTAAGAAATCCAACATGTTTATCATAAGCTCTGAAACTTTCAACAGGACACATGGTAGACCTCTTCGTCACATTGGCTCCATTCTGTTGCTCATGCTATACGCTAAGATATAGTTTGACGAAAGTCAACGGCAAGGCGTACTTAAAGTCGGATTATTTTCCTCAAACTTGTTAGCTCTACTAGCAAAGCACAGTACACGCAGATCATCTGGGATAAATCTGATTTTGTGCGCATTCACCCGAGCAACTAGCTCATCCCAGCAAACTTAATACCTGTCAAATCTGCCATGTCTTTTTTCCATGTGGTGATATCTCTCGGACTGAACTGATTCAAATGATTGTGACCACATGCCCGTGCCATGACTTGCATCAATTCTGTTGATGCAGAGAGAAAGTTGAATAACTGTATGGCCGACTTATCGACGTTTAATTTTTTTCGAAGTTCTGGCTTCTGAGTAGCCACGCCTGAAGGACAATTATTGGTGTGGCACATTCGGGCTGCTACACAGCCTATTGCTTGTATGGCAGAATTGGCCAGTGCCACGCCATCTGCTCCGAGGGCCAAAGCCTTGATGAAATCTTCTGGCACTCTCAGTCCTCCTGTAATGATCAAGGTAACATCTGGACGACTGACCTTATCCAAATAATGCCTCGACCTGGCTAGTGCGGGAATCGTCGGGACAGAAATATTATTCCTAAAGATTAAAGGCGCTGCTCCTGTTCCTCCACCACGACCGTCCAAAATGATATAGTCTGCACTCGCATCCAAGGCAAACTGAATATCCTCTTCGATGTGGTTCGCGGATAACTTGAATCCTATCGGAATACCACCAGTGATCTCACGTACTTTGTCAGCGAATTCTTTAAAGTCGGTCGGCGTATGCAGATCATCAAATGTCGGTGGAGATACAGCTGGTGTACCTTCAGCTAGATTTCGCACCTCAGCAATTTTTCCTACAACCTTGTTGCCCGATAAGTGCCCTCCAGTTCCAGTCTTGGCTCCTTGGCCACCCTTAAAGTGGAAAGCTTGCACTTTCTTTAGCTTATCCCAAGTGAAGCCAAATTTAGCGGAAGCATATTCATAAAAGTATTTGCTATTGGCCGCTTGTTCTTCAGCTAGCATTCCACCTTCTCCAGAACAAATTCCTGTACCCGCCAATTCCGCTCCCTTGGCCAAGGCAACTTTTGCCTCTTCGGACAATGCACCAAAGCTCATATCAGACACAAAGAGTGGCATGCTAAGAACCAATGGCTTTTTCGCATTGGGCCCTATGACCAATTCTGTCTTTACAGGAACATCCTCCATCAGTGGCTTGGTGGCCAATTGCGCCGCCAATAATTGGATGTCGTTCCATCTCGGCAACTCAGGAATGGGCACACCCATAGCACCCATCTCACCATGATGTCCTATTTGGGATAGACCATCTCTTGCTAGTGACTTGATATAGGCGAGACTTGGCTCTTCTTTTGTAGAGTCAATAGATTTCACAGGCTCTTCGGCGACGTTGACATCCTCTACAGGAAGCTTTGCATGTGTTCCATCACAATAGGGCGGATTGCTAGTACGCTTGCACATGCACAAATAGGCATCACCAGAATCTTCTGAGACAAACTTTAGCGGAGAAATATCCGTCGAGCGATGAGATCCATCACAATAAGGCTGAGTATTACTTAGTCCACACGCGCACCAATAGTGCTCCTCGCCTTTCTTGAGTTCTGTCTTGATTGGTTTTCTATCTGCGATTTTAGGTCTGTCCATTGTTTAATTTTTGCCAGATTTATAGAGCGCCAACTCTATCGCAAGCTATACAACACGATGTGCTTCAATGCACTCTTTCTGAATATTAAAGTCATACGTCTAGGAGCCATTAATTCACACATGAGCTCGTCGATCAAGTTACAAAATATCAGCTCTCCTGAGACGCTATCTTAATTGCATTCCCTTTTGATCCCAATTCGTGCATGAGCAATGTGTATAACCTACAAAACTCGTGATGAATTTTTGACTACCGATGATTTATGTAGGGTAAGAGATCTCATTACCCATGGCTCAAAAGACCGAACACAGCTGTCCTGAAAACTTAGGCCATCGTAATCAGTGCTACTTTTCTCTGATGCCGGTATCGTAGTTCATACCTCCTAGACTTAGCAACATGATCCAAAAAGACTCGGCATTCAGACATATCCGCATTGTCGACGTAGACAATTGTCTTATCATGAAAGTTACCCTCAAGCATCGTAAATAGCGAAAGATAAAGATCCTTCCAACCATCCAAAAGTAAGAAGTCGATAGGCTGCACATAGTCTTTGAGAGTTATCATTGCATCACCGACTCTCACATCAATCAGGTGTGTAACGCCAGCCGCTTGAAAATTCTTGACAGCTCTTTCGGCCTTTGACGCTAGGATTTCAGTGGTAACAATATGCCCACCTGTTGCTATCGCTCCTTGCGCCAGAAAAAGCGTTGAAATTCCGAACGAAGTCCCAAATTCAACGATATTCTGTGAAGCATTTTCCCTGATCATCGCGACAAGATCATCACCTTGATCCCTAGAAATAGCCAAATATGCACCCTCGAAATCAGACGGTCGAATTGGCCGAAACACACTCATCGCAGCACCCTGCATCATTTTGAAGTAATCACTTCTTGAATCTGCATAGAGATGATCGATCGTTTCTTCTATTCTATTATTCAACATACAAACCATGGGTTTCTTTAAAAAATTTCACAAGCCCCTAGAACGACAGCATCATCCTAAGGAAGAGTGATGAAAGTCTCAGACTGGACTGGACTTTCATCACTCTTCTATAATTGGTCAACTAGAATCAATCTAGTCAAAACTTTCCGTTCTCATTCTTCCAGTCAGACTTGGCTGGGATCGGTGCAATCACATCCCAATGCTCCACGATCAGACCATCTTCGATCCTGAAGAGATCATAGAATGCCGTGTGCTCACCTTTGCCAAACTTGCCTTCACTCAAGCTCAGCACAAAATTTCCCTCACCGAGTACTTTGTGGACTTTGTCATATTCCATGACGAGACCGTTTGCGGCAAAGTACTTCATAGCTTCTCCAAATCCATCCAAACCGTCAGCAACCGCAGGATTGTGCTGAATATACTTCTGCGGATTGATGTAGCTCGTAAGCTTGTTCATCTGACCATCGAGCAGAACATCTTGAAGAAAGTCACTGACAAGCTTCCTATTGACGGCAGTCTTATCCTTATCAGAAATATCTGTCGCTCCATCAAATTGGGTATGCCCACTTGGATTGGGTGCCTGTACCTCAAGCAAATTATCCCAGTGCTCTACAATTTGTCCATCTTCAAATCGAAAGACGTCAAATCCAGCTTTGGGCCCGAAAAAATCGTACTCGGTGTGTGTAAAAACATAATCACCATCTTCGAATGCGCGGATGATTTTTGCCTTAAAGCCACCTGGAGGCGCATGTTGCATAACAGCCCCAAATCCAGCCAAGCCATCAGCTACATCCAAATTATGTTGAATATACTTGTTCGGATTGATATAGGCGATAGGAGCTTGATCTCCTGTGTTGAAGCTATTTAATAGTGCAACGACCTTCTCTTTTTTTGTTAATTCCATGTTTAAAAATTTGTAACGACCCATTTGAATACTTGATTGTTCCATCATACCCATGAACTGCTGGGACAGAGGATCGTCCATGAATGGCTGAAGAGCAGCATTCGAGTTAAGCTTGCTATCCCAGTATACAGCAACAACTTGTTTGCCATTTTCGTCAGATCCTGTAAGCCTTTGAATAAAACCGGGCTTTGGTGCGGTTACCTCTTTGGCGACCTTGTCGTTGATAGTGCTGAATGCCGACTTATCAGTTCCAGCCTTGAGGTCAAAACTCATGATCTCGACAAAGCGACTATCCCCGCCTTGGTATTGCTGATTCATGCCATACCTAGACATCCTCATAGTGGATGCATCTATCATCTTGGCATAATCAGCCACTGAAGGGTCAGTCATAAATTTGCTCATTGACTGCTCAGCGTCAGCCATAGACTCCCAAAACACAACAACTGCATAGTTGCCTTTATCATCAAGAGCGCTTTGCCGTGAGACGAAGCCCTTTTGTTTGCTTGTAAAGTCATTTTCCACTTTTTGATCTAGAGTAGCAAATACTGAAGCATAAGTGTCATCGGCGATTTTGAAAGTCGTGACCTCCATAATTGATTTATCTCTCATAGATGTTGTACTTTCTTTGCTCACACAGGCTGTAAGACATATTGTTACGATATGCATACAGCAGACGAATAATGCAGATTTCATAAGTCATTAATTTAATGTGATGGTGAAATTTTGGCCAGGCTTGAAATCATATCCTTCTCCGATTTCCACTACCAATACACTACCAGAGTCTATTCTCAGATTTACCGAAGAATTGCTTGAAGACGCTCCGTTTACGTTCTGGGCATTGTCAAAAGTCAAGTAATATCGGTCAAATGTTGCTGGTTCTAGTATCCTAAAAAGATCTCCGTAGGTAGGATCACCTGTCTGTGCAACAACCTCAAATCGGATGCTATTGCCATCAATGTCAATATCATAAAGATTGAGTAGGTAAGCTGGAAATTCCACGCCTGATCCTACATTGGCCGAAGCGGCAAGTGAACCAGCTGGCAGCATAAATAAATCCTCAATATCAGTTTCTACTCCATTGGTAAATGCTGTGGACTCAAAAGTATTGGTCACAGTGACACTTGAGCCGATAGTGATACGAGGCACAGGATCATCATCATCACAGGAGGTCAAAGTCACTATAGACAGGACAAGTCCTAGATATAGAAATTTCATTTTAGTCATTCGCATACATGTAAAATTTAGTTAGTTGATGTTGCGAATGTACCGTGGCTCCAGATGCCTACCGTTGGTAAGAATCCGCGAAAGGACTGTCAAAATGGGAAAATGGCAAAATCAATGCGCTTTTCTGAAGACCTCTGGCGCGCTTTGAACAAACTTCTTAAAGTACTTATAAAAATTGGTGCTATCACTAAATCCCGCCGCATATGCGACTTCCTTGATAGAGAGCTCAGTACTGATCAAGAGTCTCTTGATTTGCATGATTGCTCTCTCATCGATGAAGGACTTCGCAGAGACATTGACGACATCACGAGTAATATTGTTCAATGTCTTTGCAGATACACCTAATTCCCTTGCATAGTACTGTACTTGCCTGGTTTTTAGGCAATGCTGCTCCACGAGTGTCTGAAATTCCAAAAATTGAGCAGCATACTTCTTCGCCCCGACGTAATGATGTCCTTGAGCCTTGATACGAAACAACCTCGTAATCACCACATGCAATAGGCTTCGAGTGATGCCGATAGAAAAGTCATCCATTTGTTCATATTCCACCTCCATATGGCCTATCAATCCGCTGAGTTCATTGGATTCTTCTTGATCAGCAAGAATTACCTTGGGAAAACTTAATGCATCGTTAAACAAATGCATGGACTTCAAAGCTTCCATCCTGTTTAGGTGACCAATGATAAACTCTTCTGTAAAAACTAGTAGATACCCTTTAACATTTGGACTCATAAAGAACTTATGAATTTGATCTTTTCTTATCAAAAGAACAGTACCCGCACCATATCCATAGTCAGTAAAATCGATCGTGTGATATCCCTGACCTTCATAAACAAAGAAAATGACATAAAACTGGACCAGATGGTTTTTGAAAATGTTATGATCTAAAGGCCTATGTAAAAGCTCTTCGATCCTAACTATCTCAAAGTAAGAATTTGGATTGCTTTGATTTTTAAATGCGACTTCTGGAACTCGTACTTTCACCTCTAACTTTGATTTACTGACGACCAAATCCACCATTTACCATTGCCACTCTTGACACATTAGTAGCTACTCCTTGCTGAGTTTGGCCCTACTCATTGATACATTTTTAGCGTCTAAAAAGTAAAGAAAATCTTCATGTTCGACCCAAAGTATGAAGTTTACAGTTATTTACGGAAAAGTCGGGCATCACAATCATCGCAGGCAGCATCTATACTCTCCATACCCTTTGTTGTCAGACTGTAAGTCAATATTCTATCTGTCCATTGCAAATGTGATGAATTTGTCTAAAGAATTAAAAATTCTTTTGTGCTATTCCACATTTAGATTTTGTCTTTCTACCAAAAAGTCAAAAGTTAATTCGAACAAGCCTTTACTATCTAATACACCATTCCAAGCTCCATGACCTATCGGTGCGCCATTAGGTTTTGTAAGCGTCGCTAAGGTGTTGTGAATGCCTAATGAGTCATAAATACTTTGAAGTTCCAATGCTTCTTCATACGGCGTAACAGGATCGGGTGCGGTGCCATGTGCCATGAATAATTCAGGATCATTCACATCATATCTAGCATATTGTGGCAGCTTGTATACACCTTCGTAAACATCCAGTTTTATGTTGGATCCCCAGAAGTAGACCATACATCGTACTTCATAGGACTCCTCTAAGTTTGTAGTAGATAGGGTTGGATCGTCTTCCATCGATATTTCATCTCTAAAATCTTCAGGATTGGAAATGCCTAATGCAATTGCTGTTATTGATCCTGCAGAAGCTCCACCGACAGTGATGTAATCTGTATTAATATTATATGCTTCACCATTAGCGACTATCCATCGTAGAGCTGCTTTTGCATCTCTTTGAGCCAGGTACATAGCTGTGGCTTGCTGAACTTGATCTGGCGCCTGTGCCCCCACCAAGGCATTCTCGATCCATTCTTGTGGTGCCATTCCATTATAGTAGGCTATCAATTCCTGAGGAGTCATTCCTTGAATTGTACCTAATTCTTCAGTTGTCCTGTAATCAATAGAAACAAAAACCCATCCTCTGGAAGCAAAGTAACTACCCATTTCTACAATTTCTGGTTTGTGCTTTATCCCTCCTGTAAATCCACCTCCATGAATAAACATAAAGACTGGTCTATTCTCAGAGTCATTATCTGGGGAGTACACATCTAATAGCAATGGAATTGCAGAAGGTGCAATACTTACACCATCGTGTGCTAACCCATTAGCAAAGGTGATGTCCTCTTCTGTTATGACATTATATGTGGCTACTGTCTTTACTGCAGGGACGCCTTCGTCTGTAATGACAGGCTCGTCGTCATTGCAGGCCATAATGAGCATCGTGAGAATGGTCATATAGGTTACTTTATTCATTAAGAGATTCATAAGCTAAATACTTTACTATTTTAGATTATTCTAATAAGGAGCTTAGCAGGCTATTTGATTTTTGAATTGAGCTGCAAATTCTCGGTATCGATTTTGTGTATGAGCTATAACTACATTCTTGTCCATGTGCACCGTTTCTGATTTATTCATATCTGAATGAAATGCTCTTACGTGATTCTCACTCCAAATCACCAATTCCATGATTATTGGCGCCATATCAATTCCTTTCTCGGTCAAGAGATAGATGTTTTCCTTTCTATTGGTCTTTAGTTTGTCCTTTGTGATGACACCAATAGACTCTAATAGCTTCAATCTAGACGACAGTAAATTCGTTGCCACCTTTTCTTCGCATGCGACAAACTCCTTGAAAGTCGTCTTCTGACCTAGCAACATGTCACGTATGATCAAGATGGACCATTTGTCACCGATCAGATCAAGAGCAGACGCAATCATACAAGTGGATCGAAACTTCAATCTCATAAAGCAAAGATAATACTTGAAATAATAAAGTATTAATACGTATCTTTACTTTAAATATTAAAGTATTAAGTATTCAAATATGCTTGCAGGACACTATGCCACCGCACTAGTTGCGTACCAGAAATATCCAAAGGGAACCTTGCTCTATTTCCTATTTGCATCACAACTTCAGGACATGTTGTGGTTTGCCTTTCACTACTTTGGATTGGAAACGACAACACCTCATGATGTCTTTGATACGACCGTAAGCAACATGGCAGTAAATATGCTGTATAGTCATGACTTAGTTCCACTCATATTCTGGCTAATTATCACTTTCCTTATAGGAAAGTTTCTTTTTAAGAACAATAAGATAGGTCTAATCGGTACGATTCTAGTGCTTGGGCATTTTGTTTTGGATTTCTTCTCTGGTCATCCTCATCACATTTTTGGAGTGGATTCGGGTATTGTAGGTTTAGGTAATTATGCCACTGATGTATATCAGGCCATTGCGATTGAAGCTGTTGCAACAGTTGCGATACTCTCGTATTTCTTCAAACAAGAGAAAAATAATGGCATTCAACGCACCACCAAAAACAAGGCCTATATTATCGGACTCTTTGTTTTTGGAATTGTCTTTATGCTGTCCATAGCGACGACCTCTTTCAGAGAGCTGTTTGGTATTCCGAAATTTGATCTAGGCTTTAATACCAGCGTACCTACCTTGATATTTACTTATTTAGGTATGATGTTCTATCTCAATCACGTTGTCCCAAAATATGAGTTAAAACAAAAGAGCTGAATTCACTTTGATTACTAGCTATTTGTTTTGTATGTAGCGAATTACGTCTAACGGCAGTCCGCGCATCAACCCACAATTAAGGCTGTTCTGACGCTCCAGG
>JAHDGU010000022.1 GCA_020627535.1 Saprospiraceae bacterium
ATCATAAATCTTAAATAACAACCCGAGTAGGTCAACCTGCTCGGGTTTTTTTATGGAAGTAACTTCGTGTCGAGTGGATTACACGATCATACACAACTCTGGTGGCTACCATGGTCATCAACTTAAGGACCGCTTTGGAGGTCTTACCATTGGCTCATTGATGGGATGGAATTATGTACACACTTCCTATCCTTATTTAGATCATTTTGCTGTGCATGACACGGAGCAGCTATTGACGTTTTTCAAAAGGCACTTTGGTTATAGGAAAGTTTACAAACTTGAAGGCCCTTACTGGGATGGCTTCTCATCTCACAATGCCTTCAGATCTTATGTGAATAAGTATGTGCCAGTAGGTGAAGCTCAGGAAAAAACTCTTGTCGTGATATCTATGGCCAGCCGCGTATTTCCTCATCAGACCATTTCTTGGCATCGAGAAGGTATCATTGAAAAAGACATATTCACCCAGCTCCGGACTCAGATATCCCATAGGTACTGGAAGCGTCATCGATATGATCAGCTTATTGATCGCGAAACACCCAAAGTTGCTATTCACATCAGTCGAGGAGTGGACTACAATCCAGAGAAATTTCCAGAGCACTTCTCAGACAGCTACAATGTCAGATACATGTTTTCACTGGAGTATTTTGATGCCATTATCAGGCAACTTCAGGAGGAGTATCCTCAATGTGAGTTGAATATTTTTACAGAGCACCACAATTCGTCAGAAATTTCAAGTCACTTTGGTGAGGCAAGTGGTGTTCGATTGCATATTGGCCCAAATCGCAAGCAAAAGAGTAATGAGCTTGTACATCAGATATTCAGATCTTTTGTCGAATCAGATATTTTGGTTGCTTGTAATAGTAGCTTTAGTGCAATGTGTGCTTATTTCAGACAGGGAAGACCTACGATATATCATCCACACAGGCATCTTGATGATCTACCCCAAGCTGATTGTATTCCGACGCAAATAGACGGAACATTTAAAGTAAAGCTCTTAAAAGATTGCCTAGCCAAATTTTCTTGACAGTGGTATTATGATATCTCACGAGCATAGGTGCATTTTTATTCATATCCCAAAGAATGGTGGCGCAAGCATTGAGAAATTGATCTGGTCAGATATGGAAGCAAGGTCTGAAGATGAGCTTTGGATGGGCTACAAAACTCCACATCACAATGCCTATCAGACAGGTGCTTTACAACATCTATTTGCCACAAATATCATCCGTGCAGTAGGCCTGAAGACTTATCAGGAGTACTTCAGCTTTAGTATGGTCAGAAATCCATGGGACAAGGCGATTTCTCAATTTCTATATCTTCAGAAGAGGCATGACCTTAGGAGCTTTCTTGACGTGCCTCGTCATGTGTCATTTAAGAGTTATCTGGAGAAGATTCAAGAAAAGCCTCATGTTCATTGGCAACCACAATATCTTTTTTTGACGGATGATCAGGGTGAAATAATCGTCGATTATATTGGAAGATTTGAAGACTATGCGTCTTCGGTGGCACATATACTTGGTCGACTAGATATTGCCAAAAGCGAAGAACTTCCACATCTCAATCGCTCAAGCCGCTCGCCCTATTATCACTACTATGACGATGAAAGCCGTGAGATGGTGGCGGAGATCTACGCTAGGGATATTCAGCTATTTGACTATAGTTTTGATCAGAAGAGTTTTGAGAGTAGAAGGGCGCAAATCAAGTTTGGCACCCCTTCCAATTTGCTCGCTAGTAAGTGGGCGAACTTCAAAGACAGGCTCTCATGAGTAAAGCACGGATTTACGGACTTGATCTCATGCGTGCTATTGCTATTAGCCTTGTACTCTTTGCACATGGCTTTGAGCTGCTGATACCAGAAGCGTCTATTGATTGGAATCGACCCTGTGGGTTTTTAGGTGTTGAGCTATTTTTTGTTCTAAGTGGATTCCTGATAGGAGATATTTTGATCAAAGTCTTTTCCAAGAAGGAGCCAGGTGTTCGTGATCTCAAGCAGTTTTGGATCAGGCGCTGGTGGCGAACACTGCCAAATTATTTTCTCTTTCTATTTATCTACTTGGGCTTTCATCATTTATTTCGTTTGGGATCAATTCCGGATGGCTTGGACTTGATGCCCTACTTTGTCTTCCTGCAAAATGGTCTTAGTCCTCATCCCGGATTCTATCCCATAGCTTGGAGTCTGAGTATAGAGGAGTGGTTTTATCTGTCTTTTCCGATTCTACTTGGCATTCTTTATGCCATTGGTTTTAGGCGTCTGCGCCTATTTCTTCTTTCTGCAGTGGTTGTCATTGGTCTTTGTCTTTGTGTAAGAATTGTTCTGAGTGGTGTGGCAGATCTCTCATGGGGCCCGTGGTATCGCAAGATGATTTTTTGGAGGTTAGATGCCATTGTATTTGGCGTCTTGGCTGCCAGTTTCTTTCGTCGATACACGGAAGTGCTAAGGCAGCGGAGGTATATGCTGCTTATTCTTGGCTGCCTCATATTGAGTGCTTCACTCATCCCGTTTTGGCAAGAGTACGTGCTCCATGATACATCAGGATTTTTCCTCAAGACGGTTTTCTTTGATCTGGTGTCAATGAGCATTGCTTTCATGCTGCCGTTTTTCTATCACTTGAAGAGCAATGCTAGGAGTCTCTATAGTAGATCAATACAAGGCTTGAGTAAGATTTCATACTCGGTCTATTTGAGTCACTGGCTTTTTGTGCTATTGTTTTTCAGGGTGACACCGCTTGATCCTGGGCCTCTTTCATTCATTGTTTTCTTGGGGTGTACATTGGTCTTGTCAGTGATAGTCTACCGATTCTTTGAACGACCTACTACGCGTCTGCGAGAAAAGTGGAGTTGAGTTCAACCCAATTCGTGCATTAGGAATTATTTGAGCACTCTATCTTGGAGATAAGCAACTGATATTGAATGTCTTAACAAGATAATAGTGACATTCTTGTTTGTAACATTTTGTTCCAGTGAAGAAGCCATTTCCAAGCGAGAATTCTCGTCGAAAAGTCAGCTGTGTCCAGTTTTAGCGCCTAGCGTATTTCTGCCTCATAATCAGGCACTTACTCTCCTCGCCATAGCTCGCCATGCCTCGTCAATTAAGCACCCGATTCCATTGCATAAATCCACCATTCATCGAAGCCTAATGCACGAATTGAGTTCAGCTATTTTTTGAGAATGGCATATTGGTGGAAAGGAGTCAGAAGGCCGGATTGTATTTCTATTTGGAGGCTTTCTGTCGCTTCTCTCAAGAACAGTTGCCAGCTCTCTGGCGACCAAAAATGTATGTGACCCCAATATGATTGGCTATCCTCCCGATATGCACCACTCTCTAGATTGTCATAGCGCCCATTGGGCACACTAAGGACAAGAGTTCCTTTGCCCTTGAGCTGGTTCAGCATCTTGAGGACAGCGGCTCTTGGATCTGCCATGTGCTCCAGTACTTCTGTACAAAATATGACATCATGTTGCTCTCGAATGTCATAAAGGCTCGAATTGACGAAATTCAGTCGTGGACAGATTCTGCACGCCAGTTCTTTTACATCAGTGAAGTCATCATACGCTGTGAGCTGGGTCGTGGGATGTTCTTGTCCGATAAGTCTTAACAGATAGGACATGCCCGCACCGATATCTGCGAGGTCCTTGTCTTCAAAATTGACCTTTGCCTTTTTACACTCTTGATAGAGAATGTGAAATAGCTTAATTCGCTTATCACTGAGGTATGATCTGATGGACGAGAATCCTCCAAGTCTATTGTCATTGGCTTCTCTGAGATATTGGCGGATCGTACTGTCAATTGATGAGAGCTCAGATCGATCCACCTCATATTTGCACGTATTTTTTGGAACTCGTATTAATTTGAGACCACGACGTGCGAGTATGTTTTGTATTGTTTTTTTCATGTGTTGATTGCGAGACGTTCATCAATCAGTTTGCCGAGATATTTCATTTTATCACTTTGGCTCTTTTTCAATTGTTGAATCATGCTGATGTACTTGGGCAGAAGAGCTTCTCTGATATTTTTTTCTATTTTTTGGTCTCGGTCACTTTGATTTCCCATGATGCCCACTTGAGCGGTCTGTACGCGTGAGGCACAACCATTTTGATCATATTTGCCACCAGAGTATATCAGCATCGGTACATCATACTCGATGCATTCTTGTATCGTGTGTATTCCTCCATGATTGATGCTGAGATCAATGTCATCAAGGATTTCTGTTGGTGCGAGCCATTGAAAAAAATGGCAGTTTGGCGATTGAGACATAGCTTCGTTCACTAGTCGATTGCCCATAGCCACCAGCATGATGACATCCTTCATGCTAGAGACTACTCTGACTAGACGATCAAGGATACTATTGTCTTCATTTTCCATACTGCTCAGTGTGCAGAGGATCTTGATCTTGTCTGGATGGCTCTTGATGACTTCTTGAATCTCATGTGCGACTTGCTCATTGATAGATTCTTTCCTCCGTCGATCAACTTGACGACCGATATATTTCTCATGTACGAGAGATTGTATCTGAGCAAACTGTAGCTCTTCGTCTACCATGTGCCAGATCTCTTGATTCCTATGTCGTATAGGTGGTGGCCAGCCGTGAGGGTCATGGTGTGATAGAGGGTAAGCGATCGTCTTCATATGGTGAATCAGTGCAGCTTTTCTGGTGACCCTATTGCGTCGCAGCACGTGCTTGATTAGTCTCTTGTTTCGTTGTCTTTGCCAGAGCTTAGCATAGTGAGTTTTCTTAGCGGGATCAGCCGGGCCGATTGTATTCATCGGTGGAGCACACTCAGATTTTTCCAGGCTAAACCACTGACTGAGGAGTACATAGTTGAGGTCATTCTTCCATAGATGCAATATGAGCTCATGAAGCTCTTGATCTATGATGATCAGATCAATTTGCTTCGTACGGATGAGTTTGTCCAGAGCTGCGAAGGACCACGAGCTAATCACTGCTTTTATGGATGAAAAGGATCGTGTATCAAGGGTATAGGGTTCGAGTTGTGTGTATTGGAGTCCTTGAGATTCTACGTACTCCTTGGCGGAAAATGGACTGGCATAATATACCTCGTGACCGAGTCTATCCATGTTTTTGCACAGCGCACAACTGGCCCTCAATATACCAGCAAGTCCTGTCGTGATACATGCGATCCGAGCCATCCCCCTAAAGGTACTGACTCGTATCTTGCTAGCCGATCTGTGCTGTACCTTTGATCTGTGATCTTTCAAGGCAACAAGATTTTTGTTTACATTTTGTCTACCATGAGAAGTGGAAGCACGCTGCTCAAGAGCTTGCTAGCCACTCAAAATGAGATATCTGACCTACCAGAGATCAATTTTCAAAAGTACCAGAGCTTTTCTCAATGGCGACTATCACGTCTCAGTCCCGAGCCGATCATCGTACTCAAAAAGCCATCCTGGCTGGGTGAGGACATTTATCCTAAGCTGCCCTCTGCTCGACCTAGGAAACTGATTATCCTGATCCGTAGACCTCAGGCAGTCATCCGGTCATGCCAGGCAATGTACCGTGAGCTAAGTCCGGACAAAGAGAAACCGAGTCGAGAAGAGTTTCTTTCCTACTGGTGCAAGACCTATGAGCGCTTGCAAAGTTTTTCGCAGGATGATTGTTTCCATATCAGATATGAAGATCTCTTAAACCAACCCATCAAGAAAACCTCAGAGATATTCTCATTTGTAGGACTAGAAGGACGCGATGGTGTAGATTCATATCATAGACCAGCAGATCGCGACTGGAAATGGTACGATGACGATGGAGGAGATCGCATTCAATCTCTGAAGGTTCAAGCCACTCCGTCTGAGATGATTGATCCTGATCTAGATCATTTGGTGAGTCATTCCGAAAGAGCTCAAAAGCTTCTCAAAGCATTTGGATATATCTAGTTGCGCCAGAGAGCTATGAGCCAATTAGGCGTTTTAAAACAGCTGTCACTTCTTGATCAAACCACGGGTTCTTTTTGAGCCAGATGTTGTTTCTCGGTGACGGGTGTGGAAGTGGGAAGAATTTTGGCAGATATTCCTCAAAGTGCTGGACTGTCACTGTGAGATTAGATTTGGCGCTTTCCCCCAAGTAGTATTTCTGAGCATAGCTGCCGACCAATATGATAAGCGCCTCGGAGGAGAGATGACTCAGAAGCGCAGCGTGCCATTGGGGCGCACATTCTTTGCGCGGTGGAAGATCTCCAGACTTTCCCTTGCCAGGATAGCAAAAACCCATAGGGATCAGTGCGAAGTTGTCTGGATTATAGAATGCTGCTTTATCTACACCAAGCCACTCACGAAGCCGATCTCCACTCTTGTCTTCCCATGGCACACCTGAGCGATGCACCACAGTTCCTGGTGCTTGGCCGATGATGATAAACCGACTTTGAGGAGTCGCGGACAGAACTGGATTTGCGCCAAGCTCCAGATCATCATGACAGATCTTACAGGCTCGGATTTCCTTGAGGAGCGATTCCATTACGGGTTATTGAGTCTTACTCATCTTGCTCTTGATCTCTGATATGATCAGATTTGAGAGTTCCTCGATGGTCTCATGTCGGAATACTGCAACCAAGTCGAGATCCAGACGAAAATTTGAATTGATGCGCGATACGAGTCTGATAGCCTGCAGACTATTTCCTCCCAGCTCCATAAATCTATCATCCATACCGATCTGAGAACTGCCCAGGAGCTCTTTCCAGATGTCTGCGAGCTTCTGCTCCACTGCATTGCGTGGAGAGATGAGTTTTTTATTTTCATCTACGTTCGTACTGAGTGATTTCAGTGCGAGCAATTGACGGTCGATCTTTCCATTCGCCGTGAGTGGCATCTCCGAAAGATGAATGATCTGTCCCGGAATCATGTAACTTGGAAGATCAGCAGCCAGTGATTTTTTGAGCGAAAGCTCGGACTGCTTCTCACCGGTATAATAGCAGATCAGTTGCTCATTTTGCCTGATATTGCTCTGATCATAGCCGATCTCATCGAGCATTTTTTGTACTTCGGCCTCATTGATTTCTTCATTGATCTCATCCAGGGACTCATCCCGATTTTTGTGCCCGACACGTACATCCCAGCTATAGGGAAATGCGTAGTTGCTGTAACCACGATTGGCCTTGTGTACATAGATGCCGGCCTGATTGATGAGACAATTGGTAGATCTTCCTGTGTCAGACGGTCTGATCCATGGCAGTTTTTGATCCAAGTACCGATACATCTCCGTAAGGGAGCTATCACAGTACCTATAGAAATCGACAAACTGCACTTGTTCAAATGCGGACTCTGCAACAAATTCCTGATTACCCAGAAGCTCATTGACCAGATCATTTTCTCTGTGATATGCTTTGCGGGCGGATAGGATCATACTGTCGATCCCGTCATCATTCAGCTCCTCCTGCACGAAGATCTCTTCTGTGAGTCTCGTCTCAAAAAACTGGCCTCGCGACAGACCGGTCACGATGTATGGGATATCTCTTCGGAGCGCTTCCTTAAAGCTCAAGGTATAGATTGTCTTGAAGCAGCCATTGCACACATTGTCGTAGCGCTCGAGACTGTCGACGAAGATCTTATTCATGTGTTCCGTCTCACCAGTCATATGATCGACCTCAAGGACACTGCAGACGCGCTTCACATTGGCCAGAGCTTCTAGTGATATATAGCCATTGTCTAGCGTGAAGGCTAGTACGCGAGCTCCTAGGCCTACCAGTCGAGCCAGCGCATAGGATGAATCTTTGCCTCCACTTAGCAACATCATGCAATCATACCCATCTGGCGATCGCCGCGCATTGACGATTTTGCTTTGTAGCTCATCCATTTTACGGAAGTAGCTTGACACTCGCTTGGCATAGTCCTCATAGCCCTTGCAGAGATCACAGAGATGCTCATCATCAAAGCTCACACCTGGATAGTCTTCTGGCAGACCACATCGTACGCAGTTGACGGCAGTCGATTCTTGCTTTCGCTGTGTCAGGACACATGCAGACATCTTCACGGCTTCTCTGAGTTCTAGTTGAGACTCGACCTCTCCGAGCTCTACGCGGTGACCATTGAGCTTGACCTGATCATCTGCTCTACCCAAAAAGTGAATGACACCGCTATGATCCACATATGCGAGGTCACCTGTCCGATATGACCGTGTTCCATCAGAGTGATCAATAAAGGGACCCTCGTTCAAGGTGGCATCTTCATAGCCTTGCGCTATGCCACGCCCGGATAGCATCAATTCGCCCGTGACGCCTACTGGGCAGAGTGCGCCATGTGAGTTTTTGATCTCTGCACGCATCCCAGAGATCGGCTTGCCTACAGGGACATTGAGCTGCTCAGTCTCGCCTTGATACGCATAAGTGATACAGCCTACAGTCGCTTCTGTAGGTCCATATTCATTGATGATCTGAGGCTTTCGCCCAAATGTATTTTGTGCTTCTTCAAGGCAGCGCTGTGCAAGTTTGCTGGTCAGATTTTCTCCACCGAGAATCAGAAGCTCGAGCTCACAATTGGAATGGCTCTCGAGGTAGATTTCTAGATGCGAAGGTGTGAGTTTGACGGCATTGAGACGAGATGATTCAGCCACACGCTTGATCGACATATCAAAGCCTTCTGCGGTCTCAGCAATGATCTCAAGACTGCCTCCGGTGACCCAGGGCAGAAACATACTGGTGATCGTAAGGTCAAAGCCTACATTGCTAAAGAGTGGCATGTGCATCGCCCTTTCGGGCAAATATGCTGCGAGACAGTGATGGAGGTAATGAGCAAGATTGGCTCTTGTGATATTGACGCCTTTGGGCTTACCAGTCGAGCCGCTAGTGTATATGGTGTATGCTAGTAGATCTGGATCATACTGATCGATCTGTAGGACGGGGTCATCACTTGGCATCTCGTCTTGGGCAATCGGCCATTGCGGACAAGCAAGGTCCAGTGTATCATCTGCAATGATGGCTTTGGGGCCAGCCTCTAGGACGATGTTTCTGACGCGATTGATGGGGCTAGATTTGGCTACAGGGATGAAGCTCGCTCCAGACAGGATGATGCTCCATACATCGAGCATAAAGCCAATGGATCTCCGCTGATACAGCAAGACTCGGTCACCTGGTTGCAGTCCAAGAGACTTCAACTCGGATATTCTTGATGCTAGTCTAGATCTCAGCTCTCGATAGGGTATTTTTTGAGCTTCTAGGCAAAGCGCAATTTCATCTTGCCCATGTTTTAGGCAGTATCGCAGCTGGTCATGGAGACTTGGTGCTGATGTTTCTCCTCGTTGATCAAGTTCTGACAGTATTTCTTCATCGCGTTGGGAAAAGAGCTTGTAGCTCCCGATCCTCTGCGATCGATCTTGACTCAGTGCCCGAAGCGTATGGACGAGCTGCTCTTGGAGACTTGAGGCCTGCTCCTTAGAGAAAATTTCATCCTTGAGATCTAGCATGAGCTTAGAGCCTTCAGAGCTCTCCATGACATGTAAGCGCAAGTCATGGCTACGATCTATATGACCACATGCCATCCACTCGCTTGATGCTTTGATTTCTCCAAAGTCGCCATACTCGGCATGGATATAATTGAGCACTGCATTGTAGGACTTGCTCAGAGTGATATCTGAGATCACAGGAGAGCTCTTCATCATAAACTCCATGACGAGCGTCTTCACCTTTTGAAACAGGGAACCGAAGCTCTCGTTTTCGTCGATCTCTACCACAATTGGAAAGAAGGTGATAAAAGGTCCAGGGCTGTTCTGTTGCTTACGATTGTATCGATTATGCGCTGGAGTGCCTATGCTCAGAGTAGTCGAGCTTGAGATCCTATGGAGCAAAGCAAAATAGGTGCTCAGATAGAGACAGTATCGGGTGAGGTGATCCGTCATACATCTGAGATCCGGCTCCATGCAGAGGTCATCGATCTGCTGTTTGATCTGGCTGTCAAGCTCAAGCTGATAGCGCGTACTTGCCGTATCAAAGCGGGTAGATCTATGATTGTACCAATTGGGAGATTCTTCTATGCGGTCGACCTGCTGTATCCAGTAGTCTTTCTTTTTGGCGGAAGCCTGTTTTTCTTGCAATTCTTGGCTGTACTGCACAAAAGCCTGCACCCCGCCTCTTCTGGCTCCTTCTGACAAGAGCGAGGCATAGATTTCTGCCAGGCGCTTGTACTGTACACTGCATGCCCAGGCGTCAGTGACGAGGTGGTGCTGATTGAGATACCACACGTAGTGCTGATCTGAGAGCTTGAAGAGGATTGAATTCCAGCAGCGCTTTTGGATGTCCAGAGACTCTCGATTGAGCAAATGAAGCTTGTCCCTCAGAGTAGCGTCTGGCTCTGAGTGCTCTGATAAGTCGACGCACTCGATCTTCTCTACGGATTGTTCGATGATGTAATACGGCAGTCCTTCCTCATCTCTGTGAAATCGGGCTCTCATGATATCACACTCTTGTAATAGCACATCAAATGCCTTGACAAAGACTTCCCGCTCGATCTCTCCGAAGAGATCAAAGCGAAAAGGCATATTGTACAAGGGTGTCTCTGGATCGAGCTGCTGCCCTGTCCACATGAGATACTGGCTAGGTGTGAGTGCGTGTCTACTCACGAGATTAAGCTTGACGAGATGTGATGTATCGCGATATAGCTTCTAGATTGATGAAGTTGTCGATGATCATGTCCTCTGTAGGGATCTCTATATCAAACTCCTCAGAGATCCAGGCGATGTATCGGACGATACCCATGGAATCAACAAGACCTGTGGACAGTAGGTCCTCATCGGGCTCGAGTACGAGATCTGATTCTTGCAGTATTTCTTCTACGAGGTAGTCAGCGAGTTTTTTGATCATTCCACAAAGTTTGTAAAAACGATTGATCTATTTTGCCGGCAGGCGAACGAGGTATGATATCCAATCCTAGAAAGTCGTGAGGGATACAATGCGCTGGCAAGACCTGTCGAAGTTCTTTGAGAGCCTCGGCCTGGAGTGACTGGTCTGGAAGATTCACAACACTGGCGATGAGTATCTTCTCACCATCCTCTATGACGGCCGCTACGGTGAGCTCGCGATCTGGCCAGATCGCCATCAGAGCTGCCTCGACTTCTTTGATCTCTACTCGCTGTCCCTTGATCTTGACTTGTCGGTCAATCCGTCCATGAAATCTCAGGAGGCCATTCTCCATACTTAGTAGATCTCCAGTGCGATAGTATCTTTTACCCACTTGATCGATGAAAAACATGCTGGCATCCTCTTCGCGCTTCCAGTAGTGCTTCATCATGGTGCTACTATGGATCATCAGCTCACCTGGCCTCGAAGAATCTCTCGATATGCTTAGTCCATCGATGAGAAAATCCGTCTCATCCCACACCTTGCCGATCGGAATATCCGTCTCCTCCTGCATCTCTGCTGGGTCAAAATGATGGTAGGTACATTGATTCACCTCGGCTGGGCCGTAGACATTGCTCCATCGTGCAGCTGGACAATGCTGTGCTAGTGCTTTGATATCTCTCGGGTGATATACTTCTCCACCATAGAGAATCCATCTCAAGCTCTCAAGATTCACTTGATGTCCTTGTTGGATGGCAGACTGCACTTGTTTCAGTGCCAGTGGTACAGAGTACCATATGGTGATGCGGTGTTTTGCAGCGAGGCTAGCCAAGCTGACAGGCATCTTTACCTCAGCGTCTGAGGCGATCACGCAAGTGGCACCCATCCGGGGACAGCTGAGATAGCCAAAAGTGCTGATGTCGTAGTGTAGAGGTGAGTGACTCAAGACGACGTCATCTGAGCTCAGCCCATAGAGATTGGATGATAGTCTTGCATATGCCGTGCCACTCACATGTGTATGTACGATGCCTTTGGGTCGTCCTGTGCTACCACTGGTAAACATGATGTACGCTGGGTCCTCAGCGCTGGTCGAAGTGCTATAGTTACTCTCTACGGATCTGATGCTGTCCCAGCTGAGAGTGGTAGAGCTCAGCTCTTTGCTGACACCTAGGATCGTATCAAGCTGCAGATCTTCTTGTAGGAGCTTGATGAGTTGTCTTTTCCAGCTGTCATCGCTGATCAAGAAACGGATTCCAGTATCATTGATAATCTCTGCGATCCTGGTGGCGGGCGCCATAGGGTCAAGCGGCACGAATGGACTGCCGGCCTTGAGGATGCCGTATACCGCGATCGGACTCAGTAGTTGACGTCCAAGGAATACACCGACTGGCTCTGATTTTTTGATACCTCTTTGATGGAGACTACGAGCGATCTGTGCGCTGCTGAGATCCAGTTGAGCGTAGCTGAGTTCCTCGTCTCTACAGATGTAGGCGATTTTGTTTGGATGCTTTTTGGCGGAAGCCTCCAGGGCTCCATGTAAGCTGAGCTCCATATCAGAGTCCTAGCATTTTGGCGATGATATTCTTCTGGATATCGGATGTGCCTGCGTAGAGTATGCTGCCTACAGCATCTCTCAGATCTTTTTCGACGCCATATTCCTCTAGGTAGCCATTACCGCCATGACTTCGGATGGCATCGAGGCTGTTTTGGACATAGCTTTCGCTGATCATGAGCTTGACCATGGCGGTATCAAGGATGGCTTTTTCCCCTTGATCCTTTTTCCACGCAGTGCGATAGAGTAATAGTCTGGCCGCTTCGATCCGTGTTTTCATTTCTGCGATCCGATGACTTACTGCTTGAAAGCTGCTGATCTTTTGGCCAAATTGTTTTCTTGACTTGACGTAATCTATGGTCTGCTCTAGCTGGCGCTCCATAGCTCCGAGCTTGCCTGCTAGCATACAGCAGCGATCGTACTCCAAGGAGTGTGATCCAATGGCAAATCCTGCTCCTTCTTTACCGAGTCGGAGCTCCTCTGGGACAAAGCAGTCTTTGAGCTGCAGCTCGCAGAAGGGTACCGTGCGGAGCCCCATTTTTTGCTGAACTTCTCCGCGAGTAAAGCCCTGGGTTTCACTTGGGACCAGAAATGCTGTGATGCCCCATTTGCCATGAGCAGGATTGGTGCTGGCGAAGACCAGGGCGAAGTCACAGATACTGCCCAGAGTGATAAATCTCTTGGTACCATTGAGCCTATAGCCACCTTCCACCTTTTCAGCGGTCATTTTCATGCTGTAGACATCTGATCCTGCCTCTGGCTCGGTCAGCGCGTGCGAACCGATGATCTCACCTCGGCACATACCAGGTAAGAATCTCTGTTTTTGCTCTTCTGTGCCAAAGTCTAGGATAGGGAGCTGCACCGTCCACATCTGAGCATTGAGCGCTAGGAGCAGGCCGCCATCCGAGCAGTGCTTGCCAAGTGTCTCCATGGCCATTAAGGATGGCATGAGCTTGATCGTATCTGCGTTGCCTCCGTAGGCTAGGGTACTTGCTAGACTCTGTATACCAAAATCTGCACAGAGTTTCCAAAGGTCACTCGGAAATTCTCCTACGCGATCACGTCGAGATACATCATCCTGCAGTTTTTCGCGGGCAAACTCTGCGAGCTGATCTAAAGACTCTTGGAGCTCACTATCAATGCGAAAATCCACAGGTATCTAGAAGTTGAAGCTGACTCTGAAGCTTGTAAATCTTGGCGTACCAGGTGTGAAGTGGATTTCTTCTACAGGTTCTAACTCATTGGCTAGTCTTGATTCTGTAGCAAACTGCGTTTCATCCCAATCTGTATCCAGTACATTATCAAAGCTGAGCTGGAAAGTAAGTTTCTTCCATCTGTAGCTGATCGCTGCATCAAGCACTGTATATCCCTCTGCCACAATGCTATTGTCTTCGTTGGCGGCACGGTCTCCGAGATATCTCATGCTGATACTACCGTTCCATGGTCCTTGTGCATAGCTCAAGCTAGCAGTACCTGTCCATACAGGTGCTAGAGGGATGAAATCCATACCTTCTGGTTCACCTTTGGCTCTTGCGTGGGTGTAAGTCCAGTCGGTCTGTAGACCAAATGCCTTGGTAAGCTGATACCTCAGGCTCAAGTCGACTCCTCTTCTCAGACTCTCTCCACTTGGCTCCACGACACCTTCGTCTCCGACATAGACGAACTCCTGATCAGAGTCTAGTGTCCATGCCGTCAAGTTGATCAAGCTCCGAGCATTTGGCTTGACCATCACGCCGAGATCCACACCGAGGGCCGATGGAGCAAATCCTTCATCTTCTTGCAGCGCTACACGGGAGTCATTGCTATGGAAGCCAATACCAGATTTGGCGTAGACCATCATCTTGTCATTGACATAGTAAGACAGATTCAGCTTTGGGCTGATGTTGACTTTATCACTGGAAAGTCTAGTGAAAGTGTTGGCCAATCGATCTTCATACTCAAAGTCGAATAGATCGGCTCTCAAGCCTGCCTCCACGACCAGCTTGTCAAATCTTATCTCTGCATTGGCAAAACTCCAGTAGTTGGTCTCTATCACATCGCCAAACTGGATCGGCTGGAGCAACTCCTGACGATTTCTTGTATATGATAGTTCATTGTCTTTGATGCGATCATGTCTGAGGCCTACGCCACCGCTGATGAGTGATGCCTTGCCAAATAGCTTGGTAGAGTAATCGAGTGTTGATTTGAGGACAGTGATGTTTCTTGATTCTGATTGTCTGATCTGGTCAGAGTTTTCTGGATCTCTAAGGAAAAATGTGAAATTGGACCAGAGTCTGAAATCATAGAGGCTATGGCTGAGCTGATTGTTCATGATCAGGCCGTCCTTGAGTGTCTTTCTGTGCTGGATGGCAAGATCCGTACGAGAAGTATTGCCGCCCTCTGTATCATCGATCGCTCCAAATCGAGTAATCTGACCACTCTCCACAGCACGCTTAGGGATCTGACCTGAGGCATCCCACTTGCTCGTAAAGTGTGATGCGATGAAGGAGATGCTCTCGTCATCGTCGAGATCGTGAGACCATCTTGTGAGTAGATTGAGCCTGTCAAAGTTTTGACTGCTTTCAAATGGCCCGTCAGACGCTCTCAGACTTCCTGCAATGTAAGAATAGGTTTTATCACCATCGATAAGCTTGACGGCTGTGTTGAGCATCTTGGTGTTGAAGGATCCAAACTCAGCTGAGATGGTGTTTTGTGCGAGCTGATCTTTGAGTCTAAAATCGATGTGACCTGCCGTGGCAAAGTTTCCGACTTTAGTATCATAAGGGCCTTTGGCAAAGTCTACACTCTCGATGAGCTCTGGCATGAGGAAGTGCAAGTCAGAGTAGCCTTGACCATGCGCATGAGAGACCATATTCACAGGCATGCCTTCTACAGAGATGGCAATATCTGTACCATGATCGATATCAAATCCACGTAGGAATATCTGTTCAGCTTTTCCTCCTCCCGCGTGCTGTGCGATGAAGAGTCCAGGTACGACGCGTAGCACTTCTTGTGAGCTCTGTACCGGATTTTGGGCAAGGTCAATCTTGGCGATTTGCTTGGCCGGGTCAAGCCCTTGGGAAATGACCACCTCGTCGAAGCGATACTGCTTCTCTGTGATACTTACTTGAACAAGATCGTCAAGGCTCGACAGCATGACGAGCTCTGGTTCGTAGCCGATGCTGGTGACCATGATACTATCACCAACTTGACCAGTTGCCAGTTCAAATGTGCCGTTGAAGTCTGTATGGGCATGCTCTTGGGTCTGAACATTCAGTACATGTGCACCGATGATCTCGGATCCATATTGATCCTTGACGATTCCTTTGATGCTCTGTGCATAGATCCCGACGACACTCAGGCTAAATAGCACAGTCATGAATGCTTTGAATGAGGGTTTACTCTGCATGGTTCTATTGATTCTTGGTATGATTCCGTTGATCAGTTGACCAACGAGATCGATTCTTCTTTGTTGAGCTGATCTTCCTCCGATGTCTGCAAGAAGTCGTAGGGGTTTTTTACATCGAGCGGGAAATACTCGATTTTTTTAAAGCTCCCTATACCAGATTGGGCAGCGAGCTTTCGTAGCATTTCTACCGCCACATGATCCTCGAGCGCCCAGCCTGTGCTATCAAAGACGGTCTTTTGAGATTGTAATCCCTGGTACTTGTCCTTGTTTCGTATGACTTCGATGATATCTGGGCCTATGTCCTCTGAAGCGAGCTGCTGACATTCACCTTCTAGGACGGCTTGCGCCAAAAAGTCTGGTACGACAGTAGAAGTCTTCAGTATGCTGAGAGGTACTTCGATTTTTCCAGGAAAGTCGGATCCTACAGCATTGATGTGCAAATGCTCCTTGGTATGGAGCTCATCCCAGAGTGGTCCTTCCCCGATGCCAATAGATGTGGCCGTGCAAAGGATGTCCGAGGATTCCACTATTTCCTTCAAGGATGCTTTGCGCAGACCAATGGATGGACAAACTATCGATAAACGATGTAATAAGGAGTCTTCAGTGACCTCATCTGTATCCAGATAGAGTACTTCTTCCAGATCAAATACACGCGACATTGCATGAATCTGTGTGATGGCTTGTGCACCACATCCGATCATGCCCATAGTCTGACTATCTGGATGTGCGAGATACTTGCTCACAAGAGCAGATGCGGCGCCAGTCCTCAAGGCGGTGGAGAGCACTCCATCCATGATGGTCGTGAGGTGACCAGTCTTACTATCAAATTGGTATATGCTCGACAGTATCGTCGGCATCGATTGAGTATTTGGATTATCCGGGTGGTAAGCGACTACCTTGATCGTGATCTTCTCTCCTAGCTCAAAGATTGGCATCCACTCTACAAGTCCTACCACAGGTACTTGGTAGTTGAAGCCAGATCTGATCGGGATGTCTAGAGAGCCAGTCGGGGAGCTCAGCAGTGTGTTTTCAAGTTCACCGATGAGCTGATCCATGATCTGGTCTGGGCCGATTTCACTCACAAGTCTTTGCACATCAGTGCTTTCCAAGACTAGCGTCTGTCGGGAGGCATCTTTGTGTGTGTGAGTTTTGCTATGCATGGATCGAGGTAGTATCGTGACGTGCCGGCACATCAAGGCTGCAAAGTTACGCGGATGGTCAATAGAATGGATAATTTTGCCGTCACTTCACCCTTAGCACAAGCCAATTGTCATATGCTCAAATCGTTAAACTTCGTACGGACTTTCATCATCGCTGCGCTCGCCACACTGAGTTGGGGCCTTCAAGCACACAATATCGATCAGAGCTATCTGTATCTCAACATGTATGAAAGCGGTGTCACAGGGACTGTCGAGATGACCTATGATGATCTCAATCAAGCTCTAAGTCTAGGACTCAAAGAAGGTATGACTCTCGATGATTTGAAGCCTTACATGTACAGGATTCTCACATACTATCGGGAGAGGATCATACTCCAATACAAGGATGCTGGTCTCGAGATGGATTTCACAGAGAATGAGCTCCTTGAGCTGAAGTTGGGTACATTTTTGAGGTCTCACTTTGATCTTGATGTACCGGCTTCCGCCGAAAAGATTGACATTGGCTTTGATATTTTATTTGACAAAAAGCCCAATCACCAAAATCTCGTGGTCATAGGTCACCACTGGAAATCTGGTATTGTTAATAATGAAGCCGTTCCAGCCTTGATCATGAAGAAGGGTGATGCGAGTCAGTCATTGGATCTAGCGGATGCTTCGATCTGGAAAGGTTTCAGCAATATGATTCGTCTAGGAATTCATCACATATGGATTGGGCTCGATCACATCTTGTTTCTTGTGGCATTGGCATTGCCGAGTGTGATGCGTCGCAGACGTGAAGGAGAAGTGTCGACTGACTGGGAGCCTGTAGACAAGTTCAAGTCTGCATTTTGGTACATCCTCAAGATTGTGACCTGGTTTACCATAGCGCACAGTATCACGCTGAGTCTAGCTGCACTGGGAGTGATCAATCTGCCAGCATACCTTGTCGAGTCCTTGATCGCCCTTTCTATAGGGCTCGCAGCATACCACAATATCAAGCCGATCTTCGGTCAGAGAGAGTGGCTGGTGGCATTGGGCTTTGGTCTGTTTCACGGGATGGGATTTGCGAGTGTCCTCGGAGAAAAAGGGCTCAATGGTGAATACATGACCATGTCTCTGCTGGGATTCAATCTCGGGGTAGAAATCGGACAAGTCGCGATTATCTGTATGGTCTTTCCGATTCTATTTCTCATCCGCCGTCAGGGCTGGTACAAGAAGGTCTTGCTTTATGGCTCGATCTTGTTGATTTTGATCTCATTGTACTGGTTTACGGAGCGGATGTTTGGCCTCGACTTCCTCCTGGACGACTACATCGGCAAAGCAAAGAACAAAGCGCTTTCCGTGATTGGACTTCGCTAGTGTCGAAGTATGACAGAGGATTCGAATAAAAATATTGATGAGCTGCTGGCTTCTTGGTTGGAGCAAACTGAGAGCGAAGTACAAGAGACGCTCTCCAGCGATGAGTCCAACTCGACAAGCGGACCGCTGAGCCGAGGTCAAGCAAGATTATATTTTCTCGAGCAGCTCGATCCTGGAAATCCGGTGTATCACTACGCGGAGCACTACGTCTTTGATCAGCTGGTTTCTCACGAGACCTTGTCAGATAGCTTCGCCCAAGCCTGCCATCGTCATGAAAGTACGAGGACTGTATTTCGCACGGTAGAGGGGTCGATTTATCAGGAGGTGTTGGAGGCTCTAGCTCCAGAAATCGAGTCATTCTCGGATCATACGGATCTCGAAGCCCATATGCTATCATTTGGCCGCAAGGCCTTTGATCTTGAGCATGGTCCGCTCGCAAGGATGCTACTCGCAGATAGAAACGGCCGTACGGAGGTGCTCATCTGCATGCACCACATCATCACGGACAAGTGGTCCATGAATATCCTACGCCAAGACTGGTCAGCCATCATGCGCGCAGCCCCGGGTGATCTCACTGCACAGAGCTCGCAGTACTTGCAACATGCTATCGGCCAGGGCCGTGCAGACTATCGTCAAGTGAGTATTGACTGCTGGCAAGAAAAGCTACAATCCGTCGAGCAACTCCAGTTGCAGACTTGTCGTGCTAGACCGTCTCGGCAAAGCTATCGCGGTTCATTTGCGCGAAAGCGCCTCGATCCTACACTGTCTCATGCAATCAATCGACTGCAAGAGAATCTCGAGTGTACAGGCTTTGATCTTTTCTTGGCTGTGACGCAGACGCTGCTCAGCCGCTACTGCAACCAAGATGATGTTGTGCTTGGTACACCCATCTCCAATCGCACAGATGAGGCATGGGAGGAGCTGATCGGATTTTTCAATGAAACCGTGGTCCTTCGACAAGTAGTGCAGCGCGGAATGAGCTTTTCGGATCTTGTGGAGTCTACCAAGAAACAAAAGCTGGAGGCATTCGCCCATGCGGATCTGCCATTTGACGAGATCGTCCGGCTTCTTGGCTATACGGGCGAACAGGATCGCAATCCGATTTTCCAGCACATGTTTCTCTATCACGAGGTTCCTGCTCATCCTGTCTTGCTTCCAGATGTGAGCTATCACTACGAGACCTATGATCTGGGTGTAGCCAAGTTTGACCTGAGTTTCTATGTGGCCAAGGATGATGAGGGGCACGAACTGATCATCGAATATGCGACAGATCTCTACACGGAACCAAGAATCCATGAGCTCTTGGATTCCTTTGCACAGGTGCTAAGCTCAGTAAGTGAGGATCCAGCGCTACGGCTATCAGAAATCAAGATACTATCTGCAGAGCAGCGCAGCCGATGTCTGGAGGCTGGTCGTGGTGGGTCACTTTCTCCACCTCAAGAAGATATCTTCTCCTTGATCGCATCAGGGGTAGAGCTAGCTAGTCCAGCTGTCTACTGGCAGGGTGAAGAGCATGCCTATAGCAGTCTGCTAGCAGAAGCGAAGGTGCTTGGCACGGCTCTCGCTGCACATGACAGTCCGCGTATCGGGATATACATGCCTCGATCAGTCAGTATGGTCAGAGCGATACTTGCCTGCCTCTATGCTGGCAAGGCCTATGTGCCGATGGATCCGAAGTATCCGACTCAGAGACTCCGATGGATGATTGAAGATGCAGAGCTAGGTCTGATACTCTATGATCGCTCAACTCCTGAGCTCCAGTGTGAGTCCTGGGATCTTGCTGCGAAGGAGGAGATGAACGACCGAGCAATGACTACGCCGACGCTGGCAGAGGATCCGGAGGCATACATCATATTCACCTCAGGAAGTACGGGTCGACCCAAACCTGTCTTGGTACGACAGTCGAGTCTCAGAGCTTCTACGCAGGCGAGATTTAGCTATTACGGAGAAGGAGCCATCAGATTTTTACTGATGTCTTCATTCTCCTTTGATAGCAGCGTGGCTGGCATCTTTTGGTCGCTCATGAGCGGAGGCTGCCTCATCCTGCCACCGGAGAGGATTGAGCAAGATATGGAGGCTCTCTCACATCTGATCAGAGATAGTCGAGCGACTCATAGTCTCATGTTGCCGAGTTTGTATCAGTTGCTGATCAGCTTGGGTGATAGAAAGGCCATCTCACAGATGACTGCCATGATTGTCGCTGGCGAATCCTGCAACAAGACTTTGGTGCAAGAGCATCATGATCACTTTCCAGATATCGCTCTCTACAATGAATATGGCCCGACAGAGGCGACGGTGTGGAGTAGCGTAGCACGACTGAGGCCATCCGACGACCAGATCACGATCGGACGGAGTATCCCCGGCTGTGATATCCTACTGCTCGATGACCATGGTGAGCTAGTGCCATACGGACAGCTAGGAGAGATCTGTGTCTCGGGTTATAATCTATCCGCCGGCTACCTCGGAGAAGATACGGGACTTGTACCGCGTAGAGGTCTGGGTGATAGCCCTTTCGGGCAAATGTATCGCACTGGTGATCAGGGTTATTGGACTCCTGAAGGTGATCTGATTTTCTGTGGCCGCAAAGATGAGCAGGTGAAGATCAGAGGATTTCGAGTGGAGCTTGCTGAGCTTGAATCGCAACTCAATGCACTTCGTACTGAATACAAGTCTGTAGTGCTAGCAGAAGATCAAGGTGGTGTCAAAAGACTCAAGGCCTATATCCAAACGAGCCTCAAAGCAAGTGAGACAGAGATCCGTTCGTCGCTCCACAGCAGCTTGCCGGATCATATGGTCCCAGAAGAGATATTTCTCCTTGAGGAATTGCCTCTCATGCCCAATGGTAAGATTGATCGCCAAGCACTCCTAGCTCTCAAGCATGATCGCAGCGATGATGCCATGGTAGGGGAGCAGATGTCTCCTTTGACGGAAGTCGAATCAAGACTCCTCAGCATATGTCGCGAAGTGCTCAGTAATCACACGCTAAGCATCGAAGATCATTTTTTCAGATCTGGAGGCGACAGTCTCAAGAGTATCATCCTGGTCTCCAAGGCCAAGGAAAACGGTCTTGCTCTCAAGCCGACGGAGATCTTCCGACATCCGATCTTGCGAGATCTTGCTGCTCAGATAAGTACAGAAGCAGAGGCAAAGAGCGTGAATGCGATAGGCACAGCACCCATGCTCCCGATGCAGGTCTGGCATTTTGACTTACATCGATCTGCTCCCAAGCACTGGCTGCAAGGGATGAGAATGAGCATAGATGAGGCCGTGGCTGAAGACCAATTGAGATCCGCACTAGATGAGCTCTGGCATCATCATCACGGACTGCGAGCAAGATTTGATCCAGTCGACAAGCACATGATCATTGGCGAGGCCGATGGTAGATTTCCTTGGTCAGTCATGGCCACTGAGCAATCTGATCAGGCTGCAATCGCAAGCGCTCTTAGCCAAGATTGCCACGCGCCGATATTAGCAGCCTACTGGCCAGGGCAAAGGAGCTTGGTGATACTGATCCATCACCTGCTCATAGATGCAGTATCATGGTCAATACTGCTGCGTGATTTGGATGCACTTCTTGACGGCAAGTCATCTGATGACTTGATGAGTTCTTGTAGCTTGATCGATTGGGCCGAGGGGATACGCTCTGAGAAGCTTCAAGCTTGGCGCAGAGACAGTGTAGATCACATTGCGAGGCATCCCATGACCACAATGAGCTATCTCGAGTCAGATGTGGAGATCTCAACACTCCGCTATGCTCAAACTGTCGACTCAAGTATCGAAACACATAAGCTGTGCTTACTTGCGGTCGCCCTCGCATCGAAAAAGATAGATGCTGAGCTTGTGGTAGAGGTAGAGAGCATAGGCCGACTGCACGAGCAGCTTGAGCTGGATGCTTCGCAGACTGTAGGGTGGTTTACGAGTGTATATCCTATCTCGCCAGATCAAAGTGAGCCATCAGAGGAGCTTCTCATTCGACGTATCTTGCAGCGCATCGACTCTGTCCAGCATCAAGGTATCGACTATGCTACAGCGCTCTATCCTGCAACACGAGAAGCCAAAGGCAATTCTCGCTCGAAGAAGATTGTGTTCAATTATCTCGGTGAGTCTCTTCATGAGTCTTATCGCCGACTACATGAAGTCAGTTTCATGACGGAAGGACTTAGAGCCCCTACGACCGAGAGAGACTCAGCACTCGAGGTGAATATCAGAAAATCCAAAGAGGGCATAGAACTCGAACTGCGATATGATAAGAGTATCGAAGAGCTGGTATCCCATCAGTTTGCCCCAGCTGTCATGGCGTATCTGGATAGTCTGCAAGCGATATTGCTAGGTGCCCAACAAGATGCTCACAGTGATGTTGAGCTTCTCATAGATGATGAAGATCTGAGTACTTTGGAGGGTCTTTTCTGAACCATGAGCAAATTTGAAGCTGTACTACCACTTACTGCAGTCCAACAAGCACTGCTACTCCATCACCGTCAGGCGGAGCAGGATCAGGGTGAGATTCTGGTCAGATGGCAATGTGAAGGGACTCTCGATCATGGATTGCTTCAGACAAGTCTGGCACAGCTGATCAAGGAATTTAGTGCTCTACGCACCACTATCCACTGGGAAAATATCAAACAAGAAGTAGCAATTCTTCATCACGATGCAGATCTCAAGATCCACTGGTCTGAGGAAGAATCCCATCAAGAAGCGTGGATATCCGATGAGCAGATTCCACTGAGTCAATTGCCCAATCAAGAGTTTTTGGTACTGGTACGAGGGCCGGAGAGCTTTGAGATTTGCTGGAAGACGCATCACATTTTTCTCGATGGTTGGTCGACAGCAAAGATCATCCAGAGATGGTTCGATATCTACCACACTCTGGAGAGCGGAGAGGCTGTCAGCACACTGCGGAGTGGAGACATGAGGGCACTTCACACGGAGCTCAAAAAACTACCGCAGAGCTGTGAGGATCAGGTATCTCAGGCTTCCGCCAAAATGAATCTGGATCAAGGTGTGATCCACTCTTGGGCTGCAAGTGCCTCGAGATGGGTCAGTCATGAAGAGATGATCAGCGAAGCTGACTTTGACAAGCATCGACGGATCATTCTTGAGCTGGGATTGACAGAAAGTCAATTTTATCAAGCGCTATTTGCACTGGTCTTGCGGAAGTTACAGTCGGAGCATCAAATTGCATTCGGTGTGACGAGTTCTGGTCGATCGGCTCTTCCCAGCCTAGCGGATGTGACTGGCGTCCTCTCCAATATCATTCCTGTAGTCATGAATTTAAAAGAAGGATGGCGCCTGCAAGAATTGTTGGCCTATTCTGCACGAGCTAGCATCGAGACCTTGGAATTAGAGCAGTATTCATTGCCCTCTGTATTGAGCGCGTATGCTCAATGTGGAGTCGAGGTCAATTTGCAAGGATTATTTGTGTATGAGAATTTTCCGTGGGAAGATATCATCTATGAGACAAGGAAGATTACAAATTTTTCAAGCTCATTCACGAGTAATTTTCCTCTTACGCTCGTGATGGTGCCTCATGGGAATGAGATGAGATTATCGTGGACATTTGACGATTCGATTTTTGACGCTGAGGCAAGAAAAGCAATCACGAGCCTTTGGTCAGATATAGTAGGTGCAATAGCTCTGGATAGTACCATTTCTGATTTTCGAAGCCTTCATGGCTTCAGTCCTGCAAGGCTCAATAAAAAGCAAAAGAATGATCAAGGAAGACTAGCATCTAATCGTATAGAACATCGCCTCGTGACGATCTGGTCCGAGGTGCTGGGCAGAGAGAATGTATCGGTAGACGAAAATTACTTTGACATTGGCGGAAAATCGTTTCAGGCACTCAGGATTATGTCCAAGATCAATGCAGATTATGGGCTGAATATTACTGCAAGCAAGCTCATCGATCTGCCAACCATCACTGATCTGTCGAAGTACATTGCCGAGCTGAGTACTGGTGAGCTGGTGCAGGAATGGTCAGCGCTGGTTCCTCTCAATCGATCAAGATCTCGTAAAAAACTATTTTGCATACATGCGGGTGGGGCACATGTATTTGCCTATCGCGACTTGGCTGAGATTGTCAAGGATGATCTTGGTGTCTTTGGGATCCAGTCGTATGGACTCGATGGAGACTCCGAGCACAACCAGTCAGTCGAGTCCATGTGTGCAGCTTATGTTGAGGAGATTAAATCTGTCATTAGCTCAGGAGATGAGGTTTATATTCTCGGTTACTGTTTCAGTGCGGCAATTGTGATGGAGATGGCAAGGACGATATCCGAGCTCAGTTTTGATCCGACGCTCATCGTGGTTGACTCTGCTCCTGGACTCACATATGGCCGTGCCAAGAAAAATCTGTCAGGAAGAGTCAGGAGGCTTTTAGCGATTTTGAGAAATGGTCAATGGCTACGTATCAGAGATATGTTCGTCGTGAAATATGATCGATGGAAAGCCAAATATCTACAGAGATTTGAGTCTGAACAGATGAGGCAATTTCGCCGAACAGAAGCGAGACTTGCCCAGATTTACACTAACTACGATTGGCGTGAGGCAGATCAAGAAATATTTTTGGTCAGAAGTAGTGAATTTCAAGGACGATCAGATAAAGACTTGCATGTCACTTGGTGGAAAAAACTGACGAAGGGTGGGCTACATATCAGTGTTACCCAAGGGCCTCATTTCAAACTTTTCAAGCCACCATATGTGGAGGGTCTAGCCGAAAAGATTTTGGAGATAACAAACAGACGTGACTAGCCGATTATTTCTTGCATCTTATCATGACGAGATCCCGGAGTATCCGCTCAGCTCGCATGAACAGAATCAGGCCTCAAAATTCAAGTATCACGAGCATCGTTTCAAATATCTACAGAGACACTATGGGCTTTATCATTGTTTGGAAAAGCACTATGCAGTGCAAGCTGCCGAGCAACAGTATGCTGTAGGAGATTTTGGGAAGCCCCACTTTGAAGGCGGTCACTTGGAGTTTTCTATCTCTCATGATGAGGACTATTTTTTGATAGCGATCAGTGACGGCGTGATCGGCTGCGATATAGAGAAGCGTGATCACACTTTGGACTTTCACTTACTGGCACGACAGGTTTTCAGTCAGTATGAGATCGTCACAATGGAGAGCTTGCCAACCACAGAAATCTGCGAGTACTTTTTCCGTATTTGGACACGAAAGGAGGCTTTTATCAAAGCCCAGGGTGAGGGTTTGTCTTATGGTCTTAAGCATCTAAGCATGGACGGCAAGGAGCAAAAGGATTTCGAGATTTTATCCAGGAGGGTCGGTGATGATGTCTCGCAAAATTGGTTTGGCAAGTCTTATCAAGGTCCACAGGACTATGAACTAGCGGTGGTCGGAGAGCATCTGCCAGCAGTGCTAGAGCATTTATGCTAGCTATTTCTTTTGCTCTAGGAGTAATTGGATGAGCTGATCAGTGGTAAACTCAGTACTGTATCTTTTTTTCTCAGCCCGTGTTATTTTGGTCTTCCACATTTTATCCTCCATCAGTGTGCGCAGCTTTTTGGTATCATGAGTACTAGGGTCAAAATGCAATAATCCGTTTTCGATGATGTCCTTGGCATCACTGCGATCTGGACCTACAAGTAGGATGGGTTTATCAGTAGCCAGGTATTCCAGAAGTTTGGCCGGGATGCGTCCACGGTGGTCCTTCGTATCATTGACCAAGAGTAGTAAAATATCTGATTGCTTGAGAATCTCGAGTGCATCTTGATGGCCCAATACACCAATGAGTTTAACGTATGGCGATAACTCGATTTCTTCCAACTCTGCAATGACTTCCTGACTGATTTGCCCCACTAATTGTAAAGTGAATTTTTTCGCGATCTGCGGATTTTCATCAAGATAGTTCTTTAGGGCAAGCCAAAATTCTCTTGGGCTGCGATCCTTGTAGACTGTGCCGATATGGCTCATCACATATTGGTCCTGAGGGAGGTCTTGAGAGGCTTTAAAATCTGCTAGGACATAGCTATTATATATATGGTGTACATTTTTTCCACCAAGTTGCTTGAGCTCATTGGCCCAAGTAGGAGATACAGTCAGTTGTATGTCACTCTCAGTCAACACGGAAGACTCTAGACGGGTGTGTTTTGAGAGACTAGCTCGGGACAGTGGCAATTTGTCAAAGAACGCTCCGCGTGTCCAAGGATCTCTAAAATCTGCGAGCCATGTGAGCTCAGGATGTTTTTTCTTTACGCGCTGAGCTATGAGGTGGCAAGACTGTGGAGGACCTGTACTGATGATATAATCCGCTTGATTTGTCTCGAGATACTCTAGGACTGCTTGACTACATGGCTTGATCCAGTTGGCTCGCGCATCAGGAATAAAAAAATTCGCCCGGATCCAGAGAGCTACTCTTTTTAAGTAATTTTTTTGGGTATTTCCCTCATAAAAGACGCGATCGATTTTATTCTTTTCAATGCTTTTGTCTTTGCTGTTTGCCTTGAGCAGTTTTTGATAGACATCTCGCCACTCGAAGAAGCCTACTTGGTGTTGTGTAATATTGCTTGGTGCCTTGAGCTTGTCATCAATGATCGGGTAGGAGGCATCGGACGGCGTAAAGACGACGATCTCATGGCCAAGCTCGGCAAGGCGCTGAGAAAATCGTAGCCACCTTCTCACACCTACGCTTGCAGCAGGCGGCCAATAGTAACTGACCAAGATGATGCGAGACCTGGGCAATTTTATTTGTTTGTCTTTTTCTTGGTGCTCGTACTTCTAGATCTGATTTTTTTCTTGCTAGACGTACTGCTTTTCTTCTTGACTCTTGAGGCCTCAGGTTCTGGAGAAAAGCTGAAGGCTATATCGTCTGAGGGCTCATCAGTTCCTGATCTTGTTTTTATCAGACGATAGACACAGAATCCTATTGCCAGTAGACAGAGTAAGGAACATATTTTACTGATCAGCTCGCCCTGTCTGTAAGTTTTTGGATCAAATTTGAATTCTATCACATGCTGTCCCGCGGGTACTTTGAGTCCACGTAGAGCATAGTTGACTCGAATGTGCTCGACAGCCTGGCCATCAATGTACGCTTGCCAGCCTTTGTTTGGACCATACCATATCTCGCTGAATACAGCGAAATTTTCGCGCGCAGTATTTGCGTCATAGATCATATGGACAGGATCATAGGATCTCAATGAGATCGTGCCATTGGGATCGGGATTGATGCCTTGGATATAGGGCAAATACTCTTGATGCACGACAGCCTGAGTGCGAGGTTCAAATCTGCTGAGCGAAGTCAGCTCTTGCTTGTTGTCTTGTGCCTGAAGAAACTCCCGGACAAACCAGGCATTGCCGCATACATTAGAGTTGGTCGTGACCGTAGGGTTGCCAGCAGGTCCATTGATGCCGTATTTGGCATTGAGCATGCTGAGGACTTTCATGTTGTTTTTGGACATGTGGTAGTTGATGAGATCCTCGTATCTCCTCAGCTTGACGGCACTGTAGCCTCCGATACTCTTGTGGAAATATGATGCATCACTACTTCTAAATGCGTTGCTCGTATTATCAATGACACGGTAGTGGATATCCTTGTCTTGCAAGATTTGTCTATCTGCTGCTGTAGGCTCAAATTTTCTTACCGCACTGGCCTTGACCGTATACTTGTCATGACTGACGATACGCCAGTCGATCTGTGCGAGGTCTATCATGACCAATGCGAGTATCGCTAGAACTGCTGTAAGATTGCCAATGGCATTCTTTAACCACGCCCAGATGACGGCTGTCAGTATAGCAATATACGCTAGGGCTCTTAGCATATCCATCCGGAAGTAATTGGCACGAGTGTCTAGTAGTATGTCCAGTGGCACACCTGCACTTGTATACTTGCTATCCTTGGAGTGTGACATATCCATAATGCTCGGAGCTAAGAAAAGTAGCAGGACAGTCACTGCAGCCAGAGCTCCACCGATGTAGAGGACCTTTTTGGCGAAAGCCTTACGATCAGAGAGACCCATGCGCATCAAGCGATCTAGTCCTAGACAAAATATCACGGGAAAGCACAGAGCAGCTGGCGCAAGTATGGAAGCTGGTGCTCGAAATCGATCGAACAAGGGAATCGTCTCAAAGAGAAACTTATTGACCGCCGCAAAATGATCTCCCAGACTGTACATCGCCGCAAACCCAATACAAACCAAGGACCAAATCACCCAAGTCTTATCCACGAGAAACAAGCCCATCAAAAAAAGCAAAAACACCGTAATGCCGATATAAGGCGGTCCTTCTGTAAATGGCTGTCCGCCGTAATAAAGAGCGACCTTATTGATCTTGGGCTGGTAGCTGCTGTTGATGATGGCCTTGGCAATCTTGCTATCCAGTGCGATCTCCTCTTGATGACTGCCTCCGGCAAATCTTGGGTAGATCAAGCTGGCCAGATCTTGGAGATTGTAAGAGAAGTGGGTGGCATAATTCCAGCCAAGTCCTGAGGATTCTCCAGCTTGCTGCTCAGCCGTGGTCTGTACGATTTTTTCTCCTCTGATCGTGTCTGGCATATACTCCATCGTAGTGAGCAATTTAGTCGCACCGGTTCCTAGGGTGATCAGAGCTATGATGATCGGAATGGCAAGACTCTTGGAGAACTGAGCAGCTTGTCCACTACGGATCAATCCGATGCCACGTATGATGACGTAAAGGCCGAGCATCATCGCCACATAGAGCGACATCTGATAGTGAGCTGCGTGGAAGTGCAGACCCAGCCCGATGACCAGACTGATCACACCCGCCCAGAGTCTCTTGTCCATCAGCAGATGTACTCCTGCCAAGATCAAGGGAAAAGTCATCAAGGCATATATCTTACTATTGTGTCCAGCCATCACAAGCCCCATCATGCTCGTGGATAAGCAGAAACTGAGAGCCCCAATGGTGCTGAGCCATCGATTGACACCCATAAGGATAAACATGATGTAGCAGGCAATCAAGCCAAAAAGAAACATGCCAATGGGCTTCTTGATGTACAGTTCTCCAAACTTCTGTAAGTAGAGAAAGACATTGGACTTAGCCATCCCACCAGTTTGATAGGTAGGCATTCCGCTAAACTGTCCATTGGACCAGAGATTTCTATTCCCTGTGGCCGCATAGTAGTCCCAGCTTTCTTTATTGATTTTGTAAGAGTGCTTTGTGTCACTCTGTCTGAGCAACTTGCCTTGTAATTGTGGCGCAAAGAATGCCAGGCAAGTCACCAGAAATATTGCTAGGGGCAATCCATGGGTTTTCACACCTTCGGTAAATCTGCTAAGTACTTGGTCCATATGGGAGTGTTATGTCCCAAAGATATGTAGTGGACAAGCGATGGCTTGGATTCCTGAGTTAGCAGTAGTTATTGTGGGACTTTACAACTTTCAGCTAGCTTCTGGTAACTACTTCGATGCCATCGAGCGATATGGTCTCCGTCGCGTGGATTGAGGATTTGGAGGGTCTGGGCGAGCCCGGTGATCCCTGCATCCGTAGTGCTTTTTTCGATCAAGCAAGAGATGCGCTCTGGCTGCAGGTTAGGGTAGCGCTGAGACATCCAGTCCTGCACGCGCTCGCGAAGAGAGCTGAGGAGATCTTGATTGGATTCTGAGTCAAGCTCAAAAAATCTGACATCCTTGGCGCTCATATCGAGTACCAGCCGATCCGACATCTTCCATGGCAGATAGATCAGCTCACCATGATCTTCGCTGGATAAATCGAGATGGACAGAAGCAGGAAATCTATCAGCAAATGGGCCAAGCTGGCTGCGATCCAGGGCTATGGTGATTTGGTCATCTAAGATCTCCGATATTTTGGCGTTGATGCTGACGGCCGTCGTAGCAAGAGCCTCTTGTTTTTGCCATCGAAAATCATTTTTGGCAAAATAGTAGTAGAGACCAAAGCAGAGTAGAAACATCCCTAAGAATGCTGCTGCACTTTGCCATAGGTGCTTGCGCCTGAGCGTATGCCTGGCTCGATTGAGAGGCGTGTCGGCGCTTTCATCGATTTCAAAGGCATATTGGTACTTATCGCCATCCTTGAAGATCTTGATGTGACACAGTTGGCCATTGATCATGATGCCGTAGCTCTTATCCTCTTGGATCTCAAAATCGACTTGCACGATTTGTTCATTGCAGTGGATGACGAGATTGCCTGTATCTTGACCATGAAGGATTCCGACATTGTGCCGAGATCCTTGATCATCGATATAGACCCATCTCATCTGATTCATGCTGTCCAAATATAGCTTCCGTGCTTACAACGTGAGAGCTCTTTCGGGATTGTGGTAAGAAGATTCCCGTACGCGATGAACTATGCCCGCATACACGACGTTTAGAGCCTGATTACGGAAAAAATAAGAGACGAAACTATGTATCCAGTAGAACTTATCACACCCATGGCCAAGGAGCTGACTGATAATGGCTTCAAAGATCTGAGGACTCCAGAGGAGGTCGACACAGCGGTCAAGGAAGCAAGTGGTACGACACTTGTCGTGGTCAACTCGGTATGTGGATGTGCTGCGGCCAATGCTCGGCCAGGTGCTTTGATTTCTCTCAGCAATGCCAAATCACCGGATCATCTCGTCACAGTTTTTGCTGGTGTGCACAGGGAAGCTACAGATCGTGCACGTGAGTACATGTTGCCATATCCCCCGAGCAGTCCATCAATCGCGCTCTTCAAAGACGGGAAACTGATGCACTTGCTTGAGCGTCACCATATCGAGGGGCGACCTGCACAGATGATTGCAGAAAACCTCAAGATGGCGTACGATGCTTACTGCTAGCCTGATTTAGCTTCCGCCAAAAGGATCTTCGTCAAAATATCTTTTCTTAGGTTCTGAGCTTAGATCATAGCTCGGCTCCACTTCGTCCAGCTCTGTCTGATGGCGTAAGAGATAGGCAAATATGATACCCATGACACCTCCAAGCAAGTGACTCTCCCAGGAGATGCCAGGCTTGGTCGGGAGTACGCCGATGAGTAGTCCGCTGTACATGAAGAGTATGACAAGTGCGATGACGATGGACTTGGCATTTCGTCGAAAGACGCCACTCCAAAATACAAAAGAGACTAAGCCATAAACTACTCCAGAAGCTCCGATGTGGAAACTGTCTCGTCCCATGAGCCAGACAGACAATCCTGTGAAGATGTAAATCAGAAAAAAGCTCTTGTAAGCTACTCGGCTATAAAATGCGGCAAGGACAAAAGTCATGACCATAAGTGGAGCAGTATTGCTGATCAGATGTCCCCAGTCGCCATGGATCAAGGGCGAGAATATTACACCCTTGAGACCATCGACCTCTCTTGGCAAGATGCCAAGACGGTTGAGTGGTAGGTGAAGGACGACCTTGGCAGAGTGGATGATCCATAGGATCACGGCACAGATGACCGGGAATCCCAGAGCGCGTTTAAATGCTGATTTCATTACGAGAGGATTTCTACGATTTGTGTGAGGGTAGGATTGATCTCCTGATGATGCTTGGTCGCATGTGCAAAGGGAGTGTATATGATGTCCGTATGTACTTGGCCAATCATGATATCAGACTTGCCAGCAAGGAGCGCTTTCACAGCTTCCATGCCCATGCGACTGGCTCGGACGCGCTCCATGCATGTTGGACGACCACCTCGCTGGATGTGTCCGAGGATGCTCACGCGTATGTCAAACTGCCGATTGCGCCGCCGCACCTGATCGGCAATGTCAAATGCACCGCCCGCATCATCACCTTCAGCGACGATAATGATATTGGAGCTCTTACGATTGTCAAAGTTTTCTTGTAGAAGACTGACAAGGTGATCGATATTGGTCTTGCTCTCTGGAATCAGCACGGCCTCTGCGCCACAAGCGATGCCAGTACGCAGAGCAATGAAGCCTGCGTCCCTGCCCATCACCTCGATGAAGAATAGGCGGTCATGGCTGTTGGCTGTGTCTTTGATATTGTCGATGGCTGTCATGGCGGTATTGATCGCCGTATCGTAGCCGATGGTAAAATCCGTGCCGAGTAGGTCGTTGTCAATGGTGCCCGGACATCCTACGATCGGGATACCATGTTCTTCATAAAAAATATGCGCCCCAGAAAACGTGCCGTCTCCACCGATGGCGACCAGTCCTTCGATGCCTTCTTTCTTGAGCTGCTGATAGGCCTGGATGCGACCTTCTTTTGTGCGAAAGCGCTCACTCCTTGCACTCCGCAATATGGTACCACCAAGGTGTATGATATTGCTCACACTCTGTCGATCCATGACTCTGAAATCACCATCGATCATTCCCTCATAGCCACGCAGGATGCCTACGACTTCCAGTCCGTGATGCAGGCCAGTGCGCACAGCTGCTCTGAGGCAGGCATTCATCCCAGGTGCATCGCCTCCTGAGGTAAAAACTCCGATCTTCTTCATGTAGCCGAAAGATACGCAGCTCAGGACATTATGAGCTCGACTTGCTCGACCAATATCATTGCGGCTGGGACCAAATCACCTGACCGCTGCATGAATCTCTGCGCGCTCCAGTGACAGATGAGAGGACATTCATTTCTCCACACACTCGCAGCACCCCTAGAAGCGCAAAGACGAGTGCCTCCTTGTAGTCAATGAGCCACTCTTCAGGTACCGATATCTGATGATGCGCTCCGACATGACTCGAAAGCCTGTCTATGAGCTGTAGGTTTTTACTGCCTCCACCGGTCATCAAGATATGGCCTGGGGCACAATGTGTGATGCTGCGAGACAACTGTCGGGCCATGTGCTCGACATTGGTCGTAAGAAGGTCTGAGATCCTGTGGTGATCAAGATATTTTGATAGGAGCGGTGAGTAGTACCTTTCGTACCATTCTCTCCCGAGAGACTTGGGTGGTCCACTCTGGTAATAGTCGAGTTGTTCTAGTTCTTGGAGTAGTGATGGGATGATCTGTCCGGCTTTCGCCAAAATGCCATCTCGATCAAAGGGCATCCCTTCTATTTGAGCTAGCTGATTGAGACACATATTGATCGGGCAGATATCATAGGCAAGACGCCGGTCATCTTGCTGCCAACTGATATTGGCAATTCCACCGAGGTTGATACAGGCTGTGTAGTCGCCAAACAGGAGAAGATCTCCGATCGGCACGAGAGGAGCACCTTGACCACCAAGCGATACATCTAGGCTACGGAAGTCCCAGACTGTAGTGATCCCGGTATGTGCATGGATCTCGTGGCCAGATCCAATCTGTGTGGTATAGCCACGGTCTGGTTGATGAAAGATCGTATGGCCATGGCTTGCAATGAGATCTACACTCCATCTCCGCCCTTGGAGAAATTCAATGCTTGACTCGGCTATGTATCGACCCAGTGCGATATCGAGCGCGGCGAGACTTGAGGCTGAGTATTCATGCGCATCACGCAACTTCGATTGCAGATCATCAGGATAGTCCACGCACTGGGCATCAATAAGCTCATAGGCCCAGCTGCCTTGATTTAGTGCAAAATCCACTAGACAGAGATCAAGACCGTCTAGCGAGGTGCCTGACATCAAGCCTAGTACACGATAGCTGTTCTTTCGCGTGATATCCACTGGGTAAATATAGTCGGGACTTGGGGAGAAGCGGCTTGATGGAGATGCTCCGTCGGTATCGTGTGTAGAGAGCCAAAAGAGCTAATGCTTCGCGATGGAATGACTTTATTTGTGTGATGAGAAGTGTATGGATAGTTGTTCTGTTCGTGCTATTTGTCTTGTCTTGTAAAGAGGAGGAAGCAAATGGTGCATCAAGTGTGAGCTCAGATTTTTCGTCAGAGCTTGTCAAGGCCGAGACCCTGCGCTCATGGAAAGCCTACAAGGAGTACGCTTGGGGAGATGACGTCTTGCTTCCTTTGAGCAAAGGTGGATTTAACTGGTACGAGGAGTCTCTCGGCATCTCTCCCATCGATGCCTACAGCACACTATCTCTCATGGGTCTGAAAGAGGAGGCAGCAGAAATCGAAGAATACGTGCTAGCCAAAAACTGGGATCAAGATATCAGCGTACAGGTATTTGAGGTGAATATCCGTATCCTGGGAGGACTCTTGGCCATGTATCAGATGTCTGGTCGAGAAGAGATTCTGGCCAGTGCGATTGACATGGGAAATCGACTGATGCCAGCTTTCCGATCTCCTACAGGTCTACCGTATCACTCAGTCAATTTGCAGTCCGGACAGACCTCAGGAAACCTAGGAGAGGGGCTCGGAAATATTGTCAATGTCGCGCAAGCGGCCAGTTATCTGGTGGAGTTTGGTATTTTGAGTTATTATGCCAAAGATCCTCAGTACTATCAAGCGGCAAAGAAAGCTACTAGAGCGATTCATGAGAGAAGATCTGAAATCGGATTGCCGGGTGACTATATCAATGTCGAGACCGGAAAGTGGACCAATGACTGGCACTACATCCAAGCAGGAGTTGATTCGTACTATGAGTATATGCTCAAGGCGTCGATCCTCTTTGGAGATCTAGAATTACGGCAGATCTGGGAGGAGAGCTATCTGAAGATCAAAGAGTACATAGAGGAAGATTACAGCGGGAGGAGATTTTATGCCTGCGTCAATATGCATAGTGGAGAGATTGTAAAACGCTCGGTCTCCCTGTATGATGCATTTTTTCCTGCAGTGCAAATCCTAGCAGGCGATACCGCAAGTGCAGAGATGAATATGCAAAGCTGGGATTGGCTATGGGATCAATATGGACTGCTCCCCACAAGGTATCTCTACGACAAGGACTCAGTAGAGTATGCAAACTCTGAGCTCAATCCTGAGATCATCGAATCTGCTTACTATCTCCATCAGATGACGGGAGAAGAGGACTATCTCACGATGATCAAAAAATACTGGAAGGACATCAATGTTTGCTGCAGGGACTCAGTAGCTTTTCATGCGATACACGATGTGAGAGATATGCGCCCCAAGGATTATTTGGCGACCTATTTTTTTGCGGAAACGCTCAAGTACTTCTATCTCGCTGGACTGGAGAAATCAGACTTTGACATCGAGGACTACATCTTCAGTACAGAGGCTCATCCATTCCGAAAGGACGCCTTTGAGCCAAGTTTGATTCCTGAATACTTGGGACTTGAGTGACACTTGACCAACTTGCTGACACTCTTGGCAGTCTATCATGGTAGCCACCGAAGCTAGGCGTAATATATTTGATGTAATTCTTATTTATGGCCCTCAGAGTTGTGTTGCTTCTATTGATGTGTTTTCTGTGCAGCTTTGGGCATGCTCAAGATCTCTGCGAGGGTAATCTTGGGGTCAATATTTTTGAAGGAGGAGATTTTGGATCAGGTACGGCCAATACCTTGGCGACTGATCCTGGGGTGGCTCCTGGATATATCTACGTCAATGGCCTGCCAGATGACGGCTTCTATACCATCACCAACAATACTGGGGCATGGGCCAATATCTGGCCTTCCTGGCTTGAAATAGGAGACAACAGTAATGATCCCAATGGTTATATGATGGTCGTGAATGCGAGCTTTGAACCAGGGATATTTTTTGAGCAAAGGATCACAGGCCTTTGTGACAATACACTCTACGAGTTCAGTGCAGATATGATCAATATGATCAGGGATGGAGTCCCAGGTCACATCCTGCCTCGTGTGTCTTTTTTGCTTGATGGTGAGCAGAAATTTTCTACAGGGGGTATTCCTCAGACCAATCGATGGAGGAGCTATGGATTTACTTTCGTCACTGAGCCTGGTCAGACAGAGCTCCTGCTCACGCTGCAAAATAGTGCGCCTGGCGGCATTGGCAATGACATAGCCTTGGACAATATCTCATTTCGTCCTTGTGGTCCGTCGGCATTTATCAATACGGATAGGAATATTTTTCTCTGTGAAGATGACAATCAACCAGCGCGACTCACTGCTGATCTTAGTGTGGATGAATTTGCGATTCAATGGCAGACAAGTCGAGATGGTATCAACTGGACGGATCTGCCGGATGGGACCCAGGATTTCTATCTCCATGACGTCTTTGATGTAGGTGTCTACTACTACCGATATCTATCGGCTACATCAAATACCAATCTCGCCAATGAAAAATGCCGAGTACTCTCAGAGGTGATAAAGATTGAAGTCTTACCTCTGGAGTATAGTGAGCAAGCGACCATCTGTGAGGGTACGGCTTACAATCATGGAACCCAAGTATTGACGGAGGCTGGTCTGTACACCGAGAGTTTCGTCTCGAGTCGGGGATGTGATAGTGTGGTGATGCTTGATCTCGATGTGGTGGCCAATGAACTTGAGATGGTCATAGACGCTCTAGGTCCATCATGTGTATCTACTGAGGATGGAAGGATCAATGTGACCACTGTTATCGGCGCCAATGGAATGGTCATGTACGACATAGATGGTGAATCTACGGGTCGATCATTTTTTGATAGTCTGGGACAAGGGAGATATATTATTGGCGTGCAGGATATCTATGGCTGTCGAGTCGAGGATACCGTAGATCTGATATCACCAGATGCTTTTATCATCGATGCCGGGCCAGACTTGGAACTGGCTTTTGGTGCGACGATAAATCTGCAGCTCACGGCCAATAGAGACTTCATGGATGTGACTTGGGAGCCTCCACTATATTTATCCTGTGCAGATTGCGAAGATCCTATCCTTGGTGGAGCGCAGACGATCAGCTATATTGTTTCTGCTCTAGATGAGCGTTCTTGTCGTGCTTATGATACACTGCATGTGAGCGTCAATCGTGATGATGTGCTCATCTATTTTCCCAATGTATTTTCACCAAACGGTGATGGTGTTAATGACCACTTTGGCTTTGGGAGTTTTGGCTCTGTGATCAAAGAGATTGTTCAATTTTCGATCTTTGATCGCTGGGGCAATATGGTCTATACAGCCTCAGGAACATCTACTGATGCCATGGCTTGGGATGGGAGATGGAAGGGCCAGGATAGTGAACCAGGAGTCTATACCTACGTAGCAGAATTTATCCTTTTGGACGACAGTCCCTATACCAAAAGCGGAAACCTCACACTGCTGAGATGAAAGAAAATTGGCAAAAAATCACTGAGTCGAGTTCCCTGCATGATCATCTCGAGCAGATGAGTACTCGAGAACTTTTGGAAGCCATCAATGAAGAAGATAAAAAGGTAGCCTTGGCAGTGGAGGAGGTGATCCCTGCGATCGAAATATTCGTGGCTGCATGCTATGATAGATTTAAGGATGGTGGACGACTTTTTTATCTAGGAGCTGGTACTAGTGGTCGACTGGGTGTCGTGGATGCATCCGAGATTCCACCCACATTTGGCTATCCTCATGACCGAGTGATCGGGCTGATTGCCGGAGGTGATGGAGCCATCCGCAAGGCAGTGGAATTTGCTGAGGACGATAAAGAACTCGGATGGCTCAACCTAGAGGAGTATGGTGTCAATGAGATGGATGCTGTCGTCGGTATTGCCTCATCTGGCACGACTCCATATGTACTGGGAGCGATATTAAAGTGTAGGGAAAATAATGTGCTCACCGCTGGAATTACCAACAATCCTGACTCGCCACTTGCTAAGTCGGTAGAGCATCCTCTAGTGGCCGAAGTAGGGCCGGAATTTGTCACAGGAAGTACACGGATGAAAGGTGGTACCAGCCAAAAATTGATTCTCAATATGATATCCACTTCGCTCATGATCAAGATGGGTAGGGTGCAAGGAAATAAGATGATACATATGCAGCTCAGCAATAATAAGCTTGTAGATCGGGCCGTGAAAATGCTCATGAGCAGTCTTGGGATCTCTCGACAAGAGTCAGAGCGTCTCATAGATCGACATGGTTCTGTGCATGACGCCATACAAGCCTACAGATCAGCGTAGCTCGGGGATGAAGTACATCAGATTATACGAGACCACGGATCTAGCAGAGCTAGAAATGATCAAGTCGACACTGCGAAGAGAAGAGATTGACTACAAGGTGCTTTTTGAGCATACATTGCTTGCAGGTAGTCTGGCAGCGATGGGAAATCATGGTGCCATCTTCGAAGTCAGAGATGTGGATCAGGCACGCGCACTAGAGTTGCTGAGATCTCTGGATGTCATTGTCGATATGTCTGCACTCGAGGAGCCTAGTGACTTTGTCAGATGGGTGGATGACACGACGAAAAAAATTCCCGGGATCGCTCATCTAGATTCTGGATTGAGGCTTTATTTCTTTTTGGCATTCTGTCTGGTCCTCGTCTTTTTGCTTTTTCTTCTCAGTTTGGTATGAGACCTTAAGGCTTATAATTGCTTTAGAAACGTCAATCAGTGTTATCCCTATATACTTAGCATATCAAGGATCAAATTTTAGATGTTTTGCAGAGATATGAAGAGAAGGAAATTTATCAAACAAGGTATCTTGAGTACTGTCGGCATGGGCATCGCGACAGGTCTTTATACCTGGCAAGTGGAGCCTTTTTGGCTAGAATTTGTGCAGAGAGATATGCCAATCGCCAATCTGCCCGATACGCTGGTCGGTAAGACGCTCATGCAGATCAGTGATGTGCATGTAGGAAATCGATTTGACTATCAGTACATCATTGACTCCTTCCAAAAAGCACAAGCATGGATGCCAGACTTGGTCGTGTATACAGGTGATTTTGCGAGCTATGAAAGCTCAGAGCAATTTACGCAACTGGAAGAGGTGCTGGCCCACGCTGTCAGAGGAAGGATGGGAACCCTCGGTGTGCTGGGAAATCACGACTATGGGATCAACTGGTCTCAGCAAAAGGTAGCGGATAGGATATCTACTTTGCTGAGGGATGCGGGTATACGAGTGCTCAGCAATGAACAGGCCGAGGTCGCTGGGATGAACATTATCGGCTTGGACGATTACTGGTCACCAAACTTTGCTCCATCCCAAGTGATGAAATACTATGACGCTGCTAAAGCCAATGTAGTTCTCTGCCACAATCCGGATGTCTGTGATCTTGACGTATGGCATGGCTATCAAGGATGGATTCTATCAGGTCATACGCATGGTGGACAGTGCAAGCCGCCATTTTTGGAAGCACCGGTATTGCCCGTCAAAAACAAGAAGTACGCTCAAGGCGAAGTTGACCTGGAAGATGGTCGGATGCTTTACATCAATCGAGCTCTAGGCCACTTGTGGCAAGTGAGATTTAATGTAAGACCTGAAATCACGGTGTTTACGCTTAGAGCAGCGTAGCCGGGAGCAGGCTGTCAAGTCATCAAGGATCGATGCGTCTTCATTGGAGGGCTACAGTGAGTAGTAAGCAGAAAGCTGTATACCGACATGATTTCTCCTTGGGCTCACGTTTTCTGAGAGTTGATTGCTGATGAGATCTTGGCGATAGATACCCTGTAGCTGTAGGTCGACTCTTGAGATGCTATACTGTAAACCAGCTCCTACACCTGCGGACAGACCTACTCGCTTGAGCTGCCCTCCAAATACTTCTTGTTCTATACCTGTGCCAATGCCTTTGAAGCTATCGTTGAATCTCAAGCGCGGTGCAAGCTCTAGCACAGTGCTGAGTGACCACGGTCCGCTGATAGATTTTGTGTATCCTATGCCGATGGGTACGGTGACAAATTTTTGACGATTCCAGATGCGGTACTGGGAGATGTTTGTCACCTCTTGTGATATTTCACCCATACGAGATATGGAATCTCCTTCGCTCGTGATGAGAATCTCTACGATGCCATTACCTTGCTCTACATCCATCTTAATGTCTTCTCCTTGTGAGAGGTCATTGTACTGTAGGTAGCCAATGCCAGCGTGAACTGAAATACCAGACTTCAATTGCTTTCGCAAAATGAGGTCTGTACGAATCATGTCTTCAAGAGTGGTCTCTCTATCGGCGATAAAATATGCATTTGTCTGGGTGAATAGACCTGTGCCTCCGCGCAGCCCAATTTGCCAGGTTGAAGCTTGATCAAATTTCCTTGCAGGTCTATTGTCACGGCGCTGAGGCATCATAAGTAGGCTCATATCGAGATCCTGCTCGATCAACTGAAGACCACTGACGGAAGTGAAGAGTTGATTGAGATCAATGGTATTTCTTGGGAGTTTTTCAGTGATTTTGTCACTCGATTTTGTGACATCAAGACCTAAGTCGAGATCACTTGATGATTGGGCTAAGCCAATATTACTTGAGCTGCTGATTTTATTTTCTTCATCAGTTTTTGCCTTGGAGAATAGCTTGAAGGAATTTGCTGTTTCTATCGCTAGATTTTCGCTATTTGTTACCGGCGCATTGATTTTTTTCTCAGCGGAGATGGTTTGTTGGAGATCAGTTTTTGTCAGTGGTTTATTATTTCTCGTCTGTCTGTTTTCTTTGGTTGTTTTGATGTCTGATTGAATATCTTGGCCTAGTGGCTGATGACTCGCTCTTTGCTTTTGCTCTAGTGCTCTAGACTCTTGGACAATTGTTTCTTTATCGGCGGATTCTGATTGAGCAAGAAGAGACTCATCGGAGTCAGCAAGACTTGTGACTTCAGAGAGTCCTATGGTATGGTGATCGGCAGCAGACCAGTCAGCCAGTCTCCATACAGCAGTTGCGCTCAATAGGAGTAGAGCGCAGCCAAACCACCACCACCAGATCGGTCGGCGCGATTTTTTTTGTCGAGACTCAAAGTCAGCCCACATCGCATCAGTGTCGATGGGTGAGTCGTAGTCTCTGAGTGATTTTATATTAAATCCATTTTTGCTCATAATGCATGGATGGTGTATGTGTTTCGTGAATCAGATCTCTGAGTTTTTGCAAAGCCCGCGTCAACTGCGAACGAGATGTACTGTCTTTAATGCCCAAGATCTCAGCGATCTCTATATGTGTATATCCTTCTATGATATTGAGGTTGATGATTGTCCTGTATTTTTCTGGTAGCTTCTGGAGCATGGCGAGTGCTCGCTCGGCTTGCTCCTGCTTATCGTCTGTCTCATACTGAAAAACAATTCCGTCTGGAAGATTGTCAATCGTATCACTGGTAAATTTCATCTTGCGCTTCCGCAAAATGTTGATGATCATATTCCTGGCGACTGTATACATCCATGCCTCGACATTTTCATGATTTTCTGGCAGCTTTGAGAGCTTCTTGAAGATCTGTGCGAAGCTTTCCTGCAAAAAATCTTTGGCCTCTGGCTCATCCTTGGCATAGCGTCGGCAAAGAGTGAGCAAGCGAGGAGCATGGGAGATATAGAGCTCTTTTTGAGCGCGTGCTACTCCTCGCTTACAGTCTTGTATGAGTTGATTGGTCGTCAATGAAGCGCTATTCTATGATAGTGGCTAAATATAGACGCCCAAATCCCAAATCTATGTCTGTACCACTCACATCATCCAATAGACCTCCGCTGAAAACAAATTGTATTGGGCTTCCAGGGAGATAATCGGTTATGAGTGATCGCTCTCGATCGTATGACATGCGGTCATTATTGCCAGATTGTAAAGGCTTGATTACTCGAGTTGGTTCTCCAGTGATAATGATTTCGTATGACAATTCAAAATCATTAGTCTGCAGATCATCATCCCAGTCCAAAATCCAAAATCTGTACTGCACGATCGATCCATTTGATTGGTTGTCGTTGACGACAAAAATGAAACTTCTGATATCACCACTGTCGATTCTCGTCTCAAAGCTTTCAAATTCGAGATTCACTATTTCTCCTCCCTGATCGATCAGTTGAAAGTACGCCACATTGGCCCACTCGCCATCACAGGCGGTGATCACTCCGACTTCTGCCTCGTCCGTGACCTCCACTGTGAAGGTTTCGCTCCTGAGATTGGCAGCTAGATCAATGGCAAAGTACTCAAAGTTTGTCGATCCACAGCTCAGGAGTGAAGCACTGAAACTGCCATCAGCGTCGATCGCGAGAGATACAGCTGAGGATGGTGCATCAACATTGCTGATGAATACGCGCCCATCGGTCACAGGCATCCCGTCGCAGTCCACCACAGATCCAGAAATCGTCACTTCTTCACTACTCCCATTGATCTGACTAGGATCTATAAATATCTCTTGATCACCGGGTTCAAATGGACCGATCTCATCGGAGTACACAAGCTCACCGCAATCGTCGAATATCTCTAGGAGCAAGACTTCGCCACTTGGCACCCATCCACAAAATTTTCCCGTTTCATCGAAGTAGGTATAATTGGTCCAGCCATTGGACAGGATTGTGACCTTGATCTTGTACTGTGACCAGAGACCCGTGCTGAAACTGATGATGCTACCACAGAGATATGTTGGGTCATTGTCAATGTCACAGTTCCAGAGCGAAAAGTGTGTGACTTCACCCACGTATACATCACCCTCTAGTCGAGCACTACCTTCTTCGATCCAGAGGCCTGACTCCGTGTCAAAATGCCAGAGCGGAATCTCCGCTGGAGCACTAGCGGCGATCTCTTGTGGTACGGCTACCGTCAATGTGGCCGTCCTTGTAGGTTGTAGTTCTTCACCGCTAGGAGACTCGAGGAGCACGTCTACCATGCCATAGCTCTGCAGCACTCTGAGATTGTCCTCGTCATTGAGGGCTGTGAGATTGCCTGACATGATCTCTACCAGCTCTGGCGCTGTAGGGTCGATGTAATTCATATAGACATTCACCTCTCCAGTGTAGTTAGTTCCATTGGCGGTCTTCACTCCGTCAGGAGCAAACTCCACGGAGGATCCCGTGCGATGTGTGACTTTGCCACCAGCACTGGCACTGAAGCTTCCTGTCTGCATTTTTTCTTGCATTTGGATGCGGATCTGCATCGTACCAGCAGTCTGCATACTGACTACTGGCGTCGCGTCAAAGTAACTTGGATGTCTTGCTTTGACCACGATCTTGTTTCTCTCTGTCTCAGTCTCTAGATAGAAGTAGCCGAGGTCATCCGTGGTCGTACTGACGCCTTCGATCTCTATGTCGACACCTTCGAGAGCGATGCCGTTTTGATCGACGACATTGCCATGGATGGTGGCCTCGACGATGATCTTGGCCACATCGATAGGGCCAGGTTCTGTGAGGTCGATGATACTATCCTCTCGGCATGCACCGAGAGATAGGATTAGAAGTAGGCTAAAGTATTTTAAGAAGCGTGTCATTTTGATCTTGTGTTTTGTGTGTGTTTCAAAGATTTCAGGATCCTTACATCTACTATACACAGAGACCATCTGATCGCTGCACAGGATACAGAGATTCTTGCCGTTTCTATATGACTTTCGTCAAAATGTGCTGCCCACGGCAGCTAGTGGTGCGGCCTTTACAGCTCAGAATAGGCGTCGTACGAGCTTGATGAAGTTTTTGGCTTTTTTCTTTTTGTCTCGACTGCTCCAGTCTAGATCCTGCGCGACTCCCTTGGCGAGATAGTCTTGTGCCTCTTGGAGTGAGCTAGAGCCGTGCAGCACGCTGATCGTCTGGTCAAATAGGGCTGCATCTCCATCAAAAAGCTCATTGATGGTGAAGATTTTCTCATTGATGCCCATCGCTTCGGTGAGATCACTGATCTTGGATTCGCTGAGCTGCTCAGATAGATCCTTGGCCTTCTGGACATGGAAGAGCTCGGCCACTTCTAGAGGGATGATTTTTCCTGCTTGTGCTCGAGAGACTGATCGGGAGTCGACCTTGATTTCTTTGATTTTGGGCGCTTTCGCGAAAATGTCTTGCGGCTTTTGCTCTTCTGGTGTTTCAGCTTGAGTGGTTTCGGGTTCTTCGGTATTTTCTGCATGCTGACCATTGTCAGAGTGTGACTCTGCGATCTCCTCCGGTGCGGGAGGTTTCTCTTGGCTGACAGACATTTTGGCGAAAGCCTCATCAGACTCCAACTCCGTATCTGCAGTGCCTATGGCCTCCGTGCTCGGGCTCTCCGCCTCTGGCTGCTGGATCTCAGGAGCTGAGTGCATAGTGCTATCATCAGCTGATGTGCCGCGAGAATTGTCCGGTGGGGTATCCTTGCCACCGAGGGCAAGAAAGAGCTCTTTGGCGTATCCCTGAAGGAGCTGCTGTTCCATAGGGAGCAGCTCTCCACCACTAGATTCCAGGCTGGCGATGAAGTCTTGGATCTTCTTGATGAGGAGCTTGGATTTTTGATAGTTCATATGAGTCTTTCGATTAATAACTTCGAGGCAGAATCTGCATTGCGAATTTACAGATTTTGCGTCCTAGTGAGGTGACACAGGGCATCAACGAAAGAGAAGAACCATATGTTTTTGGAGCCCAGTTTTAGAGGTCAGCGCAGTGGATGGATCGAGGTGATCTGCGGGTCGATGTTTTCTGGGAAGACGGAAGAGCTCATCCGTCGTCTCCGTCGAGCCAAGTTTGCGACCCAGGAGGTGCTTGTCTATAAGCCTGTACGCGATGTGCGCTACAGCGAAGAGAGTGTCGTGTCCCACGATCAGAAAGAATTTGATGCCCTGCCGATTGAGCATTCAAAGCAGATTCTCGGTACGCCAAAGCACATCAAAGTGGTGGGAGTGGATGAAGCGCAATTTTTTGATGGGGAGCTAGCGATACACTGCCAGACGCTAGCGCTGAGAGGCGTGCGCGTAATCGCTGCAGGTCTTGATATGGACTTCAAGGGAGTGCCTTTTGGTCCTATTCCACAGCTCCTCGCTGTCGCGGAGTATGTCACCAAGCTCCATGCTATCTGTCCGCACTGTGGCAATCTTGCGACGCACTCATATCGTCTGAGCAATGAGGCTGAGACCGTGGTACTTGGCGCGACGGATAAATATGAGCCTCGGTGTAGGGTTTGTTATAGTATGGGCAATATCTTGGACTTTCGATCCGATCGATAGGGCATGTTTTGATTTATTTTGGCTCGATCTGGGTAGATTTTTGTGATATGATCAGTCCGCGGGTCTTTAATGGTAGAATAGATGGGTCAATAATCACTGAAGTGGACGATCTGTAGGGCTCGTCTATAAAATTGAGACAGTTGTGATGCGAAGTGGCCATAGCTTGGTGATTCATCATAAAAATGATCATCATGAAAAAAGCAATTGTTTCTCTACTGCTCCTGCTACTTCTACAGACATGCTTGACAGCACAGCTTGAAGTCCCTAATCCCCATACGACCAAAGAAAAGATCAATGTTGGCCTTCACTGGGTGCCCACCAGTCTCCTCATGAGTCACAGCGTGATCAGGTTTGGAGGAGAGGTCGGCATAGGACGATTTGGCGTCGTTTTGGACTATGGCCTGGGCATGGACAAGATCGGATGGGCTAGAGGGAAGTACAGCTATGACTACAAGGCTTTGAGACCACAATTGAGATATTACATTCCTCTGAGCGATCGTGGGGCCTATCCCCGACAAGAGCTCTTTGCAGGTCTTGAGCTTGCTCATGTAGAATACAAGCGAGATATGAGAGACTATGTCTTGAGAATCGATGACGAAATCGCAGATATCGCACGAGGTACCCAGTATACCAAGCAAATCAGTGTGCTGGCGAAAGCAGGCGTGCGCTTTAAGCCAACCGCGCATGTAAGTATCGATCTATTCGTCGGTGTGGGCCGTGGTCAAAGGGACATCGCATATCTAAATCAGTCTAGACCTGTATTTCGGAGTTACCCATATCTGGGTATCGCCGGAGGTATTGCTCAGCTACTCAGAAAGGCCGCCATACAGACGGAACTTGACGAAGGTCGATCACAAGCTTTGACGATGGATGCTGGCATCAGGCTGCAGATGGTCCTATTTAGCTACAAAGAGTAATTTTTTCTTCTGCCTCTAGATATCAAGAGCACGCAGGAGTCGACATACGAGCGTTTCATCTCATTGTGGATTGTGAGTAGCCAAAGCTCGTTGATATCGAATGGAGGCTGGATTTCAATGACTTGGAAAAGAATCCCTAGCTTCGACGGAGAACAACAAGGTCATTGTCAGATGACAAAAGAAGAACGCGCCAGCTTCAAGCAGCAGATCATAGAACTTATCGAAGAGACAAAAGCCGACATCGAGCAGACGGAGTCGATGACAGAACCTGTCAAGCCAGAAAACTCCATCGGTCGGATATCGCGTATGGATGCCATCAACAACAAAAGTGTGATGGAGGCCAGCTTGCGGCAAAAGAAGCGGAAGCTCTCCAAGCTACAGATCGCCCTCAAGAAGGTGGATGACGAGGCTTTTGGCCATTGCCGGCGCTGCAAGAAGGCCATCAATCCCAAGCGGCTGATGCTCTTGCCGGAGAGTGATATGTGTGTGAGCTGTGCGAGTCGTTGATTAGCTATGCTTCAAACCAATGTACGATGAAAGACCTACTGAGTATTTTTCTCCCCATTCAACTGCTAATTGTAAGCAGTGCAGCCTTGTGCTCTCAAGTACAGAGCCTGATTGAATTTGATGTTAATGATCCTGGCGTAGAAGCAGTCTATGTAGACTCCGGAGATCAAGTGATAGAAGTGATTCGACTAGATGGGGTCTTGGCCAGTAAAAGCTACTTGGAGGATGTAAACGGACAGCTTCTGCCGCATGGTGAGCGAAGGACATGGTATGCTAGCGGTAACATACGGACTGTCGAGAACTACTGGAAAGGATGTCTGTCAGGTGTTTTTGTCAAGTACTATGAGAGTGGAGCTGTAGAGCGAAGGGACAATTACATATCGGGAAGGTTTATTGCAGGAGCCTGTTATGACGAGAGCGGTCAGGAGATTGATCACTGTCGATACTACACCGATGTCGGACTCCCTGGAGGTGATCTTGAGGGCTATATGAGGTATATGATGGCTCGTATCAAGTATCCGCGCGTCGCCAGAGTCAATGGAGAGCAAGGAACAGTATGGGTGTCTTTTTTGGTCAATCGAGATGGCCGCGTGACAAATACAGAGATTCTAAACTCCGTGTCGCAAAGTATCGACAGGCAAGTTTTGAAGGTGCTTGAAAAGCAAACCAGGTTTAAGCCTGCGACGCTTGAAGGAGTGCCCGTGGCTGCTAGAATGGTATTGCCGTTTCATTTTAAGCTGACAAGTGAGTAGCTCGAGCGTGTGAGTACAATCCAACATCAGCTCAGAAGCCGCTAGAAATGACCTAGAGATATTTTGATTTCCTTTTCCAGATTTTTGCACTCAGAGGCAATTCCTCGTATCCGACCTGAGTGCTCAAGAATCTATTGCTCAAGAAGTCCTGTTTGTCTACTGCATTTGACAATGCTAGGCAAATGCAGTATATTGAGGGCAAATCGCAAGATCCTCTATAACATGATTTTTTTCAAGCTTACACTAGTCTATAACGTACTTCTGCGAGGAGCTCTTGTGCCAGCAGGCGCGGGTCCTGGCTCAGCCGTTCTGAACGGTTCTGATACGGCTAGACGCGTATAATCGGGAAATAATCTGGAAAAGGTGCGGTTATATATGAGTTATCTCTCATCAGAAAAAAATGAAGGAAGAAATAATAGAACATATCAATCAAC
>JAHDGU010000012.1 GCA_020627535.1 Saprospiraceae bacterium
CCCAGATATGTCTCCAGATCACATTGCCGTCCTGGTCTAGCCGATAGATGATCGGGTAGTCCAGGCCGTGAAGCAGGCTGTCATGCTCTACGGAAAATGCCAGGTACATCCCTCCATCCTCTCTGAGATCAAAGCCACGATTGAAGATCCCAAATCGGTCTGCATAATCATACTCCTTGCGCCAGAGCAGTTGTCCAAGAGAATCGTAGTGCTCAATGAATGGAAAATTAATTAGAATATCACGATCTAGATTATTGTAACCCATGACATAAATCCCTCCTTGATCGTCCGGGATAAACTCGAAGAAATTGACAAAGGTCTTTCCAGGCAGGCGCTCATAGATAAAGTCCCAGACAAGCTCCTTAGAATCAGGATCATGGCACTGAAACCAATTTTTCTCCTGAAGAGCTCCAGACTTGGTGAAGGTCAATGTGAAAATGTTCCCATTAGACAACTCTCGCACAGCATTCCCTACCAACTTCTCATTAGGAAAAGAGAACGACAAAGAGTCCGCAAAGACCCATTGTCGTCCCTGAGTGTTTATCTGGAATAGCGACACTGTGCTATCTCTATCAAAAGGATCTCTTGTCAAAAACCAACCATGATTGTCGCCGATATCCTCGCCTTCTGCTGTTGTGGAACTCCAAGTCGGAAAACTTTGAACGTAAAAACTCTCAAGATCAGCCATAGAGACATCTATGAAACTCTGACAAGGCTGCAACTCAGCACATATGCCACCTACACTGATAGATACAGACTGATACTGATCCTGAGGAAACACTTCATATCCCTGTTCATTATAAACTACACGATAGATTCTTGAGCCCAAATCTTGAGATCTAGCTGAGTCAAATACCCACATCGTGGCTATCACTATGAGAAGCCTCTTGATCAATTTGCTTTGTATCTATTGCACGATCAGCTTGAGTATTTCACTACTGCTAGGATCAGCATCTGTTTGAAACTCTATAAAGTAGATCCCTTTGACCAAAGACTCCAAATCCAAGCTGAGCTGTTTGCCCTCAAATCGACCGCTCGCTATCACTTGAGATTCAATGTTGATGATCGAGTAATTCTTGATTTCTATCTTTTCTTGAAGATCTTCAATCGTGAGTATTCCAGTACTTGGATTGGGATATACACTGAAACGTTGACTTTGCTGCTGGATTCTTGACAATGACCTGTAGTCAATCTCCTCCATCTCTTGTGGCAACTCTGGTTCGATCCTCTCGTCTGTCAGCAAAGTGATCAGTGCCCTTACGTGTGGATCAAGACCACTGGTTTCTTTTCCCAGATCGAGCAACATGTCTCGATCTTCCGGACTCAAATTTACAAGCCCTTCTGCTCCTATCTGATCCATGTATAAGTCCTGCACAGTCCTGAAATTGGCTGCAATCTCAGTTGACTGGTTGACAAGACTGGAAGCAGGTTGTGTCAAGCTCATCTGCTGATATACTCCAATCAAGTCCGCCACATCAAATCCTCCAGACAGAGAAATAATTGAGCTCAAGTCTTGAATATTGCCTGATTGCATACGCTGTTCAATTAAGTATGCCTCTAGTTCAGCTCTTTGCCGTCTGAGAGAGATCAGTAAACTTTCTTCTGCTATCGATCTACTAGTCTTTCCCTCCAAGGACAGAATATCATCGACTATTTCAATAAGCTGATTTTCAGTCCCTGATTGCAGATCTATAACTTCAGAACAATCGTGATCACGAGGGTCAAAAAGTTCAGTCAATACAAAATCCTGCCCATTCAGATCGGGGACATTGCAAGACATGTCCCCTTGTTCGACAAGGTAGTTGAAGCTTACACTATTGTCCCCAGTGCGCAGATGAAATGAGTTGTCATTGTAACAGTTGTCTGCTCGTACATTCGTAATGAAGTCGCCTTGTACTGCAGCGATCTGGCCATCATTAAATACATTGGCAAATGCATTTTCCACCTCGAATGTGTTCCCCAGAAATTGGGTTCCTTGATTGTCGCCCCAGAGACCTAGGCCCAAAAATCCTCTACCATTGAACTCGTTACAACTGACCAAATGACTAGAACCTTGTGCATTCTGCACCCTGCATGAAATGCCTGACTGGTTCAAAAATTTGTTGCCCAATATCGTCAGCCTTTCACTTTCCCCTACGATTCGGATACCATGTCTGGAACCGGTGATATCATTATTCAATATACGTGTATTGAAAGTAGCAGAGGCAATATCAATATGAACCCCGCCATTATCGACAAAAGTATTGCGGTCGAAGCCACTATTAGACGTACCTATCTGTAAATCCCTGAAAACTGCGGAATTGGTGGCATACACTCCGATACCAGCTGTCCTACAATCTTCAAAGTGGTTACCGTCATGTATAAGCGCGCCAAAATTGATTCCATGTATACCCTCCAGATCAAAATTGGTGAAAGTATTTTGCCGAAACTCTATTCCTTCACATGCCCATATCGTGACACCAATAGACTTATTGATCTCCACATCGGGCTCTCCATCAAGAATACAATTGACAAATGAGCTAGTATTATCAAAATCATATCTCAAAAATTCTGCCACACGACGATTGTTTTTGAAGGTGCTATTGGACGCAAAAACCACTCCTCCATAAAAGGCTGCTCTACCTTCCTTTATATCTGGAGCGTTCGTAGAGACCGCAGTATTGGCATCTTCTATGATCGAGCCACTTTGTATGATGACCACGCCAGCATCATCAGGCTGCAAGCTTCCTTGTGGATCGGGTTGTGGTTTGCTAGCATTGCCGTGCACGTGGATGCCATCCCAGCGTGTATCACATCGTGCTTTCCAGTGCGAGTTTCGGATATCCAGCTTCGCTCCGCGTTCGACAAAGACTTCCACATTCTCTGCGAATTGGATTGTTGCATCGGTAACCGTCAAAGTAGCGCCTGTAGCGATCCGGAGGTTTTGTGCGATAAATCGATCTTCTGTCCAAGAAGTGTTCTCCGAGATGACGAGCTCTGGTGGAGTCATCGTGGGGACTGTATACAAGCCACAGCCCTGAGTCGCCACTACAAGCTCATTGCTGCAATGGTTGATATGCATATCAGCAACGAGGCATTGGCTCTATGCTCTGGGCGTGTCCGACTCGGAATGTGGACAGTACAATTAGAGTAACCCAACAGGAAGCAAGAAAACGTGACGATACCAATACGCGCTTTACTGCCCCACCAAATCGAGCAGAAAAATCGTTCAAACGCCAGTCTTTATTGATCTTTTTCAAAGTGTCCAGTAGGGCTGAGGCTAAACAAGTGTAAGGAGAATTATTTGAAGTATCAAGGATTGATGAACATTTATTCGATAAATCTGCGGAAATAACGAATTAAAACATGCCTGTTTAGCCATAGTAGTTCGGACAGTGAGGATTGCCACTCAACACTCCCGAACTCCCCAAAGCCCTCTTGTGAAGAGGGGCTATCTAGAGCTAAGTTTTTGAGAAACTACTCAGCAAGAAATCTGCCTACGATAGAAAGATTGCGTACGAGACTCATGCGCTGCAGGGCATTCGCTGATCACCTCACTTTTATCACATGGGTCGGACTTCGTTCACGGTCTACGATACAACGGCTATCCTCAAAACCAGCTCAATTACTCCAGTACCACACTCTCTCGCAGTTCCGGAATGTGTATCCGCTCAAATCCCGTATCCTGCATCTCTGACTTGAGCGCTTGTTGTTTATCGTATTCACCATGGACGAGGAAAATATTTTTGGCGGAAGCCGCATGAGGCTTGAGATGTTGCAATAGCTCTTGCTGGTCTGCATGTGCTGAGAAGCTATCCATCACTTCGATCTCGGCGCGCACCTCTAGCATCTCACCGAATACCTTGAGCTCCTTGTGACCTGCTCTTAGCTTGCCTCCTGGAGTCTCTGGCGAACAGTATCCAGCTATCAAGAAGGTGTTTTTTTCTTCCTGTATGTTGTTGTAAAGGTGATGCTTGACGCGGCCTGCATTCATCATACCGCTCGATGAGATGATGACGCATGGCTCCTTGGAGTGATTGAGTCGCTTGCTGTCTTCGACACGCTTGATATAGTTGAGCTGATTCCAGCCAAATGGATTGTCATCCACGAGCATGTACTGATGGAGATCGGAGTCAAAGCACTCCGGATGACCACCAAAGATCTGTGTCGCATTGACGGCCAGTGGGCTGTCGACATATACAGGTAGATGCGGCAGCTTGCCGTCATGCTCAAGGCGATCCATCATATAGACGATCTCTTGCGTACGTCCTACGCTAAAGGCTGGAATGATCAACTTGCCCTTCTTCTCCAGACAGGTGTTTTTCAATATGCTCAGAAAGCGATCGATCTCATCAGGCTTCTCCTGATGGATCTTATTTCCATAGGTGGACTCAGTGATGATCCAATCCACTTCTGGCAATGGTACAGGATCTCTGAGGATTGGCCGATTGGGTCGCCCGACATCGCCAGTGAAGCCGATGGTGGTCGTCTTGCCGCCTTCTTGGATCTCCAAGATGACAGAAGCACTACCCAGTATATGGCCTGCATCTCGGAAGATGACGGTGATCTGATCATTGATCACAGTGCGTCGATCGTAGCCGTGTCCGACAAATTGATTCATGGCTCGCGCAGCATCCTCCATCGTATATAGAGGCTCGCGGAGCTTCATCTTATACTTCTTGCCCTTTTTCTTCTTGGCCTTGCGCCGCTCTTTCTTATTGTGATATTCGGCATCGCGCTCTTGTATCATGGCACTGTCGCGCAGCATGATGGAGCAGAGACTGAAGGTCGCATGCGTGGTATGGATACATCCTGTAAATCCATCTTTGACCAGCTTGGGAATTCGTCCACTGTGGTCAATGTGCGCATGACTCAAGATCATCACATCAATATCGGCTGGATCAAAGCCCCAAGTCGCATTGAAATCATCCATCTCCTCATCACGACCCTGATAGAGTCCGCAGTCTAGAAGGATGTTGTAGCCATTGTCCAGGGTGATCAGGTGACAACTGCCAGTGACTTCTCTGGCTGCACCATGAAATGCAAGCTTCATAATTTATTGCTTATTCCTACGTCCGAAGGTACGCAATCAGAATTCTCCCGCTGAGGTCTTGATGACGAGCCTGGGGTCTGTCTCGAGGATGACGACCTCTGTACGGCGATTGTATCGGTGCTCGCTATCTGAGCAGTTGACACCGTCTGCACAGTGGTTGCGGAGCTGGCTTTCGCCAAAACCTCTGGTGCTGATCCTCTCTGCTTCGACGCCTCGTCTCATCAGGTATGCTTTGGCGGACTCAGCGCGCTGTCTAGAGAGGCTCTGATTGTATTCTGCTCGACCACGGCTATCCGTGTGAGATCTCAGTTCTACGCGCAGTCGGTCATACTGGATCATGAGATCTGCAAGTACATTGAGCTCTTTGGCAGCATTGGGGAGGATGCGAGCTTTGTTGAGCTCGTAGTAGATGTCTTCTAGTACGATCACGGTACCTGCGCTGATGGAAGATGTCCCTGTAGGAGTGGAGGACGTCCCTGTGCTGGTCGTGCTGTTACTGCTAGATCTCGGTAGTGGATTGAGTCGAAAGACATTGTTCACTGGCCAAGACTCACCCTCTCTGATACGGAAGTAGTAGCGCTCGTATCCAGCAGCTTCTACAAAGACATCTTTGTCACAATTGTCAGTAATACAGACGGCCGCATAGCCTAGATTATCTGTAAGGTAGTCCTTGGGCACAGAGCGACACGCATCATCGATGACGATCCTTGCACTCGTGATAGAGCTACCTGTGCGAGCATCTTTGACGAGTGCCTCACTGCTCACACACTTTTCTGGTACCATGGGGATGGTGACGGCCCCTGTGAAGTCTCCCAGTGACATCACGGACTCGACTGGCTCATAGCCTTGCTTGTAAAATACCGTGACGTATCGCTTGGCTTCATCACTAGCGAGATTGAATCTTCCTTGGGCATCTGAGAGTGTGTAAAGATCATCAGTGCGTCCAGTGCCAATCCTCTTCGTAATCTTCATGAGCAGCTCTCCTGACTGTGTCGGAATGAAGCGTGTCTCGTAGATGTCCTTGTTGATGAATCCGCTTTCCTGATCTAGCTCAATAGCATAGATACGCACAGCTTCGAGTGCTTTGCCTGTAGCTTGATCGATGACACTGATCTGTCTCTGGTATCTTTTGTCATTGGACTTGTCGACCATCACTTCGGTATCTCCAGTCTCTCTGGTCGGTTTGCTAGGCACGGGATCTCTTGGCGATTCTTCGCTCACATTGACTGCTGGACTCTCCAGTTCCACAGCGATTTCATCTTCCCTGACATCTGATGTCTTATTCTCAGTAATGACTTCTACGTCCTCGTCGAGGTCCATTTTCGCGTCAGCGACATCTTCAGACATCTTCAGCGAGAGCAGTGGGTCACCGTCAAGGCTCGACACATGGTAGATATCATCTGACCCAGTCCCACCAGCACGAGAAGATGACATATAGCCTGATTGCATATCGTCTGCAAAGACTAGGGAGAAGTCATCGGCATCTGACTGAAAATCACCATCCAAGACTTGAGGATTACACCAGCGATTACCATCTTGGAGATAACTCACATAGATATCCAGACCGCTTGTCGCATTGCGATCAGAACTGAAGGAGAGAAAACCGCTGGAGTGTATGAAGGGAAAGACCTCATTGGCCGTGGAGTTGATCCGAGACCCGAGATTGGTCGGTACGCCCCAGCTATCGCCTTGCTTCTCGACCATGTAGAGATCCATGCCCCCATAGCCACCAGGTCGATCACTGGCGAAGATGAGGAGATTCCGCTCTTCCCAATAACTAGGATGGCAATTGGAAAATGACTTGTCATTGAAGGGTAGACTTGTCAGCTCTTCATACTCAGCTTTGGCGCTGTAAAGGCTGAGCTTGATTTTTTTATTTTTCCTAAGTGCTCTCAGAGGATTCTTGATCTCGCTATTGCGCGTGACAAAGAGTAGTGGCTGATCGCTGGCATACTCGGCAGGACCTTCGTGCAAGAAGGAGCTCTGATCGATGCTAAAGTCTTTGACACCAGTCTCCGGGCTGTATTGTTTGAGCCTGTAGACTGCTCTGCCAGTCTGGTCGTCGATCTCTCTACCGTCACCATCGCTACTAGTGAATAGTATACTCGTGCCTGTATAGCATACGCCAAATTCGGACTCAGCTGTATTGAGCTCCTCTGCCTCGCTGATGGAGGCCATCGGATTGAGAGAGATACTCATATCTTGGGCATAGAGTCCTGATAGACCCAGAGCCAAGATGAATGAGGAGATGTAGTTCGTAGTTTTCGTGAATCGCATTGTCCTTAAAATATTCTAGGATTGACCAGTTGTTCTTCTCCACTGGGTGAACTGAGACTTCGATACTGCAGCAGGATTTCGAGACTACCATCTTGGACCTGTCTGAGCTGACCAAAACTCATGTCGTATGATACGGCGATCTTGAGCTGATCGAGTGCTTGCCAGCCGGCAATAAAGTCAATGGAATCACCTGCCCCATCTCTCCCACCAAATCTATAGTTGAGTCCAAGGTCGATTTTCTCTCGCCAGCGGAGGATACCAGACAGATCTGCATCCAGTGGTGCATCCTCAGTAATTCTCAGCGCACCCTGTGCTAGCATTTGTGTCTGCTCGCTCAGCTCGAAGCTGTATCCAGCCATCGCCATGTAGTGTGCTACTTCTCGTGTGTCTAGTAAGTCTTCCATCTCAAACTGCAAGTCTTGTTTGATAAGACGCGGAGATGAAAGAGATAGGTACAGTCTGTCTTGAGTGTAGTAAAGTCCAAGTCCAAAATTGGGCTGCCACTGTGTGATGACGCCGTCGCTGATGGATGGGTCAGCTCCCACGGAAGTGCTGCCTTGGAGACGATCATCGCCATAGTCAGTCCGCAGCATGCGCATCATCGCAGATGCTCCGATTCCAAGACTTGCACCATTTTCAAATTCTAAGTTGTAGGCGTAGACACCTTGGATCATGGTGAAGTCACTGATCCCGATGCTGTGAGACTGAATTTGGAGACCGAGAGCGCTGGACGGGCCGAGAGCTCTTCCATGTGCACTGACCACAAATACCTTGGGTGCTCCCTCCAGACCGATCCACTGATTGCGATAGTGAGCAGTGACCTGCAGTGCATCTTCTCCTCCTGCATAGCCTGGATTGTAGGCTAGCTTATTGTACATGTACTGCGTATACAGGGGTAGTTGCTGCGCATGGACACCCCAGAGACACAGGCAGCTGATCAGTATGCTGAGTAGGTTGCGTGATCGATCCATGACTTATCTCTTGAGCGTGATAAAACCACTGAGCAATGGCGAGCCATCATCCAGATCTAATAAGTAATAATAAGTGCCAGCAGGTAAATCTTCCCCATTTCGCTGACCTTGCCAATCATTGAGATATGGTGCAGCCTCGAAGACTTGGTCACCATAAATATTGAAAATGCTCACACGATTGGTCGGGAAGAGACCTGATGCCAAGCATCCCACTTCAAATACATCATTCATGCCATCGCCATTGGCGGTGACCAGATTAAAGATTTCGCACTGACCTGAGGACAAAATCGAGATATCTATTTGCGCGGAAGCGCAGAGCTCAGGACAGTTTACGTAGCATATCTCATAGACAATGAGGTCCTCAGCTCCGCTACTGCTTGCCGTGTATCTGATCACATTGCCTTGGACACTTGCAGTCCCAGAGGCCGGGCCACTAGTGATGCTTAAGGTGACATCAGCCGCGGTCATATCATTGGCCAAAGGATCTATCATGATCACATCTCCACCGATCAGACTGATCTCGTCATCGGTAGCCGATGGCTCGGACAAGATCGTGATCTCAATGCTCTCCGAGCTATAATCTTGACACAGATCAGTGCTTAGTGACCAGCTCAGAAGATTGGTCCCAAGAGACAATCCGCTCACGGTCGTCATCGGATCTGTAGGATCTGCAAAGACAATGTTGGGATCAGAAGAAGACCAGCGGCCTAGACCTTGCTGCGCTGGGTCTCCAGCGAGTGAGATATCTCCAAGATCACAGAATATCTCATCAAAACCCGCATCTGCTTCTGCGACAGAGGGTTTGTCTATATCAATGGGTGCGATCGACTGCTGCCCCTGCTTACAGAGGGTGTCCTCTATCGATATGGCGATCTCATTGATCCCATCAGAGAAGATGTCAAAGTTTGATATGCGTAGGCAGTTGTCTACAGCATTGGCTGATAGGTCAGTACCTGTCTCAAGATACACCCATTGGAGTACAGCACCTGGTTCCAATGAATCGGGATCGACACAGATCTCTATGAGACCTATATCATTGACTCCGCAGACAGTTTCAGTGGCACTGATGATGATCGGTGCATCTGCACCCTGATTGACATCAATGGTGACAACATTGGACGGATCGGAGCTACAGGACCCTAGAATAATCTGTAAAAAGTATTCACCAGCGGCATTTTCGTCCGCAATGAAGCGAGGATTCTGTTGATCAGAGCTAAATCCATTGGGCCCAGTCCATAGGTACTCTGCATCTGGAATGAAGTCTGTGATCAGCTCAATCTCTTCACCGATACAGTAGTCTTCAAATAGACTAAAGGCGTTTGGCGTCGGAGGTTTGTCTCCTAGGTTGAGGCTAAGCTCATTGGATCTCGGAGACTCACAAGGACCGTCAAATATGATGAGTGAGTAGCTACCAGAAGTCGCGCTGTCGATCACAAGAATATTGCTGTCAATAGTGATATTTCCATTTGGCGTAGACCAGACATATTCGTATCCCTCTATGGCCACAGAGGCACTCAAGATGAGCTCGTCTCCTATACACCTGGGATTGGACATCAGATTGATGAATGGCAGAGGTGGTGCTTGACGAATATCGATAAGGGTCGTATCAGGATCCGAACTGCAAGCTCCAAGGCTTACGACCAAGATATACTCGCCATTGTCCGAGCTATCGGCATCAGTGATGATCGGAGAAGGGTCTGACGAACTATAGCCATCGGGCCCGGTCCAAGTATAGACATATCCGCCTGTATCAAATGGAAAGACTGTCGGAAAGAGCTGTACGTCTCTGGCACTATCAAGACAGCTCTGTGCATTATTGCTCAGCGCCGTGATGATCGGTGATCTGCCCAGATCTACAATGGTCGTATCAAGATCTACGCAGCCAGAGCTCAACTCAACACGTACGATATACATACCTGCAACAGCCTCTAGAGTAGGATTGCGCTCATCGCTGACGAATCCTCCAGGACCTGTCCAAGAATAGCTGGCACCACTCAGACTATCGACATCCAGTTGTATGAGATCGCCTTCACACCCAGGGCCATCATTGATGGCTGTCACATCAAAATCAGGTTGTATGATCACAGGGAAGGGAATAGCGGAGACCGATATACAGCCATTATTGATCGCCACGACAGTCCAGAAGCCTTCCATACTAGCATCGGCCAGTGGGAAGCTCAGCACATTGGTTGATGTATTGATAAAACTGCCGTCAGGAGCGGTCCAGATGTAGCCATTGGCCTCTATGACCCCTTCTGCTATGAGCTCAAGGGAGCCGCCTTCACAGCTTACATTGGCTCCTGTGATCATGGGCTGCTCTGGCGCATCTCGTACAGTGATCTCTACTTGTGCGGGCTCAGATTCACAGCCGTCAAGGCGGGTAATGAGTTGATACGTACCACTTGCATCGAGCGACACACCCATAATGGGATCTGGATCTTGCATGTCAGACGTGAATCCGTCTGGACCTGTCCAGAGATATTCTAGATCGGTGCTAGTGATCGAAGTGCTCAGGTCGATTGTGTCGCCTTCGCAGACATCTGGTGCTATGGCATCGATGCTTGCCGTGGGCAGCTCTCCTACAAAGTTGCTTGCTACTTCGGACGGCATGGAGCTGCAGTCTGCTGATCGCGCTATGACGTAGTAGTTTCTCATGCCTAGATCAGGAATCAGTTCAAATTCTGGGTCGCCGGTTGTTGCCAGCAGCACGCCATTGGGTGGTGTTCCTTCGTACCATTCATAGGATATGCTTCCGCTAAATGACTGGGTGCCGAGTATAAGACTCTCTCCGAGGCACAATGAGTCCTCCAAGAAGAGAGCGGGCCGCTCAAATCGCGCTACTTCTATGTCGACAGAATCTTGAAATACACATCCTGTCGGACCTGTGACAGTCAGAAAATAAGTCCCACTCAGACTATCATCTAGGCCAGTGATGATCGGTGATTCTTGATCACTTTGAAAGTCTGCTGGTCCAGTCCAATCGAAAATCAGTCCACCGCCCGCGACACCACTTGTCAAGACGAGTGTATCACCTGCACAGACGTCTAAGTCAAATGAGACGCCAAGATCCATCGGCATGAGATTGACCATGGCTGTACAGCTGTCTCGATTGCCACTGGAGTCAGTGACATAGAGTAGCATCTCTGCGGATTGGCCAAGGTCATTACAAGAGAAGCTATCTGCGCTAGTGCTCAGGAGTTCAATACCGCAGATATCTGATGATCCGCCATCGAGATCAGCGGCATTCGCGATGGTCTGCGCAGAGCCATCAGGACCGATGACCAGCGTCACTTCTCGGCAGGCAGCTATAGGGGCGATGGTATCCAGCACTTGTATCTCAAAGTCACAGACGCCAGCATTCCCTGCATCGTCAAAGGCTCTATAGCGCATAATGTTGTTACCTACGGCCAGAGTCACAGAACTCCCAGAACCTTCTAGGATGAAGGCATCCTGCATCGTGGCACCATCGATTTCATATTCGGCCAAGACATACTCATATGTCAGTGTGGCGCTTAGAGTACTTACACCATCTTGATCTCCACTCATCATGACTGTGGATGGGTCACATGGATTGATCCCTGAGAGTGGATCATCCGGTGGCACCATGAAGTCACGATTGGATACGGCAGAGAAGTTGACCATACCATCGGCTGCCCAGTCTCTCAAGGAGTCTTGATCGAGGCTGAAGGATACAATCCATACAGAGTCACAAAATATTCCGTCGGTTTGCGGCAAGCTCACCTCCGATGTGCCAAGCACTCCGCCAGTCTCAGAGAGGATGGTGAAGTACTCACCAAATTCGTCAACATCCGCACTGAGTCTAAGCTCTAGTTCTCCATCAGTCACGATGGTAGATGGTGTGGCGGCAAAGGATAGCTGCTTGTCATCAGCCACAAACGCATTGATGATCGAATCAGTGACGAACTCTAAGAATGGATCATGATTGCTCTCTTCACGATAGAATATCGCAGTGCCACAGCTGTCAATATAGTTGCTGAGCCAGGGTAATTCATAGTCCGCAGAGCAAGTTTCTGCTGAACTGAATATGGTAAGATCCGGAGGGCAAGAAAACTGTGGCCCCACTCCGCCGACGACATCGATTTCCAAATCACATATGGCTTGGTTGCCTGCGCAGTCTGCAATGATGAAGCTCAGCACATGACTTCCAGAGACGAGGTCAAGGCTTTGGATGGCCGTGGGATCAGCGATGTCCATCACAGGTCCACCATCTACGCTGAGCTGCACGGTCATGTCCTGTTGTTCAATGATCTCAAAGCTGATGCTCACTCTAGCACGAGTGCGCGTACATATATCATTGATCGACGCACTACCTGGCAAGCCAGATGGTGTATTGACGTCTAGTATGAGTCCGATGCGATTGTTAGTGAGCCACTCCATCAGTTGGGCCTTGGTCACTGAAATATCTACGGTGGACTCACTACACTGTGAGGGTCCGAGGTTCGTAATACCGAGTGAATCTCCTGACTCATCCCGTATGATAATGTATTCTTCCGGATCGTCAATATCCGCATCTGTCAACTGCACTGTGATCGTGATGCTCCCTTCTACGATGCTGTAAGGATTGGCCGGCTGATAGAGGATATTGGTCACACCATCATTGAGCGGAATCTGGACATTGCCAGGATCATCGGAGCGTAGATTTATGTTCTGATTGAGTGTGACGGGAATGACCTGATTGATGCACAGGTCATTGGCTACCGGCACTTTAAAGAATACTTCTGCGGAGCAGTCTTCAGAGGCCGGAATCTGAGTCACTATGACACCACACTGCTCTATCACAGGAGGATCAACATCGCTGATGCCAAAGACAGCCTCTCGAAAATCATAGTTTCCACAGCTATCCATAAAGACCACATAGGCTTCTACACGAGATACAAAAGAAGAGCCGTCTGTAGGACATGATCTTCCTGGAAGAGAATCAGGAAATGATCCAGGAAAGCTTGATGGGTCATTGATATCTATCGTTGATTGCTCGGCAATGAAGCCAAAAGCATTGCTGCAATCGTCTGTCGCTAGCGCAAATGCGAGATTGTCCCTCCATTCGATGAAGAGTGCATTAACATCACTCGTGATAGCACAGCTGATGCTGATATTTTGTGGTGAGACATTAATGTCTGGGGCGATACTGTCTGAGACACTGATCATTTGCACGACAGTGCTCGTATTACCACAAACATCAGCGGCTGACCAGATCCTGTGGATCACTTGGCTACAGCCATCCTCTATGACAGAATCCCTGAAAGCCAGGTTGCCAGCAACACTGCAATTATCTCCAACCAGCTGTGCCACGCCGGTAGATGAAGTATCTGTATTGCCGAGACACTGGAAAAATTGATCCTCTGGCGCCAAGATGTCCGGACCGATAAGATCCCTTATAGCTATCAACTGTGTAAGACTATCGCTATTGCCACATACATCTGTTGCGATCCAGCGCCTGATCACATCATAGTTATAGTGTTCGCAGGTACTGGGATCAGGATCTTGTGCTGAGCTGAGCTCGAATATCAGTGTCACTTCTGGGCTACAATTGTCCATAGCTGTCACGCTCGGAGTATCTGCTAGCATGCTATCCGCCTGGTCACAGCCGAGCTCTACAAGAAGATCAAAGTCCCACGTGAAGCTGGGTGCAATCTCATCTTCCAGAATAAATGATGCCTCAGTGGTCAAGGAATCTGTACAGCTGTCAGCGATGATCCATGTCACGAAGATCTGCTCATCACATCCATCGCCAGTCAGCATCGGAAAAGCTCCACTATGAACATTGCCAGATCCGCTCTGCCCCATATCATTGGTCCATGTAAACTGTACACGGCGAGGATCACATAGTCCGGTATACTCTGCGTCTCCAAGCGATCTGATCCATTCCTCGAGCGTGTCTTGGGCGTCCTCTCCACAATCACTGGCAAGATCCTGTGCATCTGTGACCAGACTGACCTCAGAGGTGTCACGCAGCTCAAAGCTGGCGCTGATGGTATCTGCAGACAGATTACCACAAGCATCCCTGGCATAAAATCTGGTACTCGTAGACCCAGATGAGCCACAGTCTGACCCTGTGCTTGCAAAGAATCTAGCTAGCACCTCATCCAATGAATCTATAGCCACGATGCTCACTTCACTACAGTAATCTTCCCAGACTGCACCGCCACCAGCTTGATACCACGCGGTGATCGATGTGGTAAGATCTGCAATGTCATCGCAGTAGACGATGGTATCACTGGCAGGAGATAACAGCTCTGGGGCTGTTGTGTCCCTCAGGGTGTAGAGGGCCGTATCGCAGACCGCATTTCCACAGCTGTCCTCTGCACAAAAGACAAAATCTATCATGGCCACCACTTGAAAGCTCGTATCTGTGCCGACGATCACCGTGTCCTGACACGTTAGAGAGAGTCGATCTTGGAGTAGTGCAAGTGCAGAAGCACTATCTGGAAGGATCTGTCCCCCCGAGATGGTCGTGTAGATCAAGAGATCTGTGCAGACATCTTCTGCCTCTAGGCCACCGCGATCAGATATCCAGTCCCAATAGCGTACATATAAATCACCATCTCTGCAGTCGTCCTCTAGATCAGTGCTGTTCTGGAGTAGCTTGGGGGCGAACTCATCTGTGACTGAAAATGTGGCTGCAGTGCTATCGGCATTGCCGCAGCAATCTTCTACAATAAAGAGCAGCTCTACACTGGAGCCACAACTTGACGGAGGCTGAGGATCAGCAGGTACAGTACGCCATACGAGCTCACAGCACCCACCGCTCACTTCGCTATATCCATGACCAGAGATCCAAGCACGAAATTCATCTACGTAGTCCAGTTCGTCACAGCGAAGCACGGTATCCTGTGCTTGCACTGTAATCTGTGGAGTATCGATCTCGAGAACTCGGAAGAAGGCGGTGTCTCGCAATATGGCTCCACATACCTCTTCTACAGTAAATATGGCGCGAATCTCCCCACAGCCAAGGAGCTCTGTATCCAAGGAATCTGGTGCATCGTCGCTGATCTGACTGATGCCACATCCATCGTCGAGAGCCAAAAACTCAGCTCGCTCACGAGCGATCCATGCTGCATACTCTGCTTTGATATCGTTGCACTCAAGGGTGTCATCGATAAGGGGGCGGACGATGTATGGACCTTCCGTATCAGCTAGGATGATGAAGGTCTGTTCAAATTGGCTCTGATTGCCATTTTGATCTGTCGCAAGCCAACTGCGTGTGACAGTGTCTCCTTGGCAGACATCCGGTAGTGAAGTTTCGGAGAACTCTAGGAGCAGCTCATCGACCGGAGTACAATTGTCAAGTACTGAACTACTGTCGATGACTGGCAGGTCTGAGACACAACCCACAGTCAGCATGCTCGGCAGTGAATCCGAGAAGATCCGAGGAGCTGTACTGTCATAAAACATGATGGTGAATGGGAAGATCTCCGATTCGTCATTGTCATTGAATGCGATGTACTGCACAGTGATCAAGGAGCCCTCAGGGATGCTATCACCGATCTCGTAGTCGTCTGTGATATTGAGCACCTCAAAAGCAATGATCTCGGCATCTGGATCCGTAGACTCTACGGTAGGATTGTCTGGATGACCCCAGTCCAGTATACCGATGCAATCATCATCCATGAATATGGTATCTGGTCCCTCGTAGTTGAAGGAAAACTGCGCGGCTATGTGTGCAGAAGGTATCAGCAGCAATAGCAATAGCGCAAGCCTGCAGTGCTTGGCGTAAGTCATAGTGTCAAGTTCCCACAGCGAAGATACGAAAGCCAATAGCTCTCTACTTTCAGCAGCACAGAAATGCAGTCTTTTGTCTGATGGTATGCTGCTACTGGGCTTGGACAAAAGCTCCTTTGGCCATCTCTAGTCGACCTATGCTCTCATCCCTGCCGATGTGCAGCATGATGTCAAAGACTGATGGTCCTGCCATCTTGCCACAGAGAGCTAGTCTCAAGAGAGGAAGTACTTTTCCGAGACCTAGTTCTTTGGATTGGATCCAGGCTTTGGTAGTGTCCTCTAGCGCTGTATCCCATGGGCTTTCGCCCAAATGCGCTATGAGCTCATCATACCATCCAGAAAACTCAGGCTTCCATTTTTTGCGGCACATTTTCTCGTCGTACTCGCTAGGGGCTTCGTAAAAAAACTGCACCTGAGAAGGCAAGTCTGTCCATACCTTGAGACGCTCGCGGATGAGAGGTAGTATATCGCCAAGGCTTGGAGCCTGCTTTGCAGCGAGATCTGGGTACTTGAGACTCATGAGTTGAAGCAATTCAGTATCTGATAGTTGCTTGATATGCTGTTCATTGAACCAGATGGCTTTGTCAAAGTCAAATCTTGCACCTGACTTGACCACATTGTCCAAGCTAAAGCTTTTCACTAGGTCACTCAGAGAAAATAACTCTTGTTCAGTACCTGGATTCCACCCGAGAAATGCGAGAAAGTTGATCGTGCCTTCTGGCAAAAATCCGGCTTCTCTAAATCCTTGATAAACTTCTTCTCCACCAGTCCAGTCAATGGGAAAGACGGGAATGCCAAACTTAGCGCCGTCTCGTTTGCTGAGTTTTCCTTTGCCAACAGGCTTGAGTATCAAGGGTAGGTGTGCAAATTTGGGCATCTCTGCTTCCCAGCCAAAGGCTTGATACAAGAGGACATGATGTGCTGTGCTGGAAAGCCACTCTTCTCCTCGGATCACATGACTGATCTCCATGAGATAGTCATCGATGACATTTGCCATGTGATAGGTCGGTAGACCATCAGCTTTCATGAGGACCTTGTCATCGAGCTCATTGCTATTGAACTCTACGCGGCCTCTGACAATATCATCAAACTTGACAAGCTTTCCTGGCTCGACCTTGAGGCGAATGACACGAGGTATATCTGTGGCAAGTATTGTCGCCAGCTCTGACTCGGACATAGAGAGGCTATTGTTGAGTTCCGATCTAATCTCTACACTGTACTTGAACCCATGCTTCCCTTCTTGCTCTGCTTTTTGCCGTAAGGCTGCAAGTTCCTCAGCAGAGTCAAATGCATAGTAGGCGCGACCTGCATCGATGAGCTTTTGGGCGTAAGCCTTATAAATATCCGCACGCTCACTCTGTCGATATGGACCAAAAGGGCCAGGATTGAGTGGGCCTTCGTCTAACTTGAGGCCGGCCCACTTGAGACACTCCATGATGTAGTCCTCGGCGCCTGGAACATATCGCTTCTGATCGGTGTCCTCGATACGCAGGATAAAGCTGCCTTGGTGAGCTTTAGCAAAGAGGTAATTGTATAAAGCGGTCCGCAGTCCACCAATATGTAGAGGGCCTGTAGGGCTAGGTGCAAATCTGACTCTTACCATAGCTGAAAATCAGTATTTTTTATATTATAAATTTCTTTAATTTGATATATATTTGACATATTCTGCTAAGAATCGTTAATCGATCAACCATTGACGAAAATCCTACGTCTATTAAGTAATGCTTCCCGGCAGATCCATGAACATTTTATATCCTTTATCTCAATGTACCTCTCTAAGACACCTCACTTTATACAGAAGCTCTTTCCAAATTTTGTATGGCGTATAGAAGACGCCAAAGGTAAATTATATCTCAGCTTTGATGACGGGCCGATCCCGGATGTCACACCTTGGGTCCTTGACACACTTGATCAGGCTCAGGCCAAAGCAAGTTTCTTCTGTGTGGGAGAAAATGTCGAGAAGCACCCGGAGATTTTTGCTCGAGTATTGGATGAAGGGCATACCATCGGAAGTCATACACACAATCATCTTTCGGGCTGGAAGACAGACAATCTCACCTACTTGCTCAATGCACGTAGGTGTGCTCAGCAGTTGAACACATCTTTGTTTCGACCGCCTTACGGCAAAATGACGCGCTCTCAAGCCAACTTCCTATCACGCCACTACAAGGTCATCATGTGGGATGTGCTGTCGGGAGACTTTGATCCAGAGATCAGTGCTGAAAAATGTCTCAAAAATGTGATTCAGTCTGCGAGTGATGGTTCCATCATTGTGCTACACGATAGCTTCAAGACATGGGACAAGCTTCAGTATGTCTTGCCGAGAGTACTTGATCATTTTGGTGGGCTTGGTTACAGCTTTGAGAATCTTGCCTCAGCCCTCTACCCGCAGCATGTAGAGACTCGGACAAGAAGATCGGCTTAGGCTAGTTTTGTCGGATCCATCTCAGGCCGATATTGAAGGTCTGACCAGCTCCGCTGCCGGGTGATCCCAGCCAAAAATTGGTGTACAGCGCCTCCACCTCTAGTTTGGAAGGAATGAATTGCCATTTGGCACCAAGCCCGGATTGAACGAAAAATGAGCTGAAGGCCTTAGCCGATTGCCTCTGATCGTCATAGTGGGTAGGAAAGAACTCCGTCATACCATAGATTGTCCACCGAGAATTGGGGAAGTAATTGGCAAATATGCTTGTCTGGGTCTGTAAGAAATTGCGTTCACGAAAAGACTCTCTTACAAGGTTGTACCAGAAAGACTGCTGGAAGAACAGTTGCGTCTTTGGTCCAAGAGGTAAATCATAAAAGAGTTGATGTAGCCAAAGTGTCTTGTCGCTTTCTAGGAATAGACCTCTTGGGTCTGCATCTATCGCTCTGCCCTCCTGATCATCAGCTACAGGAAAGAGCAGTGTCATCTGGTAGGACAATTTTTCGATGCCACGAAAGGGTGCAATCTTGACTTTGGGTCCTATCCCAGTGAGAGCCGTTCTATTCAGCCCCGATGATGGTATCGACACTGATTTCATCCAGAGGTCTACACCGACATTGAAGCGACCACCTGTGCCAATCAGGAATTGATTGATCCAGGTCGCGTAATTTTCTCGAGTACCATTGCCTATTGTGCTAATGCCGTTGTCGTCAAATCGACTTGACTGGGTGTAGTAGTTATAAAAGCTCTTAAGCTCCCATTCACCCTTTTTGTAGAGTATAGAAGGGGTATAAGCTTGAAGGCCTTCTTGAGCACTAAGTCCCCAACCACAAAGCCATACACAGATGAAAAATAGTGATCTATAGCGCATTGAGCTCCCAGTTGTATTCTGTAAATCTGATCTTGGCATCCTCTGGTACGGCCTCAGCCCGATATTGATTGATGTATCTAATCAAGTCCTTATTGGTCTTGCCAAAGTCCTCCTTATACCATTCGAAAATCTTGGAAAGGTCTAGTTTACCATTTTGAAAATCAAGAAAGTCAACATTGTTGATCGCTAGTTTGGTCTGTCGATCGAGTTGCTGATCTAGTGACTGGGGAGTATAGGCCTCTGAGATGATTGGAGGGCAGCTTACAGCCGCGCAGACGAGTGCAAAATGAATGCGTGCATCGCCAAATTTTTCACGAATGATGCCATTCTCAAGCTGATTGAGCGTGATATCGTTACCTGAGATGTTGTGCTTTTTGGTGTCAAAAAAACCACTGATCTTCAAGGGTGACTTCGTTGGATAGTCCTTGACGATGCCATGGATGACGGAGATATTGTATGCATTGATGTAGAAGGCAAGTGCTCGATCATCTGTGCCATGAGGACTCTGTTCTTTGACCATTTGCACTAGATTATCGAGCGAAGCTGTGTTTGAGGCTATCGTGCTATAATCTACACGTCCATTATTGACATAAGTCTTGAAGAATTTATCCGATTCTGTGAAGAACTTATTTGATACTTGAGCTACGCTGAGCTGTGAGATCAATAGGAGAGAAAGGAAAATTGTCTTTTTCATATTGCTGTCTGACGATTGTGGATAAAACGCAACTCGCCTTTGTGAGTTTCACGGTTGGGTCTAAAAGAAAGAGCGATGTCATTGTCATGACACCGCTCTAAAATGTTACTTATTCGTGATAATTTCTACTGTTGGATCAGGATAGAAACTTCATTTCTGAGCACCTCAATAAATCCAGCTTTGATTTGAAACTCTTCTTTGGAGCTGCCAGAATCTACAAGAACCACACCCTCTTCTAGTGAGGAGACAAGTGGGGCGTGATTTTTCAAGACTTCAAATCTTCCTGCCTTGCCTGGTACCTTGACTCTGATGGCATCGCCATTGTAGAGTTCTTTTTGTGGACTGAGTACTGTGACCTTCATTACGCTTGACTTTCTGCTTCAGCGATGAGCTTTTTACCTTTTTCGATGGCATCATCGATAGACCCGACGAGGTTAAATGCCGCTTCTGGATACTCATCCACTTCGCCGTCCATGATCATGTTGAAGCCGCGGATTGTCTCTTCGATGTCAACTAGGACTCCCTTGAGACCTGTAAATTGCTCTGCGACGTGGAATGGCTGAGACAAGAATCTCTGTACACGTCTTGCACGGTGGACAACAAGTTTATCTTCTTCGCTCAATTCCTCCATACCGAGGATGGCAATGATATCTTGGAGCTCATTGTATCTCTGCAGGATTTCTTTGACTCTCTGGGCACAGCCATAGTGCTCATCTCCGATGATCGCTGGGTCTAGGATCCTTGAGGTAGAATCCAGAGGATCCACCGCGGGGTAGATTCCTAGAGATGCAATCTTACGGCTCAGTACTGTCGTGGCATCCAAGTGGGCAAAAGTCGTAGCCGGCGCTGGATCCGTCAAGTCATCTGCAGGGACATAGACCGCCTGTACTGAAGTAATTGATCCTCTCTTAGTAGAGGTGATACGCTCTTGCATGAGTCCCATCTCCGTAGCAAGTGTAGGCTGGTATCCTACCGCAGAAGGCATACGTCCTAGTAGGGCTGATACCTCTGATCCTGCTTGTGTAAATCTGAAGATATTATCGATGAAGAATAAGATGTCTTTACCACCAGTGGGATCATTAAGATCTCCGTCTCTATAGTACTCAGCTACAGTGAGTCCAGATAGAGCGACACGTGCACGTGCACCTGGAGGCTCATTCATCTGTCCGAATACAAATGTTGCTTTACTCTCTTTGAGTTTCTCTTCTTCTACTTTGGAAAGATCCCAGCCACCTTCTTCCATGCTGTGAAGGAAGTCCTCGCCATAGTTGATGATTCCTGCCTCTAGCATCTCGCGCATCAGATCGTTACCCTCACGAGTACGCTCACCGACACCAGCAAATACAGAAATACCATCGTATCCCTTGGCGATATTGTTGATGAGCTCCTGGATGAGTACCGTCTTACCTACACCAGCACCACCAAAGAGTCCAATCTTTCCACCTTTCATATAAGGTTCGATGAGATCGATGACCTTGATACCTGTGTAGAGGACCTCTTTTTCTGTACTTAGATCCTCAAAGCGTGGAGGCTTGGCGTGAATCGGTCTGGCAAGATCGTCTTTGGCGACTTGCTTGATTCCATCGATCGCTTCTCCTACGACATTGAAGAGACGACCTTTGATCGCTTCTCCGGCAGGCATAGTAATCGCTTTCCCGGTGTCTGTGACATCCATACCTCTCATGAGCCCTTCTGTAGAGTCCATTGAGATGGTTCTTACGTTGTCTTCTCCGAGGTGTCTTTGACACTCAAGTACGAGATCAGTACCATCTGGTCTTTTGATCACGAGTGCATTGAGAATGTCAGGAATCTTAGATCCTTCTCCTGCAAAACTGACGTCGACAACGGGGCCGATGACTTGAATTACTTTACCGATGTTAGCCATGAAAATATCTTGGTTAAAAAGTCCTTTCTAAAAATCGCTGCAAAGATACGTTTTTAGACGATCTGAGACGGCTCATCCTGAGAGATAATTGAGGATCATTGAGATCCTTATTCTTCCTCGCTATGGCTTTTTTCTTCGAGCCAAAAATTGTTGACGCCTTGGCCCAGCACGATCGCGATACGTCTGGCTGACAATGCCTCTAACAGTGCTAGGAATCTGACAATGGCTTGCATCTTGGTCTCACAATCCTCAAAGACCTGTCGGAAGCTTGCTTTATGATGCCTTTGTATCAATTGGCGAAGAGATACTCGCTCTACCTCAATCTTGTATTTCTGAGCCGCGACTTCGTGCTGTGCCCTGAGGTTGCGATCATGCAGCTTCTCCATGACATCTTGGAAGGCCTTCATTACTTTGAAGAGGCTCAGACTTTCTAGCTCTGAGTCGATCAAGCTTTTTTGCGTAAGCATCTTCACCTCCTTAGCGATATTGCCTCGATATTCCTTGCGCTGTCGCTGCTCCTCTAGGACGGCGAAGTCAGGAATCACCTCTTTGAACCTCTTGTACTCTATGAGACGCTGGACGAGATCGGCTCTTGGATCGATTTCGTTGCCCTGTTCGTCCAGTTCTTTTCGCGGAAGCAACATCTTGCTTTTGATCCGCATGAGGCTAGCTGCGACCAGGATAAATTCTGATGCAACATTGAGATTGAGCTCCTCAAGCTCTTTGATGTGCTCGAGGAAATCTTTAGTGACTTTGGAAATGGGGATATCGTGGATATCCAGCTCATCCCTCTCGATGAAGAAGAGCAATAGATCAAATGGCCCCTCGAATTGCTCGAGCTGGATCAAGTATTCCATCTGATGATCTTAGTTCGTCTTGCTTACTGCTTGATCAAGGGCTTGACAGATATCAGCCTGCCGTCTTGGTCAAACATGCGTACGAAGTACTGACCAGGCTCTAGATCGGAGCCATCAATATTTTGTGCAGCAAGATTTCTGATCGTCTTGACGATACGACCTTCAGCGTTGACCACTTGTATCTCAGCAACATCCGCATCTGACTTGATCTGTGTAATCTCTACGCTTGGATTGGGATACAGGACCACTGTAGGATCATATCCGACGTTATTCGCGGCAGAAGTCATGAGGCTGAAGTTTGCTGTAAGCGTGCCGAGCGCTTCACCATTGCTTTGCTCGAAGAGATTCAGCAGCACAGTGCCATCTGCATCGAAGTTGTTGGGTCTGATCTCGATGAAGAAATCAGCACTATCACCAGCAGCGATCGTCGATGGCTTGTCTGCTGGACACTCATCTGTACTAGGAGCGTAACATAGATTTGCATCACAGATGAGATTGGTCCACTCTGCAGGAATGCCCCCAAGATCTCTTACCCATAGGATATTGAGCGTCTCATCACTTACATTCTTGACATTGATGATGGCCTTGTAGCTAAACTCAGCAGAGGAACCAGTTTTGCTTGCAGGATTTGGGTTGGCTTCAACCTGTGCAGAAAGGGATATGGCCATCAAACTGAGTAGAAATAGCGTGTAAAGTGATTTCATAGTTTTTGTAGTTGTAGTTAACGAGATGAATCAAAGTTATCATTCTTGCGCTTAGCTGGGACTTTTTAGAGACTCTGACCCTCAGAATTTTAGTACCTTGCGCGCCATTATTCACAAAACTGCTACGACGACTATGAAAAAAATTTACTTTTTGGCACTTTGCACCCTCATCGGCCTTGGACTTTCAGCACAGGAAGTGATCTGGGAAGACAACTTTGATGACGGTGATGCGAGTGACTGGAGCTTCCTCGATATGGATGGGGACGGTGAGAATTGGTTTGTAGACTATTTTGGTCGCAACGGTACACCATGCCTTAATTCTGCATCTTGGAATCAAGCGCCTTTGAGACCCAATAATGCAGCTGTTACGCCTCTCATAGACCTCACAGAGGAATCAGGCACTGTAACATTCAACTGGTTTGCCTACGCGCAGGATCAGACTTGGCCCTTTGAGAAGTATAAGGTGGTTCTTACTTACGGAGGCACGCAAGAGGATATCGACAATGGTATCGTCCTCTTCGAAGAGATATTGACAGCAACTGGAGACCAAGTCTGGGTCGAAAGATCTGTAGACCTCACAGACTATGTTGGAGATCTGTTTTTGATTGCTTTCGTACACTACGATGTGACTGACCAGTTTCGAATGAACATCGACGATGTCTCGCTCGTCAAGCCTGCAGGTAGTGATGTAGGAATTACTGCAGTCACGAGTCCATCCAATGCAGGTGGATGTCAGCTTGGTACAGAAGAGGCTGTGAGCGTGGAGCTATTCAATTTCGGAGGGACTCCTCTTACTGGCTTTGATATCAGCTACCAGATCAATGGTGGACCTGTAGTCACTGAGACCTTTACTGAGACGATCGGAGTATCTTCTAGCGCCACTTACACATTTGCTGCGACAGAGGATCTATCTGCACTTGGTGAATATAGTGTCGAGATCATGGCTCTACTGGATGATGATTCTGATGGCAGCAACAATACTGCGAGTACAGCTGTGCGAACCAGTGACGCGGTCATATCTGTGGAGGTTCAGACAGTCGTGACCGGTGGTCATGGGTGGACCATTACAGATAATGTCACTGGAGAAGTCATCTATCAGCGAGGAGGATACCAGTGGAATGTCAATGAGACGGATGATGTATGTGTCTATTCGGATGGTTGCTACAGCTTTAGCTGGTCGGCCAATGAAAATCTTGTGGCAGGTGAGTACATCCAGATCTCTCTTGATGGAAATGTGGTCTTTGGCGATATGAATGGTACCGGTATTCCGATGACTTTCGATGTGCCAAGTATCGGTGGAGCTTGTGCTGCTAAGGATGGATCTATCCCTGGCCTGAGAGTACAGCCATACGGTGTTGTCGGTGAGTCTCATGTCATTGCTGCAGAACTTCTCAATGTAGGTACGGAAACTTGGAACTCAGTAGAAGCGAGTTACTCCATTGATGGAGGCATGCCAATCACTGAGACATTTGATGGTCTGGACGTATCTTCTGGAAATAGTTTCGTCGCCATCTTCAATGAGAATATCATGATCGAGGACTTTGATGACGTCAATGTCCAAGTGGAGATCCTCAATATCAATGGTGAAGCTGACGAAAATGCTCAGAACAATACAGGCAACGGTACAGTAGTCGCTATTGAGTACAGACCAGAGCGTGGTGTCCTTGTTGAGGAGGCTACCGGTACATGGTGTCAGTGGTGTCCGCGTGGTCACGTGATGATGGAGAGACTGATGGATGATTTTCCGGCAGCCAACCTGATTGCCGTGCACAATGATGATCCCATGGCAGATACTGACTATGATGCTGCACTCACCGGTATCACCGGAGGTGGCTGGCCCAATGGCTCAGTAGATCGCCGTGCCAATGGTATCGATCCACTAGATTTTGAGACAGCTGTGCGCATACTGCAAGATGAGACCTCTCCGATAGAGGTGATCGTCGATGCCGAGATTCTTGAAGATGAACGAATGCTCAATATCGAGATGGTTGCCAAGTTTCTGGCACCAGCCACTGGAGATTACCGTATGGCAGTCATGGTCGTAGAAAATGAAGTGACTGGAACAACACCAGATTATGCGCAGGTTAATGCCTATGCTGGTGGTGGTGCAGGAGCTATGGGTGGATACGAGTTCTTGCCAAATCCAGTGCCTGCGAGTGATATGGTCTATGAGAATGTCCTCCGACAGTCTCCGACTGGATTTGCAGGTCAAGAAGGCTCGATCCCAAGCAATGATATTGCTAGAAATGATCAGTTCAAAGGCAACTGGACAGTATCGCTTCCAGAGGAATACAATCTAGATCATATCTATGTGATCGGAGTGGTCTTAGACGCTACGACTGGCGCTATACTCAATTCTGGACGTCAAGATGAAGGATTGGTATCTGCAGACAACATCGTCTTGACAGAAAATGCTGTCAACGTGTTCCCCAATCCTTTCCAAGACTTCATCAATGTGAGAATCACATTGAAAGAGACTGCTGATGTGAGAGTTAATATCAGTGACATGATGGGACAAACGATTGCTTCGAGAGAGTATAGCAACTTCATAGGTGATCAGATCATCCCTTACCAGACTGCCAATCTTAAGGCTGGTATGTATCTGGTCTCAGTGGAGACCCAAGGTGAGATCATTACTAAGAAAGTCATTTTGGCGAGATAGACCAAGTTGCAGAAACTAGGACCTTCGTCCAAATGAATGGATCAAGAGGCCAGGCAAACTTTGTCTGGCCTCTTGAATTTTATGATTGCTTGATTAGGAAATGATGCGACAAGACGTCCTGCTGGGCGTGGCGATATACGGATTTTCAATGATGTTACCACTGGGAAGATTCTTCAGTGGGGAATCTTAAAAATTACAAGTGCATACCATCGCCTAGGCACTCGTGAGCATGATAGCGGAGGTGATAGTTGTACCTATCTGATCAAAGAAGTGCATTGAGCAACTTATTCCTCTTCGGCTTTGTGGCATACCAGTAGAAAGCCAATATGACTATGAGGCAGAGATCGGTAGAGTACTTGGGCTCTACTCCAAAAGACGAGTACTTTCTGCTTGCAAGATATCTAGTTGCTCTCCGACCAGATGCGCAAATACGATGACATCGATCGCTGCGGCGTCATACTCCTCTGGCAGAGTGTATCTGTAGCTCTGACTATAATCATCACCTGTTCTAGGCGAAGAAGCAAGAGCATCACCACCATTGCCCGTCACAATGTCTCGTAAGGCATGCTTGTGCTTGTACTCAAAGTCCCAGCCATCAGGTGTAAGTTGTGGCTCGACAATATCGTTCTCAGCGATCATCACTGTAAGATTGATATTACCGGATAGAGACTCTGACCATATACCTGATACTTCGATCAGCATCTCACGAGATGCGTCGTCATATTCTGTATCGAGTAGCATACTCAGCGGTGCTGTAAGCGCCAATTCCTGGTCAATAAGACCAGCCCATACTCCCTGTGGCGATTGCTGCAGCGTGTTGCTTCCATTCAGTAGTTTTCTGTCAATGACAGCACTGGGATAACCTTGTGGCTCCCCAAGAAATCCAATGAGAAAATCACCGGCATCGGTCCTAAAATCTTGGGTACTGCGGCTAGGGTCCGGCTCTGCAAAAAATCCGGCATGGATAGAGAGTGGAATTAAGTTGTCACCGTATATCGCCAGTAGATTTTCGATCTCTGCACTGCCTGCCGGACAATTCACACAAGTCACTCCAGTAAACTCTTCAATGATGACTTTGCGATTGATCTCTTCAGGTGGACGCGGCTCAGGTATAATGGGCATGATCTCGCTACAAGAAAGGATGGTCATGGAAAGGACCGCGTAGATGATGTGTTGCTTCTTCATAGCTGCATATTGATTAGTCGCTATTGCTAAAATGTTGATCTCACATTGAGCTTCAGTCCATTGAAGGCAGGTTCCAATCGACAGATGCCTCCGCTACATACAATACCCTCCACCTGCTTCACATACCCGAATTCAAATCTATTGGTACGATTGATATAGGTCACAGAGGCTGTATAATAATTCAGTGCTTCTTCCGTCCTCTTTGGGTCAATATTGTACATGTCACTGATAGTAACGATCCACTTGGGTGCGACGCTGTACTCCACAAGACCAAATAGCCACGAACCGAAATCCTGCTCCGTATTCATGTATTGCCCTTCGAATCTAATCGTCTTCTTACGGCTCAGATTGTAGCTGAAGTCAAAGAAAGGTGTCAGCGCCTCTACAATCGGCGCATTGGGCTTGACCTCATAGATTTCTTGGTTGTACTGTTGGCGTTGGATACCTACATTGAGTTGGTACTTTCTTGATTTCTTGAAAGTCGCCATCCCGTATAGCTCACGATATAATAGGCCTCCATCCAAGTCGGTGATATTGGCAAAGTTGGCCAAGAAACTGAGCTTCTTACTGGGACTATACCTTGCTTCTACTTGCACAGCTTGTTCTCCCAGCTCCAAGCTTGCAGGAGCATATCGAGCCGTCAACCTATAGGTATTGACACGAGTCATGGGTGGCAAAAAATTGATCAAGCCTTGATTGAGCGAGGCAAATGGACTTGCTCGGATGCCAAAGTGATCCGTTCGCTTGTATTCAGCACTGATGCCAAATCCCTTCATGGCATAGCTCAAAGAAGTGTACGCGACATAGCCTTCTTCAAAGAGAAATTTCCCTAAGCTCGTCGAACCATCGAAGTTTTGCTTTGGGGCAAAAGGGTCGAAGATGGGTTCCCCTGACTTATAGGCACCCTCTATATACCAAGTGAAGCTGCCTACAGAAAGCGTGTTGTAGGCATTGAAACCTAGCACATTGTACTTGGCTCCGATACGATCTGCTTGAGTGTAAGTGGCGATCGTACCGACGAGAAGATCCACGGTGTTGTCATCAAGGGTACGGTGAATCACTCCAGCACCTGGAGCAATGGACCAGCCTGCTTTTCCAGCTTCTTCATCAGCACCTATCGATAGAAATCCTTCGATAGTCATGCCTTTGATAATACTTCCATAGAGGTCAAACTGCCGCTTCTGTCTCCCAGTGAATGCCTTGACTTTGATGTTGGGCGTCAGCTGGTAGCCGAGCTTGACACCATTAAGCGCATTATCAATGGCGAGAGGTCTCACCTCGTAAAAGCGGTAAAGCAATCCACTTCCTACAGCATCGTAGATATAGCCTACCTCGATGTCGAGCTTCTCTAGTTGCTTCCTGATGTACCACCTTCCGATGCCTTGATCCGTATAACTACCCTGAGGATTGAGCAGATTGGAATTATTGAATAGATCAAAGCGAAGACCAAAATCAAAGCCCCAGTTGCTGTACTTGATATCCATCCAAGCATCAGCCCCAAAGAGCTGACGGTCGTATTGCGGAAGATTGAAGGCTCCGATGGCCGAATCTCTTATAAAGAAGTTGCCATTGAGCTCCAGACTACCAGATATTGTGCCTTGATTATTGTTTTGCGCAGCAAGTCCGGCAAATGTCAGCGCCAATAGACAAGCCAATAGATGATTTCTCATGCGTAGATGAACGGTTATCTGAAAGATCTGTTAAAGGGGCTCTTTCTGAGTGACCAAGGTAAGAATCTCCACTCCAAATGAATACATTTGATATCCATTTAACTCGAACCACTCAGACATGAAAGCTCGTATTACTCTCTTGATTTTCATCCTTTTTGGCGCAAGCCTAGCTCTCACAGCACAAAATGCAGTGCCAGATGTCAAGATCAAGACACTTGAAGGCAAAGCTGTGAATCTTAAAGACTATGTGCAAGAGGGAAAGAACTACGTCTTGAGTTTTTGGGCGACATGGTGCTCACCTTGTAAGAAAGAACTGGATAACATTTCTGAGTACTACGGTGACTGGCAAGAGGACTACAATGTAGAGATCATCGCTATCACGATAGACAATGCACGCGCGCTGGCCAAGGTCAAGCCAATGGTCGTAGAAAAAGGCTGGGAATACACGGTCTTCTCTGACGCCAATCAAGACCTCTACAATGCCATGAACATCAATAGTGTCCCTCAGACTTTCGTAGTCAATACCAAGGGCGAGATTGTCTACAGTCACACTGGATATGTACCCGGCGATGAGTACGAGCTAGAGGATAAGCTCGCTGCACTCGCAGAGAAGTAATCAATTTGTCAGCAAATCTCAAAGCTGCCAAGGCTGCTCTCGTTGACGAGTACCAGAGAGCCATCCTAGAACTCATACAGTCCATCAAGGATCTGTCCAAGGAAGATCTAGTCACGATTGTGGATCAGCACACCACAGATCCAGACTGTCGCTCCATCCAGTCTATACTGTCGCACGTAGTAGAGAGTGGTTATGCTTATATCGTAGAGATACGAAAGTGGCTTGGCGAGGATGTCGACTACTTTCCAAAAGAGTACCATGACGAGGTGCAAGCTTACATTGCCGATCTACATAAAATGCTGGACTACAGTCGTCAACTCTTCGTAGATAAGCCCGACCTGAAGATAGAGGATCATCTCTACACCAATAAAATCACAGTCCGCTGGGGCCAACTGTATGATCCAGAGCAGCTATGGGAGCATGCCATTGTGCACATACTGCGACATCGACGTCAAATCGGAAACTTCAAGGAGCAGTTGCGTATCTAAGACTTTCTACGCTGTGCCAAGGAATACCATCTTTGTGCTGTGAAAATCTATCTCATGCCCATGCCGATTGGAGAGATGAGCACTGCCCATCTCGATACTCAGGCCATAGAGCTCTATAAAAACCTGCGCTACTTCGTCGCAGAAAATCCCAAGACACTCCGATCCTTTTTGGCGAAAGCCATAGACAGAGCAAGACTCCAAGAGACAGAGATCTGGCAACTACCAGAGCCAGAAGCGCATATGGAGTGGCATGATCTCTGGGAGGACCTTGGTGAGGTCAAGGCAGTCGGTGTAGTATCTGATGCTGGCAATCCTTGTATCGCCGACCCAGGACATCTATTTGTACGCCAAGCGATAGACCGCAGTGCAGAGATCATACCGCTGGCTGGTCCGAGTAGTATCTTGCTTGCTTTGATGGCATCGGGTTTTTCTGGGCAGGACTTTCACTTTTGGGGATATCTTCCTCGAGACAATCATGGACTGCGAGGAGCTCTGAGACGCATGGAGCAAGAGCTACAGCGACATGGTACGACACAGGTTTTCATGGAGACGCCCTACCGCAATCAAAAACTGCTGGAGAGTCTCTGTCAGATCCTGAGTGGATCGACGATGCTATCCGTCGCTAGTGCTCTACAGACCAGTGAGCAACAAATCAGAACCATGAAGATTGTGTCATGGAAGAAACTACCAAGCGATATATTGGCCAAACATCCAAGTATTTACTGCCTAGGGAAATAGAGGAGACCAATAAGTTTGGCCATACTGACGTTACATTTGCCGACGATTTACGGGATGAAGCAAGCTATCACACTCACGATCCTGGTACTTTTTTGCGGCCTTTCGGCCAAATGCCAATCATCTGCTGGCTGGGAAGCGGGCGTGTGGCTAGGTAGTGCGCACTACTTCGGTGATCTTAAGACCTCGACAGACCTGAAGGATGCTGGGATCGCTGGCGGAATCAAGGCTCGATATCTCTTCAATAATCGTGTGGGATTCAGTACCTCTCTCAACTATGGCCGCGTATCGGCCTTTGACGAAAATTCCGAAAATGCTTGGGAGCGCACTCGCAACTTGCATTTTCGCTCAGGGATATTGGATGCGACCGGCATGCTTGAGTTCAACTTTCTGCCCTTTGAGCACGGCAGCTACAACAACTACTTTACGCCTTATCTAGGCGTGGGGGCATCGATCTTTCACTTCAATCCCAAAGCAGAGCTTGGCGGTGAGTGGTTTGCCCTCCAAGAGCTAGGTACAGAAGGTCAAGTCGGTGGCGAGCAATATGCTAAGGTCTCTGGAGCACTGGCGATCGCATTTGGTCTTAAGTACAATATCAACTACTACTGGAGCCTCAACTTTGAGGTATCTACGAGACGAGCTTTCACAGACTACATCGATGACGTGAGCACTGTCTATCCCACACAGAGTACTCTCAGTCCCCAGTCACAAGTCTTCTCAGATCGGTCGTTGCCTGATGCTGATGGTACTCGTCTTGTCCGAGATGGACGCCAACGCGGTGATAGCAATACACGAGACAATTACAACTTCATCGGCGTGAGTCTCATCTACTGGTTTGGTACGGTGAAGTGTCCGGCGATCAATCGTGATCTCATTCCAGACTAGAGCTATCTTTGGTCCATAGCCATCACGGCTGAGCCATGAGCAAAAAGATCTACTTCCTTTCCGATTTTCATCTGGGTATTGACACCGGAGCCAGCTCTCAAGAGAGAGAACTCAAGGTGGTACGATTTCTAGAGAGTATCAGACATGAGGCTTCAGATATCTATCTCATGGGTGATGTCTTTGACTTTTGGTATGAGTACCGAGAGGTCGTACCCAAGGGCTATATCAGACTCCTGGGGAAGTTAGCAGAGCTGGCTGATAGCGGCATTCAATTGCACTATTTCATCGGCAATCATGACATGTGGATGTTTGACTATCTAGCAGATGAGCTCGATGTGCAGATGTATCATCAGGAGACAGTTGTCCAGCTCCATGGTCGCAAGCTGCTCATCGGACATGGCGATGGACTAGGCCCAGGAGATCACGGCTACAAATTCATTAAGAAGGTCTTTCGCAATCGGATCTGTCAGTGGTTCTTCGCGCGCATCCATCCCAATCTTGGTATCGCCATCGCGAAGTTTTGGAGTGGGACAAGCCGCAAGCAAGAGAAGATGCCCCGGCCATGGGATCGAGGGTCAGAGTGGCTGGTGAGCTACTGTGAAGAGCAGCTTGGTCTTGATGCTGATATTGACTACTTCATCTTTGGGCACAGGCACCTTCCGATCGATCATCTGCTTAGCAATGGTAGCTCGCGCTACGTAAATCTTGGGGATTGGATGCAGAGCTATTCTTACGCTGTACTAGAAGAAGGAGAACTTTCCTTGCGATTCTATGACAATGTGGATGGCGTCATACACGGTCAAGACTGATCAGGCTAGGTCTAGGGGCTTGTCAGCCAAAAGCTGCGGCAGCTCCAACAATGCAGGTATGATCAGCAAAAAGTGCTTATCCCACACATAGGAGTAGACTGACTCCAAGAGTACGAAAAGTACGATTAAGATGGCATAGAATATCACGATATAGTCGCTTGATCGAGTGATCGCTGCGCACAATCTATCCAAGGTGAAGGCCATCAAAACTGCAGCGACCGGATAGGCTGCATAAGATAAGTTGGAGAAGACGATATCAAGGAGACCTGCAGTGTCTGGCAGGTTTCCGTAGGCCATATTTGCATTGATCAGTGTGGGCTCGGCAAGGATGCACATCAGCAGTGTGATGACTGACAAAACTGACAGCCTCAGACCCCATCTGAGACGTCCTGATACCAGTCTAGCTACTAAGAGCCAGAGCCCGCAGACTGCGAGGCTATAGTTGAGTGCCTTCCAAGACCAGCTAAAGGCACGCAGTGTATTTTCTTGAAACTGTCCCATCCCAAAGGCTCCACTATTCACATCGCCCCACAGCAGATAGAGTGGTAAAAAGCAGAGTGCTGATAGTATCGGCGAGGCTATACGCTTCCATTGAAACTCTCTTGTCCTTACTAGTCGATAAACCTCCATGAGCCCGATCGCTAGCGGGTAGACGATGAGCAGCTGTCGCGTACAGATCGCTAAGCCCCAAAGCAATCCTGCCAGCAAAAAATCCTTCTTCTTGAAGTAGAGTCTATGCCCCAAGAAAATGAAGATCAGACCTAGCACATCAGTGTAAAGCAGTGGTCCTGTCATGACCAGGAAGTATGGATTGAGCAGAAAGGCCAGCCAGAGCCATGGAGCTTTAGGAAACTTCTTTAATCTGAGTGCCAGGATATAAAGCAGTCCCGTCGAAAGCACAAGATGTACCCATCGCATGAGCAAGAGCTTGCCCATGCAGAGCTTCCAGATCCCTGCGTACAGCAAGAAGTAGAGTGGTCCCATTGGTGACTGTAGACCTCGAAGCTTGTCGATGAGCGAACCTGGCTCTATAGCCAGACGCTCTACTTCAGGGAGAAAAAGCCTTTCGTCCCAGATGTATTCTGTTGGAAGGAAAATGCAAATGACCGCAGAGATTAAAAAGTAGACGAGACAGGCTAAACCGGCCCTTAGTGTGACATCTGTGGATCTAAGCTTCATATGATTTCGTAAATGTAGCTCATCGGAGATCCTGATTGGATCAGTATGGGTCACGATGCGTACCTTGCAAGTTCAATTAAGCAGAGATGAGCAAATTCGTTGATACTAAGTTTCTAGACTTCGTCTTGTATGAGGTCCTCGATCTCAAAAGTCTATTTGCGCGAAAGCGCTATGAGGATCATGATGAGGAGAGCACAAGGATGTTCCTTCAATCTGTGAAGCAATTGGCGGACAAGTCCATGTATCCCTATTTCCGAGACATGGATCGCCAGCCAGCCATATTTGATCATGGTCAGATCAAGACACACGAGTGCCTCGGGGATTACATCAAGCAATCTGGAGAGCTCGGACTCATCTCCGCCATCTTTGACTACGACCATGGTGGCATGCAAGCACCGCTCATGGTGCACACTGCGGCTACATACATCCAAGAGACAGCCAATAATCATATGCCTGGCTACCTAGGCTTGACTCTCGGTGCAGCGGAGCTGATCATACATTTTGCGGAAGCGAAGTATAAGGAGCTCTATGTCCCCAAGATGCTCACCGGAGAGTGGATGGGGACCATGTGCCTTACAGAGCCAGAAGCAGGAAGCTCGCTCTCAGATCTCACCACCGAGGCAGTGCCTCAAGATGACGGTACATACAAGATCTCTGGGCAAAAGATCTTTATCAGTGGAGGTGATCATGAGCATAGCTCCAATTTTGTACACCTACTGCTCGCTCGGATTCCAGGTGGTCCGGCCGGCACCAAAGGGATATCTCTATTCATAGTGCCCAAGATGCGTATCAAGGAAGATGGAAGCCTAGAGCCCAATGATGTGACTACAGTCGGTGACTTCCAGAAGATGGGACAGAAAGGATATTGTACCACCCACTTGATGTTTGGAGAAAAAGATGACTGCCGGGGCTACCTCGTCGGCCAAGAGCACAAGGGTCTCAAGTATATGTTTCTCATGATGAATGGCGCACGGATCGCTGTGGGACGAGGAGCAGCCGCCATCACAGAAGCAGCCTATCATGCAGCACATCGGTATTCTAATGAGCGTGTGCAAGGGCGCAAAATCAGCTCGACAGGTAAGAAAGATGTCAATCAGCAGCCGTGTCTCATCGTAGAGCATGCTGATGTCAAGCGCATGCTGCTCCTCCAGAAATCTATCAGCGAGGCATCTCACCTGTTGGTCCAGCTCACGGCAAAGTATGCGGACCTTCACTACACGAGCACCGATAATGATGAAAAAATGCGAGCTCACCAGATGCTAGAGCTGCTCACACCACTCTGCAAGACCTATCCATCTGAGATGGGTCAATATGCCGTCAACAATGGTCTGCAGATCCTTGGCGGCTACGGATTTTGTGAAGAGTATGTGCTCCAGCAGTACCTGAGAGACATACGGATCAGTGCCATCTATGAAGGCACTACGGGAATTCAATCACTGGATCTCCTCGTCCGCAAGGTGCCGATGAATGGAGGTGAAGCGCTCAAGACTCTTGGTGGGCAGATCATGGAGAGCATTACATCAGCTATGGCGCATGAGGATCTGCAGGCTTCCGCCAAAAAGCTCGGTAGCAAACTGGTCAAAATCCAAGAAGTACTGGCTCATTTAGGCCAATATGCGGCTATGGGCAACTATGAGCGATATGCTGCAGATGCCAATCTCTTTATGGAGATGACAGGACACATCGTGGCGGCTTGGTGCTTGCTTGGATCTGCCCTCAAAGCCAAGGAGCTTGCGGTTGCGGGATCTGGAAGCTATGATGACGCATTCTACAAGGACAGACTTGCGGTACTTAGATATTACTGTAAGTACGAACTGAGCAAAGTAGACTATCTAGCAAGCAGTCTCCAAGATGAAGACGATATCACGATCACAAGTAACATGACCATGGCTCTCTAGAGCAAGAAATTGCATCAAAAAGCCTTATCTTGCTCACTAGAAATCAGATCACTATGAGCAGGCTATTTGACTACCTATATCACCAGAGAGACCACGGAGCGATTGACAAATCCCTCTGCGGCAAAAATGACCAAGGACAATGGTGGTCATACAGTACTTCTGAACTTGTAAGTCACGCGGAAAAAGCCTCACAAGGGCTCATCGCGATGGGCCTCAAGCCCGGTGATAAAGTAGCAATAGTCTCCTATGCCAATCGACCAGAGTGGACAGTGATGGACTTCGCCACACAGATGGCGGGTATTATCAGCATCCCGCTATACCCGACCATCAGTCCGAGTGACTATGAGTACATTTTGAATCAAGCTGAAGTGCAGTATGCATTTTGTGGTGGTGGAGATCTATTTGATAAGTTGTCCGAAGCGCAGAAGAATACGCCATCCCTCAAGAAGATCTATTCCTTTGAGCCAGACAGTAAAGCTGATTTTTGGCTGGATACATTTAGCGATGAGCACAGTGATCGGCGCGAGGAGATCATGGCTGGCATCAAGCATGAAGATCTAGCGACGATCATCTATACCTCTGGTACTACGGGCAAGCCAAAAGGTGTCATGTTATCTCATCGCAATATCATGCATGCGGTAGAGCAGACATTGCCTATACTGGATCAAGTGGCCAAGGGGCACAATGTCCTTAGTTTCTTGCCGCTCTGTCACATTTTTGAGCGTGCTGTATCAATGGCATATATCAAGAAGTCTGCCTCAGTACACTACTGTGCCGTCGACGATCTCGCAGGTCCAGACGGTGCGATCCGTACGGTGAAGCCGCATTTCTTCTCGACTGTGCCGCGTCTCCTAGAGAAGATCTATGAAGCCATTTATAACAAAGGGCTTGAGCTCACTGGCCTTAAAAAGAAACTATTCTTTTGGGCGCTCAGCCTTACAGACGACTACGAGATCGGCGATAAAGGCGGTCTCAAAAATGCCATTGCAGATAAGCTCATATTTTCCAAGTGGCGCGAGGCCCTTGGAGGGAATGTCAAGCTCATAGTCACTGGAGCAGCTCCATGCCCTGCCAAGATGATGCGCATCTTCAATGCTGCCGGTATCCCCATCCGCGAAGGATACGGTCTCACAGAGACGTCTCCGACACTATCACTCAATATGATGGGTGAGGGCCAAGCCACTATAGGTACCGTCGGTCCTGTCATCGGTGGCGTGGACATCTATCTAGATACAGAGGGTGAGTATCGCGACGGCGAAGGAGAGATCCTCGCTCATGGTCCCAATGTGATGATCGGCTATTACAAGAGACCAGAAGAAAATGAAAAGGTCTTCACTGAGATCAATGGCAAGCGGTACTTCCGCACAGGAGATGTTGGCACCTTTGTGACCAATAAGTACGGCGTAAAGTGTCTCAAAATCACAGATCGCAAGAAAGAACTCCTCAAGACTTCCGGGGGCAAATACGTAGCCCCAGCACCGATAGAAAATCGACTCAAGGAAGACTTCCTCATCGAACAAGTGATGCTCATAGGGGACAAGCGCAAGTTTGTTTCTGCGCTCATCGTCCCTGCGGAAGCAGCGCTCATGAAATGGTGTGAAGAAAACAATGTGCCTTATACCTCCATCGAAGAGGTCATCCAAAAACCTGAAGTGCAGAGTCTGTACAACAAATGCGTGGCTGACTGCAATCCAGAATTCAGCCATATTGAGCAAGTGAAGAAATTCAAGCTCGTAGGTCAACAATGGCTCCCGACTCGTGAAGATGGAACTGAAGCAGAGCTCACTCCGACTATGAAGCTCAAGCGACGTGTCATCGAAGCCAAGTTTGCCGCACAGATCGACGAGATGTACGACTAGTTCCTCCGCATGGATCCACTGCTCAAGAAACTCCAGTACAAGGAGGAATCCAGCATCTTAGTCTTGTCTCCGCCGGTGGAGTTTGGGCAGACTTTGAAGGTTTGGGAAGCGGAATACCCGATACTAGTGGATGCTACGGCTCTTGACGATGTCAGCTTCGTGCTGAGTTTTGTGAGATCAGCAGAGCAGGTCGGGCAGATCATGGATCAGATCTCTGACAAGCTGGTGCATGATGCCAAGCTGTGGTTCGCTTATCCCAAAGGCAGCTCTAAGAAATATAAGGTAGATATCAGTCGTGATCACGGTTGGGATGCTGTCAACAGACTTGGATATCGTGGCATACGAGCGGTGTCGATTGACAGTGACTGGAGTGCTACCCGCTTTCGCGAAAATGAGCTGGTGAAGTCTAGAAAATAATTGGTCTACTGATCTGACAAAAAATCTAGGTCAGATTGTTCATAAGCATTACTTCCTCGTCTTTGTTTCTTGATCTTCCAAAGTTTGATACCAATATCGCGAGATAAGTCAGGATTGTCCTGACAAAAGTCTCGCAGGTATCGATTGTACTCAAACTGAGGAGCGATTTCTTTGGAGCCAGACTTGAGGCTTTGCTCTATGACCTGCCAAGCTTCCATTGCATCGCCTAGAGTCTTGCCAGTATTGTCTTTCATCCAGCGCATAAATGGCACCCGAAATCTAAAGCCTGGACCGATGTGATGGGTGAAGAAACTGCGGACATTCTCCGTGTTGCTATAGTTGTCAGTGATGATAGTCGCCGGACTGAGTACCTCCTTACTCCAATCAAAGCGGGAACGTGGACGCGATGTCTTAGAAGAGTATCGCTTAGGTTTCTCGCCAGTCTTAAGATATGATAGAATCCTAGTGGCAAGCTCTCTTTTGGAGCCAGTGCTCGGTAAGCCCTCTGCCTTACAGAAGCTGTGTAGCTCTTTTTTGAGCCAATAGAACTCTTCAAAATCACGAGGAGAAATATCCTTGTCTAGTGGTGGCCTTGAATCTGCCATGGATTTGATGACTATTAGAAAATGTGAGAGCCTATTCTCAATGATGGGAATAGGCTCTCCTAAGTAAATCGTTTTATGGACTAGTCAAGTCACTAATGTTGGATCATGATCTTGCCACTGTGCTTCTCTTTGTCTGCTGAGATGACCTCATAGATGTACAGGCCGGTGGCTAAGTCAGAAGTCTGTAGATCATATTGCCCTACAAATTGACCGCTGTCATGCACAAGCTGACCTGCAGCACCAAATATTCTTACCCTAAGCTCATCCGAGCCTTGAGCAGCAAATCTCACTTGCTTGTCGGCCGGGTTAGGATATACATCAAGGCGATCGCCAAGGGTCTCAGAGGTACTAGTCGTGAGACTGCGGATCTCGATGTTGTCAAGGATAACATGGTCGCCAAAGTCGAAGTCTGGATTCTCTCTGTCGATGAAGGAGTTTCCTCTAAATGTGGCTAGCTCGAAGCTTATCTCTCCGACATAGTTGGGAGGAATGGTATAGGCCAGATGCTTGGATTCGCCTTCTGCAAGGCCCAGTTCTACGGGAAACTCGATGCCAGTGCTCTTGGGCAAGAATGCTCTGAACATACAACTGATCTCTTCAGTCTGCTGACCAGTCGCTCCGAAGTCCTCATCGTACATGGTGAGATCTAGATGGAGCTCTGGTTCGACCAGGCCAGTAGCATCTACACACATACTGATCATCGTACCACCTCCAAATTCCTTGAAGACATCAAAAGGCTCGCTACAAAACGGAGTGGCAAAGTTGTCAGACCCGCGGACTCCTAGAGCATAGCCACCGTCATGGGCGATCACGTCAAAGAGCACATTAAAGTCATTGGTGATATTGAGGACGCCGCCACCACTAGGATCTTGATCCTCAAAGTCCAGGATTTCTAGGCCATCCCAGTTGTCAGGGATGATGAAGACGCCTTGATTGAAGTTGTCATTGGGATTGTCATCGGCCAAGTCAAGTGTGAGACTATAATTGTTGGTTCCTGTCTCATAGTCACCGCCATTCAAAAACTCGCTATGTGTGAAAGCCTGTCCACCGATCACATCAAATGGGATGACGACTTCAATATCAGTAAAAGAGCCGTTGACCTCAAAGTCAAGAGGCATGACAGTTCCAGCCAAAATCGGATCGCAGCCTTGATTGAAAAAGCTGATACTCAGAAGGGCATTGAATTCTCCACCGCAAGCACCACCGTCAGAGAGGTCTTGTAGAAATGAATTGAGTGCTACATTGAAATCTGGCAGATTGTCATTGAAAAAGACGGATTGGAAGCTCGTATTGTTGTACTCATTGTCATCTTCAAACTCGAGGGACAAATCAACATTCACGAAATTATTTTCAATTGGAGCCTCTTCTTCGAATAAAAAGTCAGCAACGAAAAATGGAGAAAGATCGTAGGGCATGGTAAAAGTATCCCTCATGACTTCTCCGTCGTCAACTTGTGCAGTTGCGATGATTTCTGTGCCTTGTGGTACGAGTTCACGGCCATTATTCTGAATTCTGAATGGAACTTGAAATGCACCATCATTGCATTGCTCGAGTGCATTCCAGTTGAAGTAAATAGCAAGATCTAGGAAGTCGCCACCCGTAGAGGTGTCTCCACCGCCACCTTCGAGTACACCAATGGCTTTCCAGGCTTCATTCACAGCATCCCACTCTGTACTATTGGCTCCAAAGAGGTCTTCTACAGCTAGTTCGCTCAAGTCGCGCGCCTGATGATATGTGCTGCTAGGAGTGAGGTAGCCGATATGCATCAAGAATACGATTTCTAGAGCATCTTCTATTCCTATGCTGTCTACGTCAAAACTGTAACCACCTTCATTGACACCGCTGCCACCAGTAGACAAGAGATAAAACCAATGATTCCACAGGCCACTCCAGCTATGGACACCACTGTTTTCCCAGTTGAGGCCTCCATAGTACTTAGGATTGCCAAACATGTTGGGATCAAACATGCTACGGAATGGCGTCACTTGATCATTTTCTAGGAACGACTCTCCGATGTACCAGTCAAATCCATCCGGGTCGTAGGCATACTCGAGTGCCTTGCCAAAGATGTCAGAAGTGGCTTCATTCATTCCTCCAGACTCACTGGAATAGATAAGCCCGGATGTATACTGTGTAAATCCATGGGCAAATTCATGTCCGACTACTTCGAGAGTGGTCAATGGGCCATATCCGCTACAGTCCCCATCGCCATAGTACGAGGCCACTCCTGTCCAAAATGCATTGACGATAGATTGTCCGCCACCAAGATGTACATAGGCCTTATACTCTAAGCCAAGACCATCTGGACCTTTCCAGTTGAAGCGATCCATCATGAAGTCATGCATGGCGCTGCTGCAGTAGTGAGCATCACCTGCAATTTCGTCACCATAAGAGTTGCGATTGTCCCAGTAGTTGTCTTTGTCGATAAATTCGATGAAATTCTCGTCCCAAAACCCGGAAGATTCACTGTGGTCAACAGTGTGCACATTTCGTTCTTCGTCAAAGAGTCGAAACTGTTCTTTCCCGACACTATCAGCTATGATCGTTTGCTCGCCATAGTACTTGGTATTTGCGACACCTTCGACGCTGCTGTGTGACACCATTGAGAGTGTAGTGATGGCTTGACCATTCTGCGCATCTACGTATACTTTTTCTCGTACGGGAATCACAGTATTGAGCGATACGATCGTCTCGTATGCAAGCTTATAGCTAGTACTTGGATTGGGATAATTATTGCCAATGATGACAAGTCTACTAGTCTCGGAGCTGGCTCGGACCCCTGCATATCGGTCTTGGTGCTCAAGGTCTTTTTTCTTGAAAAGCTGAAGCAAGAAGTCTTCAGATCTGCTGATAGCATCTGATTGACTGATCTTAGGAGTGACCGCGAGATCAAGGTCTTTCACAAGGGCTCCACTGGTTTTTCTGAGCACATCGTCCTTCCAGTGTAGGATAAAACTCGAGCCTATCACTTGATGACCTTTGTAGTACTGATCATATCGATCATGACGGATGTTGGACCATTCGAAGCTCCTGTAAAGCTGGAGATCGTGTGGGTCATCTAGTCCTAGTTGCTCATAGGATGCATGGAAGTAAGCATGAGCGTCTGTGTAAGGCAGACTTACCTCGTAGATGCCTGTCGTCGCAGACTGCGCGGCAAGTGCCCCACAGGCCATGATTGCCAGACAAAAAGAAAGTAGTTGTTTCAACATAGCTTGAGTTTTTAGAGATCTTATTCTTCGGGGAGAAGACTGAAGTTAACTATAAGACAATAATGTGACCACCTACGCTGCCAGTGCATACGAGAATCTTAACAAATTAACTGATGAAACTATCTTAGGATCAATACGTCCCCAAAAAAATTTTCTTCTAGACCATCCAAGAATCTGATTCGTGCGCTCCAAGCATAGACAGACTCGCTAGCACCTTGCATCTTGACAGTCCCATCCCATGTGCATGGCTCGATATCCAATCTTGTTTTGGCACAGCGATAGACGATATTACCCCAGCGATCTCTAAGTTCTAGTCCGATCAGCCAGGCAAATTCCGATGTGTAAAGTTGAAATAGATCATTGATGCCATCTCCATTGGGACTGAAGACATTTGGCGCATAGATCCTCCTGCTATTGTCAATCACCAGTTCATACACAGAAGAATCTCTGCAATACTCATTATTGATTTTGGCCAAATAGCTGATCGAGCGGAGTGGTCTAGCACTAGGTACAGCACAAGTAGTGCAGCTAAGGCTCGTGTCGACTGGATCACTCCAGGACCAGCTGAGAGAGTCTGTCTGGGACAAGGCTTCAAGCTCTAGGTCAAGTTCTTCACCAAGTCTGATGGTGTCCACCACACGATCAGGAGATAAGCTCACTCCAGGGTACCAATCTATGATAAAACTGATGTAGCTTTCTTCACAGCCACTAAATACGATGAGCTCATACCTTCCTGGACCTGAGATGGAAAGCCGGCTGTCAGTGCTGCCATCCTGCCAGAGAAAATCTACTCCGTAAGGACTGCCGTCCAAGTACTTTGGCTCACCCATACACATCGAATCTCTCACCACGATGCTGTCGCTTTCAGTACCCAATACATAGATCGCAGTCGAGTCAAATCCACTTGTCCTCGGATCATCACTCAAGCGGAATGGACCTAGTTCTTGTGGGATATTCCACAAGCGTGATCGGACTCCATAGGTGCCTGGCTCGATATCATCGACATACACGATGGCACTGAGCGTGTCGATTCCTTCTGGTAGCGTCAGATTCCTGATTTCGATACTTTGGTCTCCATCCGCACTACCAAGGTCATATTCTAGGCCGCTATCCAGCATTTTCACGAAAGTGAAGCCATCGGGCAGGGTATCTGATATAGATAGCTGCAGACGCTCATCACCACTGCCGTTTTCCAAGGTATATCTGATACGAATCTCACTACAGGGTAAGACGCTATCTGGTAAGACCTCCTCTGCCATCTCGATAGTAAATGGACAAGATGCTAAGGTCACGACGAATGTGATCAGGAGATCTGTGCAGGCATTTCCGGCATCCATCACATAAGTGCCAGCTTCTGAAACAGTGATTTTCGGAGTGGTCTGACCAGTATTCCATCTCACGATGGAGCCATAGGGAGAGCCATCGAGCTCCAGCACATCACCCTCACAGAGTAGCGAGGTGATCGTGACATCTTCTTGATCAGGGCTCTCCAGATTGAGCACAGTGGCATCAGTTCCTCGTCTTGTCGTAGGATCATCAGATAGACGATCATCGCCGAGAATGTTAGGTAGACCCGACAGCAATGCCTGTAGATCAAGCTCGCGGGCTGAGACATTGTCAGTCTCAAGGAGAATCGTGACTGTGTGCTCACCAGGTGGCAGCGTCATGGATCGCAGCGCAAAGCTTGTTGGCGTAGATATATCTGTCCCCACGAGAGCATTGGACAAGGTCCGAATATAGCTGATGCCCTCCGGTAGATCCAGCACTAGGGAGAGGTTGGAGATACTCTGACCACTATTGTTCACCATCTCAAAGGCATACTCGATTTCTGTGCAGGGGATAGCGACCTTGGTCTGAGCTCTTAGCCTCAGGTCGACAGAGTTGGGGCAGCTTGCCATGTCCTTGATCAGGATGGGTGGTCCGGTATTGGATCGCGAGTATTGACCGTTGGTTCTATCATAAAGAAACAAGGCTCCTGCCACACCATTGACGACGGTACCCATGGTGAAAAACTCACCAAATGCATCGAAGTACGCTCCCTGCATATCATCATCAAACTCAATGAAAGGAGAGCGAGTCATCTGCATACTTGCAGTGTTAATCTCTACGATAGATCGATCCAGTGCATCGTAGCCAAGAAAAGTTGTCTGGCTTTCGCCAAATGCAAGATCCTGAAGGAAGACACCGTTGGGTGATATTTCTTCTCGAGCGCTGTAGTCAGGATCGCTAAGATCGATCCAAAAATATCTTTGGTCGCGTCCTGCCGTGGATGCTACGACGAGAAAGTACTGGCCATCTGGGGTAATGCCTCCTGCTTCATACTGATAGTTGGTCGAGACTGGGTCTATCTTGAGTGTCTGCACTGTCCCCGATCTTCCATATCGATAAAGTGCTGATCCATCAGTGGCTAGTGCATACATGAGACGGTCCTGACTTCTGAATGCAATGGCTCTGGTATCGATGCCAAGATCGTCGACCAATGGTACAAAAACCATGGCACCGCTGCTGGGACTGATGTCTATCCGGCCAAATCGTCCATCTTCTTGGATGACCCACCTTTGATTCGCACAGTCGAATGGCTCTTGTGCTGACGTGTGCCAGAGAGCAGAGAAAAGTAGCGATATGACGAGTATTGCTCTTCCCATCGGCCTCCGAATATACGATGACCTGCGAGCACAGTCAATATTCTAGCCGATCATCGCCCTGATCTGTTCTTCTTTTTGTCGGATCTTGAGCTTGAGGCCATTGATAAATTCGAGTCGATTGCGATGTGCCTGTCCAGAGATCAGGAGAGAAGACCTCTGTAATTTTTGTGTCCACTGCTTGAAGTAGTCGCACATCTTCTGATCCTCTGAGATGATATAGTGCGGTGTGTCAACGGTAATATACGCAACTTCCTTTTGGACCGATTGAAGAAAGGCGAAGCTATTGGTATGTGAGATCTCATTGTAGTACATCTCACAGCTTGCGCGAAGTCCAGTCTTGCGATCACCTCTGTAGAAGAACTTTCTACCCTCGAGGGCCATCTCGGAGATGTAATCAGCAAATCGAGAGAGCGCATCTATGATTTTTAGACTATCCTGAGCTTCGTGAAAGAGGCCGCTATGTATGCAGTAGCTGAGTTGATGGAGCGTGATATCAAGCTGATAAGGATTCCAAAACTCGACAGTCTTGATATCACAGTAAGCATCGAGTGCAATGCTGAAGTTTTCCTTCATTGCATCTGTGGGTAGATGCTCCTGGAAAGAAAACTTGCGATTCATATCAGTATTGGTCTGCCAATTGGAGATTTCATTCATGTAGTGCTTGAAGGCGGTGATCTCAGGGAAGTTGTAGTCATAGACCAGCGGGATCTCCAGCGCTGAAATCCACAGCACAGGATCTTGGAGTTCTTTGCTCATGAGGAGGTCATCCACCAGTGTTCTCATGTACATTTCTTGACTGACCTTGAGGTCTTCTAGAAATGGGACTGTGAATGTGGCAGATGTTCCCTCTGGTCTTGTGAGGAAGTTGTAGTCTAGTTGATAGTGATCACAGAGTGTAAAGAACTCCTCGAGAGAAAGCTTGATTTCACCACTGATTTTCTTGTAGACTGAGGCTCTTTTGAGGGAAAGGAGCTCTTCGAGGTCTTGCTTCCACTTTTTATTGTCTCGTTCGACTTGGGCTATGGTGTCGAAGAGGTTCTTCTGGACGATCTCAGAAAGTATCATGGCTTTTCTCTCAAAGAAAGAGAAAAGCCATGAGTATTATTCTATTATTTGTAGACAAGGCTACTATTCATCTATTTTAAATAGACTATTCGATCCCGTGCATCATGCGCTTGAGGGTGCCGTTGATCAGAACTAAAATGAGGGCAGCAGCGGCGGGGATAACTGCAAAAATGCCAAAGAAGAAAGCCAGGCCATGCTTCTCCGCAATGGGGTCGATATAGCTGGCGGTCATACCTCCTGCCCAGTTAGCGATAAAGTTGGCGATGAAAAATACACCAAACATGACACCAACTAGTCTGAGTGGCGCCAACTTGCTGACGTATGATAATCCTACTGGAGAAAGACATAGTTCTCCCATGGTGTGGAAGAAGTAAGCCAAAATCAACCATATCATACTCACTCTTAAAATTCCAGATTCGATGTTGATAGCCGACGCTCCGAATGCCAATACCGCAAATCCAAATGCCAAAAGACCTAGACCCATAGCAAATTTTAGTGGTCCGGATTTTACAAGATTGAGCTCCCAGAATTTAGACACCAATGGAGCCAATGTAATGATAAAAAATGAGTTGAGAATGCTGAACCAGCTGGCTTGGACCTCCGTGGTATCTGTCGTAAACTCTCTCCAAAGCATCCAAATGATGATGGCCCAAATCCCTAAGAAGCTCACTCCTAATATCGTATTAGCCACAGCAACCTTTCCAAAGATTGCCTTAAACAGTAACATGAGCACCCAGGTTATTGCAATCATAGCTCCAACATGCAAGACTGCATTCACAATTTTGAAGATCATGGCTGTATTTCCGGAAAGATCTCGAATCGTATGATCTCTAGCGAAGATGGTCATGGAAGACCCCGCTTGTTCAAATGCCCACCAGAAGAATACCGTGAAGCCTGTCAACACGACAATAACCCAGACCCTACTTTTTTCGACAACCGATAACGTGGGATCACTGACTATGTAGCCTATAATAGCACTCGATGAGCCCATTAGCAGCGGGAACATAAACAAAGTGTTGACCGTTGTCAAGAGATTGGTCGTGTCAGTCAACGGGGAAAACTTCCAAAGTAGGAATGTCAATATTCCAAATACAGCAACTCCAATTCCAATCCAGGACCCCAGTCGACCTGTATCCGTGCTGCTTTGTTCAACCACAGGATCTAAATCGGCCATAGTGTCTTTTTGAGGTTTCAGGCCGATGGTTCCGAAAATCTTGCCACTGAGCATGAATTGAAGCGCACCAGCAATCATGAAGACCATGGCCAATCCAAAGCCAAGTGACCACGAGATTTTCTCGCCGATGTAGCCACACAGTCCTATACCCAAAAACGCACCAGCGTTGATCCCCATATAGAATATCGTGTAGGCGGCATCCTTACGCTTCTCATCAGTATAGAGCTTTCCTACGATTGATGAAATGTTTGGTTTGAAAAGACCATTTCCTAAGATCAATGCAAGAAGACCAAAGAAGAAGAAAAACTCCGTTTCGAGTGCCATACACATATGACCAAATGCCATAGTGAATGCTCCAATGATTACAGACTTTCGGTAGCCGAGGTACTGATCCGCTATCATCCCACCAAAAAGAGGAGTGAAATAAACTAATCCGGTATAAAGTGCATAGAGCTGACTGGCGTTGCTATTGTCCCAACCAAAGCCGCCATCCATGATCGATGAGGTCAAGAAGAGCACTAGAAGCGCTCGCATCCCGTAGTAGGAAAATCGCTCCCACATCTCTGTGAAAAACAGGACAAAAAGTCCAGAAGGATGGCCAAGGACTGTACCTTGATCTTTAATGATCTTTTCGATTGGATTACTCATCGTTCGTTCAATTTGCTTTTTGGCGTAAGCCTCACGGACTCACATAAGACCACAAAATAGCAGTTTTTGAACAAAACCAAAGTTGCCCTTCCCATATTAGGAAGAATCTAACAAGTGTGAGTTGAGCCTCTGAATTTTAGTTGAGATCGGCTTCCTCTAGCGTGCCATCATAGATGCTGGGATAGCGAAGACCTTCACAGCTGCCAAGTACCGCCTTCATCTTCCCGACGGTAAGCTTCGCCTCGATCTCCAGAGGAATCTTATTCTTGTCATCGGCGACCCAGATGCTCATGTTGTGATCGTCTGAGATGATGTAGTTTTTGATCAGATCGGGCTTGATCTCAAAGGCCTTCACTCTTCCTCTACCTTTGATCTTCTTCCGCTCATTATAGGATGTGTAGTGTACCTCAAGGTCGTAGGTGCGATTTTCATGAAAGACATGAATCGGAATGTCATGTCCCACCTCGTAGCCTTCCATCTCTTGATTGCGCAAAAAATACAGGATTGACAGCATGTCTTGCACGCAGTCCTGATAGGCACTCTCCATCTCTTTTTCTTCGCCACGGTGTTTTCTGACTGTTCTGGCCGTCTTGGTCGCATGATCAAATTCTATGCGATCGTAGATCGAGTATTTACCCTCGTGGATATCTCGGATAAAAAGATTGGGTAGTAGTGTTTCCTTGTCTAGATGGGTCTCATAATGATCACGCACTCGATAAAACTTATCATAGAATGGAAGCGTCCGCCCCTTGGCCACCATCTTATAGCTATCCCCCATATCCTCGATGGTAAAGACGACTTCCCCCGCCTTGATCCAGAGGAACCCTGCCTTATAATAGATATTGTAGGATATCCGCTCGCCGGCAAGAAATGATCGATTGACAAGGTCACAACGGGTCTTATCATCATCGATCATCGAGCTGAGAGCGGAGTTCAGCATTGGAGGATCTGCGGGCTTTCGCCCAAATGACATGAGGGCTAATGCCAAAAAGGGAAGTATGACTTTGATCGCTCGTTTCATGGCACATCTTATTGATCGATTCATTCTTAAGACGAATGTAGGACGGCAATCATTCCTCAAGGGTGATTAATCTCTTGTTAAATATAAGATGAGGTATTGGGCTACTTTTATGCCTGTGATCATCTTAGGCATAGATCCTGGCAGCAATTTCCTTGGCTTCGCGGTCATCAAAGTAGAAGGCTCAGAGAGTAGATTGCTGGATATCGGCACTCTGCGGCTCAAGAAGCTTCCTTCTCAGCAAGAGAAGCTCAAGGAGATCTTTCTACAAGTGCAGGATATCATCGAGCGACATGACCCCGTCGAGCTCGCCATCGAAGCACCCATCTACGGCAAAAATCCACAGTCTATGCTCAAGCTGGGGCGTGCACAAGGTGTGGCAATGGCCGCTGCGATGACCATGGGCCTCGCTGTGACAGAGTACAGTCCCAAGACGATTAAGCGTGCGGTCACGGGTAGTGGCAATGCGAGCAAAGAGCAAGTCGGCGCACTCCTACAGCGTATGCTCAAATTTGAAATCGACAAGCGACATCATGATGCGACTGATGCCCTTGCTACGGCTGTTTGTCATCAGATTCAGTTGGCTTCCCCGATCAGAAAGCTTTCTGGAAAGGGCGGATGGGACCAGTTTCTCAAGGACAATGCGGGCCGAATCATCAAATAATTTTCAAAAAATTCATTTTCTTTGGCCTTTCGGGTCACTTATCCTACTGGTCGAGACATGACAGCAATGAAAGACGTGAAGATCTCTCAAGACGAGGCCAATCTGCTCGCCATGATCAGGTCGGGTGGAGGTGCTAGAGAGCGAGCCCTTCGAGTCATCATGCAGTGGAAAGATGTCAAAGCCCAGATCATTCATAAAATCATCACCAATTCGGGGCAGAGAGCCGATGCTGAGGATATGCATGCCGAGGCCATCGTGCTACTCGATCGTAAGGTCCGCGGAGGTGATTTTGCCCATACTGGGTCGATCAAGTCCTATCTCACCAGCACAGCCTACTTTCTTTGGTGCAATCGACGTCGCAAGGAAAGTAGAGTGCAGTATACAGAAGATATGGTCAAGCTTGAAGCCAGTCAAGTCGCCACAGCCCCAGCAGACGACCCCAAAGAGCAGCAACTATTTCAGCTTTTTTCTCAGCTCGGGCAATCCTGCCAAGAAATACTCAAATTGTGGATGACAGGATTTAATCATGAAGAAGTAGCTGATCAGCTTTTGATCAGCTCGCCAGAGATGGCCAAGAAAAAGAAATATCTCTGCATGAAAGAGCTCAAATCGCTAGTTGCCAAAGCAGGATTGAAGACAGCATGAAAGATACCGATCATATCATTGCCTATCTCCAACATCGTTTGTCTACTGCTGAGACAGATGCATTTGAGCGAAAGCTTCAATCTGATCATCATCTTCGTGATCAGGTCCACGAGACACGGCTGGCTCTCAAGGCGATTGATAGTGCAATCGCGCAGGACCTTCGAACGAAAATACGCTCTGCTGATTCTCAAGTCTCAGCCCCAAAGCGAAACAAAAAGTCTATTGTCTTTTTGGGAATAGGCCTGCTGATCCTCTTGATGAGTGCTTATCTGGCCTACAGTCAGTATCAGTCAGTCAAGGCAGCTGGATACCGGGAGTATGCCATGGTCGATCCTGATAGTTTCGCGACCAGAGGGACAGTGCAAGAAGACGTCAAGGCATTTATCACAGCCTTCAAGCTGGGAGATCTCGGCACGATGCAAGAGCTCCTAGAGACCGGCAACCTAGCACAGTATGATCGACGCACGGACCTGCAACTGTTGAAGGCACAAGCGCATTGGCAGCAAGGCGACTATCAGGCTGCTGAGCATATCTATGAAGTGCTTGAGGATCTGCCTCTAGCCAAAGACAAAGCCGCATTACAGCAGCTCTACTACTTGTCCAAGACTCGACAAGAAGAAGCCTATGAGTCCCTGTATGATCAACTCAGCAAAAAGGATGACTACATATTCCTACAAGAAGTGCAGGACTTGCATAAGCATAGGAGTGGATGGCCATCTCGTATGTGGTATTGAAGCTTATGCGCTTCTTAGTGGAGCTTTAAGACATACGCAAATCACACCCTGTTAATGCATTGTTAAAGACTGCGAATCTTGGTAACAAGCTTGGAAATACGAGCGTTTTTATGCTCGAATCGCGAAGAAAACCAAGCAATGAAAAGACAAACGCCTTATCTGCTATCAGGACTCATCGGCGGACTTTTTGTCCTCGCAGGTTTCCTGATTTACAGCCACTTTACGGACACTGATAGAGTGGTCATTGTAGAGGAGTCACCAAGTCGTAATGTGCGACCTGTCAATTATAGTAGCAATGCCTCCGCAGTAGTTGATTTCAGCATAGCTGCGGAAGAGGCATCGCCCTCGGTCGTACTGATCAAAGCGCAAGAAAGCCAATATCGCGCTCAAGAGCGCATGAGACGACAAAGAGCGTACAATCCATTCAGCAGATTTTTTGACTTTGAAGATTATAACTATGGTGTCAGACAAGGATCTGGCTCCGGTGTGATCATCAGTGAAGATGGCTATATCGTCACCAATAATCACGTCATAGACTTTGCAGATAAATTCATCGTCACACTTCATGATGGTACAGAGTATAATGGATTTCTCGTAGGACGCAGTCCAGACAGCGATCTTGCAGTGCTCAAGATCGATGTGGATAATGCCAATCCTATCGAAATCGGCAGTTCAGAAAAAGCGAAGGTTGGAGAGTGGGTACTTGCTATCGGCAACCCATTTGAACTGACGAATACGGCCACAGCAGGTATCATATCTGCCAAGGGTCGAGACCTAAATCTGCAACAAGGCGGAGAAGGTATCTCAGCATTCATCCAGACAGATGCTGCGGTCAATAGTGGAAATAGTGGAGGTGCGCTTGTCAATCTTCACGGAGAGCTCATTGGGATCAACACGGCCATCTTTTCTAGAAATGGAGGCTACGTAGGCTACAGCTTTGCCATACCCGTTGAGATCATGGAGGGAGTGGTGAGTGAGATCATAGCCACTGGAAACAATTCTAATCCAGGCACCAAAGGATACATGGGCGTGACAATCGCCAATGTGGATACAGAAGTGAGTGAGATGCTTGGCTTCCGCGTCACTCAAGGTGTGTATATCTATCAGATGAGAAGAGGTGGAGCAGCAGCAAGAAGTGGAGTCCAGCCCAATGATGTGATTATCGGAGTGAACAATAATCGCGTGAGCAACGTAGAAGAATTACAGGCTTTACTAGAAGATGCGCGAGCTGGAGAGCAAATAGAACTCAACATTGATCGCTACGGAGACAGAAAAAAAATTCCCGTCATCTTAGAAGCGGGTTAGTCATATAAGAAAGTTGGTTTTTCGTTTTGTTTTGGTTAGTCCGCTTCGATTCAGTTCGGAGCGGGCTTTTTTTTAACGGATGGTCACCTATGGCGTAGCTCATGACATACATAGACAGTGATGTCAGAGCTACCTACTACGAAAAGCAGTCCTATTGTCCGATTGGCCAAGGCTGTTCGTGATGATCTATTGGATTACATCTTTCCGAGGCTATGCCTCTGCTGTAAAACAGAGGAGTCCATCACGGACCACTTTATGTGTCTTTCCTGCCTCGTCACTATGCCCCTCACCAAGCAGCATCTATCAGCAGACAATCGCTTTGCCGAGCACTTCTGGGGTAGAGTCGAGATTGAGACAGGTTCAGCAATGTTCCTCTTAGACAGTAGAGACTATATCAAAAATCTCATTCACAGAGTGAAATATGAAAACGGTCATCACGTAGCGTATGAACTTGGACGATGGTGGGGTAGTAAGCTCAAAGAGTCTGCCTTGTATCAGGATGTAGATGTCATCATTCCAGTACCCCTCCATTGGTTCAAGCACATGAAGCGAACGTACAATCAATCCGAGCGCTTTGCCGCTGGGCTTTCTGAGATACTTGGAGCTCCTGTGGATGAGAAGATTCTGCGTAGACGCCGGTATACCAAGACCCAGACCAAGATGAATCGTGCGCAGAGGATTGATAATCTTACGAGGGCATTCAAAGCTCAAGATGTCCCTGCGCAATATCATCACGCACTACTGATCGATGATGTACTCACGACTGGATCTACTCTCGAGGCCTGTGCTCTTGCCCTTCAGCAGAAGTACGACTTCAGGATCAGTATGAGCTGTATCGCCATGGGCTCTGATTGAGTTGGTAGAGGATATGCATCTTTTGATCAAGTTCTGCTCTACAGGTATGCATGGACCTATGGATCTGTTACAGAAAAACACCCGCAAATGGGCTTGTGTCAAATGCAATACTTTGTTTAACAAAAACAATATAATAGTTAAACAGAAAGCAGAGGTTGGAGTTAGTCAGAGGTAATCTAACCATTCACCAAAAACATTCATTTGATATGAAAAACTTGAAGATTTCTCTGCTTGCACTTATTGGTCTCAATTTCTTTGTGCTGACTTCCTGTGATGATGATCCAGATCCACAGCCACAGCCACAGAGCATCGTCGAAATCGCCCAAAACACAGATAACCTTAGTACTCTCGTAGCTGCGCTTCAAGAAGCTGATCTCGTGAGTGCAGTACAGGCAGAAGGCATTACTGTCTTTGCTCCAACAAACGAAGCCTTCCAGGACTTACTTGATTCAGATCCTACGTGGAACTCACTATCGGACATTGATGATGCACTTCTTGAGCACGTGCTCAAGTTTCACGTCTTAGGCGGAGAGGTGAGAGCCTCTCAATTGAGCAACAGCTATGTCACAACTCTCAGTGATGGCCCAAATGATGAGCAGGTTGTTCTTCAGGTCGATATTGATGGCGGTGTAAGTTTCAATGGCGGTGCTGAGCCTATCACGACAGATATTGAGGCTAGCAACGGTGTAGTGCATACCATCGATAAGGTGATGCTTCCTCCCAATGTCGTGAGCCTAGCACTCAACAATCCTAACTTCAGTACCCTAGTCGCAGCACTTACAAGGAGTGATTTGTCAACAGATTTTGTCAGCATTCTTAATCAGGATGGACCATATACGGTTTTTGCTCCGACCAATGACGCCTTTGCAAGACTGCTTCAAAACAATCCTGATTGGGATACACTCGATGATATTCCTGCTCAGCAGCTTGAAGGTGTCCTCGCCTATCACGTAGTATCTGGACAAAATGTACAAGCTGATCAGCTTCGTGATGGACAGACGATAGATGCGATTGGTGGAGAATTCACAATAGATCTCAGCGGTGTGCCGACCATCAATGCAGGCTCAAATACTGCGCAGATAAACCTCACCGACGTACAAGGAACAAATGGTGTGATCCATGTCATCAGTGAGGTGATCCTACCATAGGGAAGGAGATTTCGGATAGTCATGATAGGAAGCCCGAGGCACAATGCTTCGGGCTTTGCTTTTGGCGCCAACCGCAAAACCACCGTGTATGATGTGAGACTCGGATTTTACAGTCAAGGAGCAAGAAGACTGCTGAATTCTTCTTTGAATCCCATTCGTGCATTAGACTTCGAAGGATAGTGGATTTGTGCAATAGAATCGGGTGCTTGGTCGACGAGGCATAGCGAGCTGTGGCGAGGAGAGTAGGTGCCTGATTATGCAGCAGAAATACGCTAAACTCGAAGACTCGAAAATAGCAACTCAACACTCTGATTCTCCGTGAGAAAATGAAGAGTTCGACTGACAGGAAAGTTACGAACATGAAGCACCTCCCGACGTATGTAAGAATTGGTATTCTGTGGCTCATCCCAAAGAATATGACTACCAAGAAATCCTAATGCACGAGTTGGGTTGAATTCAAGGAGTGCAGGCCTTTGACATGAGTGCGAGGAGATGAGATCGACAAGGGGCTGTCAACTCCTTGCCCGCCCAAGCAACTTTTGAACCCATCTTTGCGTTCTTGACCTTGTGAAATTTATGCGCCCAGTTCTTAGTTTACTGATCATTTTCGCGACAGCGATCACCTCACTCTCTGCACAGCAGGTAAAGCTCGCTCAGGAGTATTACAAGAATGGTGAATATGAGAAGGCCGCGGAGATGTACGAGGAGATTTTTGAGCAAAATAAGCGCAATGACTACTACTTTGCGAGGTGGGTGCAGTGTCTCACCAAGCTCAAAGAATATAAGAAGGCTGAGACTGTCGTCAAAAAGGAGCTCAAGAGAAATAACAAGGCTACTCATCATCACGTGACGCTCGGATCGATCTACGACCAGCAGTTTGAAGTGCAAAAGGCAGAAGGAGAATATCAGAAGGCTATTGACGCACTCAAGGCAGATCAAGGCCAGATTCAAAAAGTCGCAGTCGCTTTTACCAATCTTGCCAAATATGACTGGGGTAGAAAAGCCTATGAAAAAGGTGCAAAACTGCTCAAGGACGATCTTGTGTTCGCCTATAATCTTGGCGACCTCTATCGTCGTGCAGGCAAAAATGCACAGATGATCGAGCAGTTTCTGCTCTCCGTGCAGCACAATCCGAAGCGCCTCACCAATGTCCAAAATCTACTCGATCGCAGTCTAGATGATGCTGGTTTTGATACACTGAAAATGGTCATCTATGATCAACTTCAGACCACAGAGAGTACCGAGTTGATGGAACTACTCGCATGGGCCTCTATCCAACAAAAGGATTATCGAAGTGCTCTGAGACAGTATCAAGCTCTCGATACAAGACTGAACGAGAATGGTACCCGAGTGATGGAGCTTGCGGGTACTGCTGGTAATGATCGCGACTATGATACAGCCATCAGAGCTTGTCAATATATCATAGGCAAGGGAAGGGATGGAACGACATATTTTCTAGATGCGCAGCAGGCTCTGCTTTATAATAAGAGACAGAAACTCGTGCGCAACTTTGACTACTCTCAGGATGAGCTGCGAGAGCTGGAGTCTGAATACGTCAGATTTTTGGATGACTATGGCTGGAATGCCTCGAGCGCCAATATCATCCTAGAACTGGCAGACCTTGAAGCATTTTACCTGCATGATCGCTCCAAGGCCATTGATTACCTCAATCGCATCACTGGGCTTGAGAGTGTCAATAAGTATGTCAGAGCCAAGGCCAAGTTGCAACTCGGGGATATCTATCTCATGGAGCAAGAAGTGTGGGAGAGCACATTGCTCTACAGCCAAGTGGACAAAGAATTTCGTGAGGAGCTCATGGGTCAAGAAGCGCGATTCAAAAATGCCAAGCTCAGCTATTACAATGGCAATTTTGAGTGGGCTCAGTCACAGTTTGATGTACTCAAATCAAGCACTTCGCGCATGATCTCCAATGATGCTATAGACCTGAGCGTGTTTATCACGGACAATCTTGGTCTAGATTCTACTGCGGTGCCAATGGAAATGTACGCTGAAGCAGACCTGCTCATATTCCAGAATCGCTTTGACGATGCCATTGCCAAACTCGATGCTATCGGTAAGATGTTTCCTGATCACAAGCTCGTTGACGACATACTATATAGCAAAGCCCAGGTTCACTTCGAGAAGAAAGAGGTAGAGCAGTGTGTAGCATTGTACGAGCAGATTGTAGCAGACTATCCAGATGAGATTCGTGCAGACAACGCACTCTTCAATCTAGGGTACATCTATGAGGAGATCTTGGATCAGCCTGACAAGGCCAAAGAAAAGTACGAGCGTCTATTCCTCGAGTATACAGACAGCACCTTTGCCATAGAAGCTAGGAAAAAGTATCGCCAGCTGCGAGGGGATAATCTGTAGAGACAGAGATCGACAAGCCCACCGACATTTGTAAAACTTATCAGCATCGGCCACGTTGTACGATGTTCTAGCTGATGCGCTCAAGTCTTGAAAAACCGCAAAGCCCTCATATTACTGTTTGCAGCGAATATCGTGTCAGGTATCGCTCAAGGGATCAGCATGATTGCCATACCGTGGTTTTTCAATATGGAAGATCAGATGCCACTCTTTGCTACGATCTTTCTCGTGACGAATTTGCTTTCTGCGTTTTGGGTGCCATACTCAGGCACTCTGGTGGACAAGTATGATCGGAAGAAGGTATTTCTCTGCATCTTGGCGATCAGCGGATTGCTCATTGCAGCCTTGGCTATATGGGGCCAGTGGCAAGGTGGATTGCCCATTATCGCTGTCGGGGCTGCATTTACCGTGACATTCCTCAATTACAATATTCATTATCCCACCCTCTATGCATTCCTACAAGAGATCACAGAGAAGGAGTATTACGGGAAACTATCCTCATACATTGAGGTACAAGGTCAGTTTGCGACGATTACTGCCGGTGCTTTTGGCGCGATATTGCTAGAGGGTGTACTTGGTGGTTCACTGAAGATCTTTGGTGTAGACATTCCTGTGGGCTGGTCTTTGGAGCCTTGGCAGGTACAAGATATCTTTTTGCTTGATGCAGCGACATATCTTGTTGCGTTTATACTGGTAGCTTTCATTTCCTACAAATCTCTCCGAGAGCGATCGGTGATCGTGGGTTCTGTCGCGGATCGATTTGTCGAGGGCTACCAATATCTCAAAGCCAATCCTATCATCTTCATATTCGGCATATCATCTTACAGTGTATTTGTGACACTTCTGCTCACTGGATTTTACACGATGGCGCCATATGTGGAGCATCACTTAGGTCAAGGTGCCGCGGTCTATGCCAATATGGACATGTACTATGGTCTAGGGGCTATTATATCTGGGATCGCGATCCGATGGATCTTCCGGCGAGCTCGACTGATCGACTCGATTATCATACTCACATTCATGATGATGAGTTCCTTCATCGTGCTGTTTTTGACGAAAAATGTTGTGCTATTTTTTGTTCTGACCTTCTTTCAAGGAATCTGCAATGCGGGAGTCCGAGTCTTGCGCGTGGGCTACCTCTTCAAGTATGTGCCCAATGAAGTTTATGGTCGTACATCAAGCATCTTCACCCTGACTAATATTGCATTCAGGGTCTTCTTCCTAGCGATATTTAGCATTCCATTTTTTGCCATGTCAAGTCATGTCGGCTATGTGATGTTGCTCATGGCAATTTTCCTAGCTTTGACCCTTGTGGTGATTTCTGTGTTCTATAGGAAATTTCACAAAGACTTGGTACAAGAAATATAGCAGAAACTATGATAGACTTTTCCTTTACTGATGAGCAGCTTGCTGTCAAGGAGGCTGCCAGAGAATTTGCCCAATCAGTGCTCAAACCTACAGTCATCGATCGAGATCGAGAGATGCGCTGGAGTACGGACGAGATCAGACAGATGGGGGAGCTTGGCTTTCTCGGTATGATGGTAGATCCCAAGTACAGTGGAGGTGGTATGGACTCTCTGAGCTATGTCATGGCCCTAGAGGAGATTTCCAAGATTGACAATAGCTGCTCTGTCCTCATGAGTGTCAACAACTCTCTCGTATGCACAGGTATCGAGAAGTATGGCTCGGACGAGCAGAAGGATCGCTATCTCAGCAAACTATCTACAGGAGAGTGGATTGGCTGCTTTTGTCTATCTGAGCCTGAGGCTGGAAGTGATGCGACTTCTCAGCGGACCACAGCGATTGATATGGGCGATCACTACTTGCTCAATGGGACGAAAAACTGGATCACCAATGGTGGTTCTGCCAATCTACACATCGTCATGGCACAGTCAGATGCAGATGCAGGGCATCGGGGCATCAACGCACTGCTTGTAGAAGCGGATTGGGATGGAGTGAGCATAGGAGCTAAAGAAGACAAGCTAGGTATCCGCGCTAGTGATACGCACACCATCATGTACTCAGATGTCAAAGTTCCCAAGGCAAATCGGATAGGTGATGATGGTTTTGGCTTCAAGTTTGCCATGAAGGTGCTCTCCGGTGGTCGCATTGGCATCGCTGCCCAGGCGCTTGGTATCGCGGCAGGTGCATATGAGCTGGCACTAGACTACTCAAAAGAGCGTACAGCATTTGGTAAACCCATCTCCCAGCATCAGGCGATTGCCTTCAAGCTAGCAGACATGGAGACTGATATAGAAGCCGCAAGACTCTTGGTCTACAAAGCAGCTTGGCTCAAGGATCAGGGTCTAGACTATACCAAAACAGGAAGTCAAGCGAAGCTCTTTGCTTCGGCTCAGGCTATGAAGCACAGTGTCGAGGCGATCCAAGTACTCGGTGGATACGGCTATGTGAAGGAATATCATGTCGAGCGCCTCATGAGAGATGCCAAGATCACTCAGATCTATGAGGGTACGAGCGAGATACAACACCTCGTCATCTCACGCGAAATCCTGAGAGGAAATTTGTACTAGAGATCGGACGGGCCTGTCGGCCAAAAGGATTAAATACCCAGCTTCGCCTTGACGGCAGCGGTGATATCTTGACTTTCAATGGTGAAGAGAAGCGCACCAGTGCTTTCGTCAAAGATCATGGCATAGCCTCCTTCTTTTCCCACTTCCTGGATGGCGTCCTGAAGCTTTTGAGTGATCGGATCGATTAGTTCTTGTCGCTTGGACATCACTTGGAGATCGACACTCTTCTGGAAGGTCTCTATTGCTTGCTGCTCCTGCTGAAGTTCTTGCTCCATCTTTTGCTGCTCTATCGGTGTGATGGTGCCATTTTGGATTTTGGATACAGCATCTTGATAGCGAGTCTGAAAGGCTTGGATTTTACTTTCTAGTTGCGCGAGCAGGTCATTGGAAAATTTCTCAAGCTCGGCATCAGCGGCTTTTGTGGCTGGCATCTGCTCTAGGAGATTGAGCGAGTTGAGGTGGCCATACTTCTGTGCGCTCAGCGCTCCGATGCTCAGAAGCATACATAGGAGGAATGTAATTGTCTTATTCATATCTGTGATTAGTCTACTAGGGCGAAGGTATGCTCTCGCCACTTAAGCTCCTATTGACTTAACAGTTCCTTGGGAATATTCTCCGGTGCGGTAGGAGGAGGCTATGCCTTCTTGTCCTCTTCTTTCATGCCCTCTTTGAGCTCGGCTTCGACAGATGCTCTGGCAGAGTTAAATTCTCGGATGCCTTTACCAATGCCTCGCATGAGCTCAGGAATCTTCTTGCCACCGAAGAGAAGGAGAATGGCAAAAAAGACGACAGCCATCTCCCATCCTAGAAAATTGATCAATGAATATTGTGACATAGTCTTTGTGGTTCAAGTATAAAAAATGAGAGCTAGATCTCTGGCTCTGTATCATAAAGTCATGAGAGGCGCTCTGGGTTCAAAGGTAGTCCTCTCATGAGAGTGCATCAAGTCTATTACTTCTTTAGTCCGATTTCGCGCAGTCTTTCATCTAGATATCCGCCAGCCGTGATGGGTTCATAGGCTATCGGCCGGTCATCTGTCACACAAGCATCGAGACAAGTCAGATCCATCTCACCTATCGGATGAAGGAAAAACGGGATGGACAGACGTGGCTTGTGCCACTCAGATCGTGGCGGATTGACGACTCTGTGAGTTGTCGACTTGAGATAATTGTTGGTCAATCTCTGCAGCATGTCACCGACATTGATCACGATCTCATTCTCTTCCGGGATGATGTCTTGCCACTCTCCATCTGCATTGAGGAGCTGAAGACCGCCTGCGCTCGCTCCTACAAGCAAAGTGATCAGATTGATGTCTTCGTGCTGCTCTGCACGGATTGCAGACTTAGGCTCTTCCCGAATCGGAGGATAATGTATCGCTCTGAGTATGCTATTGCCATCATTGATCTTATCCGTAAAGTAGTCTTTGGAAAGATCGAGGTACTCTGCGATGGCTTCCAGGAGTGCTCCTCCTGATTTTTCAAAAGATTTGTAGAGCTCCATGCCCTTTTGCGAAAAGGCTGGTAACTCATCGACGTCTACATTGCTGGGATACTCAGCAGCCTTGGGATGGTCATCGCTTACTTGCTGACCAATCTGGAAAAACTCCTTGAGATCCGCGACCTTGGACTGCTTAGCATGTTCTTTGCCAAACGAGGTGTACCCTCTCTGACCAGCAAGACCAGCCACCTCATAACGGCGCTTGGTATCTACATCCATGGCAAAAAACTCTTTAGAGAGCTTATAAAACTCATCGACAAGAGATTCTGGAATCCCATGATTGATCACTCCGACGAAGCCGTATTCTTGAAAGGCTCCACCGATCTCCTGGACAAATTGCTTCTTCTCAGATTCAGATCCAGAGACGTACTTTGATAGGTCTACAAGTGGTATTGCTCTATTGGACATAATTGATGTATTGCTTGTTGGTCGAATTTATACTGTCTAATATACTGGCTTGGACGCAAAATCAGCGACTGGGTTTATACTTCGCTTCACGCAAAAGCTGCTGGGCATCTTTGTGAGAAAGTAGTCGATCAAGATCGCCGTATGCGTCCATATAAGCTTTTACTATGCGAAAACCGATCCAATTTGCTACGCGTCCAGGTGCAGATGGTGGCATACCTGGGCTCGATGCGGCGGGCTCTGTGTACTTGTGTGTGCCTTTGGCGGTATACAGCAGATCTTCTCCGATGAGGAAGCGCCATATTTCTTCCTCATTTTGCTCACACCATTTCATCTGCTCTTCGGTATACTCCATCCAGTAGGATTCCGGCCGATCAGGAAATATTTTGCTGAGCAAATAGATTTTTTTGCCCTGATGAATCATTAGATCGATCAGTCGATTGTCCAGTGGGTAGTCCAGTGCATCGTCGATCAATACATCCATGGACTTTTTGACCATGTAGTCAGCTTGCAAGCTGATGAGATTGTATTGAGAAAAAACCGGAGACTGCACTGCCAGGCTTTCATAAGGGAATGCCTCCCCTAGAAACATTTCTAGGCTGATTCCCAGTGCATCTCGGCCCTCTGCGTCTTGCCAGACAAATGGATAGTAGCCAAATTCGCTATTGAGCAAGTAGATATCAGGAATATCCCGACCAGGAAAAAGCTTTGCAAATCGCACCATAGCCACAGCCATGTCTCTCTTCCAAGGGGACAGATCTGCAAATACACTGTCGCGCTTGCTTCTCAGCATAGTACTGAGGGGTGAGTGCAAAAATTGTGATAGTCTGCGAGGATCTATCTGGAGGCTGTCTGTAGGAGGAGCTAGACGCACGACCTGTCGGAAATATAGTTCTGCAAAAACTGGATATTTCTCAATCAAGGCATCCATCGATGCTGCAAACTGCGAGGTGTCGACGGCTAGAAGATCAGCATCAAAGTCTATCCATGCTTGATCCAAGGAGTCGAGCATATCCTGATCCACAGTCTCCGTCACATCTGACCTGCAAGAGCAGATACACACTAGGATGAAGCAAGAGACTATATTTATCTTCAGGACTGCTCCAAGAGAGCAATAAAACTGGCGTATCATGATACAACGAATGTACGATGGAACGAAGCGATCCGTCTTGATCTTATGCTTGAGCATATCCTATTTGATGAGTTCGGCTCAGTCCGACGGTCTTCATGTCGGCATCCAGCTCAATCCGACCTTGAGTTGGTTTAGTACCGGCGATGTGGTGGTAGCGGGTGATGGAAGCACCTTCGGGATGCAACTCGCGGCTGTCGTTGAGTATGGTCTGAGTGATCGACTTCTCCTCAGCTCGGGTCTGAGGTTCAATATTGGGTACGGTGGAAATATTCTTTATAATCGCGGTGGGACATTTTGGCCCAAATCCGATTTGTCAGATGAACAGTTTCGCAATATCCCAGCAGGGACTTCCGTGACCTACGGTATACAATTTGTGGAGATACCCATAGGATTGGTTTACTTGACCAATGAGCTGGGAGCTGGGCAGACACGCGCATATATCGAGTCACCAAGCTTGTCTCTGATCCTTTCTACCAGGGCGCGTGCAGAAGCCTTGCTTGATGGAGTGCCTACTCAAAACGTATTGGACGATGTGCGCTTTCTCAATTTTGGACTAGGTTTTGGGGCAGGCATCATTCCTGATTGGATCGAGGGGGCTAGTACGAGGATAGGCCTGAGCTATCAGACCATCTTCACAGATCTGCTCAATGATGGCACATTTGAAGATGGCTCGGTCGAGGAGTCCAAAGCCAAGCTGGGTTTGCTTTCCTTCAAGTTTGTGCTCATGCTATAGCGGAAGTCTGCGTCAGCGATAGGAGGAGTGCGAAGCAGTACCGTCATCCGCCTCAGTGGATGATCGAGTACCGAGCTCCGGATAGCGCGGCCCAGATATCGCCCACAGGCGATGATCTGGGAGACGCCCATATTCTCTTCCGTAGAATGAGCCTTGTATTGATGTAATTTTGAAGGCACAGCACTAGACTCATGATAGATAAGGAAGTACTCAGACAGTTTGTGATTGACGCACTCCAGGAAGATGTAGGCGATGGTGATCACACGACACTGGCGTGTATCCCAGCGGATGATCGAAGCCGCGCCAAGTTGCTCGTCAAGGATATCGGAGTGATCTCGGGCGTTGAGGTAGCGAAGATGATTTTTGAGCAGGTAGACCCTGGGCATGCATTTGACGAGAAGATCTCTGATGGGGCGGATGTGAGCAATGGTGATATTGTTTTTGAGGTGGAGTGCAATACCCATGCTCTACTACAGGCTGAGCGACTAGTACTTAATATCATGCAGCGTATGAGTGGGATTTCCACGCTGAGCGCAAGATTTGCTTTTGAAGTAGAGGGTACTGGTGTGACCATCTTGGATACACGAAAGACGACACCTCTGCTGCGCTTCCTTGAGAAGGAGGCTGTAGAAATCGGTGGTTGCGCCAACTATCGCATTGGTCTCTATGATCGTATCATGATCAAAGACAATCATGTCGAGGCTGCAGGTGGAGTGGCGGCAGCACTCATCAAGACCAAGGATTATCTGAAAGCTATTGGACGCCAACTGCCTGTGACGCTAGAGGTCAGAAATTTGGAAGAGTTGGGCGAAGCACTGGATACAGGTGGAATGAATCGCATCATGCTCGACAATTTTGAGACACCAATCATCCGTGAAGCCCTGAGGATCATCGACGGTAGCTATGAGACAGAGGCCTCTGGAGGTATTGATCTCAGCACGGTAAGACGGTTTGCAGAGACAGGTGTCGATTATATCTCAGTCGGTGCACTCACGCACAGCGCCGGCACACTTGATCTCAGTCTGAAGATCATAGAGGGTACTTGAGGATCATGAAAAGCACGAGTAGGAGCACCAAGAGTACGGTCGTTCTCGCGCGGTAGTCGTCCCATATGCTATGTCCCTGTCTCTCCATCATAAGGTCTTTGGTCTTGTCAGGCAGGTATGATATCCTGTAGCCTGACGATATGCTCAAAGGCAAAAAGGATGCCATATGGATTGTTTGTAATATGATCTCTATGACCGTCAAACTTCCCTCTGACGACAACTACGAGACCTGATCAGTGTTAGTATCTTCGTTTCTTGTGACAAATCCATGAAGGAATCTCCTGACAAGTCTGCCCAGCGTAAAGAGGATCACATAGATCTGGCTTTGAGATCTCGTACGACGAGTGATACTCGTGACGAGAGATTTCATTATGAGCCTGTACTTGGTGCTCATCCGAGATCTGGTGAACAGTGGCCCATCTTGCTGGCTGGAAAGCAGATGTCCTATCCGATCTGGGTGTCAAGTATGACAGGCGGTACAGGTAAGGCCGGACCCATCAATACAAATCTGGCGAGAGCTTGCGCCAAATATGGATTGGGCTTAGGTTTGGGCTCTTGCAGAAGCCTTCTCACAGATCGCTCATATTTGTCAGATTTTGATCTAAGACCCATCCTTGGAGATGGGCTTCCCTTCTTTGCCAATCTAGGTATAGCCCAAGTGGAAGATCTGATCATGAATTACAATAGTGATCTGCTCACAGAGCTTTGCAAAATGCTACAAGCAGATGGCCTGATCATCCATATTAACCCTCTTCAGGAGTGGTTTCAGGAAGAGGGAGATAAGTATCATACGGCACCGCTGGATCTCATCAAAAGAGTGCTTGACAGTTTTAGACTACCTCTGATCATCAAGGAGGTGGGTCAAGGCATGGGGCCTCGCAGTCTCGAAGCTTTGCTCGAGTTACCATTGGAGGCCATAGAGTTTGGTGGATTTGGCGGGACCAACTTTTCGAAGCTAGAGGTCCTGCGAAGAAAGTCCAATCTGCCCTCTGATCAGCTAGACCTGATTAAGATAGGACACTCTGCTAGTGAGATGATGCAAATGTGCAGAGACATCGTCGCCAGCAATAGCAATATCCGCTGCAAGAGTCTCATCGCATCAGGCGGTGTCAAGAGCTTCCTTGACGGTTACCAATTGATAGATGATAGTCCCTTGCCAGCGATCTATGGCCAGGCCAGTGCTATGCTTGAGCCTGCCTCAAAAAGTCTAGAGGATCTACATGAGTACATAGAGGGTCAGATTCAGGGACTCATGCTCGCCAAACAGCTGCTCAAGGCAAGACCATAATTTTGACAGTGAATCATGGAAGATAAGAAAAGGACGATCTCGGGATTCTCGAAGCTGTCAAAGCGCAAAAAGATCAAGTGGATCGTAGAGAATTTTTTCAAGGATCCCGAGAAGGTCATGCATGAGCTCGTCAGCTACTGGCACAAGGATGAGAAGGAGCAGAAGATCCTGGATGAAATCAGTGAAAATACACTGAGCAACTATCCACTACCCTATGGTGTCGCGCCCAATTTTCTGGTCAATGCTGAGACCTATGCCATCCCGATGGTGACAGAAGAAAGCAGCGTAGTGGCTGCTGCGGCAAGTGCTGCCAAGTTTTGGCTGAGTCGGGGAGGCTTCAAGTGTGAGGTTCTAGGTACTGAGAAGTTGGGTCATGTCCATTTTTTTTGGCCTGGGTCCTTCTTTGAGCTGAAAAGTCATATGGTCAATCTCAAGCCTCAGCTGATGGCATCAGTGGCTCACATGACCGCCAATATGGAGAAGCGTGGTGGAGGAATACGGGAAATTACGGTGAGAGATTTCTCCGATGAGATGGATGATTATTACCAGCTCTTTGTAAGTTTTGAGACCTGTGACTCTATGGGTGCCAATTTTATCAATAGTATCCTAGAGCAATTTGCGCAGGAGATTGAGCGATACTTCCTCCATGCAGAGGGTGTATCCGCGGAGCATCGACAAGTCGAGATCTTGATGTCCATCCTCAGCAATTATACACCCGACTGCATGGTCAGGGCCGAAGTAAGCTGTGATATTGAGGAGCTACGAGCGTGTGCAGATATGCCGGCAAAGGACTTTGCGGAGAGATTTTGCAAGGCGGTGAAGGCCGCATACATAGATCCGTATCGCGCTACTACGCACAATAAAGGCATCTTCAATGGAGTAGATGCGGTACTGATAGCCACGGGCAATGACTTCAGAGCGGTGGAGTCTGGCGCACACGCCTATGCGAGCAGATCTGGACGCTATCGCAGTTTGTCGCATTGTAGTCTCGAGGGTGATCGATTCAGATTTTGGATAGACTTGCCGCTAGCGCTAGGTACAGTAGGTGGACTGACGGCTGTGCATCCGATAGCCAAAAGATCTCTAGAGCTACTTGGGAAACCTAATGCTCAGGAACTGATGTGTATCGTCGCTGCTGCTGGATTGGCTCAGAACTTTGCCGCCGTGCGCTCACTAGTAACGACAGGAATCCAAAAAGGACACATGAAGATGCACCTGGGTAATATCCTCAATACACTCGGAGCCAGTGACCAGGAAAAAGAAAGGGCACAGTCACACTTCGCAGATCAGACTGTGAGCTTCCACGATGTAAAAAGTTTTGTGGAAGATCTCCGCCTCTAGAATATATTGTTAAAAAACATATAAGTTCGTCGTACTTTTATGGTTTAGACCGGTTACAAAAGAGCGAGCCATCAAGAAGGTATTCAAAGCAAACGGAAAACTGTTGCTCTGTGGTGAGTATGTCGTCCTAGACGGTGCTAAGGCTGTCGCTCTTCCCACCAAGCTCGGTCAGTCCTTAGAGATATCTGAGGGTTCTGGCATGGACATATTTTGGAAGAGCTTTGATCCAGAAGGGAAAAATTGGTTTGAAGCGAAGTATGATCTCTTTAATCTGGATGTCATGAAGACTACAGATGAAGACAAGGCCTCATATCTCAAAACTCTCCTAGAAAATTGCATCCGACTCAACTCTGATTTTTTGTCCAAGTGGAAAAAGTATCGTGTCTCCGCTTATCTCGGATTTAATCCAGCTTGGGGGCTAGGATCGAGTAGCACACTTATATCCTGTCTAGCACAGTGGGCGCAGGTGGACCCATATGATCTCCTTCAGAACTCCTTTGGTGGATCTGGTTACGATATCGCTTGTGCATCGAGCAACGAGCCGATCATGTATCAGCTGAAGGATTCTAAGCCAGAAATCAGTCGTTGCCAATTTGACCCGAGTTTCAAGGATGAGCTCTATTTTGTTTACTCCGGACAGAAACAGGACACTCAAGAGGGTATTGCATATTACCGTCAGGTGGCGGCTTCCGCCAAAAAGGATCTCGGCAAGTTTGACGAGCTTGCAGAGACAATCTGCAAGTCCAAGACCCTCGATGACTTTGAGGGTGCTGTGGATGAGCATGACAAGCGTCTCTCATCTTTGCTCAAGATGCCAAGACTGGCAGATAAAGCTGAGCTCAAGGACTTTTGGGGGCAAGTGAAACCTCTCGGAGCCTGGGGTGGCGATTTCTTCTTGGCGACATCGCGTCAAGGCAAAGAAGAGACAGAAAGCTTTTTTCAGAGCAAAGGCTTCGATCAGATATTTGCCTATGAAGATCTCATCATCAATCCGGTAGAGGTGGATGCCAAGGACATGGCATAAGGCGAGACTTATTCACTGGGAGCAGGCTGGTCCTCGGGTGCGAAGATTTTGGATACAAGCGCATCACTTAGATTCCTTTGATTATCAAGCAGGACAGTTCATCACTTTTGACCTCCCTACGGGTGAAAAGCGTATCGATCGGTGGAGATCTTACAGTATCGCCAGCATTCCTGACGGCTCCAATGTTATAGAACTAGCCATACTCTATATGCCTGGGGGCAAGGCATCTGAGTACTTTTTTCATGAACTCAAGCCGGGAGATGAACTGAGTTTCAGAGGTCCTGTAGGCGCATTTACATTTGACGCAAGTCCTAGTTATCATCGGCATGTCATGATCTGCACGGGCACTGGAGTCGTGCCCTATCGTTCCATGATCCATCTCGGTCTACAACAGACAGATAAAAGGTTTCATCTCATATATGGGACGAGGCATGCCTCGGAGATATTATATCTTGATGAATGGCAGTGGCTCAGCGAAGTGTACCCCGAGAGATTCCAACTAGACGTGTGTCTGTCGCGAGAAGAAAACGAAGCGTACAGGCATGGATATGTGCATCAAGTCTATGAGACTCACTATCTTCAGCCAGCGCCCGATCGTCTATTTTATCTGTGTGGATGGAGTGAGATGATCGACCAAGCGCAAAAAAAACTTGAAACACTAGGCAACTCTTTGGCACAAATACGGGTCGAACTATATGGATGACCACTTACAGTACCAGTATTCAACTCAAGACAGCTATGCGTAGCTCAGGCATAAGCTATATCTTAGGAGAAGGAGTAAGTTCGCGGGAGCAAAATCAACAGCGTATCGAGTCTTTGGATCGAGAGGAATTAGTGAAGAGATGTGCCGCTAAGGATGCGCTGGCACAAAAGGAGCTCTATGACAGATACGCAGCGAAGCTTTTTCCCATATGCATGAGATATGCTGGCAACAAGATGGATGCTGAGGATGTATTGCAAGAAGCGTTCATCAAGATTTTCGCACATATCAGCAAGCTCAAGTCTCCTGAGGCACTTGAAGGCTGGATGAAGCGGATTATCGTCAATACGTCATTGAAGCTCATCTCCAAGCGCAAGCGAGCCAAGGATAGTGCTGACCTTGACGACGTGATAGAATATAGCAAGGAAGTCGGACCGATAAGCGAGATGTCAGAACAAGAAATCCTCAATTTGGTCTCAAACTTGCCATCTGGATACAGAACTGTGTTTAACTTGTACGCCATAGAAGGATTTAAGCACAAGGAAATCGCAGAGATCCTTCAGATCGAAGAGAGTACCTCTAGGACTCAGCTACTGAAGGCGAGAAAACTACTTATGAAAAAACTCAGTGGCTGGTCTCGGCTACTTACATGATGCAACCCATGAAGCAGATAGACAAGGACATAAAAAATAAGCTTGAAGGCATGGAGCTCGCCCCTGCTCCAGAGGTCTGGCAGCGTATTGCTGCTGCTCAGGCTGCAGTCAAGAGACAAAGGCGTCTCTGGATCATAGGGCTGAGTAGCCTCATCTTATTGCTCGGTGTCGCTACCGTGCTTTGGTATCAATCGGATCATGGACAGTCTGTGAGCCAGCAGATCGGCGCGTCTGATGCTCTTGCGGATCAGGTTTCGAATCCGTCCAGCGATATCGATGGATCGGTAACTACTTCGAAGACAGATGCACAAATGGCTTTGGCCACGGAATCAAATGAGACGCAAACTGAAGATGCCACTAGTTTCTCTCCAGCTGAATCTATTGGATCTCTAGAAGACCAAAAGACTGCGGCATCCAAAAGTCAGGAGATCGATAGATCTACTCGTGTATCAGTCGCACAAGATCAGATCAGTACCACAGAATCTCGCAATTTCACGACAGACAGATTCATCAGCAATCAGGCAGGTGAAGAGCAATCCTCAATCAGAAATCAAGAAGATCAAAGCCTACCCGCTACTTCTCAGCCTGATAATGTTAGTGAAGCAAGAAGTGCTACACCTGTAGAGGAGGTAGATCGAACGAAATTTCGCCTTGATGATATGACGACAGAGTCTCGTGTTGACATCGTAGAGCTTGCAGAAGAGACGAACGCTGTCACAGACGACATCGACTATGCGATCCTGATGCCAAGGGTAGACGCATATCCATCAGCGCTCATTGCCAGCCCTCTGCAGTATCAGATGTCGGGATATGTGAGTGATGAGGCAAGGCTAGAAGCCACACTACAAAATATGTCTTGTGAGATGGGCTTGTTTGCCAGCTGCTACAAATTTGAACCACCGAGCTCGAGATTTTATGTAGACATGTACTACTCGACCAATCATGCTTGGTCTAATATCTCTAGTGATAATACAGATCTTGCTGAGCACGTATCTGATAGATCCGCTTCTGAGCGCATGAGGAGCAGTTATGGATTTGGAATGAGGTTTTCTAGCCACGTGATGAATAGTGTCATGCTTCGTACTGGTCTCGCTTATACGAGGGTCAATGAAGACTTTCTCCATGTCGAGGAACAAGTAGTAGATCGTATTCTCAACCGCATCGAAATAGATACCGTCATAGATCCTGGATCCATGGATACACTCATCACAATGGATAGTATTTATACTGACGTCGTAGAGACCACACGCTATGATGCCGAAAATCACTACGAGTTTCTGGACATTCCACTTGAGATCGGTTACTCTTGGAGTAAGAGACGCTGGACGATGACAGCCTATGGTGGAGTCATCCTCAATGTGGCATTTGACCGACAGGGCACAATCCTCAATCCAGATGGTGAGCCAATCAGATTCAATAATGGGGATATCGATAATCAGGTCATCTTCCGCACCAAGGTAGGCTTGAGTCTCACTGGAAGCGTGCAGGCAGCTTATGCATTGACGCCTAGTATCGATGTCTTTGCTGAACCACATATGCGCTATGTCCTGGCACCGATCAATCTAGACGTGCAGCCAGTAGATAAGAAGCTGAGGCTAGCAGGTCTGCAGACCGGTATCCGATTTAAGCTATAGTTGCCGTCTGTGATATGTAGCGAGACTCGATGTAGTCGTCAGTTTCGGAGCTCAAAACTGCTTGTGATCTTCACAGATGCCTCGAGCATCTTGCTCACTGAGCAGTATTTATCCAGCGAAGAAGCGATCGCCTGTTGCACTTTGGATTCTTTGACTGGGCCGTGTACGATGTAGTGAAGCCTAATCTCTGTAAACACTCTTGGTATTTCTTCTCGGCGGATACCTTCAACCTCGACAGATATGTCCTTGAGCGGCTGGCGCATCTTATCCATGATCATGACAATGTCTATGGTGCTGCATCCGGCCACTGCCATGAGCACTGATTCCATCGGACCTGTAGCTTTGTCATTGCCACTAAGCTGGATGGTATGTCCAGATTCATTCTTGAGTTCAAAGTGTGTGTCTTGATCCAGTCTTGAAAGGCTAATTTTCATGGTCTTGCTTTGATGATCGACATTTCTTGCTGCAATATTTGACATTTTCCCAATCACGCTCCCACTTTTTTCGCCATCGAAATGGCAGTCCACAAGACAGGCAGATTTTTTCTGGAAGATTTTGTTTGTTGATATGTTTTCCCCGACGATCTTTCATGCTAGAGGTATATCAATCCTTCTGATTTTGATCCGATCACTTGACACTCGTTCTGAAGGAATCTTCGAGCAGTATACCAGCACATACTTGCATCTAGTTCGTGCCAGTCTGCGGGCTTTCGCCCAAATGTCACTGAGCAAATCGTCTCCATCAATCCAATTGCCTCAATAAGAGAGTCTTTGGTTTTCTTCTTGATGCCGAGCAACTGCCGTACGTGGTGACTCGGGTAAGTCTCGATCCATGTACTATGTGGATGAGATTTGCATAGTTGTATCGCGCGTGCAGTCAATCCTCCCAGAAACATAGGCGACATGGCCCCCAATTCGCGGTCGCACTGCCGATACATATGATCCATGCCGTCGCCAAAGAATGCCTTTGGCAAGCTCAAGGGTGCATCAATCGCGACTACATTTGGACGACAGTCCGCAAGAAAATCCAAGACAAAGCGATCTGCATCCTGCTTGACTTCAGGCCTATGAAAGATCAATGACTCTCCGTCAGAGATAGAAATGACGGTCTTACCAGAAAATCTAGCCCCGTAATCTATGCCTATGATTTTTGTAATCATAAATTGTTGCGGACGGGATTAGTGAGTGTGCGGAGGATCCTGCGCGAATCTTGAATCACCTCTGGATCTGATTGCATATCCCAGAGGATCTGTCGAGCTCGTCTACCTGTCTCTTCGATATCAATGATGCGATGCGGATAGTCACGTCCGAGTTGAAATCCTGCAAACTGCTGATCGATTTGAGTCATGCGCCATGGCTCACGAGCAAATGGAGCTGGAAGGCCACGAAGCTCAGGGATCCATCGAGTGATGAAGCTAGCATCAGGGTCGTGATCAAGTGCTTGCTTGATCGGGTTGTAAACTCGGATGGTATTGATGCCGGTAATGCCTGCCTGCATCTGAAACTGAGGATAATGTATCCCTGGCTCAAAATCAAGAAATAGTGCTCCAAGGTGCTCTACTCCTAGGCGCCAGTCCATCCACAAATGATTGCAAAGGAAAGAGACGAGCATAGCGCGCATCCGAAAGTTGATGTAGCCAGTCTCTTGTACGCAGCGCATCGTGGCATCCACGAGAGGGTATCCGGTGTTGCCGTCTTTCCATGCTTGGAGCTGTGTCTCATTGGTATTATAAGCTAGCTTGCGATATCCTCGATTGTAACTTCGAAATTCCATGCTGCATTCCATCTCAAACTTTTGTATGAAATGGCAGTGCCATCTCAATCGACTTCCAAAGGCTCTCTCAGATCGCGACAATTTTCTGCTTGGCTCGTGCTCCAGAGCTTGGTAGACTTGCCTGATGCTCAGACAGCCCCATGCAAGATACGGACTGAGCCTTGAGCAATACTCTCTGCTTGTCAGTGGTTTGGAGATGTGTCGCTGATATTGATGGATCTCTCGCCGCAAAAATCCAGCCATGCGCTCCTGGGCGACGGACTCTCCTCCTACTTGGAAGACGTGATCAGCTCGGACACTGAGATCGGCTGGAGGCAATGCTAGTTCTGAGAGTAGAGGTGACGAATAGCTTCGCCATTGGGACCAGTCTGGATGCTGTTGAGGCTGATCCATATATTGATGCCAGTCAGATGTCCAGGTGGCTCTGTGGCGGCGTCCTCGCTGTACACCATTAGATTGATATTCGCGCCACTTGATACCAGCCGATTTGAAGTATACTTGGAGTGCTCGATCGCGTCTGTAGGTGATATCAAGACCAGTTTCTTCCATGCTATACACGGTTTCAATCTTACATTGGCTATGAAGAGTCTGAAAGACTAAGAGAGGATCAGCGTGAAAGACAAGTAGTCTCACACTCAAGTCACGGAGAGAACTTTGGAGTTCTTTTATACTCTCGAGCATGAAATTCTTTTGCCGAGCTGAGCGAGCTGGATGCTCCCAGAGCTTTGGCTCTACGATGGCTATAGCAATGGAAGCACGAGGATCCTCTATGCACGCTGCAGCTGCTGGATGATCAGCGGTGCGTAGATCTCTTTTGTACCATAGCACATTCACCCTATGCTAACGAGCTTGAATATCCGAGGTTCACTCAGGATACTTTACTCAGTATAGCTGTGCTCTTAGGGACTTCTGAGACAAGAGACTTAAAGCTGATCGGTGCTCTCAAGGCTTGGAGTCCACTAGCACCCGGCATATCCTCTAGCTGTAGCACTTCCACACCCGATTTGAGGTACTCTATGGACTGGAGATATTCGAAGTATTCGAGATACTCTAGTTTTTCTTTTTCCTGACTGAAGACGACGGTAAGGTGGTCGGTCTTGGTGAGGCGCTCTCCATTGCCTCTTACAATGGCCTTGTCTATGCGCTTCTTGACGATCTCATAGCGGATATTGTAGGCTCCGTCTACATCAAATTTCTTCTCGTCTACGCGAAACTTGATAGACATTGGATTGTCATGACAAAGTATCAATGTTCGGATATCTAAGTCCATAGGGAGCTCAGATTTTAATTCCTTGAAGAGATTCTCCTGTTCGCAGCTTGTCATCAACTGCCAGAGTCTCAGATTTTTGAGATGAAACTCATGGAAGCTGCGATTTGGCTGTATAGATTGGCCCAAGTATAAATTATACTCCACGCCGTCTGTCTTGTAAAACTCACAGTAATGTGGAAAAAACTTCTGTGCCTCATCTTGACGATCCATGAAGTAGTCTGCCAGACGTTCATTGATCATGGCGACAGAATCTTCAAACTTGCCTCGCTTGTCATAGACAATCCCAAGCTCAGGATCGAGAAGTCTGTCGTAGCTGCGCATGACATCTGAGTAGGCTGTCTCTTGACGCATCCAGTCAAAGATTGGATTGAGCTGTTGATTCATAAAGTCCATCAATGTCAGCTCATCTCCGGCAAGCAGCTCTTTTTTGAGTCCAGATTGATGATGCTCTATTTCATACTGCATCTGTCGGAAGACAGGGAGTGCATTGATACTGACGGCTTTTTCTAAGACTTTTTTGGCTGCTCTGAGCTGTGTGATGATATCAGATTGGATTGCAGAATTTCTGATGCTACTGCTACTCTTGATATCTGACTGGCCAAAGAGTGGATAGACATTTTTAAAGACGATGTCTACATCTTTTGCTTTATTACTCACATACTCCTCTGCAGCTTCCATAAATCTCCATGATATGGAAGGGTGTAGAGAGGTATAATTCTGCTGAATGACGGCTTCGAGTTCTGTCTGATGGTTTTCCTTGTAAGAAAACAATGCAAGCGCCAATATTGGCAAGAGAGGCTCGACCATGGTGTAGGTGATAGGAGAGATGACATCTTTGTCCTTTGACATCAACTCCAGTATACCGATTGTCTCACTACCATAGATCAGTGGTATGAAGATCAAGCTCTTGTAACCCTTGTTCTGCAAGAAAGACATGAACTCAGGCGCTTCTTCTGGAAGCTCATCACCAATTTGCCAAGTGGCATAAGCTCTACCACCGAACAGGTCTTCGGAGCTATTCATACCACAGGCAGACTTCATGTACGTAGAGTCATTGCCATGTACCATATAGCTCTTCCAGCCTTGGCCTCTATGCTGACTCAATTTCATTGAACTCGAGTCATAGTGGGTAAGGCCGACTTTGAAGTTGTCGTCTCCGAGAAAAATAGAAATTGCCTCTGTGATGAGCTCGCGACTCTTGCGCTGGTCTAGTGCGCTTCTTTTGAGCAAGAAAGACTTCAGTCGATCCAGCGTCTCGTCCATCGTCACATCAAACATGTTGACGATAGTAAACCCTTCCATCACGAAGCTCTTGGGAGGAATCATCTCTTTCCAGAGGTCTATGTCTTCTGGATTTTTGAGCAGAAGGGCGATATCTTCTTGACTCAAGCCTTTAAACTCTGGTTTTGGCGTAAACTCGCAGAAGTCCGCATTGATGAACATCCGCAGGATGGTGGTCTTGCCATTTTTGAGAGGCACATCCAGGAAAAATGGACGCGTCATCTTGGTATTGATACCATAGTAAAAGCCGAGAATGAAGAGACATGCTTGGATGTAGAACATATCCTCTTTGGGCACGCGGACATTGAGACCTTTCTTTTCGTCTGCTGCTGCCAAGATATTTTGAAGTCTGACCGTCGGGAATATATATTGATCAGAGTAGGGCAATGTGATCGTCTTGATCTCATTGGTCTGCAGTAATTCTGAAAAAATTGGGAAGACTAGCTCCTTGAGATTTTCTTCATAGTCAAGGATGATGGACTCATCTACTATTCTCTCGTATAGCGGAGCTTCGTCAAAGAATCGTAGTTTTTCTTGCCATTCTGGAATGGATTCATAGCCTTTTTTGGCACCTTCTTGTAGGAAGTACTCACGGAGTCGCGAAAAATTGAAATAGCTCTCAAAAGGCAACTCCTTTTCCAAATCATTTCTTAGAGGTACATTGACGATCATGACAGTGGTCTTACGCGGAGGAACTACTCAAATATCGTTCCGACTGGATTGACATAAGATGAGAATAGACCAAGGGTTCAAAAAAGTCGATAATTTCGCGGCAAAATGTCGCTATGAGTCTACTGAGTGTCGGTACTGTTGCTTTTGATACCATAATAACGCCCACTGCGAGAGCAGAGAGGGTGATTGGCGGAGCAGGATCTTATTCTGCTTGGGCAGCTTCTTTCTTCTCTACGCCTGTCAATCTGGTGTCAATAGTAGGAGATGACTTCCCAGCATCTGAGATCAATGAGATGGAATCTCGAGGTATCGAGACAGAAGGTATCGATCGAGTCTTGGGGAAAAAGTCATTCTTCTGGGAGGGAGAGTATCTCGCAGATTTTAACAGCCGTGAGACACATAAGACTGAGCTCAATGTCCTGGCAGATTTTGACCCTCAGCTTCCCGATTTCTACAAAGACTCAGAGTACGTGCTACTTGCTAATCTGACCCCATCCATCCAAAAATCAGTCATCCAGCAGATGAATGAGCGCCCAAAGCTCATCGTGCTTGATACGATGAACTTCTGGATGGATGTAGCTCTCGACGAGCTCAAGGAAGTCATCAGTATGTGCGATGTCCTCACCATCAATGACGAGGAAGCAAGGCAACTCAGCGGTGTGCACTCACTTGCCAACGCTGCTACTAAGATCCTGCAGATGGGACCGAAATACCTGATCATCAAGAAAGGAGAGCACGGAGCACTACTGTTCGCCAATGATGGCATCTTTTCCTGCCCTGCCATTCCGCTGCAGAAGATCACCGACCCTACAGGAGCAGGTGACTGTTTTGCAGGAGGATTCCTGGGATATATAGCTTCTCAGGGTGATACAAGCTTCCAGACGATCAAGCGTGCCATTGTCTATGGTTCAGTCGTGGCAAGCTTCTGTGTAGAGGAATTTAGCTTGGATCGTCTTAAGTCTCTCCAGCGTGATGAGGTGGAGAAGCGCTACGAGATGCTTCTCGGTATGATGAGAATCTAATCCTGATTAGCGAGTTGCCCACAGGCCGCATCGATGTCTTTACCTCGTGAGCGACGGACAGTCACCATGACATTTTGATCTCTTAGCCTTCTGGAAAATGCATCTAGCTGATCTTCCTTGCTCTTTTGCCAATCAAAGACGGCCACGGTGTTGTACTCAATAATATTGACCATGACAGGAAATCGCCTAGTCCACTTGACGAGCTCATCAGCATCTCGGAGCTGATCATTGAAGTCGCGCAGAGCGATGTACTCATAGCTGATCTTAGTGTATAGTGAGGTGTAGAAGTAGCTGATGGCGTCCATCAGTGTCTCCAAATCATTGGATTGATTGATCTCCATGATCTCGTTCCTCTTCTTGTCATTAGCTGCATGCAGGCTCAAAGCAAGATTGATCTTGAGGCCTTCATCTGCCAATTTTTTGATCATCTTGGCGATGCCAGCCGTACTTACGGTGATCCGTCGCGGACTGATGCCATCATACCGCTGATCACAGAGTATCCTGATGCTACGCACCACAGGTGCGTAATTGAGCAAAGGTTCTCCCATACCCATATAGACGACATTGGTCAATCCTCTTCCATACTGTTTCTCACAGTGCTCATTGACGATATCGTACTGATCTACGATCTCCTGGGCCGTGAGATTGCGAAGTCTTCCCATGGTGCCAGTCGCACAAAACTTGCAACTGAGACTACAACCTACTTGACTAGATACACAGACTGTATATCTAGACTCGGACATCACAGGTATGAGTACTGCTTCGATTTTAAATCCATCATGCAATACCAGGCGAAATTTCATCGTCCCGTCGCTGCTCTTTTGGATCAAGTCTACCGCCACCCGCCGAATACAATATGACTCATCTAGCGCTGTCCTGAGCTTCTTGGGCACATTTGCCATTTGGTCGAAAGACCCTACCCGTCCTTGCCATAGCCAGCGATGCACCTGTTCGGCTCTGAATGCCTGCGATCCCATCTCTACGATTGCATCTTTGAGCTCATCGAAGCTCAGGTCTCTTATGTCCTTTTTCTCCACCTTGCAAAGGTACTGGAGATCCGGTCTTAGCGAGATTGTTCGGGAATTGGCACATTTTGTGTCTTACTGGTTCGTAGAGCAATAAATCTCCAATTGCTACATTAGTACTCAGAGCCTGAGATGGTGGAAATTTATACACGCAAGTCATGGTGGAAAACTTTCCTTGCGATCGCAGCAGTCATTGTGGTCGTAGTGTCTCTCGTATACTCAAACTTCCTGGCCAATAATCTCAAGGAAACAGAGCGACAGAAGGTAGAGCTGTTTGCTGCCGCCATGAAAGAGCTCAATCAGCAGCGCAGTCCTCAAGATGGACTATCGCAAGCTGAGTACGCCGCAGTCAACGACTACATTCTCAATCACTCTGACTACGGACTGGGCATATTCGTTACAGAAATCAGCTCTGCCGATATTCCGATTATACTGGTGGACGATGCTGGTGAGATCTCAGATGCTGTCAATTTTGGCCATCATGATGACGACATTGCCTATCTCGAAAAAGAGCTCAAGAAAATCAAGAAGGACGGTAATCCACCGATTCAAGGTGATCCAGGATATGCTGCTGAAATCTACTACAAGAATTCTCGTTTTCTTCCCTTTTTGACGTGGTTCCCGATCCTACAAGTGCTTCTGCTGGCCACCTTCATCTTGGTGGGTTACATGGGCTTTAGCAGTAGTCGAAGGGCCGAACAAAATCGCGTATGGGTGGGAATGGCCAAGGAGACTGCTCATCAACTTGGCACACCGATCAGTGCTCTTATGGGATGGATTGAGCATCTCAAGTTTCTATTGGAGGAGGATCCTGATGAAGAGAAGGAGCTCATCGTACAGGAACTTACCAAAGATGTCGATCGACTGAAGTTGGTCGCAGACAGATTCTCTAAGATCGGCTCAGAACCAGAGATGGAAGTACTTCCGGTCGCGCAGCTTCTCAGGTCAGTGCAGGGCTATATGCAGTCTCGCACACCGCGCAAGGTCGAGCTGCAATTTCCTCGTGCCTACAAGGAAGATCTTTGTGTAAGAGCCAATGCACATCTGATCGAATGGGTCTTTGAAAATCTGATGCGTAATAGCATCGATGCGATGGACGGAAATGGTCAATTGAAGGCAGAAGTCTCACTAGACAACGAGTATGTTTGCATCGACTTTTCTGATACCGGAAAAGGGATCCCAAGCTCCAAGTGGAAGACCGTATTTCAGCCTGGTTACACGACCAAGAAGCGTGGCTGGGGTCTAGGTCTTTCCTTGGCGAAGCGGATCGTAGAGATATATCATAAGGGAAAAATCTTTGTCAAGAAATCAGCACCTAATGAGGGTACGACCATTCGTGTCAAGTTGCCAGAAGTTCAGGCCTAGTCTGGTACTGAGCTTCTTTCTGTACCTGATTCTTGCACACGGGGCTTTCGCCCAAATGGACTGTGACCCGGGCGTGAACATCTGCTTGAAAATCATGACGACAGAGCAGGAAGCATTGATCGGCGTCAACGTCGTTATCGATGAAAAATACTACGCGAGTAGTGATGCCGAGGGCAGATGTCAGATTCCTGTAACATACCGCTCGGATACCGCATCTATCAGCTTCGTAGGCTTCAAGACTCAGCGGATACCACTAGAGCGACTCACACGAAGACTGAATATCATTACGATGAAGTCAGACCTCAATGATCTGGGCGAAGTCGTCGTGATAGGTCGCAGAGAGGTGTCGAGGGACAATATAGCACAGAAGGTCGAGCTCCTCTCTAGGCCGCAAATAGATCGTGTCCATCCGTCGTCAAGCACAGATATCCTGGAAAAATCAGGTGTCCTTTTTGTACAAAAATCTCAGCTCGGTGGAGGTAGTCCAGTGATCCGTGGATTTGAAGCCAATCGAATATTGCTAGTAGTGGATAATGTCCGAATGAATAATGCCATCTACCGCGCAGGGCATCTACAAAATGCCATCACAGTTGATCCTTACCTGCTTAAGAGGACTGAAGTGCAATTGGGCCCGAGCTCACTGCTCTATGGGAGTGATGCTCTCGGAGGAGTCGTGCATTTTGTGAGCAAGGATGCTGGCATAGATGTGAGTCAGACAGATGCACGTAGTGAGCTCAGCTATGGCCTCAGCTATGGCTCGGCAGCTAATGAGCGTGGTGTGCATGTAGACTTCAATATGGGTCGGGCCAAGCTCGGGATACTGACATCGCTGAGCTATGTGGACTTTGATGATCTTAAAGCGGGCAAAAGATACAGCCGAGACTTTCCGGAGTTCGGGCGCAGAGCGTTTTTTGCCGACAGGCGTATGGGTCGAGATACGATCATTGGCAATGATCGGGATCATGTCCAGATAGGTACTGCTTATCATCAGCTAGATCTGACACAAAAGTTTCGCTACTTATATAGCGATGACTGGACCTTCGGGGCCAACTTCCAATTCTCAAACTCTAGTGATATTCCTAGATATGATGCGCTGACCGAGCCAGGAACTGCTGATCGATCTCTTCGATGGGCGGACTGGTACTACGGCCCGCAAAGAAGAAGTTTGACTTCCCTCAATGCTGACTGGCACCGTGCACAGCGATACTGGGACAATGCAAGATTTATCCTCAGCAACCAATTGATCACTGAAGAGCGCAATACGCGCAGATTTGATAGTGATATTCTCACGAGGAACCAGGAGCGCGTACGGGTGTGGTCGGCTACAGCTGATTTTGAGAAGCAGCTCGATACGATTTTGCTAGGATCATTGCTGAGATATGGTGCAGATCTGCAGTTCAATCGCGTAAAATCTCAAGTGCGTGAGATCAATATCACGGACTCTACGAGGATGACGCCAGGGCAGGGGCTCACGAGGTATCCAAGTGAAAAAGCCAATCTGAGCTCTTTTTCCGTCTACGGGATGGCCGAGAACAAGTTTTTGGAAGAGAAACTGCGTGTGCAGGCAGGCCTCAGACTGGGTGTAGAGTCAATAGCAGTTGCATATCGCGCACATCCGACCATCGAGTGGCCTACAGAGTACCTTGAGGGTGTGACAAGAACAGTTGGTGTCATCACGGCCAATGCAGGCGCAAAATATCGAATGGATGATCAGCGGACCCTGAGAGCGACCCTCGGCACGGCATATCGCAATCCCAATATCGACGACCAGGGTAAGATCCGCATCCGCAACCAGCAGATTCTCATACCCAATCTCACTTTGAAACCTGAGCGCTCGGTCAGCCTAGAGATTGGAGGCGAGCAGAAACTGAGCTTGCCCTATCCCTTTGGCGCAAGCCGGATCCAACTAGATCTCTTCTATACCCTAGTACACAATGAAATCGTCCGGCAGGCTATGCCCCTTCCATCTGGCGACACAGTCATCATCAGTGAAGGAGAATCTCTCCAGACCATTGCGCAAGTCAACGCCAATACAGGTCGAATCAGAGGCTGGTTTTTGGGATTTGATACAGAGCTCATTGATCGACTCGATCTATCGATCCGCTTTAATGCGACGCGTGGGGTCTCAACACTTGAAGATGGCTCAAGACAAGCAGCGGCACATATCCCTCCATTTTTTGGCCTTGTAGAGCTCGGAACGTCATCAGAGAGAGACTGGGATGCGAGGTTGGCGCTGAGGTTCAATGGATCGAAGCGTGCAGAGCGATTTGCCCCCAATAGCTCTGATAATCTGGAGTTCGCGACAGCTGATGGCAGCCTTGGGTGGATGACATGGAATCTTTACTTCGATTATGATCTATCACGTAAGCTCAGCGTGTCCGCGGGTCTCGAGAATATTTTTGATCTGCACTATCGCACATTCAGTAGTGGGGTGAGTGCTCCAGGGCGCAACTTCAGTCTGAGACTTAGAGGTACCCTCTGAATTCCCTCGCCATAGCTCGCTATGACTCGTCAACGAAGCACCAGACTCTGTTGCACAAATCCACTATCCATCGAAGCCTAATGCACGAATCGGGCTAGAAAAGAAACATCAGAGAAAACTGAAAGACCCTATTCTTGTCCTTGTCATCCGGCCTGAATATCAGCTCATCACCATCATCAATCTCAGCTTGAGAGATATCCACTTCGCCGTTAGTTACATCACTGAGTCCGTGATGATATCTCACACCCAGTGACAATCCTTTGTTGGGATAAAACTGCAAGCCCCCTACTAGAGCCATCTCAAATCTTTTGTAGAGACTGGACTGGGTAAACTGATTTTGTAATGGTGGGTAGTCAAAGTAGGCCAATGGTACACGTGGGATCAGCACTTCTGTGCCATTTTGATCGACTCTGATGACTCCTTCGAGTTCATTGAACTCTTGGGGCTTGTCTCCGAGGTAGTTGTAGTTGAGTAACTGCTCAAATCTCTTGACCTCAGCACCACTACCTTCGGTAAATCCATTGAACTGACGGATTCCTGAAGCCTTGGAGCCGAGAAGCAAACCGACATTGATACCACCATTGACCTCAAGCTTACCAAAGCGATAGTAGCTCATGATCGGAATGTCGAGGTAGGTGTTGTTGATGTCTAGCTCGATAAGCTTATTTCCTCTTGCTACAAGTTCTTCTGTAGGGATCAAGAAAAAGTACCCGAGTCCGTCATACTTGTACTTGCTGGATTTCTGGGAGTAAAGCAGCTCAGATCTGAAACCAAAGAGGTCTGTCACCTCGAAGTTGAAGACCACTCCAATCTGAAAGCCTGTACTAGAAGTGTACTCTTCAAGCAGCTCTGAGTCTACCATCTCTGATGGACCGTCCAGCTTACCGAGTGTAAGACCAGCTTTGAATCCCAGACCTATCTGGGCAGAGATCACTTGCAAGCTGCAAAGGAGTATGAGGATTACAACAAGGCTTTTTTTCATCTTTTTAGTTTTGCCAATTGACTTACGAAAATATCACAAGTTTTATTGAGTAACTCCAGGGCATTAAGACATGAGTACAAGAAACAAGCTTCAAAAATTTGCTGAAGTCCTCAGCTTCTCACAGGTGGTGCAGAGCTTTGATCCCTCCATTGATGTCCTCATCGGCAAGGATCACCAGGAGGTAAAGCGCAAAGGTGTATGGTGTCCAGAGCAATATGGCAATGACAATCCGCTGGTCCTAGAGCTCGCCTGTGGTAGAGGAGAGTACGCGATAGGTCTGGCACAGCTGTATCCAGATAAAAACTTTCTCGGGGTCGATGTCAAAGGGGCAAGGATATGGCGCGGTGCCAAAAACGCTATCGAACTTTCGCTGGGTAACGTGGCATTTCTCCGGTGTCGCATCGAAGGGATCTCCAAGTACTTTGGTGAGGCTGAGGTAGATGAAATCTGGATCACTTTTCCAGATCCATTTCTCAAAGACAAGAAGAGCAACCGGCGGCTCAGTTCGCCACATTTTCTAGATCAGTATCGCAAGATCCTCAAACCAGGAGGTATCATCCATCTCAAGACTGATGAGCCTGTGCTCTACGAGTACACACTAGAGATTCTTGCTGAGCAGTCTGACGTAGAATTGATATTTCACAGTCCGGATCTCTATGCGGAGAAGGAGCTGCATCCAGAGTGGCAGATTAAGACCTACTATGAGCAGTTGCACATCGCGGATGGGCAACAGATCTGTCTGGTGGAGTGGAGATTCACCTAGCTCATACAGCAACTAGAGATGACAAAGATCATATGTGAGGATGATCATTCAGTATCATCAAAGTGTCTCCAGCCTTGAGCTTGGAGATCATGTTCATTGCCAGAGGACGTCACGAGCTTGAGACCATAGTCAGCAGGCATGATCTCTCCGATGACGCTGATATCATCAAGGTCATGGAGATCTTCCTCATACTTGCGATCTACTGTGAAGAGTATCTCGTAGTCTTCGCCACCATTGAGCGCACAGGTCGATGGGTCTATTTGAAACTTGAGCGCCATCATCTTGGCTTCTTCATGGATCGGAATCCACTCTTCTACGATCTTAGCTCCCACCTCACTTTGTCTTGCGATGTGCATCAGATCTGAACTAAGACCATCTGAGACGTCTATCATGGAGGAGGGCAAGATGTTGAGATTTTGAAGGTTGATGCCCAGGTCCCGTCTTGCCATGGGCTTGAGTTGACGCTGGACGATGTAGGTCTGGCCTTCTAGATCGGGTTGTATCTCAGGATTTTCAAGATAGATTTGCTTTTCTCGCTCTAGCAATTGAAGGCCGAGGTAAGCAGCACCAAGATCGCCCGTGACACAAATGAGATCTCCGACCTTGGCACCATTGCGATAGACGAGTTTCTCGCGCGGGGCTTGACCGATCGCAGTGATGCTGATGATCAGTCCACTCATACTTGATGTGGTGTCACCACCGACGATATCAACGCCATATTCGTATGCAGCCGCTTGGATGCCTCTGTAGAGTTCCTCGACTGCCTCGACCGAGAATCTATTGGATAAGGCGAGCGAGACAGTGATTTGTGTAGCCATGGCATTCATGGCATAGAGATCTGAGAGGTTTACCATTACAGCTTTGTAGCCGAGATGCTTGAGAGGAGTGTAGCCAAGATCAAAATGGATACCTTCGACAAGTAGATCTGTCGAGATGACAGAGCAAAAACTGCCCATATCAAGTACTGCAGCATCGTCTCCTATCGACTTCACGGTACTTGATCGCAGCGCTGAGATTCCATCAGTGAGTTTTTCGATGAGGCCAAATTCTCCAATGGCACCGATAGGGGTTGATTTATGATCCATGCTTGTGTGGTTTAGTATTTTGGCGACAGCCTTTCAATCAACTTCTTCATAGTCGATGTAGTCGGCATCATCGGAGCTAGCTTGTTTGCCAGAGTTCTTGATGTTTCTTTTTGGGCTTTCGCCAAAAAGTGCTGATGGACGAACCAGCTTGTAGATAGCGTAAGCCACGACTAGCAATACGAGGAATTTCATAGCTGTCAGTTAAGTTGCGTTAAAGTAGTGCAAGGTCTGAGAAGCCATACTTTGTCCATGGTGGCTCGCTCTACTTTAGTGGTGTCAAAGGTACATTTAGTACTTTTGCCGCTAGCTTATTGAATCAACAATCGTCCTTCATTTCCCAACCATAGAGAGATGTCTCAATTCAAAAAAATTGTCAATCTGACAGGTCTGGTGGTTTTCGCCATCAGTATGGTCGTATACATCATGTCCGTCGAGCGATCCGGTAGTCTGTGGGACTGCGGAGAGTTTATCCTCGGGGCATACAAGATGCAAGTAGTTCACCCTCCGGGAGCCCCATTGTTTTTGATGACAGGACGACTATTTGCCTGGCTAGGTGATATCTTCTCGTCCAATCCTGAGCACATTGCATTTGCGGTTAATCTGATGTCTGGTCTCTTCTCCGCACTTGCTGCGATGATGATCGGATGGATCACCATGATCCTAGGCAAGCTAAGTCTGGTCGGTCGAGATGGTGAGCTCACTGAAGGACAGCTGTATGCGCTTTCGGGAGCAGGACTTGCGGCAGGACTTGCGACTGCTTTTACCACGAGTATCTGGTTTTCAGCCGTAGAAGGAGAGGTATACGCGATGTCGACATTCTTCTCTGTACTCACTTTTTGGGCTATGGTGAAGTGGTACAATCTTGCTGATGAGCCACACAATGATCGCTGGGTCGTGTTTTCTATTTATGCCGCGGGACTCTCGCTTGGTGTTCACCTTCTGAGTTTGCTAGCATTCCCAGTACTTGCCGTATTGTACTACTTTAAAAAGTACAAGGAGACTACAGCAACTGGGGTTGTCCTTAGTTTCTTGGCGGGTGTGGCTCTTGTAGGATTTGTACAGAAAGTGATCATCGTAGGATTGCCGATCATGTGGAGCAAGTTTGAGGTCTTGATGGTCAACAACTTTGGCCTACCACCTCATACGGGCTTGATACCGACCATATTGCTCATTGCCGCGGCCTCTTGGGCAGTACTCAGATACTCGCATCAGACTAGAAATGCTATCCTCCAACAAGTGATGGTGGCAGTAGTCCTATTGATCATCAGCTTTAGTTCGATGGGCAGCGTCGTCATACGGGCCAATGCCAATCCTCCGGTGAATATGAATGCTCCTACCAATGTGATGAGACTCATTCCATATCTCAATCGTGAGCAATATGGAGAGAGACCACTTGTGTATGGACCGACATTCGAGGCATCCCCAGATAAGTATGATACCAAAGAGCGCTACCAGCTGGTAGACGGTGAGTACAAGAAGATTGACAAGAAGATTACGCCGATCTACAAGAGTAGAGATAAACAGCTCTTTCCACGAATGGCTGATGGTAGTCAAGGGAGGCCTGGCCTCTATCGTCGATGGGTAAATAAGGAAAGAGGAAAAATCACTCTGGCAGATAATATCAAGTATTTCCTCAAGTATCAGGTAGGATGGATGTATGTCAGATATTTCATGTGGAACTTTTCTGGACGCCAAAATGGTGCTCAGGGCTACTACAGCTGGGATCCATCAGATGGAAGATGGATCACTGGAATCGGTCCAGTAGATGGTTTTTTGACGCACAATCAATCCGATCTGCCGAGCAGGATGAAGGAGCACCAAGCACGCAATCGCTACTTCCTGCTTCCATTCATATTCGGTTTCCTTGGTCTGCTATACCACTATCGCAAGCGCAAGAAGGAGTTCTTTGCACTTCTCGGTCTGTTTTTCATCACAGGTATAGGAATCATTCTTTATACCAATCAGCCACCTAATGAGCCTAGAGAGCGTGACTACGTGCTTGTAGGATCATTTTTCACCTACTGTGTCTGGATCGGTATGGGTGTATTGGCGATCAAAGACCTATTGATCAAGCGTATGGCTAATCATAAGGTCGCTGCGCTGATCGCATCGGCAATTGTGCTCACAGCACCGATGGTGATGCTGGTGCAAAACTTTGATGATCACACCAGAAAGGATCTCAAGGCGGCTCGTGACTACGCCAGTAATTTCCTCAACTCTGTAGAAGAGAATGCAATCATATTTACATACGGTGACAATGACACATATCCTTTGTGGTATGCACAAGAAGTGGAAGGCATACGTACAGATGTGCGAGTAGTCAATCTCAGCTTGATCGCGGTAGACTGGTACATCAATCAGATGAGACGACGGGTCAATGATAGCCCTGCGATCAAGCTCACCATACCAGAGAGATCCTATCTAGGGCCTGATCGCAACCAGATCTTCTATCCATACCCCGATACACAGCCAGATCGAGGGATGCTTGCCAAGGACGCTCTCAAGTTTGTAGGGGAATCCCATCCTAAGACTGTCGGAGGTTATAGCATGGTCTCCTATCTGAGATCAAGAAAACTTAGGATCCCTATTGATCAAAACTACGTAGACCGATCTGGGATGTTTAGCCCAGGCAACGATCAAGGTTTGGTCAATGAGCTCATGGTGGATTTTGGCAATCGGAGCTATATCACCAAGGACGATCTTGCCATCTTAGATGTCATCGCTTCAAATATCAACGAAAGACCTATCTACTTCTCAGTCACATGTCAACCCAAGAAAATGCTTGGCTTGAGAGACTATATGCAGTTGGAAGGTCTCGCTCTCAGAGTCGTACCAAAGAAGACACCTACGGAGCAAAACCTCATCTACTTCTTCGGCGATATTGATGTCGCGAAGATGTACGACAATGTCGTCAACAAGTGGAAGTGGGGCAACTTCGATAAGAAGAAGATGTTTGCCACATCAAGCCTCAATGCTACATTGCAAGCGCACAAATTGACGATGTCAAGACTTGTAAGGGAATTGACACTGAGTGGTCAGCGACAGCAAGCTGCTACTGTGGCGCAGGAGTACTTCACAGCCTTCCCCCACATGAATTTTAAGTACGATAGCTACGCAGTACCCTTCATTGAGGCATTGATCAATAATGGTAATCTTGATGAGGCCAAGAATCACATCAGACTGCTGGCTGGTGAGTTGCAAGAGTATATGGATTTCTACAGTTCGCTCGACCCAGATGATCTGACAGAAGGCTTCAGGAATGATTACACCTTTGATCTGCGAGCCGTGACAGAGTCTCTTCAGCTTGCTCGTGGTACACAGGATCAAGCCTTCATCGATGAGATTACAGGACTCGTTGGCAGATATCAGAGTACGAATCTTCTAAGAGGCTAGTAGGCGTGCTGTTGACGAAAGGGGATAAATGTCCTGCATGTGGAGCCAATGACTGGACACCAGAAGAGGTCATCATCGACCACTCTGTCTCAGGTAAGAAGTTTCATCTTCTGACATGTAACGCTTGCAATCTACGTGTGACCTCAGATGCCCCAGCTCAGGACGAGATCGGTCCGTACTATCAGTCTGAGGACTACATTTCCCACTCGGATGTCAAGAAAGACTTGAAGGATAAGCTCTATCATCGAGCGCGCTCCATCATGCTAGGCGCCAAGGCGAGGTGGGTGGAATCTGCAGTGCCAGGAGGAAAGGCTTCAAGAAAGCTATTGGATGTAGGTTGCGGTACAGGATATTTTGCTCAGCATATGCAGGAGAGATCTTGGTCTGTGCTAGGTCTAGAACCTGATGATGGCGCTAGAGGCCTTGCGGCCAAACGTGGGCTAGAGGTAAAATCCGATACAGCCCTCATGGATCTTCATGTCAAAGAATATGACGCCATCACGATGTGGCACGTCCTCGAACATGTCCATCGACTCGATGACTACTTACAGAAGTACCAAGATCTCTTACGAGATGATGGCGTACTTGTCATTGCCGTACCCAATCATACTTCGTATGATGCAAAATACTATGGCCTGGCATGGGCTGCCTATGATGTGCCCAGGCATCTATGGCATTTTAGTCCACAGAGTATGGAGTCCTTTTTGCGGAAGCATGGATTCAATCTCAAAGCCAAGAAGCGAATGCTCCTTGATCCATTTTACGTAAGTCTACTGAGCGAAAAATATAAGAACGGCAGTCCAAGTCTTCTCAAAGCAGGTCTCAGAGGTCTGAGGTCCACGATGACTAGCTTTGCAGACAAGGACAAGTCGAGTTCGCTTGTCTATATCGCACAAAAGCAATCATAGCACATGTCTAAGAGCTTTGCCCTCGCTTGTGATCACGCAGGATACGCATACAAAGAGGCAATCACAGAAGTATTGCAGGAATACAAGATCAGCATAGCAGATTTTGGCTGTTTTGGACCAGAGTCCACAGACTATCCAGACTATGTACATCCAGCTGCCGACGCACTCAAAGATGGCTCAGCAGAGCTTGGAATCGTAGTGTGCGGATCTGGTAATGGAGTCGCCATGACGGCCAATAAGCACCAGCACATCCGCGCTGCACTTTGCTGGACACCAGAGATCGCACGCCTGGCAAGACAGCACAATGACGCCAATGTCCTGGCCATACCTGCCAGATTTGTCAGCAAAGACACAGCTCAAGAAATTGTCAGAGCATTTGTGGAAACACCATTTGAAGGAGGAAGACACGCCAGACGTGTCAATAAAATCGCCATATCATCATGATAGCAATCAGATCAGTCGTCGGCACCCTTGCACTTTTCCTATGCGGTAGTCTTAGTGCCCAATACATCAGTGGAGTAATGTCTCCATCCAAAGCTAAAGTGGACTACGATTCCATCAGGTTCACAGATATAGAGGCTTCTTTGGCCGCTACAATACAGGCATCACAGCTCAAGACTCATCTTTCTGTCATCGCGAGTGACGAAATGGGTGGACGTGAGCTAGGTACTGATGGTAATGCCAAGGCAGGTGAATATATCGCACAGCAGTTTGCCAGATTTGGTCTACCCAAGATCGGTGATGACGAGAGCTACTATCAGAAAGTGGCATTCAACTACACCAAATGGGAAGAGATCGGTATGAAACTCAATGGGGTAGAGTATAAGCATCTCAAGGATTACCTTAGCTTTCCTCTGCAAAATGAGAGCCGAGAAACCTATCTCACAGATGATATCATCTTCCTCGGCTATGGCATCAAAGATGGAAAATATAACGACTACGCCAAGAGAGATGTAAGAGGTAAGACGATCCTCATCTATCGAGGAGAGCCTAGATCTGCCGATGGTGTGTCCAAAATCACAGGTTCTTCCGAGTCTTCGGACTGGAGTATTGACGTAGACAAGAAGTTGAAACTTGCCTATGAAGAAGAAGCTAATCTAGTCCTCATCATTGATGACAGTTTGAAAACGAGGATCGCTGAGAATCGCAGATCACTGCTGAGACCACAGATGACACTAGGAGATCCAGATAGTGGTGATAAGAGAGCCAATGCCGCTTTCATTTCCACCAATATCCTCAAGGACATGCTCGGAAAGAAGTACAAGAAGTTTATCAAAACGCGAGACAAGATCAATGCCAAGGGTAAGCCAAGATCTCTCGTACTTCCGGTAGCCCTAGAAATGAAGCAGAAGAAGTATGTCAACACAGTCTACGGCAATAATGTCATGGGCTATGTAGAGGGAATCGATCCGGAGCTCAAAGATGAAGTCCTCGTCGTGAGTGCTCACTACGATCATATTGGGACACGAGGCGATGACATCAATAATGGAGCAGATGACAATGGATCAGGCACATCGACGGTACTTGAGCTGGCTCAGGCATTTGCCCAAGCCAAGCGCCTCGGTGAAGGGCCTCGACGCTCAGTGCTATTCTTGCTCGTCACGGGAGAGGAAAAGGGTCTACTAGGATCGTACTACTACGCTGAAAATCCAGTGTTTCCTATCGAAAATACAATAGCGAATGTCAACATTGATATGGTAGGTCGAGTGGATAAAAAATACCAAGACAATCCGCACTATGTATATGTCATCGGCAGCGATCGTCTCAGCACTCAACTGCACTACATCAACGAACAAAAGAATAGCCAGTACGTCAATTTGACAATGGACTATAAGTACAATGATGAAAAAGATCCTAATCGGTTCTACTTCCGTTCGGACCACTACAATTTTGCCAAGGTGGGGATTCCAGCCATCTTCTTTTTCAATGGGACGCACCCTGATTATCACAGACCAAGCGACACTGTCGAGAAGATCAACTTCGAGAAAATGGAGTCAATCGCTCGACACATATTTCACCTGAGTTGGGAGCTGGTGAATAGGGACGAACGAATTGTCGTGGACCGAAGCTAAACGCCAAAAACTTTCTTTATCACAGACACGTTATTCTCTACACTATGAGTACAACTACAGAAGCCAAAGTCAAGAGTCCAGTAATGCTCTACACTGAGCAGACTCCCAATCCAGAGTCGCTCAAGTTTGTGACCAATCGCATGCTCTACAAGGGCACGGCAGATTTCAGAGAAGTAGCGCTTGCTGAAGAGTGGTCTCCGATGGCGACATTCTTGTTTGAGCAGCCATATGTAAAAGCAGTTTACATCTCCAATAACTTCGTCACGATCACCAAAGAGCTCAATTTCGGATGGCAAGACATCATGCTTCCGGCCAAGGAGCTCATCAAGAAGTACATAGAAGAGGGTCGTGATGTGATCAACGACGGCTTTGCAGAAGCAATGGAGGCAATCGAAGCTGAGAGAGGCGCAAGTTACGAGTATAGCGAAGAGGATGCCGAGCTGGTCAAGAAAATTAAAGAGTTGATTGATACCTATGTGAAGCCGGCTGTCGAGATGGATGGAGGAAACATAGAGCTCAAGTCTTACAAAGATGGTGTCGTGACTGTCATCATGCAAGGCTCATGCAGTGGCTGTCCATCAAGTACGGTCACGCTCAAGGCCGGTATCGAAGGTATGCTCAAGCGTATGGTGCCTGAGGTCACAGAAGTGGTCTCTGAAATGGGCTAGGCCAAGATGACCGAGCTGGATCACTATTTAGACATATTTGAGCGCGAAGCTCTCCCGATCATCCAAGAGACTGGGAAGTACATCTTCCGAGAGCTGCAAGGATTTGATCATAGCAAGGTGGAGACCAAGGAAAAGAACAGTCTGGTTTCCTATGTGGATAAGATGGCAGAGAAGCGACTTGTCGCAGGGCTTGATAACCTGTATCCAGATGCAGGATACATCACAGAAGAGGAAGTTACTGAGACCAAACTCAGAGAGCTGACTTGGATCATTGATCCCCTGGATGGTACGACAAATTTTTTACAGGGGATACCCATTTTTTGTGTCAGTGTAGCGCTTCGGCATCATGATGAGATCATTGCAGGAGCCGTCTATGATCCTGCACGAGATGAGATGTTTTGGGCCTTGAGTGGTCATGGGGCTTATGTCAATGAGTCTAGGATAGAGGCTTCCGCCAAAAAGATACTCTCAGAAGCCATCATCGGTACAGGATTTCCCTATCACGATATGTCTCAGCTCGAAGGCCATCTAGACATGCTAGCAGATATGCTCAGAAGAGGAAGAGGAATGAGACGCCTGGGTAGCGCTGCCCTAGACATGGCATATGTGGCTGCAGGGCGTCTCGATGTATTTTATGAACACACACTCAATATCTGGGATATTGCTGCAGGGATAGTTTTGGTGCAAGAAGCCGGTGGGGTGGTCACGGACTATGAAGGTGGTCAACAAGCTGGAACGACAGGCATGGTCGTAGCAAGTAACAAAGCTCTGCATCCTGTGATCTTGGATGCAATTCGAACACATATCCTTTAGGATCATTCCTTCATCGATGATTTTGGCTCGAAGCTCCAAAATAGCTTCCCTTGCCATCAGAAAGAATGTACTTTAGACACTAAGCACCGCATGCAAGTCTTAGAGAACATCCGAGTAGCACTGAGATCTATCAAGAGCAATATGCTCCGTACGATCTTGACTCTACTGATTATTGCCCTGGGCATCTTCGCTTTGGTCGGTATTCTTGCCATCATTGATATTATGATCAATTCCATGAATGAGAGCTTCAGTGGAATGGGTGCCAATACCTTTGCCATCGAGCGCAAATCCACTTCATTCAAATCTGGTGGTGGGCGTCGAGTCTGGAAAGTCTCTGATCCTATATCCTATCGGCAAGCAACCGAATTCAAAGAAAAATTTGAAGTAGCAGGAAGGACAGCGCTGTATTTCTACTGTAAGGGACGAGGAATCGCAAAGTATAAGGACAAAAAGACCAATCCGAATATTGACATCTACGGCGTGGATGCGGACTATTTTCAAGTCAAGGATCTAGAGGTGATCAAGGGAAGGTCTTTTTCGCAGAATGAAATCAGCTATGGACGCAATACTTGTGTGATCGGCCAAGATGTGGCCAAGCGCCTTGTCGGTAGTCAGCTGGAGACTGTTGTTGGCAAGGAGATTACCGTAGATAATCGCAAGTTTGTCGTCATTGGACTACTGGAGAAGAAGGGGAGCTCCATGAATCAAGAAGCGGATAAGGTCATCTACATCCCACTGCTTACCTCCAAGGTCATATATGGTAGTCAGCGCACCAATTATAATATAGACGTACAACTCAGTACTACTGGAATCGGCATGGACGAAGCGATTTCCAATGCAATTGGGCTCTTTAGGAATATCCGTGGACTTAGGACAGTAGAGGAGAATGACTTTGAGATAGAGAAAAGTGACGCTGTGCTTGGTATGATCAAGGAAAGCACCATGAGCCTGCAATTTGCAGCCATATTCATCGGAGGCATCACACTCATAGGTGCAGCGATTGGTCTCATGAATATCATGCTAGTATCAGTGACAGAACGCACCAGAGAGATCGGTGTCCGCAAGGCATTGGGTGCGACTCGGCGTAATATTCGACTTCAGTTTTTGACAGAGGCGATCGTGATTTGCCAGATTGGAGGTCTGGTAGGTATCTTGTTCAGTGTACTACTTGGCCTCGGATTGACTCGTCTTATGGGTGGTGTATTTGTGATGCCTTGGAAGTGGGTGATCATCGGCATGACGATCTGTACAGTCGTCGGATTGATCAGCGGTCTATATCCTGCACTGAAGGCATCCAAACTTGATCCGATCGAGAGTTTGAGATTTGAGTAGGCCAAGCTACCAACTAGTAATCAACTTCACGAAGAAACTTCTCCCAGGAGAAATGAGCCGCGAGCTTCCCATGACGTGATTGCCCACGACAGAAGTATTTTGTACGTTGGCAAGCTGGAAATCTGCTAGATTTTTCACACCGGCACTCAGCTGAATCTTGTCATTCCAGAGTGTCTTGTTGAGGCCAATGTCAAGCAAGTGTATAGGGTCCAGAATCGTATTGACAACTTCTCCGTTCTCAAAGAGGAAATTGTTTTGTGCAGCTGTGAATCTATAGTTGACATTTGCATTGAGACCAAGATTATCCCAGGTGTATGCAATGTTCTGATTGAGATTGAAACTGCTATTGAGCTCATCTTCTACAGTGAAGGGTAGATCAGCTTTCCACAAAGAGAAATTTGAGCTGTGAATGAAGCTCCAGTTTTTGAGATCTTGTTGCCATTGTACCTGAGCACCGGTAACGCGATACTCATCGATGTTCCGATACTGGAATTTGAGATTTTCAAACTCCACCAAGATGATTTGATCTTGGATTCTTGTGTGATAGGCATTGAATGACAACCGCGTATCCTGACGATTATCGAAGTCAAAGGTGAGTTGATAGTCAGCAGACAATTCTGGTCGTAAAGCTTGATTGCCAACCACAAAATGATTGATATCTATAAATTCAAGGTATAGCTCCTTGAGTGATGGTGTGCGATAGCCTTGTGCGATGGTCGCACGTGCTTGCCATTTTGGCGAAAGCCTGTATCTCATCATCAGGCTTGGTGTGAGCCGATTGGTATTGGCACTATGCAGGGCATATCGTCCAGCCGCACTGAACTCTAGTCTATCCGCAAACTCATGTCTGAAGTCAACGAAAACAGCATGCTCGCTGATCTGCGCTACGCTGCTATCTTTTCGCTCTTCAGATAGGATATTGTCGCCACGCGCAGTTTCTATGGAGCTCGTCAGGCCCATCATGAGCTTGCTCTTGTCGCTCAACTGCCTAGAGGCCACCAACCTGCCAAACCATTGCCTGAAGACGCTACTATCCGAAGGCAAGAGCTCTGGCTGTATCTCTTGGGTCTCGTGGAAAAAGCGATTATAAGATCTTACGCGATGAAGATCATTGTAGGAAAGCACGCCCTCCCAGTAAATCTCATTCCCTGACTGCCCCTCATAGTTCAGAGATACTCTTGTCCTGCGATTCTGGAAGACTTGATCATCACTGTAGGGATTAAATTGAGGACGACGCAGTACCCCATAGTCTTGCAGCTCCTCAAAGGTGTGCTCAGCATTGACAGAGATGAGATCATCTTGAGAGAGTTGGTAAGCAAGATATGTGCCTCCGGAGTATTGCTGTTTGGGATTCCAAGGATAGCGATTGAGCGTGAGAAATGTGCCATTGTCTTGCTCGATGCGATCAAATATGCGAAGGCTGTCTATAGGGTACTGATCATAGTCAAAGATGCGTCCGTAGATGCTTCCGTGAAATGCCTTGTCTGCGAATCCTATTCGCAGTTGATTCTGGAGAATCCCGATCGACTCGTACTGATGATCTGAGAGGATCTCAAATGACTTGCGCTGGAGTTTTTTGGTGATGACATTGATGACACCTCCAGCGGCATTGTTTCCGTAGATCACTGATAGAGGTCCCTGGATGATTTCAATCCTTTCTATGTTCTGGACTGGAATCTGCGAGATATCTAGCTTCCCATCCAGGCGGCCTGTCAGAGGTGCTCCGTCTATAAGTATGGCGATATTATTCCCACCCAAGGTTCTCATACCAACTTCTGTACCCAAGATGGGATCATCTGTGATACTCACAGAGCTGAGTGTGCGCAGAGCTTCTTGCAACTGGACTACGCCTCTCTCATCGAGCAGGTCTCGATCAATGAGCTCGACATGGTGCATAGCCTCAGTGTAATGCGTCGGTCTGTGCTGAGCTGTGAGAACTACATCTGGTAGATCAATGGACCAAACTGCCGTATCAGCATCTTGAGCCAGCAGTGTAGTTGCTGTCATGAGAGTCAAGAGGCCATATGTGAGGCTGCGTAGTTTCATTGATATTGATCCCTGATAAGATTGAGCTTGTTCTCTTACCGTTGTATTCTTACTGGAAGGATGGCCGACTTTTCGCCATCCATCACACGAAGATAGTACTGGCCGGAAGTCAAGTCAAGCGGAATGGTCTGCGCTGTATTGCTCAGGATATTATTGTGGCTTTGTAAACGACCGTCAGTACTATACCACTCGATCTGAAGCTCTTGTAGCTCAGGAGTCTCGATCTCATATCTGTCAGAGGCAGGATTAGGATAAATGCTGATTCCCCACTTCCATAGGTCATCAGTCGCTACGATACCGAGATCCGTCTTCTCCAAGGTCGTAGTTCCTGTACTTGCTCCTTCAAAGTCTAAGAAGACGATCTTGTAGACTCGATCATCTGAAGTCTTGACGAACTGCGCACGCTCCAAGTCCATGATCCATCCTATGGTAAAGTCAAACTCTTTCCAATCATATCCTATCGTATTCACTTGATCAGTGTACTGATCTGAGTAATCAGCTTCGTTGACGTCATCTGGATTGACATCTCTCGCTACGACCGCCCTTGTGCCTGGTCCTAGAAGGACCCCAGTGACCATGTACTCTAGTGTGTCTGGTGATTGTTGTGGAAAGAAAGCCGGAGTTGTGTAGCGCTGGAAGATGAGATCATAGTCTCTTGGCATATCGACCACATCACTGCTGGCAAACGAAAAGTGCATCAAGACATCAGCTTCAGCACTTTTTGAAATTATCGCGGTCTGCTCATTGGCGCCATCAAGATCTGCCCATTTGATGTGATAGTCAGTGATCTCGAGCTTCTCGATCATAAACTTGATCCATGATTCGTCTCTCAATCTGATCACATAGACTTGATTCCCTACGACCGTATTGAGCATAGGGCTGTACCGACCCCATCCATAGTCAAATGGATCCATGAGGGATCGTGTAGAATTGAAAACACCATTGGTCCAGTCAATCTCAGGATTGTGCATCTGTGTCTCTTCTGTAAACTGATCCGTATCAGTGATGATGTCATCGAAGTTGGCCGTAGGTGCCAGGTGCACTTGTAGACCAGCTCCTTCAAGAGGAGCTGACTCATTGATAAACACGCCAGCATCTTGCAAGCCATCATTGGAGAAAGCCAGATCCCATGCGTCATTGTCGACCACCTGGACCTCGCCAGTCGATAGGGTGTAGTATGCTTGTTGGCCATATGCCGGCGAGACCGATACCTGTTCGATATCTTGTGCGTTGAGGCTTACGCCCAAAAAGAGGATAAGAAATGTGTAAATCGTCTTCATGTCTTGAAAAACCAGTAAGTCTTTGTAAAAGTTGAGTGCTCCAAAGCGACCCAAAACTACTTTTATAACACTTGCAAAGTAGCCTTAGCTGCGCTAGTACAAAGGTAAATCGCCCGAATAGGGCAGATTTTTGACTGGGTGACATTTTCGACGAATACAGTTGTTTAGATTGAGTCTAAACAAGCGGAATTTGGGTGCAGGCCTGCTTTTTAGAGGCTTGCAGAGTGAACTCCGATGGCGCGTCCCGATGGCTCATTTTGTGCTCGGAATGCTTCATCCCACTCAAGTGCGATCGGTGAGCTGCATGCGATCGATGGCAGGGATGGTACTGCTTTGGCGGCAGAGTCGCTTGGAAAGTGTTCTTCGAAGATGCTGCGGTAGTAGTATTCCTCTTTGGTGAGAGGTGGATGGATGGGGAATCGCTCGGATGCCAGAGCAAATTGCTCATCGCTTATAGCTTTATTTACCAGTGCCTTCAGTTGATTGATCCAGTCATATCCGACACCATCAGAAAACTGTTCTTTCTGGCGCCAAAGGATCTCTTCAGGAAGCAAGCCCTCTCCTGCTTGTCGCAGGACGTGTTTCTCGATCTTGCCTGATCCACACATTTTCTGTTTTGGAGATAGATGCATCGCTACTTCCATGAACTCCTTATCGAGAAACGGCACTCTTCCTTCTACGCCCCATGCCGCCAGTGACTTATTGGCTCTGAGACAATCATAGAGATGCAGGCTTTCCAGCTTGCGCACACATTCTTCATGGAAGGACTCTGCATCAGGAGCCTTGTGGAAATACAAGTATCCGCCAAATATCTCATCTGAGCCCTCTCCGCTGAGCACCATCTTGAATCCCATCGACTTGATCACTCGGGCCAATAGGTACATGGGTGTAGACGCTCTGATGGTGGTGATGTCATAGGTCTCGAGATGATAGATGACATCTCGCAGAGCATCAAATCCTTCTTGGACCGTGAAGTGGATCTCATGATGCACGGTGCCTATGTGGTCGGCAGCTTTTTTGGCGGCAGCCAGGTCTGGAGAGCCTTTCAGCCCAATAGCAAAGCTGTGGAGTTTGGGAAACCATGCGGATTCACTGTTACCTGATTCGATTCGCCTTTCGGCAAAAAGTCGTGCCATCGCAGTCACCAGTGATGAGTCTAGTCCTCCACTGAGCAAGAGTGCAAAGGGTACATCTGACATGAGCTGTCTTTTGACGGCTGATTTCAGGGCAAGCTGGATATCTCTGGCCCCGATGCCATTTGAACAAAGTCGATCATAAGACTGCCAGCTAGGATCGTACCACTTGTGCAAGATCGGATCAGGTCCCTGAGCATAGTGTCCGGGCAAGAATGGCTCATAACTGGAGCAGATACCTTCTAGTGCCTTGAGTTCTGAGGCTATGAAGTAGTGTCCTTGAGCATCATGGCCGTGATACAATGGGATGATGCCCATGTGGTCTCGAGCTATCAGATAAGTCCCATTCTCAGCATCATAGAGAGCAAAGGCAAACATGCCATTGAGCAGAGAAATACAATCGCTGCCATACAATTTGTACAAGGCAATGATGACTTCACAGTCAGATTCTGTCTGGAAGTCATAAGCTTGACAGTGATTCTTCCTTAGCTCTTGGTGGTTATAAATCTCTCCGTTGACGGCCAGGACGATCTGTCCATCTGAGCTATACAGAGGCTGACGACCAGAGGCTGGATCGACGATTGCAAGCCGCTCATGGGCCATGATACAATCCTCGGACATGTAGATGCCACTCCAGTCTGGTCCACGATGACGAAGCTTGCGTGCTTGACTGAGAATTTGAGTTCTATACTTAGTAATTTCCTCTTTGACTTCAAACATTGCCACTATTCCACACATAATTCTTTAATTTTCTTATTGAATAGCACAATGATATTCATAAAATAAATCAAAGTCAAGTCATTATTAAATAAATAAATGAGAGATAGTATTGATCTTAAGATATTAAATGCGCTTTTGGCCAATAGTCGGCAAAGCACCAAAGCCATTTCCGAGCTTGTAGATATTTCCAATGTAGCAACGCAGCAGCGGATCCGTAAGCTCGAGGACAAGGGTATCATCAAAGCATACACTGCGGTGCTAGACTATGCAAGTCTTGGCGTCAAGACAGTCGCGTATGTGGGCATCTTCCTCGAGAAAGCCAAGAACTACAAAGAAGTAATCTCTCAGCTAGCGCGGGTGCCTCAGATTACAGAAGCGCACTTCACGACGGGGAACTACTCCATTTTTGCAAAAGTCTATGCCCGGGATAATCAACATCTCATGGAAGTTCTCAATGAGCACGTACAGAGTATCGATGGCATTGCCAGGACAGAGACTTTTATCTCCTTAGATCTTGGTGTCACGAAAGCCATAGATCTGGAGGATTATCGGTAAGCACAGATAAAGTAGCATGAGGTGACAATCTGAGATTTCTCCTCATAGGAGTGTAAAACTCATACGGCTTGAAAAGTGAAAAACGTGGGCCCTGCAGGGCTCGAACCTGCGACCCTCTGATTATGAGTCAGATGCTCTAACCAACTGAGCTAAGGGCCCGACTTTAACAGAGATGTCAAAGTATGTCTCCTTTAAAGTTACCCGAACTATCTCTCATTCGCACAGCTGCGAAGGCATTGAGACTGTCATACTTGTAACTCGGTGTAGTGGGCGATGAGAGATTCGAACTCCCGACCCCCTCGGTGTAAACGAGGTGCTCTGAACCAGCTGAGCTAATCGCCCTTATTTCAATAACGGGGCGCAAATATACAGCCTTTCACTTTTGCTCCAAGAGATTTTATAAGCGATTTGATGTCTAGGGCTTTTTTGTATTTTGCACACCAATTCAAGCCCTTCTTGCATGAAGCCAATTTTTACCAATGACGCTGTCGTTCTAGGACTCCTCTTACTGGTACTTGCCTTTGTCTTTTATACTTCTCACTCGGAGAAAGACGGGTGGAAAAAGTTTTACACCTACGTTCCGGCTCTCTTGCTGTGCTACTTCCTTCCTGCACTTCTGCACTGGCCTTTGGGACTGATTGCAGCTCATTGGTATGACCCAGAGCTGATTGATCATCTTTCTAAACTGGGCTTGAGCCTGCCGGAGTCTGGTATGAGCTTCAGTGAGATTGAGCAATGGATCAAGGAGAACAAGGTACCCGACACGGAGCAATTTGAAGGGCATTCACGACTTTATTTCGTGGCTTCGAGGTACTTGCTGCCAGCGAGCTTGGTTCTTCTCTGCATCAACATCGACATCAAAGGTCTCATCAATCTCGGTCCCAAGGCACTGATCATGTTTTTTGCAGCGACACTGGGTATTGTTATCGGTGGTCCTATTGCACTTTTTCTTGTCCTCAAGTTTGCTCCAGGGATCATAGCTGCAGAAGCAGATGAGCTCTGGCGGGGACTCTCTACGGTCGCTGGCAGCTGGATCGGTGGTGGTGCCAATCAAAATGCCATGGCGGAGATCTATGAGGTCGTGGATCGCCCCATCTTCCCGACCATGATCATCGTAGACGTCGTAGTGGCCAACATATGGATGGGTTTCCTCCTCTATGGCGCCAATATTTCTAAGCGAATGGATAAGTGGTTGAAGGCAGATTCGAGTGCTATAGATGCGCTGCAGCAAAAGATGGCTGACTACAAATCAACAGTCTCGGAGATGCCGACGACTACGAAGCTCTTTGGTATGTTGGCAGTTGCCTTTGGCGCAGTGGCTCTTGCTCACTGGTGTGCTGATGGCATAGGGCCATACTTCCAAGCCATCAATGAAAATGGGCGGGAGATCATCAATACTGCAGCAGATGGTACACCAGTCTACGGCATAGGCAAGTTGGATAGATTGGGTCTCAGCTCCCTCATGTCAGGATTCTTTTGGCTGATAGTAGTATCCACAGTCGTAGGAGTGGCACTGTCTTTTACCAAGGCTAGGCGCTATGAGGGCATTGGCGCATCCAATTGGGGGAGCATTTTCATCTTCATCTTGGTGGCCACTATTGGTATGAAGATGAATCTGGGCGAAGTGTACAAGAACTTGGGGCTTTTTGCTATAGGAATCATATGGATGATCGTGCATGTGCTGGTACTACTTCTTGTTGCCAAACTGATCCGAGCACCATTCTTTTATGTGGCGGTAGGTAGTCAAGCCAATGTGGGAGGCGCAGCTTCAGCTCCTGTGGTTGCGTCTGCATTTAGTCCCTCACTTGCGCCTGTCGGTGCTCTCATGGCTGTTCTGGGCTATGGTGTTGGTACCTTGGGTGCTATAGCCTGTGCAGAGATCATGAGGTCGATAGCGACGGCTATTGGGTGATGTAGTGCATTGACTAGGAGTGGCTTTCGCCAAAATGAGCAGCAGACGAGTGCAAGACATGTGAGTATTTGGCCGAAAGGCTGGATGACATCATCAACTCAGACCACCGATGACTTGATCAAATCAAGAGTGGTCAAGCTTGATCGAAGTAGCACATTTGGCCGAAAGGCCTAGGCTCTGATCACACGCCAACAGGGTCATTCCCAATTAATTATCGTAATTTCGCGGGCGTTTTTTGCGAAACTTAGACTGGAGGCATGAGTAAGAAAAGAGTACTATTTATCACCCAAGAAATGGGTCCATATACCGCACTGGGTGATATCTCGGCGATGTTGAAAAGACTGCCGAAGCATGTCCAAGAAAATGGATATGAGATCAGAGTCTTGATGCCAAAGTTTGGTACCATCAATGAGCGACGACACAGACTTCATGAAGTCGTACGACTTTCTGGTATGAATATCATCGTTGATGATGACGACTTTCCGTTGATCATCAAGGTGGCTAGCTTTCCAGGAGCTCGCATGCAGGTTTATTTCCTCGACAATGAGGAGTTCTTCTCGCGCAAGCAGATATTCGAAGACACCAAAGGAAAGAGATTTGATGACAATATGGAGCGAATGGTCTTCTTCTGCAAAGGAGTACTTGAGACTGTCAAGAAGTTTGGCTGGGCACCGGATATTGTCTCTTGCCATGGGTGGTTTACTTCATTGATTCCACTCTATCTCAAGACTGTCTACAAAAACGAACCCATTTTTGAAAATGCGAAGCTGCTTTATACTGCCTACCAAGATGAGTTTGAAGGTGGTGATGCTGAGAAGTTTTTGCGTATCGCAGCGATTAATGATCTAGGAGGTGAGGATCTACAAGACTATATTCACGAGGACGCTATCAATCTCCAGAGAGGAGCGATACTACAGTCTGAAATGGCAGTCAGTGGAAGCGAGGCTCTGGCTGATGCGGTCGCTGGAGCGATGGAAGGCAAGGAGAATCTTCCGTTCAGTCCACTAGATGATGCGCTTGCCGATCATCTTACGTTCTACAACAAAATATTGGACCAGGAGTAAGCGTTTTCTCTGCCAATGCAACACCTTTTGACCCGACACTTTTTCTTTGCCCTGATTGGATTCATTGCGATCTCGACCTCTTGCACTCGTGGTATAGAGTTTGGCGAAGAGATCATCGCAGAGGAGTTTGTCTCCCTTAGGAGTGTAGACACCTTTAGTTTATCGGCTAAGACGATAGCCAACGATAGTACAAGAACTTTTTCACCCACCAATATTCCGATACGGCAGTTGGTAGGAAGCCTCGACGATCCCATCTTTGGTAAGAGTTCAGCTGCGTCATACTTTCAGCTTGGTGTCGTGACGACCTCGACTGACTACCGGCGATTTGAAAATGCTACATTGGACTCAATTACTCTGACCATGCTTTGGGATAGTGCGGGTTTTTACGGTTCCTATGATAATGGGATGACCATCGACGTATTTGAAGTCAGCGAGGATATCGACATGGCAGGAACGGATGGAGATATCATGAATCACTTTGCAGATGAGAGCCCGGCGTTTTTTTCTGATCCGATCGGGAGTTCCGGTTTTGTGGTGGCTCGCACGACTGACAAGGTCACCTTTCGCAATCCCGTCCAAGCGGCGGATAGTACGATCATACTGACGGATACGGTGAGGAGCGCTATACAGATTAGGCTCGATGACGCATTTGGCCAAAAAATCATAGATGCAGATACAGTCACCCTGCAGACGCAGACTGCCTTTCGTGAATTCATCAAAGGCATGCGGATAAGTTCTCCAGATGCTGAAGGGATGGTCGGCATCAGTATGGCCAATAATGCTCAGATTGATCTCTACTATAGCTATGTAGATACTGCTGGCATCAGCCGATCTGATAATTATATCATCGACGTCACAGACTTCTGCAATGATGTCTTTATCGGTGAGAATCCGTCTTGTGTCATCTTCAATAGCTTTGAACATGACTACACGGGTACAGCCCTAGAGAATATCAGGACAGAAGATCTAGATGGAGACAGTCTTCTATATCTACAAGGGATGATCGGGACGAGTATCGAGCTAGAATTGCCTTCTAGCTTTGATCCAGGGACCGATATCCTGGTCAATAAAGCAGAGCTGCTCTTCACTGTTGATGCAGCGTCTGTTTCTGGATCATTTGAAGCTACAGATCAGATCATCGCAAGCTACAGAAATGACGATGATGAGCTATCACCGATCTCAGATTTGGTGAGACCGGAGTTTTATGATGGAGTACTGACTGATGATCCTGATACGAATGAAGAAACATTCACTCTCAACATCACTTCGCATATGCAGTCCGTACTGGACGGAGAGCTCTCTTCGACCATGGTGCTGATACCTAGTTCGAGAGCAGCATCCGCGGCGCGAGTTGTACTGCGAGGTACGGAAGCCAGTGAAGGAAAAGTGGGCTTGAGGATCATTTATACTGAGCTCTGATAGTGCTACGAAAACCTATTAAAAATACAGCGTGATATGTGTGGTATCATGGCATACTTGGGCAATCAAAAGGCTGCCCCTATCATACTTGAAGGCCTCAAGCGTCTAGAGTATCGTGGATATGACAGTGCAGGCATGGTCATGATCCCTGATGATAGTCTTGTCCTCTTCAAGAAAAAGGGGAAGGTCTCTCAGCTGGAAGCAGCCATGAAAGATCATCAACCCAAGGCTACGATCGGTATGGGTCATACACGATGGGCCACCCACGGTGTTCCTGATGATATCAATGCTCATCCACATATCACTCACTCAGGTCGTCTTGCGATCATACATAACGGAATTGTAGAGAACTATAGCGAGCTCAAGACGGCACTGCTTAAGGAGGGATACACATTCAAATCAGAGACAGATACCGAGGTATTTGGTAATCTAGTCGACTACTACATGCACCGCGATGAGACATCTTTGGAGATTGCCATGTCAAAGGCTTTGAAGAAGATTCACGGTGCCTACGCATTTGTGATGATGGATCGTCAAGATCCAGACAGGCTGATCGTGGCGAAGAGACAGAGTCCAATTGTCATCGGTATTGGTGACGAGGAGTTTTTTGTCGCTTCCGATGCGACACCTATCATCCAACATACCAATAAGGTGATCTATCTGGAAGACAATGAGATTGCGGTGATTGATCGTTCGCAAGGACTGATCATCAAGAACTATGACAATCGTGTCCTGAGTAAGGAAGTGCACCAACTAGATCTTAAGCTAGAGGAGCTTGAAAAAGGTGGCTACGAGCACTTTATGCTCAAAGAAATCTACAATCAGCCCCAGTCTATCTCAGACTGTATGCGTGGACGTGTCAATAGTGATGAGTCGTGGATCGTGCTAGGTGGCTTGAAGAGTTCACTGGACAAGATTTTGGACTGTCGACGTATCGTGATGATTGGCTGTGGTACTTCTTGGCATTCTGCCTTGATTGGAGAGTATCTATTTGAGGATTTGGCTCGTATTTCGACGGAAGTCGAGTATGCCAGTGAGTTCCGATACAGAAATCCGGTCATCGATAGCAATGATGTCGCCATCGTCATCTCGCAGTCTGGAGAGACGATTGATACCCTTGCTGCGGCAGAGCTTGCCAAGAGCAGAGGTGCTTTTGTCTATGGCGTGGTCAATGTGGTGGGCTCGTCCATAGCAAGAATGACCGATAGTGGCAGTTACATCCATGCCGGCCCAGAGATCGGAGTGGCTAGTACCAAGGCATTTACTGGTCAAGTGACGCTCTTGACCCTCATGGCTCTCATGCTGGGTCGCAAAAAAGGCAATATATCCCAGAAGACATACAAAAAGCTCATCAGCGAACTTGAGAAGATACCGAGCTACGTATCTGAAGTACTAGAGCTGACGGAACAAATCAAGTATATTGCATCGGAGATCAAGGACTGCCCCAATGCGCTGTATCTAGGTCGAGGGTATAACTTCCCTGTGGCACTCGAGGGGGCACTTAAGCTCAAGGAGATTTCCTACATCCATGCGGAAGGCTACCCGGCTGCTGAGATGAAGCACGGTCCTATCGCCCTCATTGACGAAAATATGCCTGTCATCGTCATCGCTACCAATGGCAGCGACTACGACAAGGTGGTCAATAATATCCAAGAAGTCAAGTCTCGAAAGGCCAAGATCATAGCCATAGTCAATCGTGGCGATCATGTGGTCAAAGGTCTTGCCGATCACGTGATCGAAGTTCCTGAGACACTTGATCCACTGACACCACTTGTCTCAGTGATACCTTTACAACTATTATCTTACTATGTAGCAGTCATGCGAAACTGCAATGTAGATCAACCACGCAATCTGGCCAAGTCGGTCACGGTGGAATAAATACAATCATGGAAGCACTTCAAACCAAATTTGACTATAACTCTACCAGAGATATCCTCATCATATCTGAGTACGGCAGACATATCCAGAAGATGGTGGCCGAGATCCGAGGCATGGAGGACAAGGAAAAGCGTCAGCGCCTTGCAGAGCAAGTGATCCAGTTGATGTACCAAATGGTACCGACTGACAAGCATATTGATGAGCAGCTAGATACGCTCTGGAAGCATTTCTTTCGTATCGCCGGACATGACATAGACGTGACACCTCCTCCAGGTGTGAATATCATTCCTCCTGAGGAAGCTGTAGCTCATGACAAGATGGACTACCCGACACGCAACAATCGCTACCGACATTATGGTCAGCTCATCCAACGACTGTCTCAGAAGGTCAAGGATATGCCAGAAGGTCCCAAGCGTGAAGAGGTGATCACGCTCATCTTGAGTTATATGAAGATGGCATATCGTACATGGAACAAGGAGCACTTCATCAATGATGATCTGATCAAGTCTGATCTCAAGGCAATGTCAAGAGGTACTCTAGAGGCGACAGAGTCAAGTCGACTCAACTATCTCGCGAGTAAAAAGAAAAAACACCCGGTCAACACCGTCAGCTTGAAAAAAGGCAAAAAGCGCAAAGGCCACAGCAACAATCGAAGACGTAGAAAATAAACCCAATGGCTCAGGAGTACTTCAAAGTTCAAGGAGGGCATAGACTATCAGGTGATCTGCAGCCTCAAGGGGCCAAAAATGAAGCACTCCAAATCCTTTCTGCTGTCTTACTGACATCAGGTGTCGTGGTGATCAATAACCTTCCTGACATCCTTGACGTGAGGAAGATGATCGGACTCCTAGAAGGTCTAGGTGTCAAGGTGAAGAAGCTCGGAGCCACCAGCATGAGTTTTCAAGCTGATGAGATAGATCTGGATTATCTCTACAGCGATGAGTATGTACGCAATGCCGCCAAGATCAGGGGAAGTGTTATGCTTCTCGGTCCCATCTTGGCACGATTTGATCGAGCCTTCTTGCCCAAGCCTGGTGGTGACAAGATCGGTCGTCGTAGGCTAGATACACACTTCAATGGATTTCAGAAACTTGGTGCTGAGTTTCGCTTTGAGAAAGATACCAATCACTTCTTTCTAGACGGATCAAAACTAAAAGGTGCGCATATCCTCATGGATGAGATATCCGTGACTGGCACAGCCAATATGGTCATGGCCGCCAGCCTCGCAGAGGGTACGACTCAGATCTACAATGCTGCTTGCGAGCCTTACCTGCAGCAGCTATGTCGGATGCTTCAATCCATGGGGGCAGACATCACTGGATTAGGGAGCAATCTTTTGACCATCACAGGTGTCAAGTCACTTGGCGGGACTACTCATACGATCCTACCGGATATGATTGAGATCGGCTCTTTTGTGGGACTAGCAGCGATGACTCAATCTGACATCACGATCAAAAATGCACGCATCGATCAGTTAGGAGTGATCTTGCCTACCTTCCGTAAGCTAGGGATTCAGATTGATGAAGTCGGAGATGATATCCATATCCCGAGGCAGGAGCACTACGAGATTGATACCTATATCGATGGATCCATTCTCACGATTTATGATTCGCCTTGGCCTGGGTTTACCCCTGATCTTTTAAGCATATTGCTAGTCGTGGCCACTCAGGCTAAGGGTAGTATTCTCATTCATCAAAAGATGTTTGAGAGTCGGCTCTTCTTTGTAGATAAGCTTATTGATATGGGTGCTAAGATTATTCTGTGTGATCCCCATAGAGCTACTGTCATTGGCATAGATAGAGACTATGCTTTGCGCGGAATCACGATGAGTTCGCCAGATATAAGAGCTGGCGTATCGCTCCTCATCGCCGCGATGAGTGCGGAAGGTGAGAGTACCATCCATAATATCTCTCAGATTGATCGTGGCTATCAGAACATCGATCTGCGCCTCAATGCGATCGGGGCAAAGATTGAGAGATACCAAGATTAACGGATTCGTCTTTTTTTCTTTCGTTACGAGTCCTTGATGCAACCCTAGATTTTTTTACCAGTCTATATTGGTGACTCTATTACGCAAGACCAATAGAAGATTGGAAAGTAAAGAAGAAGATATCCGGTATACGCATCGCGCTCTGATAGAAAGCTGTAAGCAAAAAGATCAGCGCGCATATCAAGAAGTCTATGGACTCTATGCCTCTGCCATGTATAATACGGCAAAGAGGATGCTGGCGAATCCACAAGACGCTCAAGATGCCATACAAGAAAGCTTCTACAAGGCATTTGCCAGACTCGGACAGTTCAACTATCAATCTTCCTTTGGCGCTTGGCTCAAGCGGATCGTGATCAATCACTGTCTCGATCAGCAGCGTAAGCGTTCCTTGGTCTTTGAAGATGTCGATGAAAGAACTATGGGAGAGATGCATACAGATCATTCAGAGCAAGAGCCACAGTACAGCGTAGAGACTGTGAAGTCTGCGATGAGCTCATTGCCCAATGGCTACAGAGCGATTTTAAACCTGTATCTCTTTGAAGGATATACGCACGATGAGATCGGTGAGATTTTGAATATATCAGCTCAGACTTCCAAGAGCCAATATCATCGAGCCAAGAAAAAATTGAAAGAACTCATAGCACAAAGCAATGGATAATCTAGAGAAGTTTATCAGAGAGCACAGAGACGAGTTTGAGGAGAGATTTGATCCGTCACTCGCACCACTAGACCTATCCAAGATAGGTACTAGCAAGCCTCCTCAGCAGGGACAGAAGCGCCGTATGTGGTGGTGGGGTCTCTTTGGGTTGATACTGGTCACAGCGATCGTGTTCTTTGCGGGCTTTCGCCCAAATGCTACAGAAGTGCAAACTGCACAGTTTGCAGAGCTCCAAGATATGAAAACTCACTATGCACAGGTCATGCAAGTGAGACTGCAGAGTCCTGAGTTACAGAAGCGTCTAAGTCCAGATGATCAGGAGCAATTACAAGCCCTGATCAAGGCACTAGATCTAGAAATAGAAGATCTCATGTCAGATCTCAAGACCAGTCCTGACCAAGCCGCCATACTAGAGAAGATTGCAATCAACTATAAAATGCGCGTCGATATCCTAGATGCCATCTTGATTTCATCACCTAAGAAAGAAGACAACAATGAAAGAGTATATATGTAAATCATCTCTCCTTTTGCTTGCCATGATGGCGAGTCTTGGACTCTCTGCGCAGAGCGCTAAGGACTACGAAGGGTCTATGGATCTCGATCGAGGTCAGTACATCGAGATCATCTCCAAATATGGAGAAGTACAGATCATGGAGCACGATGAAAACGTCTTGAGATATGAAGCTCATGTAGAGACTCAAGGTAAGGATTATAGTGCAGCCCAAAAGTTGCTCGATCGTATCAATATAGATGCGCTTGAGAGCAGTACCACACTCAGACTAGAGACCAGTATTGGGGCTGCCAATCGCAGTCGATTTTCCAGATTCTTCCGAGATGCAGATCCTTTTGATCATGGAAATGTCAATATCGCGCTCAAGATATGGGTGCCAAAAGATCAAGACATAAGCATCGAGAGTAAATACGGCGATATTAAGCTAGAGGTAGATGTGGATGAGCTTGACATCAAACAAGGCCACGGAGTCACAGAGATTATCGCCGTCTGTCAAGCTCTAGACTACAAGGCGGACTTTTCAGATCTCATCGCAGATAGTCTGCCCAAGGCTAACCTGCATCTAGACTTCAGTCGTCTGGATCTCTACAAGGTCGGTACTCTTGACTTGAATAGCAAAGGGTCGCGGATTGATATAGCACACGGCCAAGACCTCTACATCAAGAGTCTCAGAGACAATATCAAGGTCAAAAACGCAGTCTCGCTCAATCTCAATAGCACGCTGTCAGACGTCGAAGTTGATCATCTGCAAAGACGTGCAGACATGAGCTTGTCCAATGGATCTCTTGAACTTTCCCATATCTCAAAAGACTTTGAAGACGTTTTCGTAGATCAGAAGAGAGCCGATGTCGAACTCTCGATAGATCATGAGCACTTCGCACTAGATATGAATGTAGAGGACACTGATCTTAGCTTTCCAAGATCTATGGTCGATCAGATCACCAAAAAGGAGATGGGAGAGGACGATGTCAAGATCATTGAGTATCAAAAAGATTCCGGCCATTCGCTCATACGAGTGAGAGGCCTCAAAGGCGAAATCAATTTCTACAGGAATTAGATCGCTGCCAGCACAGACAATTTATTTCAACACGGAAAATACATTACAATGAAAAAGCACATTTTTCTTCTAGGATTGCTATGTCTCATGATGACTACAATAGACGCCCAGTCTGAAGGGCCGGGTGACTATACCCAAGAGGACCAAGTATATCTCAGCCAGAATAGATCCAATGGATTTTATCTCTCCCTTGGCATGAAGTATGGTCAGGTTGACAAATCTGATGCTGCCATCTTTCGGAGTAATCTTGCCTTTGTCAGACATGATAAGCTTGAGATCGGTCTCACGGGGACGGCAATTATTACTGACGAACTAGCGGATGCTTCACCGAGAAGGGAGCATCTCTTGGCGAGCTATGGAGGGATGTTTATCGCTCCGATCATTCCCCTTACGACTGATCTGTCGCTCACGGTCCCACTGAGCCTTGGGGTGGGAGTGGCTACAGTGGATGATACCGACTTTGATTTTCATCGCAATGATTATGACCTGCTCTTTGTCCTAGAGCCTGGTGTAACTCTTGACTACAAGCTCGGCAAGATCGTAAAGGTTGGACTAGCGGTAGACTATCGCATTACCAATACGCTTCAACTCGACCAGACCTCCATTGATCGTCTCAATGGAATATCAGGAGGAATCGTCTTGAAGATAGGACTACACGAGTAGAAGGCAAGATCACTTACTCCGAGAGGATACAAACTCAAGGAGCTGCCCAAAGGATTTTTTGTATGGGCTATCAGGAAACTGCTGGAGTAGATCTGCTGCGATTTTCTGATAGTCCATCATCTTTTGATGGGTGTAAGACATTCCATCTGTCGTATGCACGAAGTCTATAATCTCACGGATCTTGTGCTTTTTGTTCTTGTGATTATTGATCAGTCTGCGAATGCGCTTTTGGGTCTTTCGATCAGACACATCGAGGGCTCTTATCAGAGGGAGCGTCAATTTGCGCTCTTGTATATCAATGCCTTTGGGCTTACCGATCTGGGCTTCTCCATAGTCGAAGAGATCATCCTTGATCTGAAATGCCATACCCATGTTGTAGCCCACTTGATGCATAAGTTGCTTCTGCTCCTCAGTAGCTTTGGCGCTTGCGGCTCCGGCCTCACATGCAGCTGCAAGAAAAGAGGCCGTCTTGGCTCCTATGATATCATAGTAGACAGGCTCGGTGATATTGAGCTTGCGTGTCTTGTCCATCTGCAGAAGCTCACCTTCGCTCATGCATTTGACAGCGTAGTTGAGGATCTGCAGGAGCTCATACTCTTTGTGATCAGTGGCCAAGAGTAGACTTCGAGAAAAAAGATAATCTCCCACAAGGACGGCAATCTTATTTTTCCATAGTGCATTGATCGAAAAGAAACCTCGCCTCAAGTAGGATTCATCAACCACATCATCATGTACCAAGGTAGCCGTATGGATCATCTCCACAAATGAAGCCGCAGTATAGCTCGACTCGGTAATCTTGCCACAAGTGGCAGCACTGAGGAGTACTAGCAAAGGTCTGAGTTGCTTACCCTTCTTTTGGACGATATAGTGGGTGATCTTATCGAGCAATGGCACCTCGCTCTTCATCGATTCTCTGAACTTTCGTTCAAATTCTTTGAGCTCGGCCTGTATCGGCGCCTGTATGTCTTTTAAATTCGTGGACATCAAATAGGCGGTCGCCCGCCGTATCTATGATCATAACAAAGCACAAAGTTATTGAAGGTTCATCTCCGCGCCCTATTGCGCTGGATATTCGCTATGATGAAGATCAGGAGCAGAAAGGAGTGTTTATTTTCTGCCATGGCTTTAAGGGGTTCAAGGACTGGGGTCACTGGTCGTTGGTGGCCGATACATTTGCCCGACAGGGCTATGCATTCCTGAAGTACAATCTGTCTCACAATGGTGTCAGCCTCGATGCGCCGACTGAGTTTGCCGATCTTGAGGCATTTGGCGACAATCGCTTCAGCATAGAGGTATCTGATACTCATGCCGTGCTTGACTGGTTACATAGCACTGAGTCTCTGGACGATAGCTTGCAGGCATTGCCATGTCATCTCATAGGTCACAGTCGCGGGGGACCGATCGTCATCGCTGCAGCTCATCAAGACCATCGTGTGAGCTCCTGTGTCTGTTGGGCTTCTGTACATCGGCTTGATTACGCCTGGGGTGCTCCTGGTATACTAGACCAATGGCGTAAGGATGGAATCTATCATGTGATCAATGGGCGCACTCAGCAGAAAATGCCCCTCAAGTACAGCCTCTATGAAGACTATGTCGAAAACGAATCTATGTTAGATACCAAAATCAATCTTCAAGCCATGAGCAAGCCCACACTTTTTATTCATGGTACGAGGGATCTAGCCATACATCATCGCGCATCTGAGTTGCTCGCCGAGTGGTCTAGAGATGGTGAGCTTGTCTTGATTAAAGATGCCAATCATGTCTTTGGTGCTCAACATCCTTGGACACAAGACATCTTGCCTGCGCACAGTCAGCAGATGGTCGATGAATGTATCCGATTTGTCAATGCCAAGTTCTAGAGCTTGTAGAGGTAGCGAAAGAGATACCTTTGAGTGTCACCATGAGAGAGTATCAGTAAGTGCTAGCACTGTTCAGACACAATACCTTGATCAATAGCCTTGCGCTACTAGCGTATACTGTGCTATTACGCTCATTTTCTTTCTTTCAGACGGAGGCCTATGCATCTACATCTCAGGGTGTGTTGTCCGATTGGTTCTTTGGACTCTTGGATCGTAGCCATATTGGGGCTGATGTCATTGGCATTTTGCTTGTGTTTTTTCAAGCTGTGATGATCAATCGCTATGTGATTGTACACCGTCTCGCTCAGCGCATCACTCTTTTCCCAGGGGTGCTCTATGTGCTTTTCACTGCCATGCTTCCTTGCTATCAGCAGCTATCTCCAGAGCTATTGGCTAACACTTGTGTGATTGCAATCCTGCCTATACTTCATAAAACGTACAGGCAAAAGCAGATCGCACTGCAAGTTTTCAATGCCGGCCTCCTCATAGGTCTAGCATCACTTTTTCAGTCGGCCTATCTAATTCTATTTGTGTGGGTGATCATCTGCATCGTCATTATGAATAGCGTCAATCCCAAGCGTGTGGTCCAAGGGCTTCTTGGTGCGGTGGTCCCCATGGTCTGGAGTCTGGTTATCTGCTACTGGTATGACTCACTGTCGTCTTGCCGGTTGCGATTTGGGCAGGGTTTTGGCTTTCTGTCATTTGGCTCTACACTACCTGGTACATACTGGTGGGTGATGGTCATCATGGCACTGCTGCTCATATGGGGGCTATTGAGTTTTGGGAGCAGCTTATCCAAGAGACTGATCAAATCACGTAAGGGCAACGAAGCGCTGTACTGGCTCTTGCTCATGAGCGGGGTGGTGGTCTTATTCACTGCTGGCGTCAATGAGTACGGCTTCTTGTTGCTTCTGATACCATTGTCGGTGATCTTATCTCATAGATTTTCTGACTCGAGCTATGAGAGTGTCGCAGAACTTGGACATTTTAGCCTTTTTGTCTTGCTTGTCTTTCTCAATGCCTACCAGTACTTTGGTTAATTTTACTTACGCAAAAACCAGGTCTATGAAGTTTGGAGTAGTGGTCTTTCCAGGATCCAATTGTGATGATGACATGATCCATGTACTGTCTGAGGTGATGGGCTGTAAAGCAGAAAAGATCTGGCACAAGGAATCGTCTCTAGATGGCTACGAGCTCGGAGATTGTATCATCGTGCCAGGTGGATTTTCGTATGGTGATTATCTCCGAGCAGGCGCGATTGCCAAGATGAGTCCTGTGATGAGTGCAGTGACCGCTTTCGCGAAAAAAGGGGGACATGTCTTTGGCATTTGCAATGGATTTCAAGTGCTGTGTGAAGCAGGTCTACTGCCTGGCGCATTACTTCGCAATGAGAAGCAGAAGTTCATCTCTAAGAATAGCTACCTCAAGACGATTAGTACCAATTCTGCGCTTACCAGTCATTGCTCGACTGATCGAGCACTGCAGATGCCAATCGCGCATGCAGAAGGGAGGTACTATTGTGACGCCGGTACGCTGGCTGAGCTTAAGGCAAATGATCAGATCCTTTTCAAATATGCGAGCCCAGATGGTGAGCTAGACGTCTCATACAACTGGAATGGCAGCGTAGAGGCTATTGCAGGGATATGTAACAAAGGCAGAAACGTCTTTGGCATGATGCCTCACCCAGAGCGCGCATCAGAGAGTATATTGGGTTGTGAAGATGGCAAGGCACTCTTCGATAGCTTGGTCTCCCATCTGGCATCACTAGCCCCTGTGTCCTAGTGATGGCTAAGCATCGTTAAGCATAGGTTAATATTCCAAAATGCTGGAAATTTTGACTTGTCAAGAGCATTAACTATACATCAGCAAAACAACAAAAGCAAAATCAAGGATGAAATCTATTCTCACATTCGCACTTGTTCTTTCCAGCGCCTACGTCATGAGCGCTCAGATCTTTACTCCCGTCAAGTGGGACAGTTCTATTGAAAAAGTTGGAGATAATGAGTATGCTCTGACCTTCACAGCTATGATTGATGAAGGCTGGTTTGTCTACAGCGCAAATATGAGTGACGAAGGACCGGTTCCTACCACGATAGAATTTGATACAGAATCCGGATGGGAGCGCAGTGGCAAGATCGGAGAAGAAGGCAAGCTCAAGGAGGGCTACGATGCGCTTTTTGATATGGATGTGAAAAAGTATGCCAATAAGGTGGTCTTCTCTCAAAAGATCACGACTGATGGCTCGATCGAGGAGATCGAAGGATATCTCACGTATATGACCTGTAACAATGAGAGATGTCTTCCTCCTACCGATGTGGACTTCACATTTGAGCTGGAGTAGGCTCTGAGCTACAGTATATTTGTCCGAAAGGACTAGACCTATGATATCGAGTACGACTCGAGTCATCACCCATCCAATGCTATGAAATCAATCGCACGCACACTGTGTGGCATGCTTCTCGTATGCATCTCACACTTCACTTACGGCCAAGTAGATAATCCTGTAAGTTGGAAAATCTCCCTCAACCCTCTCTCAGAGACAGAATATGAAATCGTCTGCGATGCGACGATAGAGGATGGATGGAAACTCTACAGTTCCAATGAAACATGGGATGATGGTCCGGTGCCTACTTCGATAACTGTCGAATCAACAGACGGTCATGCCATCAAAGGTTCAGTGACTGAATCGGGTAAGTTTGATAAAGTCTTCGACCCCTTTTTCAATTCGGAGATTACTTCAGTCAAAAAGAAAGCGCAGTTTAGGCAAGTAGTGAGTGTAAAGGATCTGGACAATCCGATAAAGGGATTTGTAAGCTGGATGGTTTGTAATGATGAAACTTGTAAGCCTCCTACGGACAAAGAGTTCAGTCTTACTCCTGGACAGGGAGCTCAGTCCGCAAAAGAGGATAAGAAAGAGCCAATTTCGAGAGGTTTTACCCAAGACCCAGAAGTCCTTACTTGGGAGTATCATCCTGATCACCCGCATGCGAGATTTGATGGTGACAAGACCATCTCTCAAGGGATACCAAATATGCAGAAGACCTACGTAGAGCCACTGGCTGACTGCGGAGAAGAGAATCTGGGCGGGAAAAAGAATCTGTTGTTGACATTTATTGGTGGTTTTGCGGGAGGCTTGATTGCCTTGCTTACACCTTGTGTATTTCCGATGATACCCTTGACAGTGAGCTTCTTTACCAAAGGAAGTAAGGATCGTGCATCTGGGATCAAAAATGGTTTGATTTATGGTCTATCAATCATTGGGATATATGTGGCCATCGGATTGATCATCACAGCTTTCTTTGGAGCAACAGCCTTGCAGGCTTTGTCCACGAGCTGGATCGCCAATACACTCTTTTTTGTCCTCTTCGTTATTTTCGCATTTAGCTTCTTTGGCTTTTACGAGATCACCCTGCCAAGTAGTTGGACGACCAAATCTGATAGTATGGCTAGCAAAGGTGGTTTGATTGGAATTTTCTTCATGGCCTTCACCCTTGCTCTCGTGAGTTTCTCATGTACCGGTCCAATTATCGGAACGGCACTGGTGCAGTCGGCAACGAGCAAGATCGGTCCGGCTGTCGTGATGCTAGGATTCTCCACTGCATTGGCTCTGCCATTTGGCTTGTTTGCAGCTTTTCCGGGGTGGCTCAATTCACTTCCAAGATCTGGTGGCTGGATGAACAGCGTGAAAGTGGTCCTTGGATTTGTCGAGCTTGCATTGGCTCTTAAGTTTTTGTCAGTCGCAGACTTGACCTCGCACTGGGGTTTATTGAAGTACGAATTATTCCTAGGGCTCTGGGTGATCATTTTCGCTGCGACCACAGCTTATCTCTTAGGATTTATCAAGTTTCCACATGACAGCCCTAAAGTAAAGATGTCTCCAACGAGGTGGATTTTTGCGGCACTATTTGCAGCCTTTACGGTCTACTTAGCACTAGGGTTTAGTGTCAACAAGCGTACAGGAAACTACAATACGCCAAAGCTAATGAGCGGCCTCCTCCCACCGGCCAATTACAATTGGTTTCTACCTCCAGGCAAGGTGAATGAAACGATCAAGGCACAGTACCCATCCTACAGCAAGTGCGCCAATAATATTAATTGCTTCAAGGATTACTCAGAAGGATTGGCTTATGCCAAAGAGGTGAATAAGCCTGTATTCATAGACTTCACGGGACATGGCTGTGTCAATTGTCGCAAGGTTGAAGACTCGCATTGGATCCAGCCTCAAGTTTGGCAGAAGCTCAATGATGATATGGTCTTGATCTCGCTGTACACAGATGATCGAAAGAAGCTGAAGAAGCGACTTGTCTCAAAGAATACAGGCACAAAAATTCGCAACGAAGGAAATCTATGGGCAGAGTTTCAGATCGAAAATTTTGATCAGAATTCTCAGCCTCTGTATGTCATAATGAATACAGACGAGGAGGTGATAGCCTCTCCCAAAAGCTATGAAGCTGACGAATCATGGGAGGAATATCTCGCCTATGTCAAGTGCGGTTATGACAATGCTCGTCAGACGATGAGGTAGGCTGTATTACTTGACAGGAGCGACAAAAGTCGTTATATTTAGGACAAAAGTCTCTATATGTCCATTGCGAGCTACGAATCTAAGTTGTCAGATACATTTGAATTGATGCTTATGTCTAGAGAGGGCTTATCAATCGAGCTATTTGTCCAGATTATGTCGTCAAGTCCTTACACACTCAAGCAATGGAGCCAGTTTCTTCACCTTACGGAGCGAACCATTCAGAGATACAAGAAAGAAGGGCAGAAGTTTGAAGCTCTACAAAGTGAGAGAATCATGGAGATTTCTCGCTTGAGATTCTATGGTTCAAAGGTATTTGGCTCTGACCGCTTATTTGACGAATGGATGAATTCGAAGATCGTTTCTTTAAGAAATGTGAGACCTGTAACTCTTCTTGATAGCTCCTTCGGAATTGATATGATCTATGACACGCTAGGACGTATCGAACATGGCATATTGGCATGAGGGTTTATTGCTTGACCGGCTTGCGGTACAAGAATCAATTGAGTGGTAAGGGGGCTGAAATCTTTGGTGGTCGTTGGAATAGTAAGGGAGTATCAATGGTATATACCAGTGAGAGCAGAGCATTATGCACTGCCGAAGTTGCAGTGCACGTTCCATTTGGTGTACTTCCCAAGCAGTATTATCTACAGACAATTGAACTGCCGGATCAGTTTATCTTGACACTTAATGAGGATGCTCTTGGTCAGGACTGGCGGAGTTTTCCGCATCTGCCGAGCACAAAGCGCGTTGGCGACGATTTCGTAAAAAAAAGCAAGTACATGTCACTGAAAGTCCCTTCAGCCATCGTGCAAGATGAGTACAACTATTTGATCAATGATCAGCACCAAGATTTCCCTCTTGTCAAGCTCATGATGGTAGAGGAATTTCGATTTGATCATCGACTCTTTAGAAAGTAGCTAAGCAGTATATTTTCAACCCTTTAGCGCTGAGAGCATCAAATGATTAGCGATCTTTTCGAGACGTTGTTTTGGTGCATCACTGTAGTCTATGTCAGATAGCCTCGGTAAGTGCTCAGCATAGTAAAGCTGATTGGTGCACATCTCAAAAACTGTGGTACAAAGCGTTCTAGGATAAGGAAATTTGGGGTTGAGCTGAAGGGCAATTTCAGCAAGCCGCTTGATCATCTGCTTGTATGGCATGAAAAGCCCATGAGCATTCTCCTCGTCGATGTCGTGGATGTGATAAGACTTGGAGCTCTCTTTCATCATGATCTGCCGTAGCTTTTGCGCATCTATGTAATCCGTCGTTTCTGATTCGTCTGAGGCGTAGATAAGGCAGTGTATAGCTCGTCGGAGCCGCTCCTCTGGATCATCAATATTGAGCGTGCGCCGCTCCATGAGATAGTTAATCCACTCCCAGTACCAGCAGTTCAGATACAAGAGCAATAGATGCTTATTGGTAAAGTATCTGTAGATGGACACCTCTGAAGAGCCCATGTGCTCAGCACATTTTTTGAAGGTGAATGCCTCAAATCCGATCGAGTCCATGAGCGCAATGGCAGATGCCAAGAGTCTCTTTCCAAAGGATGTTTCCTGTGGATCTCTCAAGTACAGTTTGTCGGGAAGGAGAAATTTAAATTCCAAGGACATGGCTGAAAACGTGGTTAACTCAGGTGTGCAAAACTATAGCCAAACACAATATGAAAGTAACTAATATACCATTTTGTTTAGTAATACTTACAAGTAGATGGGTGGCTCTGTACAAAGATTATACAGAGTATTGGGCTGATTGATCAACTTTCGCTGTGCAATCACGTTTTGATTGCTCGTGGACGCAATGGAAATCAGCAAGAGTAAAACAAAATTGTTTCGAAGTAGTTATACAAATAATGTTAGTAATACTTACATTTGTAGAACATTCAATCAACAGACATGAAGATCGTCATCAATAATGCGGCAAAAATTACCAAGAGACCTATACGCTGGCTACGCTGGAAATGCTATCAGCACATGGCGAAGTTTAGAGACATCGACTATCTCGAGGTGCATATCCAAGCACATGGTCAACAGCCGACTACCTACTCGGCGGTGGCAAAGCTCGGGGTGCCGGGTCATGACTTGATCGTCAAGACCAAAAGTGAGCAAGCTACGAGTCTTACCAAGGACTTGTTTGATTCGATACTAAGGGCAGTGCGACGAAATCGCAAGTAATTTTCCGATTACTAGAAGATCAAAACAAGAAAACCTTTACATGAACACACCGATCCAGCGATTTCGTCGCCTGCTTCGCGTTGATCGCAAGGACATCACTCAGGTGTATGTCTATGCATTATTCAACGGAGTCGTCAATCTGTCCTTACCCCTTGGTATCCAAGCCATCGTCAATCTCATACAGGGTGGCGAAGTGTCCACTTCATGGATGATTCTCGTGGCATTTGTCATCGGAGGGATAGCACTTACAGGCATCCTGCAGTTGTTACAGCTGCGGATCGTGGAAAACATTGCCCAAAAGATATTTAGCAGAGCCTCTTTTGAGTTTGCTTATCGCATACCCAATATTCAATACGGTGCACTGCACAACTACTACGCGCCAGAACTAGCCAATCGATTTTTTGATACGATGACGATCCAAAAAGGATTGCCCAAGATTTTGATTGACTTTAGCTTGGCGCTCTTCCAGATTGTCGTAGGACTCCTGCTTTTGAGTTTTTACCATTCCTTCTTTATCATTTTCAGTTTTCTGTTGCTGATCTTGATCTGTTTGATTTTCCTTCTCACAGGGCCGGTGGGCCTACGTACGAGTCTCCAGGAGTCTAAGTTCAAGTACAAGATTGCCTTCTGGCTCGAAGAGATAGCGCGTACCAAGCTGTCTTTCAAACTAGTGGCCAATTCAGACCTCAACCTTCAGACCTCAGACTATCATGTCAATAACTACCTTGACTCACGGGAGCAGCACTTTCGTGTTCTCATCAGGCAAGGGCTATACCTTATAGGATTCAAAGTCATTATTGCCGCCGGTCTGCTTATCACAGGAAGTATTCTTGTATTCAATGAGCAGATGAATATCGGTCAGTTTGTCGCCGCAGAGATCATCATCATATTGATCATCTCATCTGTCGAGAAACTCATCAAGTCGATGGACAGTATCTATGATGTGCTGACGGCTTTGGAGAAGATTGGTTATGTCACGGACATGCCGCTTGACAGTGATGAGGGCATGGATCTCGGAAGCTTTGAGCAGGGTATAGACATCTCTATAGATTCCGTGCGCTTTCAGCACCAAGACTCTGCAGAGGATACGCTCTGTGGCCTATCTCTCGATATACCTGCCGAGGAGTCAGTCTTCATCACAGGTCCATCGAGTGCAGGAAAATCTACCCTACTGCAGCTTCTCTCTCGGGTCATTGATCCCAAGTCAGGGGTGATCAGATTTAACGGCCTTCCGGCCAAAAGTCTCAGCCTAGAGGCACTGCGCAGCCATATAGGTTACGCCCTCAGCAACAATGATATCTTCCAAGGCACTGTCATGGAAAACATCACCATGAATCGACCAGAAGCTACAGCGGAAAATATCAAGCTAGCCATCGAGATCACAGGACTTGATAAGTACCTCAGTACGGCACCCATGGGTCTCAAAACCTTGCTTGACCCAGAGGGGAGTACGATTCCGCGCAATATCAAAAATCGCATCATCCTCGCTAGGGCTATCGTGACGATGCCTACCAGATTGATACTAGAAGATCCACTTGATCACGTCAATCATGAGGAGAAAGAAGAGATCATCAGGAAGCTGACATCAGCTGGTAGACCATGGAAAATCGTCGTGACCAGCGTCGATATGCTGTGGAAGAAGTACACAGACAGAACTTATAATATACAGCAAGGCGTCATTGTCTGATCAAGGATAAGAAGAAAACTATGCTCAATATAAGTCCACAATCCATCAGTCACAAGGTAGAGCGCAATCGCTACCAGGCCTTCAATAAGCTAGAGAATAGATCAGTTTCCTCAGCTTTGGTTAAGGTCATTGTGATCGTCTTCTTGATATGTCTTTTTGGGATGTTCTTGCCCTGGACTCAAAACATACGCTCTTACGGCTATGTAACAGCTCTCAGTGCTCAAGATAGACCTCAAGAGGTACAGGCTATCGTAGGAGGTAGAATTGATCAATGGTTAGCCAACGAAGGTGACTTCGTCATGGCAGGAGATACCATTCTGCTGCTCTCAGAGGCCAAGGATGAATATCTCGATCCAGAAATTCAAGAACGCACGAAGGCACAGCGGGAGGCCAAGCTCGGCGCAGCAGAGTCATATTCTCAAAAAGCACAACAGATCTCCCAGCAGATCACAGCACTCAATCAAAACTTCGAGAACAAGCTTGCGCAAAATGAGCTTGCGATCCGACAGACTAAGTTGAAAATCAGCACAGATAGCCTAGAGCTCATTGCTGCTGAGCTTCTTGTACAAAACAGTGACAACCAATTCAAACGATCGCAGGAACTCTTTGAGAAGGGAATCAACTCCCGCACCGAACTTGAGCAGAAAAACAACAAGCTTCAGGATGCAATTGCCAAGACGCAGCTATACGAAAACAAGATACTCGAGCATCGTGCGGAGATCGAAAACTACAGACAAAAAGCCCAAGCACTAGAGGCTGAGCGAAGAGAAAAGGTCGCTAAGCTAAGAGGTGAGATCGCCAGTGCACAGAGTGATCAGTACACGGCCTTGGGTGAATCGGACAAGTTACAGTCTACGATCAACAAGCTCCAGCGACGTCAAGCATCCTTCGCAGTCATCGCTCCGATCAATGGATATGTGACCAAGGCTCTCGTCACTGGAATCGGGGAGTTGGTCAAAGGTGGTCAGGGTATCTGCACGATCATCCCAGCAGAGTACGACCTTGCAGTGGAGCTCTATGTACGACCGAGAGATATGCCACTCATCAAGAAGGGCAAACAGGTCAGAATCCTCTTTGATGGATGGCCTGCGATTGTATTCAGTGGCTGGCCAAACAACTCTTTCGGCACCTTTGAAGGTCAGGTCTACGCCATCGATAATGATATCAGTGACAATGGACTTTACCGCCTACTCGTCGTAGAATCCAATCCTGAGAAACCATGGCCAGAGGAGCTCCGCATCGGTGGTGGTGCCAATGGGCTCCTGCTACTCAATCGTGTCCAAGTCTACTACGAGATCTGGCGACAGCTCAATGGATTTCCACCAGACTACTACGACGAGCCTATCGAAAAGGCCAAAAAATCTAAAGCGCCGATCCGAAAACTCAAGTAATGAAGTACTTCAGCAGAAAACTCATACGCCCAGCAGATCTCAATGCAAACGGTACACTATTCGGGGGTTCACTGCTCAAGTGGATCGATGAAGAGGCAAGTATCTATGCGATGAGTAAGCTCGAAAATCGTGGTGTCGTCACCAAGTTCATTTCCGAGATAGACTTTGTCAATAGCGCTGAGGCTGGAGATATCGTGGAGATAGGACTAGAGTTTGTAGCTATCGGAAGGACCTCCATTACTTTCAAGTGCAAGGCGCGATGTCTGTTCAGTAAGAAAGTCATCATCAGCATTGACAAGCTAGTGTTTGTTAAGATCAACGGCAGCGGAAGACCAGAGCCACATGGCAAGACGATTCACAATCTTGATTTAGCCCACAGAGAGTATTCTTGATGCTACGGACTTTATATACGATCTCCGCAGTCCTGATCTGTGCTATGACTATGTCTGCTCAGTCGGGCGACTTACTCAGCTACGAGCAGTACATCCGTCAAGTGCTCATGCATCATCCTGTGGCCATTCAGTATCAGATGCTCGATCGGCAGTCTGAGCTTTATAAACTCAAGGCAAGAGGTGAGTTTGACCCCAAGCTGGCAGCCTACTACGATGAGAAAGAGTTTAAAGCAGAAAACTACTATGAGACTTTTGATGCGCAGTTGAGCGTGCCCACAGCGACGGGCATAGACTTTAAGCTAGGCTATGAGATGACAGATGGAGCGTTTCTGGATCCCAATCAAAGCCTTCCGGCAAATGGATTGATCAATATCGGTGCCGAACTACCATTGCTGCAAGGCCTGATGTTTGACGAGAGGAGGCAGGTCCTGCGCCAAGCGGAGTTGCTCATAGAGGGTAACGAAGTAAAGCAAAGAGAAGGCTTGGCCAAGATACAGTGGGAGGCATCCAAGGCATACCTTGACTGGCAAGTTGCCCAGCAGTCAGTGCTCATCAATCTCACTGCAGAGGAGCTGGCAGAGATACGTCTGGAAAACGTGATTGTGAGCTTTCGCACCGGCGAAGGCAGAGGGATAGACACAGTAGAGGCCAAGGCTAATTTGCTCAATCGGCAGCAACTTGTTCAGGAGTCACAGCTCATTTTGGCGCAAGCCAGAAGACAAGTAGAGCTCTATCTCTGGGCCAATGGACTCCAGCCGCTTGTCCTAGATCCACAAGCCAAGGCACAAGCACTGCAGGCAGAGTCCGCAGAGGCTCTCTTGGTCGAGATCAGAGCCAACAAGGATTCACTTCTCCGCAGAGTGCCAGCTATCCAGAGTATCGATATCGAGCGCAGATCCCTCGAGATTGATGAGCGACTAGCGAAGCAATATATGCTTCCAGACCTCAGAGTCAAGTGGAATACGCTCGTCACACCAGGAAGTGAAAAGTCTGTTCTCTCCTCTGTCAATGACTACAAAGTAGGTGTGAGTCTCTCCTATCCGCTTCTCAATAGGAAGGCACGAGGTGAGCTAGCTCTCAATCGACTAGACCAAGAGATGCTCGCCAATGAAAGCGTCTTTGTACAACAGAGTACCGAGATCTTGCTAGATCAATTGATGCTAGAGATCAGTTCGCTCGCAGAGCAGGTAAGAATCCTCCAAGTATCTGTCGCTGAGATGCAAAAACTTCTCGAAGCGGAGCAAATCAAATTTGAAATTGGGGAGAGCTCCATCTTCCTCGTTAACTCTCGAGAGCTGAAGCTGCTCGAGACACAAATCAAGCTGCTGAAACTGCAAAAAGATTACAGTCTAGCCACCTTTGATATCCGAGGACTCCTTGCGCTCGACTGGATCTAGACATCACAGATTGCAATGGCCTCTTGCAGTGAGCCAAGCTTGTCTTCTGCCTTTGGGATAAACTCCTGTGCTACGTAGCCCTTGAATCCTGTCTTGACGATGGCTTCCATGATGGCTGGGTAGTATAGCTCTTGTGTAGTGTCTATCTCATTGCGACCGGGCACACCAGCTGTATGATAGTGGCCAAAGTACTGGTGATGATCCTGTATGGTCCGTATGATATCACCTTCTTGGATCTGCATGTGGTAGATGTCGTAGAGCAACTTGAAGTTGTCTGAGCCAAGCTCTTTGCAGAGTTGGACTCCCCAGGCACTAGAATCACACATGTAGTCAGCGTGATCTACTTTGGAGTTGAAGAGCTCCATCTGTATGATGACGCCATGCTGCTCGGCCAATGGCATGATTTGTTTGAGTCCTGAGACACAGTTTTGCAGACCTACTTGATCATCCATGCCACGACGATTGCCAGAGAAGCAAATGAGATTTTTGTATCCGGCTGCAGCGACCTTAGGAATCTGATCTGTGTATTTTTTAATGAGCTCTGGGTGATACTGAGGATCATTCCAGCCTTCTGTGAGGCTGATCTCGGCACCATTGCACATACTGCATTCGATACCATGCTCTTTGAGGATAGGCCATTCTTTCTCTCCAATCAGATCGATGGCGTGAATGCCCATATCCTTGAGTGCTGGTAGTAGCTCCTCAAGTGGAATATTATTGAAGCACCATCGACATGTCGAGTGATTGATATTGCCTTTGAGCACTGCATTCGCACTGTCTTGAGTGGAGCTAGCGCAAGATGCGACTGTGACTGCTGGAATGGCTGCACTTGTGAGTAAAAAATCTCTTCTTTTCATAATGAAATCACTTGGATTTTATTCAGCCCATGCAGCGCCTACTTCTTCATATGGTAGACAACCGACCCATTCTCCTGGTACAGGTGCATAGGCGAGATGCTCTGTACCGATGAGCTCAGAGCAGAAGTATCCGGCTATGGCTTGCTCCTTTACCGACTTCAAGAATGCCATCATATGGTATCCATCGCGCGCCTTTGGATCCTCTGGAGCATCTCCCCAAAGTTGGTCGAACTTCTCTTTGAGTTCCTCCTTGTTCCATTTTCCTAGATGCTCCTGAAGTAGTCCTGTAAGTTCTTCGCGATTGATATCATATTCTTCTTCCCCGGCATCGTTCTGCGAGTAGCTTGAGATCATCCTCTTGAAGACAGAGAGTCCAGCATTGAACTTGTCTTTCCCATTCTGATCATAAAAGTGGCCGATGATATCATCCATACGACGTATGGCGCCGGCTTCTTTTGCACCTGGTGTCTCCGTGGGAGGGAGTATGATGTCTGCCATCTCTTCGACCAAGGCTGCATCTTTTCCGTTAAAAAAGCTTGGCACCCAATCTGGTGCAGCGACCTCAGTTTTACATGATTGTAAGAATCCCATGAGCGCTGTTCCACTCACTGCGACACCCATTCCTAGTCCTATTGATTTTATCGCTGTTCTTCTCTTCATCTTCTAGAGGTTTTGCTTATTGAGTTCTTCTACTGCGTGGTTAGCTGCCCTGGCTGTTAGAGCCATGTAGGTCAGTGATGGATTTTGGCAAGCAGCACTTGTCATACAAGCGCCATCCGTGACGAATACATTTTTGCAAGTGTGTACTTGATTCCACTTATTGAGCACAGAAGTTTTCGGGTCTTTCCCCATTCTAGCTGTTCCCATTTCATGGATTCCTAGACCCACGCCATAGGAATTGTCAAAGGTGTAGATATCCTTGAATCCTGCAGCTTCACACATCTCAGCTGCTTGCTCCTTCATGTCCTGACGCATCTTGAGTTCATTTTCTCTGATGCTTGTAGAGAATGTGATGGTTGGGAGTCCCCACTTATCCACTTTGTCATAGTTGAGCTCCATCATATTGTCATAGTATGGCAGCATCTCACCAAAGGCATTGATGCCAAAGCTCCAATCGCCTGGATCGAATAGGCTATCCTTGAGTGCTCCTCCGATTCCTGCCTCAGCTACACCTCTCATCCAGTTGCCTCTCGAGGCACCTCCTTGATAGCCGTATCCTCTGAGAAAATCCACCTTGCCTGGAATGCCATCAATATTTCTAAATCGCGGGATGTAGATACCATTGGGCCGACGGCCTTTGTAGTACTTATCATGGTGACCCTCCCATCGTCCACCGGCTCCTACTTGGAAGTGGTGGTCCATAATATTGTGGCCTAGTTGCCCGCTCTGATTGCCCAAGCCATCGGGATGTGCATCTGACTTGGAGTTCATCATGATCCAAGTAGAAGCTATTGCGGAGGCATTGAGGAAGACGATACGAGACTTGAAGTCATAGGTCTTCTTGTTCTCTGCATCGATGATGCGAACACCAGTGGCTTTTTGGGTATCCTTATCGACGATGACTTCAAAGACGATACTATTCGGCCTAAGCGTCATATTACCAGTAGCCTCAGCTGCTGGTAGGGTAGAGGCATTACTACTGAAGTAGGCGCCAAAGGGGCAGCCTCTCATACAACGATTGCGAAACTTGCAAGTGCCACGATCTCCGATGCCTTTGTCTCCTGTGATATGAGCTACACGGCCTATCGTCACGTTGCGACCCTTGAAGTTGGACTCCATGCCTTTTTTAAATTCTTCTTCCACACATGTCAAGTCCATTGGTGGAAGAAACTTGCTATCAGGAAGTTGCTTGTAGCCTTCTGCTCTTCCACTGATACCTGCAAAGGACTCCACATGATCATACCACGGTGCTAGATCATCATAGCGGATAGGCCAGTCGATGCCTACGCCGTCTTTGGCATTGGCTTCAAAGTCTTGAGGTCCCCAGCGATAGCTCTGTCGGCCCCACACTAGTGATCGACCACCGACGTGGTATCCACGGATCCAATCAAAACGTGTCCCTTCTTTTTCATCATAGGGATGCTCACTGTCTTTAACAAACCAATGTGCGTGTTCTGTACGTGTGGTATAGCCGGTCCGGCGTTGCTTGGGATAATCCCTTTCCAGTACCTCTTCAGTCTGATTTCCATAATTCCGCAGATCCCAAGGATCAAGTCCTGCAGTCGTGTAGTCGACTTTGTGTTTCACATTTCTTCCTCTCTCAAGGACTAGAGTCTTTAGACCTTTTTCACATAGTTCCTTGGCAGCCCATCCTCCGCTGATACCTGTACCTACTACAATCGCGTCGTACTCCGTCGGGCTGTTCTCGTCAAATAATGGCATGGTTTCTATTTTTTCACTGATGGGGCAAGATAGAAAGTTCGCAGCGGATATGCTACGAGATAGTCGATATTTAATCCACAATGAAGACATTTCAAACAGAATTCTTAATGATCATAGTGGTGGCCGCTATACTATCATTACCAGGCTGCCAGACATCTAGCTCAGTGGGTGAGGGAAAAGGGCTGTATGAGAAGTATTGTGTCAATTGTCATGGAGAGGACGGTGACCTAGGTCTCAATGATGCGGGAAATTTGCGCGAAAGCGCTCTCAATAGATCAGAAGTGATCCAGATCATCTCCCAAGGAAAAGGAATGATGACTGCGTACCAAGAGATTCTATCACCCAACCAGATCGAGGCTATAGCTGTTTATGTAGAGACGATGACAGAGAATCGATGATAGTATTTGTGACAGGAGCCACAGGATTTGTAGGGAGCTACATAGTGAGAGAGCTATTGCGTGTGGGACACAAGGTCCTAGCTCTTCGTAGATCGACGAGCTCTCTGCAGATGTGTATGGACTTCAAGGGTGACATCGACTGGATTGAGGGCGAGCTACTTGAACCAGATCTTGCGGATCAGGTTCCTGATGTGGATGCGATGATCCATGCTGCTGCGATGATATCTTTCGGGCGTAGAGAAGCGAAGCAGATGCATCGTGTCAATATCGAAGGTACAAGGAACATGCTTCATCTGGCTTCCGCCAAAAAGCCTTGTCGGTTCGTACACATCTCGAGCGTGGCTGCTGTAGGGCAAGAGGCTGGAAGACCGAGTATAGAGTCGGATATATGGACCCACAGTGCTGATACAAGCCAGTATTCCACAAGTAAATTTTATGCTGAGCAAGAAGTCTGGCGTGCGCATGCGGAAGGACTAGATACGGTGATCCTCAATCCATCGGTGGTCCTCGGTGCTGGACCATGGGACATCAACACACCGAGATTTTTTACGGAAGTATCAAAGGGCTTGAGGTTTTATCCAGGAGGTGTGACAGGCTTTGTGGATGTGCGCGATGTGGCGATTGCTGCTGAGAGGAGCTTATCCTGTGATCAGATCGGTAAGAGATTTATTCTCAACGCGGACAATCTGGCGTACAAGTCTCTCTTTGATCAGATCGCTACCGCACTGGGAGTGAGAGCTCCGTCCATCAAGATCCAAAAATGGATGAGCTATCCTTATCGCCTGTGGTCATCGCTCAGCACGGCAGTCACTGGTGGGCAAAGGGTCACGGCTCAGATGATCCGCAATGTCATGCGTAGTAGCGCGTACGACGGAAGTCTTGCAACACAAGCACTTGGACTACAATATCGTACGATAGGGGAGACTGTTGCAGACACTGCCGAGAGCTATGAAGCATCACAGAATACAAAGAAGATTGTCTACCTCAAGATGTAATAAGCCATACATTAGATACACGAGATATATGTAATCCTCTTGTAATCAGCTGTGCTCTCAGAAAGCTACGGGAATCCTGTGGTAGGCGTTTTTTTTTCTCGCATTAATTCCTAATTTAAAGCGGATTCGCTACAGAGAGCGGATGTTGAAACCATTCACCCAAGCCACTTTTTTTGCGTCAGCAAGTGGCTTAAAAAACTAAAGGACTATGATGTATCAAACAAAAGACATTCGGAATGTCGCCTTACTCGGGCATTCTGGAGCCGGTAAAACCACCCTCGCAGAATGCATGCTTTTTGAGTCAGGTTCTATCAGTCGGAGGGGAACCGTCCAAGACAAGAACACGACATCTGACTACACCAATATCGAGCAAGAGAGAGGAAACTCCATCTTCGGTGCAGTAATGCATGCCAAGTGGAAGGACTCCAAGATCAACATCATAGACACTCCAGGATACGACGATTTTGTCGGTGAAGTGGTATCGGCACTCAAGGTAGCCGACACGGGCGTTCTGGTCCTTAACGCCATCAATGGTGTCGAGGTCGGCTCTGAGCTCATATGGGAGTATACCCAGAAATACGGAACACCCACGCTCTTTGTGGTCAATCAAATGGATCATGAAAAAGCCAACTTCGACGCAGCTCTGGAGCAAGCGCAGGAGAGATTTGGCGCCAATGTACTGCCCGTACAGTATCCCATCGGTGGTAACAAAATCGTCGATGCTCTGCGTATGGTCATGTATGTCTTCCCAGAAGGAGGTGGAAAACCAGAAAAGCAGGAGATCCCAGAGTCAGAAATTGCAAGAGCCCAAGAGATGCATAATGCGCTTGTCGAGGCCGCTGCCGAAAATGACGAAGGCTTGATGGAGAAATTTTTTGATGCTGGAAGTCTCAATGAAGAGGAACTTGCCCAAGGACTGACCATAGCACTTGCCAATCAGGAAATCTATCCTGTCTTTTGCGCGAGTGCATCAGAAAATATGGGATCTGGCCGTATCATGGGCTTCATCAATGATATTGCTCCATCGCCAGCTGATCGCTCCACAAGTACACTTGAAGATGGTAGCGAGCTGCCGACAGACGCCTCAGGTGATCCGACCATGTTTGTCTACAAGACCATCTCAGAGCCAAGAGTGGGCAATGTGAGTTACTTCAAGGTCTACTCAGGCACAGTGAAGTCCGGAAGCGAAATGGTCAATAGCGATAATCGAGGTACAGAGAGGCTCAATCAGATCTTCGTCTGCAATGGTAAAGAGAGGAGCAATGTCGATGCCCTCTGTGCTGGTGATCTGGGCGTGACCGTCAAGTTAAAAAATACCAATACCAATCAGACACTCAATCAGAAGGGTGTCGATCGGCAAATCCAGAAGATCCAGTTTCCAGATCCTCGGATCAGGGCAGCTATCGTGCCACCTGGCAAAAATGAAATGGAGAAGCTCATGAAGGCCCTCCATACGATAGAACAAGAGGATCCGACCTTGATCCTAGAGCAATCACCTCGACTCAAGCAGACGCTGATCCACGGCCAAGGTCAGCTCCACCTGGACCTGATCAAGTACCGGATCGAGAAGGTCAATGACATCTCTATGCAATTTGATCGACCAAGGATCCCATACTTGGAGACCATCACCAGCCAGTGTGATGAATCCTACAGACACAAGAAGCAATCCGGTGGATCTGGGCAGTTTGGCGAGGTCCATATGAGATTTGAGCCGTATACAGAGGGGATGGCAGATCCTGATGGACTGGTCGTGAGGAACAAGGAGATCATTGACCTTGACTGGGGTGGAAAGTTGGCCTTCTACTGGTGTATCGTCGGTGGATCGATCGACTCCAAATACAGCAATGCCATCAAGAAAGGCATCATGATGAAGATGATGGAAGGACCACTTACTGGGTCCTACTGCACCAATATCCGCGTCTGCGTCTATGATGGCAAGATGCATCCAGTAGATAGCAATGATATGGCCTTCCAGATTGCAGCCACACAGTGCTTCAAAAATGCATTTCCCAAGGCGAGACCACAGATCCTGGAGCCACTCTATGACGTGGACATCCTATGTAGTGGCGATGTGATGGGTGATGTGATGGGTGATTTGCAAAGTCGTAGAGCTATGATCATGGGCATGGATGCCGAGGGGCACTATCAGAAAGTCATGGCCAAAGTGCCACTAAGTGAAATGTATCAATACAGCAGCACGCTCAGGTCTCTAAGCCAAGGCCGAGCAAAATTCACAAGAAGCTTTGCTGACTACCAGGCGGTGACACCAGACATTCAAAATCGCCTGATCAAGGCACATGAAGATGCCATGCAGGAGGCCTAGCTTTGCGCCATGGGCGCAAAGCGCATAGGATTTGACGCCAAGCGGCTATTTCACAATCATAGCGGGCTTGGCAATTACAGTCGCACTCTAGTTCGGGGGATTCACAAGCTGAGGCCAGAGCTAGAGTGTGTGCTTTATAGCCCCAGGATAGATCAGTCAGATTTTGAAGAAGAATTCGCTCATCATCAGCTCAGATCCAAGGCTGGACTATTTTCTTCATATTGGCGATCGGTGTCCCAAGCACGGTCGTGGGCCAGTGATGCCTTGACTCATTATCACGGTCTGAGTCATGAGCTACCATTTTCTGCACGATTATTGAAGAGTGTCAAGAAGATCGTCACCATTCATGATCTCATACAGCTCCGCTATCCCTCTGATCACAAGTGGCATGATCGCTGGGCCTATACCTCCAAGATCAAGCGATCCCTGGATATGGCAGATGCAGTGATATGTATCAGCGAGAATACAAAGGGCGATGTGGTGGAGTACTTTGGGACTGAGATGGAGAAGCTGCATGTGGTGTATCAGAGCATAGATCCGAGGTTTCATCAGAGGGCTTCCGCCCAAATGCTCCAAAGCATCAAAGACAAGTATCAGCTGCCGAAGGAGTACATACTCTTCGTGGGAGGTACTCGTCCTAGGAAGAATCTCACTGGACTGCTTGAGGCTTACGCCAAAGTGGATATTGATATACCGCTTTGCCTTGTAGGAAATGAGAAGAGCTACACCGACTATTTGCAACAGCATGAAGTCAGGCAAAAGAGAATCTTATGCTGCCAGTGCAGTATCGATGAGATGCCGATGATCTATCAGCTAGCGACAGTGGTTGCATATCCAAGTCACTATGAGGGATTTGGCCTGCCGATATTGGAGGCTTTGGCATCAGGTGCGCCTGTGGTGAGCTCTAGCAGCTCCAGTATGCCCGAGGCAGCTGGAAGTGCTGCATTGCTGGTAGACCCGCATGATACTGCTATGCTGGCAGATGCCTTGACGCGCAGTATCCAAGATCAAGATTTGCGGATGACCTTGCTCGAGGAAGGCTCCGTGCAGCTGAAGAAATTCAGCCTAGAAAACTTCGTCCAAGGCACCTATCAAGTGTACGACTCTCTCTAAAAAATGATCGGGATCAAGGTCTGAGCCAGCAAGATCAAGATGACAATGGCTGCTACATTGAGGATCACACCCACGCGGGCCATCTCATGGACTTTGATATAGCCACTAGCGAATACAATGGCATTTGGTGGAGTGGCCATGGGCAGCATGAAAGCACAGCTGGAGGCGATGGTGGCTGGTATGATAAGGTAAAGCAAATTGACATCCATGCCTAAGGCTATCCCTGCGATCACTGGGCAAAATATGGCGATCAAAGCCACATTGCTCATGAGTTCCGTCATGAAGAGCACAATAGCCGATACAATAGCAACAGCCATGACGAGACTCAGTCCTGGTATGCTTGATACACTTTCTCCGATGGCCTGAACGATATTGGCATCTGATAGTGCCGTCGCAAGCGCGAGCCCTCCACCAAATAAGATGAGAATGCCCCAAGGAAGTCTTTGGGTGTCTTTCCATTCTAGGACAAAACTGTTCTCGGACCATTTTGCAGGAATGCAAAAGAGACTGAATGCGGCTAGGAGACTAATGCCTGCATCAGATAAGATCAGACCCGGAAGCAACTGTGCAAGTTTCAATCTAAATATCCACAAGAAGATCGCCACAGCGAATACTGCGATGACCTGCCACTCTAGTTTGCTCACGGGTCCGAGTCGATCAAGCTGAGACTGTATGAGATCTCCTGAGTCGTTGGTGCTACCTAGACGATTGGGATAGAAGACTTTCACCAAAAAGAGGTAGATGATAGCAAGCATGATCATGGAGAGGGGAAGTCCAAAACTCATCCACTTGGCGAAGGATATGGTCATGTCATGTTGCTGCTCGAGATATCCGATCATCACTGTATTGGGCGGTGTCCCAATGATGGTGGCTAGTCCACCGACATTGGCTGAGAAGGCAATTCCCAACATCAAGGAGAGCGCAAATCGTTGATCACCTTGAGTGAATCCATCATCATCATTCTTGAGCAAATCAATGACTGTGACTGCGATCGGAAGCATCACGACAGTCGTAGCTGTGTTACTGATCCACATACTCAGTAGTGCTGTGGCGAGCATGAAACCTAGGATGACTCGATCCGGTGTGGTCCCGGTGAGCTTGATGATGTTGAGGGCGATCCTACGATGCAATTGTACTTTTTCCAGGGCAAGCGCCATGACAAATCCTCCAAAGAATAGAAACACGATCGGATGGCCATAGCTATTGGCCACAGACTTAAGTTCGGCAAGGCCAAAGAGGGGCATCAGTGTGATGGGGATCAGAGCTGTCACAGAGATGCTTACAGCCTCAGTCATCCACCAGATCACCATCCATATTGCAATGGCGATGACACCAGTAGCTTGGTCATCGAGGATAGTCCAAGGGCCGTAGTGGATCAGCAGGAACGCGATAGGACCAAGAAGCAGTCCTATTCTTCGTACGCTGGTATTTTGTTTTTTTTGACTCACAGCTTGCTGGACTAAAGATCGTGGATGATCACGATCTTTTCTTCCCAGCAATGATAGTTTTAATATCCTCAATCACTTTGGACGCTCCGGACTTTCCGTCGTCGTCTTGATTGGAAAGAACGATCACGTAGTAGTCGGATCCGCGAAAGTGCATCAGTTCCGTACGTACACCAAACCATCCACCACTATGGCCGATGATCTCCTCATCATATCGACGATCGATGTCTATGCCATATCCCAAAAGGGTATTGTATCCTCTCACTTTTGGGGATGTCAAGAGCTGGTAACTTTCTTGACTCAGAAGTGTGCCGTCCCCCAAGGCTCTGGCAAAGTAGTATAAGTCTCTCGCTGTCGAGTAGTGCCCTCCAGCCGGTGAGGCCAAAGAAGTATAGTGATCGTTTCTGGACAAGTGCCCTTGATCACCCCAGAGTCTTGTATAGCCATCAGCCATGTTAGAGACAATAGAGTCTGTGGGAATCGCAAGAGTATTGGCCATTCTGGCTTTGCGGAAAATCTCTTGATCTAGGCAGTCATAGTAGTCCATACCTGTTAGCTCTTCGATCACTCGACCCAGCAGTACAAAGCCCGCGCCACCATATTGATATTGTTGCCCAGGGTGAAAATTGAGGCTGTCATTGACGAAGAGTGGTACAAAGTCGGACACTGACTTATACTGGAGCTTATCAGAACTCAAATATGCCCTCCCGTAGAAAGGTGGAATCCCTGACTTGTGTGTCAAGAGATGCTCTATGGTAGCAGAGTCCCTGATCACCGGATTGGGATAATCTGTGAGATACGTGCCGACGGAAGCGCTCAGATCGATCTTGCCTTGATCCACTAACTGGAGGACAGCGACAGCAGTGATGAGTTTGCTGATGGACGCCAGATTGAATTTCGTATCAGGCCTATTCAATACAGCATGCTCGATATTGGCAAGACCATACGCTTTTTCTAGGAGCAACTCTTGATCATGAGCTATCGCTATGGTACCAGAGAAGTCTTCGACTCTCTCGAGATAGTTTACCAGTTCTTGAGCTGTTTGCTCCTGGTCGAGAAAATTTTCTGAGACGATACTACTCAGCGTGGTGATCACATCTTGACTGATGGCACGATGGTCTCTCTCAAGGATACAGACGGATATAGAAGTCTCGAGGCTCGGAATGTACATCATGACGGTCGACCAAAAACCTCCGTGCCCAAAGCCTAGATGACCATCATAGTTTCCCGGAGTCAATCCGAGGTAGTAAGGAGTGAGTTCCGTAGCCGCCGTGGGAAGTTCTGTGTAGATGAGGTTTCTGACAGAGTCATCTTTGACAATATCTCCTTCGAAGTAGTGCAGAACAAGTTTGGCCAAGTCTTGGGAGGTGCAAGCGATGCCGCCACCGCCATAGAGGTCCCAAGAAATATCAAGTTCCTGCGAATCCCAGCCATAGCTTCCCCAATATTGATGCACTAGCTCATTGGTGTGCGCAGGCTTGTCCTGAAGCGTTGGGAACCATGTGGATTTGATCCCGAGATTGTCAAATTTCAAAAGTGATGGAATTGCATCATAGAAGGGAAGATCTGTGAAGGTCTCGAGGATTTCTCCGAGAAGAAGATAGTTGGCATCTGAATATTGAAAGATCGTTCCTGGTTCTCCTAGAGGATCTCCTTCGTTGACAGTTCTTTCCAATTGGAGTTCTCTGGTCCAGCGAAAGTTTGGATTGGCATCCTTGTGATCGATGTATTCTTGATTGGCATAGTTCCATACACCACCCGTATGTGTGAGTAGATGCTTGACCTTGATGCTATCTAGATTGTAGCCATCTTTTATGAATAGTTTGCTTGATCGCTCAGAAATTAAATCCTTGATGGGGTCATCAATGGACAAGAGCTCTTCTTCTACCAATCGTAAGATCGCGGCGCTAACATAAGTCTTGATGCTACTTGCAATAAGGAACGGTTGGTCGGCTTCTAGCTTTTGACGAGTGTCCTTGGATGAAAATCCGCTTGCCCCGCTCCATGATATTTGATGTTGAGCACTTTCTACGTGAGCGAGAATGCCAATCGAGCCTGGAGTATCTCGGTAGATCTCGTCTAGGGCTTGTTGCAGTTGCTCATCGACAGATTGCGCTCCAATGTAACTCGTAAGGAGTAGGAGCAAGCTAAACAAGGAGAATGATCTCATGGGCTTTCTGTTTGTCTCCGTCGTGCGTAGACGGATATGATCGTGTAAGCCGCGACCAGTTGGGCGCTATCGAGATTCGCCTTTTTAATACGTGAGTGTGGTGCGTCTTGCTGCTTATTAGATCTTCAGGATATCTGCCTCGCGCTGAGCGACGAGCTCATCGACTTTCTTACCAAAGCCATTGGTGGTGTCTTGGATCTCAGATTCGCGCTTTTTTCCAGCGTCTTCTGGATAGCCTGCTTTGACTTCCTTCTTCACTGTTTCCATCATCTTTTGTCTGGCATTGCGGAGACTCACTTTGCAGTCTTCGCCGAGAGCCTTGGCCTGCTTGACGAGGTCTTTCCTGCGCTCTTCTGTCAGAGCTGGGATGATGATACGCACAAATTCTCCATCATTCATCGGCGTCAGGCCAAGATTGGCTTTGAAGATGGCTTGCTCGATCTCTCCAAGCATTGACTTCTCCCATGGCTGTATGGCAATGGTCTTGCTGTCTGGTGTACTCATGTTGGCCACCTGGCTAATCGGAGTAGGATTGCCATAGTAGTCCACCATGATGCCATCCAGCATAGATGGCGATGCCTTCCCTGTACGGATCTTCTTGAGTTCGTCCTGCAGGTGGTCGATGGCTTTTAGCATCAACTGTTTTCCTTCTTGGATTACTTCTGTGAGAGTCTGCTCCATGTCGATAGACTTAGATTGAAAGATTGAGTTACAATGATAATGAGAAGCCTCGGACTTTCCTAATCTCCCATGAATCGGAGGACAAGGAAGATCAATATGACGAGCGCACTCAAGGCTGCTGCGACATAGGTCATTGCTGCCCACCAGAGCGCATCTTTGGCACCTTCGTACTCAGCTCCTCTAGTGATACCTGTATTATCCAAGTAGACGAGAGCTCTTTTGCTAGCGTCAAACTCGACTGGAAGCGTGAGGAAGCTGAAAAGTGTCGTAATGGCGAATGCGATGATCGTGATCAGCAGCAAACTTGGCATCGTAGAAGCCATCAAGAGCGCTGCCATGAGCAACCACTGCTGAGCCACGGAAGCCATCTTGACTACAGGTACCAGCTTACTTCTTAGCGTAAGCATCGCATAGCTCGTGTCATGCTGAATGGCGTGACCGACTTCATGCGCGGCGACAGCTGCAGCGGCTACACTGCGACCACGGTAGACATCAGGACTGAGGCTGACGGTCTTGGTGGCAGGATTGTAGTGATCTGAGAGAAATCCTTGACCTTCTACGATTCTCACCCCTTGCACATTGTAGTGCTCTAGCATGCTGAGTGCTACCTCTGCACCACTCATTTGGCTGGAAAGCCCTACCTGTGAGTATTTTTTGAACTTGCTCTTGAGTCTGGAGCTGATAGCCATACCTACTACTGAGAGGATACCAGCGATGATATAATATCCAAGCATCTTATTTTCTTTTTTCTGCTTTAATTAATGCGATCAAATCCCGTAAAGTTCACAAGTGCTGAAGGTATGCGAATTCCTTCAGAATCTTGATGGTTTTCGAGAAGTGAAGCCACGATTCGGGCAAGTGCAAGTGCACTACCATTGAGTGTATGTGCGAGCTGAGTCTTTCCCTGTGCATTTTTGAAGCGGCACTTGAGGCGATTGCTCTGGAAGCTACGGAAATTGGATACTGAGCTGACTTCCAACCATCTTTTCTGCGCTGCAGAATAGACCTCAAAATCAAATGTCAGAGACGAAGCGAAAGTCAAGTCACCACCACACAGTCTCAAGATCCGGTAGGGTAGTTCGAGCTTTTGGAGCAGCGATTCCACATGTCTCAGCATCTCCATCAAGGTGTCATGCGAGCGATCTGGGTGCTCTATATGCACGATCTCGACTTTCTCAAATTGATGTACACGATTAAGACCCTTGACATGAGCTCCATAAGATCCTGCTTCCCTACGGAAGCACGGAGAGTATGCTGTCATCTTCACGGGGAAGTCCGACTCTTTCATCATGACGTCGCGATAGACATTGGTGACAGGTACTTCTGCGGTAGGGATCAAGTAGAGCTCATCTTTTTCGATATGGTACATCTGCCCTTCCTTGTCAGGGAGTGATCCTGTGCCATAAGCTGAGTCCGCATTGACGACAAAGGGTGGTGTGACTTCTTCGTAGCCTGCTGCTGAGGCTTCCGCCAAAAAGAAATTGATCAGAGCACGCTTGAGCTGACTTCCTTTGCCTCGGAAGAGTGGGAACCCAGCACCCGTGATCTTCGCGCCGAGCTTGAAGTCAATGATATTGTATTTATCTGCTAGCTCCCAGTGAGACAAAGCGTTTTCGCCAAGATCAGGGAGATCACCTGACCAACTTTGGAAGACCTCATTATCCTCGTCGGTTGATCCCATGGGCACAGATTCGTCTGGAAGATTTGGGATTTGGACCATCAGCTCATGTAGCTCCTTTTGGGCGACAGCCTGCTTCTCTTCAAGTGCTTTGGCTTCTTCGTTGACTGATTGTACCTGCTCCTTCAAGGCTTGAGCTTCTTGAGCTTTCCCTTCTTTAAAGAGGATTCCAATGTCTTTGGAGAGCTTATTTCGCTGAGACAAAAGGGCATCTAGCTCTGTTTGTATTGCCTTACGTCGCTTGTCGATATCGATGATTGCATCAACGATCTTGAGCTGATCTTCACTGAAGTTTCTCTTCTTGAGACCTGCGATCACAAGATCTTTCTGCTCATGAAAATACTTGAGTTCTAACATAGCGGCAAAAGTACAAGGATGGGTGAAGAACTGCGTCTGTCTTTGCGACTGCACTTGGTGTAATTGATGCTGAGCATAGCTTCTAGCAGATAAGCGTTAAGCACGAGCTTCGTCGTCATGCCTGGCATTCGTACTTTTTGTCATTGCAACAAAAAGTACCAAAAAATGCTAGTCTTCCTAAAGGCTCTTTGCACCCGCTCAAGGCCCTCAGCGCACTCCGACGGGCTCAATGGGTCTCACGACCCAAAACGCCTCGTCTCCACTTGCCACGAGCTGTCGGAAGACGGAGTATTATGCGACGCGGATAATAGCGATAGGTTCTTCAAGCCACCATACAGCCTGCCTGTTAAGGCACGCATGGTCCCGACGTCATTGCTTGCCACGAGTTGATGGAAGACGGATTACCAAGTCAACGGCGATTGAAAGGTGAAGTCCAATCAGAAATAGCAGTCGGCTGAGCGGAATTGCGATCCAAGTCGAGGAAGGCAATTCAAGAACGAAGCTCAAAACTAGGCTTAGACTTGGATAAAAGCATGTAGCTCTAGCGCGATCAGCGGTTTGCAAGTGCGACTTGAGCACGGCAAAATTTCCTTTTGGTCTTCTTGATTTTTGGATACTTTGCATCAAGGCAAAGTATCATACCAGGGCATCTTTGATGTGGGAGTTGTGTCTTGACATGAACATTGCCTTCAATCCTAAGCATCTGTACTTTTTGCCATTGCAACGAAAAGTACCAAAAAATGCTAGTCTTCCTGAAGGCTCTTTGCATCCGCTCAAGGCCCTCAGCGCACTACGCCCGCTTACCTAGCTCTTGCATAGCTAAAGCCGCAACGGCTCCGTTTGCCGCAAGCTGACGGAAGACGAGACTTTGGTTTATTGATACCAATTTTAATTGAGATTGATCTTCGTATGTTTTAGCTAGAAGACTCACCCGCTTTGCGGTTGCGTTTCACGGCATACAGATAATTGCTTAGATATGACCAGACTACTCTGGTTCTGCCGTCAAGATCCGCCAGATCTTATCCTTGAGTGGCTGGAGCCCGTAGCTGGTGATGCTAGAGATGTAGCAGTAGTCGATATCTATGGTGATCTCTTCACTGAGTTCCTTCTCAAGTTCTGGGTCGATCATGTCTGCCTTGGTGAGTGCGAGAAGCCTTGGCTTATCCATGAGCTCAGGATTGTACTGTCGCAGCTCGTTGAGTAGGATGTCGTAGTCCTTGTTGATGTCGTCGCTGTCTACAGGGATCATGAAAAGCAAGAGACTATTGCGCTCTATGTGACGGAGAAATCGGAGACCGAGTCCTTTGCCTTCATGAGCGTGCTCGATGATCCCTGGAATATCCGCCATGACAAATGATCGTCCTTCGCGATAGGAGACGATGCCCAAATTGGGGATCAATGTGGTAAAGGCGTAGCTGGCGATCTTGGGTTTGGCCGCTGAGATGCTTGCCAGCAGGGTCGACTTACCGGCATTGGGAAAGCCTACAAGTCCCACATCGGCAAGGACCTTGAGTTCGAGAATGACAGTGGATTCTTCACCCTGTAGCCCTGGCTGGGCGTAGCGAGGAGTCTGTCGCACACTGTTTTTGAAGTGTGTATTGCCTAGACCGCCTTTGCCGCCTTGGAGTAGTATCAGCTCCTGACCATCATCTAGGATTTCACAGAGTTTTTCTCCTGTTTCTTCATTATTGGCGACTGTACCAAGAGGCACTTCTAGGATGACGTCGTCACCGTCTGCTCCCGTCTTCTGATTGGTGCCACCATTCTGTCCATGTCCAGCTCTGACATGCTTTTGATATCTGAGATGAAGTAGCGTCCACATATTGCGGTTGCCGCGGAGGATGATATGTCCACCACGGCCGCCATCCCCACCGTCAGGACCTCCTTTGGGTTGGAACTTCTCGCGGTGCAGGTGCGCACTCCCGGCTCCGCCATTCCCGGATTGGCAATAGAGGCGGACGTGATCTATGAAGTTTTGTTCTGGCATATGCGGCTCGAGATGAGCGCAAAGGTCGGGCTTGCGCCCAAATGTGGGTCGAGCGATGACCGAGTACCGAGAACCGAACACCGAAGACCGAGAATCGAGGACTGGAGATCTTGTGTATGATCCTTCAAAAGAAACCAAAGGGATGAGGCGGATGTTAAATAGTCATTAAAGCATACATGGCGCATTTGACGGTAGAGAGTCCAATCGTCTAATCTTGTAAATATGAAGCTCATGACATCTCGACTACCCATTTTCGCGACAGCGATCCTCTTAGCATCAGTAAGCTATGGCCAAGACACTGAGCTCAATGGTTTACTTGACGAATTGATCCAAAAATATTCGGAGACAGCGGTGGCTAGTATCGAGTTTGAGCTGGAGTTACAGATGGCCGAGTCAGATCCAGAGGTCTATCCTGGCCAGTTTTACAAGAAGGCAGAGAGCTATCACATCGTCACGGAGATGCAGACGGTCATCTCGGATGGAGAGGATGCCTGGATCTACATACCTGACAATGAAGAGATACAGATCGTGGATGTAGAAGAGGATGATGATATGATGTCACCGGATGGCTTGCTCAATAAGTTTTACTCCGATGAGTATAAATACAGATCACGTAAGACAGATGTTGCAGGAGAACTTCTTGTAGAATTCGTACCAGAAGATAGCGATGATGATATCTTCAAGGTGCAGATGTTAATCGATGAGAAGACTAAGACCGTCAAGCAGATTAAGGCCTTCGAGAAATCAGGCGATCAGTATACCATGAAGTTGAAGTCTCAGGACTTTTCTGCGACTTTGGATGATGCGCTTTTTGTCTTTGACAAGTCCAAGTATCCGGGTGTGCATATAGAGGATCTGCGGATTGACTAGTCTATGCGAACTTGGCTTGAAAGTAACGAAAAGAGGATTTTTCTCATCGATGCGATTGGCGCGTTTTCATCATTTGTTTGCTTAAAGTTCATTCTGCCAGCTCTGCAAGGGCATGTGGGATTGTCGGTAGATATCTTACAACTTTTATCGATTCCTGCTTTGTGTTTTTTTCTGATATCTGGGGCTTCTTTTATGGGCTTATTGAGGCCAATTCAGAAATATCTGCGCCTGATCATCCAGCTCAACCTTGGATATGCCATCATCACGACTACCGTGCTTATCATAAATCGAGCAGAGGTTTTAACGCTTGGATGGGTCTATTTTTTGGGTGAGCTGGTAATCTTACTACTGTTGGTCTGGCTCGAGAAAACTCTACTAAGTCAGATGACTGTTGACTAGTTCACCTTACTTTTTCCTGTATTGGGTGATGTGATGAGCATGGGTTTGGTGACGAGTGCTGGGGTCTCTTGATCATCCGTCAAGAGGATGACACGCTTATCACTTGGTCCGAGATCATTGATGTCCTTAAGGCTAAACCAGGGATAGACCTCTCCCGCTGGAATCTCATCATCGACTCCTTGAGATTGATCGACAAAGATGTTGTCAGGATCATATTTTGTGAGCACACATCCACCGCTTCCATAAATGTCATCTATGCCAGAGTCGCCCCAGTCTTTGTCGTGCTGAGCAACAGATCTGAGGTACTGTGCGACTTGTGAGGCGGACATGTCATCATATATCGACCAAAAAGCGGCTGCAGCCCCTGCAGCGTTTGGTGCAGCACATGATGTGCCGTTGAACAGAAATGTTCTTAAACTATCCTCTCCCGTCGATGATTCACCGATCCAATGGACGATGCTCTCTGTGGGTGCTGCGATATCTATTGTATGATTTCCACCATTGGATGGGCCATAACTGGAGTATACGGCTGTGGGTGGATTTGACGAGTCGTAATCTTCCTCGTTGACTGCAGCGACATCTAGGATCCGCGGATCATCACAGTTGGCTGGACTGATGGTCTGATTGTAGGTACTCTTGTTCTCCAAATCAGAACTTCTTAGGATAAAACTTTCAAACTCTGGAGCGGTAGCGGGATCCGTTGCGATCATTTCCAAGGACAGTATCGCGGTATCACTGGATTGATTTTCGTAATAAGCAAAGTGAAATCCGTTATCCCCGTCACCATCCACGAGCAAGGTGTCTGTTGATTCATCCCATAGTTTGAAATCATATGCGTCATCATCGAGACCTTCCCACTGCGTATGGATAATGCACGTTTTCCAAGGCATGACCTTGAATGTGGTTCTGTTTGTATTGGTTGCTGACCAGTTGTGAGATCCATCATTGTCGCTGTCCACAAAGCTGCTCTGTAAATGTTGATTGTGATAGTTACCAGCTGAATTGAAGAATAGTCTATCGTCAGAGACAAAGTCTCCGACGACATCGCACATATACCCTGAGTCATCATCCCAACCATTGCTGAAATTGGCAAGGGACCTTACAATGATGTCAGCCCCAAATACATTTTTCGCATGCTCGATGGCAGTGACATCATCGGCTTTGACTCTCACTGCATAGATCTTGTACTCGGCTGCGGGAGCATGATCATAGACTACCTGCGTCACCCAGGTTCCATGATCACTGTATTGGGTAGAGGAGCTCAGTACGTACTCTGTGCATGTGCTGTCCTCACAGCGGACGAAAGTATTGATCTGTGGGAGATAGACACCAGGGTAGGCTTGATTGAGGTCAGTCCACTTGCTGTATCCAAGATCTATGATAGCGATCTTGAGACCTTGCCCTGCACTAGGATCTGTGGAGTCACCTGTCTCATAGCTGTCCGTATGCATGAGTTCTTGGTTGTCACTAGCAGGCTCTATGCGGGAGAAGTCTAGATGATATTCCCTGTAGAAATCTTGAGGCAGAGCAAATAGATCTTCTATGTGACAGCGTGCCGAGTGCAGTGAACCATAAGCTTTGTGGATCAAAATCCCCGCTTGTTTCCATCTGGCATTTTGAGGAGCAGATCTCTTGTCTCTCTGGATGAGTACAAAGCGGATCGAGTCATTTTCAAGGAAGTAGCCGTAGCGCGCGAGTAGATCTACTGCCTGGTCATGATCATATTTCTCCCAGACCTTTTGCATTCTGTAGATCTGTGGACTTGACTTATGAGACTTGGGTACAGGAATCGCAAAGTCTTGCGCACTCAGTGACATGCCGAGTAGGCAGGTGACTATAGTGTGAACTAGGTTTTTCATGATCATTGGAGGTTGACGAGGATGAGAATTTCTGCAGTGCCCTTGTCATGTGCCTGCATTGCTTTACCGACTATGGTGCCGAATGATTTCTGTGCGTCGGTCGCTCTCATGCCATGGCCGTAAGTGCTGGAGCTACAGATCATATCGCCTACTGCGATAGGACCATTTTCGTCCGTGACTTTTACATATACTCTTCCGGTCAGTGCGATGGGATATTCTCCATCGGCGATACTGCCACTCTGGCCCATGAGCATGCCTGGATCGATGCCGTTGGCACCGCTGATAATACCAACGACTTTGCTGTCGTACGGACTGTCACTGATCCTCAGTTGACCGTCGTGATATGGGTCTAGTGAAACGATCATTCCAGGCTGAGCTAGGGAGCTGGAGATGTCAAAAAATTCGGCTAGATCAGATCCGCCAGTGATTTCAAGCTCATCAGTGGTGATTCTTGACTTGCCGGCGACGTCTCCCGCAAGTACCATGGACAAGCTTCCAGAGGAATCGAAGACTTCGATTCTTCCCGCTTCTGAGAATAGTGACCCGGTGCTGAGTTCTACAGCACGCCGACCATCACCTTGCTTGAGCTGGACAGCTGATCTGTCGAAGCCCTTATTGGCTAAGAAGGAGACTGTCTCTTCTCCATTGCCATTGTGTAGTCCAACTGAAGCACCATCAAATGATCCGTTTCGCGAAAGCCTGATCTGTCCATTGGTGGCGGGATTGGCGCCAGCCTCTAGCGTCACTGCGTCGGTGAACTTTGATGGCCCATTGATATATGCCGCATAGCCGGTGCTCACAGCGGTGTCAAAATCTGCATAGATTGAATAGGCCTCTTGGCCAAATGCTTCAGTGTGGATCCCGTAATGCTTACCTGTACCATCCACAGAGGTCCGGACTCTCAAGCCATACTTGGTGCTATTGTTGGTTGCATCATTTTGGACAAAGATTCCTTGCGTTGTTCCCAGATTGGCTCTTTTGTTGGTGACTCTCAGAGCGGAGAATGCATCATCTGTTTGGATATAAAACTGATCTTCGATACGGCTTGAGTCACCGACTGCCAAGTGATCTTGATTCTGATAGCCATTGGTGTCTTCCGACCATATGCTGGAGCTAGAAGCCCAACTGAGATTTCCATCGGCATTGGAGGTCAGAGTTTGGCCTTCAGAGCCAGCCATTTCAGGAAAACTGTATCCACCAGCATATGGGATGCCAATCTGAAATTGCCCGTTGACCCTGAGCATGGCACTATCAAACTGCCCATAGATGAGCGGGTCTTGAAATTCACTATTGGCTATGTGGAGTCGATGATCTTCTGTCTCATAGTATCCGGCTCGATTGCCGATAAAAACCGATCCGTCCAAATCGCTGCCAAAGTTTCCCGCTTCATTTCCTAGCAGGACATTGTTTTTGCCTGAGAGAAATTGGCCTGCACCAAATCCTATGGCGACGTTATTGTTGCCATCGTCATTGTCGGACAGGGCGAAATTTCCGATTGCTATGTTCTGTGCACCATCTAGAATATTGCTCTGGGCCTGTTCGCCGATCGCAGTATTATTGGATCCAGTTCCTAGCGAACTTCCCGCATTGATACCAAGATAGACGTTGCTGTTGCCGTGTTCGAGTACTAGGCGATCCTCGTCGAGACTCATATATTCTTTCGTATTGACCTGGAAGCGGATCACATCCTCATTGGCACTTTGCTCTGTGTGGATACCCGTGGTGAAGTCAGCATCATATATGCTTGACTGGATGCTTCCGCCGATTTCTTTCCAGTTTGATCCATCGAAGTACTCAAGCTGAGCGCTGGTCGTATTGTAGATGACTAGTCCATCTGCAGGATTGGCGATGACATCACGTCCGTCAACGTCCATGACAGGTACTAACAAGCCTTTCTTGGTTTGCGAAAGGTCAAGGATGGCGGATTCGTGGGGAGGCTCTCCCAAGTCGTTGATACTCGTTGGTAGCACACTATTATTGTGCTGTGCCAAAAGGCACTGCGAAATCAAGCTAAAGGCTAAGGCAAGAATGATTGGTTTCATAAGGCATGGTGATTTGATGAGGCGAAGCTCAGTCAATCGTCATGCGGAGACAAGTGCGATGATTATCTGACAGGTTTGGATGAGAATTCTGCAAGATTTGTGTGACCTCCCCATCTAAGAGGCTACAAGGTCTAACACATTAGGATTTTCTCTATATTTTCGTAGGCGAAATCGAGAATAAGGCTATGAATCATAAGGTTGTAGATCTCAATGGGATGTACCAAGACTACTTCTTGGACTACTCTTCCTATGTGATCCTAGAGCGAGCCGTGCCGAAGATAGATGATGGTCTCAAGCCGGTACAGAGGAGAATATTGCATTCTTTGTTCCAGATGGATGATGGGAGATTTCACAAGGTCGCCAATGTCATCGGTCAGACTATGCAGTATCACCCGCATGGCGATGCTGCCATCGGAGCTGCGCTGGTCCATATCGGTCAGAAGGATCTCTTGCTAGATATGCAAGGGAACTGGGGAGATATCCGTACGGGAGACTCGGCAGCAGCTGCGAGATATATCGAAACCAGACTGAGCAAGTTTGCCAAGGCAGTTGCCTTCAATCCCAAGACGACAGAGTGGCAGATATCATATGATGGACGGAAGAAGGAGCCAATTTCTCTTCCGATGAAGTTTCCACTGGTTTTGGCTCAGGGAGTAGAGGGTATTGCTGTGGGTCTGTCGACCAAAATCCTTCCTCATAATTTCATTGAGCTGATCAAGGCGTCTATCAAGATTTTGCAAGATAAGAAGGTCAAAATCTATCCAGATTTTCAGACTGGAGGATCGATCGACGTCAGTCAGTACAATGGTGGTAAGAGAGGAGGTAAGGTCAAGGTAAGAGCCAAGATTGATATCGAGGATAAAAAGACGCTCATCATCAGTGAATTGCCCTACGGCGTGACGACGACGGGTATGATCGACAGTATCGTCAAGGCCAATGAAAAGGGCAAGATCAAGATCAAAAAAGTGATCGACAATACTGCGGCTGATGTAGAAATCAGAGTGGAGCTGGCGAGTGGTGTCTCGCCAGAAGTGACGAGAGATGCCTTGTTTGCTTTCACCAACTGTGAGGTGTCGATCTCACCCAATGCCTGTGTCATCGTAGACAATCGTCCGATGTTCCTGACAGTAGAGGAGATCCTCAGGATCAATACAGAAAACACCAAGGAGCTACTCCGACAAGAACTCGAGATTGCCAAAGGAGAACTGGAAGAGAAATGGCACTTTGCTTCCCTTGAGAAAATCTTCATCCAAGAGCGAATCTATCGAGACATTGAGGAGTGCGAGAGCTGGGAAGAAGTCATTGAGGCCATCGACAAAGGGCTGAGGAAGTATGTCTCCATTCCAAGTGACAAGGCTCCCAAGTCTGACAAGCGACTCAGACTACTCAGAGATATCACTGAAGAAGATATTGTCAGACTGACAGAGATCCGGATCAAGCGAATCTCCAAGTACAATGTCTTTGCGGCGGATGAAAAAATTGCTGCCATCGAGGCAGAGCTTGATCAAGTCAAGCATGATCTGGCGCATCTGACTGACTATGCCATCGCATACTATCAAGACTTGCTGGATAGGTTTGGCAAGGGTAGAGAGAGAAGGACAGTCATCACGGACTTCCAGGATATAGCGGTCCGCAAGGTCGTGGCCAACAATGTGAAACTCTATGTCAATCGCAAAGATGGCTTCGTGGGGAGTGGTCTGAAGAAGGATGAATATGTCTGTGACTGCTCGGATATCGACGACATCATTGCATTCCGTAAGGATGGCAAGTTTGTGGTGACGCGTATATCTGACAAGTCCTTTGTCGGTAAGAATATCATCCATGTGGCTGTATGGAAGAAAGGAGATGAGCGCACCACATATAACTGTATCTACCTAGATGGTGTCTCAGGTCGCTCCATGGCGAAGAGATTCCAAGTGAAGGCGATCACCCGAGATAAGGAGTATGAGATGACGGCTGGCACCAAGGGCTCACGCATCTACTACTTCAGCGCGAATCCCAATGGAGAGTCTGAAATCGTGCACGTGCAACTGTCTCAAGGTAGCCGAGCACGAAACAAGATTTTTGATTTTGACTTTGCAGAGCTGGACATCAAGGGTCGTGGTTCCAAAGGCAATATCTTGACCAAGTACCCTGTACGGAAAATCACACTACTCGAAAAAGGCTCCTCTACCATAGGCGCACTCGAGTGGTGGATAGATCGCACGACTGGGCGACTCAATCGAGATGGCAGAGGTGACTCACTAGGCGAGTGTGATACGGGAGATTTTGTCATTCTGATCACCAAGGATGGTCAGTATGGCATCTATCCTGTCAATGCGGATTTTTATCATGAGCCGAATAACATTCTCTATGTGGGGATACTCTACCAAGAGTCAGTGATCAGTGCCATCTACTTTGATGGTGAGAAAGGCTGGACGATGGTGAAGAGATTTGAAATAGAAACAGCTGGTGAGGCTCAGCTTTTCAAATTCATCAGTGATCACCGCTCGAGCAAACTCTACTATGCTACCGCTGACGATGAAGTCCAGCTGCAATATGTCTATCGCGCTCAGAAACAAAAGCATGAAAAGACACTGACACTCGATGAGTTTGTTGATGTCAAAGGATGGAAGGCCAAGGGGAATAAACTCGGGGAGTTTAAAATCTTGAGCGTGTCAGAGGTGGAGACAGATGCTGAGATCGAAGAAGAGGTTGACGAATCGAGCCCAGAAACTCCGAATGACAAATACGGTCCAGGAGATACGCTCGAGTTAGAGTTTTAATATCTTCATGCAATGAGCGAAGGCAAGACGTCTAGAGTCAAACAGTCTGGCAAAAAGAAGAGGGTTCCTTTTCGGATGTCAAGTGGCTTTTGGAAAAAGCAATGGTTGCCTGCACTCGTGCTGATCGTAGCATGTCTCGGGATCTACATCCAGTCAGTGGGTTACGAGTTTGTGCTCGACGATCAGATTGTCATCTCTGACAACAACTTCACGAAAAGTGGCATCAGCGGGATCAAGAAAATCTTCACGACAGAAGGCTTTACAGGCTACTTCGGTGAACAGAAAAATCTGGTATCTGGTGCTAGGTATCGACCACTTTCGCTAGCCATGTTTGCTCTGGAATATGAGGCATTTGGCCTTGAGCCCATGGGCTATCATGTGATCAATGTACTGCTCTATGTGCTGCTTTGTCTCATGTTGTTTCGTGTGGCGCATATCTACTTTCCCAAGTGGAAGAGTCCTCATGTGTTGCTCGGATTTGCTTTTTTGAGTTCGCTGCTGTATGCTGTGCATCCTGTGCATACCGAGTGTGTAGCCAATGTCAAAGGGCGCGATGAGATCTTGGCGATGATCGGTAGTGTGGGTGTGCTATATATGGTGGCCAAATATCTCACGACCAAGCGGGTGGTATGGATTGCTCTGATGAAGACAATCTTCCTGCTGGCCCTATTGGCCAAGGAAAATTCCTTGACTTTTTTGGCTGTGGTGGCTCTGATGATGTACTTCTTCACGGATGCCAAGCGCAAGGATTATCTGATGATTGTCGGTGGTCTGCTGGGTGCTACGGCTGGCTATCTGATCATCAGATATGCGGTGATTGGATATTTCTTGAGTAGTGGTGTGGAGATCACCGATGTGATGAACAATCCATTTGTAGAGATGAACGTCGGGCAAAAATTTGCGACCATCTTCTACACGCTGGGAGAGTACCTACGTCTACTCAGTTTCCCGCTGGTATTGACTCACGACTACTATCCCTATCATGTGCCGATCATGGAGTGGAGTGATCTAGGTTCAATCCTGTCACTTCTTGCCTACATCGTCTTAGGTGGCATAGGCCTCTATGGACTTTTCAAGAAGAAGTTTTATGGATTTTGTATTGCATACTACATTGCCACACTCAGTATTGTGAGCAATCTGGTGTTTCCCATCGGAACCTTCATGAATGAGCGTTTTCTCTTCATGCCATCGTGGGGCTACTGTTTGCTCCTCGTATATCTTCTGGTGATATGGTTACCGAGGAGATTTCCTGATGGACAGGATATGATGAAGAAGGTCGGATATGGATTGATCGCTGCCTTTGCCATCTTTTTCTTGGTGAGATCGGCTGTGCGTGTACCGATCTGGAATACTCCCTTGACGCTGAATCAAGCAGCGATCAAGGTCTCCAAAAACAGTGCTCGGGCCAATGTATTTATCGGGACGGCTCTGTACAAGGATGCTCTAGCCATGGATGACCGGGCAGAGAAGGAGCGGATCCTGAGAGAGACCGCGGGCTACTTCCAGAAAGCCGTGGATATTCTTCCTCGTTATCTCAATGCAAATAAGATGAAGGCAGGCGCTGCCGCGCAAATATTTAACATCGATAATGATGCCGATGCCATGCTGGCGGCCTTTAAGGATGTGGCAAGTCGTCGACCTGATGTGGGTTACATCCATGAGTACTGCGATTACCTCTACAAACGTGGTCGCCATGTACAGAAGCTCACAGATTTCTTCTACGATGTGGGCTACAATGTCTTGTACAAAAATCCTGATACGCGCAATCTCACCTGGTCCCAGACCTATCTCAACTATGGTCTACAGATGAACCCCAATGAGCCGCGCATTCTGTATGCGATGTATCTCTGGCACAACTCGACTCAGCGGACGACCCAAGCACAAGAGTATCTGCGAAGAGCACAAGCGATCGATCCCAATATTGCTTCTCGATTCTGATGGCTGCTGATCTCAGATTTCAACTTGCTCTCACATTTACGCCCAATGTGGGCTCCAAGACGGCTCGGATGCTCCTACGTCATTTTGAGAGTGGTGAGGCTGTCTTAAAGGCGTCAATGGACGAGCTTCTCAGCATCGATGGGGTGAATAAGCGTATCGCTGAGTCTGTCTTGGCATCCGACTTTTTGGCGAAAGCCGAACAAGAAATATCCTGGTGTGAGAAGCACGATGTCCATATACACTCGGTCCTCGACCCAGATTATCCCTATCGCTTGCTCAATATCCCTGATCCACCTGTCATCTACTATCGTCAAGGACAGCATATCCTCAATGAGTCGCGCATGCTTGCCATCATCGGTACGCGAAAGCCTACAGAAAAAGGGCAGCTATGGGTCGATCAACTCGTGGAAGAGTTGCGACCATATCATCCGACCATCCTGAGCGGTCTGGCCTATGGGGTAGATATCACCGCTCATAGAGCAGCACTGCGTCAAGGCCTCAAGACCGTCGCAGTACTTGGTAGTGGTCTCGACAAGGTCTACCCACGGGCACATGCCAAGACTGCACGAGAGATGCAAAAAAATGGTGCCATCATCACGGAGCAACTGCACGATGCAGAACCCGATCGTGAAAATTTTCCCATGCGCAATCGTATCATCGCTGGTCTCTGTGATGCCCTGATCATTGTGGAAAGCGCAAGTGAAGGAGGGAGTATGATCACTGTCAAACTGGCCAATGAATACCACCGAGATGTATATGCGCGGCCAGGCAGACCGGATGATGAAATGTCTGCAGGATGCAATATGCTCATCAAGTCGCACAGAGCGGAGTTGATAGAATCCGTGAAGGATCTGATCTATCATACGTCTTGGCGTGCTGAGGAGGGAAGCGCCCCTGTGCAGCGCCAGCTATTTGTGGAATTGACAGCCGATGAGCAGGAGCTGGTCAAGATTTTTCATGTGCATAAGGAAATCACTATCGAGCGACTCGCCATCGAGTCACAGTGGCCAGTGAGTCGCTTGTCACCGGTACTCTTGGGTCTAGAATTCAAAGGGATGGTGAAGTCCCTGCCAGGGAGTCGATATTTGTATATCAATTGATCTCGATGAAGAAGATGATTATCCTACTCGCGATGCTTGGCCTCATGATATCTTGTCAGACACCGGCTGTGGACGGCAACGCAACAAGCAGAGCCAAAAATGTCATCCTGCTCATCGGTGATGGTATGGCGCTACCACAGATCACACTGGGTATGTATCATCTCGATCGGATGATCAGTCTGGAGCGATTTGCTGTAGTGGGCTTGCACAAGAGCCACGCCTATGATGACCTCATCACAGATTCTGCGGCTGGAGCGACGGCATTTTCTTGCGGGGTCAAAACGTACAATGGAGCCATCGGAGTGGGTCCAGATACAGTGGCCGTCAAGACCATCTTGGAGATGTGTGAGGATCGCGGTATGCCCACAGGACTTGTGGCCACTTCCACCATCGTACATGCGACACCAGCGAGCTTTGCTGCACACGTCAAGAGTCGTAGAGACTATGAAGACATTGCGCTGGATATGTCAGACAGCGAGGTCGATATCATGATCGGTGGTGGCAAGAAGTACTTTGATCGACGTGAAGACGAAAAGGACCTCTTGAGCGATATGCAAGAGAATGGCTACATGGTCTCGCACTTTGCGGACAAAGATCTAGGAGAGCTAAGCTTCGATGTCGATCAAAATGTGATGTACTTGACAGCGGATAGCGATCCACTTCCAGTCGCTCAGGGTAGAGATTATCTGCCTCAGGCGAGTGATGTGGCGCTGAGTTATCTGGCAGAAAAGTCTGGTGATAAGGGATTTTTCTTGATGATAGAGGGGTCTCAGATCGACTGGGGTGGACATGCAAATAATCAGGACTATGTCCTCAGTGAATTTACAGAATACGAAAAGGTCATCGGAAATATGCTCAACTGGGCAGAGCAAGATGGTGAGACACTGGTGGTCGTGACAGCAGATCATGAGACAGGTGGCCTGACGATCAATCCAGGGAGTCGTCGCGATAGTCTTGTGACAGCATTCACGACGGGAAAGCATACGGCGATGATGGTGCCCGTGTTTGCCCATGGGCCAGGTGCCGATGCATTTGCTGGGATCTATGAGAATACCGCCATTTTTGATAAGCTCAAGTCTGTTTTGGGATTTTGATTGGGTTACGAGCCTTCATATCACTCTGGGGCATGGTTCTTCTATCTGTGGGCGCTTTCGCGCAAATGGATGAAGCTCTGAGACCTGTAGATCTGGGAAAGATCAAAAAGCTTGTTACAAAAGAGAAAAGTGATTTCTACTATCCTGATCTGTATGTGAAGATTCTGTCTGGTAGGGAGACTCTCAGTGATGATGAGTATCACTACCTCTACTATGGCTATAGCTTCACCGATTACTATCATCCCGATCATGCTCAGTCCGCTGATAGCCTACTGAGAGCAATCGAGGAGATGAATCTCGATACATCTCAACTCCTGCTGATACAGCAGCGCTGTGAGAATCTCCTACAGACCTGTGTGATAGATCCTGATCTGCTTTTCGTGAAGTACTATGTGCTTTACTCACTAGGGTATAAGGTCAAGGCCAAGCTCTGGCTCGCTCATTTCAAAGGGATTGTCAAGACCATCAAGGATAGTGGTCGTCTTGATGATTGCGGCGGGGCAGTGACGATTTTGTATCGTCATCACAGCAGATTCATCGGAGAGATTCTAGACCGGGATGTGCTAGAGGATTATCATCATGATGAGGACTGTATGCATGTATCATGGTTGCAGCAGGAAGCAGGTGAGGAGCCTATGTACTTCGATGTGTCGCTGATCCTGGAGAATGAAGAAGAATGGGCCAAAGGCAAGGAGGTCAAGAGGAAGATTGAGCTGGCAGACCTTTTGAGCATCTATTGATATTTCCAACATGTCCTAAGCTTTACTTAAAAGAGATCGGCGGATGGTGAGAATGCCTGGTAGAGATTTATGTTTGGTGTAAGACTAAAATCCAACTACTCCTATCATGAATATGCAGATTTCTCGCCTTGTTATTTGTATGTCATTCTTTCTCTTTGGATTGAGTGCTCATGCTATGATGACTGATGTACAGATTTTACCCGCTCTAGATACGATGGATCCGACTGATTCTCTAGGATCTCTGTCCCAATCAGATGCAGAAAAAGTCTTTCAGGTGGTGGAGGAGATGCCTAGGTTTCCTGGCTGCGAAGAGAAGGAAGAGCCAGAGAGATCTTCCTGTGCGACGAATAAGCTCTTGCAGTATGTCTATGGTAATCTGAGATACCCTACAGAGGCTAAGGTCAACAAGGTGGAAGGTACGGTGATTGCCAAATTTATCATCTCTGAAGAAGGCGGGGTGGAAAAAGCAGAAATCACTGAGGACATCGGGCATGGCTGCGGAGAGGCAGTACTGGCCATACTCACGAAGATGAATGAGGAACTCCGCTGGGCGCCAGGAAGGTCCAAAGGTGAGGCTGTGAATGTGCAGTTTACCTTGCCAGTGAGGTTTAAATTGGGTCCTGGGAACGTTCAAAAGAAAGCTCTTCAGGACGAAGAGGTCGTCTCTAAAGCCGATGAAATGCCAAGATTTCCTGGATGTGAGGAGAGGACTCTTGATCCAAAGGAGCTCGAAGCCTGTGCAGGTCATGAGCTCCTGTCTTACGTCTATGCCCATCTCGAATATCCGGAGGAGGCGCGGGTAAATAAAGTAGAAGGCCTAGTTGTGGTGCAATTCGTCATTACCAAGGATGGAAGACTTCAAGAACCAACACTTGCCAAGGACATTGGGTATGGTTGTGGTCAATCTGTCCTTGCGGTGATGCAAAAAATTGAAGAGGAAATCACGTGGATTCCTGGAAGACAAGATGGTAAGGAAGTTGATGTGAAATTCACTTTGCCCTTAAGGTTTGAGCTGGAAAAAGAGAAAAAGAAAAAGAAAAGAGGAAAGACTCGATTTTGAATATTACCGGATTTTAGGGCATCATGTGTGGTAAGGAAAAAATAAACCGGCAAAGATGGAAGAGCTTTGTTCGGGAGCAAAGTGCTCTAATCACAATAACTAGTATCCCTGAGTCTTATTTTAAAAGTGAGAAGGTCTGGATTGATTTTTTGATTCATGGCTACATCGATCATCACAATGACCAAGAAAAATATTCTGTCGACCACATGTCCGATTCTGATTATGAGTCTTTCTGTCAATTGGTTGAGAACTATTTCGAGTATGGGTTTTCATATTTCACACCACTAGCATTTCGAAATCAACAAGAGATAGAATTTCTCCGTAAGAAATACGACGAATGAGTCCAAATATTCAACCAGGCTCAGGCACTCTACTGAACTCTGTACTCCAGGATCTGAGATGTCACTTTTTCTGAGCTGCTAGCCACGCCCAGAGCTCTTCCGTCTCATAGGCCGCTGTCCATGAATCGTGTCCTGCTTCTGGGTATACCGAGAACTTAGGATTAGCTCCAAGTTGCTTGAGTGCATCGATAATATTCCCCGAGCCCGCTAGTGGTACGACGAGATCTTTTGCTCCGTGGAATGCCCAGATGGGAATATCCTTGATCGCTGGTGCAATCGCAGGAGAAGACCAGCCGCATATGGGTACAGCAGCAGCGAATATCTCAGGTCGTGAGGACAGCCACTGCCAAGTACCGTATCCACCCATGGACAAGCCCGTGATATAAATGCGGGAGCTATCAATCAAATGCTGCGAAAGGAGATCATCGAGATTGGCATTTAATCTATTGACTTCCCAAGAACGATTTGTGGGGCACTGAGGTGCTGCAATGATCATGGGGATTTGTTGGCCCGCGTCAATAAGTTTGAGAGGCCCGTGCTTACGGACAAGCTCGAGATCATGTCCCCGCTCACCAGATCCATGCAAAAAGATCAGCAATGGCATGGGTTCCTCGGTGCCTGAGCCTGGTAGGTGAAGATCCATAGCATAGGCCTCATCACTAAGTGTACCTGCGCTGCAGATTTCTTCGCAGTATTTGTTTTGACCAGAGTTAAGTATCAATTTGTACCGAATACTTTTCTCTTGCCAAGGTGATTGCATATCAGTGTATCGATCTACATCAGGCGTGAGAGTCGCGATTTTTTGAAATTCTTCGTCGCCTATGCTGCGATAAAGGATAGGTGCAGCTGTAGAGTCTGACGGACTGCTCCAGCGGATACTCATCTGATGTGCGCCGATGGGCATGAGGTGGAGGTCAAGCACATGCTGGCACTCATCACTGCTTTGCACGCAGGCTAAGAGCGTAATCATACTCAAGGATAATATGGAAAGATGTAAGTGGGAAAACATTGGCTCGGTGATCTAGTTGGCTTGCGGGAATGTACTCATTGGGAAGAATATGGTTTTGCTGCATTGAAATTACTCTTGACCTGGAGAAGCATAGTATCTATAGGAGTAGGAGGTGCTATTTTCTATGAGCTTAAAGTCTTTGTCATAAACAGTCTTGAGTGTGGGAAGTCCGTACTCATTGTAGTAGGTAGTAATTTGTGTCGTGAAATACTGTTTGTGATATTCGTGAAAAAGGGTATTCCACTCTCTTCGTTTTTTTGGGGTGGATATAATTTTCGTAGTTAAATACCACTCATTTTTGATAGGATTGAAATTGTATTCCTTGTGTATATTTCTCTTGCCCCATTTTTGATAATATTTTGCGGTATCTGCCTTCGTACTGTAGCGACTCGTTACTATTCGATCATGGTCTTTTCTGTTATGTTTTTTTGAGTGATAGATTAATACTTCTTTATACGGAGAGTGATTTTCTCTAAGGCGAGTGATATGATGTTCTTTGAGCTTCCCACGCTTATAGTAGTATTGACCGATTTCTATGGTGTCATGATCAATTAGCTTAATCTCTATCGTCGAATCTTGATAAAAGAAACTATAGACATCTACCCTCTCACCATTGGAGAAGTACTCCATCTCATGCTTTGGTATGTCATTAAGAAATATGAGATTCGTACTATCGAGATCTATTATTTCATGGAGTAAAGGCGACTCTTGATCTTGTTTTTGTGATCCATCAAAATTGTACTCAGTTGTGATGGTGTCACGATATACTCTTGGCTTGGAGCTTTGTATTAGTTGATTCTCTACATGATCAAAGTGATCATAGGTAGTAATGACTTTAATTTCTTTTTGAAGTCTCGGAGATTGGCTGTAGGAATAAGTTGCGAGACAGCAGACTGCGCAAAAGATACCAAAGCGAAAAGTTCTAATTACCGAGAAGTCGAGGAGCTGTGTTGTGCTCTTCATTTGATACACTCTACTGAGGTATTTGAAATTTATCGAATCGATTTTGGGTCAGTCTCATGAAGGTCCGAAAACGATCACGTCGCAGAGTTCCCAATCGGCGTCAACCCGAGATTGAGAATATACCTCGCAATATCTGCACCCCAATAGTCAAAGGTCAATGCTGAGGGATGCACACCGTCACTGTAAAAATCTTCTGGCTTGTGATCAGATAGACCTTCTTTGTCCATCCACTCATGGAGCACCACGATTTCTTCTAGGAAGTGGACACACTGATAAGATGCGCAGATCTCGACAAGGCAAGAGCTCAGATAATCGACTTGTAGGGCCAAGACATTTTTGAGGGTGTCGGTGAAGACGGGAAAATTGCGCACGGCTGGCATATTGCCGAAGATGATGACACAGTGAGGATACTTCGCTTGTACACTCTCAATTAATTTTCGAATTTCTGCTGACCACACTGATGGTCTTGTCATCTGGAATGTATCGTTGCCTCCAAGTCCAATGATCACGACGTCTTGTGGTGTGTGCGGAAGTAGCGGTACGAGCTTTTCATTGGTGTTGCGTGCTGTGTAGCCTGTATGGGCTGTGACACTCCAGTCTACGCGTAGATTGGATTCAGAAGTTGATAGGTGCTTCGCGATCTGGCCGATCAGGCCATCCTTGTGATATTCGACGCCTACTCCAGATATGGTGCTTTCACCGATACCAAGAAGTCGGAGACGCTTGGAGCCATTGGGATTGCAAACCCCTGATGGTTCTTTGGCATCTGGTAGATCAGGTATCTCTCGACGTAGCTTCCAGCCGTGATAATATGCTACTGGCAGTTGATGGATGAGCTTTGCCCACTCTCGATAGTAATGGAGATCTTGTGTGTCTATTTCTGGCAGGGAAAGTTGGATCATAGGATCAGGGATTTATATTCTTGTCAAATTTACTCCACTCGGCATCTTTTCTTCGGCTTATAATCGTCGCTGCACCCGTGACAATAAAGACGGCAATCTCCACAATAAGGTAGAATATCGGACTTGGTCTTCCGCTGTCCATCATGATGACTAGCAAGCGGACGGCTGTCTCCGCCAAGAAAACTCCGTACAATCCAACTGCCGACCAGAACATAAAATTGTAGTGTAGGGTGATATATCCCTTTGGTCGACGTAAAAACATAGGAACCATGACGGGTAATAGCGTAAAGAGATTTCTACAGTGGTAATTTTTGGATATGATATATCAAGATGAATTATTGCAGGCAAGGCATAATTGGGGCATTCATCCTCTAGAGCCCAGTGGCAGTAATCTGAAAACCGTCTCCAATCTTAGCCTTCCGTACTTTTTGTCATCACAACAAAAAGTACCAAAAAATGCTAGTCTTCCTTAAGGCTCTCTTCCCGCGCTCTAGGCCCTCAGCGCACTCCGCCTGCTTTCCTGACTCCTACGGAGTCAAAGTCGCGACGGCTTCGTTTGCCACGAGCTGTCGGAAGACGGGGTTTAAGTTTGGCAGACTCCATGGTGTTTCTCGAGTGTGTCTCGCGCCGAGTTCTTTGAACAGTAGGCGAGCTTGGAGTTCTGTGATGCTGGATCTGCGCGCAAATAGCTTGAGCATTTTCTGTATTCCTAGGCATCTGTACTTTTTGTCATTGCAACAAAAAGTACCAAAAAATGCTAGTCTTCCGAAAGGCTCTTTGCTCTGCTCTAGGCCCTCAGCGCAGTCCGACGGGCTCGATGGGTCTCACGACCCAAGACGCCTCGTCTCCCTTTGCCACGAGCTCACGGAAGACGGAATTTGGGTTAGGCAGACTCCATGGTGTTTCTCGAGTGCGTCTCGCGCCGAGTTTTTTGAACGGTAGGCGAGCTTGGAGTTCTGTGATGCTGGATCTGCGCGCAAATAGCTTGAGTATTTTCTGTATTCCTAGGCATCTGTACTTTTTGTCGTTGCAACAAAAAGTACCAAAAAATGCTAGTCTTCCTGGAGGCTCTTTGCCCGCGCTCTAGGCCCTCAGCGCACTCCGCCTGCTTTCCTGACTCCTACGGAGTCAAAGTCGCGACGGCTTCGTTTGCCACGAGCTGTCGGAAGACGGGGTTTAAGTTTGGCAGACTCCATGGTGTTTCTCGAGTGTGTCTCGCGCCGAGTTCTTTGAACAGTAGGCGAGCTTGGAGTTCTGTGATGCTGGATCTGCGCGCAAATAGCTTGAGCATTTTCTGTATTCCTAGGCATCTGTACTTTTTGTCATTGCAACAAAAAGTACCAAAAAATGCTAGTCTTCCGAAAGGCTCTTTGCTCTGCTCTAGGCCCTCAGCGCAGTCCGACGGGCTCGATGGGTCTCACGACCCAAGACGCCTCGTCTCCCTTTGCCACGAGCTCACGGAAGACGGAATTTGGGTTAGGCAGACTCCATGGTGTTTCTCGAGTGCGTCTCGCGCCGAGTTTTTTGAACGGTAGGCGAGCTTGGAGTTCTGTGATGCTGGATCTGCGCGCAAATAGCTTGAGTATTTTCTGTATTCCTAGGCATCTGTACTTTTTGTCGTTGCAACAAAAAGTACCAAAAAATGCTAGTCTTCCTGGAGGCTCTTTGCCCGCGCTCTAGGCCCTCAGCGCACTCCGCCTGCTTTCCTGACTCCTACGGAGTCAAAGTTGCGACGGCTTCGTTTGCCGCGAGCTGTCGGAAGACGGGGTTGGGCGTAAACTTCCCTAAGTCGTGTTTGTCACGCCGGTCTCGTGCTGCGTCTATCTCGGTTCCCTAAAACTGTCCCTGGTGCTTGATGGCTTGATGAATGTGGGCCAAGTGATGACGGCTGTGCCAGGCGTAGAGGCCGATGTTTTCTGCGAGGCTGACGGCTCTCCCCATTTCTGGATGGATGAACTTGCGATGCAGTTCGCTCTGAGGATCTGATAGCTCTAGATTGAGAGATCTCAGGAGATGTGTGAGTCTTGTATGGACTCCGCTCAAGATGTCCATCGAGTACTGGACATCTAGTGAATGGTCAGCTTGCTCTGCCCAGATGGCTTCCAGATATGGCTTGATGGTTGGCTTGTCCTCACTGAGCGCCAGCTTGAATCTGATGATGCTATTCATATGGCTGTCCGCCAGGTGATGGATGACTTGTCGGATCGTCCAGCCACCGGGTCTATAGACCCAGTCCAATTGATGAGTACTGACACCTCGAATGGCAGCTCTGACATCAGAGGGCAAGGATTCCAAAGTGGCTAAATCTCTGGCAATCTTTTCGGGCGTAGGGGCAAGATCGGCTTGATAGGTGCCTACAGGAAATCGAAGGGTCTCCAGGTTCATATCTTCTAAAAAAGTGAGCGGGCCGAAAATCTCCTGATTCTCAGCCCGCGTCTCTGTTTGGTTTCTAATATTCTATCCAAGGTCCACCATTGTCAAAGATGAGCTTAGCGACTTTCTCCAGCAAGTGTGTGGTGCTATTGATCTGACCATCCATGTCATCGAGGTCTGCATTGGCGATCTCGAGATTTTGCTTGGCCATACCTGTGGGTCCGTAGTTGCTGTGAGATAGCACGCGATAGATGGCAAACATGCGATCTCCGATGATCGGTGTTTCTGCCTTCTCTCCATGCTCTGCTCGAGCTGGATTGCCATAGATGAAATGCTCGATGGATTTCAGGTCCTTTTTGCACTTGTCAAAATCACGGAGCATGCTAGGAGTAAGGCTTGGAGTATTGGCCATAGCCGACTCTACTTGCGAAAGCAAGCGCTGGGCTGATCCGAGCTTGGTGCCGACCATACGATCTTTCTTGACAGTCGCTGTGTAGCTATCCCAAAATGCTTGGCGCTCCGATGCCGAAGGTCCCTCAATGCTGCCAGAGCGCAATGGCTTGACGGTAAAGCTTTGGTCTCCGGAGAGTATGGTTTCTTCGCCGTCTGCATATCTGCTCAGACTCACGGTGTAGTCTCCTGGTGGAGAGAGCATACCACCTGGCCATGGGCTGGATGTAGGAGCGCTTTCGCGCAAATCCCACGATGTGCGATGCAAGCCTTTGCTCGATGCTGCCTTGATGCGTCGGATAATATTGCCGTCAGCGTCTTTGATCACGAGCCAATAGCTCGGTCCTTCGTAGCTGGCTTCATCAGCCAGTGCGTCATAGCCAGGGAATGTAAGCGGCTGCTTGTCTTTGGTGGCTTTGGTTTCCGCTTCTTTTCTGATATCTTTTGGAGACTTGTTTTCTTCCCCTATATAGTATGTGAAGAGTGCTCCGAAGTCTGGATTCTTCGCGACATAGTGCTGTGCTCCCTGACTTCCTTTTTGGGTCTCAAAACCCAAGTGTGATCTTGGTATGTACCACCATGCATCTCTGACAGAGTACATTTTGGCGGAAGCCTCAAAATCCTCCGCAGCCATCTCCCGCAGGGCCGTGTAGTCATCAAGGATATAAAAGCTACGACCAAATGAAGCTGCTACGAGATCATTTTCCCTCTTCTGGATCGCCAAATCACGGAAGGAGATCGTCGGAAGACCGCCTGACAGCTTGATCCACTTGGCACCACGATTGGGCGAGAAGTAGATGCCAAATTCTGTGCCGGCGAAGAGCAAATTGGCATTGACGTGGTCCTGGACGATACGCCAGACGATATTGGTCTCACCGAGTCCATCAGTGATCGAGCGCCAGGACTTGCCCTGATTGTCACTCATATATAGGTAGGGCTTGTAGTCGCCTTCTTTGTGATTGTCCAATGCCATATAAAGCGTATTGGCGTCGTGGAGATCTGCCTTGATGTCATTGACATAGGCTCTGCGCGGTACACCAGATATGGTGGAGACTTCCTTCTTGGTCCAGTTGGCGCCGCCATCAGCAGTCATGTGAAAGAGGCCATCGTCAGTACCTATATAGATAAGGTCTCGCTGGACTGGTGACTCTGCGATGGAAGTGATGGTATTGTAATTGGACATGGCGTAGATGTCCCAGGCATTGTCATAGCTCTGGATCTGTCCCATGATGGGCAGCTCAAGCCGATTTTCGTTGCGAGAGAGGTCGGGGGAGAGTGCTCTCCAGTTGTCTCCTCGGTCATCAGATCTCCAGAGTCGCTGGGACGCGAAAAAGATCTGCTTGGGGTCGTGTGGACTGACAAGAATGGGTGCATCCCAATTGAAGCGCTCGGGTACTTCTCCCCTCGCAGCTTGTGGCTGTACATCGGTGACCTCACCAGTCTTGAGATCGATGCGGCTCAGTGTGCCTTGCTGGCGCTGGCCATACATGATGTCTGGATTGCCTGGCTCAGTGGCGGGCTGGTGACCATCCCAATTGAGGACGACGCGCCAGTCGCTATTTTGTATACCATGCCAATTGTCGGTGCGTGAGGGACCGCCCTCAGTGCTATTGTCTTGTGTACCGCCGTAGACATTGTAGAAAGGCTCGGCATCATCTATGGCAAGCTTGTAAAACTGCGTGATGGGTAGATTGCCCATGTAGCGCCAGTTGGCTGCCAAGTCAAAGCTCTCGTACATACCTCCATCAGTACCGATGAGCAGGTAGTCTGGATCATCCGCTCGGAATGCGATGGCATGATTGTCTGAGTGCTTGTGCTCTTCTGTCATCCGTCGGAAGTTCTTACCACCGTCGTCGCTGATCTGGATGCGGACATCCATGAGATAAAGTCTGTCAAATACATGTGGACACGCGTAGAGCTCCTGATAGTAGTGTGGTCCCGTGGCGCCAGAGACGGCGTCGGACATCTTGGTCCATGTCGCTCCTCGATCTGCGCTGCGGTAGACTGCTCCTTTGCGGCGATCAAGCTCGATGGCAGCATAGAGGACATCTGGCTGCTGTGGTGAGATGGCGAGGCCAATCTTGCCCATATTGCTGGATGGGAGACCACTCTTGAGCTCTGTCCAAGTCTCTCCTCCATCTTCGCTCTTGTGCAATCCAGTACCTGGTCCACCGCCCATATAGGCAGCCACGGTACGGTGTCGATCCCAGGTGGCACAGTACAGGCGATCCGGATTGCGTGGATCGATGGCTAGGTCTGTTGCACCTGTCCAGGCATCATCTCCGAGTGTCTGCGTCCAAGTCTGACCGCCATCGGTCGACTTGTAGACACCTCTTTCTCCACCTTTGCTCCATAGCGGTCCTTGAGATGCGACCCAGATGACATTGCTATTGTCCGGGTGTATGATGATCTCAGAGATGTGCTCAGACTTGGGCAAGCCCATATTGGTCCAGGTCTTGCCTGCATCTGTAGATCTGTAGACGCCATCACCCCATGACAGGTGTCGACCGCCGACATTCTCTCCCGTACCCAGCCAGATGGTGCTGGGATTGTTGGGGTCGATGGTGATGCAGCCTGTGGAGTATACCGATTCATTGTCAAAGATGGGTGTCCAAGTGACACCGGCATTGTGCGTCTTCCAGACACCACCTGATCCCACGGCGACATACCAAACATTGTCATCATGGGGATGGATGGCAATGTCAGCGATACGGCCGGACATGAATGCTGGCCCGATGCTACGGAAGGACATGTTATTGAAATTGGAAGAGGTCCATGGGTCAGTGTCTTGCGCTTGGAGTAGACAAAGGCTGAGGACGAAGGCAAATAGGAGGCTTAGTTTTTTCATGGGATAAATTTAGTTGATAGTTGGAGGATCGTGAACCGTAAACCGTAAACCGTAAACCGTGAACCGTTGACCGAGAGTCAGCAGGTTTGTCTTTTGAGTTGATGGTTTGGAGGTGATGGTTGATAGTTGATAGTTCAGAGTTCAGAGTTGATGGTTTGGAGTTGGTGGTTGGAGGATCGTGAACCGAAGACTGAGGATCGTACAGGGTGGACCATGAACCGATGAGCTAGGGGTAGAAGATGTGAGATTGGTGGTGATGATTGCTCGTCTCTCCATTCTACTTCTCAGTCCTCAGGTCTTAATCTCCTTGTGCTTCTCGAGCGCGTCCTCGCGTCGAGTTGTCAGAAATGGTGTCTACAGGTAATGGCTGATGCGTCAGAGCATGATGATCCAGACGAAATTACTGGAGGTGATCAAGCTGGGTCGAAGTTGATGAGACCTATTTGATGACCTGATATCTCATCGGCTTCTTCTTTTTGCTTGATGACACTGGACATAAAATGAAACCAATCATAGCTATTTGGATCTGTAGGGTCATCTGCGGGAAAATTGTTCTGTCTGAGTGGAACAATCGTCGCGATGAGATCTACAACGGCTCCTCTAATAAATCTGTCTCGATACTGTGGCGAAGTGTGATCGATATCGAACAAGAATCTGATGCCTTTTTCTTGAGATATATCAAGTACTACTTTCTTCTCCTCTGGCGCATCTATGATATAGGTGACATGATTTTTGGGCAGTCGCATACGCTGTAATTCTACTTCCTTGATCACCCGCGTCTGTCGGAGCACATATCCTGTCATATAGGACTCATATCCACGTATGACTTCATGGAGCTTGGATAGATAGTCATAGGTGGCTGACTTGTGAAAGTGTGGATCTTCATCTGTACTCCACCACATGGCGAATTTGCCAGAAAGCTGGGAATCTGCATCGTACCTCAAGTCAGCCAACTGAAATGGCTCTATGATGGGCTTGGGCTTGTAGCCGTCATAGATGGGGATCGAGCTGAAATAAATCAAATTGGGATAGGCAGTCTGATCGATATGATTGACGAGGTCCTTGTATTTTAAAAGTTCTTCCTCTTGATAAATAAAGTATAGCGAGTATTTTTCTTCTCCAATCGTACAGACCACTGGTACAGTAAGAGCTCCTTCTTCTAGCAATGATGTGTACATGACATTGAAGGAGAACTCCTGATTTTTGCTCTTGGCGATCTTTTCTAGAGCTGCAATGGCAAGGATGCAATCTACTCTCACTTTTCCTGAGATGGCAAGATCGATCGATCCGAGTCCATGGTCCTCGGAATTGGTGATGAAGAAGTTTTGTTTTTCTTGAGGTTTTTTGGCCTTCTTGCCAGATCCAAATAGCTTATCGAGGAATCCCATTTTTCGTTTCATTTATGTTCATTGGTCAGTAATTATCGCTCAGAATGTAGCGGCTAATATTCAAAATTCATTTCGAAGTGTAAAATTTCATAAAACAAAATAGACTCAGTCCATAGCCCAATACCAAAAAGAGTATTGTTATTTGTGGTTTTCTTTCTGGAATAATTACATGGTCATATTTTTCTGAATATAGTAGATTGTATTTTTTTTGGATTTTATATTTTTGGGTAATACAGGCATTTCTACCGATCAGTGGATTGTATATTTTGTCATTTATTTGAATTTCTATTCTATTATTTCTAGAGCTGCAATATTTAGGAATTTTTAAGCACAAAGCTTCTTTGTTGACTCCATAGAATTTGCAATGTACTTCTCTCATAATTTGATGAGTTGCTAATCCAGAAAGGATTAGAATGATCATGCCACAAATTATGTACTGTTTTTTATTCATTTTATGGACCTCACAGTTGCTGATAGCTATTTTCTGATGATCAGGACTTCTTCATTGCTGAATTCCATGTAGGCATAGTCATAGACATAGCGATATTCTTTTCCTTGCTTGTTGATCTTGTAGGAGGTGATGTGGTGGAAGTTGAATTTCTTCTGATCAAGCAATTTTCGTGGTATGATCTTCTTGCGGCGATTGGGTCCCATGATCTCGTATAGGATGGAACGATTGCGATGGAGTATCTCATCAATATCACTGGCGTAGGCAGCTGTGCGGCGGCGCAATTCGTGGTGATAGTCAGATTTACACTTGGGGGAGCAAAAGACTTTGTCTCGTCTTCCGAGCACGGGCGCTCTGCATATCGGGCAGTCGCGATCTGTAGGAGTGAAGGGGATCATGGATCTAAGGTAAGGGAAATGTGGTTGATAGTTGATAGTTCAGAGTTCAGAGTTCAGAGTTCAGAGTTGATGGTTTGGAGTTGGTGGTTGGAGGATCGTGAATCGATGACCGTGAATCGATGACCGTGAACCGTGAACCGTGAACCGTGCACTGAGGACCGTGCACTGAGGACCGTGATACTTGACTAAGTGGTCTACGGGTTGTCTTTGGGGTTCATCGCTGATTGCGCGTCGGGGAAGATTGATGTGCTCCGGGGAAATACTGCGGGGGATCGAGGAATGTGCCTTGATGTAGCACTCGCGTCAGGGATAGGAGGAGTGCGAAGCAGTACCGATCCATGCTGGAGGCAATGGATCGTGTACCGAGCTCCGGATAGCCCGACCGACATGGCGGTATCGATAGGTCTGGTGAAAGATAGAGCTGACTGGATGATGCTGTAAACGCATCAATAAGGTATGTCGGTGACGCCCTAAAAATCTTCACTAAACATGCCAATAGACTGCCGAAAAAGGAAGGCAACAAGCCTAGACAATACTTGCGGATGAGTGCTTAACCGTTCCGAACGGTTATGAACGGTTGTGATACGGATAAATATCATAAAGCATTGAAAAACAAGGAGATATATACTTGCATGTGGAGGCCAAAATGCACTAGTATTGCATCAAATAATCTTCTATGCCTACTGAATCCACCACATCAAAACTGATCATCCAACTACTGATGATCGATGAGGAGAAGCATATAGCTCTCCGATTCCTAGAGAGTGAAATCTCGTTATGGGATATCAAAAAAATCAATGGTATCAGATATCATGAGGGTCTGTCTCTATGGTATCTGCCTCATACCGCTCAATCCATGATGGCGCTGAGGCGTGTCGATGCTCATCTGATCATAGACCGCAAGACGGTGCACCGATGCAGTACCAGACAATCCCATGAGAAGTCTGCCAATACTGCCATAGGGAAGGACTCTTCCACAACAGATACTGCACAAACAAAGGAGGGAGGAAAGTTTGTGACAGACGTACTCTATCATGGTGTGCTCGAGTCGATCGTGTGGCAAGGCGGTAAATTGATCATCCGTATGCAATATGACGAAAGTCTCGTGGCATGGGTCAAAGGGCTGGTGAAGAGCTACTGGCATCGGGGTGAGCGCTGCTGGATCGCACGTGGATGTCGATACAATCTGGAGAAGGTCCAAGCCAAACTGTCCTACTGGGATCATCGGAGCTATGAGAGACTCTTGGAGATGGCTGAGCCTTACAGTCAGAAGCCTAGAGTGCGTATCACTGCTTGTCAGCAAAATGCTGAGATGATCGAGGTCTACGCGCCGGGATATGAGAAGATCATCAAGTTTATGAAATCCATACCGAGGCGTGAATATCTGAAGCAGAAGAGGCGCTGGAGAATTCCGCGTGACCGGGGACTTGTCCAGGAGCTCCGAGAACTGGTGGAGGGCATGGATCTGCAATGGACTGATCGCGTGGCGTGGGAAACCGAAGAGCACATCTCGAGATCTCAGGATGGCTCCAGAAAGTTTGCTGCCCTGATGAAGGGTGTGCCACGCCAGCACCGTGAAGCTGTCTCGGCATATCTGCAAAGTTTCCTGTCACAACAGAGAAGTTGGAGTACGATGAGGAGCTATGTCGGTGCATATCTGCGTGCCTTGCATCATACTGGTGGTGTGGATGTCCTGAAGTCCTGGACACGAAAGGAGATCAGTGCGTATCTCAGTGAGATCGCTATGCAGGAGGTGAGTGAGAGCGAGCTCAATCGTCACATCAGTGCCCTGAAATGGTACTATAAACATGTGGAAGGCTGGAGTGAGGTGCGACTGGAGGTGGTCAGAAGACCGAAGAAGCCGAATCGCTTACCCAAGATCCTGAGTCAAGGTCAGGTGCTGAGGATGTTGCAATCACTCAAGAATAGGAAGCATTTGTCTATGATGATGCTGAGCTATGGCTGTGGACTGAGGCCAAGTGAGGTGGTGTCGCTGCGCCATGATGACCTTCATCTCGAGCGAGGGCAGATCCATGTGCCAAGAAGTAAGCACAAGAAAGAGCGTGTAGTCAATATGCCAGAGTGCGTGGTGCCGGTGCTCAATGCTTATATCATGGAGCAACGGCCGGATTATTGGCTGTTTCCGGGGCAAGAGGCGAGTAAGCATTACAGTCAGAGTAGTTTGCGCAAGATATTTGATCGGGCGAGGAGTTATGCGAGTGTTCCGAAAAAATTTACGCTATATTCGATGAGACACAGTTTTGCGACGCACCTTATGGAGAGTGGGACACAGCTACGGTTTATTCAAAAGCTATTGGGTCATCGATCATCGAAGACGACAGAGATCTACACGCATGTGAGTAAGGCCAGTCTGGAGGATGTGCGAAGTCCATTGGATGGTATGCTGGGCAGAGAAATGGGCAAAAACGGGAAATAATCGGGGAAAGGTGCGGTTATATACGAGTTATACATCAGCAGGTACAGCAAAATGAAAATCAATGATTAAGAACCTAATAATCGAGAATTATAAATCTATTCAATATTTAGATCTACCACTAACTCAAATGAATGCCTTAATCGGTGCGAATAGTTGCGGAAAATCAAATATTTTGAAAGCTTTAAACTTAATTATTGGCCCAACTTACGCAACAATAAAATCATTCAAAACAACTGATCATTATCAGAATGATCCAAATAACCACATAAATATAGAAGTCCACTTTCACAATCACTTGAATTGTGATAACAGAGTATTTGGGTTTAGATTATATAATAATGGAACATCAGTTTCGTATACAGCTTTAGATCAACATGGTAATCCTGCAGTGTACAATCCCAATAGTGCATATGAAATAAAGGTCTCTAATGACATGAAATCTGAAGTTCCAATGCTGTATTTAAACGTTGATAGACAAGCATCACAACAAATAAGAGCATCACAATGGACACTTTATGGAAAACTACTTGAACACCTAAATTCAATAATTTCAACTCAAGATAGAACTCAATTTGTCAGTAATGTAGAACACTCATATAATCAGAATATAGAAGGATATGTAAATAATGCTGAGCAAATATTGAATCAATGTATATCTGAACAGACTGGCAGAACAATGAACTTAAAAATGGCAATAATTGATCCTTCAATGGTCATTAAAGATTTAAGACCAAGGGTTAAAGATGCAAATGGATTTGAAGTAGACGTTGATCAAGAAGGTGCGGGAGTGCAAAGTGCAGTTTGCATTTCAATAGCGAGGGCATATGCACAATTGACAGGCATGCCTTTAATCTTAGCTATTGAAGAGCCTGAATTATTTTTGCATCCACATGCTTGTAGACACTTTTATCGAATATTAAAAGATTTATCAGTTACTGGGACTCAGATATTTTACACTACACATGAAGAAAGTTTCTTAAAGATAGAAGATTATCAAAATATAAAGAGAGTCATTAAACCAACAACAGATACAGATGTAATTTCATTTACTGGAAATGTAAACAATTTTGATGTTGTTAAAGCAGCTGCAAGGTTTGACGTTGAAATGAATGAAGTGTTTTTTGCATCAAAGGTAGTATTAGTCGAAGGTCCTGCAGATAAAATCGCAACGACATCAGCATTTGAAAAATTAGGAATTGATTTAGACAAATTGAACATTTCAATTATTGAATGCGGGAGTATTTCGGGCATAAAACCTATGGTGGAAATCTTGAATAATTTCCAGATTGATTGTTATGCAGTAGTGGATCAAGATCCAGGAAATCAAACTACTCAACAAACTACACAAGATATATTAACTGTACTTCCAAATAACAAATTAATAGTTCAATCACCAGATTTAGAAGGAATATTTGGACAGCAAACAAAATTTAAAAAGAAAACAGCATTAACAATAATCCCGACATATTATTTAAGTAACCCAGTACAACAAAGCTACATAGATCTAAAAACCGCAATGGGAATATAAAAGCCGATGTATAACATGCTATGATCAGGGAATCGTTCCTTCGTCACGACTCCCGATATAGCCGATCCGTCAGACTGTGCAATAACCCTTCCGTATTTTTTGGATATGATCTGAGGATTT
>JAHDGU010000003.1:0-310355 GCA_020627535.1 Saprospiraceae bacterium
TTTAGGTGATTTATTACATTTTTCAATGCACCTGTTTGTGGGGTAGCTTACAGATTCTTGTTGAAGTTCTTCAGGTGATCATTGAAAAGCTGCACTAGCGCATTTCATGGATGGTGGATACATGCAGAAGAATCGGATGCCCACCAGAGTGCGGCAGCTTCTCCATTGAGGCATGGTGGTCTATAGCGAGGAGACAAGGACTAGATCATGCAGCAGAAGTAGGCTATAGGCGAAGACTCGAAGGAGTCAACTCGAATGAAGTACAGCAGTAAAAGACACTGATTATCGGTTGCTGATCTCGATAGTGATAGCCAATAAAATTTTCCAAAGCACGAATTGGTTTTAATGGATTAAATTGCAAAGTGCTTGTAAGGAGCGCATGAGAATTTTAACTTGTCCGAATGAAACATCTCAAAAAATTTAAAGACGACCTAAGTAAAAAAGACGGTAAGAGAAAAGCCAGTCACACACATGACAAGAAGAAAGCCAGACTCAAACATGAGTCCAGAACACATAAAAATACCCGTCAATATCTCAATGAAGAAGAATGAGTAAACCTAGAATTGTAAAAGACTATGACAAGCTTGGAGAGGAGATCCAGGCTCAGATAAAACTCTTCTATCCATTTGGTTTTGAGAAGAAACTTGTCAAGTTCAAAAATGCTCAAGGCATGTTTGTGAGTGCGCTTCCTTTTGAGACAGATGAATATTACTTCCTTGTGCGCATGACTGTCGCCAAAGCACAGGAAATTGTCGAAGAAGATGATGACTATGATGATGATGGCAATCTCACGGAAGCTGCTAAGGACAAACTCGAAGACAAAATCGACGACGGTGAAGATCTCGATAGTTTAGTCGATGAGTCGACGGAGGTGGAGTGATAAGACTTGATCAATCTCATACTTAACATAATATTAATTATAGGCGCCAATATGAGAAAACGCTACTGGCTACTATTGATACTCATTGCGCTGGTAATCGGCTACTTATCTGGACCGAGACCAGCAGACAGTGATTTCAGAATCAGCTATGATCAGCTCGACATTCCTGTAGCACAGTTAGATGATTTTGTCAAGCAGAGCGAAGCCCAATATGATATAAAGCCTGACAATCAAGCCCGTATCATCTGGGCAGACAGCATCGGTCAGAAATCCAATATCGCATTCATTTACTTGCATGGAATGGGAGCTTCTCCTATGGAAGGAGATCCGCTTCACACTAGGCTTGCAGAGCATTACAGTGCTAATTTGTATCTCGCCCGACTGTACGGACATGGCCTTCAGGGAGATGACCTTTTGCTTGACTTCACTCCAGATAAGTATTTAGCTTCAGTCACAGAAGCTATCAGTATCGGAGAAAAACTCGGTGACACTATAGTCATTCTATCTTGTAGCACTGGTTCAACTGGTGCTTTATATACCACTGGAAATAAGGACAATATAGCAGCTCAATTGCTATACAGTCCCAATATTGATGTCAAGGATCCTTCATCAAAGCTCTTGACAAAGCCATGGGGACTACAGTTGGCGAGAAAAGTGGTTGGCGGAGAAAACCATACATGGGATAATGACGACCCGGAGGTCAACCAGTATTGGTACACGAGTTACAGACTGGAGGCCTTAGTGTCCTTGAAAGATCTCATCGAGAATACCATGAATAAGCAAACCTTTGCGAAAATTGATGAGCCAGTCTTTGTGGCGTACTACAACAAGAACGAAGAAGAACAAGATCAGGTCGTCAGTGTGACAAGAATCGAAGAAATGTTTGAGCAACTAGGGACTCCAGCAGATGACAAACGTCTTGTAAATTTTCCCGAAGGAGGCAATCACGGACTTCTCAATCGCTTTTTTGGCGAAGACGTAGAGAATGTCATTCAGGAATCCATCAGATTTATCGATGAAGAAGTCCGATCAGACTAGCCAGCACTACCCTAGTGAGAAAGTAATTCTCCTATTGTAACATTGAAACTAGGACGTACGTATTCTGTATATGAATACCAAAAGCCTATTTATATATCTTGTTGCAAGTTGTTTTCTCTACCTTGAAATGGCAGCACAGGCTGAAGATGTCCCACCTTACGAAAAGAACATTGCAAGCGAGCTTCTCCAAAAAGACTTGGCCATTCTGCAGAAACATCTCTATGCAGTCCACACCGGACTTTTTGAATACACGACTCGAGACGATTTTGATAAGGCTTTCGGCCAAATAGCTGAGAATTGCTCAGATGGGATGTCGAGCATCGAGTTCACCAGAGAGCTAAGGACCCTTTTACCACTAATCTCCAATGGACACACCAACATCGGATTTCATCAACAATTCAGAAATGACTTTAGCGTAAAGATTCGCCTAGTTCCAGTACTTTTTTACAAAGAGGGAGAGCGTCATCTCGTTGCAAGAAATCTGTCAGAAGATGAGACTATCCTACCTGGAATGGTCCTACAATCGATAAATGGAATGGCAATCAATGATATTGAGGATATTATCCGCGAAAGGATGACCAGAGATGCTCAGATCACCAGTGGTATTGACAGAAGCATTGCAAGAAGCTTGGTTGGAATTCTACCAGACTATATTGGCTATTCTGATTCCTACACCCTGGAGCTTATCGACCTTCAAGGAAATGAGACCAGCTACGTGCTAAATGGCATTACAGTACCTGAGCTTGTAGAAATCAGAAAAGAAAGATACGGGCCTTCAGATCCTAATTTCTGGTCTTCTGAAGAAGAGGCATTACAATTGTCCATTGAAAATGATCTGGCGACAATATCCATGAAAACCTATGAAGAAAAGACGATCAAGAAACGCAATGGCATGTCATCCAAGAAGTGGTTTGACCAGGCTTTTCAGAAGATTTCAGATGCTGATATTCAGCATCTTATCATCGATATGAGAGGTAACGGTGGAGGTGAGCCCAAAGTGTCTCTCGCCCTACTCTCACATCTCATGACCGAGCCATTTGTATTTTATCAAGATGTCTATGTCCAGACAAGGAAGATTCCGGATCCCGAATTATACGAAGGCTCCGAAGCGCGCTGGCTCAATCGACTAGGGTGGCTGAGGACAAAAAAAGAATCTGATAACAAGTATACCGTAGGAATACTAGGAACGAAGGCTGCCAAGCCTCGAGGTCCTCATTATGCAGGTCAGATTTATGTTCTGACAGATGGTGATAGTTTTTCTCAAACTGGAGAAACTTGCGGATTTCTGGAGGCATATACAAATGCGAAATTCATTGGAGAGGCGCCAAGTGGCTCTGGGCAAAAAGATGTCAGTGGTATTACGCTGACCTTGACGCTACCACACTCTCAGATACCTGTGTATTTACCTATCGTCATGTGGGAGATGAATGTTCCTCATCGGACGCCTGATATGGGAGTCCTCATGGATCATGAGCTCTCCCCCACTTTAAATGACGTTTTGGCCAAAAGAGATCCGGTAATGGACTTTGCCAAGAAGCTTGCGTCTAAGGGACATTGAGTACATACTGATCCTAGATTTTATGTTTCTGTCGCATCATTACTTTGCCCCATGGGAATCTCATATCTAGTACTTCATTCCTCTTCACGGTGAATGAGCTTGCGGACATCTTACTGATCAGTGGCTTGGTGATCACTACGACTGTACTTTGGCTGCATATCAGGAAAGGGCTGGGCTCCGCGTCTTCCAAGCTTCTAGCCGTTCTTTTTGCACTCATTATATTATTACTGCTCAACTACTATGCCTACCAGCACGAAGTACGATGGTTGTTTTACCCGACCTTCATTGTAGAGGATAGTATTATATTCTTGAGTGGGCCGATACTACTTGGCTTTGTCAAGTCCTTCAGAGACTCACAACGCGAATTGCCACTGCGTTACTGGATACATTTGGCACCCAGTGTCATTTACGTCTTGCTCATCTCTTGTCCTGTTCTCTATTATTTCATCACGAAGAAATTTCTCTTCGCATATGTTGAGAAATTGGATGACTGGGCATTCTTGTTGCCATTTCAGATTCTTTATTTGATTATATATCTCCTCATGGGCTTAAGGCTGTGGTGGCAATTTGATCGACAAGACGACAGTGATTCGAGTGAGGAGAGTCGATATCACAGGTATTGGGTACGCAATCTTCTCATTGGATTGTTGTTAGTATGTCTCATTGATGGTGGTACGTCCATAATTGAAACACTTTTCGGTGATGACAAGCTGAGTCTAGAGCTTTTGACTACCACAGCGCTGGTGGTGCTAGTAGCCTATCTAGGCTATCACGGTATAGCAAGATCTGGCGTATTGCTTCCAGAAATACCTCATACAGCTCGCAGCCACACATCTATTGCAGAGAAAAGCTCAAGTCTTACGGAGCCTTCTGTCCCTGAGCCTGAGTATCATGAAATGGCAGCCAATCTTATCAAAGCTATGGATGAGGACCAGCTCTACAAAAATGACTCTCTGAGTCTTAGGGAACTTGCAGAGGCTATGAATACCACCGATAAGAAGCTATCCCAATACCTAAATCAAGGACTTAAAAGGTCTTTTTATGATCTGCTGAATGAGTACAGGGTGCTTGAAGTGAAGCGTATGATCAGAGAGGGAGAACATCAGCATCTTTCTGTGCACGGAATGGCTATGGAAGCGGGCTTCAAATCCAAAACCAGTTTTCATCGGTCCTTTCGCAAGATGACAGGAATGACCCCAACACAGTATAGAGCTCAGGTCCAAACCGCCTAGTGTTTTTGGTTCCTCTGCATCTAGTGGCACTTCTAAAGGCCCGGTAGTCATTGACTTCTGCTGCATCAGACTGTTTCTTTGGAGTCAAACCAAATCTTGCTACCTAATGCATCAAAACAATTCATGGCTGATTGGCCTGATATGCACTATTGGGCTGACATCGAGTCTAGAGATGAGATCTCAAGACGCTCATTTCATAGGCATACGGCTGTACAGCGAGCATACTGTAAGCCAGCCTTTTTCCGGAAAGGAATTCTCGCCTATAGTCCATCCAGGCATTGCGCTTCATTACAGCAAAGAGACGCGTACCGACGGGGCTTACAGATTTCGGCACTCAATCGAGTTGGGCTACTTTCATCATCAGGATGTGTACCAAGTTATACATCTAGGTTGGAAACCAAGTTTTCACTTGATTCTGGGAAATCTCCTTGAGCTTCATCTCACACCAGGTATATCTTACGCACATGTACTATCGACACGCCCAGAGTATGTCCTGGCCGATGGAGCCTATCAGGCCAAGTACAACTCAGGCCGTCCAGCAGTGATGCCTTCGCTCGGAATTGGCTTTGGAATTGATCTCACTCGATTCGATATCCCTTTGGTGATTTATCTCAGACAAGAGTATGCCATGATTGGTCCAGGAGCTCGTCGGTTACCCATAAGTCTTAATTCAATGACAGGCGTAGGCCTTCAATACCAGATTCAATGATGAATACTACACACTTTAAAGGCCTAAATAGAGCTGCTCAGGTGCTTTTTGCGCTCGTGATTATGGTAGCATGCGACACCGACCCCAAAGTAGAGACCGATGTCTACGCTTGTAATAATCTGCTGCTGAATACACACCCTCAGACTACAGATTTTGACAACTTCCTCACCGAGCAAGTAGCTGATGGATTGCCTGGTCTTGCGATGCTCATCCACACGCCTGAGGGATTCTACACTGGTGCTGCTGGCGTGGCTGACATACCCAATGGTGTATCTCTTGAGCCTTGCCATCTCCACCGTGTCGGAAGTATCAGTAAGCAATTCACAGCTACAGTTATTCTCTCGCTATGGCAGGATGGACTATTTGATCTTGATGACCACATTTGGTCAGAGGAAAGTGGTGATATCCTACGTAATATTGCCAATGCTCAAGAGCTCACTTGGCGTCACTTATTGAATCACTCCTCGGGTATTCCAGATGTCTATGAAATTGATTTTTGGTGGGACTACTACGACGACCCAAAGCGGGTAAAATCAGCCACACAAGAGCTGGATATGATCAGATCGCAAGAGGCCGAGTTTCCAGCTGGTAGTGTCCAAGATTACTCCAATAGTAATTATATCCTTCTACAAGTCTTGGCTGAACGGATCACAAGCCAAAGCTTTGACGAACTGCTTCGAGAGAGAATTTTCATGCCTCTTGGACTGACCGAAACTTACTTTAGTTCCAGAGGAGATCGCCCTGCCAATGCTGTACGTGGCTACAGTGATGAATACGGCAATGGTTACTTGAGAGATGTCACCGAACACAGTTTTGGTACAGCAAATGGCACTGGTGGAGTCTACTCTACTCTATGGGATATTTTCAAATTTCAACAATCGTTTTTTGATGGAAGTGAGACATGGGAGCAGGAGCTGATTGATGCTATGATTGCTCCTAGCACCATAGACTTTCTCAATCCTGAGGATTGGGAGTACGATGGAGAGAGTCGCATCAGTCGTATTGCCAACATCGGTCTTGGGTGGTTTGAGCTAGAGACAGAAATCGGTCCCGCTTTTGGGCATAATGGTGGACTCATGGGGCGCAAGGCAAGAGCTTGGTACTTCCCTGAAAGGCGTAGTCACATCATCTATTTTATCAATGGTGATGGAGGAAAGATCGATGATCTTTCCCGTCCATTATTTCGCATCCACATGATTGACCTACTTGACGACTAGCTTATGAAACCATTATTTTTAGCCATACTTCTGACCAGTTTAATCATCTCAGCTGATGGCCAAGAATCTTCAGTATCTATTGATCGTCTTGAGCTAAACACTCCTATAACTCGTCAGTTGGCAAAAGATATAGAGCATCAGTATGATGTCTACCTAGAAGAAGGATCGTTTGCAGTGATCGAGATCAAACAACATGGCATAGATATCGGAATTCGCACAATCAATCCATCAGGCATTGAAATCGATTTCTTCGATTCTCCCAATGGATCCAGAGGTTCCGAAATGGTATTATTGGATGCGACAGAAACTGGTTCTTACCGGATAGTCGTGCGTCCTCTCGATGAAGTAAAAAGACGAGCAAAAGGGGAATATGAAATCCTGATGGAAGGCATATCCTCCAATGCCTCAGAGCATCTCACGCAAGTCCTAGAAGCGCTCGCAAAAAGAGATGAGCTCCCAGGTTTCTCTGTGGGAATCGTGAATCAAAACGAGAGATTGTTTGCGTTTTCGGCAGGATACGCGGATCTCTGTTCAGGCAGAAGCTATGACATCTCAACGACTCAGTCAATCGCCTCCATAGCTAAGACTTTTATTGGTATCAGTATCATGCAATTGGTAGAGGCGGGAGTGCTTGATCTAGATCAAAATATCTCGGAGCTATTGCCCTTCCAGATCAAAAACCCACAGCACCCTGAATTGCCCATCACTTTGAGGCACCTCGCGACTCACACTTCATCTATTATCGAAGATGATTTCTATAGGGAAGCCCATGTGATCATTGAAAATCTTGATCGATTACAGGCCCAATTTCCGAAGTATATAAAGCGAGAGCTTAAGTCTGCTTTACAAAATGAGATGATAAGTGTCGACACTTACCTAAAAACACATCTCGATCTTACTAGTAAAGACTTTCGTCAAAATACCTTTAGTGATTCTCCACCAGGACAAGACTGGTACTACTGTAATTCTGCTGCTGCTCTAGCTGCCTATATCATTGAAATCAGTAGTGGTATGCCTTATGACAAATATGTGGAGGACAATATTCTCCGTCCTCTTGGAATGAAGAGTACTTACTGGAGTCACCGTCCTCAACGCGATAGAAGTGAAGCGACCGCATATGCCTACAATCGATCGCCGCTTCCTAGGATTCAGATGATCACGTATGCTGACGGTGATCTTTATTCTAGTACCGAAGATCTGTGTTCCTACTTGATTCACTGGATCAAAGCTTCTATGGGAGAGTCTACCCTTTTGAAAGGAGAATCATATAGAGAGATCATGTCCATCCAGCATACTCAAGCATCAGGTCGATTTCAAGACCGTAAGGATGGATTATTCTGGGAGCACATGTCAGATGGCACCATGGGGCACAATGGTGGTTCCTTTGGCATTACTGCCAAAATGTTTTTTGACCCTGAGACCAATGTGGGCTTTACCTTCCTCACGAATGTACTCCCATTGGAATCAGATCAGTCTAAAGCTCAGTATGAGAGTATCTGGAAAGTTTTGAAGCGCTATGGACCTATGCTCGACATAGACTAGCGTGACTCCCTTTTGGAGCAGTAAGCAATATGCGAAGGAGCTACAAGCGGTCTACCTTCACTGCCATTGGACCTTTGGGACCGGAACCAAGCTCAAAACTGACTTTGTCATTTTCTTTGATAGCAACGCCTCCGTTGATATTTTCTGAATGGACGAAGTAATCTGTGTTTGTACTGCTCTCACAGATGAAACCGTAGCCTTTCTCTTGGTTGAAAAACTTGACTCTACCTTCTTTTCGGAATTTATCATCCTCGACATCCTCCTTTTTAGGCACACCGATTTGAATATCTTCTAGCTTGACTTCTTCTTTTTTGGCAGTAGGATCAGGAGGTGTAGTCGTTAGATTTCCATTCTCATCGAGATACATGAATTCCGGCTCTTCTGATCCTTCAAGTTTCCGCTGAGCCTTCTTCTCAGCTTTTTCTTTCTTTCGTTTAGCTCGTTTCTTTTCTCTTTCTTTCTTGTTGTAGCTATCTGCCATAAAAGTGTTTTGTTACAAAATTTAGTGTGCGACTGGTATCGAAATTCTTGTAACTGCAGTTAGCTGCTACTCATAAGATCAATCTAGAAGTACGCGGAGCTCCGAAAGTACGAATCTCCCAGTCTATTCGACAAGAGATCTCTGTCTAGATCTGGAGATTTCCTTTCGCAAGCTCATTACTATCAAGATGCACTCACCTCTTTTGGTTCCCTCGATCAAAACAAACTTAATTGACCATGGCTCTGTCTGGCTGCATATAGCTGACGATTGAGGATTGGCTTTTTACGCCCTTTGTAGTACATCATTCTAGCAAGCTTCACTTGCTGAGTGATCATGTCGGCAAGTACACCTGTCCCTCTATGTCTCACTCCCAAGCGGCTGTCATTGAGTTTGCCTGCATGGCACATCTCTATCTGATGAATAACTCTATCAGCTTTGATCGGAAGCTGCTTCCGTATCCAATCTTTAAATATCTCAGCAATTTGTCCATTGAGTCTCACTACATTATGGCCAATGGCAAAGGCACCAGCCCTCGCGGCTTGCTTAGAGATACTCATGATCTCATTATCATTGAGCCCTGGGATGATCGGCGCAAGCATCAGCATTGTTGGCACACTGGCTTGTGTCAGTTTTTCGATCGTCTTGATGCGCTGCTTACCGCTTGCCGTCCTAGGCTCCATAGTTCTCCTCAGTTCCTCGTCCATCGTCGTGATGGATATAGCCACGCTGACCAGATCGAGTGCCGCCAATTTTTCAAGCAGATCTATGTCTCGCAGTATGAGTGCATTCTTGGTAATGATTTGGACTGGATGCTGATACTCCAAGAATACTTTGAGCAGTTGTCTAGTGATGCGATATTCTCTTTCTGCTGGCTGGTAGGGATCAGTATTTCCAGAGAGCATGATCGGATCAGCGTCCCATTTCTTGCTCTCTAGTTTTTTGCGCAATAGCTCCGGAGCATTTTCCTTGATGATGATCTTCGTCTCAAAGTCCAGTCCAGCACTGTATCCCCAGTAGCTGTGTGAGTTGCGTGCATAGCAGTAGATGCAGCCATGCTCACATCCTTGATAGGGATTGATCGACCAGTTGAATGACAGATCTGGCGAGTCCACACGATTGACGATGGTCTTTGGATTGCTGGGCAGGTAGCTTGTTCGGATCTTTTCATCATCTATGATCCGCACCTCTGACTCCCTGATGATTTGATCATAAGGATTTGCGGGATTGATTTGTGCTCCTCTCCCTTTGATGGTGTTTTTGACTCTTCTTTGCATATCAGGTAGTGTTTGGGCAGAGAGATCTTACTACTGACGGCGATTGGCCAGAAGTGGTGGCGGCTCTCCGGTAAATGGATTGTATCGACCAATAGTGCGCGCATGCATACCAGACGCTCTGACCACTGCCCGATCGCCAAATTTCTCTCGGATATGATCCATGGCTTGGTATAGCTGCAATGTTTCCTGAGCATCCTCAAAGAGGTCTATCTGATACGAACCACTGACCAGATGACTAAATCTGATACCGATCAGTCGCACACGCAGTCGACGATTATAGAGCTTGGCGAAGAGCTCATTGAGCAGAGGTATGATCTTGTGATCTGCTGCCGTATAGGGCACGCGCTTCTGCAGTGTATAGGTACTGAAGTCTGAGTAGCGAATCTTGAGGGTGATGCATGCCGTAAGTTTCTTACCGCGCCGCAGCTGAAAACAGAGATTCTCAGCCATGGCGAGCATGATACCCTTGAGTCGCTTGACATCGATCGTATCTCGATCAAATGTCCGCTCCGTAGAGATTGACTTCCGCTCATTGTACGGGATGACTTGAGAGCTATCGAGAGAGTTGGCCTTCTTCCAGATGCTGATGCCATTACGCCCAAAGACACGTTCCATCATCTCCATCGGCATTTCCTGGACGGTACGGATCACCTTGACCCCGAGATTGCGCAGTGTCTGGTAGGTCTTATTACCTACCATTGGGATCTTGCGGACAGAGAGTGGCGCCATAAACTCCTTCTCCGTACCATAATCGATTTTGAGTTGATTATTGGGTTTGGCTTCTCCCGTAGCGATCTTAGACACTGTCTTATTGCTTGATAGCCCAAAGGAGATTGGCAGACCTGTCTCCTTGATGATGCGTGTCCGTAGCTCCGAGGCATACTGCATACATCCGAAGTACTGATCCATGCCACTGAGATCCATATAAAATTCATCAATGGATGACTTCTCAAAGACTGGTACGGCCTCTCGGATAATTTCCGTCACCATCTCTGAGTACTTGCTGTAAGTGCCGCTATTGCCTCGTACGATGATAGCCTCAGGGCAGAGCTCACGCGCCATGCGCATCGGCATCGCAGAGTGGATACCAAAAGCTCTAGCCTCATAGCTACAGGAAGCCACTACTCCCCTATCTGTGGTGCCTCCAATCAATACGGGTTTGCCCTCGAGTCGACTGTCTTGAAGCCTCTCACAGGATACAAAGAATGTATCTAGATCGATATGTGCGATAGCGCGGTCTTGATTCATGATGCTTTCTTCTTTTCTCGATCCTTGACGAGTATATCTCCTGTCATCTTCATCTCGGCATATCTGGGGTCTGGGCGATAGGCAAGCTTTTCCATCTCACTTGCTTCCAGACTATGAAAGCCAAACTCCTCCGTGATCTTACCTCTGATGCGATAGATTCCTTTTCCCCGAAAGGGGTATCGTGCTGCTACTGGTGGGAAGTGGACCGTATCTATAAAGTGCCCATTGAGATCTAGAAAGTTGCCAAACTTCATCCGGTCTCCGCGCTTGGTCTTGGTATCCTTGACAGATACGAGGTAGCCAACAGCGTCGACCTCACGATCCACATGCTTGTGCCAATCAGCACGCAGCACATGTGATGGTACAGAATCTTGGAGCAGTGCAAAAGGCGACTGAGTGACGGGGAATCCGATCAGCTCTAGCTCATCGTAGACATCTTCGATAGCGTCTTGGTATAGCTGTGGGATTTGCCATTGACGGCGGCTTACGCCAAAAAGTCTGGGCATCTCAGGGTGTACGACTTTATTGAACTTCATGTGCAGGTCCCAGAGCAGTGTCCTCCGATGCTTACCAGTAAATCTGAAGGCATCTGTACGTACCAAGATCGCCAGCTGATCTAAGCTCAAAGTCACACGATCTAGGAAATCATCCAAGCTCAGATAAGGGCCATGTAGATAGCGCTCGCGCTCAATCATCTTGGCACTTTGAGCTTCCAGATCGCGCACGAGTATAAAGCCTAGATAGATGGTCTGCTCTTCTAGAACAGTGAGATAATCGCTATGATTGATACAGGGATTCTGTATATCGGCTCCGTGCATACGTGCCTCATGCACATAGACCTCTGTACGATAAAATCCTCCGAAGTTGTTGATCGTAGCGACCATATACTCTAGCGGAAAGTGCGCCTTGAGATAGAGGCTCTGATAGCTCTCGACGGCATAGGAAGCAGAGTGCCCTTTGGCGAAAGCGTATCCCGCAAAGCTCTCTGTCTGCCGCCAGATCTCTGCTGCTAGCTCATCACTATGGCCGATCTGCTTACAATTGTCAAAGAACTTCTGCTTGACCTTCTGGAACTCTTCTCGCGAGCGAAACTTGCCAGACATCCCACGGCGTAGCATGTCTGCTTCGCCAAGGCTCAATCCTGCGAAGTAGTGAGCCACCTTGATCACATCCTCTTGATAGACCATCACACCATAGGTGTCTGGCATGAGCTCTAGCATGGTAGGATGAGCATCTTTGCGACGCTCTGGCTCGCGGAATCTCCTGATGTATTCACGCATCATGCCCGACTGCGCTACACCAGGCCTGATGATCGAGCTAGCCGCTACTAGTCCCATGTAGTCATCTACCTGAAGCTTATTGAGTAGCATGCGCATCGCAGGCGACTCGACATAGAAGCAGCCCATTGCTTTGCCTTCGCGTAGTAGACCTTTGATCTTATCATCTCGCTTAAGAGCCTTGATATCATGGATGTCAAAGTCTGCATGCTCTGGTCGATTCTCTTTGACGATCGTGACAGCGTCCTTGATCTTTCCAAGACCTCTCTGGCTCAGGATGTCAAACTTGTACAATCCGATATCTTCCGCGACAATCATGTCAAACTGTGTCGTGGCAAATCCCTTGGGAGGCATGAAGGTGGCCGTATAGTGATGGATATCATCCTCAGGAATCAAGATACCGCCGGCATGAATGCTGAGATAGCTCGGTAGCCCTTGGATGTGGCTGCTATACTTGAGTACAAGCTGCGCGAGCGAATCCATACGTCTCATATCAAAGTGTCCTTTGCTCAGCACATCGATCTCGGTCTTAGGCAAGCCAAAGACTTTGCCCAGCTCACGCACCACGGCACGATACTGGAATGTATTGTAAGTCGCAAGTAAAGCTGAATCCGGGAATCTGTGGAAGATATACTGTGTGATGTCTTCTCGATCTGTCCAAGAGAAGTCAATATCAAAGTCAGGAGGATTTTGTCGGTAGAGATTGATAAAGCGCTCAAAGTATAGATCCAATTCGATCGGATCCACATCCGTGATCCGTAGCACGTATGCCACGACACTATTCGCGCCGCTTCCGCGGCCGACATAGAAGTATCCTTTGCTCCGAGCGTAGCGGGTAATATCCCAATTGATCAGGAAGTAAGAGACAAATCCCTTCTCGATGATAATCTCCAGCTCCTTGGTGATGCGATACTCTACTACAGGGTTGGGCTCTGGGTATCGATAGTGTAATCCTTCGCGACAGAGTCGACGTATCAGACGGATATCTTCTCCGATCGTACCTGTATAGCTCTTGAGATTGCGATGCGGCACATCTGGCCCTATCGGGATGTCGATCTCACACTGTGCTAGGAGACTCTCACTGCGAATGAGAAGCTCTGGCTTTTTTTCATAGAGCTTGGTGAGTTGTAGCGGACTATAGTAGAGTTGATCTGGTTGAGCTTCTTCCGTCTTGGGTAGCTTGCTGAGCAGCACATTGTTTTCTATAGCTCGCAGTAGTCTATGCGCATTGAAGTCACGCTTGTTGCGAAAACTGACGGTCACCAGCGCGAGCCATTTGTGATCAGGGACATTGGGCTTCCGCAAAAAGTGCAGACGATTCATCTGCTCAGGATTGATCCCGAGATACTCATTGTCTCTGAGTGGACGCTTAGGCTCTTTGCCCCAAGGATAGATAATGAAACAATCCATCAGTGCTTGTGGCTCCTCTGGAATGGCTTCCTTACTATGGAGAAATTGGCTGAGATAACTACAGATCTCGTAGTATCCGATCGCAGTCCGTGCTATGGCGACAAATTGCTGCTGAGCACCATTGCGGAAGTCTACACCTAGCACTGGTGTCACATCATACTTGGGTGCCAAGCGGAGGAAATCCATGCAAACAGAGGTATTGTTGATATCTGTCAGTGCCATGCGTTTGATCCCCCACTCTTGGGCCCATTGCAAGATCTCTTTGGGTTGCATCACTCCGTATCGGAGGCTGTAGGCGCTATGTGTGTTGAGGTAGGGAATGGTTTATTGAATGAATGAGTAAATGAATGAGTGAATTCGGTCTACGGTCTCGGTTTACGGTCTACGGTTCACGCAACTCTTAACTGTCAACTATTGAACCCTCCCAAACCCTCCCTTAAAATGGAGGGCTTATTCTACTCTCTCGGTCTACGGTTCACGAACTAAGAACTAAGAACTATCAACTACCACCCATCAACTAATCCTCATCAAACAACTCTCGCTGTCGTCTCTCTTTGGCTCGGCTGTAGCCCATACCCTGCAATTGAAAATCTTCATAGAGGAAGTAGTCGTACTCTTTATATATGCGCTGTCCAATGGGCTTGAGAAGCTCGATGCCATCGGCGCGTGGATGTTTCATTGCTTTATCTACAGGATAGGCATTCATCTTGCGGGCGGGATAGGGCTTGAGCATAGAGCTCACTTCACTGAGGGGCAACTCTCCGGATAGCCATGCTTGTTCGTAAGTGCGTGGTAGGATGACTGGTGATCTGTGATGACCGATCCACTCCATCAGCTCATTGGCTTGCGTCGTGATGATGGCAAAGGAATTGATCACTTCACCGGTCGCTTCATTGACCCACTGATCCCAGATGCCAGCAAATGAAAATGGGCGTTTCCCATTCTGCAAATACACCAAGTAAGGTTTGCTAAGCTTCTCTTTCTCAGGACCTTCGTAAAATGCATCTGCGATGACAAGGCAGCGCTGTGATCTGATCGCCTTGCGAAACATCGGCTTATGGATGATGCCCATCGCTCCGTGATACTTGGGATTATTTTCCTTGTTAAAATCTCCTTCACTACGTGCATTGATCACATAGAATTGTTTCTTGGCCCAGGATGGTGTAAAGCCAAACTGGAAAAACTGTAGTTCGCCTGGTTTATCTCCAGTGATGACAGGTGCTAGATCTCCTGGAGAGACATTGGTACTAAGTTTATAAGCCTCATGATCTGCGCAGCTCACTTGAAAGCGCTTCTCGATGGCTTTGATCTTACTGATGGTGACGTATCTGCCGCACATTGCTTAGTTGAGATTTTTGATTTACGATTTGTGATTTTAGATTTTTGACTGAATGACTGATTGATTGAGTGACTGAATGCTGTTCGCTCTACGGCCTACGGTCTAGAACCCCATCCGTCAAGATTGAACTCCTTCGTCATTCAATCTTGCCACCTTCCCCTTGAAATGGGAAGGAGAAAGCTGGTTTTTGCTTTAAATGATTCATGGTCTACGGTGGTGTGCGCAAAATTTGCACATACCATACTATCGAACTCTCCAAACCCCAACCGCCGGTCGGCAGCCCCCCCTTGAAATGGAGGGCTTACCCTTACTTTCACTCTCTCTACCCACGGTTTACGGTCTACGGTTCACGATCCCAACTGTCAACTTCCAACCCTCACCCATCAACTATCAACTGCGTCTTTATCTGCTTCATATCTTGCTGTAGTATATTGATCATCTGACTGATTTGCTGGAGATCTTTTTGCTGCGGGTCGTACTCTTCTGGTAGCTGAAAGTTGATCACGGCTCTTGCTTGCCATAGTTCTACAAGTGAATCTAGCTTGAGCTCATAAGGCGCATAGTCTTGATTATCAGACTTCAACAAGAGTGTATTGCTATCACTTTGCTTCCAGACACGCTTATAGACGACACCTTCTTCTCGGGTGATGACGATATAGCACTTGCCGTCTTGGATGTCTGTCCAGTCCTGGATGTACCTGGAGATGATATAACTGCCTGGCTGTACAGGTAGCATACTATCCCCTTGGATCTGAAAGAGTCTATAGCTGCCATCTGGCGGTAGCTCTTTTAGCGGAAGCGAAAAACTGGGAAGCTCCTCGATATACTCTGGATCACCGTAGCCTGAGAGATATCCTGCCTGTGCATGGACTGGCACGACACTGATCTGCTCACGATCATCTGGTGTCACTGGAATCGGCAAGATCCTCAGGCCACGACCTTGATAATCACTACCACCTGACAACTTGAGATCCAGATGGATCAAGTCGTCAATGCTGCGCTGAAAAAGTGCTGAGATCTTCTGCAAGGTAGAGATCTTCGGCTCTGCTCTCCCCTCTTCATAAGAGCCAATCTGAGATCGCTTCAGCCCTAGTCGCTCTGCCAACAATCCCTGCGTCCAAGACTGCTCCTTGCGTAGATGCTTGATATTTTCACTGAGGTATGTCATACAAGACAAATGTATAGCCAATATTATTAGCATGCTAATATATTTAGCATGAATTATGTTAAAACTCTCGAGTCGTACATTTGTGCAAGCCAAAAACACAGTCATCATGTCCACTCCACGTGTAGGAATCATCATGGGATCAGACTCAGATCTACCCGTCATGCAAGCTGCTGCCGACTTCCTTGACACACAAGACATAGCCTACGAGCTCACTATTGTATCCGCCCATCGCACTCCTGAGCGCATGATCGACTACGCCAACTCTGCACATGAGCGAGGGCTTCAAGTCATCATTGCAGGAGCTGGAGGAGCAGCGCATCTACCCGGCATGGTCGCGAGCCTTACACCACTTCCCGTGATCGGAGTCCCCGTCTTGAGTCGCAACTCTATCGACGGCTGGGACTCAATCCTCAGTATACTTCAGATGCCAAGCGGCATACCTGTAGCCACCGTCGCGCTAGATGGTGCCAAAAATGCTGGCATACTCGCAGCACGCATCCTTGGCTCATCAGACAAAGCAATCCAAGACAAAATGATTGCCTATAAGACAGAGCTCCGAGAAAAGGTAGAAGAGAAGATCCGAAAGATCGAATCACAATAGATCAAGTCAATACATTCACCTCGGGCTCCAGTCGTATCCCAAAGCGATCCTCCACAGAGTCCTGAATCTCCCGACTCAAAGCAAGGATCTCCTGCCCAGTCGCATCTCCGTGATTGACAAGTACTAGAGCTTGATGTGTATGAACACCAGCATCGCCCTTGCGATAACCCTTCCAGCCACACTGGTCGATCATCCATCCTGCAGGAATCTTATAAGAGCCATCTTCTAGTAGATAGTAGCGCAGATCTGAGATAGAGTCTCTCAGAGCTTCACCGGCTTTCGCCGAAATGACGGGATTCTTGAAAAAAGATCCAGAGTTTCCAATCTCAGCAGGATCTGGCAACTTGGACCTGCGGATATTAATGATCACGTCACTGACATCTTTGATCGTTGGAGCGGAGATCTTCGCCTCTTCCAGCATTTGGGCGACAGCCCCATAAGTCAAGACTAGCTCGTGCTCACGATGTAAGCAAAAGCGCACATGGGAGATCAAATACTGTCCCTTGAGCGCTTGCTTGAAGATGCTCTGACGATAGCCAAAGGCACATTCATCCTTTGTAAAACTTCTGAGCTTACACGAGCTCAGATCATAGGCATCAAGTCCCACAAATACAGACTCAAGCTCCACACCATATGCACCGATATTCTGGATCGGAGCGGCACCAACTGTACCAGGAATGAGGCTGAGATTTTCAATGCCACCAAGATCATGCGCTATGGCCCAAACGACAAGATCATGCCATACAACTCCTGCCCCAACCTCGATGATGACTTTAGACCCAGAGTCCTCAATGACCTTAATTCCATTGATCTCAAGCTTCAATACATGATGGTCAAGATCACCTGTCAGCAGCATGTTGCTCCCGCCACCCAGCAAAAAAACATCTGGATCCAAGTCCATGGCTTGCTCTAGCTGGTCGACATGCTCAACATGGCTCAGTCTCCGACATTTGGCATCAATGCCGAAGGTATTATAAGCTTTCAGTGAAGAGTCGAGAGTACTGATCATGCAGTGGCGGATTCAAACTGCAATTTAACCAAGTTGTGGTAGATCCCTGTTTCCTTGCTGATCAACTCTTGATGAGAGCCACTCTCGGCGACTCTGCCATTATCGAGGACATAGATGGTATCGGCATCTATGATCGTGGAGAGACGATGAGCGATGATGATCGACGTGCGACCTTGCATGAGTTGCTCGAGGGCTTGCTGTACGAGATGCTCGCTCTCCGCATCAAGCGCACTTGTTGCCTCATCCAGAATGAGAATCGCAGGATCCTTGAGGATAGCGCGTGCTATGGCGATGCGCTGCCTTTGCCCACCGCTCAGCTGCACACCTCTCTCACCCACCAGCGTATCAAGCTGCTCAGGAAACTGGGAGATATATTCCCAGCTATTCGATTTTTTCGCGGCAGCGATGATCTCTGCATCTGTAGCGTCGGGCTTCCCATAGGATATATTCTCCCTGATGCTTCCGCCAAATAGTATGACGTCTTGTGGCACAATGGCTACATTTTCTCGATAGGCAGTGATATCGTAGTCGGCTATATCTCGGCCATCTACCTTGATGACTCCAGCATCGAGTGGATAGTAACTCATAAGCAGTCGAGCAATGGTAGACTTTCCAGAGCCTGATTGGCCAACAAGAGCGACCTTTTTGCCGTAAGGCACCTCGAGGCTGATACCCTTAAGTACCTCTATATCTGTGCGTGTGGGATAGGAAAAGCTCACCCCATGGAAACTGATATCACCATTGAGCTGGAGGGTAGTTTGTGCGTGATCGTCGATCTGGACCTCCGTATCAGTATTGAGGATCTCACGGATCCGCTCTGTCCCGCCGATCGCCTTGACAATTTCAGTGTAGAAATTGGATAGCCCGCCGATCGCACCACCCAGGATACCCGTGTAGGTGATAAACTGCACAAGTTCACCGATGCTCATCTGATCGTTCATCACCATGCGCATGCCTACCACGATGATAAAGAATATCGAGCCAAAAAGCAGTGCAATAATAAATGCGCTAAAACGTGCTCTGTACTTTGCCAGCTTGAGTGCAATACTCACGACGCCATCAATCGCAGTACCGTATCTCTTGCTCTCCAGGTCTTCATTAGTAAATGCCTTGACATCAGTGATATTGCTGAGAGTCTCGACAACGGTAGTATTGGTTTCAGCAAGTTCTTTTTGTCTTTGCTTGCTGAGCTTACGCACAAATCTGCCAAAGAAGATCGCACCGATCATGATCACAGGAAATGTGGCAAACATCACCAAGGACAATCGTGGTGTAAATACGAACAAGATCACCACCCCAAGCAACAAGATGATGACTTGTCTAATAAATTCCGCCAAGGTGATCGAGAATACGGACTGAAGCTGTGTCACATCATTCGTAATACGACTAGTGAGGTCACCTACTCGATTCTTTTCGTAGAAAGAAATCGGAAGAGTGATGAACTGGTCATATAGCTGCTTTCTCACTCCTGCCATGCCTTTTTCGCTAGTGATGGCAAAGCACATGACTCTGAGATATGAGAAGATGGTCTGCACCACGAGCAATATGACTAGGCCCCAAGTCAACTGCTCCAAAGTGAAGCGAGCGGCTTCGCCATTGGCGATGTCGACCATCTGACCTACAATCAGCGGAAACAGCATGAAAAGTCCTGAGCCAAGTACCAATAGCAGCATCCCAGCAGCGAAGTACCAACGATACGGCCTGATAAATTTGAAGACGTACAAGGAGCCTTTGAATTCCTCCCAAGAGACGCGTTTCTTTTGTTCTTCTTCCTCTTCTTTACTCATCGTGGATTGATAACAGCAAAGGAATCATTTTGATCCCTTGTCTTGGAGCTTTCGCTCAAATGATTTACAAAGCTCGTTGTCCAAAACGTGACTGAGCCTTTGTCATATGAAGATTTTCAGGCACTACCTTTAGTTCTTTTTCTTCGCTTAGCTCTCACATCATGACGGTAAAGGATATTGAAAGTGCCTACCAAAACATTTTATCTATTGCAGAAAGGACACCATTGCAGTACAGCCCATTTCTATCTGACCGGTTTGATGCTCAGATATATTTGAAGCGAGAGGACTTGCAAATCACGAGATCGTACAAGCTCCGAGGTGCATACAATAAGATTAGCAAACTCGCCCCAGACCAAATTGCTCAGGGAATCGTCTGTGCTAGTGCAGGCAATCATGCGCAAGGTGTGGCTTATGTCTGTCATAAACTCAGAATCAAAGGGACGATCTTCATGCCCAATCCTACTCCTCGGCAAAAAATCAATAAGGTCAAGAGATTTGGGAAATCAGAGATAGATATCGTACTGACGGGCGATACCTATGATGACGCATATGCTGCAGCACTGAACTATCAATCTGAGCATGGAGCTGTCCTCATCCCACCATTTGACGATCCGGATATCATTTCTGGCCAAGGCACAGTCGGACTGGAAATACTCCTTGACGCTGCTCATACCATAGACTATGTGGTGGCGCCAATTGGTGGTGGCGGGCTCTGTGCCGGTGTAGGAACATATATCAGTGCTCAAAGCCCAAAGACAAAGCTTATCGGTGTCGAGCCCCAAGGGGCCGCTGCCATGAAAACTAGTATCACTCAAGGCAAACTAAAAGCTCTCAAGGAGATCGATGTCTTTGTAGATGGTGCAGCAGTGAAGACTGTTGGCCAACTGAGTTTTGCCATTTGTCAAGAAGTCTTGTCAGATATCATATTGGTTGATGAAGGACATGTTTGCTCTACCATACTAGAGCTGTATAATGAAGAAGCTATCGTAGCAGAACCCGCTGGTGTAATGAGCATCTCTGCTCTAGATCACTTGACAGAGCAAATCCGGGGGAAGACGGTGGTCTGTATACTGAGTGGCGGTAACAATGATATCACTCGAATGGAAGAAATCAAAGAGCGCTCCTTGCTGTACAAAGGACTCAAGCACTATTTTATCATCAGATTTCCTCAGAGGTCAGGTGCTTTGAGAGATTTTCTCAACAATGTACTGTCTGCCGACGAAGACATCTCCCACTTCGAATACACCAAGAAACACAATCGAGATAGAGGTCCAGCTCTCGTAGGACTTGAGCTCAAGAGACGGGAAGACTATGAGTCTTTGATTCGTCGCATGGATGAGCACGATATAGACTACGAGACACTCAATGACAATCAGCGGCTTTTTGAGCTACTGGTCTAGGCAAATTGGCGACTAGGCCAAAAACAAAAAAGGTCTCCCAGTTGGAAGACCTTTCATCCTGGTGACCGCGGGAGGATTCGAACCCCCAACCCTCAGAGCCGAAATCTGATATTCTATCCAGTTGAACTACGCGGCCAGGAATACAAAGGTACATCTGTGCATTGATAGACATGGCCTTGACTTGGAGAATCTGACTAGCTTAGCACGTATGAAGATCTTGGCCAAAGCGCTCATCCGAAAATTAGATCTTGCAGAAAGACTTGACAATCTGAGGTACAAGCTACAAAGTTTCCAAACTCGTGAGAAGAACGCCAAATTTCGTGAACTCAACCCGACAATTGCATTCCCGCCTGACTACTTGATGTACGAGGCATTTATGCTTGACTACAAAGCATACATAGAAGGCGGTCTCATCAGCGCAAAGTGGCTTGTCGATACCTGCAGAGAGTATAGAAATGAGCCGATCAAATCAGTTTTGGACTGGGGATGTGGCCCAGGAAGAATTGTCCGTCACATGCCGGAGTTACTTCACAATACCGCCTATGTACATGCTTGTGCCCCCAATGCCAAGAGTATCGCCTGGTGCTCTGAGCATCTCACTGATATATCTTTCCATCACAGCAGTCAGAAAGCTACTCTTCCATATGACAATGGTCAATTTGATCTTATCTATGGCATATCGATACTGACCCATCTGTCTGAAGAGAACCACAGAGCTTGGATCGAGGAACTCACAAGAGTGATGTCTTCAGGAGGTATCCTGATCTTGACGACTCAAGGCAACAACTATCGCAACCAGCTAAGCCCTCGTGAGCAGAAATTGTTTGACCAAGGGAATCTCGTAGTCCAATCTACCAGCACTGAAGGGCATCGAAGCTATGCGGCATACCAACCGCCAGAGTATATGCGCCAGTTGCTAATGCCATATGGAGAGGTTGATCATCTCACCGAGTCTGCTCAAGGCAAAAACTACAAGCCACAGGATCGCTGGGTGCTACGTAAGACCTAGCACGATCATACTACTCATACAACAGGTACTTACGTCTGATCTTATCGAAGCCTTGTAGACCGTCTTGCCAGCTCGCTCTTATGACATCTTCTGATATACCTTCTTCGATCTGAGCTCGTAGCGTCCTTGTCCCAGCTAACTTCTCAAAGAAACCTGACTTGAGGAAAAATCCAGCCCGATCAGGGTAATTCTGATATGCCGCTAACAGATATTGGAGATCCAAAACCTTTTTCTCAAGGAGCGCATCAATCGGCGTATCTCTTAGATTTTCTCCATGACTCAATTGATCTTGATGCTTTGGGTATTTTGCTCCAGAGGTAGACACAGGCGTGAAGGAGTAGTCACCACCGAGCAAAGGATGACCGTAGCACTCAAAGGGTCGATCCGTCCCCCGCCCTGCACTGATGACAGTACCCTCAAAGAAACACAATGATGGATATAAGAGAATACTTCGCTCTGTTGGCAAATTGGGACTTGGCTTGATAGGTAGTTGGTATCTCAGATGTCGTTGATATCCGGGACAACTGATCACTTGAAGGTCACATTTACGACCATCTGATAGCCATCCTTCACCATTGATCATGAGCGCATACTCACCGATGGTCATACCATAGACGACAGGCACAGGATGCATACCCACAAAGGACTTGTGCTCTTCTTCTAGTATCGGCCCATCGATGTAGTTGACATGAGGATTGGGTCTATCAAGGACGATGAGATGGATATCATTCTCCGCGCAGGCCTCCATGATGTAGTGCAGTGTGCTGATGTAAGTATAAAATCTCACGCCCACGTCCTGAATATCAAATAGCAAGACATCGAGGCCTTTCAGATCTTCTGCAGAAGGTTTCTTCTTCTTACCATAGAGTGAAATAATCTGGGCGCCAGTCTTGACGTCTTTACCATCAGCAACATGCTCTCCTGCGTCTGCATCGCCTCTGTAGCCATGTTCTGGAGCAAAGATCTTCTTGATGGTGACATCTTTACGATGCAGGACATCTACCATGTGCTCTTCAGCCACGACACTTGTATGATTGATCACGAGGCCGACATCTTTGCCTTGTAAATAAGGCAAATACAGCTCTGGAAATTCCGCAGCGGGTACAGCTAGGTGCTGCAAATTAGGATATTCAGGCTCAGCTGTTGAGGAAGTTTGTTCTTGCTGGGCTTGACAGCCAAATGTGACAAGCAAGAGCAACAAACTGCCCCAGTGTGCTCTCGTACAAGTGTGATACATACAGATCATATAAGCAAAGCTCGACATTCGTAGTTCCCACAGAGTCAATAGTATAGTAATTTTGTCGCTCAATATGAGATTTGCGGTACTTGACCTCGAGACCACAGGTGGCTCTCCCAAGATGGAGAAGATCACCGAAGTAGCTGTCATCATCTATGAAGATGGTATCGTCAAAGAAGAATGGCAAACATTGGTCAACCCAGAGCGCTCCGTCCCGCCCTTTGTTTCACGCATGACTGGCATCACCGATGCGATGTTAGCCGACGCGCCCAAGTTTTATGAGGTCGCGAAGCAGATTGTCGAGATCACCGAGAAGTGCATCTTGGTCGCACACAATGCGAGATTTGACTACGGCTTTCTACAAGAAGAGTTTAAGAGACTGGGATACTCTTATCATCGGAAGCGCTTGTGCACAGTACAATTGAGTAAACGACTCGTGCCAGAGCTTACTCGCCATGGCTTGGATTCGATGATCAATCACTTTGATATCCAATGCGGAAAGCGTCATCGCGCCATGGATGATACGCGTGCAACGCTTGAGTTGCTCAAGGAACTGCTCAATCTCGACAAGGACTTTAGTACGCAGAAGCAGTTGGTCAACTTCGGTGTCGCGTCGAGTAAGATTCCCGAAGCGATCAATATGGAGGATCTCCATGCTCTTCCTGAGAGTTGCGGCGTATATTTCTTTGAAGATGCAGACGGTCGATATCTGTATATCGGCAAGAGTCTCAATATCAAGAAACGCGTCTTCCAGCATTTCCGTGAGATCAATACCAAGACCCAAGAGCTCCAGCGCCATGCTTGCCGAGTCACTTTTGAGACCACTGGCAGTGAGCTCATATCCCTTTTGCACGAAAGTGCACTCATCAAGAGATACAGACCTCCGCTCAACAAAGCTCAAAGGAAAAATCGCTATCCTTTTGCGATAGTGGTACGAGATACACAGCCATATATTCAGCTCGAAGTCCTTCATGTCAATAAAGCACAGAAGCAAAATCTTAGGATGCTGGACACTTATGGCAATCGCAAGCAGGCGATCAATGCCATGAAGAAACTGCAGCGATCTCATGAGCTATGCCCTGTGCTCTGTGGTCTCGAAGAGGATAAGAAGCGTGCTTGTAGCAGTCACGGCATGGGGTACTGTCATGGGGCTTGCGCCCAAATAGAAGGTCCAGATGACTACAATGAGCGCGCTGAGCTAGCCATCTCCAGTGTCGACAATATCTTCAAAGAGGACTTTGTCATCATCGAAGACGGCAGGTATCCGGAGGAGAGAAGTCTTATAGTGGTCAGAGGTGGCTACTATGTTGGCTTTGGCTATGTACCGACAGATATCAACATCGAGAAAGAGGAACTTGATGATCATATCTCGCTGGTCCAGGGCAATGCAGAGACCAATCGGATTTTGCTCAACTATCTACGTGGCTCACTCGTAAAAAAAGTAAGGATTTAGACAAAAAAAAGCGTCAAGTTTGGGCACTCGACGCTTCGAAATTCAGAGAAAATCGGTTTTATCTAACCGCTGCACATAATGCAGCCTTCATCCATAGTACAGACCTGTCCCTCTTCCATTTGGGCGACAGCCTCCTCATCTTGCTTGACGTATTTTTTCTGATGCTTCTCGCTCAAGGTAAACTTGATCGGATCCACTGCAGCCTTACTACGTAGGTAGTACATGCCTGTCTTCAGACCTCGTTGCCAAGAGTAAAAATGCATGGAGCTAAGCTTGTTGTAGTTTGGCTCCTGAACAAATAGATTGAGAGACTGTGACTGACAGATGTAGGCTCCTCGATCAGCTGCCTGATCTATGATAACCTTCTGACTGATCTCCCAGACTGTTTTGTATTTGTCTTTGATCTCTTGTGGTACATCTAGCTCTTGCACACTACCATTGCTGGCCATCAATTGCTCTCGCAATTCGTCTGTCCACAGGTTGAGCCTCGTTAGATCATTGAGCAGGTGCTTATTGACCACGACAAACTCACCTGAGAGGGTCCGTCTTGTATAGATATTGGACGTATAAGGCTCAAAGCACTCATTATTCCCCATGATCTGAGAGGTCGATGCAGTCGGCATTGGCGCTAATAGCAAGCTATTGCGGAGGCCATGCTCTTTGATGTCCTTCTTAAGTCCATCCCAGTCCCAGCGATCAGTCGGAGTGGCGCCCCACATATCATACTGTAGCTCACCTTTACTTGCCGGTGATCCTTCGAATGTGGAGTATGCTCCTTCTTCGCTAGCAATCTGACAAGATTCTGTCAAGGATGCGAAGTATATCGTCTCAAAGATTTCGCGGTTGAGCTGAGCAGCTTCTGGACTGTCAAATGCATAACCCATCAGCAGATAGGCATCAGCCAAGCCCTGCACACCAAGTCCGATCGGACGGTGGCGCATATTGCTGTTTTCTGCCTCAGGTATCGGATAGTAGTTGACGTCAATGATCTTATTGAGATTCCGAGTGACGACTCTCGTTACCTCGTATAGCTTCTGGAAGTCGTACTTGCCGTCGTTGACATATCGAGGAAGGCTCAGTGATGCGAGGTTGCACACTGCGACCTCATCAGGAGCTGTGTACTCTACGATCTCTGTACAGAGATTACTCGACTTGATGGTTCCAAGATTCTTTTGATTGGACTTCTTGTTACAAGCGTCCTTATACAGCATGTAAGGCGTGCCTGTCTCAATTTGAGAGTCTAGGATGGCAAACCACAGCTCTTGCGCCTTGATAGTTTTTCGTGCTTTTCCTTCTTGTTCGTACTTGTGGAACAGTGCTTCAAATTCACCTCCGTAGCTATCGCTCAATCCAGGACACTCATTAGGACAGAATAGAGACCAGTCTCCATTTTCTTTGACACGCTGCATAAATAGATCTGGTATCCATAGGGCGTAGAACAAGTCTCTCGCTCGCAGCTCTTCTTTTCCATGATTCTTCTTAAGATCGAGGAAGTCGAAGATGTCTGCATGCCATGGCTCCACGTATACAGCAAAAGCTCCTTTGCGCTTCCCGCCACCTTGATCGACATATCTCGCTGTGTCGTTGTACACTTTGAGCATCGGCACAATACCATTGGAGGTACCTCCTGTGCCTTTGATGTAGCTTCCTTTGGCGCGTATGTCATGTATGCTTAGACCGATACCACCTGCCGATTGTGAAATCTTGGCACATCTGCTCAGCGTCTCAAAGATGCCTGGTATACTATCTTCTGTCACGGTCAGCAAGAAGCAACTGCTCAACTGAGGCCGTGGTGTACCTGCATTGAATAAAGTAGGTGTCGCGTGGATAAACCACTTGTCTGACATGAGGTCATAGGTCTGGAAAGCAGATTCTAGATCGCTTCCATGGATCCCAAGTGCTGCTCTCATGAGCATATGCTGTGGCCGCTCTACGACTTTACCATTGGCCCTCATGAGATATGAGCGCTCGAGAGTTTTAAAACCAAAGTAATCGAAGTTGAAGTCACGATCATAAATGATCTTACTATCGATTGCTTCGCTGTGATCTTTGATGACACTCATGAGCTCATCACTGATAAGCCCTGCTTTATCTCCTGTCTTGGGATCGATGTAATCGTAGAGGATCTGCATCGTCTCGGAGAAAGACTTCAGTGTATTCTTGTGCAGATTGGATACTGCAATTCTCGCTGCCAACTGAGCATTGTCAGGATGCGTGACAGCTGATGATGCAGCTGTTTCTGCTGCAAGGTTGTCTAGTTCTGATGTTGTCACACCATTATAAAGGCCTTGGATAACCTTTTTGGCGATTTCTATGGGCTGTACGTAGTCAGTATTGAGACCGTAACAGAGTTTGCTGACTCGTGCTGTGATTTTGTCAAAACTGACATCTTCTGCACGTCCACTTCTTTTGATGACTTGCATGGCTTAGCGTGTTTTTTTGTGAGTACGAAGAAATGTTGTAGGCTTCCTTATCAGAGTCGTAATCACTTAGAAATCCGCATCAAGGCTGAATGTCTGCTCCTCTTTGGTCGCACCGACACCGGCCTTGCGGTAGTCTCCTACCCGTTTTTCGAAGAAGTTGGTCTTTCCTTGTAGAGAGATCATATCCATCCATGGGAATGGATTCTCTACATTGTATACTTTATTTTGTCCTAGTGACACCAGTAGTCTGTCAGCCACAAACTCGATGTACTGGCACATCATCTCGGCATTCATACCGATGAGTCTCACGGGTATGGCGTCTGTGACAAATTCTTTCTCCATAGCTACGGCATCACAGATGATCTCTTTGACCGTATCACTGGAAAGCTTATTATTCAAGTGTTGATTGTATAGAAGGCAGGCGAAGTCACAGTGCATTCCCTCATCTCTTGAGATCAGCTCATTACTGAAGGAAAGACCTGGCATGAGCCCTCTCTTCTTGAGCCAAAAGATACTGCAGAATGATCCACTGAAGAAGATGCCTTCCACTGCAGCAAAGGCAATCAGCCTTTCGGCAAATGAACCGTTCTCGATCCATCTTAAGGCCCAATCAGCCTTTTTCTTGACACAGTCCAAATGCTCAATAGCATTGAAGAGCATGTCTTTTTCTTTGGGGTCTTTGATGTAGGTGTCTATCAGTAGAGAATATGTCTCAGAGTGGATGTTCTCCATCATGATCTGAAAGCCGTAGAAAAACTTAGCCTCTGTATACTGAACCTCATTGACAAAATTTTCTGCCAAGTTCTCATTGACGATACCGTCACTGGCTGCGAAGAAGGCTAGCACATGCTTGATGAAATGTCTTTCATCATCTGTGAGCTTTTCTTCCCAATCTGTGAGGTCACTCTGGAGATCTATCTCTTCTGCTGTCCAAAAACTTGCTTCAGACTTCTTGTAGAATTTCCAGATATCATCATGCTTTATAGGAAAGAGCACAAATCGTTGCGGATTATCCTCGAGAATTGGTTCAGTCATTTGCTTCATTTACGTTCCTTTATGTTGGTTCAATACTTGTTTCTACCAGAGGCTACAATGCCCTTTCATCGAGTAGTCAACTCATGATGATCGAGCGAAAAATATTCATCTCGTGACACACATCACAAAATGAATAATATGTAAGTTCTTTGTTTTAGGTACTCTATGAGAACGTTTGTCAATTCTCTTCGAGTAAGGATTGATTCTCCCTTTCGTTCAAATCTGTGACCAAGTTAAATGAAAAAAAAGTCTAATATGTTAGAAAGTTATCCACACCCTGTGGATAACTATCACAACTCATTGATAATCACAATTAAAAAAATTTACACTCTCTTAACACAGCCGAAACGCACTCAAGGTGAAGAGAATTCTTGTGAAACTTCGGTGTGGCTAAGTCGCCTTTTCTGAGGCCAGAAGATATAGGATTGCCATTCTCACTGCTACCCCATTCTCGACCTGATCGAGTATGATACTATGATGTGAGTCAGCAGCATCACTACTCAGCTCTACCCCTCTATTGATTGGTCCAGGATGCATCAATACGATTTCCTTGTCCAGGGCATCAAGCATTGCCTTATCTATGCCATAGTACATGGCGTATTCTCTGAGGCTTGGGATGTATTTGATATTTTGCCTTTCAAACTGGATTCGGAGAACATTGGCAACATCACACCAGCTCAATGCTTCCTTGACCTTGTAAAATACTTTGACTCCAAGATCAGCTAGATGTCTTGGAATCAATGTTGGTGGTCCACAAACAGCCACTTTTGCTCCCATTTTTTGTAGACAGAAGATATTGCTCAGAGCTACTCGACTATGTAGGATGTCTCCAACGATGACAACTTTTTTGCCCGAAAGGGCTCCTAGTCTCTCTCTGATACTGTAGGCATCAAGTAGAGCCTGTGTGGGGTGCTCATGGGTGCCGTCACCAGCATTGATCACATTGGCAGGGATGTGTTTCTTCAAGAAGTGCGGCGCTCCCGGCATAGGATGTCTGATGACAACCATGTCTACCTTCATGGAGAGGATATTATTGACCGTGTCGAGCAAAGTCTCTCCTTTTTTGACCGAACTCGAGCTCGCACTGAAGTTGACAACATCCGCACTAAGTCTCTTCTCTGCTAGCTCAAATGAGATTCTGGTCCGCGTACTGTTTTCAAAAAACAGATTGGCGACAGTAACATCTCTGAGTGATGGTACTTTCTTAATAGGTCGATTGATGACCTCCTTGAACTCGGTCGCTGTATCGAGTATGAGTTTGATATCAGATGAAGTGACATCCTTGATACCGATAAGATGCCGTGTACTCAATGTACCGCTCATGAGCTCTGAGTCTTTTGTCTAGGATACATGATGATCTCATCTTGCTTGTCGATTCCAGACCAGCAGACCTTGACATATGCCTCATCCATAGAGTCGATCATGAGTCCTTTGTAATCTGCTTGTATCGGTAGATGTCGATTAAACCTCCGATCCACCAAGGCCATGAGCTGCACATTTTGGGCTCGACCATAATCCTGCAAAGCACTGAGAGCCGCCTGTACTGTCCTTCCTGTGTATAGGACATCATCCACCAAGATTACATTGAGGTCCTCGACAAGAAAATCCATCTTCGTCTCACTGGCAGCGATAGGCTTGTCTCTCCTGCGGAAATCATCGCGGTAAAAAGTAATATCAAGCTGACCATAGCGGATATTTTTGAGTCGATGCTCTTGTGTAAGGATCTCTACGATTCTGTCACTAAATAGTATACCACGCGGCTGAAGGCCAATGATGCATGCTTGACTGAGATCGCCATGATCTTCCACGAGCTGCTGGGCTAGGCGCCTCATCGTGAGACCAAAGCGATCATTCTTCAGTATACAGCGCCCTTTGCTCATGTCCCAAAGTTAGAGCCTCAATTTTTCTTTTGCATCTTGGCCCAGCTATCTCTCATCGTCACAGTACGATTGAAGATCAGTCGGTCGCTCGTGCTATCTTGATCTTTGGTGAAGTAACCTTTGCGGAAAAACTGGAATGACTTGCCGATCTCGGCTTTCGCCAAAAAGGGTTCTGCCATAGCACCTTCTGCGATCGTGAAGGAATCTGGATTGATATGGTCTACGAAGTCGCGATCTCCGTCAGAGAGTGGTTCCTCGACCGAGAAGAGACGATCGTAGAGATTCATCTGGACAGGGATACTTGAATCCTGGTGCACCCAGTGGAGTGTACCCTTTACTTTGATGCCACTTTCGTCCTGACCACTCTTGCTATTGGGATAATAGCTGCATCGTAGCTCTATCACCTCACCACTTTCATCTTTGATGACCTCATCGCAGTGGATGATGTAGGCATACTTGAGCCTGACATCTTTTCCAGGAGCTAGTCTGAAGTACTTGCGCGGAGGATCCTCCATGAAGTCATCTCTCTCGATATAGATCTCTCGACCAAAAGGAAGATCGTGACTTCCTGCACTTGGATCCTCAGGATTATTGACAGCCGGCAGTTGCTCGACTTGTCCTTCGGGATAGTTGGTAATTGTCAGCTTCAAGGGCTTGGTGACAACCATCACTCTGGTAGCGATCTTATTGAGATGTTCCCTTACAGAAAACTCAAGAAGTGAGATGTCATTGACCTTATTGCGCTTGGTCAGACCTGATCGCCTTACGAAGTTGATGATAGATTCTGGGGTGTAGCCTCTTCTTCGCATACCACTGATTGTAGGCATACGTGGATCATCCCATCCTCCTACATACCCCTCTTGCACAAGACGCAGTAGACGGCGCTTGCTCATCACGGTATAGTTGAGATTGAGCCTTGCAAACTCAATCTGTCTACTCGGAAAGATCTCAAGCTGCTCTATAAACCAATTGTAAAGTGGGCGGTGTACTTCAAACTCCAGACTACAGAGTGAGTGCGTGATCTGCTCGATGCTATCACATTGACCGTGTGCAAAGTCATACATCGGATAGATGCACCAGTCATCTCCGGTCCTATGATGTTTCTCATGTTTGATACGATAGATCAGAGGATCCCTCATGAGCATATTGGGCGAAGCCATATCTATCTTGGCACGAAGTACTCTAGAGCCATCAGGATACTTACCGGCTCGCATCTCTTCAAAGAGTTGCAGATTTTCTGCGACGCTACGATCTCTATACGGACTTGGCTTACCGGCTTGTGTCGGCGTGCCTTTGAGCTCGGCGATCTCCTCTGCCGTGCTATCATCTACATATGCTTTACCATCTTTGATAAGCTTCACAGCGAACTCATAGAGCTGCTCAAAATTGTCAGAACTAAAAAAGAGTCGATCCTCCCAATCAAACCCAAGCCACTTGATATCTCGCTGTATCGCCTCCACATACTCAGTATCCTCTGTCGTAGGGTTGGTATCATCAAATCGCAGATTGGTCTTGCCTCCGTACTTCTCGGCAATCAGAAAATTGAGTGATATCGCTAAAGCATGACCTACATGTAGGTAGCCATTAGGCTCAGGAGGGAATCGTGTGAGAACTCGTCCGTCATGCTTCCCGCTGGATACATCTTCAGAGATGATTTGCTCTATGAAATTGAGAGACTCTGTTTCCTTTTCTGACATATCTTACATTCTTTCTGGGATGGAAATCCCTAGTAGATCAAATGAATATTTGAGGTATTTCTGCACTTGCGTGATGAGTTCAAGCCTGAAGGCCTGCACCTCCGGCTCTGCACGCAATATGGGTGCATCATGGTAGTACTTATGAAAACTCTTTGCGAGCTGATAGCTGAAGTTGGCGACTTGGGATGGATCATAGCTTTTGCATGCGGCGTGGAGCACATCTTGCCAGGATAGCATCAGCTTGATCAGTTCTTTACCAGCATCAATAGGCACATGACGACTCCAATCAGCTCGTGCCTTATCTCCATATTTACGCAGGATGGATGAGATTCTGACACTTGCATTCTGCACATACGGACCGGTATGACCTTGAAGATCCACTGACTCAGCTGGATCGAAGACCATATTTTTCTTGGCGGCAACCTTTAGCATAAAAAACTTCAGTGCACCTAGCGTGATTTGATCATAGACTTGATCCATCGACTCTTGGTCAAGATCTTCTAGTCCACCTTTTTCGACAGCATTTGAGACCACTTGCTCTCTCATTTCTAGCAGGAGATCATCTGCGTCGACAACTGTACCTTCTCTCGTTTTCATCCTTCCTGACGGCAGCTCCACCATGCCATAGCTCAAGTGATATAGGCCATCAGCGTATGGAGCACCAAGCTTCTTCATGATCTCAAAGAGGACTTTGAAGTGATAGTCTTGCTCATTAGCCACCACGTAGATCATTCGTTTGGCTTGATAGTCCTGGTAGCGCAGTTCTGCTGTGCCCAGATCTTGTGTAATATAGACGCTTGTGCCATCGGATCGCAGGACGATCTTTTGGTCCAGACCGGCGTCTTCAAGATCCACCCAGACTGACTGATCTTCCTTCTGATAAAATATGCCATTGTCGAGACCAGTCTTGACAAACTCCTTGCCACGGAGATATGTATTTGACTCGTAGTAGATCTTGTCAAAATCTACTCCTAGCGAATCATATGTCTCATCAAAACCAGAGTATACCCAAGAATTGAGCTGTTTCCATAGTGCGACTACTTCTTCGTCACCAGCTTCCCAGCGCTGCAGATAGGACTTGGCCTTTGCTCCTAGCTCTGAGTATTCATTGAAGTACTTATTCTTGTAGGACTTGAAAAATGACTCTGGATCAGAGGAATCGGTACTTTGCTCAAGCAGTGACTGAGCAGCGTCTGTAGATTGCCACGTCGTGTATTCTTCACGGAGCTTTCGCTCAAATAACACGTAGTACTCACCGACAAAGTGATCGCCCTTGGTACCTGTAGATGCAGGTGTAGCTCCATCCGCAAATAGCTTCCAAGCGAGCATACTCTTACAGATAGCTATCCCGCGGTCATTAGCGATCTGTGTCTTAACAACATTGTAGCCACAAGCTTCGAAGATCTTGGTAGTCGACCAACCAAGGAGGATATTGCGCACATGGCCAAGATGGAGAGGCTTGTTGGTATTGGGCGAAGAAAACTCTACCATCACGGTCTCGTCAGCATCGGCAAGATTGATCTCAAGACCAGCCGTACGCAGATGAGCAAGGATCTGAGACCAACTGGCGTCTGAAAGACTCAGATTGAGAAATCCTTTCACGACATTGTACGCAGAAAAGATCTCAGATCTCTCCACGATGTATGCACCTAGATCCTCCGCCGTCTGCTGCGGAGAGCTCTTGCTGTACTTCGTGAGCGGGAAGACCACCAAGGTGTAATCGCCATCGAAGTCCTTGCGAGTCTCATTGACGACTAGCTTCAGCTCCGTATCCTCCACCTTGTAGAGCTCCTTCAGAGCCTGATGAGCCCATTTAATAATATTGTCAGATATCTCCATGATCACAAAAAATCGTGGGCAAAATTAGAGCTTAGACATTTGGGCGAAAGCCCCCGTGCTCTCAGACGAGTAGATCAATGCTGAAAAAAGCTAAAGTAGGTGCCACCATACTTTCTCAATTGCCAGAATCTCTCATCAGATCCGAAGTCGTGATCTTGATTGTGCTCAAGGATAAAGAGCCCATCAGTTGCTAGTAGCTGATGTTTAAAAATGAGCTCAGGAATCTCTGGAATACGCTTGAGAGGATACGGCGGTCCAGCAAAGATGTAGTCATATCGCCGCGTACAAGTCTTGATGTACTTGAATACATCCATACTGTGTATTGTGATCCTGTCGTCAAAGCCCCACTCCTCGGAGATACTCTTGACATAGTTCACTGCAGGCCTATGGCGATCCACGTAGTCCACGGATACGCATCCACGACTGATCATCTCATAGCAGTGGCTTCCAGTACCACCAAAGAGATCAAGAAAATCTACTTGGTCAAAAGAGATGAGATTCTGTAAGATATTAAAAAGTCCTTCCTTGGAGATGTCTGTAGTCGGTCTGGTCGGCCACTTGTCTGCAGGTGGTCTGAACACTCGGCCACCATACTCTCCGCTGATTACACGCATTGGAGGATAGCTTCTGTCAGTATCTCCTCTGGACTAAGACCTGCGATATCTAACAGATGAGGATTGCGACCGGTGAGTGCGGACTTTAGCTTCGTCATCTCGTCTGGATTCCATGATCCTGTCATCACGACTCCGGTGTCTACAGATGTGTAGAGTAGTTTCTTGAAGGCTAGAAGCGTAAAGTACTCCAGCTCCTCGGTACTCACCACATGATACTGCTGATGGTACATCTTATCTCTATACACAAAGACGTAGTGAACCTGTGAGTCCTGTTTGTGGCAAATCACGTAGTCGGATCTATCCATCTGTACATCTACGAATCTGAGAAGTACCGCTATCACATGATGATATTCGAGATCAGCATCGTCGTAGTGAAACCAATCAGGGACTGGATAGCAGATATATTTTTTGAGTCTGGAAAGACGATCGATGCGGATCGATTGTGCTGAGCCATGGGGAGCAAGTAACTTGAGTGCTGAGATCTGCTGCGGTCTGATAGTTACCCCACTATCGGCATGATAGAAATAGGGAGTGTCAAGAATGAGATTCAGTCTTTCATACTCCTTGAAGATACTGTGATCCTTGAGCTCATCCCAGCGATGCTGCGCGGTATGACCTGCTTCTAGAGCAATCTTTCCCTGCTTGATCATCAGAGCTTCTGATCCGAGATGAAATCTCAAGTCGTGGCGAGAGAGCACCACAGATAGACGTCTCACATCAGATGATGGCGGAGCAGTATGCATATGATCGCTAGATGTGCTGGTCGGGAGAGCTTTACTCCCAGTTGCCCGACAGACTAGGAGCCGTCATATCACCAAACTTGATGACCTTATTGGCATCATAAGTGTCATCGTACTTGGAAAACTTGGGGTCACCCCATTCTCCCATGTATAGCTTACGACTCGCACCGCATTCCATGACGTGTACTAGCGTCTGCTGATAGGTGACGGTATCGGCCTGCATGGTGAAGCTCTCTCCCTCACTAAATGGGATATCACTCAAGTCATTCAAATTGATCCCCATACTATTGATGGAGTCCATCGTATTGTAGAAGAGTGTATCAATGATAAACTTATCTGGGTCGTCAGGAAACTCAGGGTCTTTATTGAGCTTCACCTCAAAGAGTCTCTCGCTGGTCAAGACCTGCTTCAAGGTATCGAAATCGTGAGCAAACTCGCCGGTGATGCTTCTATAAAGCTCTTGACAAGTTCGAATATCTTTGAGCTTGTCGACGACTGCAGTTTCTCTTACCTTCCTCTGCTGATTGAACTCAATGGGCTCTTTAATCGAGTCTACGAGGAGATAAATCAGAAATGCCGCGATAGCTACAAGAACTAGGTTTAAGACGATTTTCATTCTGCTGGTTTTCCTTGTCTTATGATGAACCACAATGATAACAATTTTCTCAAAGAAGTATAAAACTCATGTAGAGGAGATGCAGTTTTTATCACTTTTGGTGTCAGATGCATGATTCCACGATCATATTAGCCATTGAGAGCAGCTGCGACGATACCGCCGCCTCTGTGATCCGTGATGGCAAGATCATTTCTCAGAGCCTCTCATCTCAGCTAGACCATGCCAAATACGGAGGTGTAATTCCAGAGTTGGCTTCACGCAAGCACGAGGAGCTTATACTACCGGTGGTCATGGAATCTTTGAGAAATGCGGACACGACTCAGGAGGAGCTCAGTGCCGTAGCATTTACCCAAGGCCCAGGACTCCTCGGTGCTCTCATCGTAGGTACAGTGTTTGCCAAAGGATTGGCTCATGCACTGGACCTGCCGCTCATCGCCGTCCACCATATGCAAGCGCATGTCTTGAGTAATTTCATCGAAGAACCTCATCCAGAGTTCCCATTTCTATGTCTCACCATCAGCGGTGGACACACGCAGATCGTAAAGGTGAAGGATCATTTAGCCATGAAGGTCATAGGTCAGACCAGGGATGATGCGGCTGGTGAGGCATTTGACAAGATCGGCAAGATGCTTGGTATGGACTATCCTGCCGGACCAGAGCTTGATCGCCTAGCTGCGCTGGGCCATCCGATCTATGAGTTTCCCGAACCTGAAATAGATGGACTGGACTTTAGTTTCTCCGGTCTCAAGACAGCTGTAAAATACTTCTTGAGAGATCAGATCAAACGTGATCCATCCTTTATCGAAAACCATCTCCATGATATTTGTGCCTCGGTGCAAGATCGCATCTGTTCTATCCTCATGCACAAAGTGATCCTTGCTAGCGAGCAGACAAGCATCAAGACTATTGCTTTGGCAGGAGGTGTGTCAGCGAATAGTGGTATGCGTGAGATGCTAGAGCAAGAGGCGTCCTCCCGATCGTGGAAGGTACACTACCCTGGTAAAAAATACTGTACAGACAATGCCAGCATGATTGCTATCACAGCTCACTACAAGTATCTACAGAGGGAGTTTGTCACACAAGAAGTTCAGGCACATCCACGCATGGACTGGTAGGACTAGTCATCCAGCTCAGAGAGAAGTCCTTTCTTGATCTTGTCGTACTCATCATCATCTATGGCGCCATTGTCTTTAAGCTCTGTCAACTGCTTCAGCTCATCAAGTATCGCTTTTGCCTTGCTTTGGCTAGACGAAGATTTCTTTGATTCACTTTTTGTACTCTGAGCATCATTGTTATTGGCTGCCTCATCAGGCCTATCAGTTGCTTTCTGCTGAGCGGATTCTTCTTTGAGGTCTCTTGCGACTTTCTTGCCCTTTTCAAACTGTTCGTCGTACATCTTCTTGAGGCGAGATGTATCAAAGTCTAGGATCGTCCCTCCAGTCTCAAAATGCTTACGAAATACCTGGCCCACGGCGTAGGTAGAGGCACCGCTGAGCACTGACATAGACACACTTCCAAGTACGGTCCCTACTCCAGGAATAAATTTGATCGCCTGTGCACCCAGTCTTGCTACACCAGAACCGGTAAGTGCGGATACGATTGCCTTCCCATCATTTTCGCGAAAGCTGACTTCGTACAACTTGCAAAGCTGTCTGACCAGATCAAGCTGTATGGCACCCACCGCAAAGAAATCCACTATGGGCACAGGTATAAGGCCTGCTCCCATGGACCACAGGACATGGTTTTTGATCAGTTTGTCCCCATTGATTTCTCTCTCACGTATGTCATTTTCGTTCATGGTCATCGCCTTTTATTACAAATATGGACAAGCCACACTGAAGGGCTTTCGCCAAAATCGTCGATCTCCGCGATTTTCTCGATCAATGCGACTCAACGCTCGTCAATACTCAGTCTTCTGCCATCACTGTGTGCACGATATTCAGGGGCATACATACTCTCTATGAGGCAATGTCCATTGCTGAAGTCACCTGGATGTTGTACTCGGAGTGAGTACTCAAATACGTACTGCCCTGGATAGATTTTCTCAATGAAAAAGTGCGTAGCCATATCTCGCGTGCTCTGATAATAACTCAGGCCTTCCTGCCATCTGTGTCGACTCAGTGTCTCGGTCGGCTCCAATCCAGCAGCTCTGTAGTCTTTCATGTGGATATATTCCATTTCCCTGTCTGCTTCTAGTGTGATCCTCACTATGATCTCGTCTCCTGGTGCAAAGCGATCATTTTCATCCAAGAGCTCTAGCGCTCTACCTTGTGTATTCAGATCACGCACATAAAGCTCCTTCTTCAATTGAAGAGGCCCCTCTGCATCCTTGGATTCAATCTTATCTCGATTAGCAAAGTACTGCCAGTGTACGGCACCCCAAGCAATATGCTCATTGGGATTGGAGACCGTGATTTTCGCAGATTTTGCCGAAAGGCCCGAGACTGCAAGATCACGCTTATAATATAGACTACCCGCTTGTGCGTCAGTGCCCTCAGATAGATCTTGGCCATCGATGACGACAGATGCAAGAGCTGATTTCACGAGCCAGTCATCACCGCTCAGAAGCAATGAATAAATAGCCCAAGCTGTGGCCTTCGTCGTCTTCCAGCTATTGGCCTGCTTGTTTTTCAATAGCCAGATCCTAAGCTCGTCTACGACATCAGATTGATTCATGGTCTCAAATAGTTCTATCATGAGTGCGTGAGTCTCGATCGGGCGCTCATACCAGCCATGGCCTCGAGTTGATTTCCAGTACATCCCTAGCTCATCATGGCTGATACTTCTCTCCACGATGGACTGCAATAGTGTAGACAAGGCTTGTGTCTCGCCCATATCCCAGAGGACGAATGCCATGTAGCCTTGCATATGAAGTGATCGTTCATTGCGATACCTCAAGACTTGTGATCTATAGTAGTCCACGATATTCTGGTCTAGTCCAGTTTGATTCCATTCCTTGGATCTGGACATGGTATAGAGGTAGTGTAGCGCATATCCGCTCAGATGATCATCATCCCACTTGAATCTTGATGGATTGCGTCGTTTGGCTTCTTCGAGGCGCCGATACTCCTCCGCCAGTTCTCGGTTAAGATATTGTTGAGCCTTAGATATCGCTGCTGCAAACTGCTTCTTTTGTTCTATCGTGAGGACTCCTAGTGCCTCGAGATGTGTCCACCACTCCACTAAATGGAGAGTGATTCTTCGATTGGGTCTTCCACCGGCAAACCAAGGCCAGGCACCATTTCCGAGCTGCATATTCGTCACTCGATCAAGTATAGATTTAGCCTCTTGAGACATTTTATTGAAATCAAATAGTAGGGCTATCTGCTGCATGCGCTGCGTCTCGGACTTGGCTTCCATGAGCCAAGGGGTCTCTTCAATCAACGCCGCCTTGAGTTCTTCATTCTGCAAGAGTTTGGACTTGAGCTCGTCTTCGCCTTCCCATTGCTCAAAGATTTTCTTGATAGATGGCTTGCTCGTAGCAACATGAGCGGCAAGGGCATTTGCATAGAACTTCGAGAACAGCTGCTCTGCGCATTCATGTGGAAAGTCTTGTAGATATGGCAAAGCTTGTACGGCATACCAGACAGGATTAGAACTAAACTCTACTGAGAGTCGATGGGTCTTGATATGATCTTGATCGAGCTTTCGCTCAAATGAAGTGAAGAAAAACTCTCTCTCCTCACCAGCTCTAATCGGCAGAGGTAGCGATTCTGTAACAAGAACTCGATTGGTCAAGATGGGGATGGTGCGTTCCTCACCGTCACTATGTCTATCACCTTGGACTAGCGCTCTCACTGTAGCAGCTCCAGTATAGTCATCTGACACATTGATCGGCCAGTAGACATTGACAGATTGATTCGCCGGAATAGAGACACTCCTCCGCAGTGCTTCAGAGCAAGATATCTTCTCGTGCACTTGACCATATTCATCCAAGAGTGAAAGCTCTACACTGACAGACTGATCCTGATCCGTGAGATTCACAAGCTTGGTGGGGATCTTGATATCGTCTCCTTCTCTGAGAAATCTCGGCATCAAAATATTGACACTCAGATCTTTCTTTGTCACCAGTGAAAGCTTCTGAGTTCCCATGCGAAACTCCTTGTCATGAGACCAAAGCAGAAGATTCCATCTCGTCAGTGACTCAGGCATCTTGAATTCAAAACTGACATTCCCATCTTGGTCTGATTCTAGTTGGGGATAGAAAAAGACGCTCTCCGCAAAGTCAGAACGTATGGCTGGCTCCTCCTTTGGCATATTCGAGTCATTGGCAAGTTGGTCTGCCATGACTCCGCCACTTTCTTCCATCACCTCCCGATCTACAGGAGCACTTGTTGGCTGAGCTCGTCGAGACTTCGATCTCATCACCTTGACTTCATCAAGCACCATGTCAGTACCGTGATATCCACCACCATAGCCACCGTACCATCCATGCCAATTGAGTTGAGGATAGGACGGATATCTGATCTCGTGATTTTCTCCTGGACGCGGATACCATTCCATATTGAGATAAAAATTGGGGTACCACTGCCTGATTGCCTGGCCTCGATATGTCCTCGATGGGAACAATGATGGTACTGCCCAGCGGTGATCTACAAATGCGTCTAGACTCGCATCGTACATGGCTGCCAATATCTCTGCTCTGACTCCTTCAGCTTGATGATTGCTGATTTTGACGGTGTAAGACTCTTCTTCTCCTGGCTCGAGCTCTTCCCGGAAGGTTTCCAATTTGATTTCTAAGTTCTTGTGATGGTATGGCACATTGACAGTCCGTGATGCCTGATAGTGTCTGTTGTCAAAGTAGGTCGAGGCAAAGAGAGAGAAAGCACCATGTTGATTCACCTTACTTCTTTGATCGTGAGCTTTGGCTCCTATCACAATGGCCGTCTGATCTAAGGAGGACATTTCGCCACGGTACAGATATACATCCGAACTTGTAGAAAACATCCACTTGCTCAACGCAATCTGACCTGGTCCGTGGTCTTCTTGTCCCGTATGGTCAGTGATTGCTTCATCAAGGACTCCAGTCGCGCCTAAGATGTGCAAGAAGCGTTCCTCCACGTATGGTTCTCCTTTGGCGCCGATGAGCTTCAGAGTGAGCTTATAACTTCCAGCCGCTAAGCTTGACAGGTCAAAGCTTGCCTCAGTGGTAGCTCGCTCACTCTGTGCATAGGATTGGTCAAGCGTTTTCCAATTACCCACTTTGTCCTCCTCCTTGTATGGGAGATGTGGAAACCAGGATTGCCATTCTTCTTCACTATGGATATAGGCAGAGGGCTCCGGCCACAGTCGTGAGTGAATAAACTGAACTGGCCTTTGCAGTTTCTCCACCCTCATTTCAACATTTGACTGGATTGAGTTACCGTCAAGATTGGTGACAGAAACAGAAATAGGCTTCAGCCGATCTTTGGTCGTATACGTCTCAGGATTCCACGTCGCTCTCAGACTCATATATCCGATATTAAAAGAGCGTGTTGCGGACTGCGTTTCGCCAGTCTGATCTATCACATCAATTTCTACCCTGTACACAAATACTGGCTTCAACTCGCGCTGGACACTGAGGTCTGGAATCGCTGAAAAGGAAATATTGAAACCACCCTTCTCATCTGTGGTAGTCTCCCCACCACCAAGTAGGATATCATCTCTAGACATCATGTTCAAGTAGCGACCATATCTCCAAGGCAAACAAGGATAGCTCACCTGGCGATAGACCCTATACTTCACTTGAGCATTGTCCAATCCATATGAGGCCAGTGCCATGGCAGTTCCTTTGATATTGACATCGTCATCTAGCACATACTCTTGCTCAAGGTCCTTGAGTTTCACTTCGAAATTTGGTCTCTTATAGTCCTCGACTCTTATCGCATGGTTGCCATAGTGCTTTTGGGTACTTATTCTATATTGTCCATTGAGACGACCTCTCGGGATACTAAAGCTGCCAGAGGCTGAGCCAAACTCATTGGATACTAGTTCTAGAGATTTGATGAGTTCTCCGTTGGCATCATTGAGAGTGACAGTGACGGACTGATTGCTCGCTAGTCTCGGCTCTTGATCCTGAACGTTGGTGTACAGTATGGTCTTGAAGTGCAGCTGCTGCCCTTGACGATAGATCGCTCGATCTGTAAATATGAGTGCCTGATCGCGCTGTCTCTGTGGTTTGTATCCCTGTCTATATTGAATCCGCTCTTCAGGGAAGTAGATGTCATTGCCTTTCTTTAGCTTGACCATATGACCTCGCTTATTGGCTATTGGGACACGTCCATCTCTGTCGGTGCTCGCATCTGATCTGAATACAAGTTGAGATCTCCTCCGATTATAGTCTGTTTCATAAAACTCGACTTCGACACCTGCCTTTGCTGCCCCATCAGCTCTGTCCACGATCTGCAAGTAGCCATCCTCTTCGTAGGCTGATACTTGCCAAAAGGCAATATTGGTCACTTGTACCATCTTGGCTCCTAGAAATCCGTGACTGCGGTCAAATGATGGATCAGCACTCATGATGATGCCATAGAGTCCTACTGGGAGAGCATCGATCTTGGATTCCACGATACGCTGCTTGTAATCGGACTGACTGGGAAGGTCCAGCTCCCAAGATGTCACGTTTTCTCTCTTGGTAAAGTAGTTCAAGTAATCCTCTATACCACCTTCGTACAGGGCGGTAACATCGGATTCCTTGAGACGCACTACACGCAGGTATACCTTGTCAAGATTGCGATATCTCAAACTGAATGGAAATGGCTTGTCTGGCAGCACTGCTGATTCCAACTGCGCACTCATTTCTTTGTTGGAAATGGAAGCGACCAAATTTCTTGCTTTGTTCGCTCCATTGGTTTGCGGATATGACGCGATGATGTCTTGGGCTAGAGACATGGCCACTACCAAAGTGTAGTCACTGCTGGCCTTCATCCACGGCTGATTTTCCTGATTGCGGGCAAGATTGCTGATGTGCTCTGCCTTGCGATATAGCACTTCAGCTTTTGCCTCTGGATCGCTGGTGACTCGAACAAGTCCATCCCAGGCAAGAATGAGCAATTCATTTTTGTCTGATAATGCCGATTTCTGATATGCCCAGTCGAGTCGAGCGAGATCGGCATTTACCATGGATCGCGAGCGAGAGGTGCTCTGATGAAATGCTATCAAATCTTGATATGTCATCAAGATCTCCTGTACCCTAGTATTGCCGAAGGACAGATTGGATGAAATAAACTCTTTAGCTGGTGCGAATAGGCTTTTGTCAAGAAGATATTTTCCCGCAGGATCGACTTGATAGTCGCGAGAGCCATTTTGTAAGTGCATCAACTTGCGATGAGCAAGTAGATCATACAGAGTTGAGCTATTTGGGTCAAGGGTCTTATCCTGATTGGTGACGATGAGACTGTACTCATCTAGCGGCGTTTCTTTGAGGATATCTTGAGCCTCCGTCGATGCTATGTACCATAGATCAGATTCCTCATAGATACGTCGAGCCGACCATTCGCCAAGATCTTGACCTTCATCACTGCTGGCAATGGCTGTTCTTTGATTGATCCGCCAAAGATTGCTATTGACATACCGCGCGTATAGCTCCCCTAGCATTGATTTGGCCACTGAGGCCGATGGCTCCTCCAGGTCTGTCACCTGGGACTTGAAGTAATCTATTGCCTTGATGGAACCGCTTTCTTCATACTGCTCGATGAGCTGTCCTCTATACATGAGTGCTTTGAGCAGTTGAGGATGATTATCGTCCATTTTGGCGAAAGCCATAAGCTCATCTAATGGCTCCACCATCGACTCCACCAAGCCTTGATCACGAAGACTATCGATCTTCTTCCAGTATTTGTCATAGCTAAGGTCTTTCACAGGTAGGCTATCTGTAGCAGATTTTTGAGTCTTGCATGAGTGAGATAACATCGCGAAGGAGAGTGCGAACAGGAGTAATATCCTATACATAAAGAGTATTGCTTGGTTGTATGATATGATGTGGTCACTACGGTTAAAGTAGCGAATCTGGCGTCAATTAACGAATGTTTAAGAGTAGCTTTCTGCTCGAGAAACACATCTGAGATGAATAGACAGATTGTCCTAGAAGATGAGATCCTTATGCTCAGACCACTCCAAGCCTCTGATAGAGATGCGCTCTTTGCCATTGCTTCTGACCCTAAAATATGGGACCAGCACCACGCACGAAGATTTGAGCCTGAAGTCTTTGATCTGTTTTTCAAAGAATCTCTGGACTCAGGCGGCGCTTATTTGATCATTGACAAGAACTCGAATCGAGCAATTGGGAGCTCAAGATATCAAATCATCCCAGTGGTTGATGCTGTCGAGATTGGTTGGACCTTTTTTGATCGGTCTCATTGGGGTAAAGGAACAAATCGACGAGTCAAAAAGCTAATGGTCAACCATGCACTGACAGGAAAGAGCGAAGTGATCTTCTATGTCTGGATACACAATTACAGATCTCAAAAGGCCATGACTAAGCTCGGGGCTCACTTGTCGTCCGATCCAGCCAAAGCACATGATAGCAAACCAGAAATCACATTGACCTATCTCATAGATCAGCCACTCTAGAGCCATCAGAGGAAGCGATGAAGGGATATATCATGAGGTAAGTCCTTAGCTTCGAAAACATGTTCAAGGAGCGTTTTTGTGGTCCAAGGACCAAGTGAAGCGCCTTTTGTGCCAAGTCCATTGCATAATACAAGCTGGGATGTCTCGGGATGACAGCCCACGATCGGCTTGCGATCGACTGTGGTGGGCCGATAAGCTGATATGTGATCGACGATCTCAAAGTCACATCGCATCCGAGTATTCAGATGCTCTCGAAGAATCTCACCCAGCCTCTGACTAGGCTCATCAGACAGTGCCTCATGTTCGTAGTTGGAGCCAACCCAGAAGTGCTCTCTCCTACTCGTAGGGACAATAAAAAAGCGCTCCTTGACCATGAGGTCTTCAGGAATGTGTGGAGCTCGTATGATCAAGACATCACCTTTGGTGCGATGTACATGTTCTAGTGGAAATAGATCAGCATGTATGTGTGTAGCACCTTCAGCAAGAAAGGTCAAGGACGAGCTGTATGATTTACTCCATGGAATCGGTGCTTCATTCTTGGAGCACTCATAGTGAGCGGACATATAATCCCAGCTCGCCTGAACAAAAGCTGCTATGTGCAGCTGATGCGCCTGTAGTACTTCTCCAAAGATCTCAGCGCTGTAGTGATAGCAAGAAGGCAAACTTTGACTGGATACCATCTTACCAATGTAAGGCCGAGAGGCTTCTTGGTCTGATCTCATATCCCACTCTTGCTCGTCTCGATGATCTTTGAGCGCACGATATAGTCTTCTCTTCTGGAAGTATGATGTGCCTAGTTCTTTCTCTGCTCTGGTGTAAAACACCTTGGCCTCCTCCAGTAAAACTGGAAAATTCCAACTTAGCGCGAATTTGCGACCGGTGATCGGGTTGACTATGCCTGCACCTACATTGGAAGCACGTCGAAGATGATCACGATCTCTCCAAGTGAAGCTGACACCTTCCCAATGCAACCTCCATGCGAGACAAGCGCCAGCAAGGCCTCCCCCGATTATATGTGCTTCGCTTGCCATATCTCGGACAAAACTACAGCACACAGATGAAGTCTCTCTATAGCTTCACAAGCTTAGCCGTCTGTCGTATTCTCTCTTGGCGCAGGAGTACAAAGTAGTTGCCTGATGGCAGCATAGTCAGGTCAATCATAGTCGTATGCTTACCCTTAGGGAAGACGGATTTGACGATAGGCCTGATGGACCTGCCACTGAGATCCAGAATACTCAATTCAAGAATTCCCCCTTGGGACTCAAAATCTATTTTGGTCAAGCCCGGCGTTGGATTGGGTGAAGCAGATACGAGCAATTTCTTTTTGGCGGAAGCCTCACTCGTGCTACTTGTGAGACAATTGATGCCTGTAGAGACTGACAGCTGCTCAAAATCACCCATCATAAGACTACCTACAGTGGACTCATCAAGGCAAAGCCACTGATGCATAATGCTGGCGTAGACTGATCGGAAATCATACTGCATCTCGAGATTGTCGGCGTATGTCGCATTGCGCGGGATTTCTGGGTTGTCACCCAAAACACCTCCTGCCACCTGATTTCCAAAAAGGAAAAGCGGCGCAGCGCTACCATGATCTGTACCATAACTCGCATTGCTGATAATGCGTCGACCAAACTCTGAGAAGGTCATACCCATCACCCGATCTCCTATATTGAGATGATCAAGATCATCCATGAATGCCTTGATCGCCTGACTGACCTGCATGAGTTGATAAGCATGAGAGCCTTCAGTGGTATTGCCAATCTCAACTTGCATATCATGCGTATCAAATTGGCCGTAGCTCACTACGTAAACTCTCGTCTTAAGTCCTCCGGCAATAAGTCTTGATACGATCTTGAGCTGCTCTGCGAGTCGGTTGTTTTCTGGATAGTCAAGCTGTGCTGGAGCTGCATCTGCAGCATCTCTCACTACTGTACCATATTGCTGACTTTGTCGAGCTACAAGTCGCACAAAACGAAGGCGATCACCTGCAGGCGTGTCAGGCGCCGGATCCTCGACATTATTGACCAAATTGTAGAACCAGCTCGGGTCTTGAATCACCATACCCATATTACTACTCGGCCCTTGCAACATGAGACTGCTGCCATAACCGATCTCAATGGCGAGAGGATCTGTCATGCTCTCATTGGGATAATCAAAGGGATATCCTGGGAACTCTTCATCGAGATATCTTCCGGCCCATCCTGAGGTCACAAGCTCATCTGATGAGGATCCGCTCATCCATATATCGGTCGATCTGAAATGCGAGAAATTTTGATCTGGATAGCCGACATTTTGTATGATCTGGAGGCGATTTTCATCAAAAAGCTCTTTGAACTCTACCAGGCTTGGGTGTAAACCCACGTTGGTTCCCTCTAGTCGCAAGAGACTCGCGTCCGGAAGAGCGACAAGGGGTCTGGAGCTATTGAGATTGCTCAATTGGTCCAAGGGTACAACGGTATTGAGCCCATCATTACCACCATTGAGATATACCAGTACCAGTACTTGGTCCCCATCGCCAGCCGCTGACATGGCTGAGGCCCAAGGAGATAAACCTGGTACTAGAGCATTCATTCCCATTTTTCCCATGAGGGAAGGGATCACTACGCCTTTGGCGGCATTGGATAAAAATGATCTTCTTTTCATGATGCTTAAAATTTGGGAATTAGCCTAGATAGTATTCTGCGCTTTGCAGCATGACTTGGAGTAAACTCTTGAGTCTGTTTTCGACGAGGGAACGATTCATTTCATTGTCAGGATCTCCTTCCCACTCGTACCAAGCATTGGTCCAGTAATCGTCCGTCGCTTGTCCACTAAGAAGGATTTCTTTGAGGCTATCTTTTGACTCTTGGGTGATCGGTAGCCCAAAACATAGGGTCACGATCTGATCTATGAGTCGATTGGGATCTTGTGGATCTTCAAGCCTCTGAGCAAAGGCGAGAACATCAGCATTGATCAATTCGCCTGGTGTCCAAAAACCCCAATACAGTAATGAGTCCGTGTGTATTGCCTTGCGCGTGATGGTGGTTGTCGTGATCCAACTGCGATCATACTGAGGCATCTGATAGTGCGCAGGCCATCCAGCAACTGAGGGTGGATCGCCGATCATCAGTCCGAGATCTCCCATCTGCCAAAGCAGACCAAGGCTTTGTAGGTATCTATCATCGAGCTCTTGATCATTAGAAATACCAGCTCCTAGCATTCGCATAGCACCGATCATATCATCAATCGGATTCTTGATGATAGCCCCTATAGCGTGCTCATGCATGAAATGTTGGCTAGAGAGTAATGTCCTCAATGCCTCACTGAGGTTATAACCATTTGAACGGATCTGGTCAGCGAGAGGTGCGATGACTTCTGACTCGGTGGCTGCATCGATCTCTGGATACACAAAGAAGGTATAGAGTCTCCGTGCAAGATACTTAGCAGTTTCATTGACATCAAAAATCATGTCTAGCAGGTCATCAGTTTCTTCTTGACCTGCCTGGCCACTACGTCCTGAAATCACACGATTGCCGTAGAACGCTGAAAACTGTTTGTCAGAAGTATCATGATCCCATGCAGCAAATGATACTTGAGCGTCAGGCCAGCTGACCTTCCAACCGGTAAGCACTTTGGCTGCCATCTGTACATCTCCCTCGGTATATCCACTATCTGGTCCTTTACCGATACAAAAGAGCTCTTGTAGTTCTCGCGCATAGTTTTCATCTGGAGCCTCTTTGCTATTGGCCGCTCCATTGAGATACCAAAGCATCCCGGCATCTATGGTGATGTCCTTCATCAATGTCCGAAAACTACCAAAGCAAGACTGATAGAGTGTATTCCAGTAGTTGTAGGACACTTTTCCATAAAATATATCCCAGGTCTGTATGACCAGCAAAGAATGAAGAAATAGGTGCATCCGCATATGGATGCTTGCTTCTTGATTCAAGAAAAGTCTAAGCCACCAGGTTTTTAGTGATGTGGTCCTACCACTCTCCCAATTGGTATCCCAGTTGTGATTGATCCAAGTCTCTCCGTATGGCACTTGCGGATCGACCTCACCTTCTTCGCGGTCAACATAGTCATTGACAGGAGGTGCCGGATCTGATTGTGGTGTAAAGAGGGCATCTAGCACTTCATCCAAACTTGCACCTTCAAAACGTCTCATGTCCTCTGGTCTCACACCAGTAAGGCATCTGCGAAGCAAATGAGCGAGCTGTTGCTCACTTAATTCTCCTTCGTACTTATCGAGTGATCCCGGAGGAGGCGGTGGTCTATCAAAGGCTTGAGACTGAGCTTGATCTCCGAGGAGTGCATCAATTGATCTCTGCATTCTCTCCATGACCCATTCAGGTCGATGGTGCTTGCGGTCTTGAATCTTCATAATACCCTGGTAATAGTCTCCCTAAGATATGAAGCTTCAATAAAAAGGTAAATCGATATCACCAACTATGACAGTACCAGACACCAAACTGTAGTATGTCCAGAAATGGGTAGGGTGAGCGCCTCTTCAATCGTTATCACATGTCAGTGTAGCCCCTGCAGGAATCGAACCTGCATCTACGGTTTAGGAAACCGCTATTCTATCCATTGAACTAAGGGGCCTTGAACATAGCAGCGATTGCTAAATTCACAAAAAAATTGGCGACATGCAATACATTCTCTCTCTCGATCAAGGCACTACGAGTAGCAGGACACTGGTCATCGACAAAGATGCTCGGGTGAGGGCTGTCGCCCAAAAGGAGTTTCGCCAAATCACGCCACAAAATGGATGGGTAGAGCATGACCCTGAGGATATCTGGAACAGCCAGATTGATACAGTCAGAGATGTCATGCGCAAAATGAATATCACTGCTGATGATATCGCAGCGCTAGGCATCACCAATCAACGAGAAACTACTCTGGTCTGGCAACGCTCTACCGGAAAGGCGCTGCACAATGCAATTGTATGGCAAGACCGAAGAACTGCTAAGTTTTGTCAGCAACTAAAGGATGAAGGACACGAGGATACATTTCGCAGAAAGGCGGGTCTCCCTCTTGACCCGTACTTCTCAGGCACCAAGCTCAGATACATCTTGGACGAGCATGCAGAGGCACGCCGACTGGCAGCTGCGGACGATCTCTGCTTTGGCACAGTGGATACATGGCTCATCTACAACTTGACCGGCGGCAAGGAGCACGTCACAGATCACTCCAACGCTTCTCGAACATTGATGTACAATTTGGAAACAAATGACTGGGATGATGAACTTCTCGATCTGCTTGGCGTACCGAGATCGGTACTACCAGAAATCAGGAATAATGATGCCTTGTTTGGCACAGTTGACGCCTCCGTAGGTATCGGAGCTGGGATGAAGATCCACGGTGTGGCAGGTGACCAACAAGCCGCACTCTTTGGTCAGCAATGTTGGTCTGCTGGTGACGTGAAAAACACCTACGGCACAGGCTGCTTTGCGCTAATGAATGTAGGAAACTCTCCGATCAGATCAGAGCGTGGATTGCTCTCTACCATGGGCTGGATTACGAAGTCTCAAAAAGCTTATGCCCTTGAAGGAAGTGTCTTCGTTGCGGGCGCGGCTGTGCAGTGGTTGAGAGATGGTCTCAACATCATATCGGATAGCAATGAAATCGAGGCTCTTGCTAAATCTGTAGACGGCAGTGATGGCGTGGCTTTTGTCCCTGCACTTACTGGACTAGGTAGTCCGCACTGGGATCCGATGGCCCGTGGCACGATCATAGGGCTTCATAGAGGCACGACGAAGGCACATATCGCTCGTGCGACCCTGGAAGCAATTGCTCTTCAAAGCCATGACCTCATCTCAGCGATGGAAGCCGACTCTGGTAAAAAAATGACTGAGCTGCGTGTCGATGGTGGTGCAACCAGAAATGACCTACTCATGCAGATTCAGGCGGACATGATTGATACGGACGTCCGTCGCCCTTCCAATCAAGAGATGACAGCTATGGGCGCGGCATATCTCGCAGGTCTTGGATGTGGCTACTGGAAAGCAAATGATCTCAGATCGGACGACACATCAAGTGACGTCTTCCATTCGCAAGCTGATGAGGAGAGTGCGAGACTCAAAGATCAGTGGCAGCGGGCAGTCGAGAGATCCAAAGCTTGGATGCAGGGCTAGTCTTCATCGAGTGACTTCATCGCAAGGTATACGCCGTTGGTCCAGCCAAATCCATCCTGATTGGGGTATTCTCCACCTGTGGCGGTGTCATTGGTCAGGACATTGTACTTCTCGACGAGTTTCCCATGTTTCTCATAGTAGCTCTCTATGGTGGTGATCCAGCGTGATCGGATGATCTCAGCATATTCGTCAAATCCATAATTCTTCATTGCTTTGTAAGCGACCCAATTGAGCGGTGCCCATCCATTGGGCGCATCCCACTGCTGGCCAGATTGGATCTGGCTTGTCAGCACGCCGCCGTCTACCACGAGCTCATGCATAAACTTCTCAGCTACGCGATTGGCAATATCTTGCTCGACCATGTTGACAAAAAGTGGAAAGATTGCCGAGGCATAGTATCTCTTCACAAGTTGATTTGACTGGAAGTCATAGTCAAAGAAAAATCCATCATCTGGGTCATAGCATTGCTCTATCAAGTCTTCTGCCCTGCTCTCAGAAAGGCCGAGGAAATCTCCATTGGCTGTTTGATCTCCAAGTCGTGAAAAGCACTCTGCGATCAGCAATTCCATACCATATAGCAGGCTATTGAGATCCACCGGTAGGATCGCAATGGTCCTGATCGTCTGGAGGTCAAAAGGATTTTTGCACCAACGACTTGAGAAATCCCAACCTGACTCACAGGCTGATCTCAGATTGCGATATAGACTAGGATCCTTGGTCTCTTCATACATCAAGACATCTTCCTGATAAGATTCTGGCCTGGGCTCTGGTAAGCGATCCCAATACCTTGCGAGCTGGGTATGATGTATCGTCTCCACAAAGTGGCCGGTAAATGGTTTTTCCTTCAATTGATCTTCCACTACCCAGAAATTGTACTCTTGTAGAAGCGACTCAAGGTAATCTTGGGCGATTTCTAGCCCAGTGCAGTCTTCATATAATCTGATCATCAGATAGAAAAACGGCGGCTGCGAGCGAGAAAGAAAGTATTCTCTATTGCCATTGGGGATGAAGCCAAATTGCTTGATGCTATGGGCAAAATTGTCTATCATGCTCTTGATCAACTCATACTTGCCATCTACAGCAAGACCAAGCATCGTGAAGTAGCTGTCCCAATAGTAGATTTCATTGAATCTACCACCAGGTACCACATAGTCATGAGGTATCGGAAATCTCGTGCCAACTTTTTCTGTCTCGCCTGGACGCGTAAGATATGGCCAAAGCTTTTGGACATGCTCGGTTGCAGACTGACTTTCGAGAATCACTCCATCTTTTTCTTGTGGCATGCTGAATGCCTCACTCACAAGAGTCCTCAGCTCAATGTCCGTCATATTTGGCCGAAAGGCCGCGTATGCTTCACGCAATGGCCAAAGAGGTACGGCGTCAGCGAAGCTCTTGGAATCCTCAAAGAGTCTCCTCATCTGCACCTCACGAAACAAAGCTGATTGTAAAAAGTCCATAGTCAAATCAATGGGCTAATTTAGCTCAATATGAAGACTCCTGGCTCCAGTAATTTGCCCATCAAGCTATCCATCTTTCTCAACTACATGGTATTTGCGGTGCTCCTCAATAGCGTCGGCATCGTCATCCTTCAGGTACAAAATCAATATGGTGTCAGCCCATCAGAGGCAAAGTTTCTCGAGGGATTTAAAGATTTGACGATAGCTGTCGTTTCTTTTTTCGTTGGGCTATTGGTGCTTCGAGTGGGCTACAAGCGTAGCATGCAGTGGGCGATCCTCTTGGTCACCATGATTTGCTTTGCGATGCCACTGGTTCCAAGCTTCTGGATGAGCAAGTTGCTCTTTGCCGTGGTAGGTTTCTCTTTTGCGATCGTCAAGGTTACCGCTCTGAGTACCATCGGCCTCATCACAACTGGTAAGGAAGAACACTTGTCTTACATGAGCTACCTTGAGGCACTCTTTATGGTAGGCTTATTTGGTGGTTACTTGCTCTTCGGTGAGTTTGTGAAAGATGTAGATCCAGATCACACATGGTTGAAAGCATACTATATCGTAGGGGCCATATCTCTAGGCGCACTGATCTTATTGACCCTGAGTCCACTGGATGAATCGCAGGTAGACCGTAGTGAAAAGAGCTCCATCTTGCATGATCTCATGAATATGCTTCTGCTGGGAATCAAGCCGTTGGCACTCATCTTCATCGTATCCATCTTCATGTACGTTCTCATAGAACAAGGAATACAAAGCTGGCTGCCCACTTTCAACAATAAGATTTTGGATTTGCCAAGCGACACGAGTATCAGGCTGGCTGCAATCATGCCGCTTGCCATTGCCCTCGGGAGATTCATGGGAGGATATCTGCTCAAGCGGATCGAGTGGATCTATGTCCTCGTGATTTGTGTCATCCTATCCGCTGTGCTCTTGTTGATTTCCCTACCGATGGCAGGCACCGACTACAGCATGCGGCTCGGCACATGGCTGGATGTGCCTATGGCTGGTTTGATTTTCCCTTTGATCGGCTTATGGCTGGCTCCGATATATCCAGCACTCAATTCACTCATTCTGTCATCGCTTCCGCTCAAAGATCATGCGCCTATGACTGCCTTGATCGTTGTCTTCAGTGCCCTAGGAGGCACTACGGGTTCTGCCTTGATGGGTTGGTTATTTGAAGAGATGGAGGGAGCCAATGTATTTTACATCATCTTGATTCCGATGGTCTTACTCCTCATCGCGATGATCCTTTTCCGAAGATCAAGTCCTACGAGTACTATAAAGTCAGCTGCACAGAACTGACCAAGAGCTCACCGACTTGCTTGCCCTGATTGACACCTTCTTCAATGGCAGGTCTGTAGTGTATTCCACCGTATAGACGAGACACAGCTGCTTCAGCGCTTGCCGCATAGAACGAGGAAAAACTCCGCACAGGCAATCCATACTTGAGCTCTGTCGTGTCTTCAAAAGCAAAGTCGTCACCGAAAATGGATGTGAGAGCCACAGCCGCTGCCGTGGATATCACACTATGTCCACTCGTATACTCAGGAAATGGAGGTGTCTGCAGGAGTGGTTTCCAAGAGGGATCGATGTGCTCGTTGATGTATGTCTCCGGCCTGATGAGATTGCTTCTATACTTCTCATCCCAACAACTGATAAATGCATCAAACAAGGCTATCGAGCACATCGCATAAGCACGTGCTGTGGTGGCCCAATCAGCTTTTGACTGCTGACAGGCGATCTTGACAATTCCCATCCAGTGGCCACCAGGGGTGATCTTCTTTGTGGCAAACATCATGTGACCGGTCTGATTCATCACGTAGGGATTGCAATCCCAAAAACTGGCTATTTCGCGCTCTTCCTGCTGTGCCTTGAGACCAGTATCATAGACTTCCATGACTTCCGTAAAAAACTGGCTGGACTTGAGCTTGCTCACTGGTGTAGGTGGCTTGGGCTGAAACTGGTCAGCAGAAGCCAAGATCATCGGTCGGATCTTCTTCCAGTGTGGTTCTATGCCTTCCATGTAGGCCGGAGGCGTCGGCTTCCAAGTATCAGGTTCGTCGTCAATCGCATGTTTGGGGAAAGACCTCGTCTGTGCGTAGTTATCTGAGCTAGACCAGTTGACGATCACTTGTGAGACTTGCTTAGCATATGATTGAGATGCCTTCATCACTTTGCTCGGAATATCTAGCTCGGCCAGCTGTTGATCCATCTCAGATATGTAGGCATCCATCTTGTCCTGAGAGAAGATGAATTCACGAGCGGTGTAAACAAAGGCATACAAAGCGCTCAGTCGATATGATACTGCAGCTTCTGGTGCTGGCGTGGCAGGTGCATGAGAAATCTGTCCATGGAGTGACTGGAGTGTGCTATCACCGAGTGCCATCACTTCATAAAAAGCAAGACATGGATAGACGTAGTTTCTACTCGCTTGAGGTGGACTGAATATGTCATGCACGATGACATCTGTAAATCGATCCATAGACTGATGCATGAGGTCAACAGGGATAAGATCCTCATTGACAGGTACGTCTGACTTACAAGAAACAGCAAATAGTGCCAGAAATCCGATGGTGACACATCCTAATATTTCTCTCAAACCGCTATGATGACTCCTTCCCATGCTTGTAATTTACCTGTAAAAGTATCACCAGGGGATAGATAGTTTGCCATGACTACAGTGCATCCGCTTCCATGTGAGATACTTGTCTGCTCAGCGGAAAAATTGAGGAAGACCTGCCATTGCTGATCATCAAAACGCATCTCATAGGCGAAAGTCTCTACTCTAGAGGTTTCTATTCTCTTCCATGTGCCGTACACGAAGTTCCGATGCTGTTTTCTGAAGCGCAGTAGCTCCCTATAAAAATGTAGGATTGACGCTGGATCACTTTCACAGTCCTTGACATTTATTTTTGTGAAATTGGGATTGACATCAAGCCACGGCTTGGCGGTACTGAAGCCAGCATGACTAGAGCTGTCCCACTGGATCGGGACTCTCACATTGTCCCTGCCTACATCAGATACCATTTTCATAAATGTCGCTGGATCTCCTCCTTTCTCGACATATATATTGTAAAAGTTAATGGTCTCTACATCTCGGCATTGATCAATACTGTCGAATGTACGATTGGTCATTCCAATCTCTGAGCCCATGTAGATACTTGGTGTACCTCTGAGCGTCAGGAGAAGAATAGCAAACATTTTGGCGCAAGCCTCTCTATGCTCCCCATCATCACCAAAACGCGAGATCATCCGCTGAAAATCATGATTATCAAAAAATGGACTGATCCAGCCACCTTCCTCGATGATATCATTCCAATCTGCAATCACATCCAGGAATCGCTTGAGATCGAAAGCCACAGGATCAAACTTGCCATCTGCACCATGATCCATGAACATATGGTCAAAGTGGAATATCATACTCAGTTCTCCGCGCTCAGCTCCTATGTAATCAATGGCATTGGTGCGTGTGATACCCGGTCCCTCTCCTACAGTGAAAACATCATATTGACTCAAGACATCGGTGTGCAAATCATGGAGATACTCATGGATGCGAGGCCCATTGGCGTAGCGCTCGATCACTACTTCACCGAAGGCCTTCTTGGTCGTATCAGTCAGTGGATAGTCCTTGGATATCAGTGATATAACATCCATGCGAAATCCATCTATCCCCTTATCCAGCCAATATCTGACGAGGTCATGAATCTCCTGGCGCACACGTGCATTTTCCCAATTGAGGTCTGGCTGCTTCTTGGTAAAGAGATGCAGATAGTACTGCTGTGTCTCCTCATGAAACTCCCAGCTAGATCCACCGAAAAAACTTGGCCAGTTAGTAGGTTCCTTCCCATCGACGGCATCCCTCCAGATGTAGTAGTCTCTGTAAGGAGAGTCCTTGGAGCTCTTGGACTTTTCAAACCACTCATGCTCATCACTCGTGTGGTTGACAACCAAATCCATCACCAGCTTCATGCCCCGCTCGTGTATACCCTTTAGCAAAGCATCAAAGTCTGCCATCGTCCCAAAATCTGGGTGAATGGCGCGGTAATCACTGATATCATAGCCATTGTCATCATTGGGAGAGGCATAGATGGGGCTCAGCCATATGATATCTATACCTAGTGATTGAATATAGTCTAGACGTGAAATGATTCCCGGAATGTCACCGATACCATCGCCATTGGAATCCTGGTATGATCGCGGATAGATCTGATAAATTACTTGCTCTTTCCACCATGTCTTGGTTTGACTCATGATTCTGTCATTTTAGCGGAAGCGAAGGCCCAGTCCATCAACTCTGCAAGCTCTAGACTCCTCGTCCATGGTATGATATCTGATTGCCTGTGTCCGGCTGCAATCCTCTGCGAGACATGGTGCAACTCATGTAGGTAACCTGTACTCTCAAAGGGAATCGAAACACGCTTTTCTACCTGAGTGGTCCTCTGGCTGTAGGACTGCATCCGCCAAAAATAAGCGCTGTGCATAGAGCCCTGAGTGCCATATATAAATGCATCATGATCCGTCTCAAGACCTATCGACGATGCAAAGTGAGCCATCTGTCCATCACCATAGTCTGCGATGATCTGGCAGTGCTCATCTACTCCCGTCTCTGTGAGATGCATCAGGGATTTGAGATGCTGGGGCTTTCGCCCAAAAATGTCCTGACTCAGTGCCAGACAATATATGCCAACGTCCCACAAGCTCCCCCCAGCTAGAGATGGATTCCATAGTCGACTCTGTGGATCACGGTGGCTGGAAAAGCTAAAATCTGCCTTCAGCCACTTGACCTCTCCAATCTGCTTGGTGTGCAATTGATCAAGCATCGACCGATAAGCTGGTAGAAAACACATCCAGATGGCTTCCATGAAGAAGACTCCATGTGTCCGAGCACAATCTATCATCTGCCGGACTTTTCGGGCAGACGTGCTCAGTGGTTTTTCGCAGAGCACATGTTTTCCTGCAGCCATGGCAAGCATGGCATGATCTAGGTGAAAATTGTGGGTGGTGCTGATGTAAACAATATCCACTTGGTCGTCTCGACAGAGCTCCTCATAGTCGTCGTAGACGACAATATCAGTCATCTCTTGTGCCAGAGTAGAGGCATTGGATCTGGAGGCAAGTGCATGTAGGCGATGTCCAGGAAGCTGCTTAAGGCTCTCATGAACCTTAGGTGCTATAGCGCCGTAGCCTAAAAATCCCCAATTCACTTGTTAAATATTGGATGAATTGATACGCATCAACTTGAGTGGCTCATCATTACGAGCTATGAGCAAGTATTGATTTCCACCCGACTTGAGCGCTTGGATGTGTTTGACTTGGCCTTTGATTCCAAGATTTTGATACTTACCTGCCTCAAGTGTACCATCGTCATTGAGCAAAATAGAGCCATAGTCAGCATCGTACCTACCAAGCTGGATGTTGCAATCGTAATAGTTGCCACCAGTGATGAGATCAGGATCATCATCACCATCGATATCTAGGTCGAGGACTGCATAGATAGGAGATTTCTGCGCCAATCTGGGCAACGCCTGTAGCTCAAATTTCCCGCTCCCATCATTGATTAAGATGGCATTGGAGAAGTAGTCTGATTCAAGTACTACTGCATCACGCATCACATCCACTCCGAATAGATCCTTGGCATTGGCCTGAGCAAAATCCTTGGCATATAGATACTTCTTCTTGAGCACGGGCATTTGAGATTCTAGCTCCATCTTATTGGAGAAGGGAAGCTCTCGTCCCTCCAGGAAGTAGCTCACGATGTGTTCCTTGCTACCATTTCCATCAAAGTCATGGTAGTACATGCGCAGTGGCTCTGACTCAGAGGCTGTGAGACGACTATTGAGTCCAAGGTTACCCGCCACGAGATCAATATCTCCATCACTGTCAATATCTACTGGATGAATCACATTCCACCAGCCACTTCTATCTGTGAGATCAATAAGATGCCAAGTATCTGCAGTGCGATCGAATGCCTTGATCTTGTCCCACTCCATCGCCAAGACGATCTCATTTTCTGCATCAGTATCGATATTACAGACTATGGCATCTTTGATCATCCCTAAGCTGGACAAGTCCTCATGAAAGTCCTCACTGACATTTTCATATTTCCCCTTTCCCATATTGCGATAGACATACGAGCTAGGACGCTTACCATAAGTTCTAGGATGAGAGCGTGCTGTAAAAAGCAAGTCTTGTAGTCCATCACCATCCATATCGAATGGCACAATAGAAGAGCATGTCAATGCAAGACCGCCAAATTGTGAAGCATCTTCTTGAAAATTGCCTTGACCATCATTGATCAGTAGTCTTACGCGACTATTGACACTCTTTAGATCCCACTCACTTCCACCGGCACCGATGATCAGATCCTGATCGCCGTCTTCATCTAGGTCTATGGCGAGAGATGCCGTCTCTTCAATGACACTGTCTTGCATCCATGACTGATCCTGTCCGATCCAGTTCTCTCCTCTTGATAGGTACAGACCAGACCGCTGACGTTTAGCTCCACCGACAAAAAAGTCATCATTGCCGTCACCATTGAAGTCTGCAACTGCTATCGTAGGACCTTCTGAAGAAGTCATGTGCGGGATGAGCGGCTCCGACAGAAATTCGATGAAGTCATTTTCCTTATGCACAAAGAATGGCTCGATCAGCTGTGATGCATCTTGGATGCCTAGTTCTTGACGGGGATTGGCGAGATCAACAACTCCAGCACTTTTGGACGAAAGTCCCTCTGAGCTAGGTGAATAGGTGATGGTCATCATCGTAGAACTATCGGCGAGCTCTATCTGAGTAGATCCATCTGGCCAGAGTATAGTGATTTCTTTACCAGGTAAACCAGGAATGATGACATTGCCGTGGCTAGCAGATTGAAAACCTCGCACAGGATAGTTGTCAATCGATACCAACTCATCATCACTTTTTCTCATCAGGATGCGCGCGCCGATGGCATTGCGATTGCCCTCCGGCCCAGTAAGTGAAATGGTCTTGCCTGCGGTAGCCTGACGTGTAGAATTGATATAGACAAGCGCCTCGTCATTGATATTGTTGCTGACAATATCAAGGTCGCCGTCATTGTCCAGGTCAACGCTGACGGCACCATTGCTGTAGCTCCTAGGATTCCCACTGACGTCTTGATCTTGGAAAGAGAGCTTCCCTGAATTGTGGTAAAACTTATTGGGCAATTTGATTTCTGGAAGCTTATTGATAATCTCCAAATCCTTCTGCTCCATATTGTCAGACTTGATCTTCCACTGTACATCTTCTCCCTTCATGAAATTGATGTAGTCAATGTCATTCATGCGCTTGGGAATACCATTGCTGATGAATAAGTCTTTCCTACCATCCATATCAAAGTCTGCAAACAGCGGTGCCCATGACCAGTCCGTCGCATGCACTCCGGCCATCATCGCCACATCCGAGAAGCTTCCATCGCCATTGTTGAGTTGAAGATTGTTTTTGGCATACTGGTGATTATAGCCATATCCAAGCTTGAAGCGAAATACATTGAGTGCATCTTCGCCCTCTGACATCTTGAGGATCGTCGGATCCTCAGGAAGCATATCAAGACTGACGATGTCATTCCAGCCATCTCCATTGATATCTGCCATGTCAACACCCATAGAGAATCTGCTAGTATGCATGATCATGTCAGTAAGACTCTCCGAGAATGTTCCATCTTGATTGTTGATATAGAGGTAGTCATTCTCATGGAAGTCATTGCCGATATAGAGATCTACCCATCCATCATTGTTGACATCACCAGCAACGACACCCAGGCCATAGCCTATGACACTAGAGTGGATGCCGGCCTGCTCCGTGACGTCAATGAAGCGGCCGTCACGATTCTCAAATAGCTTGTCTCCCGCCAGTGGATGAGGCGAATTGTCAAAAGTCTTTCTCTGCCCAAATGTCCCATTGTCATGCACACTATGCTTGAGCTGAAACATGTCGAGATCATTATCACGATCATAGTCAAAAAAGACGGCTTGCGTGCAAAAGCCTTTGAGGTCAAGACCAAACTCAGCGGCTGCTTCTCGATACTTAGGGACGCCACTCTCTATCCCTGTACAAAGCCAAAGTTGATTCGCCTGGTCCAAGTACTGGAAGTCGGAGACATTTGACACATAGATATCCAGCAATCCATCTTGATTGATATCGACAATACTCACACCATTGTTCCAGCTGGAGGCGCTGTGCAGTATTCCCGCTTGCTCTGTAACATCCGCGAATCTCAAGTCACCCTCATTGATATATAGTCGATCTTCTGCTTGATTACTGGTAAAGTATAGATCCACCAATCCGTCTCCATTGAAATCTCCAGCACCGACGCCTCCTCCATTGTAGAAATACATGTAGCGGAAGATATTCATATCAAGATCCAAGGTAAGGTCATTGGAAAAGTCTAATCCCGTCCTCTCACTTGACAGCACCTCAAAAGACAAGCTATGGTCAGCCTCCTTCGATTGTGAGACCTCACTATGACAGGATGCAAGGCTTAATAGGCCAAGAAGGGCAAGAAAAAATGTACTATTGATCAATCTCTTCATTGCGGACATATACTTTAGGGCTGTCATCATTGAGTAAAAAGAGATAAGCATCTTGATTGTTGTAGTCGATCTTGAGGATCTGTCGGCACATACCACGCACATCCAGACCGGATTCATTGGCAGCCAAAGGGACAAATTTTCCCTCCGATGTCTGGAGCAGTACAAGGCCATGACTCGCATCTAGTCTGCCAAACTGTGGCAAGAAGCCGTATTCGTTTCCAGCCAGTAAGAGATCGAGAAGTCCATCGCCATCGAGATCATCCGTCAAGATGGCATGCACACTACTCAGCTGGGCTGCGACAGGCAGTTCCATGATGCGAAATTCACCTCCGCCATCATTCCACGCTATGATTGACTTGGTGAAGTTGACTGACTTCTGCAAGGATTGATCTAGTTGCTCCGCTGAGAAAAGATCCTGGATGGACTTGCCCGCAAACTCTTCATGAAGGAGATTATTTTTCTTCAGGGATACTACCTGATCGAAGACATCTTTTTTCATGAAGACAGGACTATCCTCTCCGTCTACGGAACGTGTCATGATTTTCTCAACTGTCCCATTGGCATCATAGTCATTGACCCAAATCTTGATAGGTAGATTGGGCTCTCGGAGATAAAAGTTATCACCAAAATTGCCAAGCACTAGATCCTGATCACCGTCGCCATCGAGATCAGCAGCATGGACACTTCTCCACCAGCCATGGAGGCTATCCATAGTGGTAGCTCGACGCTCGTACTTCACGCCATTGTAGACGAAGATCTTGGGAGCACCCCAATCTGAGACCGTCACGATCTCTCGGTGAGCGCCTCCCACTAGATCGACAAGCGCAGCGTCAGTGACCATCCCAGCTCTATAGAGATCTTGGTGCTCAGTGCCTCCTATTTCTCTGAATCTACCTGCTCCGGCATTCTCGTACACATAATTTGGTGGATCGACACCATAATTGAGCGGAGCAGATCTCGAAAAACTAAAGATATCTTCATCACCATCCTCATCAAAGTCATATACCAACACCTTGGAGGTATTCATACCGTTTCGTGGGATAGCATATGGGTCATTTTGCAAGGATCCATCATTGGTCACCATGCGATCAATCATGGGTCTGGACATTGGTGGATGGTGATTTCCTCCTGCACCTAGATAGAGATCCAGATCACCGTCATTATCCTTATCGATCGCTGCTATGGCTGTCTCTTCATAGGGTGTAAAGAGATCTTCTAGGTCGCCTGCTGACACTTTTGTATAATTGCCACGGCTTGTCGCATGATATATCTGACTTGGCTGACCGGCAGCACCGGTGATGACGAGATCCTTCCGTCCATCGCCATTGAGATCCGCATAGAGAGCCTGTGGACCTTCATTGCTCAGTTGCTGGAGTATATTGCGCTCATAGTAGAAGTCTATATAGTCATCTTCCGTATGTGGTTCCATGAAGCTGAGAGCGCTTTCGCGCAAAAGAGCCGTTCCAGACTGTCGAGTAATTGCTGTCTTGATGTTTTGTCCTTGAGATATGACTATAGTAGTATCAATCGGGATTTCCTTGATACTTTGCATTTGGCCTTGAGGCCATATGATCATCACGGAGTCAAGCTTAGCGGCGTCTCCCAATCCAAAGTGCAAGAGATCATAGCTTGATGACTGAAAACCTCTTGAAGGGACATTGTATCTTGAGAGCACTTCACCTTGGAGATAGACTTTGACTTCTGCACCAATGGCATCTACATTAGGTGACTGGCCTTGGAGTCGCAGATTCAGGTAGTGGTGATCCGTCAGCTTGTCACTCCGGTTCTGGTAGATCATGGCAGGCATGTTGACATTGTTGATCACGAAGTCAAGATCACCATCAAGATCTAGGTCGGCATACGCGGCGCCGTTAGAAAAAGTCTTTTGGCGGAAGCCCCACTCACTGCTCACATCTTCAAAACTCAGATCGCCGCGATTGGTGAAGACTTTGTTCTGCACTGGTACAGATGGCATGCGGGCTATGATGGAATCAAGTGCTTGCTTTTTGCCCGAAAGGGCCATCTTCTGCATGAGCTCATTGGCGAAGAAATCGATGAAGTCTTGATTGATCACGTCGTGATAGATACCATTGCAGACAAATATGTCGCTGTATCGATCATTATTGGCATCAAGCATCAATACACCCCAACTCCAGTCTGAGGCACTCACACCACTGAGATTAGCAACTTCTTGGAACCGTTGATTCTTGTTGTTGAGCTGCAGGGTATTTTGCATGTACTGGTGATAAAATCCCTTGTCTTGCTTGAGCTCGTAGATATTGATATTTTCAAATGCCGTCGTCGTCTTGAGTCGATGCTCATCATCGGGTAACATGTCTGTAACGAAGATATCAGGGAAGTCATCATTGTTGATATCCGCGAGATCGGCTCCCATGGATGAAAGACTGATATGCTCTGTCCAGTCCTCTAGCTCCTCCGAGAAGGTACCATCCTGCTGATTGATGTAGAGGTAGTCGCGTTCAAAAAAGTCATTGGAGACATACATGTCTGGCCATCCATCCTGATTGATATCACCTACCGTCACACCGAGACCAAAACCAATGAGACTTCCATAAATGCCGGCCTCATCGCTGACATCGATGAACTTGCCACCATCATTGCGCAAGAGTTTGTCTCCACCACCCTTGAGAAATTCCTTCACATCCCAATTATCTGCGCGCTGATCACGACGATTGCTATAGTTGAGCGTGTTGACAGGAATGAAACTATTGTTGAGGATGTATACGTCGAGATCTCCGTCATGATCGTAATCAAAAAATGCAGCGTGAGTGGTGTATCCCCCGTCGTCGAGGCCATATTCTGACGCCTTTTCCGTAAAGGTGAGGTCTCCATTGTTGATGTAAAGGGCATTGTGCTGAGCAGCCTCCTTGCGATATCCCGCATTACAGACGTAGATATCTTGCAGACCATCTTGGTTGATGTCAATCATGACGACACCGGTACTCCAGTTCTGTGATTCTTCGATGCCGGCTGTCGCCGAAATGTCCTGAAATTGAAGATTGCCCTTGTTGAGATATAACTTATTGGCGCCGAGATTGGAGGTGAAGAAAATATCAGGGAGCTCATCATTATTGATATCTCCTATCCCTACGCCACCACCATTGTAGAAATTCCGGTAATTGAAGATGTTGTAATCTTCTGTATTGTATACATGATTGATGAAGTCTACACCTGTAGCTGCAGAGTCGAGCAAGACGAACAAATCATCCGCCTGTGAGATCTCCTTTGGGTGCTCTGATGGCCCACAGCTACTGATCACAAGTGCGAGCATGATGGCAAATGAAAGAGGTCTGAGCTGTCTTATCATAAATCAAAAAAAGGCTGCCTTCTTGAGAAGGCAGCCTTGTAAATATTGAAAATCTTATGGATTAGTATCCAGGATTTTGTACAAGATTTGGGTTTACTGCCAATACCCTCGCAGGAATCGGGAATAGGAGTCTTTCCTCGCCCGATGCAGGCTTTTCTTCCCATGCATCTAGGTACTTACCAAACCTAAGCAGATCTGTTCTTCTGTGACCTTCCCAGTACAGCTCGCGCCCTCTCTCGGCAAGAAGCTCATCCAAGGTTATACTTGAAATTTCGCTCGCTCCACGTGCCGTTCTGAGAGTGTTGACCATATCAGTAGCTGTACCCACATTTCCTCTTCTCAACTCAGCTTCAGCTTTCATCAGCCAGACATCAGAGAATCTGATGAAGACATAATCATTATCAGCATTGTCTCCACTATTATAATCGATAGGGTACTTAATGACTCTGACACCGGTAACCTCCAAATTGTCACCAGACTCTTGAATTGCCACTTCTTTTGTGAAGGCAAGTGGATTGCCTTTACGATCGAGAAGCTCATTACCATCAGCATCAAACTGCTGACCTTCTAGGAAACCAGCTCGGATACCAGACACATCAGTCATACCTGGGTACTCAGTACCTTTTCTGATATCACCATCTTCGAAACTCATATAGAAGTCACCAAGAGTGGTAAAACCATTCCATCCCGAAGGATTCTGGTTGTAGTGCAGAGTACAGAACCAACGACTTCTTACGTTTCCAGAACTCACACCACCATCGTTGAACCCTGTCCAGATGTTCTCGGTAGAGATCGCATCATTATTGGGAGCGAAGTTGTCGAAATAACTTCCTACGCTGTACTTCCCGCTGTTGATAATTTCATCAGCTAGATCAATAACTCTGGCCATATCTCCATCGTCAAATGTTGGATTGGCTCTGCTCGCATAAACACCTCTATTGAGATAAGCTCTCATGAGTAAACCTCTCGCAGCGTCTTTATTTGCTACATTGGCCGGTCCATCAGGTAGATCTTGTAGGATCTCATTACACTCATCAATTACGAGTTGCATCGCCTCATCAGATGAAAGCACCTCAGATGGGTTGAGGAGATTATCTCCGATGGGTCTGAAAGGAACTTGTCCCCATCCGTCAGCAACACTGTAAACAACATATGCTCTCAAGAATCTAGCTTGAGCCGCCTCCTCAGCAGTTGCACCAAAAAGAGGATCAAGAATTTCTGTTGTAGCAAATACGATTTGTAGAAGCTCTTCGAAAGTGCTCGCTAGGAAATCGTGATTGGCATCCCATGTGTGATTATGAAGAGATCTCCATATTCCATTATCATCCCAGTCAGGTCCACGGGTAGGTCCCATAGTTTCGTCAGAAGTATGCTGCTGAGCTGCCCAAAATCTGGATTGATCCATGTATGGTAGTCTAAGTGACTGATACGCACCATCCAGTAGTCCGGACGCAGTAATCAATCCCGTAGCTGCGTTTTCCTCCGCCGAGATCGTGTCCCTGAACTCCTCTTCTAGATCAGTACAAGACTGAAAAGGAAGGAAAGACAAAGCCAACAAGAAGATTAATATTCTGTATTTCATGTCTTTGAATTTATTAGGTTAGAAGGAAAATCCTATGTTAATTGCCATCTGTCTTCTACTTGGGAAAGGAATGTACTCTATACCACTAGAAGGCACTCCATTTCTCAAGTTTACTGTGTTGACCTCAGGATCGAAACCAGTATAGCTAGTAAGAACTAGCAAGTTCTGACCTGTCAACGAAATGTTAACATTCTTGAAGGCACCTAGTTCACCGAGGTTGTAACCGATCCCGGCATTTGCCAGTTTGATGAAATCACCATCCTCAATGTAGCGAGAACTCGCCGCAATAGGATTAGCCGTGCTTTCCATCTGGCCACCCTCTAGAAGTGCGGCGTCGATGTTTCTCGTACCAAGGTTTCCAATAGGAATGACAGAGTTTGCAGTGTTATTGTATAGTTGGTGGCCAAATGCACCATTCCAATTCATGATGAAGTTGAAGTCACCTACCCGTAGGTCGGTTGTAATACCCAAGATGACGTCTGCATTCGGATCACCGAGATACTGTGGCGCAGATTCATTTGAGAAAGTGCTGTTTCCATCTGCATCTAGACCGGTAAACTCTCTTGTATAGAATGTATTCAGGGGTTGGCCATCCTCGATAGTCTGTACCAGTGTATTTGAAATACCTTGACCGAATAGCTGTCCAGCACCGATAGGATTGATTCCGCGAGCTTCATTGCTGAGGAAAGCAGCATTCACACCAACATTTAGTGAAGTATTGTCATTTTCAATGACGAACGCATTCAAAGCGACTTCGAGTCCGCTGTTCACTACTTCACCATCAATATTCTGCCATACTCTTACAGGAGGTGCAGGAGGGATTGCTTGAGGATCAAGGAGTAGATTATCCGTGCTTCTGTTGAAGTACTCGAGCGTACCTGAGATTTTGTAATCGAAGAGAGCAAATTCAAGTCCGATATTCGCAGTCACAGACTCTTCCCACTGGAGGTCTGGATTACCAAATGTCAACTGACTCGTACCGCTTCCTTGAAGGAGAATAAAATTATTCTGTGAAGCACCAGCAGGAAACTCTTGGTTACCTGTGATACCCCATCCAGCTCTCACACGGAGGTTATCAAAGATACCACCAACTGCATCAGTCAGGTCATATGCTGCTGCTAGTGCAGGGAAGATACCATACGCGTTGTTCTCACCAAATTTCGTAGAGCCGTCAGCTCTCAGTGAGGCAGTTACATCTAGATTTTCACCGATTCCCACATTGACTCTACCAAAGAACGACTGTATCTCGTTGATAGGATCTGCTGCAGATACAGCGATATACTTGTCTTGGTCTCCGTTCTGCAAGTTGAAAGTATTGTCTCTGTCAAGGATGTCAAATCCTCTCGCCGCGACTGCATCGAATCGACGATCGAATTCCTGGTACTCGTATCCAAGAAGAACATTCAACGCAACATTGCCAGTTGCCTCAGGCGCATAAGTCACAGTGTGTGTATGCACCTGATTGGTAATAGATGCATTTGATACACCGGCAAAGCCGTCTCCTTCAACACCTTGCACGTTCACAAATCCTCTCATGTTACCTCTAGTCAAACCACGACCAAAGTTGATTCCATATCGGTATCTATACTGTATATCGTCTGTGATATTGAAATAAGGAGAAATCCCACCTAGGATGGTCGTCGTATTGGCTGTTTCATCATGAGCTGCTAGGAGCTCAAGTGGATTAATGGTAGTAGCACCTACGAGTGGATTGTTCTGATTTTTTGTGAATTCATCTCCATTCATCAGCTCTACTGTTGGATTCCATTGCAGAGCTTGAGCTACTAGGTTTCCTGTAAAGCCAGCATTGGTTGAAATCGGAGCAATTTCTTCTGTCGCGTGGTTTGCAATCATCAAGATGTCAATACCAGCGCGATCATCGAGAAATTCGAAACCCGTGTTAATAGCGGCATTGTACTTTTTGATACCAGTCTCTTTGATGATTCCTTCCTCATCCTGATAGCCCAAACTGATTCTGTAACGGCTATCATCTCCGCCTGCGCCTATTGAGAAGTTATATGACTGGAGCAATCCGCTTTGCGTGATTTCGTCAAAAGCATCAACATTGCCTCCGTCATCACCACCTGTGAGACCATAGCTATTGAGTGCACTTCTGTACTCATCACCGGTAAGGACATCATACTTTTTGAGAATGCTGCTCGTTCCGAAAGTGACACCAAAATCAACCTGTGGCTCATTTGATATTCCTTTCTTAGTAGTCACTTGGATGACTCCATTGGCCGCACGCGAACCATAAATAGCCGCCGCAGATGCATCCTTCAAAATAGAGATACTCTCGATATCTTGAGGATTAATAAAGTTGAGCGGATTTGAGCTAGGGATGTTTCCGATATCTGTCGATATCAAACCTGCACGAGCGGATCTTCCATCTAGTGGTACTCCATCAATTACGTATAGTGGATTTGCACCGGCTCTGATCGAAGCATTACCTCTAATCTTCACGGTAGCTTCACCACCAGGCTGGCCAGAGTTGTTGATGACGTTAACACCAGGTACACGACCTTGGATCAATTGATCAGGGTTGGTCACGATTCCCTTGTTAAAGTCTTCAGATGAGAGAGAGACGACAGATCCCGTCACATCTTCGCGCTTCACGGCACCGTATCCTACCACGACAACCTCATTAAGAGCGGTTCCTTGTGCTAGAGGCACGTCTAAGACATTGGATGCTCCAAGAGTGACCTCTTGATCAGCATATCCTGTGTACGAGTAAACAATCGTTTCGAATCCAGCAGGTACTGTGAGTGTGTAGTTTCCATCAAAGTCTGTAAATGTACCGACATCGGCACCTTTGACTTCTACACTGGCTGATATCAGGCCTTCCCCTGTCTCAGCGTCAGTCACCTTTCCGGAAATGGTTCTCTGAGCCATCGTGATAGATACACTCAAAAGGACAAGGCAGATTGTCATCCAGCCAGCCCTCATGTTCGGTAAGCTTAACTTCATTGATTAATGGTTTGAGTTCAAGTAAGAGTTTCAACAATATAGTTATGTCCTGTGTGTACAAACGACACTTAGACAGGCCCAAATGTATGAAATAGATCAAGTTTACCAAATTATTATCCCAAAAAAATACAATTGGCTATCAAGGCGCAACACATAGACAAATCTCCCATATGAAGTAGCTTGACCCTATTTGTCTGATAATGAGATCATTGCAATCTATGGTAAGTGTAAAATTTACACTTAGTGCCTTGAAGTCATGAAAAATTCCTTATTTCAAGTCACCAAATCAAAGAAACCATGGAACAAGTAGGACTATCGACGCTGGATTACATTATCATGATTTCCTATGCGGTGATCATCATCGGATATGGTCTGTATCACGCAAAAAGAAAGAACTCAGAAGACTACTTCCTTGGAGGACGAAGCATGACTTGGCCTATCGTCGGAATCGCCCTCTTCGCTGCCAACATTTCAAGTTCTACTCTAGTAGGTCTCGCCGGAGATGCCTACAAGACGAACATACACGTATACAACTACGAGTGGTTTGCTGTCGTCGTATTGATATTTTTCTCCATCTTCTTCCTACCCTTCTATCTCAAGTCAGGTGTCTATACGATGCCAGAATTTCTTGAGCGTCGATACGATCGTCGATCACGCTACTACTTTTCCTTTATCACCGTGATCGGCAACATCCTCGTTGACACTGCCGCAGGCCTGTATGTGGGAAACATTGTGCTCAAGTTGATTTTCCCTGAGATCGACAGTAGATTGATCATTATCATTTTGGCGGTAGCCGCAGCTATATATACCATACCAGGTGGCCTCAATAGTGTCGTACAGACAGAAGTCATTCAAGCCATCCTCTTGATCTTAGGCTCTATTCTCTTGACTTACTTTGCTTTTGATGCTTATGGTGGCGGATGGAGTGCAATGATGTCTGGGCTCGATGGAATGCTCGCTGAAGGCTCTGTGCGAAATGTGGAGGAAATGAAGGCTGCCGGGCACTACGCCCCTGCGACGGCCTCCGAAGCATTCTCCATGGTGAGGCCGACCAATGATGAGTTCATGCCATGGTGGGGATTGCTCACAGGTGTACCTCTACTTGGGTTCTATTTCTGGGCCAATAACCAGTTTATGGTGCAGCGTGTCCTGGGTGCCAAAGATCTTAATCACGGGCGCTGGGGAGCCCTCTTTGCTGGATTTCTCAAGCTGCCAGTAATTTTCATCATGGTCGTCCCAGGTGTACTGGCGATACTGCTTTATCACACACTTGACATCAGTAGCCTCAATTATTACATAGGTACTGGTGCAGACAAAGTGCTTTGCGACAACCTTGCTGATTGCCCCAACTTGACCTACCCTGTTCTGCTTTTCCAATTGCTCCCATCTGGGATTCTCGGATTGGTCGTGGCAGGATTGCTTGCTGCGATGATGTCCAGCGTATCCGCTACCTTCAATAGTGCCTCTACACTCGTGACGATGGACTTTGTTCGTACGCTCAATCCGCAGATCACTAGCAAGCAGCTTGTGAGAGCAGGCCAGATCACGACTTTGATACTTGTGGTACTTGCTTCTGCATGGGTACCATATATAGAGAAGGTAAGTGACTCACTGTGGAGCTATCTACAACTTGTCATCAGTTACACAGCTCCGCCAGCGGTGGCTACTTTCATACTTGGTCTGTTTTGGAAGCGGGCGAATGGCACTGGATCTATTGCCAGTTTGCTGTTTGGATTCACTTTTGCCATCATCATGCTCTTGTCAAATGTATTTGGGTGGTTACCTGCTCTGACGAGCATTCACTTCCTCGGAATGGCAACGATCTTGTTTGTCTTGTGTCTAATCGTTCACATCACCGTGAGTTTGGCGACAGCAGCTCCTCCACAGGACGTCATCGATGAGTATACATACAAGAGCTCAATGTTTAGTGCAGAATCTGCTGAGTTGAAGGCACTGCCTTGGTATCAGAATTATCGGATCTTGGCGGAGATATTATTGGTCTTGACTGCCGTAGTTGTAGGGATGTTTATCTGATAGGGTGAGACTTTTGGTCTCTAGCAGAATCTCTACAGGGAATGATAGGACGACTAGGATTGGGGCCACTGGGCCGCGTAGTCCACAGTAAAACAAAGATGCCTTGGTCTGAACCCTCCTCAATCCTCCCTTGAAAGGGAGGAAGCTCTAAAAAGAATTCAGGACAAGGCACAACATATCCTTCCCATTTCAAGGAGAAGGTGCCGAAGGCGGATGGGGTCCAACGGCGTCACATAAAGAAAGAATTCCACTTCCAATAGATGCCATGTTCCGTGTCACTCGGCATAAATCCAATCTTCACATCATAGATGCCTTGGTCCGAACCCTCCTCAATCCTCTCTTGAAAGGGAGGAAGCTCCAAAGAGAATTCAGGACAAGACAGCCTTGATCACACATTCTACTACTCTTGGGCTGACCAAGCATTGTAGCCACCCTTGAGTTCGTAGACTTTGTCAAAACCCTGGGCTTTCATCATCTTGAGTGCTTTCCCGCTTCTCCCGCCTGATCGGCAGTAGATGAAGTAGGTCTTGTCTTTGTCCAGATCCGGGAGATTTTGCTCAAAGATGCCAGCATTGAAATCAATGAGCTGCGCACCATCGATGATGCCGCCCTCCCACTCACTTGGCGTGCGTAAATCGATCTTGGCGATGAGTTCGTCTTGCGCCAAAAGTTCTTTTGCCTGATCGACGGTGATACGACCATAATTGATATCATCGGACTGACTTTGGCCTCCACAAGAGGTGATGACTGCTATGAGAGCTATGAGCTGTATGTATTTCATGCGTTGAAAGTAGGGCTTCTTCACATTAATTCATATTGTGTGGCGTAACTTCTAGAGCCGACATTCGATCTCACGATATTACCTTGATTTCAGAACAAGGAACACTGATTGAAGACTTTCGATCTCGATATTCTAGCATCGAGAAGCTCGCAAGTTCTCAAATCGTCATTCGTTAATCCTTGTTCGATAGTCAACCTAGGATTTCTTCTTTCTCATCAAAGATGCCTTGATCTGATACTTTGCCTTGATGCAAAGTATCCAAAAATCGAGTCTGTACACGTTTCTTGACGCTGCGAGAGCTCACAACGCTCCTAAGGCATACAAACTCGTCCCTTGGAATCTCCACTATCACTTGGTTTTTCCTTTGCATCCTTCGCCATCTGGCACTTATTCGGACTTCAAACAGTGCATGCCTCTTAACGGGCCTTGCGAACTTTCTCACTAAAACGTATAAGGCCAATCCGAGGACAACCAGTCACTTTCAAAATGTCTCATCGTCTTCCGTAAGCTCGTGGCAAATGGAGACGAGGCGTCTTGGGTCGTGAGACCCATCGAGCCCGTCGCAGTGCGCTGAGGGCCTTGAGCAAAGGCAATAGAGCCTTTCGGAAGACTAGCATTTTTTGGTACTTTTTGTGGCAATGACAAAAAGTACGAAAAGCTAGGATTGGAGACGATGCTCAAGCTTGCTGTGGCATTGTTAAAGAATAAACACTCTATAGAAGATGCCTCAGTCTGATACTTTGCCTTGATGCAAAGTATCCAAAAATCAAGGCTGTACACATTTCTTGACGCTGCGAGAGCTCGCAACGCTCCTAAGGCATACAAACTCGTCCCTTGGAATCTCCACAATCACTTGGCTTTTACTTTTCATCCTTCGCCATTTGGCACTTACTCGGACTTCAAACAGTGCATGCCTCTTAACGGGCCTTGCGAACTTTCTCACTAAAACGTGTAAGGCCAGTCAACAAAACACTTGTCACGTTCAAAAGTCAGTCTCCTTGAGGCGTACGCAATTCTTAGAGGAAGCTCTTAGTCTCGTAATTTCAGAACAAGGAACACCGATTGAAGATATTCGATCTGACCGATCGGCTGCCGCATACCAAATTCTTTCATCAAGTAGCGCATAACTTCTCAAATCATCATTCGTTAATCCTTGTTCGATATTCAACCTTAGTTAAGCTAGTCCACTTGGGTGATACTACTCTACTCCATCTTGTACACCGTCCCTCCTTTCATGACGAATCTTACGTCTTGCAGCAATTTAATGTCCTCGAGGGGATCACCCTCGACTGCTATGATGTCTGCCATCTTCCCGGGCTCGATCGTCCCGTAATCATCAGATATGCGAAGTAAATCCGAGGCGGCCACAGTGGCAGATTTGATCGCTTCATACGGCGGCATACCTGCTTCCACCATATACTGAAACTCTTTGGCATTGTCTCCATGAGGCGAGACGCCACTATCTGTGCCAAAGGCAATCTTGACACCTGCCTTGTAGGCTTTCCCAAAAGTCTCTTGAATCTGCGGTCCTACCTCTATTGCCTTGGGGCGTATGATGGCTGGAAAGAATGTGGGATCTGAGATGGCCTTGTCATAGACAAAACGGCCTGCTGAGATCGTGGGTACCATATACGTGCCATGTTTTTTCATGAGTTCCATGATCTCAGGCGTCATGAAGGTTCCGTGCTCTATGCTATGTATGCCTCCTTCTACTGCGCGCTTCATGCCTTCTGGCCCATGTGCGTGAGCTGCTGTGACAAAACCATAATCATTGGCTGTGGAGACGATGGCTTCAATCTCCTCTGGTGTAAATTGGGCTCCTTGGCCGTCTTTCGCTACGCTCAGCACGCCACCTGTAGCGGTGATCTTAATGCAATCCGCTCCGTTTTTGTAGCGCTGCCTTACAGCCTTTTTGGCGTCAGCGGCACTATTGACCACGCCCTCAGCAGGTCCGGGATCCCCCATAATCTCCTTGACAAAACCATTGGTAGGATCGGCGTGTCCCCCTGTAGTGCCGATGGCCTTCTCCGCAGTGTAGATGCGAGGTCCTACGACATAGCCCTTGTTAATGGCTGTGCGCAAGGATACATTGACACCAGAGCCGCCAAGGTCTCGAACCGTAGTGAAACCTGCCATGAGTGTCCGCTCGCAGTACTTTGTGGCGCGCAGCGCTCGATCTGCATCCGAGATGCGAAACACTTCTGCATACCGTGCTGGAGAAAGCTCGCTTTCAATATGCACATGCATGTCCATGAATCCAGGCATCACCGTGCGATCCGAGAGGTCAATGAAGCTCGCATCCTTGGGTGGATCCACGAAGCCCTTCTTGACTTCTTTGATTCGATCCCCATCAATGATAATGGTCATTTTGGCGGAAGCCTTCTCTCCTAGGCAATCAAGGAGCTCGCCGCAATGGATATAGGACATTTGGGCGAAAGCCCTGTGCTGCGAAGCTAAGAGTAGCAACATCAAGTATAGGCCGGTGAAACGCGGGGTAATGGTCATCATGTTTGCAATATAGGACATATAGATGAGGCGATAAAGTAAAATACTTGAAGACTTAGTCCGATCAATCCATAAGGAGTGCTACAAGTAGGAATAGCGATAAAGACAGAGCGTAGAAAGCGTGATCGGCATAGGCTATCCCTGTGATGACCCAGCAGATTGATCTCGGATGATGCGCAAAATCGCCACATACTCGCCTATTCCAGCCAATGACTCATTGAAATGGGAAATGAGGTCGTCGATGTGCATAAATTTGAGACGAAGACGGAACCTTTCCGCCTTGGCACTTGAAAAGTGTTGACGGCTTGGCGACAATCTTCAAAAATTGGAATGGTGGTAGTAGGGTAATGAAATACTAGGGCGTCTTATGAGTAAATGCGGCAAAAGGGTCGTAAATTGGATGTGAGAGGAGTAAAATCCCCCAAAAATGGGATATGTGTAAAGCGCTGTTGGCCTTACCTTTATCACAGAGAAAGCGGAAAAGCGATAGTTTTGTCAAAATATAATTTGGCTTTTATCGCATTTTCCACGCAAAATGACTATTATTGATTTCTAAATGGGAATGACCCTAAAAATGAATTTAAAACACAGACAAATGAAAAGACTATTTGTACTCGCTTTGGGCCTAGGGCTCATGACTTATGGCGCCGATCTGAGTGCGCAGTTGAAGGTGGTATCGAGTGGCTTCGTGGGCATTAACGAAAGCAGCCCGACACAGTTGCTAACAATAAGCAATGAAAGTGGTCCAGCTAATTTCCTAGTTCGACGAACTGATTCTGGTAATTTTATCAAAGCGGTCGGTGGTGCAAATGGAGCTGCCTATTTTTTCAAGAAGGAAAACTTCTTCGCAATAACTCCTGGTGACAATCAAAATGACCAATCTACAAATTGGGGGAACGCTCTGGTGCTATACGGAAATAGTGCTTCAAACGGTCGAGCAGGTAAAGTTGGAATTGGAACACAAAATCCAGATGAAAAATTAGTCGTGAACGGCAACATAAAACTACTTAATGGTGGCATGTTGATCACCTCGGACAAACGCACCAAGACAAACGTTTCTGATTTACCATATGGCCTCAAAGAGGTACTAACACTAAAACCCTTGATGTACAACTACAATGGTAAAGCAGGCACCTCAACTAACGAAACTCATTTCGGCATTTATGCTCAAAACCTGCAGAAAGTTGCGCCTGAGCTGGTCAAGGAATTTACTCACCGCGAATATGCAGGTAATCCTCTAGAAGGAGAAGAGACTGTTACGAAAGAAGAGAAGTTCTTGAGTATTCGTGATAATGAAATCAAGTATTTGTTGATCAATGCAATAAAAGAACAGCAGGGACAGATAGAAATGCTCGAAGAAAAATTGCTTTCTCTTGAAGAAAAGCTCAGCGAGTTACATGACGGTAACACTCAACAGGTTGAGATTTTTGGAGATCATGACCAAATTGGTTCTAGTATGATCGAACAAAATGCCCCTAATCCACATAACGGCCAAACCGTAATACGATATAATGTATCGGATGGTTCAAATGGCACTATTCATGTATCAGATATGAATGGTAAACTTTTGAAAACTGTACAGCTTGCAAGCGGTAAAGGTCAAATCGAACTCAACATGACAGATCTGCCTGCAGGGACGTATACATACTCTCTAATTATTGATGAGAGCATAGTAGATACGAAAAAGATGATTGTGAGATAAGCTAATTAAAAAGAAATTAAAAAAGGGTACAGTTTGCCAACTGTGCCCTTTTTGTAGTTTATGAAACAGCCAAACTTTATAATAGTAGGTGCAGCAAAGGCGGGCACAACATCATTGCATCAATACTTGAATACTTTTGACGACATTTACTTACCGTCTAAGAAGGAACTTTGGTACTTACAACTTGCACATAACCCCAATCAAGAAATAAGGACTAGACAAAATTTACCAATCTCAATAGAGACATATTCCTCCTATTTCAATGATGCTACTACCAACCAACTTTTAGGCGAGGCGACTCCATCTTATCTCTTATTTCCTCACTATACATTAAAGACTATTCAAGACCATTTCGAGGAACCTGAGAACACTAAAATAATTATTGTATTACGTGAACCTCTCGACAAAATCCTATCTCTTTATCGCTTTAATCTTAAAATTAGGACTGAACACCTGAGTCTTGAAGATGCCCTAAAACGAGAAAAGGAAAGGTTTAAAACCTACAAAGAAAGTATCGGTTTTAACTACAGACTGAGTTGCGAGTATAGCAAACAAATAAGTGTCTTTACTCATTTTTTTAAACGAGTGAAAATTATACTTTTCAATGATCTGAAGAACTCTCCAGAAAAAGTAATTGCAGAGACGCGAGAATTTCTTGACCTCCCACCCATTAAATTTGAAGCCAAAGCTCAGAAATTCAATAAGAGCACATACACATCATTCGACCCTCAATTTGCTTTTGACTTCATCAAATACTTCAAAAACTCAGTGATTAAAAGACGGATTATTGCTTCAAATAAAGCATTTTTCAAATACATCGATACCTACGCCTATCACGATATACCGCACTCCGTCTTCATGGAGCTTAAGCGTCAATTCCTCCAAGAAGCCATTAGACTTGAATCTTTATATGGACTTAACCTAGAACATTGGAAAGTAAAATATCGTAGTTGATGAACTTTATCTTCATAGGAGGCACCCCACGTTCTGGCACAACTTTGCTTCAAAGAATATTAAATGGCCATTCGAAAATAAGCGGAGGTACAGAATTTGATCATCTTATCTCAATAACAAAGAGCCATGATGAAATAGCAGCAGGAATTAAATCGGAAAGGTTAGCCTCATATATCAGCATCAAAGATCTAGAAAAGGCAACATCTAAATACATCACACGGCTACTAACGTCAAACCATACAAATAAAATACCAAAGTACATCAGCGAGAAAACACCAAATAATATATTTTGCTTCCAAACATTATCTAGAATATTCCCGAAAGCCCAACTGATAGCTGTGGAGCGAGACCCTAGAGCCATATATGCATCATTCCGAAAAATCGGCCAAAAAGCTAAATTGAACAAAAGCACTACCTATTTCAACACGTATGGCTTACACATATACCTAGATGTGCGCAGAATTGCCAAATTCAACAAGCACATACAAGCTTTAAAAGCAGCCGAAGAATGCCAAAATTTGATTTTTATAAAATATGAAAACCTGGTTCAGCATCCCGAATTATGCATCAGTCAACTATGCAATAAACTAGGTATACAGTTTGAACCAATGATGCTTAATGCGCCAGTTGCAACAAGCGTCCAAAAGTTAGTCAAAAGTAGACACCCATCAATCATTGACTTTGTAAGTGATCAAAACTACAAAAAAATTAATCCTAACAGCTTGAATAACTATAAGTCTAATGGACGGATTCACAACTTCTACATTGAAACACATTTAAAAAAATATACGGCTGCAACTACGTCAATATCATCCAAAGTACTCTACACTATTGTGAACACTGTCTTTGCGCTAGGTTTCACAATCTTTTTGTTTAAACTATTCTTTACAAATGTCACAGCGTTCAAAACACTCATTACCCGTATTATTCGATCTTAACAAGATTGGAAATTCTGAAATTGGCTACATCACAGTTTGCGAAAGCCTTCCGGTGCAACCAGAGTTTTACGCCAAACGCGCATATTGGACTCACACTGTACCTAACGAAACAAAAAGAGGTGGACATGCTCATAAGCATCTAAGACAAATTATTATAGCAATAACAGGAATCATACAAATCACACTTGACGACTCGACCAAAAAGTACCATTACAAACTAGATAAGCCAACACAGGCACTTTATGTTCCTAAAGGCTATTGGAGGGATATATTATTTAATAATGATGCAACATTGCTTTGCCTAGCATCAGATATTTACATTGAAAACGACTATATTCGAAACTATGCCGATTTTGTCAAATATAAACATTCACTCCTCAGCTGACGTACAGACTGTCAAGGTCGGTAATAATACTCGTGTGTGGCAATTCGCTGTAGTACTAAAAGGTGCAAAAATAGGTGAGAATTGCAATATTAACTGCCACACCTTCATAGAGAACGATGTTGTCATTGGTAACAGAGTGACAGTAAAGTCTGGGGTCTACATATGGGATGGAATACAAATAGATGATGACGTATTTATAGGACCAAATGTTACATTCACAAATGATAAATACCCAAGATCAAAAGCAGCGTTTACATTGGCCCGAACCTATGTAGGTAAGGGAGCGACTATTGGAGCAGGGACTATCATTTTGCCAGGTATCACCTTAGGAGCATATGCAATGACTGGAGCTGGCTCATTGATAACTAAAGATGTCCCGTCTCATGCTCTGTACGTCGGACATCCTGCCAAGTTTGTATGCTGGATTGATGAGCAAGGGCAAAAACTACATAAAATATCAGCATTTGAATATGAGAATAAACAAGGTCATAAATACACTTTAAGAGATAACGAAATGAGTAAAATTTAAAAAAATGAGTGTACCATTTCTAGACTTGTCATATCGAAACTCTGTCTATCCTGAGATTTTAACTCAGATCCGATCAATAATTCAAGATAATTGGTTCATAAATGGATCTAGACTAGAGAATTTTGAAAAGGACTATGCCCGTTTCAATGAAGTTGCCTTCGCTTTAGGTGTATCAAATGGACTGGATGCCCTTAAAATTTGTATAAAGGCACTAGATTTAGAACCAGCTGATGAAATCATCGTCCCTGCCAACTCGTTCATAGCCAGCGCACTTGCAGGTTCACTTTGTGGCCATAAAGTAGTACTCGTAGACCCCGACTATAATACATTCAACATAAATCCCAAGAATATAATACGAGCACTTACGAAACAGACTAAGGTCATTATTCCAGTTCACCTATATGGACAAAGCTGTCAAATGGATGAAATAATGGATATCAGTCAAACGTATAACCTCCATGTTATAGAAGACAATGCACAATCCCAGGGAGCAACATATCAATCCAAACAATGCGGATCATTCGGGATAATAAACGCCACAAGCTTTTACCCGGGTAAAAATATAGGAGCTCTCGGAGATGCTGGGGCGATAACTACATCAAATTCTAAACTACGGGATAAGTGTATCAAATTGAGAAACTATGGATCTTCTCAAAAATACATTCACGACATTATTGGATACAACAATAGAATGGATGAAATTCAAGCTGCTGCACTTTCGTGCATACTACCCAATGTTCATTCTTGGAATAAAAAAAGACAAAGCATAGCCAAGGAATACCACCTTAGACTAAAAGATATCGAACAAATTACACTGCCTACGATACATCACAATGCGACCCACGTGTATCATTTATTCGTCATAAAAGCAAAACAAAGAGACGCCTTACAAGCACATCTTTACAGCAAGGGAGTGAAGACCCTTATCCACTATCCCATACCAATACACAAACAAAATTGCTACAGATACGATCAATCAGTGCTTCCAATTAGTGAAAAACTCAGTAAAGAAATCCTAAGTCTCCCATTGTATCCCGATATACCCTTGGATCACATTGAAATAGTCTGTGAGTCGATAAAATCTTTTTATCAAGTTTCATAATGAAAGTACTGCGCAAATTTTCTATTTACGCTGTATTCTCAATTATCGAGAAATCGATTCCGTATCTCACTCTCACAATACTCTCGCTCTACTTAAGCAAGGACGACATTGGAGTATTGGCTAACATTGAAATTTTTCTTCAACTGGCATTCCTCCTCAGTCTAGTAAACATAGATCGATCTATCACGCTAGAATATTTTAAACCACATCAAAATAACACATCGTTCGGCCAATACCACGGCAGCGGTCTAACACTAACTATATTCTTTAACATCTTCGTAGCAATAACATGTATTTTATTCAAACAGTACTTATCAGAATTAATTGGAATATCTCCTAATTATATGCTACTAATGGCACTTATACCACTTGGGCGCTGTTTTTATTTTTTAGCGCAAAATATGTCGCTAATCAAAAAAAAGGCTCTTCAATATGGAATTGTCAGTATAATATTCGCACTTTCCAATAGTTGCTGTATCCTCTATTATATAATACTAGAAAAAAATAACATAGTAGGTGTCGTCAAAGGATACTTCCTAGGATCTATAATCACCTTAATAGTATCTCTCGTTTTATTAAATAAGTTCAGACTTCTTAGGATGTCCTTGGATTCGAAATTATTTCGAGAAATTATGATTATTGCGCTACCACTTGTTCCACTCAGATTGATGCATATAGTCTTAAATGGCTCTGACAGACTTTTCATAAGCCACTATGTCAGTTTAGAAGAACTAGGCATCTATTATATAGCATATATGATTGGATCGATAGTCTATCTTTTTAACACATTATTTGCTAAGACTTGGACTCCGTATCTGTTCGAATTTTTGAATCAGAATTCAGAAGAGTCACATAAAAACATCTCGCGTTTCAGCGTTCTCTATATTGGATTCATGTTCATTATTGTACTTCTTGTTAACATTTTTGGCTTTCTATATTTTAAGTATATACTGCCCGAGGAATATCAGCAAGGAAGTAGGTACATTCCAATTATATCTTCAGCGTACTTAGTATTCAGTTTTTATCAATTATATTCTCTAATTCTTCTTTACAATAAAAAGGTAAAAATATTCACATCAATAGCAGCCTTATCAATATCAGTAAACCTGATCATGAATATCTTGCTCATCCCCACGATTGGCGTGGTAGGGGCTGCCTATTCAACCCTTCTAAGCTTTATTGCATTATCATCAATTTGTTACTTGTATGCAAGAAAATACTATAAATATCAATGGATCTAAAATATAGAAAGCCTCTAGTAACAATTATAGCCCTCAACTACAACCAAGAAAAGTATCTTATTGAAACACTCAACAGTATTGCATCTCAAGAATATGACAACATCGAATTAATTATAACAGACGACTGCTCTATAGACAAATCGGTAAATCTAGTAAGGGAATGGTTAAAGCTTGAAAAAAGAAAGTTGAGCACAAAACTTGTGCTCAACACTACGAACATTGGCATATGTGCAACATTGAATAAAGCATTAAATGAGTCAAACGGCGAATATATATCGATAGTCGCATGTGATGACATCATCACTAAAAATAAAATAAGCAAGCAAGTATCTGCATTAAATGCGACTAAAGATTCAGTCGCATGCGTATATTCTGATGCTGAGGTAATTGATGAGAATGGGAAAATAATATCGAACTCATGGATATCGCATAGAAGACCTCAACGTCTTTCTGGAAATATTTTTGAAGAAATTTTAGAGCATAACCATGTCCTTCTTCAATCATCGTTAATCAAAGTAGATCATTTGAAGGATGTTGGTGGTTTTGATCAAGAACTTAGTTTTGAAGATCTTGATATAAATCTACGACTTGCTAAAAACTACGAATATATCTATACAGACATGATCAGCTGTAAATATCGCAAACACTCAAATGGAACCTCAGAATCCCTTTACTCCACTCATCTTAACTCCTACATTACAGCACTCATCAAACATACAGGAGACAACAATCGACAAAATCTGCTGATCAAAAAGAAAATTTCACAACGAATTCGAAATAGTTACTTTCTATCTCAGAAGAGAATTCAGTTAAGCAAAAAGAATTTAGAATATTTAGATGAAAACTCCATTACATACAGGACACCAAACAAGACACTCTATCACCTAGTTAAAAGAACCTACAAGCCACTAAGTAAGCTAAAAAAATATTTTTTAACAAATAGAAGGAACATATCAATCTTTGACAAGAACTAAGAAATATGAATAAGCAAACCGTCGTATCCCATTATATGATAATTCTCTAATGGTGAAACCATTAAACATTCTTCGCAAAGCATGTTCGGTAAACCTCCAAAAATCATAAGGCTCATCATGTAAAGGATAAATCATTGGAACAAATACAATCAGTTCACCCCCATCGCGCAAAGCTCTATGTAGATTTTGAATTCCTCTCTGAAAGTCATATACATGTTCTAAAACATTCATACATAATATCACATCAAATTCACCTTGATCATTAAATTTGGTAATGTCAATAACTCTATGTCCAAATGTTGGATTAATATCCGATTGAACAAATTCATTAGAATGATTAAAGTATTTCTTGGCAGAGTAATGATCTCGACCATGAGTGTGCTGACCACTACCTATTTCTAATATCCTCTTATTTTTTATACCTAACGCATATTGAGCAATTTTCTTGTTATTAAAAGCTCTCAAGCGAAAAACAAGCGCCGCTATTTGTCTAAACATATATATTATTTACTTTTTAACTAAGAAAGTAATGACCTGTAGACTGACTCCCACTCAGAAATAATTGATTCTGTACTAAAGTTAGCAACAACAGCTTCTCTAGATCTACGAGACATTTCACTTCTTTTCTCATCCGTCAGCAGAAGTGTTGCAGATATCTTTTCAACGAGCGAGTTAACCCGACCAGCTTGAAATAAGTGACCATTTAAACCGTCCACTACAACATCTTCACTACCAGTTCCTATAGTCGCAATGGGAATTACCTCAGAGGACATCGCCTCTAATAATGACAGAGAAAGACCTTCCTGCTCACTTGATAGTACATATATATCCGAAGCACCATAATAGTCTCTCAACTCAGTCTTGTTCAGAAAACCTACAAAATGGCACCTTGACTTAATGCCTAATTCTTGACTCAATCCTTCAAGCGATTGTCTTAACGGACCATCTCCCCCAACAATTAAATGAACACTGTCGTCTTCGATTAAGGAAATTGCTTTGAGCACGTCATCAACTCGTTTCTCTTCAACAAGCCTTCTAATAGTTAGAAGGACCCGAGAATCTTCTGGTATACCCAATGAAGATTTAATATTCTGAGTGAAACCACCGTCAAAGACTAAAGGGTCTACAGAGTTTGGTAGTACATGAATCTTGGACGTTTCTACACCAAAAGTAATGGCACGATGTCTCATTTGCTCAGAAACAGCAAATAGAGCACTACATCTATTAAAAACAAATCTTGAGAAGAATGAAAATGGATGAAATTTTGACAAATAGAGTTCCGCTCCTAGAGTAGAAACTACAAGGGGTATACGATACTTTTTCGACATCAGAGCGAGAGCATAACCAGAGGGTATAGCCCATTGAGCATGAAAAATATCAATACTTACCATTTCGATAATGTCAAGTATAGCCTTGTTATAACCACTCAAAAGCGATGGAATATCGAAAAGTCTTAACGGATTATCCTTTAAACTTGGAATCATTCCAGGAGGACTAACGAGCTTTTGACGTATAGGGTTCCTCAGATATTGAAAATACACTATTTCAACATTACCATGGACAGCTGACGGTCCCTTACTGGTCTCACTTTGAGGAGCGACAACAAAGACTCTGTGTCCATTCAATGCGAGGCAATTGGCATACTCAACCACCCACGGACCAAAGTAATCCCCATCATATCTCGGAAAACTTGAAGTAGCTAAAAGAATATTCATCACGATTGAGATTGATCCAGCAATGTATATTTCATTAGCAACAATGACAACCCTCTTAAAGAACCACTGTAATTATGTTTAAGCAAATCATTGGACAACAACACATTGTTTACATCAGCAGGTCTCCTGTCTTGTACTTTTGGCTGTATATGTTTCCCAAGTAAATCAGAAATCATTTCATAGACTTCCCTATTACTGTGGCTCACACTACTACAAACATTTACTACTCTTGATGTAAGACTCTTTTTAAAAACAAAAAACTCGATAACCTTCACTAAATCGTCAATAAAGATATAATCTCGAAGAGCCTCGGCACTGAACAAGGTGACTTGCCGATTGGCAAGTAGGGAATTATGAATCACTGGTATCAACCCCTGTCCTCTATTGCCCTTTTGAGTTGGACCAAATGGATTAGAAACACGAAGAATGACGTAATCCAGTTTTTTCACTCTTCCATAATATTCAACAATATTCTCAGCCATAACCTTACCTAATCCGTAGCTGGAGCACGGCTGGAGACATGAGGATTCATTACACACAACATCTGTATCACCATAAACAGCCCCAGCTGAAGAAATAAATACAAAGCGCTCAACACCAACTTCAACACAGTGATCAAGTAAGACCGTCAAATATTTCAAATTCAAATCAATCTCAAACAGAACTCCCGAATTTCCACTGGCTGGATTCGATAACCACAAACTATGAATTACAACATTAACGCGTGGGATGCGCATTATATCTGAACGATTACAAACATCACCTTTCAGAAGTTTAATCCCTGGATCTGATTCATAGAATGGCCGTGCCGTAAACCGGTCAAAGGCATAAATTTCGCTGGAACTCGATCTCATCATATACACGATCTGAGAGCCAATAAAGCCATTTGCACCTACTACGCATATCGAAACATCAGTATTACTCATACATGCTCTTATCTTCAGACTCGATCTCCCTAGCCTTTGTTTTAGACAAGACTTGCTCAATAAGGTTTCGATTTTTTGACATCATATCACCTATCACGCCCAGGGCAAACATATTCAGTGAAACTGAAATCAATACTCCTCCGATCACAAGAGACTGTATTTTCCCTAAGCCGCCTGAGCCATAAAAGTAATCTATCACAAAGCGTAAGAGTGGAACAGAGCCAATCACTCCAAAAAAAATGCCCAATGATATAAAGACGCGTAAGGGCCTATACATAGCAAAAACTCGCAACAGCTGCTTACCACTCTTCCACATGTGCTCCCAAATGCTAGAGAACAACCTAGATGGCCTGGTCGGCGCATTCGTAACAATTGGAACTGATGAAGTTTTGATCTTTTTATTGCTCGCTTGTAACGTAGTATCTAAAACATACGAAAATTCCGACGTTACATTCAACTCTATGAGAGCTGCACGACTGTAAGCCCTAAATCCAGATACTGCATCTTCTACTAAATCTCCACCGCTCAACAGCCGCGTAAGCAACGTACCAAGGCGCTGAAAAAACTTTTTTGTTACAGAAAAATGGGATATCGAATCAGTTTGTCGATTACCGACAACAATGTCCGAATGACCCTCCAAGATAGGCAAGACGAGTGGCTCAATATAAGATCCAGGATACTGGTTGTCCCCGTCAGTATTTACGAGTATATCAGCCCCTATCCGTAGTGCAAAATCAACTCCGATACGGAAGGTATTACCGAGACCCTTGTTGCCAATATTCTTAATAACATAATCGACTCCATTAGCCCTTGCCCTGGCAATAGTATTATCCGTACTCCCGTCGTCGATCACGACAGTTTCAATGCTCGAAATACCTGGGATCACATCTGGCAACTCAGACAATACATCAGCAATGGTCATTTCTTCATTGTAGCATGGTATTTGTATAACGAGCTTCATCAATTCGTATTTCGATCGTTTACAAGAATAGCCACAATAAAGAAAATAAATGAAAATGGTAAAAACCACTCAAATGTTTCAGGCAAGAATTTACCATGCGCAGGTATAGCCGCATGAGATTTGAACACTAGTACACGTAAAAATGAGCAACAATACAACCCCACCGACGCGAAGAACACGGTCTTAAGCAAAATAAGGAAACGGTGGCTTGAACTTCTTAAATAATTATACATCAGTACTAAAAACATAAGACCAATAAAAGTGGCCTCACCAAATCCCATAAAACCGTCGGAAGACCTCCAGAAGTTTTTAACCACAACATTCAAAGATACATTAGAAGCTTTAGCTATCCTTGGATTCTGAGAACCTACTTCTCCTAATGTCCTAATACTGAAGCGATCACTCATGAGACGCAGCGCCTCACCGGTAGAATTAAACTCGACAGACAGCAACAGAAAATGGATTGACAAGGCGAGCAACAAAGTGATCAAGAGTATACTAGCGGCCAAGAATACTTTTTTATATAAAAGCCTTAAGTCAGTCCCTTTACAATGCTCCACACAAACGAAAAGCACCAAATAGGATGCAAATGCAGATGGAACAACTTCATAATTTATCAAACCAACTAGGACGAGAGTAACCGATAACATTAGAATTCGGATCCAACTCCACATATCCCAGATCGAGTGAAGGATAAGAAAACATGGCATTATAAGTAGTATGGAACGAATACCCAATGTACTTGTCATCCCTACACTCAATAACAGACCAAGCACTAAAGACAACACACCGGTAATTCGGAGTGTCTCGGTACTAAAAAACCTAATAAGCAACCTAGCCACCAAATACATGAAAACAAATAAGAAAAAGTACGCCTGAATTTGAATCGAATATTTACACAAGCCAACACATCTGCACAATAGATAATCAATGACCGTTTCTATATATACAGTGATTCGAACCGCACTGTAATAACTCAAATACTCCTTCTCGACATGAGAACAACCTTCTGAATAGAAACAATCTACAACAAATTCCTTCTTGAGAGTCTGATTAATCTTTCTACCCCTCGAATACTGGCGATATTCGTCATTACTAGTTCGAAACCAGTCAGAGAATACACTCTGATTGAAAAGCCCAAATTCTCTAGCCTTCAAAAAACTACCCGCCTTCCAATATCCTATATACGTATAATCCTTATTATCAACAATCAAGTATGACAACAGCATCAAAGTAGACAGGATCAAACCTTTACTCAAATCAGACAATACTACTTAACCTTTGACCTTTTGAATAAATGATATCAAATCATTGAGCTTCACCTCGCTCTCATGTGACTCCAATAGTTCTTTCAAACAATTATTCCGTTTCAATTTAGTCCGTACTCGTACTGACTTCTTCCCCCATTCGCCATCTTTGGAATACCGTGAACGACTTTCCCGAAAACCCAGCTCACATTGTACCACACAATTGTACAACTCATCAGACAAGTCGAAATGCGTGCCGACTACAAGGAAAAGATCTACTTCAGCCTTAGAGATAATACAAACATCTGGTTCTGAATTTTTTTGAACTCCAACACTTTCATTCACTTCGTCAACTTCTTTCTCCACTGATTTGGAGACATTGCGATCGGGTTTACATGATAATAAGATCAATACTCCAATTAGCGTTAATAATACTTGCCTCATCATTTATAATTTTTACTTAGAACCTTCCAAAAATGCTCTGTACCGACTTCATACAATAACTGATCCCATCTATTTAATCTAAGAATTTCCAGGATTGTCTCTTTCGAAACACCCGCCAATTTGTATTTACCAAGATTAACTTGCCCTAGGACGGGTTCTTTTGATAAATCCAGATATTCGCCGAGCTTTAACATCGATAGATCCATATATTCAAATATTCCAACATAATCCATTTTCCGTAAATTTGAGATTGCAATTCGACAAATTGACCTATCTTCCCTTAATTGCGTATTTCTAGGATATCCGCCAATTACCTTACACATGAAATTTGAAAATTCCCAGTGAGATGACTGCATGAAAAACTCATTTATATCCTCTCCCCCTGAACGTATCTTATCTCCAACAGGGCCCGAGTCATTATTAAAAAGATGATAATAATGACTGATTGTCCGATTAACAGGATTTCGAAGAAAACAACAATAGCGCGGCTCTAATTTTATTGAATTATGGAGTCCGAAAGCATAGTGACCAAAAACTACCTCTTTCCCTTTTGATAATTCAGCAATATCAATATCAGTGTTGCTTTCATTGTAAAATACACATGAGTCACCTAAGTGCTCAGCCAGTAACTTCTTTATACTTCCACCAGCGGTTTTGGTAATATGCATAAACAATAATGGATCATTGGTTTTTTGACTCATTTTCAAATTATATCATTCGTATACTTTGTGCAAAATAGCACCACCATGAAGTTCTGATAAAAAGGATTCCGTTCTCCTAAAACAGTCTGTCCAGCTAATAGTAGATACTGTCTCTGATACGTCGCAGGGCAGCGTTTTCATACTTAGAAGGTCATTGAGTTTTTCTCCAAAAAGTCTACTCACTATGGGAACGAGATAAACGTAATCTCTCCCGCTATAGTTGACCTGATTTCCTTCCCAATCAAGTTCGATGACAGGAAGTCCACAAGCATTCATTTCTTGAGGAATCAAACTATAATTTGTCGAAGAGAGAGCAACACCGACAGAACACTTATTGTAGAGCCGTGCGAGCCCTATTTCATCCAAAACTCCCAAGTTATAAAAGTTGGGTCGATCAATTTTCAATTCATTGTCACCAAACAAATACACCTTGACATCCGGATTCGTCATTGAATATTCAATAATTGATGTCAAAACAAAGTCAACTGCTCGACGGGGCGAGTAACGTCTTGCATAAATAGCCACAGAATTAGGCTCCCTCTCTAATTCCCCTAGAATAGTATAGATCGAAGTATCAACACCCAGCTCGAAGTAAGTACTCTCCGTATCCATTGAGAGCATCTTACTATTAAGCCATGAACTCGCACAAATGGCCTTGTAGCCAAATTTGTACGTATACTCAGCTAACATATACTCGGCTCCTCTCGAAAAAAACCATGGCTCATAGTCCTGAATGAAGTAGACCTTCTCCTGACAGTTCCTTACCGGATGAATAAAATAGGCCGTCTCCCAGCTGGTCGCGAAAAGAATACCACAATCATCCACCGTAGTTGCATCAGGATCAACAACCTCAATGGAGTATTTATTTAGGTCAACGTAATGCTTAACTACAGCTTCTTTTATTTCCTTATCTGACTTCCACTGTGTTGGCGGTAAAACATAAAACTTATTAAAATACCCATAATAATCCTCTAAGTATCGCGCATATCTAAAGATCGTTCGATGACCACCAGCACCAATTCCAAAGTCTGGAATTACCCAAGAAGCTATTTTAATGGTCACAGGTTGTGGCTCGAATAAACTTTCAGGATCATAGTACCCGATATAGCGATAATATGGAGGAAGGCCATGAAAATTTTTTGTACGAGCATTTAGTTGATCAAATTCTCCATTCGACGTCACTACATTTGAGGCAAGATGTTCCGTGACAACATGCTTTGTGACTCGCGCCTCATTAAGCACTACCTGCTCAGCTTCATTCTCATTCAAACCCTTGTAAAAACCTCTCTTTCCAAAACGGAATATGAGAGAAAGCATAATAATTCTGAGCCGGATCCTCTGAAAAAAATTCAACCTATTAATCATGAGAGATTTTTTCATCTCATCTCTAGATAAATATGTTAAAACCTCATCATTCTCAATATTATCTCGGTTTAAACAAAAATATAGTGCCAAATACTTAACCAAAGACATCCAATAGGCCTGTCTCTTCCAATACCATTTGGACAGAACATTAAGTGATTTATCAGAATCAATAAAGCCTTTATTCGTTATAAAGTCCTTTCTGACTTTAGCTGAAATACCTAAGAAGGTAACGGTTTCTGGTACTACACCTATGCTGTCTTTCAGTCCGGAATATTCATCAAATAAGCGTTGAAATTGATCAAGCGGCTTCCATAAATTATGACTATGATAGACAGCGGCTTGGGGATTGTAAACTTTAAGAAGATTACAACTCAGAATCTGCTTGGCGATGTACTGATCCTCGCTATAGTGTATATTAGGGAATCTTAGGGTGGTTTTAAAGTGCTCTAATCTGTAACTGGCATTAACATTACTATTAAAATCTCGGCCAACTTCAGCATCACCTGCTCGATGAACTCGAATTGAATCATCAGGAGAAATATTGTAAAAAGTTGTACTTACCCAGGATTTTGCTAGAGGATTATGAGACTCATAAGGAATATGTTTTCCGAAAACAAGAGCCACGTCATCACCAAGTGCAAATCCATCCAACATAGACCTTAGCCACAAATCATTAACTGTAACGGCATCTTGAACTATAAATGATATGAAATCAAAATCTCTAGAAATAGCAATATCAACTGCTTCTTGACGAGTTGTGCCATGACAAAAGTTATGGTTGTCTATCAAATGAACTTCAACACGGCCAGCCTCAGCCAGTCCCTCAACCTTAGCCCTCTCCTTTTCATTCGTACTAGAATCGATGATCAATACCTCGAAGTGACCATCAAACTCTTGTAGGAGAACTGAATCCAAACACCGCTTCACTTCAGCGAAGTCATTGAACGACAATATGCATACAAGTACTCTAGGCTTCATGGAGATGAGTATCTAGCTGCTTAGCACTGATATGTTGCCAAAGAAGCATATCCAACTGAATGAACTTAGAAAGTTCCAATGACTGGTGATCTCTGATCCACTGATCTACTCTACTATCATGATTTGAGTGATTATACTTTGGTATCTTATCACCGTCCAATCGTGCACCAAGCGCTTCACACACTTCCATGATCGACTCTTCCAAACTTGAATTACAAGCAATTAGCGAAAACTCCTCCTTCAGGACTTCGACACCTTGATCGGTGAAGCTCAACATTCTCGATTGCACATCCGTCAATCTTCGTGAGAGATCATGCATATCGATAAAAGAATCAAAGGACTTCGCCCTACTCTCCTTGAATTGATGTCTACCAAAATGCTTCACGTGAGATAAAAGTCTTGCCTTCGGCTCGCGAAGAATGGTAACAACTTTGAAATTGAGGGGTAACTTTTTGACAATAGAAAGTGGAATATGAGCGAAAACAACCTTCGTCTCTGGTTTGATGTATACTCCAAAGTTGTCAAGAAAATCAAGTGACGTCGGATAAGAGCCGCCAAAATCATTCTTCAATTGATCTGAACTAGGAAATATAGCTTCAGAACCGAGATAACTTTCAACAAGCTTCCTGACTGTTGTACCTCCTGACTTTGGAATGTGCAAGAAAAAGAAAATCTCTCTATTGGGGTTCAACCCTGAATTTTGAAGATAAATTTCAGTCCCTTTGACTCTGGCCTCGACACATTTTGAGTTTTCTGTTAGACAATCTTCAAGGTCAACGCGCCAATAGCACTTATCGCCAGTTGGGTGAAAGCCTCTATTCTTTATAAAGGGGATGTTTCCATCAACTTTCACTACTTCTCTCAATATACCATCAACAAAAATCTCAATGGACAGACCTCTTGACTCATCCCTCGAATCAAATGCCCAACCATCGAGCATCTTACCATTGAATCCTAAAATTGAACCTTGAATCATCGTAGGAGTTGCCTGTATAGACCTATAAAGGCCCTTTCTCTGAATGAGTTGATTGAGAAATGTTGATCAGGAATCTTACCAACTCCCCTACTCTTCGATTCATGATGAATTGCTTTTGCTTGAGACAAACAGCTTTTCAGCCCCTTTCCCCCTACCCTGAGACAATAGTCCACGTCATTGAAATCAATGGGAAACCGCTGCTCATCAAGGCCTCCCAAAGATATGAACAATTCCCTTAATGTGAGCAGGCAAGCGCCCGTAACTGCTGGATATTGCTGATGACAAAGGAGTCGATTCATGTAGCCTGGATCATCCTCGGGATAGCCAAGAAATACATGTCCTGCTCCATTTCCGATGCCAAGGATGACCCCAGCATGCTGGATCGTCCGATCTGGATAAAGCAATTTGGCTCCCACAGCACCGATATCTTCGCACTCCAACAAGGCGACCATCTGATCAAGCCAGCCAGATTCTATGATCTCTGTGTCATTATTGAGGAGAAGGACCGCATCGGCATCGGAACTCATGACGGCGACATTGTTGATCCGACTGTAGTTGAACTCACCAGGCACCTTGAGATACCTAAAGTTTTCGCGCTGCCCACAGAGTTCTCGCACATAGGATATGACTAGTGGATCAGTGCTATCATTATCGCAGAGGCAGACCCTGAAATGAGGATACTCCGTATAGCTCAGGAGAGTACTCACGCAAGTTTCAAGGAGTTCTGGGGCATCTCTGTAAGGGATGATAATCTCTACCGTCAGCGATCTTTTGCTTTCATATCTCATGCCAAACAAACCAGGGACATTTGTATCATATACCGTCGCCGAAAGCTTATGATGACGTAGATGTTCAAGAAGATGCCCTCTATCATCACCGCGATGTGCATCAAGGGCTGGCACTGGGTGCAGGTCGTGGTACAGCACATCTTGTAGATGAGCCACCGGCGATAGATCCTGAAGCATGCATAGCCAAAAACTGTAGAGACTGATCGTATCCAAATGCTCCATTGCTTTGATCTGCTGAAAGGCTATCTGCGGATCAACAAGGAGGAGTTTGCCGATATAGTTCTGATGCCTGTAGTGATAGATATCCCAAGGAGGCTTGAGCTGTGGATATCGTCTCTTCCCATCCACGAGATGATCATGATTGCCGTACATAGCATTTGCGCTTGACGCAGACATCGTATCCAGCAAGCACATCACAGCACCTTTACTCAAGACTACTTGACCATAAACGATTAGGAGCCAATCGGTCTCAGCATGCTTGAAGCGGGAGAGGTCTCGCATACTGAAGCTCCCATCTTGCTGCAAGCCTATCCATTGGTAATCAAGGCACTGCAGCTCCAGAGGATGCAAAAGCGACAGGAGCTCATCTCGGGTGTCTTGATTGGACAAATGCAACAAAGTGATTTTGCATCTAGCACCGCCCATCCAACTCTTCAGTCGCTTATTTCGCTGTCTTCTCTCTTGTCGCAGCAACTTCGGATAGTAGAGTTTCTCTGCAATCTCAATGCGAGAAGATCGCTCTTTGCCAGAAACTCTAAGGACTAAGTTGATGAGGATCAATCTCCACGGCTCTGTACGTAGTGCATGCCATAGTGTCTTGTAACTCGAAGGTTTCAAGAGCAACACAAGTAGTCGAATCAAAGCCATCTACTCGAATTTACTCTTTCTATCCATGATCATCAGATGCCAAAAGCGCTGGATATCCAGCCACAAGAAAAAAGTAGACTGAGCGTATATCTTCCACCAGGGCATCAGTTGATCCCCATGGGCAGCCTGGAATCCCCTGCGAGCGTGTCTCACATCTCGGCGATGCTTGGCATTGAGCTCTCTCATTGCTCCTAGGCTGATCCGCAAGAAGTCCCAGCGCGTAAAGATCAGATTGGTGAAGAGTATGGCCACATGCTTGAAGTAAAACATCGGTGCATTGATGATCAGATAGCTCAGCGGCATCAGTTTCTTGTAGGTGTAGAATATATCTACTTGGATCCTTCGTAGATAAGCCTCACTCATGACCTTATTGACAGACACACTTCCCTTATGATACACCACTGCCGTCGGACAGTACAGGCACTTGTAGCCAGTCAGCCGCGCCCTCAAGCCAAGCTCCGCATCCTCATAGCCTGTCTCAAAGAATGGGTCGAAGAAGCCAATCTCATTAATCATGCTCGTGCGATACATGGCCGCCGCTGCACATGCACCCCAGTTTTCTCTGATCTGGTGGTGCTTGATCATCGGCTCACCGTGAGCAGCCGGCATTACCTCTCCACTGCTGAGAAAGAAGTGTCCAGTATTGTCCAGGAGTTGCCGATTGGTATAATCTACCAGGCGACTTGACACGATATCTGTCCCATTCCTTTGGGCGAAAGCCCTCATCGCCGCCAGCCACTCTACATGGACAGAGGTATCGTTGTTGAGCAGGATGATATACTCGGAGTTGTCATGTCCTTCTTCTTGCAGCCACTCCCATTGCAGGATTGATCCGTCTGTGTATCCGAGATTGGTCTCAGATCTCTTGTAGGATATCTTGGGCGCTTTCGCGCAAATGTCCCGAAGCCTATCTGCTTCCGCTTGCTCTGAGCCATTGTCCAGCATGAAGACATGATAGTCCTGATCTGACATTTGGCTGAGCGACTCCAGGCACTCAATGGTATCCCTGATCCCATTCCAGTTGATGATCAATATGGGTAAAGTACTAGACAAGGCTTGTAAAGCTGATCACTGATTGGCAAAATAGATGCGAAAGGAGGCGTAAGATTGTAGCACAAAAGAGGATTTGTAACAAAGGTATTGATTCTATACCGTGGAACGAAGACCGTAGACCGCTGACCCTGACCAAATCTTAAATCACAAATCACAAATCAATCATACAGCGCCTTGTACGCCTCCACCATCTCCATCGGCTTGCCGATCGCCACTTGCTTACCCTGGTCCAAGATCATCACACGATCACAGTACTTCTGGATCACGTCAAGATTGTGACTTACAATGATGAGTGTCCGATCATTGAGAAAGGTGCGATTGAAGACATCTTGTGACTTTTTCTTAAACTCGATATCTCCCACTCCTCCAAAAAACTCATCAAATAGAAAAATATCAGCGTCAGCGTGAATCGCAATCGCAAACATGAGTCGACTGCGCATCCCACGACTGTAGCTCTTGACAGGAGAGTCGATGAACTTCTCCAGCCCACTAAATGCGACAATGTCATCAAAGATCTCTCCAATCCTCTTGAATGTCAGGCCTATCACTGAACCATTGACATAGATGTTTTCTCGTCCACTCAGATTGGGGTCAAAGCCCATGCCTAGACTCAGCTTGAGGATCTTCCCCTCCGCATGAAACTGACTGCCCTTGTCAAATTTCATAGCGCCTATAATGCAGTTGAGCAAAGTACTCTTACCACTGCCATTGTGACCGACCACACCAAATACCTCACCCTCCTTCACCTCAAAGTTGAGATCGGAGAGGGCCATAAACTCGGTCTGCTTGCTCAGTCGAAAAGCATTGCGCACGAGACTCCTGATGTTTGCTTGAGCCTTGTCGACCTTCTTGAAGCTCTTGTTACCTTCCTGAACTGATATGACCACTTTCTTGGTACTCATACTTACAGACGCTCGAGGACTTTATGATTGTGCGCATAGTACATGACCATGGCAATGGCCACCATGATCAGGCCAGCGATCCAATTGTAGAGGTACATGTCCCAGGCGGGAGGCTCACCGTACATGGTGACATTGCGCGAGTTGTGCACAATCCCCAGGAAGGGATGTGCCCACTTCATCCATGGAAAGTGCTTCAATATATCCTCTACTCTGAAAAAGATACCAGCTGTCCAAAAACCAAATAGAGCGACGATATCCCAAGCATGGGTGATATCATTGAAGTAAAGACCTATGATTGCCAGGATCATCGCGCCTCCAAAACTCAGCAACATGACATTGAGGATCAAACTTGGCAACCATAGGATATCCCAACTAGGTAATATCCCTGCGCAGATCATGATGATCAGAAAACTTGCCAAATTGAATAGAAAGCCTATGGCGACGCCCAATATGTGACTGAAAAACAAGTCTAGTTTATTGACTTGGATGCTCTCAATCAGATATCGCTTGCGTCGGAAAATCGTCAAGCCGCCTTTGGTACTTTCGATGAAAAACATCCACAGGATCAAGCCCGCAAATAAGAAAATGCCATAGTTATCTTGCCGATAGCTGAAGACATACTTGAAGATGATAAAATAGACAGCTATTCTCAGTAGAGGATGCAACAATGCCCAGACTAGGCCCAGACGATCATTGTAGTACCTCTTCTTGAAGTCTACCAGGGCAAGCTTCCATATGCGCTCGAGTCGGTTGGACTCCAACCTAGCGGCGATCGGTGCTATCAGTTTATTGATCATCCCTTTTCTTTCTCTACGTAGCGCTCAATGATGGACTCAAACCTCTTTACGATCGCCTTAGCACCAAATTTCTCTAGATGACCTGTCGGGATCGGAGGATCGCCCGTCATGTCGAGCACCCGCTGTATACGCAGTGCTAGTTTGGACACATCCGATACATCGGTGTAGTACACGACGTCGCTTCCTGCCTCCTTCATGCTTGCATGGTCATTAACGATGACCCGTCTTCTGCGCCCTAGTGCCTCTGCGATCGGCAGGCCAAAACCTTCAATATGAGATGGAAATACGCATAGACTGGCATAATCATACCACTGCAACAGCTCTTGATCAGAGATGTAATCGGTCAATATGATATCTTCTCTCCACCGAGCATTGGCAAGAGCACGATTGAAGTCGCCCATCCTCCAGCCTGCTTTCCCAACAAAGACCAGCTTGAGGCCATCATACTCCGCTCTCACTCGATCAAAAGCCTCAACAAGCACAGCAAGATTTTTCCGGGGCTCGAGAGTCCCTACATGCAGGATATAGGGCCATTCGATCTTGGGCTTGAGGGTCTTGATGGGGTTTACATTTTGAGGAATGACTGGATGAAGCACATCTACCCTGCGCCGATCTATCCCAAACTCGTAGACCACCTGTGTCTTCGTATACTCAGAGTTCGTGATGATGATATCAGCGTTTTGTGCAACATCCTCCAGGAAATTGGACTGGATCAGGGCACTGAGTCTCGGATGAAAATGGGAATGTGTCACTGCAGTAAGATCATGGATGATTGCTGCCCTCTTGATGGACTTATCCAGTCGAAATGGCCCAAAATGCGTCGGCTCAATCACCACATCCGGCTTGATGTCATTCATCAACTTGGGGAAGGTATTGACATACCGCCAAAATCTCCTGATGTAGCGAAAGTTCTTCGTAGGAGCAATGACCTGTGTAAACCTGGTATACTCTGGACTCTCTCGACTCTTGACCAAGATGTACTCATGTGCGTCACTGTGCTCATGAAGCGCGTCCAGCAGATTGCGGAGATAGAAGTATATCCCCGCATACTGATAGTCAAGGGCGTCTGCGTAAAAAGCGATTCTCAAGAGCTCAATATCTTTTGGTAAAGTTCTAGATACTCCTCGATACACTTCTCCAGCGGAAAGGATGTCAGCCCTGACTCATCAAAGTCATCCTTCTCAGCTCGCTGCAGTGCCTCCTCCAGAGCTCTCACACTCAGAGATGACATGGTAATCTGCTTCCCTGATACCACTTCACCCAGTGCTGCTCTCCCACTATGAATGATCGGAGTCCCGATGGCGGATGTTTCTGCTGCCGCAAAACAAAACCCTTCACTGTAGCTTGGGATCAACACTGCTTTTGCTTTGCTAATAGTGATCAATAGATCTTCTCGTTCCAGCGGAGCGGAGAGACTGAGTCTTGCAGGCCATTTTCGCGAAAGCGAAGACAATAATCTGTACAAGCTAGACCCATCATCTCTGGTGATGATCTTGATGTGACGGCCTTTCGGCCAAATGATCTCCGGATCACTTACCAATCCAGCTATCAAATCGAGTCCCTTGGAGATACCGCATCTACCGTAATAAAGAAAGTAGTCTTCTGCCGCAGTATCAAGGATCTGCAACGGTTCTATTCCATTGTAGATGACGGTGATACGATCGGAGGATATCCCAGCGTCCCTGATGAGACTCTGTCTAGTAGACTCACTGACTGCAACAAACCGATCAAATGACAAGCGAGATATCATCCGCTCAAAAGCCTGATGCAACCGACTACTAACAGTAGAAATATGAGGTAATTGTTGCCAGAGCCGCCCCCAGTACTCGTGAAAGGTGATGATACAGGGAATCTTCCTGTACCTGGAGATAGCCCATGCGATGGGAGCTGCATTGTAAGAAGTGGTGTGTATGAGATCTACACCTCTAGAGGCCTTCATCACTTTGGGCATAGCCGCCAATGTAAAGAGATATCTATTCTTCACAGTTGTCTCATAGACTTTCATTCTAGAATCATCTTGGCGCTCTGGGTGAGATGTAGTCACTAGTGAGACCTCATGACCGCGATCCAGGAGTCGTGAGACAAGCTGACCAAATAGTGTTTCTACACCACCGATGTGAGGGGGAAAATTCTCAAGCACGAAGAGAATCTTCATCAGAGTCTTTCTGTGTATACTTTTTGAGCAGTTCTTCGTAGTGATACTTCTCTGCTTCTCTCATAGCATCATTGAGAGCTTGATCTCTCACCATCTGTGTGATCTGCCGTTGCATCCTCTCGATACTCGATGAATAGTAGAAAGTAAAGAGAAACAAGAGACCAATAGCTACAAAAATGACTGCATGAACATTGTCAGCAAAGCCCAATATACTCGCCAGCTGCTCAGAGACAGCATCTGGGAGCAAAGAAAGCGTCATGATGACACCCCACCATATGGACCATATCAAAGTACTTCGACCAGTGCGCTTGTTCTTGAAGAACTGTCGCAGGAGTCGCACCATGAAGTATGTCGCTATGGCAGGGACGACAAGCTGATATATCTGCATGTCCATAGTTCAAAGGTAAGATGATACAACATACCCCATCAAAAACTGATCCATATATATATCAGAAAATGTCATAATATGTCATGGAGTAAGCTTTCGAATCCATTAATTTTGGACTAACCTTATGTCAGCTAAAACACGAACTGTACTATCCTACATCGGGCTTGGCACAAGTATAGTGTGGCTCCTGTGGATCATGATAGACTATTCGCAGAAGCACCCGCTGTACTTCAGAGCCATTCAAGATAATGCCTACTATGGCCCTTTGGTCCTAGTGGTGCTTACCAGCTTGATGGTCCCTCATATCATCAAGAAGCAGCTGATTCCGACCAGATATTTTGGAGCCTGGATGAGTTTGATCTTCATGGGAATTGTGCTCCTTTGGCAGCTCAATATTTCTCGCACAGAGTTTTTGAGCAACTATCCTGATTTCAGTGTGTCTTCGATCAAGTTCCTCGGTGCTTTTGCTGTGCACATGGGCCAGTGCTTGCTCGTACTACTGTCAGCCTTTGGATTTGGATCTTTTTTACTGAGGATTGCATCCATTGATTTGCCGCTGGCTTTGCAGAGACTCGTGAGTCTTGCGCTTGGCCTCACCTGTACATATATCCTCATGATGCTGCTCGGTGGCCTTGGCATGCTGACCCAGTACGTCATATATGCTGTCCTGATTCTTGGCCTGGTACTGGGCTTGCCAGCGGTCTTCAGGCTCGTTCAAAAACTGCTGCTGACAAGTATGGTCCCTGAACAAGGGCATCAATGGTATGGCTATCTGGGATTTTTTCTCGCCAGTTGGATTTTGATGATGGGCTTAGCCCAAAGTGTGACCATCTATCCCAAGGGATATGATGCGATGAATTTCTATTCCAACATCCCTCACCTGATTGCCGAGCATGAAGGATTGGTCGAAGGATTTAGACCCTACACATGGTCTTTAATCCAAAGTATTGGCCACATTGCATTTGATTCGCCAGAGGTAGCTAATCTATTATCCTCCTTTGGTGGTCTATTGGTGGCTGTTGCAGCCTATCAGTTTGCCGTTCATCAGCTCAGATTTGACCCTTCTCTAAGTATGCTAGGTGTTGCAATATTCATCAGCACGCCCGTATTCACGACACAGTTGGCTCATGAGCTCAAGATAGATCTTCCGCTCCTCTATCTGCATATTACCACGCTGTATTTGGCCGTCAGGCTCATCAAGAAAGATGTGCAAGAGTGGAGATACTACATCCTACTTGGTGTTTTACTAGGATTTAGTCTAGCGATCAAGATCAGTTCAATCCTCTTGGCATTTGGAGTCCTCGTGGCGCTTTGGTATCGGAGCAAGCGTACAGGTCTGCCAATGGCGATGTTTTGCTTTATCCTATCTGCCATTCTATTTTTCAAGATCGACCGTTTTTCGGGCTTAGACTATTTGATCGGTGGTAGGTACATCTATGCAGTGATACTGGTGCTCGTCGGCATAGGACTCTCTATCAATCATGCTCTGGCTGATAGACATTACATCTGGGATCGCCTCAAGATCTCTGCATTGGTTCTTCTTGTTGCCTCGACTCTGTATGCACCTTGGATCGTAAAAAATATGAGTGAATGCAATCAGCGCTCTTTTGACTGCATCGTGAATGGTGCTCCGGTCGGAAAGAAACTGAATATCGCTCAGATGAAGAAAAACTACAGACAGTCACTCAAGACTGACAACGAATAGTCATGAGACGTAAGCTGACCATCATAGCGAGCCTCTTGGCCCCGATCTCACTCCTCGCGCAGGACGAGCCCAATCAGGGCGTACGTGAAGAGCTGCAGAGATACATAGGATATGAGCCGGGTACTTTCAAGTATCTGACGCTGCCTTATGACCAGACGATGGGTAGCAATATCACAGGAAACTACTTGGATATTGGCTTTCTGATCTTGGCTCTGCTTGGCATGTATTTTTTGATGCGGATCCCTAAGAAGCCTTGGCAATATGCTGTTACAGTTCTTTGTATCCTAGGCTTCTTCTCAATGTCTCTCTATTATGGCAAGGTCCTATTGACAGAGAATCTCATGGCCTCGATCAATCAGGATGGATTCACGGAGGCTTTCGCCAAAACGAACCCTTCATGGCTCGATAATTTTGTGGTAGGTATGTATCAGCTCAATGCGAGCATGTGGTCTTGGCTGTATGATATTCTTGAGCGTCTTTTTGCCAAGAAGGATTACCTGAGCATTCCAGTCTTGAGCCTGGCATTTTTAGGGATCCTCTATGCTGTCAACAAACAATTGAAGAGCTCTGGAAGTGATCGTTCTTTTCAGCTTGCGATCGTAGCATTGAGCTGTACGACCTTCTTTTGGTTTTTGCTCAGTGCTGGTGTGATTTGGTATGGCTTCATCATCTTCGTCCTTGCGTCGATTTTGCTTGTAGGCGCATTTGGGCGAAAGCTCATTGATCAAAAACTCCATTTCATTGTCTTCCTCAGTCCTATCGTGTTATGGTTGCTAGTAGCCACCGTATTTAAAACCACCAATATCTATTACGCATCCGACAGGTCCAATCTCTTCATCGATCCATCGATCTGGATGTACTACAGTGGCGAAGCCGACAAGGACTTCGTGCTCAATAGCTATAAGCGATATTCAAGCCTTGCGATCAATGAGCTTAATGATAATCCCGATGCCGGCATCTACAAGGTGGGCACTAGTTTCAACTCGCTCATCAAAAACAATGACGAGCGCATTTTTGAAGATAATCTTCTCAGTTTTTTCTCGCAGATTCAACGAGAATTTAGAGATGAGGAGATTGCCCCAGCACTCAAGGCTAGTGGAATGGACTATATCCTTATCGGTTTGAAGACATGGAGTATCGATAACACACCAGAGAAAAGCTTGCAAAAGAAGTTTCGCGACTTCATGGGATACATCGGCTCAGCTGATGCGCTGGAGTTGGTCTCGACTGACCGAAGAGTCAAAGTACCAGGACGAGAGGAGCCCATGTATGGGATGAATGGAGAGGTCGTGGACTATGGCTACTACGCACTCTACCGGATCAAATGATGGCAATATCTCCTGAGCAGACCTATATCGTCATACCAGCCAAGGATGAGGCTATGCGTATCGAAGCCGTCCTCAAGTCCATCAAAAAACTAGATCGGCCTTATCCCATCGTCGTAGTAGATGACGCCAGCAGTGACAATACGGCTCACATTGCCAAGCGATACACTCGACACATTGTACGACACAAGATCAATCTTGGCCCTGGTGGAGCGACACGCACTGGGATAGAGTTTGCGCTCTTTGCAGGAGCGAAGAATATCGTCATCATAGATGCTGATGGCCAGCATAGCCCGTCCGAAATACCGACTTTGCTTGATTCTCTTGCAAGAAATAGATATGACCTTGTCATCGGCAGCCGATTTATGGGTAGTGAGGAGGATGTACCTCGCATCCGGCGCATTTACAATGGTATTGGGAATCGCATCTCAAGATTTGTGACCAATGTGGATGTTACGGACAGTCAGTCAGGTTTTCGTGCCATGACGAGCGACTTTGCCAGTCAAAACCCTATCGAGTGGAATGGATTTGAATTTTGCATAGAAATGATCCGCAAAGCCAAGCAAAATGGGCATCGTATCGGTGAGGTCCCAATCTCCGTGAAGTATACTAAAGAAACTTTGCAAAAGGGGCAGAGCATGATCAGCGGACTGAGGATGCTTGCCCGTATGATCGTGCAAACCTTTTATTCCCGCTAGACTTTTATCATTCCTCACAAGAAGGCTTCATTTGCTGGAGCAAGTCGCATATATTTGCACCCGCTATTCGGAGGAGTGGCAGAGCTGGTTTAATGCACCGGTCTTGAAAACCGGCGTGCGGGAAACCGTACCGGGGGTTCGAATCCCTCCTCCTCCGCAGAGAGCGACATCTCCTCTCTAGACATTCCATCAATCATCACGAAGATCAAGAAATCTGAGCTCGCTCAGAGATTTCTTGGCGAGTGATGATCTGAGCGGTAGCGAAGAGGAATGTCGTTTTGACCTTCGGAGAGGAAGGGATCACCGCGTGAATCCCAAACGCGCAGGTGATTTTTGATTTACGATTTAAGATTTAAGACGTGCTAAACAATGGCTCGCTCAGAGATTTCTTGGCGAGTGATGATCTGAGCGGTAGCGAAGAGGAATGTCGTTTTGACCTTCGGAGAGGAAGGGATCACCGCGTGAATCCCAAACGCGCAGGTGATTTTTGATTTACGATTTAAGATTTAAGACGTGCTAAACAATGGCTCGCTCAGAGATTTCTTGGCGAGTGATGATCTGAGCGGTAGCGAAGAGGAATGTCGTTTTGAACTGCGGAGAGAAGGTCATTTTTGATTGATTGATTTATGTTTTTTGATTTGGGCATTCTCGCTGACTAAGACAGGCTCAAGCCAACTATGTGTGTTTCTCGTGCGCGTCCCGCGCCGAGTTCCGCTCGTATCATTCGTTTTCATATTGACTAGACCTTTGAGCTGCTGGCGCGGTACACTCAGCAAGCACGATAGTAGATATCGATCATTCAATCACTCGATCATTCAATCACTCGATCATTCAACCCCTCGATCATTGATTCAATCCACCCCGTCAGACATCAACCAAGCCTTCAAAAAACCGTCGATATCACCATTGAGGACCGCATCAGTATTGCTCGTCTGATGCATCGTACGATGATCCTTGACTCTGCGATCATCTAGGACATAGGATCTGATCTGACTCCCCCACTCATTAGCCATCTTATTGGCTTCGATCTTGTCTTTTTCGGCGAGCTGCTTTTGTAGTTCGCGTTCGTACAATCGGGACTTCAACATTTGTAGTGCCTTCTCACGATTCATATGTTGAGATCTTTCCTCTTGGCACTCTGCTACGATCCCCGTCGGGAGGTGTCGCACCCTGACTGCACTTTCAGTCTTGTTGACGTGCTGACCACCGGCACCGGAGGCTCTGAAGGTATCCCACTCGATATCAGCAGGATTCACTTCAACCTCTATCGTATTATCGATCATCGGATGCACAAATACCGAACTGAAGGATGTCATTCGCTTTCCTTGACTGTTGAATGGACTGATACGGACGAGTCGATGCACACCATTTTCGCCTTGCAATAGACCGAAGGCAAATTCCCCATCGATCTCGAGCTCAACACTCTTTATACCCGCAACATCACCTTCTTGGCGATTGAGCAGCTTGACTTTGAAGCCCTTTCGCTCCGCCCACATTTCATACATGCGCTGTAGCATGGCGCTCCAGTCGCAGCTTTCCGTACCACCGGCTCCAGCATTGATCTGCAGGATACAGGATAGAGCGTCCTGAGGCTGATTGAGTGTACTCTTAAACTCAATATCGTCGTACAAGTCGACTGTTTTGGCGTAAGCCTCCTCGAGCTCATCGACAGTCAGTTCTCCCTCAGCGAGGTACTCCTGCATGATCTCGAGCTCGTCATAAGACTCCTCTAGTTGGGTATGGAGCCCAAGCCAATACTTGTGCTTCTTAATTTCTTGCATGACAGCCTTTCCCGCTTCTGCATCATTCCAGAAGTCCGGTGCCATGCTTTTTTGTTCTAGTTGTGTAAGCTCAAATTGACGCGTCTCGACGTCAAAGATACCTCCTGAGAGTCTCCAGCCGTGAGCTCAACTTCTGTAGTTGTTCGCTGGTCATGTTTTTGTGCTTTTGTTAATATTGAGATCTATTGATCATTAAAATGTATCGACCAACTCGACATAAAAGATCAGATCACTATTGGGCGGAATACCACCATTGGCTCTATCTCCGTAGGCAATGTCAGAAGGAATATAGAAAGTTGCCTTGGTACCTTTTTTGAGCAGTGCAAATCCTAGATCCCATCCTGAGATCACCTCTCTCCTGCCAAGGCTAAAAGTAAACTCTCGTCCTCCGCGGAATGAAGTGTCAAACATCTCTCCATCTGAGGCTAGATAACCGTAGTAGTTGGCCACCACTGAGGCACCGTCCTCAGGAATAGGTCCTGTGCCTTCCTCATGTATATAGTACTTGAGTCCACTTGGTCCATCTCTCCACTCCACATTCTCATCTTGGATGTCGTCATAGAATGCCGCGGACATGGTTTCGATCTCTGGGAGCCTGGCTTTATTGACCGGGATACGGGCATTGATCTCTGTCATTTTTTCTCGCATCTTCTCTTGTTTGGCTGTCATTTCCTCAGCCAGGATGCGACGATCTTCATCAATCTGTTCTTGCGTCTTGGATTCTCCCAGTTTGATACAGTACCTGAGTGTTTTCATCCCAGCAAATTGCTCTTTGTTCTGCTTCATGCTGTCCACTGGGAAGTAGATCACGGCGCTGTCTCCGACGTTCATGTGATTGACGACTTCCTCGATGGGAGGAGCTCCCGCTGGAGTCGGCTTGTCACGATCTACTTCATAAGATGGTGGCTGCGGATATCCTTTGGTGCTCTGAATTACTTCACCCTTGTCATCGATGAGATCTATATTGAAGACAGCATAGTCGCCTTCTTTGCACTTAGGTCCATCACCAGAGTTGATGATCTCATACTCAAATCCGTTGCTGCTCATCAGTGGCCCGGAGTCAGATTCACATGCCATGGTGAGCGCTGTCGCGCAAATGGCGAGTTGTAGAATGTATCTTGATTTCATTAAAATGACTTTAGTATTTCAGATTTGTATTCGTGTGCAATTTGTACTAGGCGGTCTACAGTGTCCTTTAGACTTGCGTCGCTTCGTCCTCCAGAAGCATTCTTATGACCACCACCGTTGAAGTACTTGGATGCAATTTTCTGCACAGAAAAATCTCCTTTTGATCTGAGGGAGAGCTTGATGTACTGCTGGTTTTGCTCTGTGACGAATGCCGCCATATTGATACCATCCATCTTGAGGATATAGTTGACGATCCCTTCTGTATCACCTCGCTGGATTTTAAACTGTTTGTGGTCTGCCAGATTGAGGAAAATGAGACCCATGCCAAGTTCAGGGAAGATCCTCATCCTATTGTTGAGGCAATGACCAAGCAGTTCGAGATTTTTGAGCGAAAGCGTGTTGAAGACTTTATTCTGCACGTAGTCACTGTCGACACCTCGATTGAGCAGCTGTGATGCCACGCGGAAAACTTCAGGTGCTATGCTGTACTTGAAGCTACCTGTATCAGTCAGGAGTCCTACGTACAGCGATTCACCCATCTTAATATCAATGTGATCGACCTCGCCAAGATCTTCTATGAGACGATAGACGAGTTCAGCGGTACTCGAGGCCGTGCTATCGCAATAGTATGCGTCAAAGTAAGGCTCCGGATCAAGGTGGTGATCTATGACAATCTTTTTTGCCTTGCTCTCCATCAGCTGCAGTTGCAGCGGATCTACTCGCTCCCAGCTATTAAAATCAAGCGCATAGATCTGCTCTGCCTTGTCTATGACTGCTCTCGCCTCATCAGGAAAGTTGTCAAAAATGAGTACATCCTTCGTTCTTGGCATCCACTTCATTGTGGCAGGATACTCACTGGGCAAAATCACAGTGACCTTGTGATTTTTCTTCTCCAGGTATGCAGCAAGTGCTGTGGATGACCCTAGGGCATCTCCATCTGGATTGCGATGACTGAGGATCACAGAGTTGGCTGGTTCCTTGATGCAGGAACTGATGTATGTCAGGTCATCGGTCATGCCGCGAAGTTCTTGAAATTATTTGTACTGGACTTGGTATTTTGGAGTCTCTCCTCGGGCTAATCCCTACTTTTGCGCGGATTTTAAGATTATTCATTTACCTAATCACAAACACCATACACATGGCGACTAATAGAACCTTTACTATGATCAAGCCTGACGCCGTCAGGAATGGACACATCGGAGCTATCTTGGATAAAATCTGCGCGGCAGGATTCAAGATCGTTGCGATGAAATATACCAAGCTATCAGCTGAGAAAGCAGGTGAGTTTTATGCGGTGCACAAAGAGAGACCATTCTATGGTGAACTCGTGGAGTTTATGTCATCCGGACCTATCGTAGCTGCCGTACTAGAAAAAGATAATGCAGTAGCTGACTTTCGCAAGCTCATCGGCGCGACCAATCCTGCTGAAGCAGCTGAAGGCACAATCCGTGCACTCTATGCAACGAGCATAGGTGAGAACGCTGTCCATGGGGCAGATAGTGATGAAAATGCAGCCATCGAAGGCTCATTTCATTTTGCCGGTACAGAAATGTTTGCTTAGTGAAAGCTCACTAAGGTGATGCCCTTCCCTCCGAGCTCATCAGAGGGATGACGATATTCAAGATTGCCAGGATATTGCTTCAGGATTTCCCATAGTGCATTGCGCAATTGTCCAGTGCCTTTGCCATGAACGATAGTAAATCCCGGCATTCTTTTAATCAAGGCTTTGTCAATGTAGCTTTCGAGGATCGTACTCGCTTCTGCTGCTTTGAGTCCTCTCAAGTCGATTTTGTCTTTGATATCATCCACGCGCGTATGAGTCTGTATCCTCACACTCCTCTTCGAATTGCGCTCTATAGGTTTCTGGATGGCCACGAGCTCTTCGAGGTTGGCTTCGAGCCTCATGAGGCCAGCATTGACCCAAACCCTATCTTTTTTGATCTCTACAACTTCTCCTGTCAGGTCACCTGATCTCATCTTGACAAAGGAACCAACTTCTATCTTGGCGCCTGTCTCGCGGATTTCGTCGCTATATATCTCTTTCTTGATTTTCTGAGCTTTTTGACGCAAGTCCATCTTTTTGGCCTCCGCATTTTTCTTCGCCTTCTGAAGTTCTTCTGACTTCATTTTTTCCTTGAGATCTGACTTCATGGCATCAAGCTCTTTATCGATCTTGGTGCGGATCTCTAGTTCTATTTCTTTTGCCTCGAGCTTGAGCTTTCGTCTTCTCGTCTCGAGTGACTTGTTCATGTCCTCATAGTTAGTGATCAGCTTCTTGAGCTTGACGTTTTGTCCCTCGACCTCCTTGCGAGCGGTATCAAGTTGTTGCTCTTTGTCCTGAAGCGACTTGAGGATGTCCTCTATCAACACTTGCTTGGAATCTGCCTTTTTCCGCGCTTGTGAAAGTATGTGAGGAGGCAGTCCCATCCGCTCTGCAATTTCAAAGGCATAGCTATTTCCTGGTTGCCCGACGACAAGGCGGAAGCTAGACTTGAGCGCTTGCTCATCAAAGCTCATGGCCCCATTGACCATGGCAGCATGATTGTGCGCCAAGATCTTGAGATTAGGATAGTGAGTAGTAGCTACTACGAAGGCCTTCTTTTGGGCCATTCCTAGCAAGATGGCTTCTGCAATCGCACCTCCAAGTGCTGGATCAGTGCCTGAGCCAAATTCATCCAGTAGCAAGAGCGTCCGTGCATTTGACTTTTGCAAGAAATACTTGAGGCTCTTCATCTTGGAACTGTAGGTGCTGAGTTCATCCTCGATGGACTGCTGATCACCAATCTCAGTGAAAATTTGATGAAATATTCCACAAGTGCTTCCATCTCCAAGGGGCACTGGCAACCCACATTGCACCATGAGTTGTATGAGTCCTATGGTCTTCATTGTGATGGATTTGCCACCTGCATTGGGTCCGCTCAGAATCAGCATGCGCTGAGATTCACTGAGCTCCAGATCAAATGGTATGACTTCCTTGCCCTCGTCAAGATACTTGAGATACAGCACAGGATGCCTAGCTTCTCGAAAGTCGATCACTGGCTTATCTACTATCTTGACGGGCTGAGTATTGAAGATATGAGCAAGTCGAGCCTTTGCCTGCGCGATATCTAATCTCACAAGACAGTCGGTGGCTGTCGCGATTTCCTCTCGATATGACCGGAGCCTATCGCATAGCTCTAGGATCAACCGACGGATCTCAAGCTTTCTTTCATGCTGCTTTTGTTGCACTTCGTTATTGAGGATGACAATTTCCTCGGGCTCAATGAATGCGGTCTTACCCGTGTTGCTATAGTCATGGATGATACCTCTGACCTTCCGCTTACTCTCGACGACTACCGTGAACACTCTTCGACCATTGCTGATACTCTCTTCTGTGTCTGCTAGGTAGCCTTCTTTGCTGTAGCGTTTCTTGAGTTGGACAAATTGTGTACTGAGTTTGGCCCTTATGCCTCCGATCTCCTTGCTGATGGAGAGCAACTTGGAAGAAGCATCATCTCGGACTTGATTGGTATCATCCAGCAAGCGTCGAAATGCAGCTAGATGCGACTTGAGATCTTCCACTGGTTCGTAGCTCGCTGCTATTAGTGGATACTCATCATGCTGCGAGACAAAATCTTGCACCACATCTAGAGACTCTAAATTTTCGCGTAAGCGTATCAGATCTTCAAGATCCAGCTCATAGCCCTTGACACCGAGATGATAGAGCTCTTGCGAGATATCATGGTATCGACCTATACGCCAGTTTTCTTCACCCATCGCCTCCCTCATCTCTTGATAGAGCTTGTGAGAGGCCAGTATATCAGATACTTCACGGTGCATCTGTAGCTGGTCGATCCTTTCCTGTGCAGGATGACAGTGGCAGAGGCTTCGAAGTCGATCCGTGATGACCCCAAGCTCAAGCTGCTCATAGAAGAGCTTATCAGAGATAGATATGGATTTCCGCCTGTTCATGAAGACTTGCAATAGCGTGACGCAGATAGTAAATCAAGATGACCGTGCAAAGTTGTAGGAGAAGATCGATTAGTTGGAGCCATCTTGATCTTCATCCACAGATGTGCTTGGCAGATCCTGTTTTTTTACCTTCCGAAAAAACTCACCAAAGGAGTCAAATTCTTTGCGGTAAGACAGACCGATTCCAAATCGCCGTACACGACCTTCAATTGACTCTTCTGACTTCTGGAAGGCACGTAGTTTGAGGCGTCCATCTTGGCTGAGGAGATATTCAATCACGACATCCTCTCCGATAAATGCGCCACTGCTGATCGGCGAATTATTGACAATATTGGCACCAGCGTCGAAGACGAGGCGATCGTCGAGGAAGCTGGGTTTGAGTTTGAGTAATATCTCACTGCTTTCAAGAATAGGCTGCTCTTCTATGGTCTCGTAATTGCTCAAGTCAAATCGGAAGTCCAGACTCGAGATAAAATCGACGTCATCTACGGCTTCCGCCAAAAGACCTGAAACGAGAACTGAAAGCTGATTGGATAGGAATTCGCTGACTGTGTTGAAACCAGAACTAGCAGCTATACCCGCATATCCGCCGCCGACATTGGTGGTCGGTAAAAATGTCCTAAATGCAATCAATCCACCCACTTGTTGATAGAGTGCATCTCGATCAGACTTGAGCGCTCGCATCTTGCTATCGGCCAGCGATCGCAGCTCTCCTGTAAGATTGGGGAAGGCAAGATCAAAGCTGATGTCAGGCTGAAGTAAAGATCCTCTGAGAAGTAGACTCAAGTCAATGTCGGTACGATTTTGAGCCTGCTGTCTCGTACTCTCAGAAGCCAGTGGCAGGTACTCATCGAGGAATGTCGAGAGTGAAGAACTGAGTCCATCATATTTCGCGTCGATATCGATATTGGCATTGATAGGGTCACCAGTCCACTTGATCGTTCCTCCACGCACTACTGAGAACCGCTTGTTGATCCAGCCTTTGGTAAAGAGATACTCTCCTTCTTCCACTTGGTAATCGCCAAAGACCTCAAACAGGCCGTCACGGGTTACCTCAACAGCCAGATCTCCTCTACCACGTCCTTGCAGGATATCGCCGGTGCGCTCATTGAAGATGATCTTCATATCTGCCTGGTCTGTGATGCTCAGGTCCATCTTGACATTGACACCAGTCAGTGGATTGAGGGCATCACTAGCGACATTAAAGGTGTCACTCGGATCTACAAATCTGACGAACGAGCTTTCATCCTCATACTCGGACTCTTGTTCGATTGGTATGACAAGAGAGGTTCCGTCCTTGGCAACTCCGCGGATATTGATGTCAACAGCGCTGAATGGCCCTTTGAAATCAGCAAAGAGCTCACCTTCGGCTCTACCGTAGTAAAGATTGTTATCCCCTTTCTTTGTATCTAGTGCGAGTACGTTTTCACCATATACAGACACATCGAGTCTAGGTTTGCTAAGATAGTCGTGTCGAATACCACCAGTGACCACGCCAACATTCCCATTGATATCTTCCAGCTGTGCGCCTGTCGCATCGAAGATGTTTTCTCTGATATCGATGCGCTGATTCTTGATGAAAAAACCGGCCTGCAAGTAATTTACCTTGGTGTATCCCTTGTCAATGGTAGCGTAGCCACTAGGCACTGGTCGACCATCAATATCAGAGATCTGTGCTTCCACATCAATGAGGCCTCTGGTCTCACTGATACCGTCACCCAGAAAGTACTCAAGCATGTCTAGGGGATAATCATCGATCCGTAGGGTAAAGTCATAGTGCGTCCGTTCATCACTGGTGATGCTACTGAGCCTGACGATGCCCTGCGAGGACAGGCTGGATTCTCCATCTGACATGCGCAGGTCCACGTCCATAGTGCGATCTGCCTTGTACCAGCTGCCATTGAGCTTGAGTTCTCCATAGTCATCCTCATTGACAATAAAGCCATCACTGTAGACACTTACATCGATCTGCCCGAGTCCTGCTAGTTTATCCAAGCTGAAGCTGAGCTCTGAATTGCCAGCAAAATCCAACTTTGGGTAGTCCCAGATCTCATTGATCAAGCCCAGATCAATACCAGAGATCATACCCTCAAGGCCATCCTCGTCTCGCGATTTTCTGATGACAAGTGATTTGCCTTCTTTCGAGATTGCAAAATCAGTGATGTCCACTTTAGAATCATTGATGGCTAGACGATTATTTGGATCCAAGATCCAATTTTCTGCACGGTCAAAGAGTCGATCAAAGTGAAAGACAAAGCCCTCATCTGTGACTCGCAGCTCACCGAGTACATCTAGCATAGGAGTGACATCATTGACCCTGGCTGTCTGAATCGAGAACAGAATCTCATCTGGATTGATATCGCCTTCTATGTCGATTGGCGAAAGACTGATATTGCCAAAGTCAACGCCGCCCACATAGGTCCCAAGGATGTTTGAAGATCGGTCGCCAGACTGACTCAGTTGAACATCAGAGATAAGAAAGCGCTTGAGTCGAAGGCTGTCAAATGCGATATTGACATTGCTTCCTGGTCGTCGATTATCAACAACTCCATCGGATTCCACCTCATAAAACCTGACATTGCGCGCACCGAGCAGATTGAGAAGCTCTCGACTATCTTCAAACTCCAAGGAATAATTGAAAAACGCGCTGGAGCTATATCCTATGGGAAGGCTCAATCCCATGAGATCAAAGTAATCAGGATATTGTGACTTGATAAGATACTTAATGTCGTTGGCAATCTGGCTGAGCCGGAAGTCTCCGTTGATCTTGAGCTCTCCTATATCTGAGTCTGCCACTACGATTCTCTCACCACCCTCCATGGCTAGTTTGAGTTCAAGCTCCTCCAGCTCTTGGAGCACGCGACCATCGTCGATGACCAGATTACTTGCCTTGGCTGTCCCGATGGCGCTGTCAATAGTGATCCCGATGAGATCGAGCTCTACCTGCCCTGACATGGTGAATGGCTCATCTCTGAAGTTCAACTCTTGAAGATCAAGTGTAGCAATGTCAGCCTTGAAATCCACCTTGGGAGGATCTTCTCGGAAGTCTACGATGCCATCAAATACAAGATCCGCACTCTCCTCGTGTATTTCTAGATGCCCATTGAACAACTTATTTCGGAATTCACCATCTGCTTCGACATTGCGATAGACATGACCTCGATAACTAAATTCCTCGATCGAACCTGTCAAAAATGCATCTACACTCTCTAGGGTCAAGCCTTTTCCATTTTGCACGTTCGCCGTAAAACTAGAGCGGCCAAAATCATCATTTTGCGTCCAGCCATCAAGAGCAAAATCCTGTACAGATAGGGTTCCTGAATAGTTCGCACTTTCCTTTCCCTGCTTTGTGTCTAGTCGCATGTCTAGTCGATAATCTCCCAGCTCGGAAGTACCAGAGCCACTCATGACAAAGTCCTCGATCAGTCCATCAAAATAGCCACGAAAAATCACCGTGCCGAGATTACTGAAGTTTTTAGGGATCGCAAAGCCTGGAGATATTGTCTTCAGATTGTCTGCACTTGTGCGTAGGTAGTCAAACTCAAAATTGAAAAGCTCTTCATCGGGAAATGTAAGATTGCGCGAGCTGAAGCTTCCTTCAAACTCAAGCAAATCATCAAGACTTATTGTGGCATCACGACCTCTGAGATTATTGATTCGACCAAGCAACTTACCGTCATATTTTAAGTATCTCCGGCGATTGTCATGAAAGAGCGGCTTGTGAGCCAAGGCTGGGACAAAATGCGTAAGATCATCTATGAGCAAGCGCGACTGGTCCAACGACAGCTCCATGAAAATCCGATTTTCCAGATCTTGCCAATCAGGATACTCATTGTATCTGAAGATGAATGTATCTCTCAGTATGCTACTTCCCGCCTTCACTAGGATGCCATTGACATCCGCCTGCGTCGGAGTGACAGTACTATAGTCGGCCTCAGCATGTAGTTTAAAACCCGTATCAACCTCTAGGCTCAGTTCTCTGGTGGTCGCACCAAAATGCCAATCTTGAATGCTAAAATCTAGCATCGAGATATTGATCTTGCTCAGCTCAAACTGAGACAGATTCATTTTGCCTGGATAGAGCTTGCGCGGCGGCGCCCTACCATTGTCGAGTTTGACTCTACCATTGCTAAGGACGATATCATCAAATAAGAAGAGAATCGGATCTTCTATAATCACGTCCTCATCCTCTATCTCGGGCACCGGAACTTGTACGACATCTATCCAAGGATTATTAATCCTGACGGTAGAGAATCTGACAAGTCCACTGTCGAGATCAACTTCTCTGATCTGACCCTGAGCTTCTTCCACATAGAATTGCTCATAATTGCCCTTCCATTGATTGTCATGTACGAAGTAAACATCGGACAGAGAGATACTTTCCAGATCAATCAAGAAGTTGCCCTTTTCCTTCTTGGCTACTTCTTCGGATTCATCGCCTTTGGGTGGTAGAAGAAGCTTGAGCCACTCCGCAATGTTCGCTTGATCCTTGCCACTCTCTTTTTTGAGTAAGAAGTAGGCACCTTCAATTTCGAGATCTTTGAGCGCAAGCTCTTGTCTCATCAGAGAGAAAAGGGACTTTTTGAAGCTCAGTTGCAGCGTCTCAAGCTTGGCCATGGTGTCTTGTTCCTGAGGAATCAGCACTAGGCCTTTCAGCGTAAGATCATCCCAAGGATCGAGATAAAATCGATCGATTGATAGATCAGCACCAGTCTTCTTCTCGACATGCTTCGTCATACGATCTATGCCCCATGACTGGACCGCTGGAATCTGGACGAGCAAAGGAATGAGCAGGATCAGCAATAGCAGTACGACGAAGCACCATATCAGCCTTCGTTTCCATGTTGATCTTTTATTTACCTTGGTTTCGCTCACCTTACTGTATCAATGCAATTTACGACTCAGACTACACAAGAGATCAGCTTTTTAACCTATTGTTAGCAGACAAAGGTGATTTGTCATGCTCCTGGAGCTGACGACACATGCGAATAACATTTTTGGCGACAGCCACATCATGGACCCTAAGAATCTGGACGCCCTGCATGATCAAATGCTGATGCATGGCGCTCGTCTCCGGCAAAACCACCTCAGCAGAAAGGCCTAAAAGCTTATATATAAATGACTTACGAGACACGCCATAGAGCAACCCTTCACCCAATGCATGAAACTCACTTGCCCGAGCTACTAGAGAGTAACTCTGAGAGCTGTCCTTGGCAAAGCCTACGCCGGGATCTAGGATCACATCGTACAGTCCAGCTGCTCGAGCTCGAGAAAGATCGCGTACAAACTGATCCATGATATCTTCCACCACATCATCATAGCTCGTGAGCTCCATCATGGACTGCGCATCTCCTCTCATGTGCATCATCACGTAGGCAGCCTGATGCCTGGCTACGAGGCCGTAGATGCGATCATCTTCGCGACCTCCTCGAATGTCATTGATCATATGAGCACCAGCTGCAAGGACTGTCTCCATGACCTCATAGCGATAGGTATCGATCGAGATGATCATCTCTGGGAAGTGACGTCTGGTGTAGGCGATAAGAGGCAGTAGTCTGTCAATCTCAACTTGGGCCTCAAGCAATGGAGCACCAGGTCTAGAGGACATCGCCCCAAAATCCAATATGTCTGCTCCCTCAGCGATGCACTGATGAATGCGCTCATGGCACTTCTCTGTGTCAAGATATCGCTTACCATCATAGAAGGAATCTTGCGTCACATTGATGATCGCCATGACCCTCGTCTGGGAAAGATCGAGCAGCTTTTCGCGACATCTGATGGCAGAGATTTTCACAGCATGGCAAAGTTATACGGCTCTCGCTCGAGAGGAGCTAGTAGAGTGAGAATATCCTAGGACAGCTTGAGGTCTCTGACTTTCGTCCAAATGAACTGCAGGATCTAATTGCGATTGTCCTTTTTGACGACGACCTGATTCAGCCAGACTACACATTTTGGCGAAAGCCATATGCAAGCAGAGCTTCTAGGGCCAGCAATGACCGACAGAGCATTTCGCTACCTTTGCAATCATGTCATCATCTTATCAATCACGAGGTCGACTCGGCTTGACGCTCACGAGTTTGCTTTTGCTTTGTCTCGTGGCCTTGTATGTCATGAGATCAGATGAGCCGACTGAGATTGACATGACAGAAAATTATTCGTCAGTCAATCTAATCCATGGATTTGATGCCTCATATTTTTGTCTAGAGACGCAAAAAATCAAGCCTAATCAGTTTTTTGCTGAGATACTCACTGACCTCGGCTTAGATGGAAGTGATATCCATAAACTCGTGAGCAATACGCGTGAGACCTTTGACCCTCGAAACCTTATTGCAAATCGTGACTACGAGATCTTGTACAACAAGGAAACCGGAGCTGCGGAAAGCATGGTGTATCCGATCACTACTACAAAACTCCTTGAGTATGATCTTCAGGCTCTCTGTGCTCAAGAGGTTGATCTCCCATTAGAGACTCGGATCAAAAGTCATAGCGGCGTCATCACTGGATCGCTCTGGCAAGCTATGACCGATCAGGGTATACCCTACGAACTGATCGATAAGATGGAAGATGTCTATGCATGGTCCATAGACTTCTATCATCTGCAGAAAGGAGACAGATTCAAGCTGATTTATGAGGAGAGATTCGTCGACGATGAGCTAGTAGGCACCGGCAATATCTTGGCGGCTGAGTTTGAGAGCGGTGGAGAGAATCACGTGGCTGTTCGCTTTGATACCGAGAAGTATAGTGGCTTTTTTGACCTTGAAGCTAGGCCGATGAAAAAGGCATTTCTCAAGGCTCCTGTCAAATTCTCACGGATTAGTTCACGATACAATCCGAGGAGATTTCATCCTGTGCTCAGAAGGACCAAGGCTCATCTTGGAACTGACTATGCCGCTCCGACTGGCACTCCCATCTATGCCGTAGCCAATGGAACTGTGACCAAAGCCTCATTCACACGAGGAAATGGCAACTATGTGAAGATCAAACATGATGATCAGATACAAACGCAGTATCTGCACATGCGTAATATCAAAAAAGGCATCAAGCCGGGTGTGCATGTGAAGCAAGGTGATGTGATCGGCTATGTAGGTCAGACTGGACTTGCCACTGGTCCACACGTGTGCTTCCGATTTTGGAAAGATGGGCGTCAGGTGGATCATCTTAGAGAAAATCTTCCTCCACCAGAGCCCATGGACTCAAGCGACATCGCTCAGTACGAGGTCTGGCGAGATGCTATGAAGGCCCAATTGGATCTTGTCTCGTATGAGACCAAGATTGTTCCCTGAGTCCTCAGGCGCCAACCTTGCGCAGTGTAAAGCCAAAAGTGGAACCCTTGTCCACAGTACTTCGTACGTTGATACTCTGCCCGTGTGCTTCTATGATATGCTTGACGATGCTCAGACCGAGACCTGATCCGCCTTCGCGGCGTGATCGACTCTTATCCACACGATAAAATCGATCGAATAGATGCTTGAGATGCTTTTCTTCGATCCCTTGACCATTGTCAGAGACCTCAATGAGCAAGTCTTTATCAAGATCATAAAACCCTACTTTGGTCTCACCGCCTTCTGAGCCGTACTTGATCGCATTGACAAGAAGATTATTGAGTACATGTCGGACGGCCTCTTGATCTGCTGACACCATCATGGCTGGATCATAGCCATCCTTGATGGACATGGTGATATCTCGTTCTTTGGCCTGGAACCTAAGATCGGAGAGAACCTCTTGCACAAGATCTACGATATTAAACTCTGACATCTCCAGAGTAAACATACCTGACTCGATCTTGCTGATGACATCAAGATCCTCCACGATCGTGATGAGCCGTTCAATATTCTTCTGCGTACGGCTGAAATAAAACTGACGTCTTGATTCGTCCATCTCGGTCTCACTGAGTGTATCAACAAAGCCCTGAATGCTGAAGAGAGGTGTCTTGAGTTCATGAGACACATTGCCGATGAACTGTTTGCGATAGTCTTCCATCTGCTTCATTGACTCCATCTCTTGCCGCTGTTGACTCACCCAGGCTGTAACCTCCTTCTCGACTTCGCCTAGGACATCTTGTCCCAAATCAACCTTGTCTTTTTCTGCTTTTGAGACTTTGGTCTCTTTGATCATCTTGTAGATCGGCTTGATCTTGCGATAGATAAATCTACCTAGGACTACTCTGAGAACCAGGTAGCTTGTGACTGCACTGATCAAAAGGATCAGGGCCAGTTTGAGGAGCATATCTAGCGTGACATACTCAAAAATGATGAAACCTAAGACGCATGACATGACCCCTGCGCCAATGGATAAGAGCACTGCTAAGCTGTGTGGTGTAGGATTGCGTGTTATCAAAAGTTGAACTTGTAGCCCACTCCCTTGAGCGTCTTGATATATTGATCACCAATCTTGCTCCTGATCTTCCGTATGTGTACATCGACAGTACGATCTATGACGATCACATCACTACCCCACACCTTGTTCAGGATCTCTGGTCGAGAGAAGACCTTGCCTGGTTTACTGGTTAGGAGTTTTATCAGCTCAAACTCCTTACGAGCCAGTGGTATGAACTGTTCACCAATGTAGAGCTCAAACTTCTCTAGGTCAATACTCAATTCACCAAAGATCAAGAGGTTTGAACTCTTGTTGATCGACTTAGGTAGTCTTCTGAGCAAGGCTTTGACTCGACTGACGAATACCTTGGGCTTGATCGGCTTGGAGATGTAATCGTCTCCGCCAGACTCAAATGCCTCAAGCTCGGCAATTTCCCCACTCTTGGCCGTGAGGAATGCAATGAGACTGTCGTCAAATTCTGGTCGCTTGCGCAACTCTTGGCATAGTTCTATCCCACTCATCTCTGGCATCATGATGTCAAGAATCATCAGATCAGGCATGTGTCTCAGTGACATTTCAAGCCCTTCCCGACCATCGATAGCTGTATAAACCTGATATCCCTCTCGCTCCAATGCAAAACTCAGGAACTCTAGAATGTCTGGCTCATCATCAACAATTAAAATTTTAAGCTCTTCACTTTCCATAGCGTAAATAAAGTACTCGATGGATCGAGCAGCCTGAGGAGTATATTACCCTTTTGTTAATTCAGATTTTTCTTCAGATCTCTCATTCTTTCCTTGACTTGCTGATGCAAGTCCTCAAATCTCCTCAGATCATCGAGCAAAACCGTCATCGTCATCTCATAGTCCTCATCACTCACATCATGGATACGCAGTATCTGCTCATGATATGCTGCATACAGGCTATCTCTATCTTGACCTACCACTCTACTCATCGCTTGTTCTGCCAGATACTTATCTACCAATATATCAATCATTTGCTCCTCTGACAGGATAAGTTCTGGCTGCTTGATGCACGAGACGCTGAGAGCACATATGAGGACAAGTATTGCTCTCATGAGGTGTACATCTTGGGATATATAAATTGCCTGAGACGTCCAGTATGAGAGCTCAGCTCTACCCAAGAGTCTAGCTTAAAGTCAACAATGTATATGCCGCAGGTAGGCACATTCATGATCTCACTATTGCTGTAGAAGAGGGCAATGTCTGTCCAGCACGGATTGTGACCAAAGATCGCCACACTAGACCATGCGTCCGACAGACTGCCAAGTGCCTTGTAGACATCTGTCACGCTTGGCAGATAGAGGTCATCATCTGTCAGTACGCGGTCGGCTGGTAAATTATATGCTTCCGCAAAATACTTGGATGTCATCTGTGTACGTCGCGCAGGGCTGACCAGCAGACCATCTAGCGATCCTTGTAAATCCTTGAGCTTCTCGGCCATAAGCGGTGCATCTCTGAGCCCACGAGGATTGAGAGGTCTGTCGATATCCTTCTGGCTTAGGTCCGCCCAGCTTGACTTGGCATGTCTTGCAAAACAAACAGTTTTCATATTCCTTGTCTACACTTGTGAAGATCTAACTTTAAAGCTAGTCTTCTAATTTATCAAATGTTTGCCGGACGAAAGACAATCAAGCTCTCGGAGCTCAAAGAAAGTATGCCTCCTGCGCTATATCATGACGCCAAAGACTTCATCAAGTCATTTGAGGTCACTGCGCTGAAGGTCTCTAAGAATCAATACCGATTTTCTGGCTACAACTTCCAGACCTTGATCACTGTGACACTAGGTGAACTCCGTGAGTGGTCATGTAACTGCGTGGACTACATGAAGACTCAGCAGTGTGTGCATGTCGGAGTAGGAGCACTGCTGATCCAAGAGCAAGTCGTCAGGGCTCAAGCGGTCAAGAAGCGCACCAAGCGTCTCTTTGAGTCAGATATGCGCATCATAGAGCACAGGCACTTAAGATTCCTACTCAAGTCATATGCGAGCAAAGACAATCAGCTAGCAGAATTGACATCTATCATTGCCATGCTCACAGAATCTCGACAGACTGAGGACAATCAGGCATTTAGGATGCTCTTGGAGTCAGCATTTGACCTCAACAATCTCGCTCGTAGCACAAGAGGTCTGCAGCGCCAACTGCAATCTTGTCAGATCCTCATGGATTTTGTACAAAGCGAACTTACGGAGCTGAGCATATCCCGAATTTGGGATCTGACACATTGTATGATTCCCTATACACTCAAGCTCTCTCAAAGGCTACAATCTCAGCGCTCGAAGAATCTCGTAGCAGATTGGCACGAAACGGTACAGTACATCCGTAGCCAAAATATGGCGCCTGAGTTTAGAGAAAGATTTTTCTCAGAGATCAAGGAGCTTTGTCGAGAAGATCACTATGACTACCTGCGAGAGCACAATCTCTTCAAACAACTATATCTTGAGGGAGAAAGTCAGATAGATCTGATACCAGCTATCCTAGAAGTACGGCATAGAAGAAGTTTCCTTCTCCAAGACTGGTTCCTATTCCTCGAGTTTGTCCATGGAGCAGAGGGAAGCTTGAAGGAATATCCAGAGATCCTTCATCAGATGCCTGCCAAGATAATCTTGCTTGAAGCCATAGAGGACAGCAGATTTGACATCTTGCGACTCATGATTCATACGAGTGAGCAAGAGCATTCACTCACAAGTCTTCTGCGCGAGGTCATCATCGAAAACTATAGTCAGATGAGTCGTATGCCTAGCATCAAAAAGCTCATTGATAATATGGACTGGATCAAGAGATTCAGGAATGGAGATCTATCTGTGACGGGTATGGAAGAGACAGAAGCCAACTATATGTCACAGATTCTCAATGTTCAAATCTGGCAACAATCGAGAGACTACGCAGAGATCTCAGCGTTTTTGCGCAAGCAACACGAGATTAAAGTCCTCCGTCATCTAGATCGATCAGCATGGAATCATCCTGAGATTCGCCAGGTGATAGATGATCTTCTTGACCGATATGTACAGACGCATCTTGGACTGATCCCCATACAGACGATTCATGGCCTTCTCCGCTCACTCAGCGCCAGAGATATGGATGACATTGCCATGCATCTCAAGGCTGACCTCAGCGAGAAATATCCAGACAGATTCTCTTGATAGAAAAACCTAGTTGAGGCTAATGAACTCAGGAATCTGTGCGATCACACTAAAGTGAGCACCGACATCAGTCATTGCTTGCTTCCACATCTTGTCGGCTCTTCCCTTGAAGGCGTAGTTGCGATTCATCTGAGCTGACACCCAGGAGCCATTGTGCATTTCATCCATCAGTTGGCCGCCACCCCAGCCACTGTAACCTACATAAAAGCGGATGTCATCGGTCTTGATGAGATTGGTCTCAACCAGGGTCTTCAGTTGCTCAAAGTCTCCACCCCAGTATACTCCAGGCGACACTTCGCGACTCTGATTGAGCATATTACCCTTGGTATGCAGAAAATGTATGGTATCCGTAGCAACAGGCCCCCCAAAGTGAATCTCACTGGGAAACTCTGGGAACCCTGAGACCAGGTCATTGACTTGCATATTGAGAGGGCGATTGAGCACAAAGCCAATACTTCCCTCCATCTCATCATGATCGCAGAGAAGGATTACACTTCTTCTGAAGTTGGGATCGAGCATAAATGGCTCAGCCAGGAGCACTGTACCCGTATGTATTGCAAAATCCTGTGTCATAGACTAGATGGCACGCATCTCTAAAGTACGATCTATGCGCTTAAAAAGACCAGTCAAAACCTTACCATTGCCACCGACCTCTGTGACACTGGTCAAGCCGTCAGTCTTCATATTTTGCATGGTCTGGGACCATCTCACAGGAGACGTCAGCTGCGCAATGAGGTTGGCCTTGATCTCACTTGGATCAAATACAGCCACACCATGAACATTCTGATAGACCTTGCAGTAAGGCTCGTGAAACTGAATCTCTTCAATCTTAGCTGCCAATGCTTGGCGCGCGGGTTCCATCAATGGACTATGAAATGCACCGCCTACCACCAGAGGCACGACTCGACGAGCTCCTGCTTCAGTGCATTTGGCGGAAGCCTCCTCCACGCCTGCTATGGAACCACTGATGACCACTTGGCCAGGACTGTTGTAATTTGCTGCGACCACAACTGACTCTAGACCATCACATATATTTTCGATCTGCTCATCTTCAAGACCGAGTACTGCCGCCATGGTGCCCTCCGTCTGATCACAAGCCTCCTTCATGGCCTGGCTCCTGGTCTTGACCAATGATAATCCTGTCTCGAAATCAAAGACTTTGGCCGCCGCTAACGCTGAAAATTCTCCTAATGAGTGTCCTGCTACAGCTTCTATATCTGACTGGCCGACATCACCAGCATTGAGTCTGATCAGAGAATGCACGTAGAGGGCAGGTTGAGTGACGTGAGTCTGCTTGAGATCTTCAAGAGTACCATGACACATGACGTCGTATAGATCATAACCAAGTATCTCAGAGGACCGATCCAAATATTGCTTTACTTGATCACTAGTGGGCAGATCATTGCCCATACCCACATACTGGGCTCCCTGACCGGGAAATACAAATGCTTTCATGATTTATGACAATTTGGACGAAACCAAGTTAAGAAATTCAGCTCGCGTCTCTGGCTCCTTGAACTGCCCTAAGAATGCTGAAGTCGTTGTCACACTATTTTGCTTCTGCACACCACGCATCATCATACACATGTGACATGCCTCGATAACAATGCCAGCACCCAGCGGCTCTAAAGATTCACCAATGCACTCCAATATCTGCTGTGTCAGTCTCTCCTGTACTTGCAGTCGTCTGGCAAAGACATCTACGATCCTCGGAATCTTACTGAGCCCAACGATCTTTCCGTCAGGTATATATGCCACATGTGCCTTACCAAAAAAAGGTAACATGTGGTGCTCACATAATGAGTAAAGCTCAATATCCTTGACAATGACCATCTCATTGTAATCTTCATGAAAGATTGCCTTCTGCATAATGGCTTTGGCATCCATCTCATAGCCACTACAGAGAAACTGCATGGCTTTGGACGCACGCTCAGGAGTCTTGACGAGTCCTTCCCGGCTTACATCTTCGCCGATCTCTGTGATGATCTCTTGGTAGTGATTTGCGATATTTTCTGTTTTCTTCATGACTTGGCCTTCTTTTCAAATCATTTGTGAAAGTAGTTTTCTTTGTTGAAGGTTCAATAGCACAGACTTGTATAGAAAATGTATTGATTGATCCATAATTCTGTGTGTTCTTGGAGATAATGCCCATTTTCACGACAGTGAATCAAACAGCTCAAGCAAAATCAGCCAATCTAAGCTGGTGGCATAACTCTACAGTGAGATTTGCCCTATTTTGGCTATTGATTTTTGCAGTAGTCATGGTGATCTCGACTGAGATCCAAATCATGAGCCTTCGTGTTGTGTGTGCGTTCATCGTGACGAGCTTCTATGTCGGTATTGTCTATATCAACTACGAGCTGCTCATCCCACATCTGCGTAGATCGAAGAACTTTTTGATGTATTGTTTGATGCTTTTGGCAGTGGCCATGCTTCTGACGCCACTAAAAACTCTTCTGATCTATGTATCCTACCGCCTTAGCGATATTTCACTGAGCCTATGGGATACAAACTATCTTGATAATTTCTTGGCGCTTGGTATAGTGGGCTTCGTGAGTAGCGTGGCGAAGATCCTTGGTGACTGGCTGCAACAACAGCGCACGATGAGCGAACTCGAGACCCAGAAAGCAAGCAGCGAACTCAAATTTCTCAAATCGCAGATCAATCCGCACTTTCTCTTCAATACACTCAATAACTTGTACGCGCTGACACTAAAGAAGTCTGATGATGCACCAGAAGTGGTCATCAAGCTCTCTGATATGATGCGCTATATGCTCTATGAGTGCAATGAGCCCCTGGTCCCATTGCAAAAGGAAGTAGACTACATCAACAACTACATCGCATTGGAGAGTCTACGCCAAAGCTCAGGCGTGGATATCGCCTTTGAGCTTACCGGTAGTCCTGGTGCGCTGAAGATTGCACCTTTGATCTTTGTACCATTTCTGGAAAATGCATTTAAGCATGGTCTCAAGGAAAATATCAAAGAGGGATTCCTACACATCAGCATAGAAATCATCGAACACAGGCTCAAGTTTGAGCTCCAAAATAGCAAGCCAACGCGCATCACATCGCCAAGTCAACAGCGCAAAAGAGCTGGAGGTATTGGTTTGGAAAATGTACGAAGGCGACTGGAGCTCATCTATCCTGAAAGACATCAACTAGAAATCGAAGACTCTCCAGATCGATACTTGACGAGTCTAAACCTTATTTTAACAGAAGACAAGCAAGACTGACAAAATGATCAAAGCCATCATCGTAGACGACGAACCCCTAGCCATAGAAATCCTTGAGACCCACTGTGCCAACATAGCAGATCTAGAGGTTCAATCGACATTCAACAACGCCATAGACGCCAGCACCTACTTGAGTAATCATCAGGTAGACTTGATGTTTTTGGACATCCAGATGCCCCAGTTGACGGGACTAGAGTTCCTGAAAAGTCTCGCTAATCCACCGAAAGTCATATTTACTACGGCATACAGCGAGTACGCCTTAGATGGATTTGAACTCAATGCACTAGACTATCTGCTCAAGCCGATATCGTTTGATCGATTTTTCAAGGCAGTGAACAAGTATAGGAGTGTCTCTGGATCGAGCAGCACTAGTGATGCAGGGTCGAATAACGAAAATGAGGCAGACTTCATGTTTGTCAAAGCCGATAAAAAGCTGGTCAAGATCAACTTTGATGATATTCTCTATATCGAAGGGCTAAAAGACTATGTGATCATCAGGAGCGCTGACAAGCGTGTGATCACCCTACAGACGATGAAGAGTCTCAATGAGAAATTACCCGACAGCCGCTTCATGCGCATACACAGGAGCTATATCATGAACACCGATAAGATCGAAGCACTGATGGGCAATATGGTTGAAGTCACTGAACGTGGTGAAAAGAAACACATCCCTGTAGGTAAGAATTATCGAGAGGATCTCCTGGCTAGGATCAATGAGAATAAAATCTAGCCGAGACGATGATTTCCGCTGCCTAAATTGAGTAGTGGCGCGCAAGTCCATCACAACCGCGCAAGGGTCTATTACGATGTCCCAGTTTTCTTTTGACTAAGGCCAGGGTAAGTAAGACGGGAGGGACTTATCATCTAGTGAAGACGACCAGACTAGTGGACCACTTGCACTTTCTTGATGATACGCTCAGAGCTCGTCATCACCTCAAGCAAGTAGAAGCCATCGGGCAGATCAGATACATCGAGCTGTCTGCGCTCATGTTGTAGTCCTAGCTGTTGTTGGATAACTCTGCCGCTCAAGTCCATGAGATGCATCTCCGAGATCTGATCAGATCCATTAAGGTGGACAGTAAGCTCATCTCCAACAGGATTGGGATAAACATAAAGCAAGGATTCTTTAACCTCCGGGTCATTTTGCTCCGTGCCATCATATTTAACAGTCATGATGCTCTCAGAACCAGGGATCTTCACTTCCCTGCCATCTCCACGCTGAGCGTAAATGTCATCGATGCGAATCTTGTAGTCTCTGAATAGAATGTCACCTGACTGGAATCCTTCAATGTCTTCGTCTCCTACGATAAATACAACCTCTCCGATTTTTCCACCACCGCTCACTGCTCGGCCATCAGTTCGTGTAATCGCCGCATCTATCTTTCCTTCGAAAGGAACTACTCCAAGGTCTAGCGAAGGACCATCTAGAGTTAACCAACTATCATGTTCTGCAATGAACCGCATCGAGCCACTATCTACTACATTGACATTGTAGTCTAGAGAAAAACTCAAACCGTGGTAATCGATCATTGGATAAGTCTCATTCCCAGCGTAAATGGATATGATCGCTAGATCACCTGTAGTTACATCAGGAGTCTCAATGACCAAATCGAAGGGATATGCTTTGATATCGTAGTCCTCATCTGGAATCACTGTATGTACCGAGTAGTAATTCTCAAGGATTTTGGATGTGTCACTCGATAATAGAATGCCATCACCGTCGGTATCTACATGCTTGATATTGCTACCATTGGATGCTAGCTCCCAACGCCAGTCCTCACAGTGCTGTCCGTACCATTCTTCGGCTTCAGCTTCCGGTCTACTAGGCCCGGAAAGACCCATGTGCCATCCGAGGGGTAAAAGGTCTCTCACATTGACCTTGCCATCACTATTCGCATCACCAGGCCAAACGCAATTCTGTACACAAGGACAGGTCGTGTCCGGTACAAGATCTAAGACAATCACTTCAATCCTTACCGGTGTACAGCTATCTGCACCTGTAACACAGTATTGTATCTCAAACTCATCAGTCCCTACGTAATCCTGATCAGGATCGTATACTACTTGGTTGTACCCATATACCTCGTGGCAGTCAATATAGATGTATTGATAGCCTGGAAAAGGTGTCAAATGGCCATTGATCGGATCTTGGACTACTTCAAAATCAAAACTCAATACCGGGACCTCGTAGTTGAGGATCACCGGAGTATTTTTCGGAGTCACGATGTGATACAAATCATCATTCATCGGTTCGTGGTCATCCACGTAGATGTATACGTCCGCTGTTTCACAACTGATGTCAAAGACATCACAAATCGTGTAATTGAACTTCACAAGTCCTTCAAAATCATCTTCTGGCGTGTAGTGAAACTCTCCATCACCGAGGTAGACTAGTTCGCCAGCAGGGTCAAAATAGTCGTCAATGGGAAAGTTATCCGTCAGATCATTGTCAAATACATTGAAAGAGATGGCATTATTGCGAGAAGTGTACACATAATCATCGATGGCAAAACCATTTTGATCTGGCACGTAGATGACTGTGACCACGACAGTCCTGGTCACCCCCTCGGGGTTCATAAGCTGGAAAGTGTCTTGCCCACTGAAATCTTCATCTGGCGTGTAGAGCACAACATCGTTCCCGACTGAATCCACTGTTCCGTGTAGAGGATCAATGTTTACATCAAAATCACTTCCTGGAAGAAGAACCGTAAGGGCAGTATTCTTGGAAGTTGAATATTTCACTGTGTCAGAATCCGGCTCAATATCAGGATCCACTACACATACCGAGACCTGTCCACTTGCGCAAGTACCTATACTGTCACAAGCGACATAGTTGATGTAAGCCATGCCCAAGAAGTCTGGTGTCGGAGTGAATGATATGCTATGATCCGAGGCTATCTCAGCATCGCCGTTATTCACTAGGGCTAGATGTGTAATCTCCAGCCCTCCAGCACTCGTGCTATCATTGGCAACGACGTCGAAGATATTGTTCTCTGTATTGACCACAACTGAGATGTAGTCCTTCTGCGGTATCACTACGCTCTCGACAATGTGCACATCCAATGCCATGAACTTGGTCTCCCAAAATGGCCAGCTGCCTTCATTATATCTCACAACCACTTTGTCACTGCCTAGGACGTCGGCAGCATCTATGACTAGTTCCCACTCTCCGTTACCAAGGAAATTATCTTCGGCAGTACCAAGGGACGAGTTGAGATTATTAGTGATTTGACTGAAACCGGCGTCATAGAGTCTTGACCACTGGGTATTTTTAATGATATAGACGTCCTCATATGGAGACTGTGCCATCAAGGAATGGCATAGGACTCCAAGCAGGAAACTCAGAACAATCGTCCTTGTTTGGTTCATCATCATCAGTCTAATCAAAATTACACGCCTAAGGTTCCACGAGCGAGGCTAATCTGATCAAAAAGTGTCACTTTAACATCAGATTGGCATCCACACAGCCCTTTGGTCATCAGACGTGTACAAATATATAAAATCATTATAATATGTAAATGAATCTTATGACGGGAGGTATACATTAGTCTACATTCTAATACCTTCGTTGTGATCTCTGAACAAACTCACACATGAAAGACGCCAATCTGTGATCAATGGTAAGTTATATCGGGTGATTTCCTCATTTGACAGATACGAGCTTAATCGCTTGGAAAAGTTCATAAATTCACCCTACTTCAACAAGCATGCTCGCTTGATTCAAATCTTTAGTGCTGTGAAAGAATCTATCATTTTGGGCACTGACTTAGATGAAGCCGCGCTAGGTAGATTTGTCATGGGGGCTGAGTATGATCTCAAGAAATTTCGCAAGCTAACTTCCCAACTTCTGTCACTGGTACAGGACTATCTCGCGCAGCAGATCTACGAGAACAACCCTCTGCATCAAGCCAATTTTCTCCTTAGAGCGGTGCTAGATAAAAAGTTGGAAGACCTTTATAACTCGGCTAAATCGAAATCAGAAAGACTTGCCTCACGGCAACTCTACCGATCCTCCGATTACTTCTACCAAAAGTATCGCTACGAACGATTGCTCTATGAGCTCTCTGGGGTAGAAGTAACTCGAGACAAACGCAGTGTCATTGAAAATCTGAACATAGAAACACTTGATAAAAACCTAGACACATTCTACTTCATAGAGAAGCTGAGAAGTGAGATTCTCTTGCTCTATTGGCAAAATGTCTATGAGCACAAATACAGCCTAACTTTCAAGGATGAAATCTTGAATCACATCAAGCAAATAAACCTTGACGTGGGAGCATTAGAGATTTACTATTACTCTTATCTCTGTTATGCACATCCAGATAATGAACTCTACTACGAGAAACTTTATAACTTGATTCGGGAAGTACTAGATTCCATTCCGCAAGATGAGGCCAAGGATATACACAAGTCTGCCCTCAATTACTGCATCAGACGTATCAACAAGGGAGAAAAAGAGTACCTCCGAGAAGCCTTCAAACTTTATCAGGAGGGTCTTCAAAATGAGACACTCTTTGACAATGATCTTCTGACACCTGCCCTCTTTAGGAATATCTGTACTACAGCACTTAGACTCGAAGAATATGAATGGTGCCTTAGTTTTATCGAGGAGTATAAATCAAGATTAGAAAAGCATACGAGAGAGAGTTTGGTGGCCCTGACCACTGCACAAGTCTATTTTTACCAGAAGCAATTTGAGCAGGTCTTACCATTCCTCAATTCCTACGAATCACAAGATCCAAAACTCAACCTCACAGCACGCCTACTAGCAGCTGCGTCCTACTATGAGCTAGATTTGTTCGACTTGCTAGATTCACATCTAGATAGCATGAAGATCTATCTGCATCGGAACAAGGCCATCCCACAAAAAATCCGATCCCCCTACCAAAACTTCATCAAATACCTCAATCGCATCCTGAGTGCAGGAACGAATGGCAAAAAGCTCAGTGAGATTAAAAAGCAGATCAATGAGAACAAAGACTCCTACAACAGTAGCTGGCTGATAGAAAAGATTGATGAACTGCTCTGAGCGAGTTCTATCTTTGACTCTCAACTTACTCCACGACATGAGATATCTTCCCATACTTTTCATAGCGAGCCTACTGATGGCTTGTAATTCAGAGACCTATGAGTCTGAAGCGATTTCTACCGCAGTGAAAGCTTATGATGCGCAGCAAAATCAAGACAACGGTCGAGCGCTGGTCAATGCTTATCTCCAATACATCAATCAGAACAAGGACTTTGCGGATAAGAACACAACAGCTGCTGCATTGCAAAAGGCCATCGTAGTCGCAGATGAACAAAAACTCAGTAGGGAGCGTACAGCCCTGATGCATATTGCAATCCGTGACTACTATGATGAGGCCGACACACCACAAAACATCTACGATATGGCCGAAGGCTTCAAGGAGCAAGGCAATGTCTTCGCATCTCAGGCGGTCTTCCTCGGTCTGGCAGAAGCGTTTCCAGATCATGAGCTGACCAAGAAGGCCTCTGCCAAAACCTCTATGGAGTTTCAGAGCCTTGATCAGATGATCCGTGGACTTGCCGAACGCATGTTCAATCAAGAAGCATCCGTCATTGACAAAGACATAGCAGCGGCATACGTCAATGTCTGCGAAGCGCATGCGCTCACAAAGCCGAAGGATGAGCAGTCACCACTCTACTTGCACAGAGCGGCTGAAATTGCAAGGAGCCTCGGGCATGTCAATAAGACGATGAATATTTACGACTGGCTGCTGGTCAAGTATCCACAAGACTCTCTCGCCGGCCAGGCACTCTTCCTCAAAGCTCAGACTCTTGATGATCTGATGGATCGCGAAGAAGATGCGAAACCGCTATACGAGGAATTTATCAAGAAGTACCCCAACAGCCCATTTGCTGATGATGCCGAATTCCAGCTCCAAATGCTAGGAAAATCTGACGAGGAAGTGCTAGAAGAAATCTTGAGGAGGGCCAAAGAAAGAGAGGCGGCTGGGGAGCAATAGGGCCACCTACAAAAAATAAACTTCTTTCTCTGATCTGGGATTAAAGGCAGTACCCTGCACTTTGACCTCTGCTGCTAATGTGTATATGCTTGAAGCATTCTTGGCCAATTTGGCAATTTCACCTATACCCTTGAAAATCAAGTTTTTGGACTGGAATTTTTCAACTCCGGACTGGAGTAGGTCAAACTCGAGCTCAAAGGGTAATCTATAGGGCTCATCTGGACTCACAGTGAAGGCTTCTTCAAAAAACCATTCACCTAGCAAGTAGTCATCGATACGCTTATTCTTGCGTCGTCCACGCTTGTATGTTTCTATGAAGCGTAGGATCACTGAATTTACCGCTTGTTCGTTCTTTGTAGAAAACTCCAATACGCCCTTAATCACTTTGGCGGAAGCCTCGTGCTCGACTGGACAGTCTATGCGCACCTTGATGCCCTCTATCCCTAGCGCTTGCTTGATTCGCTTGATCATATATTTCTAAAACTGAGGATATTTTGGGAGAGTTCGATGATCTATCGACAATCTCTTGCGGATCCTCGACTACATGACTCTTTGAAGCCATGATTGACTGATCGGCTTGAGGCCTGATCGACGCCATTCGCCAAGTGTGCGGACCATAAAGTCATAGATCTCCACATCATCTTGGACCCAGGGATGATCTGCTTGATCGCGCAGCTCTGACCAGCGCTCGACCTCTATATCATCACCCACTGGTCTGTAGATATAGTCTCGACTCAGAAAATCTAAACCTGAGTATGCTCCTACACTCCGGATGAGCTGCACACTGCTATCAATACTGCAGCCGCTGACAGCGGCTTTCTCTTCATCCACCGCTAAGATGATCATGCGCGCATGTATCAATATCCCTCGCGCCACGACCTGCTCTCCATGTGAATTCCATGAGGCTGTAAAGTCATCGATCATTTTGACCGCCTGCTCCGCCACCTCCACACTGAGAGGTTCGGGGCTGGCATAGATCCAGATCCTTGAGTGATCTGGCATCTTGAAGAGTATATCAGTCCCAGCCATTGGATTGGACAATGAGTTCGGAGAGGTCGTAGACCATGATGTCTTCTTGCTTTTCTTTGGCCTTGAGCCCATCCATCAGCATCGTCGTGCAAAATGGACAATTGACGGCGATAGTCTTAGAGCCTGTCTCAATGGCTTCCTCTACCCTCTCAATATTGATGCGCTTATCACCTGGCTCATCCTCCTTGAACATTTGAGCACCTCCTGCACCACAACAGAGTCCTAGCGTGCGATTTCGAGGCATTTCCTTGATCTCCTTCCCAAGCTGAGTGATCAACTCTCGAGGTACATCGTACATGTCATTGACTCTACCTAGGTAACAACTGTCATGATAGGTGACAGACCCCGTACTTTTCTGCACTTGAAGTCGCCCAGTCTCGATGAGCTCTTTGATAAACTCCGTGTGATGTACTACATCTACATCACTGCCTAGTGCTGGATACTCATTCTTGATTGTATTGAAGCAATGAGGGCAAAACGTCACGAGACGCTTTACATTGTACATCTTGAAGGTCTCGATATTCTGCAGAGCCAGCATCTGAAACACAAACTCATTTCCTGCGCGTCTCGCTGGATCTCCAGTACAGTTCTCCTCTTTACCAAGGATGGCGAAGCTCACCTCAGCATGATTGAGGATCTTGACCAGTGCACGAGAAATCTTCTGCGCACGACTATCGTAGCTTCCAGCACATCCTACCCAAAACAATATCTCTGGCTCTACTCCCTGACTGGCAAGATCTGACATCAAGGGTACAGCGGCTTGATTTACATCGGACATAATTTTCTATGCATTGATCCAAGCGTCTCTCTCGACAGGCATTTGCCAAGGAGAGCTTGAGTTTTCTAGATTGGTGAACATGGGCGTCCAGTCCTTGGGACCTGCTGCCTCCGTCAAGATCTCATATCTACGCAGTTGTAGGATCGGATCAAGAGGATTGATCATCACAGGACAGGCCTCCACACAGGCATTACAGGTAGTACAGGCGTGAATTTCTTCCCTACTGATGTAGTCCCAGAGAGACTTTCCATCATCAAAGTACTTGGGTAAGTAGGGCTCAGCTGCTGGCCTTCCGGCAAATGTTTTGGCGTTCTTGGTGTCAAAATGATTTCCCACTTCTTCCGCACGATCTCTGATATCCATCAGGATTTTGCGTGGAGATAGTTTCTTACCTGTAAGATTGGCCGGACATACACTCGTGCATCTTCCGCACTCTGTACAGCTGTAAGCGTCCATGATATTTTTCCAACTGAGGTCAAAGATGTCCTTGGCTCCAAATTCTGGGATATCGTCAGTCATCTCGGGAGTATCTGTGGTGAGTCCTAGCATCGACTTGACTTCTGCTGAGACGTCTTCCATATTGCTCATCTCTCCGCGCGAATTGAGCTTGGCATACCAGATATTGGGAAATGCCAAAAAAATATGGAGATGCTTAGACTTGGGTAGATAGTTGATGAAGGCAAAGACTGTCAGTATGTGAAGCCACCATCCCGCTCTTTCCATCAAGACCAACAAGTTTTTGTCGAGTCCTTGAAGAAAGGGTGCAATAGAACCACTCAGTAGTAGTGTCCCTGTATCAGGATAGTGTGACGGATCGATTGACTGCAATGCCACATCTGCACTATTCATCAAGAAAATGCCCGTGACCAGAGCGATCTCACCAAAGAGAATGAGATTGGCATCAAGCTTGGGCCAGAGGGTCATCTCAGGCTTGTGGAATCTAGGTAGTTTCAGCGCATTGCGTCGAGCAAGGAAGATGACAGTACCTACGAGCGCAAGAAGTGAAAGGATCTCTATGAAATTGATCAAAATGGTATACACTGGTCCAAGCGAGCCGGCAAAAACACGGTGCTTACCGGAAAAGCCATCTATGAAAATCTCAATAAGCTCTAGCTGAGTAAAAAGAAATGCGACATAGATGAAGAAGTGAAAGACAGCAGGGATAATGCGCTTGAACATCTTCTTCTGTCCAAAGGCTACTAAAAGCAGGTTTTTCCATCTCTGTGCCTCGTTACCAGATATCTCTTCGTCTCGGCCAAGGTGTATGTTGCGATACAGTCTCGAGTACTGTAAATAAGCCCAATAAAATGTGGCCAAAGCCACAATGGTAAATACCAATCTCTCCAGCATCTATGCTTTCCGTATTTTTGACCAAGGTACGCTTTGTGATGGAAATTCTTAATCAGGCTCAAACGAAATCAAAGATCAGGCGCATGGCCTTTCAGATTGCAGAAAATCATCTCAATCTTGACAAGACGATTCTGCTTGGCATCAACTCCAATGGCTACACCCTAGCCAAGCTCATCCAAGATCAAATCTCCTCCATCGCAGATCAGGAGCCTACACTGCACCGTATCAAGCTCAGTCCTGCAGATCCTCTGGAGAGCGAGGCGATCATAGAGCCTGAGCTCAAGATCAAAGGCAAACGCATCATCTTGATCGATGACGTCGCCAATACGGGACGTACGCTTTTCTACGCACTCAAGCCCTTGATGGCAGCTATGCCAAAAAGTGTCGAGCTGGCTGTGATGATAGACCGATCCCACAAGTCATTTCCTGTGAGATCGGACTATGTCGGTCTTTCTCTCGCCACCACACTGAGAGAAAACATATCTGTCAATCTACAGCGAGGCAAGTTCTCTGTACACTTGGATTAACGAACCATCAGTTTGTCGACGATCACACCTGTATCGGTGTGAGCCTGTATGACATACATGCCTGACTGAATACCAGAAATATCAATATTGGCGGAGTTCATTTGGACGAAAGTCCGCTTGACGAGCTTACCCGCAGCAGAAAAAATGTCGATATAGTCAATTTTCTCACCGCCTGTAATCACGACCATGTCACTCGCAGGATTGGGCAATATCTCGAGCCTGGATTTAATCACCTCATCTGTACTTACGATAATCTCTATGTCCGTGATGTACCTGGGAAAAAGCTGGTATCCACCTTCATAGGGCGGTTCATCGTTGGCAAACTGCCCTCCAATTCCGATGATACGAAAGACGTCATTCTCATCTCCAGGAGGAGGGATATTGAAGATCTCCGTATCCGCATCTACGCGTACGACATACTCTGTGATACCATTGGTAAAGGTGACATTAAATCCAGATCCACTAGCTGACCACTGCGACACATCGACCATTCTGACCCCGACGATCTCTGCGAGTTGAGACTCTGTAGTTTCAGACAGCTCCTCTTCTGCCGCTAGAGAAATAATCTCGGCTAGCTCGTTGCCCTGACTGAGTACGGTAATCTCTTGTGGTCTGATTTGGATCACTCCTCTAAACTGGTCTATCTGCCCTTTGATCTGGACACGATCACCTTCAACTACATCGTAACCAAAGTTGTCAGATAGCTCAAAGACATTGATACCATCATTGGCATCATCAATAAGAGCAAATGTGAGTCCTTGGGGTCGAAAATTGATGCCATGGACCACACCCTCAAGCTGGCATCTCACGCCAAAGGAATCTGCAACACCATCTCCATCTATCGTGGTGACAAGCCCTATGGGGTAGGCGGGAAATTCCACGACCAGATTACAATCTGTCATATTTTCTGCACCTGGTGATCCGTAAAGCTTTCTCCCATTGATCTCGACACCTACATCGTTGGTAGACGCTATCCAGTTGGCACCATCATTATTGTCAGTATTGGGATCACAAAGCTCGATCGATGCACCAGCACCAGCCGTGCCATCAGCAAATGAAGGCCAGGGAGAGCTCGCAGAGTAGTCTACGACATCCATCACACTACTGTCTGGTGCATTCAGAATGATATCCTCTCCGCTATTGGTGAGTGCACCATCTGTCCACTGCAGTGTCTGAACGCCAAAATTGTTGAACATCACGACGCTATCGATCGCCACCACGACCGCTGCCCCGCTAGGTACCATCACATCTCCAAATGTGTACTCCACTCCTTCAGAGAAGTAGAATCCGGCAAGGCTTGCGCCAAAATCTGCAGTATTGGTGATCTCGATGTACTCTAAGGAATCAGGGCCAGACTCTGGAGGATTATAGGAGATCTCTGTGATAGTGAACTGTGCTGATAAGCTAGCGGAAATGCCGCATATCAAAAGAAGACCAGTAAATTGTCTAAATAGAAAAGTGTAGTGCTGCTTCATATAGTATATGATTTTACAAATGTGTAGTAGACCATCGGTCAGGTTGATACATAATAAGATTGCAAATATATTTTGAATTTTCGAGCAAAAAATAACATGGGATTAACCTTGGAACTTGAACTTTGCGCGCAATTAAACCAACTTACAATGAAAAGACTCTCATTTTTTCTCATGGCTTGTCTTTGCCTGTTGACTGCAGGCATGATGGGTCAAGGATCCACATCATCTTCGATGAGTGGTAAAGTGATTGATCAAGAGACTAAAGAAGGCCTCGTCGCCACTGATGTCATCGTCACTCACATCCCCTCAGGTACAGTTTACGGCGTTTCAACGGATCTTGAAGGATTCTTTCGCATTCCAGGTATGCGTGTCGGTGGACCATACAAGGTGGAAATCAGCTACGTAGGCTACGAAGCTTTTGTCAACGAAGGGATCTACCTTACACTAGGTCAAAACTACAAAGTGGATGCTATGCTGTCTACCTCCAGCGTAGGCCTAGAAGAGGTATTGGTCACTGCAGATGGACTCTTTGATGGAAATAAGACCGGTGCAGAGACAGTCATCAATGAAGAGCAAATCAATACGCTGCCTACAGTAAGTAGGTCTATAGGTGACTTTACTCGTCTCACTCCACAGTCTAGAACATCTGAAGGCAATGATGGATTTGAGCTGTCATTTGCTGGTCAAAATAACCGATACAACTCCATCTACATTGATGGTGCTGTAAGTAACGACGTTTTTGGTCTTGCAGGGTCAGGCACCAATGGAGGTCAGACAGGAGTAAGTCCAATCTCTTTGGATGCCATCGAGCAATTTCAGGTTAACCTCGCCCCATTTGATGTACGACAAGGTGGATTTGGTGGTGCTGCGATCAATGCGATCACAAGATCTGGAAACAACAATGTGGAAGGATCAGCCTACTACTTCTTCAGAAACCAAAGTTTAGCAGGCAAAACACCTACTGACAATCCAGATGTAGAGCGCGAAAGACTTAATGACTTCACGGCTCAGACATTCGGTGCGAGAATCGGTGGACCAATCATACCGAATAAACTCTTCTACTTTGCCAATGTCGAGTTTCAAAGAGATGAGACTCCACTACCATTTGACTTTGCAGACTATCGTGGAGATTCTGATGCAGCTACGATCACACAGCTTGAGAACAAACTCAGAGACCAGTATGGATATGACCCAGGTACTTTCACTGACAATGAAAGATTCTTGAACTCTGAGAAGTATACGTTGAGACTAGACTACAACTTAAATCAGAAGAATAAACTTTCTTTCAAGGCTTCGCATGTGCATGCTGACAACCTAGAGGGAGTGCAGTCTAACCCATTTAATCTCCGATTCCTCAATTCTAGTGAGGCATTTGATTCTAGGACGACCACATTGTCAGCAGAATTGAATACCATCTTCAACCAAAATCTCTCCAACAACCTGACTGTTGGCTTTACTGCGGTAAGGGATGATAGAGACCCATCTGGTTCCGACTTCCCTTATGTTTTGATTGAGGATGGATCTGCCGAAATCACATTCGGATCAGAAAGATTCTCAACAGCGAACTTGCTGAACCAAAACATCTTGACGATCACAAACAACCTACAGCTTTACAAAGGAAATCACACATTCACCTTTGGAACGCACAACGAGTTTTACCAAATGGATAACTTGTTCATTGCGTTCAACTACGGATCATATGAGTTTGGCAGTCTTGAGACTTTCTTGAATGATGGCAACTCAGACTTCTTCATCAGAAACTACTCTCTCGTTGACAACCTATCAGGTGACGAAAGTGCGGCGATCGCTTCCTTCAATGCAGGACAAGTCGGACTATACTTCCAAGATGAGATCCAAGTCAATGACAACTTCAAGTTTACAGCTGGTCTGCGCCTAGATCTACCATTCTACGATGACACTCCGCAGAACGATACCTTCAACATCAACACGATTCCTCTGCTTGAAGCTGAAGGATACGACTTGATGGGCGCAGAGGTGGGCAGATTCATCGAGCCTCAACTTCAAATCTCACCTAGAATCGGATTCAACTGGGATATCAAAGGAGACAACAGATCTCAGCTCAGAGGTGGTGCTGGTATCTTCACCAGCCGTGCGCCTCTCGTCTGGGCTGGTGGTGCTTTCAACAACTACGGACAAAACGTAGGTACTGCTCTCCGATTTGGTGATTTGCCTTTCAATCCAGATCCATTTGGCCAGGTTCCCGGTGACATCAATCCTGATGAGGCTCCTCAGTCTGGTAGCGTAGATCTCTTTGCGGCAGACTTCAAGCTTCCTCAATTCTTGAAGCTCAATCTAGCACTGGACCAAAAGCTCGGTAACTACTATACCCTACAGCTTGATGGTCTCTTCAATAAGACAATCCAGAATGTAGCATACCAAAACCTGAATTTGAAAAGAGCTACATCGTTCCTGACAGGCACGCCTGATGATCGTCCAATATTTGATCGACGAGACGAAGTAGATCCAACTTATAGTAGAATTCTATTGGCGTACAACACAAACAAAGGATATGCTTACAACTTGAGCGCAAACTTGATCGCCAATTATCCAAACAACTGGTATGCAAGCGCAGCTTATTCATACGGTGACTCCTACTCAGTATTTGACGGCACATCGAGCCAAAACTCTTCACAGTGGAGAGGTCTACACACGATCAGAGGTAGAAACTACGACCAACAATTGACGAGGTCAGATTTTTCTGCTGGACATAGATTCATTGCTGGACTCAGCAAGAGATTTGAGTATTCTGACAAAGCTGCGACCACGATCACCCTGTTCCATGAGGTACAGCAAGGAAGACCGTTTAGCTACATCTATAATGACGGAGGAAACTTGAACAATGAGGATTCTCGAGAGAGAGCTCTGATCTACATTCCAGAAAGCCGTGATGAGATCATCTTGATCGACGATGGGGATCTTTCTGCTGATGCTCAGTGGAACCTTCTCAATGCGTACATCGAGAATGATTCTTACCTTAGCAAAAATCGTGGTGAGTACGCGGAGAGAAATTCAAGTCGTCAACCATGGACGAATGTCATGGATCTAAAATTGATCCAAGACTTCACTGTCGAAGCAGGTGGAAAAGACCACACGCTACAGCTTACCTTGGACATCTTCAACTTCACCAATCTGCTCAATAAAGATTGGGGGAGAAGATATTTTGTGGGTAGCTTCGGAAACTTCGAGCTCCTTGACTTTGAAGGATATGAAGACGGAACAAATAACCCGACTTATACCTTCAACCCAAATCGTCTAGAGTCTACACTCCAAGGACCTGATGGTCTTATAGACGATAATGGAATCCAGTCTTCAAGATGGCAGATGCAGCTAGGTATCCGTTACATCTTCAACTAAGAAGAAGCTAGACAACGGATCTAAAGAATCACAAAGGCCTCAACTCCTCTTGAGTTGGGGCCTTTTCATTTGCCCGAAAGGGCTCTTATCTTCATATCTGCAGCGAGTTCCTCGCCCAAGTAACCATCGACAAAGGAATGAATGATGTATAGGAATGGTGTAAGTAGTACCGCCACAACAAACTTGTAGCAGTATCCGACGAGACAGATGGCAAGCACCCGTGAAAAGTCCCACCCTGCGACCACATAAAACGCTATAAAGACTACAAGAAAACTATCAATAAACTGACTGATAACTGTGGACCCCGTGGCTCTGAGCCAAAGCTTGCCTTCACCCGTCCATCGCTTGATACGCTGAAAGACATATGCATCAAGCAACTGTCCTACAATGAAGGCGATCAATGACGCTACGATAATGGCAAGACCTTGACCATATATGCTTCGAAAAGCCAGATCACGATCGGGAATGCTCAAAGATGAATCGTCTGGATTGATACCACTTTCTAATTGCCACCATGTATCTGGCTCGAGCCAGATCGCAAAATAAATCATCACAAGGCTATAGATCAGTAATCCGGCTGTCATGAAAGACAAACATCTCACACCTCTGGTGCCATAGTACTCATTGATGACATCGGTCATGATAAAGACTACGGGCCACAGAAGCACACCTGCCGAGAGACTGAACCCAAGGCCACCAACACCCAAAAGACTAAATTCCGATGGCGCCATACCAAGAGTGGCCTCTAGCGAAAAAATCTTACACCCGATAAGCTCAGCCGTCAGCGCATTGACCACAAAAAATCCCGCAAGGATGATGAATAAATAGTGTGCTTTCTTTGCAACTCGAAATGGTCTCTCGACATTATCTGTCATAGGCTCTGCTCAATGATTTTTCCCGATGGCGAAAATAGCAATAGACATAAAAGGTGGCGAGATCAAGAAAGTTGACAAGATCTACGGGATAGATCTGGGCACTACCAATAGTCTCATAGCTCACTGTATCGACAATGTGGCTCATACAGTGAAGCTTGATGGTGATGGAGATTACCTAGTCCCTAGCATCGTCCACTTTCGTGAAAATGGTGAGATCGTCATCGGTGACGATGCCAAGAAACTACTGCTAGATCATCCTGAGCGTACGATCTACAGTGCTAAGAGACTCCTAGGTAAATCGTATCAAGATCTTGAGCAAGATTCTAAGACTCTTGCCTACGAAGTCCTTGAGAGCGGCAATGAAGACGAACTGGTCAAGCTGCTCATTGATGGTAAGTACTACAGCCCGATACAAATCAGTGCTGAGATCTTAAGACATCTCAAAGCACAAGCAGAGAAGCTACTAGGTGAAGACGTCAATCGCGTCGTGATCACTGTACCTGCGTACTTCAATGATTCTCAGCGTCAAGCTACTCGAGACGCCGGCAAATTGGCTGGGTTGGATGTAGTCAGGATCGTCAATGAGCCAACGGCCGCTGCGCTAGCATACGGTCTCGGTCAAGATGCTGAAGACACCGGCATTATTGCCGTATATGATCTGGGTGGTGGCACATTTGACATTACCATATTGGAACTTCATCAAGGCATATTTGAGGTACTCGCCACCAATGGTGATACCCATCTCGGTGGAGACGACTTCGAACAAGCCATCGTCGATCACTGGGTATCATCCCTTTCTCTCAATGATCCTCATGCTCGAGGAGCGCTGAGAATCTTCGCAGAGCGCGCCAAAATTGCACTCTCTTCCCAAGATAACTGGGCAGAAATATGGAATGAAGTTGAACTGAGTCTGAATAGAGCAGAGCTTAATAGTCTCCTAGAACCGATTATCACACGTACCATCAAGGCCTGTGAAGCTTGTCTCAAAGATGCCGAACTTGAAAAGTCACAGATTGACAAGATTCTCTTAGTCGGTGGTTCTACCCGTGTTCCTCTGGTACGACAGATGGTCCAAGAAACATTTGGGCGAAAGCCCGATACAAGCCTAGATCCGGATCGTGCCGTGGCCCTCGGTGCTGCCGTGCAAGCAGACATCCTAGCTGGAAACAATCCCAAGATGCTCCTCCTTGATGTGACTCCTCTTTCACTCGGGATCGAAACCGTAGGCGGCCTGATGGATGTGATCATAGCTCGCAATACCAAGATTCCATACAAAGCAAGAAGGCAATATACCACTTCGGTTGACGGACAAGTCAATCTCAATGTATCTGTATATCAAGGAGAAAGAGATCTGGTCCAAGACAATCGTAAGCTCGGTGAGTTTGTCCTGCGAGGGATCCCTCCTATGGCTGCCGGAATCCCTAAGATCGAAATCACATTTGCGCTTGACGCTGACGGTATACTGCAGGTAACTGCAGAGGAGACCAGATCACAGACCAAGCAAGATGTACAGATCAGACCGTCGTACGGCATCAGTGAGGAAGATATGGCAAAGATGCTCATCGAATCTCTCCAAAATGCCGAGGACGATATGCAAGCACGAAAGCTACTAGAGGCCAAAACTGAACTAAAACTATTGATCCAATCCGCGAGGAAGTTTGTCAATCAGAATCAAACTCATCTGACTGACCAAGAAAAAGAGATACTAGAAACGAAGATACTGGAACTTGTCAAGCACGAAAGTCTTGGTGCGGATCAAATCCAGAATGCTATCAAGGAGTTTGATCAATCAACAAGAGCTATTGCCGAGCGTATCATGGATATCTCCATCCAAGATTCTCTTTCTGGATCGAAAATCTGATCTATTGACCTATGCGCTCTCTGAAGTTGGCTATCGATTGACGGACTGATTTGATGAGCTTGGCTTTCGCCAAAATGAACATTATACTCATCACGAGATTTCGAGGCTTGAAATATTGGGTAATCGTGAGTTCGACTCCATCATCTCGATCACTCGCCACATAATAATTCATCAACTCACCAAGAGGGAAACCACGTAAGGTGCGCTCGGCGAACCCTAACGACTCAGGAGAAGACGATCTTTGACTCGTCTCAAAATCAATCTCTCGGTCTCCTATGATGCACTGATGTCTGCTCCCTATCCTATTGGGGCCATCATCCGTAGGAACGAACTCATCGATCTGATCCAACCACAGAGATCGTATCGAGAAGTCAGCCAGCTTGGTGATCAATTGCTCTTTGGTCATTAAAAATTGCCAGCTATGACTGGCAAATTCTTTGTAATCGGTCTGAGGCGGAGAAAGACTGACCTCGGGAAGATCAGCCTGTAAAAAGTCTAGGTCTCTGTAGTGAAGATCAAATCGCCCAAGCTTATCAATGGTCTCCGTGTGGACGACCCACTTCTCATGCAGCTCGTACTGTGAGGAAAGAGAGGATGTCATCAAGAGATACTCAGCAAGAGGAATAGTATTCTTTAATAGGCGATGTAGTACAATCACATCTTTGCCATAGGGCTTCGATTGATTCCTGATACTCATCATCTCAAAATCACCTTGGTGTGCCACGAATTTGATTTTGAGATTGACTGCTTGATTGCAGGCACCGCAGTGGCATATCCGCAAGATCTTGTGACGCTGAATCTGCTCATGAAATCGCAGGTAGATTTCTTCTGTTTGCCGAGCCAGATCTTGGTAGCTCACCGTATAGTCCCTGAGGTAGAAAAAGACTGCGTCGCCCTCGTACTCGGAGAGAGTCATGCCGAGTACATTGGCCTCCGTTATGGTGCTCAGCAGTTCCTCAATGATATGCCTACCATGGTCGATGCTCGTCTGATCGACAAACTCTGTGAAGCCTGATATGTCCGCTATGAAAAGAAGTCCAGGGATGATCGAGGAGATTTGCCTCTAAGCTAGAAGTTTTCCGACAGAAACCTGTGCTCATCATCTAGATCACAGTACTTCAGCTTTTACAAGTCACATGTATCAATCTTAGCCTCGAGGATGGCTCCTAGATCTACTTGAAATTCATTGCCAAAATCTATTGTCCCCTCCGACTGCAGTATGGTCTCACCACTTGTGACCGTACCATTGGCCACAAGACTTGACTTGGCTCTGAAGGTCCCTGGGTAGTCAACCGTATTGAGCACGAGATTATCTCCATCGCAAGGATCACCATCTGGCGTGAAGAGGATCTGAAAATCATCAACGAGAAAACCATCGCGCTCGTAACCACTGAAGAAGAAAATCGAAACTGCAAAATGCACTCGAAAGATCACAGAGCTCTCTCCCTCTAATATGTCAAGCGGATACTCTGCAGTGAAATTATTGCCAATAAAAGTCCAGCCACTACTATCGGCAAAGACCGATGTGCTCAAAGCAGATGAGCATGAGGTATCTGAGCCTTGATTGTACCAGTTTGTGACACCAGGCTGACCGTTATCATCGCAGCTACCTAGTCTCATCCATGTATTTCCGTCATCAATGGAGTATTCGACCCTAGCTGCAGCCGGGCCGGAAGCAAACAGTATCTCCATGCCCATCACCATACTCAAATCATAATCTCCTGGCTGAGAAAAGTCAAATCTTGGACTGATCAAGTAGGCATTTGTACTAGACTTTCCGTAATCCTCAGTGAGCCTTGTTTTCCAAACTGTATCAGTCGCTGTCAAAAAATTGCCACCTGCACCTCGCTCCCATAGTTGATCGCCCCGAGATGAATAGCCTGCAAAATGCGAGGGATTCGATTCAAAGTCACCTCCATCAGCTAGCAAATAAGGCGGAGTCAAATCCGGCAAAATCGTAACTTCTTGTTCATGCAACACGCCGTTTCCATTGACTTCAAGACTCACAACATAAGCTCCTGGATTGGTATAAGTGTGAGAAGGATTGATGCTAGTAGAGGTATTACCATCCCCAAAATCCCATAAGTACGTGGTGGCACTAGCACTTTGATTGTCAAATTGAATCGTCGGATCATCGAGATGTGCATATGACGGCACTGCTTCGAAATATGGGCAACCTCCAAGGTCAGCCCACAGTATTGTCTTTATTGCCGAACTGAAATCACCTCCGCCACAATTATTCTCTACCCAAACCTGGTATCTGCTGCACTCATCCCAAGAGGAAGGATTTACCGTCAGGCTTGTAGCACTTGTGGTGTTATTGTAGAGTGTTGTGGTTCCGGCTTCATCGAACACTCGCACCCTATAACTGCCGGCTGCCGAAGCGCTGTAGCTGATATCAAAGCCTGAAGAGGTCAAATTGTCTATTTCAATATCTTCAATCATAGGGCATGCCGAAGCTCCACAATCAGCCAGACAGTTTGCATGGTGATTGGGGATTACAGCATTGATGGCATTTTTACTAAGCGTAGACCAATCCTCCGTATTATTGATCGTACCGAACATGATCGTACCACTCGTCGCATCATGGACGGCATTGAAATTATGTCCTATTTCATGACTCGTCAAGACGCGTAGTTGCCAAGCGGTGTTACTCCAGTTTTCGAGCACATTGTACCGAAATGGACTACAAATGACACTTGAACTTCTCCAAGCCAAGCCGATCGTGGATCCATTAAAATTTCGCCCACTCCAAAACGAAGCGAGATCGTAGGGTTCATCAAAATTTCCTTGTTCTCCCCATGCAGTGAATTCGTTCAAACTCTCGCCAATATCCAATGTGGCTGACAGTGGATCACAGGATTCGCAAGTGGATACCACGAGTTCTGAGATTTCAAATTCGATGTCGTAGTCGAAATTAATGGTATCATCCAGATCATAATTTCCGTCGACGTCATTCATCACCTCGAATATTTGTTGGCTGACCCCTCCAGTTGTACCACCTTCGTCAAGGTAGTACTGATAGTCTGCCAATAGCGCATACTCTACAGTGTAGCACTCACCTGGTGTACGCTGCAAGTTTTGACTGATGACATCATTGCTTTGTTGATCATCTTGGTGGACTTCGTCTTTTACACCACAGCTGGAGTTGTCTTCGATCGCGTCCGCTCCGCTGTACCAGACATACACATGCTGATCAAGCTCAGGATCTAGCTCCCAAGCAGGTTGTAGATTCCACTCGTGCTTGGAAGTCCGGATGTAGCCAGATATCTCATCTTCGAATAAGGTCAGTCTGACTTGACTCCGTTCTCTACCTACGACCTCACCTCTGAAGGTTCTCACCTCAGGCATTTCCTCGTAGACATCACCATTCTCGGTGAGCAACTTCACTTTCATTCCAGGCCCTGCCATGCTCTGCTCGATCAATGATATCTGAAAACTCAATCCACCATCGACCATTAATTCAAAGGGTTCAATCCGCGCTTGATCAAAGTGATTTACCATTTGATCAAGAGGAAAGTCCAAGAGCTTGTACTTCGTGAATAAATCGTTCAAAGGAGAGTTGGCTTGGCTTGTTAGCTCTTCACAGTCAAATACTGCTTGTGCAGACAGGAAACTACTGACAAGGATGCAGCAGAAGGCAATGCTGAATTTCTTCATAATGGTCTTTCAATCGGTCCCTAAATTTACATTCATCTTGAGGCTTTGGTTCAAATCGACATGTCACACATCTTACTTATATGAAGCTCAATCTTGACATAGCTGTTCCTAGTAGTGAAGCTTGGCTTGACGCTGTCATGTCAGACTTCCCTTCTTTTCTTCAGGATCATGCCGACTGTGAACGTAAGGCTTCTGCAATGGCCATGAGCTTTGTGGCCAAGTATCCTGACCGTGAGGAGATCTTGCCGGAGCTCATCGAGACGGCCATCGAAGAACTCGAACATTTTCAAATGGTGCATCAGCTGATGCAAGAGCGGGGCATTCCGCTGCTTCACTCTATCGGAGAAGACATCTATGTCAAAAGACTCATAAAGCAGTGTCATCCTGGTCGTGAAGAGCGATTCCTGGATAGACTCTTGATTGCATCTGTACTCGAGACGCGTGGTGCAGAGAGGTTTCGTCTTGTCGCAGATGCCCTAGAAGAGCCGAAGATGAAAAAATTCTATAAAACGCTCTGGACATCTGAGGCCAAACATGGGCACATCTTCGTCAAGATGGCGCTCAACTACTTTGAGCAAGATCAGGTCTACCCGCGGCTGCAGTGGTGGATCGAGAAGGAAGCCGAGGCAATTGAGTCCCTTGAGATCAGAGCTGCTCTTCACTGATGTCGCTTGAGGTCAAGTGGACGTAATGCTTCTAGCAGCAAGAGCGCATCGGAATCAGCTTGCTGTAGTCCAATTCTCGAAGCAGAGGCCTTGACCGCTTGAGTCACCTCGATATCAGGACAGCCATGTTCCCGAAGGTAGTGTAAATACTTCATCAATCTGAAGGCATCAAACTCTTGGAATATTCGCTTCTGATAATTCTCCTCGGTCTGAGAATTGTTTCTTGACCGGTGGATCCATTCGTCAAGGCTCTCGTTTTTTTGGTAGCTCTGATTGGCTTTCGCCAAAATGCTTTTTCCACCAGTCTTGAGATACATGATTAGCTCCTCAAGCAGCTCAAATGAATCCGGATGATAGCTGGACTGTACTTGAGTATGAGCATATTGCAATACCGCTCTTCCAGTGCCAAATGGTACGCGATCAGAAGCTCTCCCTTGTGGAAATACCAAGGGCACATGATCTTGCCAAAGCCTAGACACTTTGCTGTACTTGTGCAAAAAGTAAAAGTCCTCACCTGCTTGTCTGAGAGGCATCCCACCTTGAGCAATATATGCACGGCCTCTCACAGCCATGGCACTACCCACAGTATGGTAGGCATGAGGATGCTTAGCGCTATCAGTCATCATCCTGAAGTACCGGAGATGTAGCTCATAAGCCGTGATGGCTGGGGCTAGATCTGTGTGAGCAAATCCCAGACTAAACGCATCCATCTCAGGATGTGCCTGATCTAGATCCAATAGGCGCTGAAAGTATGACCTTGCTACTTCACAATCTGCGTCTAGATTGACAATCAAAGCATCTGAGGAATTCTGATGATCCAAGGCATGATCCATCAATATCTTCCTGGCATGTCCTACACCCCACTTGCGTATCTCCTGATGGTAATATTGGCTTTGAACAAGATGGAGCCAGTCCGGAAGATTGATTTCTTGACACTTTGTCATCTGTAAGCCATCTGACTCACGCCGCCTCGTCATATCTGCACCATTGTAGAGCACATGTACCAGGATGGTAGCATCAACCGCGTCACAACTTGCCAGCGAATCGATCGTGGCGGCCACGTCTGTCTCGTCGTAAGCAGGGATCACCACAATCAAATCAAAGACTTTCCCCATAAGCTCAGGAGTACTCAGGGAGCTTGTCCAAGAACGAGAGAGATATCTAGCTTTGGGATCTTTTGGGTAAGACATGTATTATAGAAAGTCAATATTGGCCAAGTGCTGCAGCCTTAGGTCAATTATCTGATTGCACCGATATATGGATAGATGAAGCTATTCATTATCGAAAGCGAAGTTATGTCAACCGCTGCATTATCCTCAGTTCACAAGGCTCCTTGAGATTATCAGTGCCTCTACACAAAGGAAAGCACTCGCAGGTGTCATGTGCCGAGCTCAAGATTTATGACCTTGAAGACTGGCGGCGATCACAACTAGAGAGTATTCGTGCGGCCTACTCTTCTAGTCCGTACTTCTTGTACTACCAGCATGACATCTCGAATCTCATCACACAACAGACTGACTCTGTCTGTAAGTTAAATATGGAGATCCTGGAGTGGATCAACGACAAGTTCTTCGAGAAGAGATGGACCATCAAGCGCATCGTTGACTACCATGAAGAGCATCTCGTCGATCATGATCTACGTTTCCTCCATTTGCTGACCAATCGGATGGAATGGGGAGGTCTTCAGCCATATGCGCAGGTCTTCGAAGGGCGCCATGGATATGAAGCGAATCTGTCTTGCCTGGACTTGATCTTTAATCTTGGTCCTGGTCTCTCGTCTCATCTTGGTCCTGGTCTCTCGTCTCATCTTGGCTTCTCTAGCTAGGCTTCTTGGCTGAGAGCACCATCCACTTGGACTGCTTAAAGAGCACACGAAGCTTGACATATCCTAGATCTTGTAAGATTTGCCAGTGAGTACTCAGATTATCCGGGCGATCATAGGCCTCATAGTGTTCCATCACATGTTTCCATTCGTCTTCTGTGGTGCCCTTCATTTTGGCGTAAGCCTCCCACTCCTCTAGAAGCCTATAGTGATCTGAATCCTGCTTGTCTATGATCAGATCCGCTATCGTGATCTGACCAGATGGCCGCAACCAATCATGGGCTCGCATCAAAAAACTTCGCTTATCATCTACTACGAGGTGATGAAGAGCAAGACTACAACAAATGAAATCAAATTGGCACGACTCAAATCTTGCTTCTTGAAAGAAGCTCTTCACATTGAAAACCTCCACCGACGGGCTCAATCGAGCTGAAGCAAGCCTCAGCATGTCTTCGGACGCATCGAGTAGCGTAATCGAGTGAGGACTGCAGCGCTCCAAGATCGTCATCGAGACATTGCCATTGCCTGCACCGACGTCCAGTATCTTAGGGGAACTAGCTTCCACATGAATGCTCGCGGCATGTCGGACTAGATGATCATAGTGAGGTACCCAACGCCGAATCTTATCAGTGTACTCTTCAGCTAGTTGATCAAACTCTTCTGCCAAGGTGGGCTTAATGGACATCTTCTATTTTTGGTCTATGGATTTCTTAAAAGTAGTATTCGTCATTTTGATCGGTCTTGGTGCAAGTGCATGCCAAAAGACAATCAAAGTTCAAGAAGGTGTGAAGTGGACTAGTGACCAAGTGAATGACAGACCAGACCCGCATAGTTACAGCAATCCACATCAAGTCGCAGTGGTTCATATGAATTTGAGCCTTGAAGTAGACTTTGATCGAAAACGAATCGATGGCACAATCGACTATGATCTGGACAGGAAGACAATGGATCCTCTTGTGCTTGACACCAGAAATCTCATGGTGGATGCTGTAGTGGATCAAGATGGACGCAGCCTCCCTTTCGGTCATGAGCTGTCGAAAAAGGATGCGCTAGGTGCCCCATTGTATATCCAGCTACACGAAAGCACTCGATCAGTGAGCATCGACTACTATACGACAGCAGAGTCAGATGCACTCCAATGGCTGGCTCCAGAGCAGACGGCCGACAAGAAGTATCCTTTCTTATTTACACAAGGTCAGGCGATCTTGACACGAACTTGGATGCCTTGCCAGGACAGTCCTGGAGCAAGGTCTACCTACAGTGCAGAGGTCAAAGTACCCAAAGACCTCATGGCTGTGATGAGTGCCTCCAATCCTACAGAAAAGAGCTCTACAGGTGTCTACAAATTCAAGATGAATCAAGCAATACCGCCATATCTAATTGCTCTGGCGGTCGGAGATCTCAGCTACAAGAAAATCGGAGATCGCACAGGTGTATATGCAGAGGCCAGTGTAGTCGATAAGGCTGCATCAGAATTTGAAGATATGGAGCGGATGTTATTGGTCGCAGAGGACCTATACGGCCCATACCTCTGGGATCAGTATGATGTGATCGTATTGCCACCGAGCTTTCCATTTGGCGGAATGGAAAATCCGCGTCTCACATTTGCTACACCCACGATCTTGGCGGGAGACAAGTCTTTGACAGCCCTCATCGCGCATGAGCTTGCTCATAGCTGGAGTGGTAATCTTGTGACGAATGCAACATGGGATGATTTTTGGCTCAATGAAGGCTTCACCGTATACTTTGAGCGTCGGATCATGGAGGCGCTCTATGGTCGAGACTACGCCGACATGCTCCAGATTCTGGGCTATCAAGATCTAGAGCACGACGTGCATGATCTTGGCCATAAGCATCCAGATACGCATCTCAAACTGAGCCTATCTGGCAGAGACCCGGATGAAGGCATGACCGATATTGCTTACGAGAAAGGAGCTTTTTTTCTGGAGATGCTTGAACAAGCCGTAGGTAGAGAGCGATGGGACATCTTTCTGAAGCAGTACTTTGAAACACATCGCTTCCAGTCAATGACTACAGCAAAATTTGAGTCATATCTCCAGGAAGAGCTCATCAATAAGTATGCGATAGATGTCAATACTGAAGAGTGGATTCATGGACCTGGAATACCGTCATCTGCTCCACTCGCAAGCTCGACCCGCTTTGACAATGCAGCTCAAGCTGCTCTAGACTTCGCAGATGGAAAGAGCCCAAGCTCGTCTCTGACAGCGACATGGACTACACATGAATGGTTACATTTTTTGCGCTCACTGGATCCAAAAACCGATGCTGCTGCTACGGCCAAACTAGATAGAGATCTAGGTTTTTCTCAGTCTGGTAATAGTGAGATCCTAGCTCTTTGGCTCGAGAAGTCCATACGCAGCTCCTACATGGACAATGAAGCTGAGCTACGAAGATTTTTGACGGAAGTCGGAAGACGAAAGTTCCTTGTGCCACTATATCGAGCTCTCAAAGAGACAGACAGGCTCGACTTGGCTAAAGATATTTACCAAGAAGCGCGCAAAAACTACCATGCTGTATCAAGATCAAGTCTGGACGCAATGCTTGGAGTCTGAGAGCGAGTACATAACTTAGTAGAAATATTCTTCATATGATCGCCCTGATAGGCTGGTTTATTTTTTCGATTACCGCATCTTTTCTTTGTTCTGTCTGGGAAGCCGTGCTGCTCAGCATCACACCTGCTCACGCTCAGATTCGCAAGCAAGAAGGAGGACGCATAGGACTTTTACTCGAGGACTTCAAGTCCAACATCGATCGCCCACTGGCTGCGATCTTGACACTCAATACTTTAGCCCATACCGTAGGAGCTATCATGGTAGGAGCATCTGCCAGCAAGCTTTGGCCTGGCAAGGATCTGAATCTCTTTGGACTAGCCATTTCATACGAGGTGATCGTGGCAGTCTTCATGACCATGGCGATTCTCATATTTTCTGAGATCATCCCCAAGACAATCGGTGCCAACTACTGGAAGCGACTTGTCGGGTTCACAGTATCGTCCGTTAATGTTGTCATCTATGCATTGTACCCATTGGTGTGGTTCAGTCAATTGATCACCAAGATGCTCAAGAAAGACAAGTCCAAAAGTATACTTAGCCGATCTGACATCAGTGCTATCGCAGATATTGGTATGGAGTCAGGCGTCATCCGAGAAGATGAAAATCGAATTTTCAAAAATCTGATGGACTTTCATGGTATTACTGCCGAGGATGTCATGACACCGCGGACTGTGGTGCTCGGAGCTCGTGAAGACCAGACAGCGAGAGAGTTTTGGGATGGCAATCCAGTCATAAGATACTCCCGGATACCGATCTACAAGGAATCTCTAGATGAGCTGACGGGTTATGTCCTCAAGAATGAGATCATTCGGTCACTGGTAGACAATAAGAGTCAGGATACTGTTCTCAAAGAAATGAGACGCGAGATGCAAGTCGTCACAGAAAATGCCAAGCTACCTCAGGTGCTCGAGCGCATGATCAAGAGCAAAGAGCACATCATGCAAGTCGTAGATGAGTATGGTGGTACAGCAGGAATTGTGACCATGGAAGATATCATAGAGACACTCCTGGGTCTTGAGATCCTCGATGAAGTTGATATCACCACTGATATGCAGAAGTTGGCCAAAGATCGATGGGCAAAATCTCGTAAATCTCAAAACATGGATGTGGAGTCCTAGACTCTGTCGATTAAGTCTATCTTGCGAGTCATGAGTGATCTAGCACTTCGCAAACTTGCACACCACATCAATTCTCTCAATGAACGGATAGGAAAATCCAGTGCATGGCTGAATCTAGTCCTCGTATTGTTGGTATCTATTGATGTAATCAGGAGATATCTATTTCAGGCAACTGATACTTGGATCATAGAGCTAGAGTGGCATTTGTTCGCACTGATATTCTTACTCGGTAGTGCTTATACTCTCAAGCATGACGCACACGTAAGAGTGGATCTGTTTTATGAGCGCATGGAAGAGGGTGATCGTCGCATCGTCGATTTTTGGGGTCATCTCATATTCTTACTTCCATGGACAGCCATGATGGCCTACTTGAGCTGGCAGTTTGCCTATGATAGTTGGATCATCCGAGAAGGATCTCCCAACCCCAATGGTCTACCCGCGAGATACATCATCAAATTTGTCATGTGCCTGGGTTTTGTACTGCTGTTTTTGCAGGCTTTCGCCCAAATGATCTTGAAGTACCCATACCACAAGAAGTAGAGCATGGAAGTCTTGGCGATATTACTCTTCGTGAGTTTGTTTCTTCTGATACTCTATGGCTATCAAGTGGCATTTACCCTTGGTGGGATGTCACTCATCTACGCCTTGTGCTTTGTGGAGCCAGCAGCCTTGCAGATATTACCGACACGATTCATGAGCATCATGGGGAACCAGGTCTTGATTGCTGTGCCTCTATTCATCTTCATGGGTGTGATGCTAGAGAAGTCCGGGCTGGCAGAAGAGTTACTCGATACGATGGCCGTACTTTTTGGAAAACGTCCTGGCGGTCTGGCCGTAGCAGTGATCCTGGTAGGTACACTACTAGCAGCATCCACTGGTATCGTGGGTGCCACTGTCGTGACTATGGGGCTCATCAGTCTTCCTAGTATGCTCAAGCGTGGTTACAAAACCGAACTCGCCACGGGCACCATCGCCTCAAGTGGCACGCTGGGACAGATCATACCACCATCTATTGTGTTGGTACTCCTCGGAAGTGTGCTCAATGTATCTGTGGGCCAATTGTTCCGAGCAGCTTTAATCCCCGGTTTTTGTTTAGTAGGATGCTATATAGCTTATGTCTTGGTATGGGCAAGATTACGACCACAAGACGCACCAGCTCTGAGTAGTCAGGAAATCTCTGCACTCAAGTCAGATGGATATTCGAAGATGCTGATCCGAGCGCTACTGCTACCGGTAGTCCTCATCGTCACTGTGCTAGGATCTATATTGGCGGGGTTGGCATCTCCCACTGAGGCAGCTGCGCTTGGTGCTCTTGGTGCACTCCTTCTTTCTCTTATGCAAGGAAAGCTGAGCTTGAGTATACTGCAAGGCGTGATGCGTGAAACGACTAAGCTCACGAGCATGGTCTTTATGATTCTTTTTGGTGCAACTTGCTTTGGCTTTGTCTTCCGAGAGCTAGGAGGAGACGACTTTCTCGTTGATGTCATTCAGCGATGGCAGCTTGGTCCTATGGGATTTTTGGCCCTAGTTATGTTAATCGTGTTTGTCGCTGGATTCTTTATAGACTTTATTGAAATCATTTTTATCATCGTACCCATCGTAGCACCAATCTTCCTGCTGTACGAACTGAATTTGATCTGGATCGGTATACTTCTCGCGGTTAATCTTCAGACGAGCTTTTTGACGCCTCCATTTGGCTTTTCACTCTTCTACCTTAAGGGGGTCGCTCCAGCCGGTGTGACAACTGCTCAGTTGTACCGCGGAGTCATTCCCTTCTTGATCATTCAGATCTTGTTCCTACTTGTTATGATACTGTTCCCTGGACTACTTATCTAGGAATCTGGAGATGGCTCACTGGAGGTATTGATAGTATAGCTTTTCTGTTTGTTCACTCCACTGCCCTACTTCATCTTGAAACGCTCGATACGATTGATACACTTCCCGACTGGCTTCATCTTTTGCGATCAGCTCTTGCAAGACCTCTTGGGTATATCGCTTGAGCTGATCCAGCACCTCAGGCGGATATTGACGGAGTTCTACATCAGACTCTTGAAGTATGAGTCTTAGGTACTTGGCATTTTGGGATTCAAACTCAGACAAAATCCAATTGTGAATGTAAAGACATGCTGCCTCGACAATCTTCTTGAGATCGTCTGAAAGCTTGTCATAGGCAGCCTGATTCACAAAAAACTCCATTTGTGTACCAGGCTCGTGCCAGCCAGGAGCATAGTAATACTTGGCGATCTCATGAAATCCCATCTTATAGTCGTGGTATGGTCCGATCCACTCTGTCGCATCAATAATACCTCTTTCCAGTCCAGTATAGATTTCACCACCCGAAAGCAAGACTGCGGTTGCACCGGCCTTTTGCAAAACCTTTCCCCCGAGACCAGGCATCCTCATTTTGAGACCTTGCAAATCCTTTATACTACGGATCTCACGATTGAACCAACCACCCATCTGCACTCCAGTATTACCTCCGAGAAAAGGAACGAGATTGAATTTGGCATATTCGCGACGCCAAAGATCAAGACCTCCGCCAGACAGTAACCAGCTTGTCATCTGCTGCGCATTGAGACCAAATGGGACAGTGGAGAAAAATTGTAATGCAGGAGCCTTACCTGCCCAATAATAGGATACACCACTGCCCATCTCAGCAGCACCTGTGCTTACTGCATCAAAACAGCCTAGGGCGGGCACAAGCTCGCCAGCTCCAAAGACTTTGATCCTGATCCGTCCACCGGACATCTCTTGGAGTAAATCAGCCAGCATTTCTGCGCCTACACCAAGGACGGGAAACTTAGGCGGCCAGGTCGTGACCATCTTCCAGTCGTGTACCTCCTCATTCAATCCCTCAGCTTTTGCATGAGATTGAGCATCTAATTTGAGTCCTTTGAGCAAAAACGGCAGACCTATGATAGCACCTGCAGACAGACCAAAGAAAGTCTTACGATTGAACTTACGCCTCATGTATGTGAATGTAAGGGAAAGAAGTGGAAAAACGGCTGCCACAGCATCAGCACTGCGAACGTAATTGGGAAAATAAGATGTGATTTACAACTAAGCAGTGACAATCTATCTGGAACTTTTTCCAACATGTGATTGCGACAAGAATGCAGTGACAGCCAACAATCCTACGAATTCTAAAAGTAGTCTCATGTTGGAAGAGAAGCAAATTATTTTCAGACATTTTTCCATTTATTTAGAAGGAAATCCACGATCCCAGCAAATTCACAGAAAAATATTTAAGCCCAATCATTATCCGTAGAACAAATCCTCAATTTCAATACCAAAGGCGGTGTGAAACTCGGTCATCAGTGTGATCTGTCAACAAGGAGATGTTCGCAGCCACTTGTGTCTTAGGCCACCGATCATCTGGGTACCGCTCATGACAAAAGACATTTTGCCGAAAGGCAACTACGTATAGCGCTTGATAAATCCTCAAGAAGAGACTAGATTTAAACTCAAAGAATACATAGTCACCATGAGAGTAGATATACAGAATCAAGCCGAGTTGACAAAAGGGCAGGTGAATCGAATCAGAAATAAAATGATGAAACTTCCTCGATATTTCAAAGATCTAATCTATGCGGAGGTCAAGGTGAGTGCAGAAGGTAATGACCGAGAGTACCGCATGGTAGCTCAGCTTGGAGTGCCAGGAAATGATGTGATCGTAAGACAGAAGGGGCAAAATCTCAATCAACTCATTTCATCTGTGCAAGACGCTTGCAAACGCCAGCTAAAAGAACTATTTCAGAGGAATTAACTGCGCTTTGCCTTTTCTTGTGACAGCTTCTTCTGATATCGCCCTTGAACAAGATCTGTGACCACCAATACGAAGAGTACGAAGTAAAATGTGGTTTTGGTCATGGGCGTCACTTCATTACCGAAGAGCTTGAGATGCGCTAGATGGCCTCCCTCAGTGATGAGCATGATCCCCACCACGAGAAGGATGAACAGCCCTAGGACTTCAAACATGCGATTCTTCTGAAGGAAGGTACTGACCTTCTCGGCTAACCAGATCATGAGAAGCCCTCCAATGATAATTGCAGTGGCCATCACAGCGAATACATCTGTCAGGGCCATGGCACTTAAGATCGAGTCAAAGGAGAAGACGATGTTCATCACGATGATCATGAAGATGATCATATTGGTAGATCTTTCTTTGCCGTCTACCTCAGCGTGATCTTCTAGCGAGAGCATGTGCCAGATCTCCTTGGTGGCGGTCCATATGATAAAGACTCCTCCGAGCAAAACGATGAGGCTGTGAATATTGAATGTCCCCTGTACAAACTTGCCCAGCTCAATGTCAAAAATGGGATTTTGAAACCTGTCTATGAGCTTTACGAGCAAGAATAGCAGTGCGATCCTGAAGAAGATTGCTAGACCGATCCCGAGTTTTCTCACATAAGATTGTTTGTCAATCGGGGCACGACGAGACTCAATAGAGATATAGAGGAGATTATCAAAGCCTAAAACGGCTTGTAACATCACAAGCATCAATAGGGAGAATAGATTTTCTACAGTAAAGAGATCAGCCATATGCATCGTACTTAGAGCTTCAAAAGTAGGAAGCTCATCTACAAATAGAACTACCTCGTCAGACAATCTCCTTAGATGCCACAACTTGTAGAAGTTCTCTATGTTTGGGCTGATATGAAAAAAGTACTTAAGATCATCGCGATTATCCTCTTGGTCCTTATCCTTGGGGCAGCAATTGCTATGGCGATCATGCATATATCAGAGCCAGAAGGTAATCCTGGCAGTGAAGCCGATCAAATCGCAAGAGAAATACAGTCTGCTGTGAACATCCATGCTTGGGAAGCAATACCCTATATCAGCTGGACATTTGCCGGAAGGCATGACTACATCTGGAACAAAAAAGATCAACTGGCGAGTGTCAGCTGGGGAGAAAACACTGTACTCATCAATACCAAAACTCAAGAGTATCGTGCATACAAAAATGACCAACCATGCACAGATGGATGTGATGCCATGAGAGAAAAGGCATGGGAATACTGGTGTAATGACAGCTACTGGCTCAATCCGATTGCCAAGTTTTTTGATCCAGGAGTAACCAGGTCAATCGTATCTATGGATGACGGTAAAGAGGGTCTTAAGATCACTCATAATACTGGTGGCGTCACGCCTGGAGACTCTTATGTATGGCTTTATGATGAGAAATATCTTCCTTATGAGTGGCAGATGTGGGTAAAGATCATACCGGTCGGAGGCACCAAGACAAGCTGGGGCGACTGGCAAGAGTACCAAGGAGCAAAGATTGCCACTTCTCACAGCCTGGCCGGAAAACCAGTGGAGCTCATATCTGATGTAAGCGTAGGAAAGACCTTAGAGGCTATCGGAGCCGAAGCTCAGCTATTTGAAGAACTTTGGCAATAACCCAGTTCGACCTGTGCTGACTGTACCAAAGTCACGACAACCGACTTCAGCTCTTCATACTCCATCGGCTTGGGTAGACTTTCGTGAGCAAGAACTACGGCAGGATCGATCCCATTGAAGACCGGATCGCGAGACCAATAGATAATTTTTGCTGATGGATATGCACTAATGAGCTCTGGAATGAGCTTACCCCCATCTACTTGAGGTATATTATGATCTACAAAAACGAAAGCAGGCGATATCGACTCTTCAGAAATAAACTGGCGTACTTCGTCAGCTGTCGACAAGGTAATGACCTCTGTGATCGGTAGATCCGAAAGTATCTCTCTAAGGAGTAAGATGTCACCTGGATTGTTCTCTACAAGAACTGCGAAGGCCATATAATTCTTCAATGCTCACGCCAAATATAACACATCCTTCTCGTTATCCAAATTATATTCTTCAAACCCCGCCCTAAGTAGATGATCAGACTGATTCGATATAACTCATGAGCGAATCCTCCATGTTGAGATCAAAATACTGTCTCACCTTGTCACGGAGCACCTCTACAGATTTTTCGGAGATCTGCAATACTTCACTCACTTCGACGACAGACAAGCCCATCTTCATGTAGCAACAATGCCTCAGATCATTGCGCTGCATCTCAGGGTACTTCATGAGTAGCTTGGGAATAAAGCCAGGATAGAACTTCTGCATAAACATCTTCAAGCTTTGCCAACCGATATAATTGTCATGCAATGAAGATACCGACTGCTGCAATTCCTTTACTCTATCCAGTACGGCAGGGTCTTGGGTGACGGAAGACAAAGAATCAAGCTTGAAACTCATATCGCGCAGCATCTTTTGACCATTCTGGGCTTCTGCCTCAAAACTTTTGCTCAGATCTTTAGCAAATCTGAAAAACTCTGCCCTATTGTGACTCTCCTGATCTTGTCGATGAGTGAACTTGACCAATTGAGCTTTTGTCATCTCAAGCTCCGTACGCATCTCACTTAGCCCATTGAGCTGTGTCTTGAGGCTCATATATCGCTCTGAGCGACCCATTGCATTCTCTACACGTAGTGCAATGCCTTCCGGATCAACAGGCTTCTCGATGAAGTCAACCACACCATGTGTAAAAGCCTCTTTCATGACATCAGCCTTGCTCATACCTGTGATCATGATGACAGGTATACCATTGAGATCAAATTGAGTCTGTAGATGTTGAAGAGTTTCAAGACCATTCATCTTTGGCATTTGCCAATCAAGTAAGATGAGATCAGGTATGCTGTTCTCTAGCAGAGTAGCTGCTTCTTCTCCATCACTCGCTTCATCAAAGTGATATCGCTCATCACCGAGGTATTCTTTATAGAGGATACGATCTGACTCGTAATCATCGATAAGCAGTATGGTTTTTCGCATATTGATCGGGATTTTAGAACAATCGGTATAATATTAAGACGAAGAAATCAAAGGATATGTAACAAATCCGCCAATCTTTTTTTTATCCTACCGGTGCGAGCCGTACTTTGAGACCATCAAGCCGCTCGACCAAGCGGACCTGACAAGACAATCGACTGTTGTCTTTGACAAAGAAGGCCTCATCTAGCATGTTTTCCTCATCATCATTTCGTTCACCAAGATTGTGATCAGACTCGATGTAGACATGACAAGAAGCACAGAGCGCCATGCCACCGCAAGTCCCTTCCACCTCTAGCTCATTTGCTTTGAGCAACTCCATGAGACTGAGTCCCATATCTGTCGGTGCTTCCAGCCTATGGCTTACCATATCTCTATCTACTACATCGATGCCGATCATGATCTATGTCCTCGTGGTACAGTAAAGAAAAAGCTCGCGCCTTGATTAAGTTCACTATCTACTCCGAGTGTACCACCGTGTTTCTCTATAATCCGCTTTGAAATCGCCAAACCTAGACCAGATCCGTCATACTTATCATGACTATGAAGCTTCTCAAATATCTGAAAGATCTTATCTGCATACTGCATGTCAAGCCCTATACCATTATCAGTGACAGTAAACCGATAATGGCTTCCCATTTCTTCACTCGTAACCACAATCACAGGTGGCTCATTCACTTTGGCAAACTTCAAGGCGTTAGAGATCAAATTTTGGAACACCATCTTGAGCAAAGAACGTTCACCATGAATCGTTTGAGGTAGTCCTTCAATCTTTATTTGTGCACTTTGCTGGTCAATCTGAGAAGAGAGGTCTGACAGGACTTGATTGACCAAGATCTCGACATCGATCTCTGCATGATCAATCTTACTCGCATTCACCTTGCTGAAAGTCAGCAAATCTGTAATGAAAACGAGCATATTCTGCGAATTCTTGATGATAATGTCGAGGTATCTCTTGGCTTTGGGGTCAAGTCCCTCGCTGTAGTTTTGATCAAAAAGCTTTGCAAAACTGATGACGGCCCTCAAGGGTGCACGAAGGTCATGACTTGCGATGTAAGCGAAGTTTTCTAGCTGCAAATTGGACTCGATATACTCTTCAAGTTTTACGCGATTTTGTTCTAGTAGGTCCAGTGACTCTCTCAACTTTTGCTCCCGCTTGATGGATGCACTGACATCTTCCAACATCCGCATCAGAAATAGATCTTCTTCAATTGGCAAAAGTTGTTCTCTGATAAAGTAGTCCACACTCCTCCCTTCTACGTCAAGTCTCGCCAAGTAACTCGTGCTCCCATCTTCCAAAAGCTCAGAGAGGTGGACTGTGTCATAATCTCTTTCTCCTTCGATATAGGTCAAGCTACCTTGACTCAAATGAGGTTCATCAACCCCTAAGATTCGTGCAGAGGTATTATTTCTATACAAGATTTCCCCTGTGGGACCATTTTCGTCCACACCTGTAATCTTGATGATATCTATGGCATACCCCGTGTTTTCGAGGAAATTGGCCAGTAATATCCGTCTACGTCGATTTTCTTTTTTCAAGGCCGCTTTTGCGCTGATGTCTCGCACAAAGCATATGGTCCTAGGCACCAAGCTATTTCTGTCCGAAATGATTTTGAGACTACCCAAGAATTCAGCACCATCTTGATGTTTTAGTCTTACGTCTTCTTCATATCTACCGTGTCGGAAGAGTCGACGAAAAACCATTTTAAGAAATTGATCCTTATTCTTGGACTTTACGGGCCTTTCGGCCAAAAAGTCTGAAAACTGCAGGGCATCCAAACTTCTAGTGGAATCAAGTCCGAAGATCTCTTCCCCAATATGATTGCAATCGACAATCTTCAATTTTAGATTATCTATGACAAAAATGCCTTCCACTGTATTGGTGAATACAGATTGATATCTATCCTTGGCTATCTGTGTCTCTATCTCTGATTCCTTAGATTTGGTGATGTCGTTAATAGTAAACAGAGCGCCAAAAATCTCTTGAGAATCCGCATATGGCAAGCTCTTAATCTTCAATTCTAAAAACTGAGGTTTCTGATCATCTCGATAGAAGTTGATCTCTGATTGATATTCACTTCTTGTATCTAGTACCTTAGGAAGCCAACTCATAAGCCAAGTCCCTAGTGGATTCGACAAGCATCCATGGAGATTTTCGCCCACAGCTATCTTATGCTCATCTGAGGTACAATAATCCAGGCCTTGCAGATTGGAATAGAGCAAGCGACCATCACCATCCACGACGTAACTTGCATATCCCGATTGCTCTATCACAGACGACAGTACACTCTGAGTCTCAACCAATTGATGTTCCTTGGCGATTTGATCAGAAATATCCCAGGCAGAAATCAAGAATTGATCTTGGTCACCGTTGACCCATCCAAATGCTCCTACATGTGCTGTGACATAGAAGTCAGATCCGTCCTTTCTTCTGAGACGCAGGACTGTTCTGTACTCTTGCTGACCTCCCTCCATCAAGGCACTAAACATGGATTTCACTCTTTGATCTTCGGGATCATAGAGCAGTATACCGCAATTCTGACCAATAACTTCCTCCTGAGTATACCCAAGCATTTTGGAACCTTGTCTCGACAAGTAGCTGATGCTCGAGTCTGCGTTGATGACTATTGCACCTACTGGCAGACTCTCAATCAAGTTGATGGCTTCATCTCGAGCATTGATCAGATTATTTCGTTCAAATATCTCCTTGGATTGATCATGTATAGAAAGCTGGATTTTCTCGGTCAGCTCATCGTGGTGCACAGTGCACTCAGCTTCTATGATCGTATTGCTTTGGCCCTCTAACCTTATATGAAAACTAGGCACTCCAGCACCCATGACTACCAAATTATTGGAAAGCAAGTCACCAAAGCTTCTGAAGTTGATTGGTGCATCCGTCTCATCTTCAATCACTTTTAGGTCATCGATGTTCTCTATCTTGCCAAATAGCTGAGCAAATCGAGAATTGGCCTTTTGTACGACTCCACTAGTACGATCAAACAGTACAAGTGCATTGGTCGACTGATCAAAGATGGAACTTTCAAAATCTTCACGATGCCTAGCCTCTTCAAACTCCTTTTTCTTGATCAAATAGGCACTGAAAGCACTGAATATGATCATGAGCATGCCGATGACTATGAGGACTTTGTTTAAGAGGATGTGCTCAATAAACAGACTCAAGCTGTCATCGAAATTCACATATTCATAACCTAAGACCAAGAGCAAAGCGATACTGAGCACAGCAAGTCGAGTACTTTTTATGTCGAGATCTGCTGGAAAAGATGCCACTCGCACCATGCCTATAACGAATAGCAACCACTCCACATAAATTTCTGGTATGAATAGACTTATATAGATCGCTATCAACATACCGCCATAGCTAAAGAAAAATTGTCTTAGTCTTTCTCGCTTGTAGCGATAGGAAAACAAGTAGCATAGCCTGACTCCAATCACCATTCCAAATGCCCCAATGTAGCTTAGATCATGGTACCCTAGAACTACTGCTATTGCGATAGCCAAGAAAGATATCGCAGTTGTCCAAAAGACAAGACTTCTTTTGACCCATTGCACATATCCGAGACGCAGTCTCTTTGATAATTCAAAGAATTTTTTCATGTTGTGGATAGCATCATCCCAAACTTAGCATAACAAAATGTGTTCTGTAGATCGTGCGAGGAAGCAAATTAGATCTCATTTTCAAGCAGCCCTCAGGTACTTCTCGAGGTATCTTGAAGACCAAGCGATCATATTATATACATGATACAGTCTCTGATGCCATCGGCGAAGCCTCCCTCATTGAAGGGCTCAGTCCCGATGATCCAAAGCTCATCGAATCACACATCTATAGCAACTTCGGAAGAGTAGACGAAATGCTACTGCAATCAAATCCAGCCCTCAGATTCGCCTATGAGACACTTGAGCAGTGGCCTCATATCGTCAAGAGCACCTTTGCCCAAGGCATGAAACCGATAAAAATCAATGGACTCATATGGATGGGAACAAAGGACTTCATGTATCAACAAATCCGAGAAAAGCTCGACGCTGGGTACAGATGTATCAAGATGAAGATTGGTGCCATCGACTTTGATGAAGAGCTCGCGCTCTTGGAATATATACGCCGTCAATATCCTGCCACTGATCTCCAGCTCAGAGTAGATGCCAATGGCGCATTTTTGCCTGATGATGTTCTTGAAAAGCTCAAACGGCTCGCCTCTCTCGATATCCACTCGATAGAGCAGCCTATCGCACCCTACCAAGATCAAGAAATGAAGAGGCTCTGTGAGCTGACACCTATTCCTATTGCACTGGACGAAGACTTGATCAATCGGCACATGGAAGATAAATCTGCCTACCTTGCCCATGTGAGGCCACAATACATCATTCTTAAGCCCAGTTTGATTGGAGGTACACGGTCAGCTGACGAATGGATACATGCAGCAGAATCCAATGACATATCCTGGTGGGCTACCTCTGCTCTCGAGTCTGATATTGGTCTCTGTGCTATAGCGTCTTGGCTATCCAAGAAAGAACTACCAGAACATCTCTATCAAGGTCTTGGCACTGGTCAACTCTTTACCAATAATGTCCCCAGTCCGCTTTATCTCAAGGACGGTATGATCAGCTACGATCCTTACGGAAAATGGAATTTTGACGTCCTCAAGCAATGATTGATGTACAGACTACTTGATTGCCGTCAAAAAGCTGAAGTCCTAGAAGCGCTCGAGGATAGCGCAGAACCTTGGATTCAAGAGTTGTACTGTGTCGCTGCTCAGTGGATCCAAGGCGATGACACCATCTCATTTAAAACCTCAGGGTCTACGGGGGCCCCAAAGACGCTTGTCTTCACCAGGCAACAAATCAAACTATCTGCTCTTCGCACAGCTGACAGCTTTGATCTCCAGGGCAATATACTTGCGCTTCACTGTCTCCCATCACAGTACGTTGCAGGCAAAATGATGTTGCTGAGAGCCTTGATCCTAGGGTGGAGACTCATTCTCGTCAGACCAAAGATGAAGCTGAAGCTACAGATCAAAGATCCCATCGACTTCGCCGCCATGATACCGACCCAGGTGATGCACTGGCTAGATGACTCTGATCGGAGTCCCATCCGCCGTCTCATTATCGGTGGAGCCAGAGTCAGCACTCAGCTGACCGAGAAACTGCAGACTGTAACTGAACTTCAGGCATGGGAGACCTATGGCATGACTGAGACCCTGACGCACGTTGCTGCCAGGAGGCTTTCGCCAAAATGTGATGTTTCGTTCTATCCATTGAGTGATATCGAGCTGAGCATAGATGACGAAAAACGCCTCATCGTGAATGATGAAATTACTGGTGCTCATTGCACGAATGACATCGTCGATCTGCATTCTGATCAGGGCTTTGACATCAAAGGACGAGCAGACTTCGTCATCAATTCCGGAGGTCTCAAGATCTTTCCCCAGGACCTCGAAGCGAAATTATCTGGACTATACAGTCATGACATCCTCATCACAAGCGAACCGGACAAAAACTTAGGAGAACGCATCATTTTACTCGTCGATATGGATGAAAAGATGCATCCCTACGAGACTCATTTTGCCGAAAGGCTAGAGAAAAAACTGTATCCTCGCAGGGTATACCGCTGTCAGATCCCACGCACCCCAACAGGTAAAATCAATCGACTACAATCTCAACTTGTCGAGAAGCATCTCGTTTACTCTACAGTATGAGGGAGGAGTGGCTCATGATAAGATATCCCGGGGCGGATCAAGCTGAGTACTATGGTTTGGTAAAATCGAGAAGTGATCATATGATCCACCTCCGTGGATTTGAGGACGAGGCTACATACTCCTACTCTCTTCAGCCTACTTCACCGTCAGAGTTTCTATTTGCCCTAGAGCAAGAATGGACCAAATGCAGCACCGATAAGGCCGAATATCTGGAGATCCAGCAAGCGTATCTCAATCTTCTTAGCACAGGAACAATGCAAAAGATCATACAGTCTAGGATCATTAGCAAAAGAACCGCTAAGACGGACATTCAGGACTGGTTTGATGCCCTTTGTAAAAAGCATCCTCGTGCCTTTGTCTTTGCTATAAACACCCTTGCACTTGGCACGTGGATTGGAGCAACTCCGGAGCTTTTGGCCGAAAGGCTCGATAAAAACACCTACCAGTCCATGTCACTAGCCGGGACTAAGTCTGCCGATAGTCCTCGTGCCTGGACCACCAAGGAGATCACAGAGCAATCCATCGTTACACGTCACATCCAAGAGCTCTGTGAGCGGCATGATTGGCCAATCACATGTAGTGCTCCATATGATCGCGAGGCTGGCCAAGCCGTTCATCGCTGCACCGACATCCTCATATCTGCTCCAGGATCCTCTCTATTGCAAGTCGCTGATGCCCTTCACCCTACTCCGGCAATCTGTGGAGTTCCCGTATCACTGGCTCAAGAGATGATTGCAAAAATGGAATCGCATCGGCGCCAACTCTACTGTGGATACATGGCTCTAGAAGGTCCATGTTCTGCCAAGGCATATGTACTCCTGAGATGTGCCCGTGTGAAGCGTGGAGGAGTCGATATTTTTGTAGGAGGCGGCATCACTGCAGAATCAGATCCTGAAAGTGAATGGCGCGAAACTCAACTCAAAGCAAGTACCATACTCGATGTCATCAGCTAGTCTCTACAGTGCCAAAATCTCCACGCAGAGACTTGCCTTCATCTGCAAACAGCATGGGATAGAGCATATCGTGTTTTCTCCAGGTAGCAGAAATGCAGCACTTGTCATCGCATTTCATGCCATAGAAGGAATGCACTGCCATAGCGTCGTGGATGAGAGGTCTGCTGGATTCGTAGCACTTGGCATGGCTCAACAACTCGGCAAGGCTGTTGCTATTGCTTGCACCAGTGGATCAGCAGCCGTGAACTATATACCCGCGGCAGTCGAGGCATACTATCAGGGGATACCTTTGTTGATATTGACAGCTGATCGACCAGTAGAGTGGATTGATCAAGGACCAGGTCAGAGTATACGTCAGAGCAAAATCTTTGAACCCAATATCAAGGGAAGCTTCGAATATATCCAGGAAGCTGAGCACCCCGATTTGCTTTGGTACAACGATCGCATCGCCAATAGTGCCATTCTTCTTGCCCATCGCGGACAGCCAGGACCGGTGCATATCAATCTGCCATTCAGAGAGCCACTTTATGCCACCCAATCCGCTGCCAGATTCGATGAGGTAAAAATCATCAGAGAAGGCGTGGAGCAATCGGACATTCAGCTGGATCCTCAGTTGATACAGCAATGGGCTTCCACCAAAAGGAAAATCATTCTAGTAGGTCAGCATGAACCAGATCTGGCGCTCTCAGAAGCTTTACTGCGGTGGAGAGATGATCCTAGTGTAGTCGTCATCACGGAGACGACCTCCAATATCCACGAGGCTCAAGATATCGCCTGTATCGATCGGATTCTCATGACCATAAATGATCATCAAGCTTTTGAAGCTGAGATTGTACTGGGCATCGGCAATGCACTGATATCCAAAAAGATGCGAAGAATTCTCCAGGCTTTTCCAGATCTCGAGCACTGGCAGATTCATCCAGAACCAATGACCCTTGATCGCTATAAGAAACAGACCAGGATCATCACTGCACCAGCGCACAAAGTACTTCTTGCCCTACCGCTGGATCAGTCCGGCAACTATAAGCAGCAGTGGACTGATCTTCGCGATGCCATTCGTCCGAGACAGGCACAATATCTCTCTACGGTAGCCTGGAGTGATCTGGCTGCATACAAGCTCATATTCCTGAGTCTTCGAGATGAAATGACCATCCACCTCGGGAATAGCAGTGTGGTACGATATGCACAGCTCTTTGAGCACTCTCAGCGTATGACCTTTCGATCCAATCGGGGTGTAAGTGGGATCGACGGCTGCACAAGCACGGCAGTAGGTGCCGCACTCTCAGATCCAGATCACCTGCACGTGCTCCTGTCAGGAGATCTAAGCTTCTTCTATGATTCCAATGCTATGTGGACACGAAACTGGCCTGATAATCTGAGGGTAATCGTGATCAATAATGGTGGAGGAGGAATCTTCAAGATCATACCTGGCCCAGATACGACTGAGCTCCAAGAAGATTTCTTTGTTGCAAGACAGGAGCGCACTGTCGGCAAACTTGCGTCGGCTTATAACCTGCTGCACGAGATCGTTTCTGATGAAGCGACACTAACTACAGCCCTGAAATCGCTGCTTGACGGTGATCTGCAAATACTCGAGGTTGACACACGAGATGTGGCCAATGAACAAATCCTCTCTGATTACTTTGTTGCCCTGAAAAAGTAAAGCTCCCACGCCTGGTGACGTGAGAGCTTCATCATTCTTTGACAACTGATATGGAAGAAGCCTAGCTCTTATCCAATCCGAGAAATTCAGCTTTGGATTGAAACTGTATCGTTTCTTGACCAGCTTTCTCCAAGAGTGTGTTGAGCTTCTTGATCACTTCCATTTGCTTGCCCCACTCTACTTTTCTCTCCTCAAGTTGAGATTTGAGCAAATCAAGATTGGCCAATTGTGCTTTGGAAGGCTTGCCACTGTAACCTGCGACTTCTCCATAGAGACTGGCAATCTTCTCACGCAGCTCGGGATCTACCTGACCTACGTAGTTATCACCTTCTGTGACGACTACTGACTTCTTGAAGCTTGTAGCATCGTCTAGCACAGTACGCGCCAATTTTGCAACTTTCTTGTTTTCAAATGACTTCAAGGATTCGGCGCGCTCATTGACCTGCTCGACCTGATCCATCACGTAGGCCAGATCCTCATTCATTCGATAGAGCTCCATAGCTTTCTCATATTGCAGTTGTCGATCTGCATCTGTATGGATGGAATTTGGGTCTGCCTCCAGCCTGATTGTCTGCTTATAGGTCTCCTTGCCCTTCTTGATCACCACTGTATAGTCTCCAGCTGGTACGCGTGGCGTCGTAAATCCTCCGAATGTGAAGGTCTTTGCCTTTGCGATTTTAGGCATTGGTAGTTGACCATTCCATTCTACGATATTGATGCCTTTACTTTTTCCTGGCGATAGCTCGGCGACTTTGAAACCATTTTCGTCAAATACTTGCATACTCATCTTACCGAAGGTGTGCCTGCTTTTCATGAAGTAAACGATTTGTGCATTGGGGCTAGGATTCTCCCCAACGAACTCACCAGCGAGTGCATATCCTCCAAAGCTACCGGGCTCCTTGACGACCTGAGCCCCCATATCAATGAAGGTCAGTGGTTCTGACAGAAGCTCCTCATTGATTTTTCTCAATGGACGTACGTCATCAATGATGATTACTCCTCGCCCATGTGTTGCCATGACCAGGGAGTGATCTCGCGGGTGTAGGGTCAGATGGTGGACGGGCACACTGGGCATGTTGCTTTCAAATTTTGACCAATGAATACCTCCATCAATCGTAACATAGAGTCCCATCTCTGTACCGAGGTACAGGATATCCGGATTCACGAGGTCCTCCTGTATGCTTCGAGCAAATGATTCGATGTTGTCCTTTGCGATTGAAGTCCAGGTCTGTCCGTAGTCAGTGGTTCTGTAGACATAGGTATTGTGGTCATTGAGTGTATGTCCGTCAAAGACCGCATATGCCGTAGCCAGATCATGCGCACTTGGTTCCATATGATATACCCATGTACCTGCTGGTACACCATTGACATTTGGTCTGACATTGGTCCAAGTGGCACCACCGTCCTTGGTGATCTGGATATTGCCGTCATCAGTACCTGCCCAGATGACATTCTCATCAAGTGCTGACTCTGCTATGGTAAAGATGGTACAGTGATTTTCCGCCCCAGAGTTGTCTTTTGAGAGACCACCACTTTCTTCTTGGTTTTGCTTTGTTTTGTCATTAGTCGTGAGGTCTGGTGAGATCTTTCTCCAACTCTCTCCTTGATCTTCGGATACATGGACAAATTGGCTACCGATATACAGACGATCAGATTGATGCGGACTGGTGCAGATAGGCGCATTCCAATTGAATCTCAATTTCGGCTCACCTTCTTCCGGATATGGCTTGATGACTTTTGCTGAGTTTTTGTCAATATCGACACGCCATACATTTTCTGCTCCTTGCATTTCGCTGTAGACAATATTGGGGTCATCAGGGTGTGGATAGACTCTGAATCCATCTCCATACCCGACAGACAGCCAGTGGCGGCCAAGAACTCCTCCGGCTTTGGAAGAAGGTCCTACCCATGACCCATTGTCCTGGAGGCCTCCATACACATTGAAGGGTGTCTCCATATCGACAGTGACATGATAGTATTGACTCAGAGGTAGCCCTTTGACCATATCCCAAACATATCCGCCGTCATATGATCGGTAAGTACCGCCGTCGCAGGCCAGATATAGTCTGTCTTTATTGTTGATGTCGAAGTGATAGTCGTGGATGTCGGCATGGACACCGCCGCCTACACTGCGGAATGTGCTCCCTCCATCTTCAGAGATCGCTCCAAAAACCCCGGCCTTACAAAGTTTATTTTCATCATGAGGGCTCACCACTAGGCGAGAAAAGTAAAAAGGTCTTACCGTCAGTTCAAAGTCGCTATTGATGTGCTTCCAGGATTGACCTGCATCCTCAGATTTATACAGTCCTTTGTCCTCTGCTTTCTCTGATTCGACGACAGAGTACAAGATATCGCTATTACTCGGTGCGACAGCAATAGCCAGACGGCCCAGCTTACCTGATGGAAAGCCATTGTGAATTTTATTCCAATTTTTACCACCATCAATGCTCTTGTACAAACCGCTTTTGTATCCTCCGCTGCTGAAGGACCATGGCGTGCGTCGAAACTCCCAAAATGCTGCATAGAGCACATCAGGATTGTTGGGATCTCTGATGAGGTCCGAGCAGCCCACTCCGTCATCGTCTAGATGAAAAATCTGATTCCATGTCTCTCCACCATCGGTGGTCTCATAAATACCGCGTTCCTTACTTGCGCCCCAGAGGGGACCAAGGACACCAACGAGAATGTGCTTTGAATTCTCAGGATGAATCTCAATTCCACTGATTCGCTCAGCATTTTTGAAGCCCATGTGCTTCCAGGACTTCCCGCCATCTGTACTGCGATAAAGACCGTCTCCAACAGAAGTACTATTCCTCGTCCATATCTCGCCTGTCCCTACCCAAATCGTGTTATCCGGATCATTTGGATCAAGTGCGACTCGACCTATCGACTGATTGTATTTGTCAAATATGGGTCTGAAGTTGATAGCGCCATCTTCAGATTTCCATACACCACCACCAGCAGTTCCTATGTATATGATCTTGGGATTGCTTGGATGACCTTCAATATCCGTCGTCCGACCACTCATCAGGGCCGGACCGATCTGTCGGGCTCTCAGAGAGCCAAAGAGTGCATTGCCAGTAAGATTGATTCCATCATCTTGTGCCCACGATATTGGCAGGCTCATCGCGAAGATGAACAGCGTCAGTAAAATTCTCATAGAATGGATGTATTGTGGCTTGGTTTAAGAAAAAAGAGTGGCATGCTCGAAGCAGCCACTCTTCTATTGGGTAGTATTATTTACTTTTCTTCTTCTGGGCTGTCACTAGCTGGAAATGCAAATTGTGCCTGGTCGATATCTTGATTGACCTCCACTTTTTCCATTTTCATCGAAAAGATCTCTTGACCGCTCACTTTTTGGGTCGTCGTCATTGGCATGTAAACACCTGCAACTTCCTCATAATCACTCAGGTAAGTATCGATTGCCATACCTTTCATCTCTCCCGACAGATTGTATGAAGTGGACTTAATGATGACACCGGAGTCTTTGTCGAAAAAGTAATGTGCGATCACATCCTTTTGCTCTCCTTCGATTTCTACAGGATTCATTTTGAGCTCCACCTTGTGACAAGGTGTCCCATCTACCTCTTCTTCACCAACAAGGCTCACTTCCCATCCTTTTTCGTCTAGATTGAGAAATGGATCAGGAAACTGGCCAATATTCGCCTTGTACTCAGCAGATTGCTCCGCGGGTAATTTCTCAGCTTTTTGGGTCATGAAGTTCACACCCCACATATCCTCACCATCAAATGCTTGAGGAACAAACTTGGTCCCTTGAAACTCGATTTCAACCATCAATTTTCCGTCTGCTTGAGTGATGGCTTTGAAAGGAAATTCCATTCCACCTTGCATTGCCTTTCCTGTGCTAATGCTGTTTTGAATTTTCGCAACGCTCTCCGCACCACCTATGACTTCGTGATAATTCGCCACGATTTCTTTTGCTGATTGGGCCTGTAGTCCAAAAGCTGTGATGGCCGAAAGAAATAAGACAAAAAGTTTCTTCATGATGTAAGTATTCTAGTTTATGTTAAAGTAATAGACACGAAGCTAGGTGGGTTCGAATCTCAGAGTACAAATTATCGACAAACGGACCATTATCATCTATCAGCTCTCCGCAAGCAGAATAGGTTCTCAGTTACTTGTACAATTCAACTTTCGCCGCTTGAGCATAAGCCTCGCCATCTACTTGTAGTACGTAAGTGCCGCTCATAACCCCATTGACAGGCATGATGACTTGTGTGTCGCTTTGACTGACATAGACGTTCAGCTGTGCAACTAGCTTACCTGAAGTGTCGAATAATTTTGCCGTAAGGCGACCTACATAATCCTGTCCTAGAGTAAATCTCAAAACGTCTTGCACAGGATTCTCTATAATCCGAAGTGTACTCTGAGGCCTCAGATCAAGAGTAGAGATGAGAACATCACTCTCATATGCACCTTTATCTACTTGACCCGTAATCGAATTCCCCAAAATATCCGTCACGTGAGCACCGTCGGAAAGCCCTTGATCGATTGCAGGACTATCATCTCTTAGCGAATAATCAAAACCCAATGGGTCTGAAAATCTCGGATTTTCTCCAATGGCGTCGTTCTCGCCGTCCATGAAATCACCAAGATTTTCCTGACTCACAAGATTGCCTCCTCTTGATATCAGCATGGCTTCACCTGCTTCTACTGCGTAGACATCAGATGAAGGATTGTGCCAGATCGTATTGAGCATAGTGGTACTAGCAGTGCTTTGACCATCTTGGAACTGTGCGACAGCAGTACCCAGACTTGAGAGGTTATCGGAGAAGGTACAATTGACCAGATCAAGATCCGCACTACGAGCCTGACTATCCCGGTCAAATGCATTGTTGATGATGGCACCACCAGCTCCTGAGCCTGCTCCATTGTTCGTAAAGACTGAGGACTTGATTTCAACTTGATTATTCTCTAAGTTGATGGCTCCACCTTGTGTAGTGGCAATATTGAAATTGAAGTTGGACTTATCAATCGTCAACATTGCGAAACCCATACTATCATCACCATGACCTATTGCCCCACCAAAGTTGGCCATATTGCCCTCAAAAAGCGAGTTGTTCACACCCAAGCTATTCGAAGCAAAAGCATTAATGGCTCCACCAAAGTTTGCCGCGGTGTTTCCAGCAAATTCACAGCTATCCACCATCACCGCGCTGGAGTCGTTTTGCATGTAGATGGCTCCACCCCACTGTGCGTTGTTTTCTCGAAATTCACAAGCTCTGAAGTTCACCGATGCGGTAAATCCTACAATGGATGCCGCACCACTGGTATTGCTCAGATTGTTTCGAAAACTGCAGTTGAAGTACTCTCCAGCTGTCTCGCCATTATAATTGGCGGTGGCAGCACCAAAGTTGGCCACGTTGTTTTCGAAGGCACAGTCTCTCACCGAAAATAGACTATTACCGTTATAGATAGCTCCACCCGTGCCCGCGGCATTATTGCCAATAAAAGAAGTGCCCGACACCTCATAGTTTGACCTCCAAGCGTAGATCTGCCCTCCAAAATCTGTCGCTTCATTTTGAAAAATCTCGCAGTCAATAACTTGAAGACTCTCTAGAAAGAAAAGCTCCCTGCCGTCGTTATAAATGACTGTGGCATTTTCTGCAGAATTGTCCGAGAAACTGCATGATCTGACTCTTAGGCCTGTGGAGTTCCAATTGAAAACTCCAGCGCTGAAACCAGTTCCTGTGTTACCGACAAAGGAACAACTGTCGATATCAACATCTATACAAAATAGAGAATAGACACATCCTCGATTGACGACATTATCAAAGAAACTGCATCGTCGCACTTTACCTTCGAGAACCTCATCTAGCAGAACTGCGCCTTGTGAACTTGCTGTATTTTCTTGAAATACGCAATCTTCAATGGTGCTGCCATGCCCTTGGATACATCTGACAGCCGCACCTGAGCTTCCAACATTGTCTACAAATCGACAATTGCGAATGTGCGCTCTGGCAAAAGACAGAATGCCTGCTCCGCCCAAATTAACCGAAAAGCCACCCTGAATTTCAAGACCATCGATCACTACATCATTGAGTCCATCTGGAATCACAATGAGATGAGCAGCGTTATCTTCTTTATTTTCACTCGGATCATTGGTGTCGTCACCAGCAATATCTCCCTCCAGCCGAGTGACATTATTCAGCCAATCTCGCTGTGCTCTTTCTGTTTCATTCCCCTCAAATCCTCCGTATACCGCATGCGCAGCTGATAAACGATAAAAGAGGCTGGTGTCCTGTAGTGATGGTAAGTAAGTGCCATCTGCTACCCATATCTCCACTGGATCCGCTAAGGATAGAGCTGCTTGAAGATCAGTGTAAGCATTTTCCCAGGAGCTTCCGTCATTGGCTCCGGTCGCATTGACATCTACATAGACCTGGGAGGTGAGCATTCCTGCTGAGAGGAAGATGGTTGAAAGAAAGAAGGTAATTTTCCTCATGAACGGTAGGCTTTCGAAATTTGAAATATTCAGAAAAGTTACTGGAAATTGAGCCAATGCCCTCAATCCGTATCAAGCTAGTTTGAGCCAGAAGCATCAGCTCACCGTATGAGGCTGAGATCATACACGCGATCAGGCAAGTCAAGGTCGCTTGAGAGTGACCCAATTTGCACCATGTATACCGCCTCTTGACAAGCTTGTCCCTTGCTCATTCCGTCCCAGCTGATCTGATTTGGCATCCCACTTGCCGCAAAGACCAGATTCCCCCAGCGATCATAGATGGCTATTCTAATCATAAAATCTGCCAACTGGGACACACCTAGTTGGAAGACATCATTGAGACCATCACCATTCGGGCTAAAAACATTCGGCACGTAAAATGGAAAGTCGATGAGGGCTCTTCGACGTATAATCTGCTGACGATGCTCTGACGTATCCCCAGTGCAAGGATCCACAGCAACCCAATGAATGATGGCAGTATCTCCATTGATCGTTTGTTGCCCTTCGATCACCTCTTCATAGAGACAATCAGTCTCCAGATTAGAAAAATTCACGACCTCGCCATCCGGGAAGACTTCACTAGACTGGATGGTCATATCCTGTGGAAGATTTTGAAGGAAAGGTGCTGTGGCTGGTAGCACAGTCACGAGTTGTTCAACTGAGTTCCTATTACCACAAGAATCTGACAAGGTCCACCTTCGCAGCAGTTCACCACCGCAGAAATCGACTTCTCCAATGTACTCTGCCTGAGCCACACCAGCAATGAGACACGAACTGTCAAGCTGGTTGCTATAGGCGAGTGCATCTGACAAAGTCTGTATTTCTGAGCATTCGATCGTCAGGTCTGTGGGCGTCTCGATAAAAACTGGTGGAGAGGTCGCCTGAACGGAAATATCCCTGACATGACTCAGTACTCGATCACACTCATCCCGATATGTGTATTGATATCTCAATTCTGCTCCACAAGTTGATATCTCACCAATTACTTCCGCTCGCACCATCCCACTGATTTCGCAGCTTCCGGATAGGTCATTGCTATATGCCAAAGGAAGAGGCTCAGGAAGATCACTACAGTCCACAGTGACATCGAGAGGTATATTGATCCAAGTCGCCTGAGCAGCAGGAGTGACCGTAATTGTTTGGGTATGACTGATGGATCTACCAAGCAAATCAGTGTATTCCCAGACTTGAGTAAGCTCACCTCCACATCTTCCTGCTTCGCCTTGGAGAACGCCCAAGACGTCTCCCATTATCCTACAGCTAAGCTCCGTTGACTCATTATCGTAGACCAGATCGGCAGTGGAGATGGGCAAGTCAGAACATGAGACGGTCATATCTGCTGGAGGATCAATCCACCTGGCAATAGGTGTATCGCATACTACTGGTTCGAGTCCACAAAGACCAAATAGACTACCTGCGCTGCCACCTTCTCCTGAGATTGTGAGTTCTGTAAAGGCATTATCTGCAAGGATTTCAACTTTGGCCCCATCGTCGCCGCAAGATAGACACTTGATCTCTGTATCACTGATAATCTCCATACAACCGCATACCTGAATGATCCTCGTATTGGCTTCATTGGTATCAAAAGCAAAGGTCTCTTCCCGAAATATATCGTCAGAAGCTGCTGCAAGCATCACTCTGACATTGTTTACAGGCTCAGAAAATCGCAGAGACAAGGTGTAGGTACCTGACTGGCCAATGTAAGTCGATATGCCCGGGAGGCTGACGGTACCACCACATGACAACAAGTATGGCATAGGAAACTCAGTGACACTTCCTGTGGCTTCTGCTGTCACCATGACTCCATCGCTGTCAGCCGGGAATTGACCTATAAATCTGTCGCTACAAGCGCATTGTCCAATAGCCATGTTGTACAACAAAATGGCCAGCAGCAATAATGTGCATCGGATGAGTCTCCTCATTGTGTATGTGGCTACGAGCAAAAAGTCGATTACTTTCACATGCGTTGAAATTACCAATCCGTCATGAATAAAGACCCACAAGATATTGCAAGCGTTGCAAGCCATATCATACGCTCAAGGCGCTCTGTCTATCCCAATTGCTACACTGGAGACCTAATTGATGATCAGGTGATCGAAATGGCCATAAAAGATGCCATTTGGGCCCCGACCCATCGCAAGACCGAGCCCTGGCGGTTTCTTGTATACCGTCGTTCAAGTTTCGGACCAGTCAAAGCGGCAATGGATCAAAGCTTCTTGCGCCAAGATAAAGAGAAGTACAATCCCATCAAGCACAAGAAAAATCTCGCCAAGCTTGACACCACGAGTCATCTCATTGCCATCATCATGCAGCGTGACGAGCAGGAGCGACTCCCCGAGTGGGAAGAGATCGCCGCAGTATCTTGCGCTGTGCAAAACCTCTGGCTGAGCTTGAGTGCTCGGGGTATGGGAGCTTACTGGAGTTCACCGAGCTGGGCTACCGGTCGCCCAGATTTTCTCAATCTTTCCGATGGGCAAAGATCGCTCGGTCTTTTGTATGTGGGCATCCCTCTAGTGGACTTGAATCTGACATCCAAGCGTATGGATATCGATGAGGTCTGCCAATGGAGTTCTTAGACTCCAAACACCTCTGCAATCATACACCTAGCACTGCCACCACCTATGGTCTCGATGGTCGTGATGTCCGGCGCTAGGATCTTATTCTCGTGCTTTATTTCAATCTTATGTATTTGCTCAGCGGTCAAAGATTCTTGAGCAGATGAGCTCATGATCAGGTATTTTTGACCATGCTGATTTTGTAGTTGTAGCATATTTCCTGCAAAGGCATTCATCTGCACTTCGCTGATTTCGATGACATCCTTGTTTGTCTGATTGAATAAATCAATCAACATCCGACGTTCGTTGTCATCCTTGACGGCCTCGAGACAAATGACTACATAGCTGTCAGCCATCGTCATGAGTACATTGGTATGATAGATGAGCTCTCCTGCAGGACCATATGCATGAAAGGCTATTGGCTCGAAGCCTGTTTTGTCTGCCCACTCCCTCAGCAGATTAAGATCTGTGCGAGGTGAAATTGCTCCATACGCCTTGCGATGTATGTGATCGAGCACCAGACTTCCCGTACCCTCTAGGGCAAGATCCTTTGCTTCATTAGCGAGCAAACTCTCATCCAAGACATAGCCAGTGGCATCTGCGAGCGATGCTATCACATCATGCCGCCTCTCCATTCTCCGATTGTCATTTTTCATCGGATAGGTGAAGATGCGATGCGTGTGAGGACAAGTTGAAAACCAATTGTTGGGGAATACGGCATCTGGTGTCACGGGATCGGCTTTGTCATCAAAAACGATGACATCTATGCCTGCATTCCTGAGCATGGACACATATGCTTCAAACTCTTCGATCGCATTGGCGCGTAGTTGGGCTGTAGTCCCATCTAGCTTTCGCTGAAATGCATTGGATGCAGCTGTTTGTTCATTAAACCCAAAGTGATTGGGCCTGATCATTACGACTGTATTGGCAATCATTAGCTGTAAGTTCTTCTGAGCGGTAATGTGGAGCATCTCAAGAGTCCTTCCATCTTGGCGGTCTCTGAATACGGTACTCTCTCTACGGTCATTCCATGTGACTCAAGCTGTCGATTGAGTTCACCAAACTCCTGTTCGTCAGCACCTGACACTATGACATTGGGAGAAATCGAAAAGACATTGCTATTCATATGGTACATATCCTTAGCGTCAATTTCTATGGCATTTGAGCTTCCGCCAAATAGATCGATTAGCATTTCCGCCTGTCCCCGATCAGCAAAGCCATCTGGAAAAATGATACAATGATCATTATGTCCAAAAGGCTGAAATGCACAATCTAGGTGTAGACAATTTCTATAAGGGTCCTTATCTGATTTGTGCAGATAAATGGGAACGACCTCTTTGTCTGGAAACTTATGAGCGAGATATTCTAATGCAAGCTCATTGGTCCGATCACAGCGCAAGCCCTTTGACTCAGGTGCCGCCTGCCCGAGAAATATCTTGTCCCTGTAGGGAAACACGTCTCCTCCTTCGATCTTGACTGTTCTTGGAGGAAACCACACCTCCTGAGCAATAAGACTGACAATGTCACGGATCGCAAAAAACTCTGCTTGACGGGACTGGGTGCCCATATTCGACTTGATGAAAACATGGTCTATCACAAATCCGATATCTCTGGTAAAGATCTGATTGGTATTTCTCAGAGTAATAGGCTTAAAGACCTCTACATTGTACTTGGCTAGTATTCGACTAAAATGATCATTCTCTGTACGCAGATTGACCTCAAGCGGATAGGAACCGTTCATGATATGATGGCGAGATTTAGGATCCGTGATCAAGTCTTGACTCGGTGCTTGATCCAAGGTCCATGTCGCTGGATCCACATAATGCTGAAATGGTTCGTGCATATCACGAGCAGTGCCCAAAATCACCGCCTCTAGCGGTGCAGTTTCATCTCGTACATCTATATCTATGTAAGACTCACCATTGCAATTGGTCATAGTCACTATTGAGTTGTTGATTTGATTCCTTCAGAGTGACAAAGATAGCTCGTGAGAGATCCTCAGCTATCCCTTGAAATACATTTGGGCGAAAGCCCTACGGTCTATCAAGAACATATGGACCAGCTAGCTCAGCACTGCATCTCCTCTAATAATCCTAGTACATTTGCAGCTCAAGCAAAAAAGAAAAATAGGCAATGGGAAGAGCCTTTGAATATCGCAAAGCCACCAAATTTGCTCGGTGGGATCGGATGGCAAAAGAGTTTACCAAAGCAGCTAGACAAATTACCATAGCTGTCAAACAAGGTGGACCAGACCCTGATACCAATCATGCGCTCAGAAGAGCAGTCGCCAATGCCAAAGGCGTACAAATGCCAAAAGACCGCATCGAAGCTGCCATCAAAAAAGCTTCAGATCGGGACACCTCAAGTTTTGATGAGGTCGTATATGATGGAATGGGACCGCATGGGATAGCCATCGTGGTAGAAGCAGCCACCGATAATAGCACTAGGACTGTGGCCAATGTGCGAGCCATTTTCAGAAAGAAAGGAGGCCAACTCGGCACCAATGGAATGAATGACTTCATGTTTGACCGAAAAGGCGTCTTTTACATCAAGAAAGAAGATGTCTCGGATGTAGAAGAACTCGAGCTTGAGCTCATCGATTATGGTCTTGAAGAAACTGAGGAGGCCACGCAGGATGATGTCGAGTGCTATAAGCTCATTGTCACTTTTGAGGACTTTGGCAGTATGCAGGAAGCTCTAGAAAAACTGGAGCTAGAAGTCAAAAAATCTGAGCTCGAACGGATTCCTACCCACACCAAAGAACTCGATGAAGAACAAATCGATGAGGTTCTTGCACTCGTCGACGCCATGGAGCAAGATGATGATGTGACCAATGTCTTTCACAATCTTGCTTAATCCCAATTTGTGCATTAGGATTTTTGACAGCATTCCAGCACAGAGCTAAGTCGCTGATATTGAATGTTTTGCACATATTAAGATGACATTTTTGTTTGTGACATTTTGTTCCAGTCCAGCAGCCATTTCCCAAATGAGAAATCTCCTTAAAAAGTTGGCTGTGTCAAGTCTTCGAGTCTAGCGCATTTCTGCTTCATAATCAGGCACTTACTCTCCTCGTCATGGCTCGCTATGCCTCGTCGGCCAAGCACCCGATTCTATTGCATAAATCCACTATCCTTCGATGCCTAATGCACGAATTTGGTTAACACTTATCTCGACAGAGTCTAAATAAGCTCAAAGCACTAGTTTTGCTCCATGAAATTGAGCATGCTCAAGACAGGAGACGAAGCCCTGATTCTCTCTGTGGATCATCCAGATGATATCAGGGATCAGATGATGGCTAATGGCATATGTACAGGAGCTAGATTGCGTGTCGAGGAGGTCAGCAAGCTACACAAGATGATGTATCTAAATCTAGAGGGTCGCCTGATGGCCATCAGACTATCCCGCACTACCGATATCCAAGTCAACAAGCTCGGATGATGCAGCAAGTACTATGCGTAGGCAATCCCAATGTCGGTAAGTCCAGCCTCTTCAATCAATTGACGGGTCTCCATCAGAAAGTCGCCAACTATGCCGGTGCCACTATCCAAGAAGCTAGCGGACTATATGACGGGCGAGAAGTCATTGACCTTCCTGGGCTAAGATCCCTATGGTCAAATTCGCCAGACGAACAAGTCAGCATACGTTCTCTTCAGCAAGCGATCCAAGCAGGTGATCCACTCATATTTGTGGCCAACGGGCTTCAGCTTGAAGATTCCATGATCCTATTTTCACAGCTAGCTGATCTTAGGGCTAAGATGTGTCTTGTCATAAACTTCAAGGATGAACTCAACAAGAGCAAGATTTCCATCAATGCCAAGGAGCTACAGCAAAGACTTAACTGCCCAGTCATATTGATGAATGCTCGCACAGGTGATAATCTTAATCGCCTGCACAGGGTCATTACAGAAGATCGATTCGAAGTGCCAACAAGCTTTTGTCGCAGTATGCATGATGTACTAGTCCATGACCGGCTTGTGAATCATCTGGACACAGCGTTTTATGCAGAGCGAGGAGGGCAAGGTAGATTTGAAAAGAGCAAAGACCATGTCCGACGGAAGATGCTCATTCAAAGTGTACTTGACAATGTGCTCAAAGTACCTGCCACAGCATCTCCTCTGGTCAGTAATACCACCCGCTTTGACAAGATAGCACTCCATCCCATTTGGGGTACCATGATATTTCTCCTGACCATGGTGCTACTATTCCAGAGCATCTTCTCGCTAGCCTCCTACCCGATGGACTGGATTGACGGTTTATTTTCCCATCTAGCGAGTTTGGCCTCCGAGTTCACGTCATGGCCCGTCATCAATAGTCTGCTGGCTGATGGTATTATCGCCGGCATCGGCGGTGTGGTCATCTTCATACCTCAGATAGCCATTCTCTTTCTCCTGCTTGGCCTACTTGAGAGCTCAGGCTACATGGGACGGATCAGCTTCTTATCTGATAGACTCCTCAGGAAATTTGGTCTCAGTGGTAGCAGCGTCGTACCGCTTCTATCCGGCATGGCCTGCAGCATCCCTGCGATCATGAGTGCTCGCTCCATTCGCAATCCCAAAGAAAGACTAGCTGCAATCATGGCCACCCCGCTGATGACTTGTAGCGCAAGACTACCTGTCTATGTCATCTTGATTGCCCTAGTCGTACCACAAGGTCGCTGGTTGATCTTCGGCTATCAAGGTCTGGCATTACTCGGCATGTATGCCCTAGGAGTGGCTGCAACACTCCTTTTTGCCTTAGCCTTCTCTCGCCAACAGTCTGGCTCGGACTCAGCCATATGGATCCTTGATCTTCCGCTATACAGATACCCACACTGGAAGGCAGTGCTGCAATCCGTATATCGCAAGACGATATCCTTTGTCAAAGAGGCTGGTAAAATCATATTCATCATTTCTATACTTCTTTGGTTCCTCTCTAGCTTCAGTCCTCGGAGTAGTACCTTTTTAGCCCAGGAGTATGAGACAAGATCAGCTACAGATGAGAACCTCAGCGAAGAGGCAGTCTTACTCGAGCATTCCTACGCCGGCTACATAGGCAAGGGTATAGAGCCCGTCATCAGACCACTTGGTTATGACTGGAAGATTGGAATTGCCTTGTTGAGCTCGTTCGCTGCTCGTGAAATCTTCGTAGGATCTCTTTCCACCATCTACTCTATCGGCAGCGAAGATGAAGGAAGCATTCTAGAGCGCTTGCGAAAAGAGCGAAGACCAGACGGTACACCAGTCTTTAGCCTTGCCACGGCATTGTCGCTGCTTATCTTTTATGCCTTTGCACTGCAGTGTATGAGCACTCTGGCCATCACAAGACAGGAGACCAACAGCTGGAAATGGCCCATCTTACAATTTGGCATTATGCTCGGCATGGCATATGTAGGAGCACTGATAGTCTACCAGCTCTTTTAGATCGACATCTCAGGCACCTGCTCAGGGCATATGAGTCGGCCAGCTGTAGCCGCCTTGATATCATCCACGGAGACTCCCGGGGCTCTTTCGAGCAAATGGAATGCGCCATCTCTGACATCTAGCACTGCTAGATTTGTTACGATTTTTTTGACACAGCGGACACCTGTCAACGGAAGGGAGCAGTTACTGACGAGCTTAGATACACCTCGCTTATTCGTATGCATCATTGCTACGATGATATTATCTGCGCTAGCGACGAGATCCATCGCACCACCCATCCCCTTCACCATACGACCAGGGATCTTCCAATTGGCAATATCACCTTGATCAGAGACCTCCATGGCTCCTAGCACCGTGAGCTGTATATGTTTCCCTCGTATCATCGCGAAGCTCGTAGCGGAGTCAAATATTGCAGCTCCTGGTAGTGCCGTGATGGTTTGCTTGCCAGCATTGATCAAGTCTGCATCGACTTCCTCTTCAGTGGGAAACGGCCCCATCCCGAGTATCCCGTTTTCGGACTGGAAAGTAACGGAAATATCATCTGGGATGTGATTCGCTACTAGGGTGGGAATTCCAATACCAAGATTGACGTACCATCCATCTCGGAGTTCTTGAGCGATACGTCTTGCTATTCCATTCTTGTCCAGCATGTTAGCATTTTTTTCGATTGATTTGACCAAAGTAAGCTCTTAGGACATTCTGCGACAAGCCATTGCCGATATTTTTCCTACATTCAATGTACTGTTTAGCAAAGACCCTTGGACATGAAAACAGCAACCGGACTGATCTTGGCACTATTTCTCGTCGTCGAGCTGAGTGCCTCCTATGATAGATATACTACCATGGACAGCCTTGACCTCACCATGCTGTCACTTGACGAGCCCGTTTCAGGCCCAGGACTGGGCTCAGAAGAAATCCTCTTTGTCACAATGCAAAATCTCAGCAATATCACCGTCAGTGACTTTGCTCTAGGCTATCAGGTCAATGATGGGATTCAGTATCTCGAAGTGGTGAACTCCGATCTAGAACCCGGAGAGACCTTCAGCTACTCGTTTACTGAACCAGTCGACATGAGCGAGATTGGGGATTATGAAATCAAAATTTTCACTTCCATACTGGATGATGTTGACAATAGCAATGACACATTATGTGTCACGGTGACTCACTTCATCGGGACAGATGCTGCTATGCTCAATGCCTCTGGTCCGACTGGAAGGCTCTGTGAAGAAGAAGCAACCGTGACTGCAGACTTGGTAAATCGCGGAGACTTCACGCTCACATCCGCGATCATCGATGTGACTGTCAATGGAAGCGTATTCGAAACGATCAACTGGAGCGGATCGCTTTCCACCGACGAGAGTGAGGAAATAGAGGCATTCGTCACTGGACTAGTTGAAGGTGTAAATACTGTAGAAATCACCGTGTCAATGCCCAATGGTATTGCGGACGAAAACATGAGCAATGACAGTGATGAAGTAGAGATTGAAATCTTGACAGATCGTGTGTTTGTCGATCTCAATATCACTTTAGATGAAAACCCGGATGAATTGACCTGGGTGGTCCGGGAAGGAGGCCTCACAATCCATGAGGGTGGTCCGTATCCGGGTCAAGCCAACCAGGTCGTGGTGGAAGAGCTGTGCTTGCAAGAAGGAGAATGCTACACCCTCATCGTAGGGGATACAGGAGGTGATGGCATATGCTGTGACAATGGAGAAGGCATGATAACCATCACGGACGAGATTGGGAACTTACTCTTCGCTTCTGATGGTCAATACGGCGCATCACTCACTGGAGACTTTTGTGAAGAGTTTATGTGCACCCTAAGTGCCACGTGGGAATCCACCAAGGAGACTTCAGATGGTGCCATGAATGGCACCATTACAATTTTTGCTGAAGATCCTATCGGCTCTTTAGAGTACAGCATTGATGACGGTGATTCATTTCAAGACTCTGAGTTTTTTGATGGGTTGTCTGCGGGGGACTATGATGTCGTTGTCAGGGATCAAGCTGGATGTGAGGTAGAGTTCATCGCCACTGTCGACTCCTGTAGTCTCGACTTTACTTATGAAGTGGTCTGGGCTAGCAGCAGTACGAGCAGTGATGGAGAAATCATCATCACTGCATTTGGTGGCAATATGCCCTACGAGTACTCAATCAATGGAGGAAATACTTTCCGTCCTTTCAGTCATTTTTTCAATGTCAGCGGTGGAACCTATTCAGTCGTCGTCAGAGATGCAGATGGCTGTGAAGCAATCCAAGAAGTTGTCGTCCCATCATGTGGTATACAGATGACAGTAGATGTGACCAATGTGTCCGAAGTCGGAGCTATGGACGGTATCATAGAGATCAGTTTGAATGAAAATGAGGATCCTACAGAATACTCGATAGACGGTGGTCTCAATTGGCAGAGCAGTCCACTTTTCGAAAATCTTAGTGTAGGCGAATATGAGGTCCGTGTGCGTGACGTCAATGACTGTGAAGCTGAGCAAACTGTAGAGATTACGGCCTGTGAACTAGATTTTGAAATTAGCTTTTCTCCAGTCACAGAGTTTGGTGAGTCTGACGGAGAGATTGTATTTCATGCCACAGGAGGACTGCCTCCCTATGAGTACAGCATAGACGGAGGAGCTAGTTTTCAAAGTGACAGCGTCTTCAGCAATCTCCCAGAGGGTTCATATGCGCTCGTCGTCCGTGACTCTGACGACTGTAGCAAGAGCATCGGTTTTTTTCTATTTGTCTGTGACCTATCGATTGATGATATCATTCTCACAGAGACATCGACAAATAATAGTAGCGATGGCACTGCCACGATCATTGTATCTGGAGGAGGACCGCCATTCGAATATAGCATTGACGGTGGTGCAAACTTTCAAGAAAGCAACTTTTTTGACAGCCTCGGCACTGGCTTCTATGTTTTGATTGTCATAGATCAATTTGGCTGTGAACAAACAGAAACATTCAATATAGATGACTGCATCCTTGACTTTGAGTCTCAAAGCAGAAGAGCAAGTTCGGAAGATGAAGCTGATGGCAGCATTGAGATTTTTGCCGGAAACGGCGTGGAGCCCTATGAGTACTCCATAGATAGTGGCATGACTTTCCAGTCATCCAGTCTCTTTGAGGATCTCTTACCGGGAGATTATGAAGTCATCGTGCGAGATGCGTCGGGCTGCGAAAGATTTGCTATTGTGACGGTCGACTTCTGTGATGTCATGCTCGACTTTGAGCTAGGCGAGACAAGTGGACCGGGAGCCTCTGATGGCTCCATCAACATCATTGCAAGCAATGGAATAGCCCCCTATAGCTACAGTATCGATGGAGGAGCCAATTTTCAGTCTGATCCTCTCTTTGAAAATCTTGACAGCGGCCCCTACTTCATCATTGTTTGGGACAGAGACAGCTGTCGAGCTAGTGCCAATGTAACGGTGCCTGAGTGCAACTTTGATGTATCCGTGGATTCTAGTCCAGAATCTGATGAGGGCGAAATGGATGGGACACTTACATTCACTGCCACAGGTGGTGTGGAGCCATATCTGTACACAATCGACTTTGCGGCCAATTTCCAATCTGATCCAAACTTTGATAGTCTGTCTAGTGCAATTTATACTTGGTTTGTAGAAGATGCCGCAGGCTGTCTCGTGTCAGGAACTGCAGAGGTGAATCTTTGTGAACTGAGTTTCGGCGTATCCACAGAGCGCAGCTCAGGAGAGGGCGAATCAGACGGTAGCATGAGCATACAGCCTATGGATGGCATGGCTCCATACCAATATAGCGTAGACAGCGGTATGACCTTTCAAGAGGACTCCATCTTTAGCAATCTTCAAGGAGGAGCCTATACCGTAGTGGTACTTGATGCCCAGGGATGTAGAGCGAGTGCCACTGTGGTCATTGAAGAATGTGACCTTGACTTTGATCTGACTTTTACCTTAGCGACCAATCTGGCCACGCCCGACGGCGGTATCAGTGTCCATGCGACAGGTGGTATACCACCCTACACCTATAGTCTTGGTGGCGAGGTATTTCAGGATGACTCACTCTTTATGAATCTCTTGCCCAGAAACTACTTCGTCGTGGTGCGAGATGCCAGTGGATGTCAAGTCACACGGCGTGTACTTCTCGGTCATTGCTACTTTGAGTTTATCACCAACACAACCCCTGCGAGTCGCAGTGGAGCAAGTGATGGAAGCATCACGGTGGAAGTCGACTTTGGTGGTAGACCACCTTTTGAGTATAGTATTGATAGTGGGACGACTTTCCAAGACAGTGGCAGATTTGAAAATCTCTCTATAGGTCTGTACGACATCATGGTGAGAGATAGTGCCGGATGTATTCAGGTGAGCGAGGAACAAGTGGAGGTTCCTCTGAGCAGCTTTGATCTTAGGGCGGAACATTTGGCCGTAAGGCCCAATCCTACTCAGGATATGATCAATGTGAAACTACCCGCACTAGTTAGCTCCAATAAGTACATCATCGAGCTCATCAACATCGATGGACGTATACTACGACTGCAAGAGACAGCAAGACAGAACGACTTACTAACCATCGATCTCAGTGAGCAAGATGCAGGAGTCTATCAACTCCTCATAAGTACCCAAAAGCAAAGGTGGATGACACGGGTCATCAAATTTTAGAACATCTTTTGACGGCGAAAGAACCAGACAACCATCAGGCTCACAAGGACTGACACGCCTATGAGACCGAAGAAGCTGTAGCGCCCTTCATCAAAAGGAAGTCTCACATTCATACCGTAGAAGCTGGCGACAAGTGTCGGCACCATCAGTACGATGGTGATAAGGGTGAGACGTTGCATGACACGATTGAGATTATTGCTGACCAACGAGGCGAATGCTTCCATCGTACCTCCGAGGATATTGGTGTAAACATTGGCCATCTCAAGTGCCTGTGAATTGTCAATGATAATGTCTTCAAATAAGTCAACGAGATACTCGTTCTGCCTGATCTTGAGAAAATCTACACGCTTCATTTTCATCTTGAGCAGCTCATTGCTACTCAGTGAATTCACAAAATAGACAAGGCTCTTCTCGATCCTCAGGAGTTGCTTGAGCTCATGGTTCCTATTGGAATCATAGAGCTCTTGTTCGATCATATTACGCTTTAGGTTAAGCTTTTTGAGACATAACAGAAATCTCAGAACAGTCTGTTGAAAAAGCTGAAGTACGAATTGCGAGTGATTGCTTGGATCAAAGTTCTTCACCTTTTGGTCCAAGAAGAGCTTCATGACTGGATTGTCCGGTGTGGAGACTGTAATGACATGTTCATCAGTCAGTATGATCCCTACAGGCACTGTGACGTAGATAGCCTCATTTTCATTGTCTCTCTCATTGATCGTGGGAGTATTGATCAAGATGAGTCTTGCTCCATCTTCCTCTTCATATCGTGATCTTTCGTCGATATCAAGGGAATCTGTAATAAAGTCTAGTGGAACCTCAAGATCAGTGCTGAGCTGCAGCAGCTCATCATTGTTAAAAGGAGGTGTAATATGAATCCAGGACTGACTGCGCGGCATGTCTAGCTCTTCTAAGCCCTGGGCTGTGCTTATGTAGTGCTTGATCATGCGAGTAAGGATCCATTTTTTTATATGCTTAATGGGTGCTTGGATGCATCAAAGCGCTCCAAAGCTATGAGTGATAGTACAAATACCACTCCAAGTTTCTGATCTAGCGATCAAAACTGAGCCTCTGACCAGCAGCTACAGGTAGGATAAATCCATTATTATAGACAATCTGACCATTGACAATTGTGTATCTCACGGAACCATGAAACTGCTGTCCTTCCAAAGGTGACCAACCACAGTGGTATGCTAGATTGGCTTTGGATACGCTCTTGACCACATGCGGATCATACAAGACAAGATCAGCATACATACCCTCTTCGATATAGCCACGATCCTTGATCTTGAACATCTCTGCCGGTGCGTGACACATCTTATCGACTAGGGTCTCTAGGTCAAATACGCCTTGGGACACAAGGTCCATCATGATATCAATGCTGTGCTGTACGAGTGGTAATCCACTCGGAGCATCCCAATAGTGCTGAGACTTCTCTCCTACAGTGTGAGGTGCATGGTCTGTGGCAATGACATCAATCTTGTGGTCCAGGACAGCTTGCCGAATAGCAGCTCGATCATCACGAGATTTGATGGCAGGATTGCACTTGATCTTATTACCAAGTTTCTCATAGTCTTCATCACAGAAGTACATATGATGTACGCATGCCTCGGAGGTAATCAATTTTTCCGACAGATCTCGACTTGCGTCAAATAGATCACACTCCTCAGCTGTGCTAATATGCAAGATATGAAGCCTTGCTCCGGTTTCTCGCGCAAGTTCTATGGCGAGACTCGAGCTCATGATGCAAGCTTCTCTGTCTCTGACCTCTGGATGCATTTGGGCCGTAGCCCTATCACCGTATCTCTCCTTGTACTCCGCAACCCGAGCCCTCACACTAGGCTCATGCTCACAGTGAGTCGCAATCAGCATGGGTGACTTGCTGAATATCTGTCTCAGGACCGTCTCATCATCCACAAGCATATCGCCAGTACTGCTTCCCATGAAGATCTTAAGCCCACAGACAGTCTTCGGGTCAGTGCGCAATACTTGCTCCAGATTGTCATTGCTTGCCCCCATGTAGAAGGAGTAGTTTGCTGGCACACTACCCTTTGCAATCTGATACTTATCCTCCAGCAGCTCTGGAGTCAAAGACTGGGGCTTGGTATTGGGCATTTCCATAAAAGAGGTGACCCCTCCTGCGACAGCAGCCCGTGACTCACTCAGAATATTGGCTTTGTACGGAAAGCCTGGCTCTCTAAAATGTACTTGATCATCGATGACACCAGGCAAAAGGTAGTAGTCTTGGGCTTCGATGACATTGCACATCTCTGCCGAGATAGCGCTGTCAATGCGTGAGATGCGATCGTTTTCAATGAGTACATCCTTTTGAGTTCGTACACCTCGATTGATCAGGGTCGCATTCTTGATCAGCAATTTCATGACACAGTATTTTTGTTCCTCAATGATAGGCCATTTTCTGATTTCGCTTTCGCGAAAATGATAGATGGCTCATGACAATGAATAGAAAGAACATGAGAGATCAACGATTGGGAATATTGGGCGCAGGCCAACTAGGGAAAATGCTCTGTCAACGTGCTAGTCAATGGAATCTCAAGACTATCTTGCTCGACAAGTCAAGCGAATTTCCCGCTGCTGGAATGGCCGATGAATTTATCACTGGTGACTTTACTGATGCCCAGGATGTGGCCAAGTTGATTGGGCGATGTGATCGAGCCACGATCGAAATCGAAAAAGTGAGCTCAGAAGGCCTCAGAAAGCTCAGAGCGTCTGGTATCTCTGTTCAGCCCAACATTGAGTCACTGGATGTCATCAAGGACAAAGGATTGCAAAAAAACTTCTATCGAGATGCAGGCTTCCCCAGCTCAGCTTATCGACTGATTTCTACAGAAGCCGAGATCAAGGAGCTGGTATCTCAAGGCAAATTGCCACTTCCTTTTGTACTTAAGTCTCGTACTGGCGGATATGATGGCAAAGGAGTCCAGATTGTCAAGACTGTGGATGAGCTAGATCAGCTGATCTCAGGTCCATATCTCATCGAAGAGCTCGTCGATATCGCGAAGGAGCTTGCCGTGATAGCTGTGGCTAATGAGCGTGGCGAGGTCAGGAGCTTCCCAATGGTAGAAATGCTATTTGATCCCAAAGCAAACTTGGTCGACTATCTTATCTGTCCGAGTGATGTAAGTCCTGCTATCGAAAACCATGCACGACAACTTGCAGAATCACTCATCGCTGAGATGAAGATCTGTGGACTCCTGAGTGTAGAGATGTTTTTGACATCTGACGGAGAGATCTTGATCAATGAAGTGGCTCCGAGACCTCACAATAGTGGCCACCACACGATCGAAGCTTGTAATCACTCCCAATACGAGATGCATCTCCGCGGTGTGATGAATTGGCCCTTGCCAGAAATCGAGCTTGTCAGACCTGCAGCCATGCTCAATATCCTTGGCACTGGTGAGATTGGCAAAACGATGATCCAGGGTTGGCAAGATTTGATGACAGAGCCCAATGTATATCCGCACATCTACGGCAAGAACCTGTCCAAACCATATCGTAAAATGGGTCACATCACTGTGACCGGTACGACAATAGAAGAGGTCAAGCAGCGATCAGAAAGAATCAAAGGACGGCTGAGAGTGAGTGGAAGAACTTCCTAAAAGGAAAAATGAGCTGGCCTCGCAGGAGACCAACTCATTCTTATTTTCATTCACCTAGAGGTGACTTGATCGAGTCTTACTCGAACTCTACTGTGAACTGTACTCTTCTATTTTTGGCTCTGCCTGCGGCAGTGTCATTAGAAGCCACAGGTTGAGTCTCACCAAATCCTACTGCTCGCATTCGATCTCTGCTGACACCTTTATTGGCAAGGTAAGTCTTGACCGCGTCTGCTCTTCTTTGCGAAAGCGCACGGTTTGCTTCGTCTTGACCTCTGCTATCTGTGTGTCCACCGATGAGGATCTTGTAGCTAGGATTGTCATTCATGACCGTTACCACATTGTCAAGGACTGGATATGATACCGTCTTGATCGTAGCACTATTTGTCTCAAAGTAGATACCCTCAAGTGCTTGACGAAGAACTTCTTTGACTTCTTCCTTGACCTCTGGACAGCCGTTGTTTGACTTGAGACCTGGAGTACGAGGACATCTATCAAGTCTATCAACTACACCATCATTATCACTATCTGGATCTAGAGGACAACCGTTATTACTCGCAGGACCAGACTGCTCTGGACATTTGTCATCTGCATCAGCTACACCATCACCGTCACCATCTGGACATCCGTTGGCAGATCTTACACCTGCGACAGTAGGACAATCGTCTTGGCCATCAGCGATGCCATCGCCATCTGTATCAGGACAGCCACTGAGGCTAGCTAGACCAGCCACATCAGGGCATTTGTCTCTGCTATTGGCAACTCCATCACCGTCTGTATCAGGACAGCCATTTGTTTCTTTGGTTCCTACCTCATTTGGGCACTCGTCCTGTGCATCAGTGATACCATCATTATCACTATCTGGACAGCCCATCATGCTGGCTAGACCAGCCACATTAGGACATTTGTCATCTTTGTCCGCGATACCATCTCCATCGCTATCAGGGCAGCCATTGTTAGCCGCTGTACCTGGGATGAGAGGACATGCATCATCGCCGTCTTTGATACCATCTTTATCCGAATCTGGACAACCGCCAAATTCCTTAAGACCAGCCACATCTGGACACGCATCATTGGCATCTCTGATTCCGTCACCATCTGTGTCTGCACCAGAAGCCCAGTCATAAGCAAGACCAAGAGAATGCTGCAGATATCTGTCATCTCCATCTTCGACTTGATCTAGATCGATACCATCATCAAAGTAGATACCGTACTTACTGTTCCACCAAAGATTGAGTTGGTCAGTCAGGTAAAGTTTTGCACCAATTCCAACAGGTATATGAATGCTTGAATTCGAATTAGCACGACCATCTACCGCATTAAAATCCGCTACACCTGCACCTAGTGCGATGTATGGTCTTAAGCGAGAATCTGCGTTCATGATTTTGCCATTGGCGAGCTTGTAGTGTACACCTACATGGAACTGATTCATGTCTGTCAAGAAATCACGACCAGTCTCCTGTACGAGGAGTCCGTAGCGACCATCACTGTAGTCCACAGAGATGTCAAGAGATGGGCTGAGGTATAAGCCAAGTCTGGCTGCCCAAGAAAGTTGTAGTTCTTCATTAAAGTCGAAGAAAGAATTTCCTACTTCACCATTGTAAGCAGTCTTGGCACCAGCAAAGCCAATAGAGATTGGATACTCCGAGCTCTGTGCGTTGAGGCTGAGACCGGAAATGGTCAACATAAATGCCAGCGCGATGATTTGTAATTGTTTCATGATTTTGCGAAATACGATTAGAAATACATTAAGAAATACGTCAATAAGACAGAATTTCTTCAAATAGGTCACAACATATCCTAATAAATGAAAAAATTGTGGCTATTTCACAAAGCTATCTCAATGCAACCTCCAATTGTATTCGCCGATCATAAGACATCTGTGCAGAGCCTTCTGGACCAGCTTCTGTCTCTCCTAGTCCCACCGCGATGATTCTGAAGCTCTTGATCCCTACCCTAATCAGGGCGTCCTTCACTGCACCAGCTCGCTCAAGCGAATAGATCATATTGAGCTCTTCATCACCTCTCGCATCCATGTGACCAGTAATTCGGAGCTTGTAGTCTGGATTGGCACCCAGATATCTTGCTAGTTCCCGAATTGCCTTTGATGAGCTTGGTAGCAGCTTTTTTGATTTTCCGGAGAAGCTGATGGACTCAGCGATCCGATCAAGCTCATCAACATGAAAAAAGCCATCATCGGGACAGCCATTTCTTGATGGAGTACCAGCGATAGATGGGCAGTCGTCTTCAGCATCAATAATTCCATCGCCATCCGTATCTGGACAGCCTTGTGTAGAACTGGGACCATGCATGTCTGGACATTTGTCCAGCTCATCTGGTGTACCATCACGATCACGATCCGGGCAGCCATTGAGCGATTTCAAGCCTTTGATGGAAGGGCATTGATCTAGTCGATCCTCGACACCATCACCATCCGTATCTGGACAGCCCTGATACTTCTTGGGACCGAAGAGCTGTGGGCATTCATCTTCTGGATCAAGTAAACCATCACCATCGGTGTCTGGGCAGCCGGCGGTCGCTTTGGGACCAAAGAGATCGGGACATCGATCTCGCTTGTCAAGAATACCGTCTCCATCACTATCGGGACAGCCACGAGCTGATATCGGGCCAGGATCATGGATACACTCATCCTCTAGATCTGATATACCATCAAGATCACTATCAGGACAGCCATTCATCTCCTTGGTTCCTACTTGATTGGGACACGCGTCATCAACATCCATGACACCATCACCGTCCCTATCGTCACTCAAGTCAAACAAATACCGCACACCTAGCTCATGACTCAAAAAGATGTCTCGATTTTGTGATTGTGCAATATCCTTCCCTTCAAGATTGTCGGTACCACTGAAATGTGTCAAAAATTGGTATTGAATCTCAAGATCATCAATCAGAGAAAACCTCACGCCAAGACCCAAAGCGATACCCAGACGGTTCTGTACAAAGCCTGATTCATAATGATAGTCATTGAGTCCTATCTGATGAGGCAAAGAAATCTTGTACTTGGAATCAATTGGTAAAATCAAACCATTGTTGAGCTCGTAGCGACCAAAGTATCCATAGGATCTATACTGAAGATTGAAGGCATTTCGATTTGCTTCAGAGGTATTCTGTAAGTAAGATAACTTTCCGGAAGCCCAGCGGAAGCCCAGGGCATAAGAGCGACTCCATTGGTACTCAAAGCCGAGGGATGTACCTGCATTGAATTTTTGGCCAAAGTCAAGAAATCCATTGCCAAAGTCACCGAGGTAAACAGATCTATGCACGCCAAGTCCGATGGCAAACCGATCAACATCTAGCTCTTGAGCTAAACCACGGCCACAAGTAAGGAACAGTACTACCAGCGAAAAGATCGTAAGACGAACCCAAGTCACAGCATAAAATTAAAGAAATAATGAATGCGTAAACCACTGATTACAAAGTAAAAATGCGCCAACCCAGAAATTCATCCATTCCCTCACGAACGAATTGACATAGACTTCAGTTTTTCTCCTATGAGAATAATTTTTTTAGGCACTCCTGAGTTTTCTGTGCCAATTTTAGAAGCATTGATCGCGTCTAAGCATGAGGTCGTAGCCGTCATCACAGCAATGGACAAGCCCGTAGGCCGTGGCATGAAAGAAATCAGGCAGCCTGCTGTGAAGATTGCTGCACTCCGACATGACATCCCTGTGCTGCAACCACCAAATCTTAAGAAAAAGAACTTCGTTGAGACACTAAGGTCTTACCTTGCAGATCTTCAAGTCGTGGTCGCCTTTAGGATGCTACCTGAAGTCGTATGGAATATGCCACCACGTGGCACCATGAACCTTCATGCTTCTCTCTTACCCGCCTATCGTGGTGCAGCTCCCATCAACTGGGCTATCATCGGCGGCGAGTCCGTAACAGGCATGACCACATTTTTACTTCAGCATCAGATCGATACGGGTGACCTCATCTTGCAAAAAGAACTCGACATAGACCCCGATGATACAGCTGGCATCCTACATGACCGCATGATGGAGCATAGCCCCCAGCTAGTACTAGAGAGTATCGATCACATCATCTCACAAAAAGAACTCGTAAAACAAGACGAAACCAAAGTATCTGCGGCGCCTAAAATCTTCACGGCTGACTGCGAGATCGACTGGTCTCGCAGCAAACAGGTGATCCACAATCATATAAGAGGGCTGAGCCCATTTCCCACAGCTTGGACGACTTGGCAAGAAAAGCGGCTCAAGATTTTCAGATCAAGCTTGCCAGAGATCGATGTCCCGGTAGAAGCTGAAGGGCTATACGTCAAGGACGGAGCACTATATCACAGTACAGCTGACGGTGGCTTAGAAATATTAGAATTACAAGTGGCGGGAAAGAAAAGGATGCGCTCCAGTGATTTTGTCAAAGGCTACTCTCAGGTACTCCCAGAGATCGCCTGACGTGATGCCATGTCGACTGCAAGATGATCATGACAACTTGAGAATCTTGCTCACCAAGAGATACCATATTTGAATGTTCGGCGGGCGTGTCGTTTACATTTGACCGTGTTTCCCACTCAAGGATACCCACACTGATAACGGCCAAAATGGCAAGATAAATAAACAGCTTGGTCTGGTTTTTTTGCTTGGTCACTTAAGAAGAACGAGACTGGATCTTAGAAAGTTACAGCCCGTGATGACTTTAACTTATCCCAACTTGGCTTGCCATAATATTCTTGTGGCCTGGTGAGTCTCGTCATCAAGTGGAAAAGGACTCTTGAGCTCGTCTACAATCTTGGCATCATGCATGACGAGGATGCGATCACAATACCTTGCGGCCATGCCAAGGTCATGAGAGATCAGAAACAAGCTTTGCGGCTTTTTGCCATATTTGACTCTCCTGCGGAGCATCGCCAGGATGTCGTCCTGCAGCTCGATTTGTAATCCACTGAAGGACTCATCACAAATCACCAAGTCTGGTTCTGTGACAACGGCCCTTGCTATTGCGAGTCGCTGTCGCTCACCACCCGATAGCTCAGAAGCTGCTTTATCTCGCCAGCTGAGATCCAGTCCTGCAGATCGCATGGCAATATTGACGGCGTCCTTCTTGTCCACGAGTCCGGAGGCATTACGATATCTCAATGCCTCTGTGATGATTTGTTCCACACTGAGATCGGGGTGAAATGATTCTGATACTGCCTGAGGTATCCAGGAGATATCCCTACATGGCCATTTCATTGGCTCATCATGCCAATTGATCGAACCGCTCTGTAGGGCTAGTAGCCCGACAATCAGCTGTGCGAGGGTGCTTTTTCCAGAACCGCTTTGCCCTACCACTCCCACAACTTCTCCGGGGCTCAGATGCATATCAATATCATTCAACGCCAGCACTTGCCCCCTCTCTGATGCATACCGATGAACCACTCCCTTGATCTCAAGGAGCGCTGGATTCTGTGACATTGCTGCACTCCTGGAAGAAATCTTTTCGTCTGACAAAGATCTCCTTGAGATCTTCATTGCATCTGGGCTTGGCAAGCGATAAACGCGATCACAAAGCTCTTCAGTGACCAATGGATCATGTGAGATTACGAGCAAGGAGACATTCATATCTGACTTTACATCGGAAAGCAGCTGCAATATTTCTCTTTGCGCCACTGTATCCAGTGCTGTCGTTGACTCATCCGCAATGAGAAGACGTACATCACATGCGATTGCTCGGGCAATCATCAAGCGCTGCAACTGACCACCTGAAAGTTGGTGAGGAAATGATCGAAACATCCTATCCGTGTCCTCAAGGCCCATCCGAGTAGCAAGACTACGCAACCGACCTTTGGCTTCGGCCTTGGTCACTTTGGTACTGCTCATGATTGCTTTGACACATTGCTTACCACATCGTCTGATAGGATTGAAACTTGCGCGTACGTCCTGATAGATGTACGCCACGGCATTTCCGCGAAAGCGTGCAAGTTGTTTCACATCCTGGAGAGAGATTTCATCATCATACCATACGACTGTCCCAGATGCTTCTACACCGCGCGGAAGGAGACCCGTCAAGGCTAGGCTAAGCAGACTCTTACCAGAGCCTGAATTCCCAAGAAGACCTACACTCTCACCCTCTGCAATCTCAAAGCTGACAGGCCCTACAATGAGCTCCTTCTGACCAGAACGCCAGTGATGCAATTCCATATGAACACCTCGTAATAGCACAACCAAGCTTTACTTCTTGTTACACATTTAACAAAAGCATAATACCAAATGACTTCTAGCTTGCGTCAAATCAACAAATGACGAAATAATGCAACATATACACACTGTGTGATGCTGTCTTGAGGTTTTGGAAAAGATCTTTGTACTGCACAGCACCAGCACATCAAAGCTAAAACCATGAAACTCATAAAACGCATATCTCTCGGACTTCTAATCTTTTTGATCCTTTCGATCGTCCTGCTCCTAGCAGCACCTGTACTATTTAAAGACGAAATACTGACTTTCGTCAAAAAGGAGCTCAACCAGCAGCTCGATGCCGATACAGACTTTGAAGATGTCAATGTATCATTGATCAAGTCCTTTCCCAAGCTCAGCGCCGAAATCGAAAACCTCAGCATCACAGGACGTGACAGCTTCTCGGGACAAAATCTGGCGGAGATTGGAAATCTACGATTTGTCCTAGATCTATCCAGTGTGATCAACAAAGAGCAAGATCCTAAAATCGAACAGATCATCGTCGACGACGCCAAGATAGACCTACTCATCTTAGCCGATGGTCGAGCAAACTATGATATCTATAAGTCCACAGCTGAAGCTACAGATACTGCGCAAGAAGGGCTGTCTCTGGAGCTCAGCAAAGTGGTCGTCAATCGTTCTAGCCTAAGCTACACTGATCGTAGTGTAGATCAGGCCCTTAGCCTTCAAGACATCAATGCTAGCTCAAAAATCAAGATCCAGAATCAGCTCTATCTCACGGACAATGTGCTGAGCGTGGAGAATGTTGACTTCAGCATGTCTGGCGTTTCTTATCTGAAAGATGCTGTCATTGAGGCCAGTAGTGGATTGGATATAGATCTCAATAGTCTATTGATCCGCTTACGCGAAAATGATATATCTCTCAATGCTCTGCGTCTCAAAGCGGATGGGACTATGGATATCAATGACGATCACCAAGTGTACGACATACGTTTCTCTGCACCAGGTGATGAATTCAAGCAATTTTTATCCCTACTCCCGTCGGCTTATACAGACGATTTTGATCAGGTGAGGTCTTCCGGTAGTCTTGCGCTAGAGGGATTCGTCAAAGGAAAGTACTCCGACAAAGAGGTTCCTGCATTTGAAGTGAATCTAGATGTGAAGGAGGGACAGTTTCAGTATCCAGGCTTTGCACAAGACATTCGCAACATTTTCGCGAAAGCGAAGATCAGTAGCCAAGAGAATTTAAAATCTCTAGCCGTCATATCTGAGAATCTCTCACTCTCCATCGATGGAGATCCTCTAGCGACTCAATTTGAGCTCAGAGGTCTTCTCGATAACCCATCTGCTAAAGGAAGCGCTAAGGGCAAGCTCGATCTATCAAAGCTCAAGAGCGCCTACCCCATGCAGGACATCAAGGAACTTTCTGGAGTACTGGATTTGGATGTGGCATTTGACCTGGATCAATCCTCCATCATTGACAAGCGCTGGGATGATGTATTGGCTGATGGTAACATCACCAGTGACCAGATCATACTCAAGTACGCCAGCTACCCTACCATCACCGTAGACCAACTTGATGTCGAGATCGATCCTAAAATCATAAGTGTCAAAAGCAAAAGCATAGGTACACAAGGATCAGTAGGTCGTGCCGACATCCTCGTCTCAGACTATCTGCTTTACACCTATGACCAAGGTGATCTCGACGTCAAGGTGAATGCTGAGCTCAATAAACTTAATGTACCTGAGTGGCTGGTGACTGATGACACGGGGTCCGAATCACCCAGCGATAGTGCGATGAGTGCCAGTGGGGCGAGCCTTGCTGATGGTATCAACGTAGATCTCGACGCTAAGATTGACATCATCGAGTACCCAGCTTATGACATTCGTGATGTCGTGATGATCGGCAGTTTTAGTGATGACGATCTTACGATCAAAAATGGTGCGCTAAAGATCAATGAGAGTGATCTCCGAGTCAACGGCCAGCTCACAGATCTATTGGCGTACTACTACGACGCGGAAGTTCTAGGGGGCACATTGAATCTACGCTCTGAGCTACTTAATATCAACAAGCTCATGCCGAGCTCTGCGGAATCGAGTACCACGCGAGATGAAGACAGCTTGAGCGTGATAGCGATCCCTGCCAATATCGAGCTCGAAGTCAATCCGCGAATCGACAGACTGATCTACGGAGATTATGACCTCCGCAATACAACTGGGGAAGTTCTGGTGCAAGATCAGACTGTATTTCTGGACCAGGTGGAAAGCACTACCATGGGAGGCAAGATGAACTTTGCCGGTAGTTATGAAACTCCTGATGAGGGTCCGGCAAGCTTCCGTATGAAGTATGACATGAGCGACATCAACTTCAATAAGTTTTTTAACACCGTCAATACATTTGACCTCCTCTTGCCGGTCGGCAAGTTCATTGAAGGCGTTTTTAACTCAAGCTTGGTCCTAGAAGGTGATCTCAAGGACAACCTATTTCCAGATCTCAACAGTCTGACTGGTCGCGGATTCCTCGAGACACTCGATGGTACAATACAGCGTACCGAGTTGCTCAGCAAGATAGCAGACAAACTCCAAGTAGATAGACTCAAGGATCTTGCCATCGAAAACACCACCAATTGGCTTGAAGTCAAAAACGGAATGGTAGAGGTCAAGAAATTTGATAAATCCATAGAGGGCATTGACTTTACCATCGGAGGGACACACAGTCTCACTCAAGAGTTGAACTATAAGGTGATAGCACGCATTCCACGTGAGATGATGGATAAGAATGTGGTCGGTCAATCAGTCAACAAAGGCATTGACTTCATCACCAAAGAAGCCAGCTCAAGAGGTCTAAATCTAGAGTCAGGCTCACACTATCTCGTACAGATCGATGTCACAGGTAGTATCCTCAAGCCAGATCTCAAGTACACCGTACTTGGAACAGAGGATAAAGACATCAAGAGCTTTGTAGATGAAAAAGGTGAGGAAATCAAGGAGAAGATCGTTGACACTGTCACGCAGACAATTGATACACTCAAAGAAGAAATCCGATCTCAAGCTGAAGAAAAAGTCGAGGAAATCAAAGACACAGTTAAGACGATAGTAGAAGAAAAAGTTGACACCATCGTGGAGCAGGTAAAAGATACAGTCACATCTGTCGTCGAAGAAAAGGTCAGTGAAAAAGCCAAAGAGGTCATAGACAAAGAACTCAAGGACAAGACAGAGGATATCTTTGGAGAAGAAGCGAAGGAGGAGACGGAAAAAATCAAAGAATCCATCAAAGACTGGAACCCATTCAAGAAAAAGAAAAAGAAAGATGGCGGCGGCATATTTTAGATCTGCACTGATAAGTGCGCTCTTCTTGGTCCTACATCTGAGTCAAGGACAAGGCCCTAGCATAGACTTCTATGTAGACAACTTTGACGAAGACTTCCTAGTCCTCGCCGACTATGGAGGAGAACAGTTGCTCGTCGAAGACACCCTTCACAAAATCGCTGAAGGACACTACCAGCTCCGAGAGCACGAACTTGCTGATGGCCCATATATATTGGCTTCACTTGCTCAGCGCAAGTACTTTGATTACATATTAGATACACTTGACACGAGCGTGGAGATCCGTGCTGACTGGAATAATCTGCCATCTCGAAAGATTGTAGGCTCTCCACAAAATCAAGCGTTTCTTGACTATGTAGCTGTGCTCGATCGAGATAATCGAGAAATCCAAAAGATCAATGAACTCATCTCTGCACAAGGTGAAGACAGCCCAGTAGCCCTGACGAGCGAGAGCAAAATCAAGAAGATTAAGGAGGAGCAAGATCGGTATGCCTCTCAGATGATAGAACAATGGGATGGCAAATATCTTGCGACAGTCGTCAGAAGCCAAAAGCCCATTGAGTACCCCGAGCAGGAGGGACTCTCAGAAGATGAGCAGATCATCTTCAACTACAGCCATAGGCTGAAACACTACTTCGACCATGTCAAGGATGAGCCAAGATACTTCCGCTCGCGCTACTTCAAGAATATGGTCAAAAAATACGTCAAGGAGTACACAGTCTCCAATCCGGACTCTGTCTTCAAGAGCATGAAATATGTGCTCGATATGGTGGAGTCAGAAAAAGACGTGTTTCACCACTATCTCGTCTCTTGGATCAATGAATACACACAGTCCAATCGCATGAATGATGAGCGCGTGTGGGTATACCTCACTCAAGAATACATCGAGCCCAATCGTGCCGAGGAAATCATCTCAGAAGAGCAATATGCGCAAATGGTTAAAAAAGCCAATGTACATGCCAATAGCTTCAATGGTGTGACAGGGAAAGATCTACGGATGCCTACCCTAGATCTTGAAGAGACGATCGCACTAGACCTTGAGGCTGATCCAGAGAAATACTATGTACTGTCAGATACCAAATCACTATATGAGCGCACAGATTCCATTACTGTATTATTCTTCTGGAAAGCAAGCTGTGGCCATTGTCAGACGGCATTTCCTGTGCTGGTAGACTTGCAACGCAAGTATGGTGAGCTTGGCCTAGGTGTATTTGCCATCAATGTTGGTAGCTATAAAAAGTATAAGGAGGCCGCCAAATTTATCGTGGAAAATCAAGGACAAGATATCGATCACTTCGTCGATCCTCACTATAGCTCAAAGTATGCTGAGAAGTATGCTGTATCTCAGACGCCAGGAATATTTATCCTGGATCGGGATAAGAAGATCCTATTCAATCGAATGGGTGCTTCTCAACTAGAGCAGTTTGTTAAAAACGCCATGGAAGCTCAGGGCATCAATGTGGAATAGGAAAGTTTCTACTCTTTCCAAATAAGTACATGATGGATTTGGCCATCACGCCGACCTAGCACACGGTACATACCAGCAGGCAAGAGATCTAAAGTAGGATACAGCATTTGGCCGGAAGGCCCCTGACCTATCAGGTCGTCGTGAGACCAGATTACTAGATCGCTCATCCCATTGGTGGCTACATCCCAATCCGTCCAGTGATAGCAATCTGTCGGCTTATCAGCAGAGGGCTGTCGCCCAAATGTATCATCAACAGTACTTGTACTCGTCGCGATCCGGTAATCACTCACGATCGGTAAATGATCGCTCACAAGATCAGTATCAAAGCGACTGAGGCCATAGGCGATCAAAGTGTCCGTATCTAGCTCTTGCGTGTACAAAGAAAAGCTGGACTGAAGCTCAAGTACCGAGGCCGTATGCAATAGGTAGTCCAGGCGTCCCGGAAAGAAACTACCACGTTCATTGATCCAAGTAAAACTCATCGGCAAGCCCGTCGTCTGAGGGATATTGTCAAATAGACCGGCTGTACCCCAGTCTAGAAGAAAATCAGGTCCAAATAGTCCATTGTCCACGATATCGCCAGAGATTAAGCTCTGTTGTGTCTGTCGATCTCCGACAAGATTCATATCGCCACATATGATGATCGGAGAATCTTCTGCTAACTCAACACTGCCGATACCATCTTGGATATCCCTGATCTCAGCGAGAAGTCGGTCAGTCTCTCTTTGTCGATCAAAATCATTTTCACAGCACGGTAGGTGACAATTGGCTATTAATAGATCTGCTGTAGGAAGCTCAATCAGAAACAAGCCATTGCCATCAGATGCCTCTACATCTCGTATCGGAAAGAGGCTGACCACAATGATATCTGGATCGATCTTGGCATGATACCATTGACCACCTATGGGAGGACTGAGCTGTCGGCTCACAAGATTGGCCATGGCGAGGCTACTATTGTCGTAGACTTCTTGGATCGCAATGATATCTGGCTCCGTCGCCCGCAAGATTCTGCCAAAGGCCTCCTCCGCAGCAGCACTCTCAAAGACGAGATCTCTGAGCAAGTTATAGCTCATCACACGTATATCAACATTGTCCGATCTGTGTATCGGCACTATGTAGGAGATCTCAGCATCCGTCAACTCCGCCCTTGCGACACCAGTATCTGGGGCTCTATCACCGCTAGAGCGTACGTCCTTCCATACGTAACTGAAGCTGTCGTCGAAGACCAGATCGACACCTGCTAAGAATCCTAAATCTCGATCTACCGATATTTCAAAGAATTCTGAGCTGACAGTAGGACTCGACACCAGACCAATGTCATCATGTCGAATCTCGCGACTACTCCCATTGGCATACAGTCGACCTTGTCGCTCACCAAAGTCAAACTCTAAATCTGCACCTAGACCCTCGACAGATCGTCCAGTGCTCTCGTTACCGTCAATATCAACGTAGATGACAAGATTATTTCCTTCTTGAAGCAACTCTTCTTCTCGCAATTCTAGTGCAAAAAACACACGCTCTTGGTCATTGCTAGAACCATAGCCAATGATGTCAAGGGCAAAGGCAGAACTTGCATCTCCGAGAGGATCTGAGATGATCGATCCTTCTTCCCAGTCATCAAGACTCTCATCCAAGATGACTTGAGCAGCAGCCCATGGACCACTGCAGAATAAAGAGACCATGCAAAGTATCAATCCTCTCATCGTAAGACAATAATAGGCTTGCTACCAGAAAGTTTTGGGATATTTTAATAGTTTGGAAACGTCTTACCTTCGCTTTATTGTCGTCTTACCTATAAAGTCTCACACATGACATATCGCGCTACAGTTTTGCCACTTCTCTGCTCTCTCCTGGCCATCTCATGTTTCAGTCAAGATCCGATCGTCTCTGGCAAGAAGAAATTTGAGATGTACAAGTCTCCTTGCTTTGGACAGTGCCCACAGTTCAATCTGACAATCTATGATGATCGTACCGCAGTTTATGAAGGTAAGAGTCACACCAAGAAACTTGGTGTCTTTAAGCGAGATCTGAGCAAGTCTGAGTATAAGATGATCAAAAAATCCTTTCGCAAAGCCAAATTCAAGACACGCCCGATGGAGTATCCCACTACCGTATCGGATGCACAGACAGTGACACTGACACAGCACAAACGGACGACCTCCTATCCAGTCAAGGGCAGTATAGATCGCCCAAAGGAGCTGATAGATCTAGAAAAACTCATGGATAAGATCGCAGACCAAGGAGAGTGGCTCAGAATCAAAGTGAAGGAAGAAAAAGAATTCCCCAATAATCTCATACCCAATGTCATGCTGATACAGCTCAAGCAAGAAGTAGATATGCAAGCTTGGCTTAAAAGCTATGGAGAGTATGGAATGACTATCGATAGATCCATGGTACCCAATATGAATTTCATGAAGGTGATTTTCGATTTGAATCAGATCGGCTCACAGGAAATGCTCACCAAAGTCCGCAACGATGAGCGAGTACACACGGTGAGCTTTGCGCGGAAAACGAGTGGGGATATCATACACTAGTAGTATTCCTCTTGCATGAACACAGGCATGATATACGGCTTCCTCTCCATATGCCTAGTGAGCGGGACAATGCTACTGACCAATATGGACACACGTGGTGTAAGTCACTCAAGCAAAGAAGGCCTGTTCGTGCATTACGTCAATCTGATCAAAGAAGCTAAGCTCGACCTGGGAGCTTTTGAGATTAAGCCGAAACCGACAGGCTGTATTGAAGCAGTTTTAGGTCGCACTAAGATCTGGGGTTATGGTTCTAGACCCAGTACTCTAATACTCTCCAACCATGTGGCCCAAATTGAAGAAATCCCTTATTGGCTTCGCCAGGATGAGGCCTTGAGAGATATTGTCCTCTACATTGACCACGAGACTCCGGTAGACATGAGGAATGCCCTCATAGCTAGCTGTCTTGATCATTGCAGTGGTGAGGTCTTTGTTGCTGTTGCGTCCAACGGGACGACAAGCTATATTCAGCTATCTGATTATTCTGCCAAGAAGCCTATCTCCTTGCCGAAGTAATCCACAAATTGTGACATCGCAGAAGCGAGCTTATCATTATTCGTGCTTCGATGATAGGTCTGTACTAGGCTCTTCAGTGTGTGATAAAAGAAACGATCCATCTCTTGTACTTCAAGGTCCTTGGTCCATAAGTCAATCTTGAGGGTCTCTTTCGTCTCTTTTTCAAAGATGGAAAGTAAAAAGGCCTTGCACTCTTTGGGAGCTGAGCCATCCTGCTCTGCTTGCCATGTGATCGTCTCTGGGATCTGCTCCTCATCGAGTCCGATGGAAAGGATGATATCTGATTTCTGCTGGGACATTACTCAATAATTATGGTGTAAATATCAGTGCTAGATGCTCCCCATACGCCTAATGCGCCATCTACGTTACCTCTGACCCGCGTGTAAGTGCTGAATGGCCCCTGATTGGCTCGGCCAAATTCTAGAGTATTCCAGAAATCAAACTGGGCTTGATCGATCGTCAGCCACTTTATCCTGGCAGTGTCTCCAAGTGCGTATAGGCCAAAGGTCTCATCAAAGCCACTACCTGGCGGCTCAGACTTTTGCAGAGTAAAATCGAATTCCTGACCGTCAAATAGTGCATCATCCGTCACTGTAGCCAATCCAGCGATAAAAGGCCCGTCATTAATAGAGGTAAGGTATCGGTAGAAGTTAGATTCTCCTAGAGGATCAGCAATCGAAGACATGACCTGTCTCCACGGACCACTTTGCTCCCCCGGTGGCTCGACTACGTATAGCGTATCCAGCGGCACATAAGGAGGAATGACACTCGATGATGTGAAATCCACATCGGCAGTGTTCACATGCAGTCTACATGTGTCCCCAATGTCAGGTCTCAATTCACCGAGTAGATCCACGAAGACGCAGATGTCTACGTCAGGATCCACACTACCGAGTCCAAGTTGCTCTTCTATGATACTGCGTAGCGTCGTATCCAGTTCTGACCAGCACACAGATATCAGCTCGACTGGAGCATCCCCACCGATCACCACTTCCACAGTAGCTTCTCTGACAATTGACGCATTGAGCTCCTCCAGCCCTATCTCTCCGGCAAAGTCAAGCGTTTTAGAAAGCAAGACAAAGCAAGGCGATGCACCTGGACCTACTTCGATGTAACCTTCTACCACAAACTGCTCTGCTGCTTCTTCTCCTCTTGGATCAAAGTCTGACTCACAAGCAAGAACGACTGTGCAGCAGACTATGAACAGTGCCATCTTGATTTTCATAGTTGAAGCTGGGTTTTCCAAGTGACGAATGGTACAAATGGAAAGAGAGCGATCTTTTTTGCCTGAGCACTTGCAGCTCCTCTCTCCAGATCTACATCAAAATCTGTGAAGGTGAAAAACGTGTTTTTCCGGAAGTATAGATTATAGACCCCAAAGCTCCACTGGGAATTCCATTTTGAATCGGCCTTCTTTGGTCTTGATTTGACTGTCGCCGAGATATCCATGCGATGATACGTCTCTAGTCGAGCACTATTGCGTGGTCCATAGTTACTGACCAGGTTGCGATCAATGATAAATACATTATCGATTGGAGTAAATCTACGGCCACTATTGAGCACCCAAGTTCCAGCAAGAGACCAGCGATCATTGATCTCATAGCTCATGACGAGTGCAGCATCATGTGGCCGATCAAAAACTGTCGGAATCTGCCTACCTTGCTCTAGCTCCTCAAACGATCTGAACGAACGTGCATACGCGTAGGACAACCAACCCGTTAGTCGACCTTTTGTCTTTTTGACTTGAAGCTCAATACCGCTAGCCGTCCCCTTACCTCTCACAAACTGTGACTCGAGCTCCTCAGCAAAGTTGTCTACAAAGTCATCCGCATAGTCGAGTTGATGATCAAGCTGACGGTGATAGATTTCAAGTATCACCTCCAGTGGCATAGCCGTGGAAGTCCAGTGCAGGCCTAGACCAATTTGTCGACCAGCTTGGGGCCGAATGTTTCTACTACTCCCAACCCAGATGTCGGAAGGCAGTGTGCTTGTACTGTTGCTGACAAGATGGATAAACTGATGATTATAACTGGCATTGGCCTTGAGTACCAGCTCCGTAGATAAAGTGTAGCGAAGCACGGCCCTGATATCAGGTCTCCAGTATTGAGCGACTGTCTCTGCGGAGCTGTAATTTCTTCCCTCTTCTTCCCAGGGACCGATGTGTCGATAGTTATTGAGTCTTATACCGACAGAACTCTCTAGACGATCAGTAATTGACCAGCGATCTTCTAGAAACCATGCTAGTTGCAGACCATATTTGGGTGAAAGCCTCGGAGAAAACTCCACCTCCTCGATGGTTGCGCTCAGGATATTGGGCGTCAAGCGCAAATGATGTGCTGACAGCCCTGTCTTGACCACATGCGAACCATGCTGATGTGTAAGTTGCCAATCTGCGCCTAGATCTCTGATACCAGATTCCAAGGCAAATTGAAAGCCTTCTTGCCCGCCTGATAGCTCAAAAGAGTAAGCGCTCCTGGTAAGGCTCAAAGTGGACTGTGTCCGATCAGACCATAGTCGACGCCAGCTCAAACTAGATACACTAGACCCATAAGGCAGATCAAATGCTAGCCCACTAGATGCGGTGCGAAAACTGAATCGATCTTCACCAGCGTAATTTGACATTGTAATCTGATCGTGATCAGAAAGTCGCCAATCAATCTTGAGATTCCCATCGTAGAAATAGTAGTTGGTCCCAGCAAAGTCCGTGTTATTGATGAAGCCTTGTGCTATGTCAAGTATGTATGTCCTTCTGGCTCCTATCAGGACCGACAATTTGTCCTTGACGATTGGACCCTGTAGTGTAAACTTGCTGGAAACAAGACCTAGATCCGCTTTGAGATCCCACCGGTCCTTCCGCGGCTCTACGGATCTCACATCTAGAACTGATGAGAGCCTCCCGACATACTGGACCGGTGGCGATCCCTTGTAGATTTCAGAGTAGTCCACCACATCAGTGTTGAAAACACTGAAGAAACCAAGCAGATGTCCAGGATTATAAATCACTGCATCATCCCAAAGGACAAGATTTTGATCTGCTCCTCCTCCTCGCACATTGTATCCTGTATTTCCCTCACCAGCACTCTGTATACCAGGCAAGAGCTGCACGGCCTTGAGGACATCTACTTCTCCAAAGAGTGCTGGAATCTGCTCGATCTCCTGTTGACCTAGACGCACGACACCCATTTCTGCAATATCTGCTCCTGTCCTGCCGCCTCGTCCTTCAACGACTACTGTAGAAAGATCAGAGAGTCGCTGAAGGGAAATTATAATGCTATCTGTGGTGAGGGAAACGCTGGTCGTGTCCACATTGTAGCCAACATAGCTTGTTATGATCTTGCTCGGCCAGTCAGCTTGCAAACTTAATCTAGCATGCTTGTCATCTTGCCATACAGCCTCATTGGCGGTGCCTTGCTGGACGATGTAAGCGCCTACGAGGTCTTCTCCGCTGACCTGATCTACCACACTGATGGTGATTTCTCTCTGTGCAGGGAGGACATATAGAGTACCAATGGAAAATAAGAGGATGAGAGCCTTCCGCATATACTCCTCAATCAACGATAGGACTCTACTGATTGTTTGATATACCAATGTCTTCAGTAACAGGCTTTAACACCATACCACTACGCTTCAATATACTTAGCACTCCCGAGGAGCCACAAAGGTGAGCAGCTCCACAGGAAAAGAAAGCTTTGGGACCGTCCGCATGATTGATGATCCTTTCGGCCATACGCTGATTTCGCTTGGTCAACATGAGCTCCCTATGAGCCCCAAGCTGCGACCTAGTGACTCGATAGAGCTGAAAGATGGCTCCTTGTTGATAGAGTGACGAAAGCTTTTGTACTCGCCTACGACTTCGTGAGATGTGGCGGCAAGTATCTCTGAGTTGCTTCATCTGCCCATCATTATCCAGTGCTTGATAGATTTCTGCTTGCTCTTCTGCCGATTCAAGACCATCACAACTGATACCATGCTGCTGGGTTACTTGCCATAGTTGATGGTCCATGGCCGGAGCAGAAGATGTAGGATCGATCATTTTGAGCTGAATGGCTGCATTGAGCCAAAAGGGTCGAATAAACCGATAGTCATCAAGGCGTATTGCCAAGCTCTTTTGCAGAATTCGTTTCATTTTGGCGTAAGCCCGATCACCCAGAATCTCTAGTAGGTCAGAGCCATCACTCAGAGGGAATTCATATCTAGACAATTCGTCTAAGTGTGACTCAGCAAAGAATCTCTCACAGCTCGAGAGGTATGGCAGCGATAATGACAACCAAGGCATGGCGCACTCTGCACCTGAGTGAATCGTACCTAGTAAGTAATGTGTGCCGAGCGTAGAATGCCAGAGCTCCCAGAGCGGTGTACTATACTTGCTGCTTGCTTGTCGGCTCATAGTCAAGCGGTACTACGCTCGAGCTCTTGGCATGAGAAAGACACATGAGGGTCTTGATGCGCTCGACTTCAGGTAGCGATGAGATCTCTCCGAATAGTAATCGCTCATATCTGGTGATATCACTACACTGCACCTTGAGCATAGCATCAGCCTCTCCAGTGATGACATAAACTTCCATTACCTCTGGGATCTCTTTCATCTTGACGATGAAGTTTTCCAGGGCATTTTCTTTTTGCCAGTCGATAATTATCAAGACGAAAGTCTGCACCTTGATACCAAGTCTGGTGGCGTCAACCACCGCATGGTAGCTCTGGATGATGTCGTTCGTCTCCAATTTTTTGACCCTTTCTAGAGTCGGTGCTGGAGACAGCTCTATTTGTTTGGATAACTCAAGATTGGTGATCTTACTATTCTCTTGTAAAATCTTCAAAATCTTGAAGTCTGTTTTGTCAAGTCTCATTTTTCCCGTGCTGTTCGTAGCTGGCGCAAAGATACCGATTACGGGAAAATACCCATATTCATGTAGTCACTAGCGACCTTATTCAGTGCACTGAGGAAAGCTGCTGTACGCAGATCAGTAACAGATTTTTTGCGCTTATAGATTTCCCTGATCTGCTCGTACGCCGTCACCATGGTCTCCTCGAGTCCAGATCGCACTAGATCGATCTCATCAGCACCTTTGGTGAGCATACTGCGTTCTTTATTGGTGATTCGCTTGCCTGTCATCTTCTCTAGACTATCGGCAAACATGGAGTAGGTGTTCTGATTGAACCGTTTTTCCATGCGACCAAATCTCATGTGGCTCAGATTTTTTAGCCACTCAAAATATGAGACGGTAACACCACCTGCATTGAGATACATATCAGGTACGATAATCACCCCTTTTTCTCTGAGGTAGGCATCGGCGTCTGTGGAGACTGGTCCATTGGCCGCCTCAGCGATGATCTTCGCACTGATCTTCTTGGCATTCACCATTGTGATCTGGTTTTCCAAGGCCGCTGGCACGAGGATATCACATTTGAGTTCTAGGGCCGCTTCTCTCTTCTTGAGGTTTTTGGCGCCAGGGAAATTGAGGATGCTCCCAGTCTTCTTGCGATGCTTGAACAGCTTATCGATATCAATACCATTTGGGTCATGTATCGCACCTTCAAATTCTGATACGGCGATGATCTTGGCATCTCCTTCGTCTTGGCAGATCTTAGCCGTGTAGTATCCCACGTTTCCGAGCCCCTGCACTACCATTGTCTTGCCTGCCATACCAGCGGTCAGTCCGATCTCTGCCATGTCTTTTTCATAACTGAGAAGGTGCTTAAGGCCATAGTAGACTCCACGACCAGTGGCCTCTGTCCTACCCCGTATACCATTTTGTGTCACGGGCTTACCTGTGACACATCCTGCTGCATCGATCTCACCGCCCTTGAAAGTCTGGTAAGTGTCAAGTATCCATGCCATCTCACGGCTGCCTGTACCATAGTCAGGTGCAGGTACATCGACTCCAGGACCGATGAAGTTTTTCCTTACTAGCTCAGTGGTATAGCGCCGCGTGATCTTTTCCAGTTGCTCTTCTGTGTACTTCCATGGTGTGATCTTGACCCCACCTTTTGCTCCACCGAATGGCACATCAACGATTGCACACTTGTATGTCATCAAGGCGGCAAGTGCCATCACTTCCTCCTGATTGACATGAATGGAGTACCTGATACCTCCCTTGGTAGGAGCACGGTGATGACTGTGCTGCACTCGAAAGGCACTGATGACCTGATAACTATTACCGATTTTCACCGGAAAGTTCATCTGGTACACACTGTTGCAAGTCTGAATTTGAGAGAGAAGCCCTTTGGGCAGTCCAGATACCTTAGCAGCTCTGGTAAAATTGGCGTCTACACTTTCTAAGAAAGTAGGAGGAGAGTAATTTTTCATTTCGTAGTGATGTCGATATCTTGGTCTTTTTCCAGCCGAGCGAGTCGTCTTTCCATAGACAGTAAGAGAAGAAAAATCCCTGCGAGAATCGTCAAGACCACAGCAATGGCGGACCAAAATTTGCCGCTGTACCAGAGTTGATCCATAATCAAGTTTGTCGAGACTAGGCTCGAGGGTTTGGTTTCAATAGATTACAAAATTGATGATTCTCTCCTAGTTTTTACAGCTTTGATCCGAATTATTAATTGCGAAATCCAAAGGCCCAAAAGGATGAAGCCGATCACCGCAGGATAGAACACGAGTCTCATGATATTGTCCAGGTCATCTTGAGCAAAGGCAGGATTGCCTCCGTTGCCAGGGTGTAAGCTATCCATCATCCTCGGAATCACGAATAGCAAGGGAATTAGCATGGCGAAGCAAAATAGATTGTAGGCGGAGCTGAGACGATATTTCTGAATGTCATCTCGCACACCAGTCCGAAGAAAAAAGAATGCGATATACATAAATAACGTAATTGCTGAAGTCGTCTGCTTGATATCCCAACTCCAAAACCTACCCCATGTATTCTGCGCCCAGATCATACCAGTGACAAGGCCTAGAGTACCAAGTACTAGTCCCACCGTATTGTACGCTACAATCTTATCATCATGCTGCCATGACTCATTCCTGACGACCATGAGGCTGTAGAAAGCACTCACTCCAAAGAGCGCCATCATGGCAAACCACATGGGCACATGAAAATAAAGGTTTCTCAAGGTCTCCATGAGCAAGTTGCGATATGGATAGAGAAATCCTTTCTTCACATCAAAACTCGGAACCCCACTTTCTGACCAAAGCTTCTTCCCCTTAAACTCATCAATGTCACTTTGCGATATGCTGATGGCAGATGGGATGACGAATGCTCCTGTCTTCTCGGCACTGACGATCAGTGCTGGGGTAAATGCCTCTTCATCTGTAGGTAGATACCCTGGAAGATCAAAGTCGACTTTGAGTAGGTTCGAACCGCTGAGTGCAACATCCGAAGCCTGGAGATAGTAAAGTGTATCAAACTTGAGCCATACATCGATCTGCTCGCTGTCGCGAAAATGACAGGCATACAACTGCACATCGACTTCGCAGTTTTCACCAGCACTGCAAGACTTGCTCACCACACCAAACACTCCTGGCTTGAGTGGCACCACCAGTCCGGCAATGTGCACATAAGTGAGTAAGACGACGCAAAGTGCTTTCCACCACATAGGCTCAATTTCTCCACACAAAATTGATCAAAAAAAGTCCAGCTGCTGTGCAGATCAGCGAGATTGCCAAGAGATACATGACGTATTGCCAATATTGATCGTCGAGATATACATCCATGGTCACACCGCTTGTATACTGCAGTAGCAATAGCACTGGTATCAACAGAGGAAAGCTCAAAATGCTCAAAAGCACCGCCGGTCCTTGACTCAAAGCACTGATCGCTGCAGTAAAACAAAGAACAGAACTCAGACTGACAGATCCGAGAAGTAAAACCAGGGCAAATTTCCAACTCAATATGACTGGGCTGTGACTTAGAGCAGCCATAACACCGTAGAGTACGATAGACAAGAATGAGATCATCAGCAGCTGAGCAATCCACTTGGCTAGGTAGATTTCCTCTGGCTTGGCCAACTGATAGTAGTACAAGCGATGATCTCCAGCCTCACGTACATACATGTTGAGCCCAGAAATGACGGCAGAAAAGCTCAGCAATATCCAATACAACACATTCCAAACCTCAGTCTCAGGCTCTTGCAGGGCGATAAGAGTGATAAATGCCGTGACGGATGCGTAGAGCAAGAGACTACCAACTGTAAAGCGATCACGGAAGTCAAGAACGAATTCGGTACGGATCAAAGTCCATAGCTTTTGCATACTTCAAAGCTCGTCATCGCTGTTGTAAGAGTGTGCAAGATTCGTAGTAAGGACGGAAGGCTGCAACAGTTCTTACATATTACGATTATTCTTTATATTTACCTTGCAAAAAATAAGGAAGTTATGTCGACTAAGGTCTTCCTATTCATTTGCCTGACATTCGGATCTACAGCACTACTTGCGGACTCTGCTGCTGAGTATGCTATCCACGAAGTCAAGGCGAAGAAAGGTGATGGAATCCTCTCACTACTGAGACGTTATGATCTCCAGGATCAAACATGCAATTTGGAGTCATTTTACAGACTCAACAGCCTCAAGCAGTCTGATGGCCTGATTGCAGGCAAGAAATATCTCATTCCAGTCAAAATATTCCAATACAACGGAAAATCCATCCGATCTACAATCGGCATTACGGATTATGACAAGGCACTTGAAATTGCAAAGTACAATCTGCGCCTCAAAGAAAAAGGCATCAGAAAGACCTCCTATCTCGACAGCAAGATCCTGTGGGTTCCTTTCCACTACCTGGATTGTGACCTGGAAGAGACCAAAGCAAGCCCAGAGGCACCAGTGAAAGAAGTCATCAGACGAGAATTTATCGATGTCCCTCTGCTCGGTGAAGAGAGATCGAGACTTGAGATCGTAGACAGGAGTCTCAACGGAAAGGTCTACTATATCATCAGTGGTCATGGCGGCCCTGATCCAGGAGCTCGTGCAGAAAAAGGCAATACTCACCTTTGTGAAGATGAATACGCCTATGATGTTTCATTAAGACTCTACGAAAAGCTACTATCTCATGGTGCCACAGCTTACATGATCATCCAAGATGCCAATGACGGTATCAGAAGTGATCACATCTTGGAAGGAGATCAAGATGAGAAGTGCCTCGGCAAAGCTCCAATACCAATCTCACAAAGGATAAGACTCGATCAGCGCACACAAGCCGTCAATCATCTGTACAAGAAAAACCTCAAAAAAGGCCTGACAGATCAAACTGCCATCTGCATCCACGTAGATTCAAGATCTGAAACCAAGCGCCAAGATGTTTTCTTCTACTACTACGGCAAGAGCAAGGCAAGCAAGGCCTTGGCTGACAATATGCTAAAGACCTTCAGTGACAAGTATAAAGTCAACAGACGCTCTGGCGAATATTCTGGTACTGTCAGTTCGCGCAATCTATACGTCATCAAAAACACGCTGCCCAAAGCAGTATTTGTAGAGTTGGCGAATATCCGTAACAAGAAAGATCAGGAGCGCATCTTATATCCCAGCAATCGCCAAGCCCTCGCAGAATGGCTGTACCTTGGATTGGTGAAGTAAGGAATGGCTAGAGATACATTTGGCTGCAGCCTCTGATCTCGGCATGATCCAAGCGCCCGAGAACCTCAAACCCTCCGTCCGCCGAGAGATCAATGATATCTTCCGTCGCTATAAACGCGCAACTATCGACATTTGCTAGGTCAATCACACATGCCTGCCCTCTTCCCTCTAGCCTTACGGCAAATGGATCTTCAAGCTCAGCAACCAGCATCTTCATGCTAAGAGAACTATAGAACCTTCCACTCATTTTGGCGTAAGCCTGACTTGACAACTCGGTCATCCCATACTCCGAGTACAAGATCGCCTCAGGACACTGCCGCTGGAAAAAAATAAAAAGCTCCTCGGCAGTCAGCTCTGATCTTCTTCCCTTCATACCTCCAGTGTAGATGATCCTCATGGGTACGTCAAGAGGATATCGCTCTAGAAAGTCCATCAGAGCGAAAGTCACTCCGAGCAGTATCACCTCTTTACCTCGCGCAACATCACTGCGAATAGCATGATGAAGCTCCTGATGATCATAGAGATACGATCCGGCATAGTCATAAGTCTCAGATATGAATGTCATCATATCCACGAGTGAACTATCTCCCTGCTCCATATATGATGGTAGCAGTGTGTAAAGTCTGCACTGAGGGTGGCTCGGGAAGTGCTTCTTCCAGCTATCAAGGGCTCCTGACCTGTACCAGTCTACATCGCGTATGTGATGCATCGACCTGACAGCTGAGCTGGTCGCACTGCTCTTGAAGACCTTGTCAGCATCCCACATCCCAGTCTTGACCACAGCACGCTTAAAGGCAGAAATGGGTAGATAAGGTATCTCTTGAAGGCATTGGGGGGCAGGATCACCTAGTAGCTTACACCAGTCTCGATAGACTAAATTGTGCTTACTCTGGAAAGAAAACAGCTTCATCGCAACATCCTCGAAGCTAGAAGCGTCTATATCTTTGACAGCACGTCGAAGCTCTTCTCTCTTATGCGCAAACATGCTTTTTATCTATCAGTTTTGATCTTGGCCGTGAGCCAAGCCTGCGTCGATGAGCCCAGCATATCTGATGTGCCAAGAGTGGACTTTCTGTCGCTCAGCAAAGATACGATGGACCAAGGCATCAACTTCGGTGACTCAATCTTTGTCAGCTTCAGCTTTGAAGATGGTGACGGAGACCTTGGAGATATGGATGGAAGCAATATCTTCTTCATCGACCTCCGGGAAGAAGATGAATTTATCTCTCACAGATTTAGAATACCAGAATTGCCCAATGGCCAGAATGATCGGGCTGTCCAGGGTGAGATCACAGTCAAACTTCTCACTACCTGCTGTAAAAATGATCTACTCGATCCTTGCGAACCTAGTGAGGAGAAGCCATACGATATGGTGCAGTATGACATCTACATCCAAGATCTCGCCGGCAATCAGTCCAATCGCACCAGGACATCTCCCATCATCTTGCGCTGTAATTAATCACAGCTCGTCCAGCATAGATTGCATCTGAGCCACACTAGCCTTGCTGTTTCCTGCAGCCACTTGACCATCTATGAAGAGTACAGGACGCTTGAGGAACGAATAATGCTCCAAAATGTACTTACGGTAATCTTGCTCAGTGAGCTCCATCTCGTGTAGACCTAGTTTGCGATACTGCATAGATCTTTTGCTGAAAAGGGATTCGTAGCTGCCAGAAATCTTAGCCATGGCGTCCAGCTCAGTGGCTTGTATTGACTCTGTCTTGATATCTTGGACTTCGACGTCTGTGTGATCCACGTCGATTTCTGTGCGAATTCTTTGGCAGGTCTTGCAAGTAGATAGGATGTAAAACTTCTTCATATGGACACTAAAAATCAAAACTAACTTTGGTTCATCATGGGCCAGTATATCCTGACAGATGCAGAATTGATCGTACGTCCCGATGGTAGCATCTATCATCTTGGGATCAGGCCAGAGGAGCTGGCCAAGACCATCATCACTGTCGGTGATCCAGACCGTGTACCCATGGTCAGTCAATATCTGGATGAGATTGAGTTGGAGAAGCGCTCACGAGAGTTTGCCATACATACTGGTCGTCTAGGAGGGACTCGGATGAGTATCATCTCTACTGGCATTGGCACGGGCAATATTGAGATCGTCATGCATGAGCTTGACTATTTGGTCAATATGGATCTCAACAGGCGCATTCCGCTGCAGCAGCACACCGGACTCCGCATTATCAGGCTAGGCACTAGTGGTGCTTTACAGCCTGATATCCCTTGTGGATCTTTGCTGCTTTCGCAAAATGCATTTGCCGCTGATGGCCTCAATCGTTACTACCCTATTGATATCCCAGTGAATCATCCTATCAGTAACTCAGAGTTCTGGACTGACCACTGCTACTGGACGCAAGCAGATTCTGCCTTTGCCAGCGCGTTAGATCTTAGTTGTTTGCAAGGGGTCACTTACACCGCCCAAGGTTTTTATGCGCCGCAATATCGCAACACCAGGAAACAGCTCAACCGTGATAAGCAAAAACAGCTTCAGTCACTCGGAGTCAGCAATATTGAGATGGAAACCGCTGGTATTTACCTCATGGCCGAGCACCTAGGACATTCTGCTCTATCGTACAATGCAATATTGGCCAACAGAGCTACTGGAGAATTTCACAAGCACCCTGGAAAGGCAGTAGAACAGATGATTAAGACAGTACTTGAGGCCCTTAGCCATTAGCCTTCTTATGATCAGCAAGAAACTTCGCAAGCCCGATATCAGTCAATGGATGATTGAGCAGACCGAGAATTGACTTGAGTGGACAAGTCACGATATCTGCGCCGAGACGTGCAGCCTTCACGATATGCATAGGACCTCTGATGCTAGCGGCTAGAATTTCTGTATCGTACTCTTGTATTTCATAGATCTCTGAGATATCCGCTATGAGATCTTCGCTCTCCCAAGAGATATCATCTACTCGACCCATGAATGGCGAGATATAGCTCGCTCCTGCCTTTGCGGCCAAGATTGCTTGACCTGCTGAGAATACCAGCGTACAATTGGTCTTGATACCCTGCTCAGAAAGACTTGCTAGAGCCTTGACACCATCCTTGATCATAGGTATTTTGATCACGATATTGGGCGCAATCTCCTTGAGTCTGAGCGCTTCTTCCATCATGCCGCCGTAGTCAGTGGAAATGACTTCTGCACTCACATCACCTGAGACGATATCGCAGATCTTTTTGTAGTGCGCCATGATATTCTCTTGACCAGAAATACCTTCTTTGGCCATGAGAGATGGATTAGTGGTGACACCATCGAGGATACCTAGATCAGCAGCTTCTCGGATGTCATCAAGATTGGCTGTATCGACGAAAAATTTCATAAGGGTGGTGAATGAGTTGAGGCATAAAAAGAAAAAAGGTGAGAAATCAAAACGCACTGCTACAACCTCGTACCCTTGCTGCATTTCTGCCCTGGGGGGATTTAGAGGGAGCTAGTCGATTGACTCTCACCGACGCAAAAGTAAATCACTTTGGGGAATCTGGAATCAGCTCTTTGACTGAATCCCATAGTTCGTTTTGTGGCGGTCTTGCAATGATCAAGATTTGCTCTTCTTTTTTGACAGGATGTTCAAAGGCAAGACTCCAGGCATGTAAGCCAAAGACTTTACTGTCATGAATCACCTGACCACCATATTTCCGATCACCCACGAGTGGACATCCTATCGCAGCCAGCTGTACGCGGATCTGATGAGATCTGCCAGTGATAGGCCTTACGGCCAAAAGCGCCAATGACTTGTGCTGAGCAACTATCCGGTAGTGGAGTTGAGCAGGCTTGGCTCCAGCAGCGTTCTTTTTGACGAAAGTCTTATTCTTCTGTCGATCCTTGAAGAGATAATGCTCGAGCATTCCTTCTCGAGGATTGGGCATCTGACTGCTGAGACATAGATAGTGCTTTGTGATTTCTCGAGACTTGAACTTCTCATTCATGCGGGACAGGGCCTTGCCTGTCTTGGCAAATAGCATCACCCCTGAAGTAGGTCGATCAAGTCGATGGATCAGTCCACAAAACACATTCCCTGGCTTGTCATATCGTCTCTTGATATCCGCCATCACGATACTACGCAAATCTCTCACCTGAGAGCTGTCAGACTGGGAAGGGACTCCGACCCACTTATTGATGGCAATGAGGTGATTGTCCTCATAGAGTATATCGAGAGCTTTCACAAGGACGAAGATGAGAAAAAATCTCCGTCCACCTCTCTATGACCACTCATCTCTGGCTATTGAATATTTCTATGCAATTCCATATGCAAGTCATACCTTCGCGTGCAGGAACCAAACCGATTTTTTACCTCCAACCAAGCACTACGACACTATGATCATCGGAGTACCAAAAGAGATAAAAACCAACGAAAATCGTATCGCTGTCACACCAGCCGGAGTCATGGAACTGGTCAAGCACGGCCACACTGTATATGTCCAAAAAAGTGGAGGCCTTGGCAGCGGATATTCTGATCAAATGTATATCGATGCTGGAGCTGAAGTACTACCGAGCATTGAAGATGTATACCAAAAGGCAGAGATGATCATCAAGGTCAAAGAGCCAATCGAACAGGAGTACCCTTTGATCAAATCACATCATCTACTCTTCACATATTTCCACTTTGCGAGCTACGAGCCCTTGACCAGAGCCATGATCGAGAGCGGAGCGACTTGCCTTGCTTATGAGACAGTCATGACTCCTGACCGGAAGCTGCCCTTGCTTGTTCCAATGAGCGAAGTGGCAGGACGCATGGCCATTCAGCAAGGAGCTAAGTATCTTGAAAGTCCGATGGAAGGTAAAGGTGTACTACTGGGAGGCGTCCCTGGCGTCAAGCGCGGGAAAGTCATCATCCTTGGTGGAGGTGTCGTAGGGATACAAGCAGCCAAGATGGCGGCTGGTCTCGGAGCAGATGTCACCATTTTTGATATCAACCTGGATCGCTTGAGATATCTCGCCGATGTCATGCCTGCCAATGTCACGACGGAGTACAGTAATGAATACAACATCCGAGCCGCAATCAAGGAAGCTGATTTGATCGTGGGAGCAGTACTGATCCCAGGTGCCAAGGCGCCAAGCCTCATCACTCGTGAGATGCTCAAAGACATGGAAGCCGGTACAGTCCTGGTAGATGTTGCAGTCGATCAAGGTGGGTGTATCGAGACATGTAGACCCACGACTCATAAGGATCCCATATTCATCGTCGATGACATCGTGCACTATTGTGTGGCAAATATGCCGGGTGCCGTTCCTCGTACGAGCACCATTGCATTGACCAATGCTACACTACCCTACGCCATAGAGTTAGCCAACAATGGTTGGAAAAAAGCGATCGCAAGAAGACCTGAATTAAAACCTGGTCTCAACATCATCAATGGTAAGATCGTTTATGAAAACGTTGCCAAGGCATTTAATCTAGATTATCACCCAATCGATACAATACTTTAATTCATGAATCTTCACGAATATCAAGCAAAGGAGCTCCTCAAGAGCTTCGGAATCAAAATACAGGAAGGAATCGTCGCAGAAAGTGTGGACCAAGCTGTGGAAGCTTACGAGGAAATCACTTCACGCACAGGTACTGACGTTGCTGTGGTCAAAGCACAGATTCACGCAGGTGGACGTGGCAAAGGAGGCGGTGTAAAGTTGGTGAAGAGTCTTGAAGAGCTTAAAGAGCATGCAGGTAATATCCTATGGATGATGCTCAAGACTCCCCAGACTCCTGGTGGGCTTGAAGGTCCTGGAAAGCTTGTCAGCAAAATTTTGATTGCTGAAGATGCATACCGACCTGACTTTGATGCATGTAAAGAGTTTTACATGTCTGTGCTAATGGACAGAGGCAGCAAGCGCAACGTCATCGTCTACAGCACGGAAGGTGGAATGGACATCGAGAAGGTGGCAGAAGAAACTCCACACCTCGTACACAAAGAATTTATCGATCCGACTCTAGGAATTCAAGGATATCAACTGCGCAAGATTGCATTCAATCTTGGACTTTCTGGAGCCGCATTCAAGGATATGACCAAGTTTGTCTCTAAACTCTACAAGGCATTCGTGACGAGTGATGCTTCGCTCTTTGAGATCAACCCATGTCTTAAGAATGCGCATGACGAGATCGTCGCGGTGGACAGTAAAGTTTCCCTAGATGACAATGCGCTCTTCAGACATCCAGACCTCGCCGAGCTCAGAGATGAGTCAGAGGAAGATCCTACCGAGGTCGAAGCTAAAAGCTATGGACTCAATTATGTCAATCTTGATGGCAATGTAGGATGTATGGTCAATGGTGCTGGTCTTGCTATGGCCACGATGGACATCATCAAGCTGAGTGGTGGTGATCCTGCGAATTTTCTTGATGTAGGAGGTACAGCAGACGCTGCACGCGTCGAGCAAGCGTTCCGCATCATTTTGAGAGATCCAAAGGTCAAGGCCATCCTGATCAACATCTTTGGCGGGATCGTTCGCTGTGACCGGGTAGCCAATGGTGTGGTGGATGCATACAAGAATATGGGCAATATCAATGTACCCATTATCGTCAGGCTTCAAGGAACCAATGCAGACATCGCCAAAAAGATCATAGACGAGTCAGGCCTAGAGGTGCACAGTGCAATCCAGCTTCACGAAGCAGCAGCGCTCGTAGAACAGGTCTTGGCCTAAGTCTACGACTTTGCAGACACACTACTCTCTCTACGAGCTCAATCAATACATCCGACAGGCTGTTGCGCTCAACTTTGAGGAGGCTGTATGGATTGAAGCAGAGATCGCTCAGATCAGCTTCAGCGGTAGACATGCCTATCTTGATCTTTGGCAAAAAGACGCTGATACCGAAGAGATCATGGCTCAGTCAGGTGCGGTGATCTGGGCGGACAAACTGTCCTTTGTCAAGAAAAAACTGAACAGCCTCTTTCATGACATCTTGAGTCCAGGAATCAATGTACTCATCAAAGTCAAACCAGACTTTCATGAGAGATACGGTCTGAAGCTCGTGATCCAAGATCTAGATCCCAGCTTTACAATCGGTCAACTGGCTCTAAAAAAAGAAGAAGCTCTCCGTAAATTACGCCAAGAAAATCTTGTTGATCGCAATGCTCAGCTTCCATTGGCATCTGTCATCCAGCGCATCGCGGTGATGTCCTCAGAGACCAGTGCTGGCTATCAAGACTTCATGGAACAACTATATAGCAATGACTATGGCTATGACTTTGACGTCACACTCTATCCGATCTCAGTACAGGGCGTGAATGTCTCCCAAGACCTTGGACATCAGATGGGTGAGATCCATTTGGCCGACAGGCCCTACGATCTGATTGTTATCATCAGGGGTGGTGGTTCCAAGATGGACCTAGCAGCATTCGACGAGTATGATACTGCCAAGATCATCGCACTCAGCGATATACCAGTCCTCACGGGTATAGGCCATGAGAGGGATGATTCCTTGTGTGATCTAGTGAGTCAGATCCGTGTCAAGACGCCTACTGCTGCAGCTGACCACATCGTACAGTACAATTTGAGTTTTGAGCAAGCAGTTTACAATCTCTTCAATGAGATCTCTGACATCAGCTGGTGGTATCTCAACCGGGAAAGATCTCAGCTTGAATCTATAGCGCAAAACCTCCACAATATGGCGCGCAATCGCATTCGTACTGAAAACTATTCACTCTCACTCCAACATCAATCTCTTAATCATCTCATACAATCGAGACTGACACGAGAAGCTCATCAAATAGATCGAGCTGCTGCTGTGGTACAAGAGAGAGATCCCATTCACATCCTCAAACGAGGATATTCCATGACTGTCAAAGGAGATACTGTGATCATGTCTCCTAGTCAGCTTAGCACCGGAGACATCATCACTACCACTGTCGCCAAGGGTGACTTCACCAGTAAAGTCAACTGACATGCCAAAAATCAACTACGATAAGGCTAAGGCCGAATTGACGAAAATCCTCTCAGAACTCGAGTCTGATCAATTGCCAATCGAGCAACTCTCCAAGAAGGTCAAGCGTGCTAAAGTGCTGATCGAGAGCTGTCAAGCCGCCCTTCGTCAAGTAGAGGCAGACTTGTCAGACGAAGAAGAATAATCGATTGCGACACGATCTATGAGTGCAAGGAGCTTTTCTTGTTCCCTATCCCAAGACCACTCGCTGCGAGCAAGCTGGCATTGCTGCACCAAGTACGAGTATCTCTGCTCGTCAGATCTCAAGTCATCAATACTCTCAGCGATTTGTTCTACTCTATCATCAAGTATTGCAATTCCTGTCTCGTACTCCTTGAGATGATTTCTGTATTCTGGAAAATCTGAGTTTATGGACGGTACTCCTCCGTATGCGTAGTCAAAAAACTTGTTGGCCAGCGACCATCTGTAGCTTTTGCTTGATCGATCCAGGAGATTGTATCCTAGATGAGCTCTTGGCGTCAACAGCTTTAAGTCTTGTGGCGTCATCTTACCCAGCATGACCACACGTTCGGAGAGAGATTTACCTTGGACCATTTCACTTATCTCATCAAAGAGATCGCCATCACCTACTATCCACACTTGAATGTCTGATAATATCTCCGCCACTCGCACAAGATCCTTCAGTCTTCGACCGGCATTCACAGCTCCTTGATAGATGATCGTAAATTTCTCTTCCTTGAGCGGAGATGGTGGTTGATGACGCATCGGAAGATTCTTGATCGTATGAAATGTGCCACCATATCTAGCAGACAACTCTTTGGCGATGGTCTCATTGACCGTGTAGCAAAGACTTGATCTTGCCACACCTCGAGCCTCTATATATCTCCAGATAGATTTCTTCAGATGTTTCCCTCGGAGCTCGGGAACATCAGTAAACAGCTCGTGAGAATCGTAGACCAACTGGCACTTTGTTTTGCGACGAATCTGCAACCCAGCACAGAGTGTATCTGGATCATTGCAGATGAGGATATCGATATGCTGATCAGAGCATGACGCTATCATGGCGCGATTAAGCTCAAAGTAAAATCGAGGGCCCTTATTCGCATTTGTCGCCAATAGTTGTGCATCAAAAGCATAATGAGCAGGCACCTGCGAGTCAGCTTTTTGATGACCCACTACCATCACTTCATAGTGCTGACTGAGCGATGTGGCAATCCTGATCACACGCTGATCATGACTGATATCCGTAGATACGAGGACATAAATCTTGAGCCTCCTCATGATGTACGATTTACATGATCACCTCGGATCGTGACCTTTCCGTCATTGATGAGGCGATCCAATGCAGCTATGATCGCTTCCCTTCCACCAGATTCTACACTGGACAATAGTTGCATCAAGTTCACTCCTGCGACAGGATCTATCTGTGCATATACCTCTGTGTAGAGATCCCCCCCCTTATCCTCTAGACAGCGGTCACACTTTCCGCAGGCTGGAGCATCAAGCTCACCGAAGTACTTTGCAATGTAAGCGGATCTGCACTCATGAGCCTGCAGATATCGCAAGAGGGCCTTGAACTGTTCGTACTTTTTATCTCTGAGCTGCTGATAATCTTGCAGATCATCTAGCCTGATATCATCTCCGCGAAGCAGTGTCACACTAGACCTACTGGTGTGCGAAGTGTAGCGGATGATACCATCCTTGTGCAGCTGTCTGAGCTGATCTATGGTCTCTGCTACCGTCAGTCCAATGCGATCGGCCAGTTGTTCTTCATCAATTTTCGCCTTTCGGCTAAATAGACCTTCGTAGGTCCTGAGCAGAGTGGTCAGCATATCACCGAGAATGGGCTTAGATGAAGTGTACTCATAAAGATGTTCCTTGTGGCAGAGCATCCTAAGTTCTGAGGTCTTGAGACCATCGGGATCCAAACGAAGCCAGCCGTATCGCTCGAGGTGCTTGATACTGAAATAGGCAAGTCTAGCGGAGTGCCCCATCATTTTGGCGAAAGCCACATAGTCAAAGTCCGATATCTGACCATAGGCATCCATCCCTCGCTGTCGACCATACTGGATCAGAGATGCCCAAATCGATTTGATTTGAGGTACGGGTGCAAATTGTGATTCAAATCGCTGTATCAATTGGTGGATGTCAGTGGACTTGAGGAGAATCTCACACTCTGCAGGTTTACCATCGCGACCAGCTCTTCCAGCTTCCTGATAGTATTCTTCCACACTCATCGGGACTTCCCAGTGCAGGACTTTGCGCACATCAGATTTATCGATCCCCATGCCAAATGCACTTGTACATATGACCACAGATACCCGATGCTCAATGAAGTCTTGCTGTATGCGACTCCTTTCCTGGTGATCGAGCCCTGCATGATAGTGCATAGCCTTGATACCATGCCCTATCAGAAATCTCGCCAGTGATTCACAGGCCGAGCGACTTTGCGTATATACGATACTACTACCAATAAGATCCTGGACACGACTCAAAATCGTAGCCTCCTTGTTTTCTGTATGGGTCAGGCTATATGCCAGATTAGCTCGTATCGTACTGGCTCTGAATACTTTCGGATCACTTAACTCAAGAGATTTTGCAATATCAGCTTCTACTGCTGGAGTTGCACTTGCGGTCACCGCTATGATAGGACTGCCCGGCAAGAGCTTCTTGATGAGCCTGAGTCGCTGATAGGACGGACGAAAATCTAAACCCCATTGTGAGATGCAATGAGCCTCGTCTACGGCGACAAACTCAATGGGCATATGGGCCAGACGAGATTGAAAATTGACAGAATCCACTCGCTCAGGAGAGACATAAAGGATTTTGACTCGATCTACCGTACAGAGATCCAAGATTCGATCTATATCTCTGTAGGCCATGCCAGAATGAATGCAGGCAGCGGCAATACCACGCCTCTTGAGCTGTTGCCGCTGGTCTTCCATCAGCGCTATCAAGGGAGAGATGACAAGCGTCATTCCTGACCCCACCATAGCAGGCACCTGATAGCATATAGATTTTCCAGCGCCTGTCGGCAAAATGGCGATCGTGTCTCGGCCGTCTAAAATGGACGAAATCACATCTTCTTGAGGCGCTCTGAAACTTGTATATCCCCAAAACCTACTCAATATGCGAAGCGCAGGACTTGATTCAGTAATAGGGCTTGTATGTGGCTGACGTTGGCTCAAGATAAATTTGTGAGAACTATAACAGTCCAAAGTTGTAATATCGCGAGAGAAATTGTTATTCCTTCAACACTTAATTACAGTACAAAGTATATCAAATGATAAGATCAATTTTTTCCTTTTGCCTCATGGCAATCTCAATCGCCCTCGTAGGACAAGATGTGCCCAAAGACTGGTTTCACCTCTCGCCTGCAGAAGGCTATAATGGTGTAAATACAGCAGGAGCCTATGCACAAGTGAAAGGCAAAAAAGGCCGAACAGTCATCGTCGCTGTCATTGACTCGGGTGTTGACGTAGAGCATGAAGATCTTGATGACGTCATGTGGGTCAATGAAGATGAGATCCCCGGAAACAATATCGATGATGACAACAATGGATATGTTGATGACATCCATGGATGGAACTTCATTGGTGGCAAGGATGGCCAGAACGTCAGCGGAGAGACTCTAGAGGTCACACGTTTATATGCCAAACTCCGTAAAATCTACGCTGATGTAGACGAATCAAGTCTGTCAAAAAAGCAAATGAAGGAGTATGAACTTTATAAGAAAGTCATGAAAGAAGTCGAGGAAGGGCGAGAAAAAGCCCAGAAAAATCTCGACAATATGAATGGGCAAGTCACCTTCTTTGAAAACACACTCAACACACTCGAGAAAGGCCTAAAGGCACAAGGCCTCGCCTTGTCTCAGCTAGATTCACTAGATACGGCTGATGATACAGAGCTCGCTCAAGCCAAAGGCGTTGCCACCAATGTGCTCGGTCAGATCGGAGAAGAAATGACAGTCGATGAACTCAAAGAATTCATGAATGAGCAGTTTGAAGGTGGTGTGAACTACTATGGCGGACAAGTCAACTATATGTACAACCCAGACTTCGAGTCAAGAACAATTGTCGGTGACAACTATGCCGACTCGTATGAGAAAGGATATGGCAATAATGACTATGAGGGTCCAGATGCTTTTCACGGTACACACGTAGCCGGAATCATCGCTGCAGAGCGCGGCAATGGACAAGGCATGGATGGTGTAGCTGACAATGTCGAGATCATGACCATCAGAGCGGTGCCTGATGGAGATGAGAGAGACAAAGACGTTGCCAATGCCATCATCTATGCAGTAGACAATGGAGCTGAAGTCATCAACATGAGCTTCGGTAAGGGATATGCTTGGGACAAAAAAGCGGTGGACAAAGCCGTAAAATATGCGGCTAAGAATGATGTCCTTCTCGTGCACGCAGCAGGAAACAGCAGCATGGAGAACAAAATCGACAATAACTTCCCGAACGACACATACCTCAAAAAAGGACTATTCGGTAAGCCTCAGCCCAACAACTGGATTGAAGTAGGAGCGCTCAACTATGCCAAAGGCGAAGATCACAGTGCTCCATTCTCCAACTATAGTGGCACACATGTAGACCTCTTTGCCCCAGGTATGGCGATCTACTCTACGATCCCCGATGACAAATACCAAAATGCTCAAGGTACAAGTATGGCCAGCCCAGTGACTGCTGGTGTAGCTGCGCTTATCAGATCATACTACCCAGAGCTCAGTGCAGCCCAGATCAAGGATATCATGATGCAATCAGTGAGACCCATCTCAGCTGAAGTCAAGACACCAGGCTCAGGAGACATGGTAAAATTCAAGGACCTATGTGTCAGCGGAGGATCAGTCGATGCGGAAAAAGCAATGAAGCTTGCCAGCAAGACTGATGGAAAGCGCAAAAAGTGTAAGGCCTGGAATAAGAGCATCCTAGAAAAAGAAGCAATGGCTGCAAGCCAGAAAGCCAAGCCAGGAAAAGCCTAAGTAGGACTTCAAACTATTACTTTAGTACGATGCGATCAACGAAATTCTCTTCTTGGAGGATTTCGTTGATTTTTTTTATGAGGGTTGTTTGGTTTTGATGAAACTCATTTCGTAAGACAGATGAGTTGATCTTGATAATCACAGTCCTCTCCCTCAGCACGATAGACTCAGTCATTTCGGCGACAGCCTGACCCATCACTTCCGACCATCTGGACCGTAAGAGATATTGCATCCTTTTGACACCCAGCTTGGTACTACTGCCAAATACCTTTTGGAAGACTCGTTGAATATGTTCGTCATTGTGGCGTTTCATATCACTTTCTGGATCTCTCCATGATCAACGGTAAATATGCTGTGCGGAGTTTCCACAGCTTCCATCACTGCCGCAACGCGATCGGCGTCGGTATCTGTCATGAAGATCTGCCCTACTTCATCGTCAATCAGCAGCCTTACCAATGAAGACACACGAGTCTGGTCGAGGCGATCAAAGATGTCATCGAGCAATATGAGAGGTTTCGAGGATTTGGACGCTTTCAGTAGATCGTATTGAGCAAGTCGCAGCGAGATGACGGCACTTTTGATCTGTCCTTGTGAGCCGAAGTCCTTGAGTCTTTGACCATTGAGCTCGAGAAGCAGATCGTCACGATGTATACCTCTAGATGTCCTCCTTGTAGCTAGGTCAAGCCCGATCGTCTCTTCGTGCAACTGCATGAGTGGCTTGCCTTCCAGATTTGGTAAATAGCTTAAATGGAGATCTTCTTGACTTTGGGATAGCTTAGCGTAGTGGCTCCGCACTGCCTTGGCAAGAGCCATACTCGCACTTGTTCTTAACTCTTGAATCAGCTTTGCATGAGCATTCATACCCTCCGAGTACTGCATCATCAGACTCCGCTTGGCAGAGGGACTCGTACGATCGTCCTTGAGCAGGGCATTGCGCCTCTTGAGTAGTTGGTGATAGGCAGCAAGCGCATCAAAGTACGCTCTATCCATCTGTGCGAGAAGATTGTTATAGTAGCGTCTTCTCGCAGTACCACCCTCGAGGATCAACCGATCATCCTTGGTGCTGATCATCACCACGGGATATCGACCAACAATCTCAGAACTGCGAGGGAGTTTTTCAGCATTGATTTCTATGTGCTTGGACTTACCTGGCTGCACCTTGGCTACCAGTTTGGTAGGTCCTCCACTCGCACTACAGTCCACTTCGATACGAAAAAAGTCTGAGCCATGACTCGCGACGTGACTTTCGCGATGACTAAAAAAGCTCTTGGCCATACAGATGTAATAGATCGCGTCCAATACATTGGTCTTGCCCATCCCATTGTTTCCTACTAGACAGTTGATCCGAGGATGACACGACAGGTGGAGAGAACTATAGTTCTTGAATGACGTTAGCTTCAGCGTATTGATTACCATAGAGATAGTGGACAAGCTCATCAGTTCGAGCTATCTTTACACCGCCAAAATTCAGAATAAGTCATGGAAGTAGTTGCTGCAAAAAAGAATGGCAAGAGTAAAACCAAGAAAGCCAAATTTGATAAGAATACTTATTTGACCTGGTATCACGAGATGCTTCGTATCCGCAAGTTTGAGGAAGCCGCTCTCTTGGCTTACAGTAAGCAGAAGATTCGAGGTTTCTGTCATGTGTACATAGGGCAAGAAGCGATCACGGCTGGAATGGAGTCCGCCATCCGCAAGGAGGATGCGATTGTTACAGCCTATCGGCAGCATGGAGTGGCGCTTGCACGAGGCTGCTCCAGTGAAGCTTGTATGGCAGAGCTATTTGGCAAAGCCACTGGAGTCGTGAAAGGCAAAGGCGGTTCCATGCACTTTTTCAGCAAAGAGCATCGGTATTTTGGTGGAAACGGAATTGTGGGAGCGCAGATTCCTATTGGTACTGGTATCGCTTTCGCGGAAATGTATCGTGGCACTGACAATCTGTGTGTTACCATGTTTGGTGACGGAGCTGCGCGTCAGGGAGCTTTGTACGAGTCATTCAATATGGCAATGACATGGAAAGTGCCCGTCATTTATGTGGTAGAGAACAATGGTTACGCCATGGGGACGTCAGTAGAACGCACGAGTAACGTGAGAGATCTCTACACCATTGGAGAGGCATTTGATATGCCAAGTGAGCCCGTAGACGGTATGGATCCAGAAGTAGTGCATGAGGCATTTAGCAGAGCTGCTGAGCATGTGAGATCAGGCAAAGGACCATACTTCCTAGAACTTAAAACCTACAGATACAAAGGGCACTCTGTCTCAGATCCTGGAAAGTATCGGACCAAAGAAGAGTTGCAGAGCTACAAGGATCGTGACCCGATCAATATCATAGAGACAAAAATCTTGGACCAAAAGCTTGCGAGCCAATCTGAAATTGATGAGATCAAAGCCAAGGTCAAAGCAGAAATGGCTCAGGCCGTTGAATTTGCCGAGGCATCACCACTTCCAGATGCATCTGAGCTCTTTACTGACAACTACGTACAGCAAGATTATCCGTATATCAAATATTAATCATACGACAGCTGTGCAATTTGTGATAATTTTGCGCAAATTTTTTAGCTAGATGGCAAATCGTAGAGAAAGAAGAAGAAGTCAGCGAGAAGCTGATGATACCTTGGTAGACATTGTAGAAGTAACGCAAAATGCGCAGGGCTTCATAGAAAAAAACCAAAAGACAATCCTAGGTGTAGCAACCCTAATCTTAGGCGCTATTGCAGCCATCCTGCTTTATAACACACTTGTCAAAGGTCCCAAAGCAGATAGAGCAAAAGCAGAAATCTATAAAGCCGAGCAACAGTTTGCTGTAGACTCTTTTGCCCTCGCGCTGAGTAATCCTGGTGCTGGCTATGACGGGTTTCTAGATATCATTGAGAATTACAAAGGAACTCCCACAGCAAATACAGCCAAGTACTACGCAGGCGTAAGTTATCTCAATCTCGGTGATTATGACAATGCCATCTCCTATCTCAACGATGTCAAGCCAAAAGGAGACATTTTGAGCTCCATGAAGTATGGCAACCTTGGTGATGCATACTCTGAGAAGAATGAATGGGACACTGCGATCAGCAATTATCGCAAGGCGGTCACTAGTGGCAAAAATGACGCACTCAAGGCTTATTACCTCATGAAACTTGGAAGACTCCTAGAGAGACAAGGGAATAAGGACGAGGCACTCAAAAGCTACAAAGAAATTCGTGACAACTATCACGATTCTCAGCAGGCACAAGGCATAGAGAAATACATCTCAAGACTAGAAGCTTAGGACGAGTATGTCCACAGAGCTTCAAGTCATATCTCAAGCGCAAGACTATCAGTTGGCAGATGGAGATACGCCTGTAGTGGGTATTGTCGTCTCCGACTGGAATCCACAAATCACTGGTACTCTCCGAGCAGCAGCAGTAGAGCAACTGAAGCATGTAGGCTTAAGTGAAGAGGACATTAAGATCCTGGAAGTCCCAGGGTCTTGGGAGCTTCCATTTGGTGTCAAGAAGATTCAGATGCTGCATAGTGATCTCACAGCTATCATTGCTATAGGATCTGTGATCAAGGGAGATACTCGACATGATGAATACATCAATAGTGCTGTGACCTCTGCATTGATGCAGATATCGCTAGTCGGCAACACACCTGTCATCTTAGGCCTACTCACCACAGAGGATGAGCAACAGGCTCGAGATAGAGCCGGCGGTAGTCATGGTAACAAAGGCTACGAGTGGGCCTTATCAGCCCTCAAAATGTCGCAGCTCAAGAGTCAATCTAGCAAGAAAAGAATCGGCTTCTAGTATGAAGATTCATGTCATCGAGACAGAGTACTTCAAGCTTGATGGAGGTGCGATGTTTGGTGTGGTGCCCAAGTCACTTTGGAATAAGCTGAATCCCTCAGATGCCAACAATATGTGCAGCTGGGCGATGAGGTGTCTGCTGATAGAGGAAGGGCAGAAAAAGATCCTCATCGACACGGGCATCGGAAACAAACAAGGACCCAAATTTTTGAGTCACTTCTACCCTCATGGTGACCATAGTCTATTGACTTCATTAGCTGACAAGGGATTTGCACCTCAAGATATCACTGACGTGATTCTTACTCATTTGCACTTTGATCACTGTGGAGGTGCTGTGATGAGAGACTCTCAAGATCGACTCATTCCTCAATTTCCCAATGCTACATATTGGTCAACCGAGGAACACTGGAAGGCTGCATCATTTCCCAATGCCAGAGAAAAAGCTTCCTTCCTCAAGGAGAACTTTATTCCTCTAGCAGAACAAGGTGTTGTCAAATATCTCAAGGACGAAAAAGACGACAGCATATCTTCGCAGATTAGCTTCATTTTTAGCTATGGCCATACAGATTGTATGATCAGTCCGGTGATACGCTACGGCGATGAAACCATCATATACTGTGCTGATCTCATGCCAGCTCATTATCATCTACACTTGCCTTACGTGATGGCATATGACATCCGGCCTCTCGTCACATTGCAAGAGAAGAGAGACTTCTTATCTCAGGCCGTGGAGCAAGATTGGACGCTCTTCTACGAGCATGATCCACAAAAGATCACGAGCAAAGTACGCCTCAATGATCGTGGAAAGTATGCGGCTCTAGACTACGAGCCGGATTTTATATAAACTGGTCTATAAATACAATTGACAAAGTCTCAGATGTATAAGATCCTGGGGTTAACTGTCTTGTAATTGGCAATCTTGGCAATACCTTATCAGTACCTTAGCGAATCCTTAACACTGTAGACCTGACCTTCGTAGCATAAGATCACGTCTTAAGTGATGTCTTAGAGATCTTGACAAACTCTGAGGCTTATGCAATCCTACGAAAAGCGAAATATCGACAATCCGTCCCTACGGTGCATCTGCCAGGCCTTGTCAGGTCCAGATCAACAAACTATCCTTTTCAACAAATTCCTACGTTATGAGCTCAAAGCTTACCCACGTGAAGAATCATTTACTGATTCTACTTTTCGCCTGTACAGGCATTTTGGCGAAAGCCGAAAACCCTAGTTGCATCACTTGCAACACCGCTCCTATCATCATCTGCCCAAGCAATCACTTTGCATGCCCTGGCACTGCCACTGATCCAAGTGTCACTGGCTATGCCACTGCTCAACCCGGTGATGAAAACTGCGCAGACCCAATCATCACCTATGAGGATGAAATTTTCTCAGAAGGACCTTGTGACGGTGCCATCGAAATCCACAGGACCTGGATCGCAGAATATCCAGATACAGAGGACGAATGGCTCCGTGCCGAATGCACGCAGCTCATCAAGCTCAAAGATGTGGAGGATCCCGTCATCTGGGAGTGTCCGAGCAATATCACAATCAATCTAGCAGATGGCTGTGACCCAACCGCCGAGTGGGACGAGCCAAATGCCATGGACAATTGTGGAGTGACATCATTCACCTCCACACACCAAAGCGGTGATCAGTTTCCACAAGGATCTACGACTGTGACCTATACAGCAGTAGATGTATGTGGCAATCAAGCAAGCTGCTCTTTCGTCGTGACTGTGATCGGTTCTTGTTGCACTGAAGCCGGGCTACACATCGAGTGTCCTGATAATATCGATGGATGCCCAGGCGGCGACACGGATCCATCAGAGACAGGCTATGCCACGGCATACTTTGATGATCCTGACTGCCCAGAACCTCTCATCAGCTACTCTGAAGTGATCCTAAGTGAAGGGCCATGTGACGGAGCGATCAAGATATGGAGATCCTGGAGAGCGGAGCACCCAGATGATCCCAACATACATGCATCATGCAATCAGATCATAGAGTACAGAGACATTGACGAACCTAGTTTTCTCTCTTGTCCAGACGATATTACCATCACCATGAGTAGCGATTGTGAAGCTATCGCATACTGGGACGAGCCTGAGGCCACTGACAACTGTGGTATCGAGTGGGTCATGAGCAACTATGAAAGCGGTGATCAGTTTCCCCAAGGAACCACAGAAGTCATCTATACGGCTACTGACTATTGTGGCAATGAGAGTAGCTGCAGTTTTGCAGTCACAGTGCTCGGAGACTGTTGTATTGACGCTCCTATCATTGATTGCCCAGCTGACTATCTTGATTGTCCAGGCAACTCTACTGATCCAGCTCACACCGGCTATGCCACAGGCTACTCCGATGACCCTAGTTGCCCCGAACCACTCATTACTTACGACGATGAGATTCTTACAGAAGGTCCATGTGATGGAGCGATCAAAATACTCAGAACATGGAGAGCCAGCAACCCTGATGCACCGACCAGCTATGATGAGTGCACGCAGATCATCTTTCTAGTAGATAAGACAGCTCCCGAGATCCTCGGATGTCCAGAGGATATTTTGATCGAAACGAATGAAAATTCAGTCGTCGTAAATTGGAATGAGATCATTGCCAGTGACGATTGTGGCACGGTCGATTTCCACTCTTCCCATGAGTCTGGCGATGAGTTTGGAGAAGGAACGACTACTGTCACCTACATCGCGGATGATGGCTGTGGTAACTATGACACTTGTAGATTTGATATCACCATCATCGTAGAGGATGCAGGCACACTGATCTGCCCAGATGATATCGTGGTAGAGTGCCAAGGTCCAGATGGCGCTGTCGTACACTGGGATCTGCCCACTCTCGAGACTGATTGTGGTATCAGCTGTGGTGATCAGAGCGATGAGATCCCAGGCTATTTATTCATGGGATCGCTGAATGGCAGTAAGTACTACTGCAGTCGTGAACCTGCAACGTGGAATGACGCACAAGCCCATGCTGAAAGCTATGGAGGCTATCTTGCCGTGATCAATACACAGGCCGAAAATGACCTACTATCCAGTTTCCTTGTGACGCAGTCGGCTTTCATCGGATTGAGTGATCAAGATGTGGAAGGCAACTTCACATGGGTCAATGGAGACCCCGTGACATTCAGCAAGTGGTACCCCGGCCAGCCCAATGACTATGGTATCGGACAAGACTGTGTAGAGCTTTTGCCTACTGGACAGTGGAATGACCAGTACTGTCACAAGGCACAAGAATACATCATGGAGATACCTTGCCAGGACGAAGAGATCATACAGATCTCAGGACCAGACAATGGCTCATTGCTCCCAGTAGGTACGACTACGATCAGCTTCCGAGCTATTGATGGCTGTGGCAATCAGTTTACTTGCAGCTTTACCATCACTGTAGAGAGCGCTGTCCACCTGATTTGTCCTGACGACATCTATCTGAGCTGTGGCGGATCAGAAAACAGCATCTATGCCAGCTGGCCAACACCTGAACTTAGTTCTTGCTGTAATCTTTCTGGCACTGACTGTGTGGAAGAGCTTGAGGGATTCATCTATATGGGCAGCCTGAATGGCAAGTCGTACTTCTGCTCTCTCTACCCTGCTGACTGGGAGACTGCCCAATCTCTGAGTATCGAAGCTGGCGGTCATCTCGCAATCATCAATACTGAAGAAGAAAATACACTCCTCAGCGGATTCCTAGAGACACAGGCAGCATGGATAGGCTTGAGTGACAAAGATGTCGAAGGAGATTTTCACTGGGTGGACGGCTCAGCACCAAGCTACTCCAAGTGGTACCCTGGCCAGCCCAATGACTATGGCATCGGACAGGACTGTGTAGAGCTCCTCAGCAATGGTCTGTGGAATGATCAATACTGTCACAAGCACCTTGAGTTTATCATGGAAATACCATGTGAGGGCAGTGAGGCTGGTGTACGTCAGATAGAAGGTCCAGCTCCTGGCAGTGGATTGCCCGTAGGCGCCAGCACAATTACCTATGTCGGTACTGATGCCTGCGGCAATAGTGACACCTGTAGCTTCCAGGTCTTTGTCGAAAAAGACGAATACTGCGAGTCTTATGGCAATAATTCACATCACTTGTGGATCGATGAAATTCGCTTTGGTGATCATGTATCCTGGACTGGTAACGATGGCGGGTATGCTGATTTCAGTCAAGACTGCGTAGATCTGCAGCCAGGTGAGGCATTTAAGCTTATGCTTGTGCCCGGCTATGCAAATACTGCTTATCCGGTCTACTGGAATATCTGGATCGACTGGAATGAAGACGGAGACTGGTATGACGATGGAGAGTTTGTCGCCTATGGCAGTGGAAGTACTGCGCTCTGGGGTTCATTCACGATTCCCGCTGATGCGCCTTCCGGCAAAAAGAGAGTACGGATCGCGATGAAGTATGGAGGATATCCAGGTGACCCATGCGCAATCTTCAAATATGGAGAAGTAGAAGATTACTGTTTCCACATTGGAGAAGGCTTAGACCAGCCTCAAGAGCAGTCAATGACGCGATCGGCAGTATCGGTCGTCAATCTCGGTGAGCAGCTCCAGACTCTCGGGGATAAAAACCTTGAGCAAGAGGTCCAAAATGCGATCGATGAGATGGATGCTCAAATCGTCTCTCGAGCCACTGACGCAGAAGGTCTCAGAGCATATCCCAATCCCGCTTCCTCTTTCTTGACGATTGATGGAATGAAAGCGGATGAGCTCCTGATCAAGAGTGCGGCTGGAATCACACAAAAGATTGACTACAGCCTCCAGGATGGTGGCTTGATGAGTCTCGACATCAGTCGACTGACGACAGGTATCTACTATGTCATCGACCCAAGCACAGGTCAGTCTGTGAGGTTTATGAAGCAGTAGACATCAAATTGTAAGAGAAAATGGGCTGGTATATGATGTATGCCAGCTCTTTTTTTTTGCTAGAACTCCGGGAAATAAAGGGCAGAAAGCTGATAAATAGCCCAATATTGGGCTAAAAGGTAACGGAGGGAAGCGAATGTAACAGGTGTAAAAAAAAGAAAAGACACACAATAGTGTATGTCTTTCCTTAAAACCTTTAACCTAAAACACGCTCCAAGATATGATCATCCGAGATATCTCACAAGAATTATCAGTTTTTTTTCAAAAAAAACGTAAATCATTCTAAAGCGTCTAGAACAATTCTGATGTTTTGATACATTGGTTGGAGTTCACGCGCATCTTTTGGCGAAAGCCAGATAGCCTCCTCTATATTTTCTTCCAGCTGAGGAGTAAGGGTTTCGTCAGTGGTATACATCTGATACCAAAATGTCTTCTTGAGTATACGTCTCCCAGACTTGTCTTTATATGTATGGAATGTGCGACATAGTTTCTTACCGATCTTCACTTGGAAGATGCCGAGCTCTTCTTGGATCTCTCTCTTTGCAGCGGACTTCTTTTTCTCCCCTTTTTCCATTTTGCCTTTGGGAAGATCCCAGTATCCGAGACGGCTGATCATGGCAATATCTGAATCAAGATGGACTACACCGCCAGCTGCTCTAATGACTTTGTACAAACTCTTGAAGTCGCGATACATCTCCTTCGCATCGTCAGACCACAAGATGATGGTCTTGGCTTGCTTGGACTTCTCAAGGCTATCGATGTACATGTAAAATTCTTTGGGCTTACCCTGATACTTCATCACTAGATGAGCACTCCCTGTAGAGGCTTGAATTTGCTGCTGTGTGACAAGTCTGAGCAGACAGTCATTGATGTAGATATCGTACATTTGGACCTTGTGATTTTGGCTTCGATATGAGCAGTAAATATAGTGGAACCATAGCAGCAGGCTTGCTCAAAATACAAGCCATCAAGCTACAACCAGATGATCCATTTACATGGGCGTCTGGATGGAAATCACCTATCTATTGTGATAATCGTATGACCTTATCGCATCCGGCACTCAGATCCACAATCACAGATGCATACCTCGAATATCTGGAGACTCAAGAGTACGACTGTATTGCAGGAGTGGCCACAGGAGGAATAGCTTATGCAGCCCTGATTGCTGATCGACTACAATTACCAATGATCTATGTCAGATCAAAAGCTAAAGGCCATGGCAGACAAAACATGATCGAAGGCGATATCAAGCCGGGTTATCGATGTGCCGTGATCGAAGACCTTGTCTCTACGGGAGGTAGCAGCATGAAAGCCATCCAGGCATTGAGGACGGCCGAGATGTCAGTGAGCGCATGCGTCAGTATTTTCAACTACGGCTTTCAGCAAGCCGAAGATCTTTTTAGCGAAGAAAACTGCCCCTTGCACAGTCTCGTGCTCTACGCAGATCTCATGTCCAAGGCACAAGAGCTCGACTTCATAAACCAAGAGGGAAAGAAACAACTAGAACAGTGGCGCCAGTCCCCAAGCACATGGCGACAATCATAACAGAAGACTACAGTAACCGATGTCATCAAACAAAGCAGATAAAGCAGCCGAGAAGTTTCTATATGAATATCTCAAGAATGCCTCTCCAACAGGCTACGAAGCACCAGGGCAGAAACTCTGGCTAGACTATATAGATCAATACTGTGATGAGTGGCATCTGGATAATTACGGGACTGCCTACGGCATCATCAATCCTGGCAAGGACTATCGTGTTGTGATCGAAGGGCACGCGGATGAGATCTCTTGGTACGTTAACTACATCAGTGAGAGCGGATTTATCTATGTCATTCGCAATGGTGGCTCCGATCAGATCATTGCTCCATCCAAAAAGGTAAACATCCATACCAAAAACGGATTTGTGCAAGGCGTCTTCGGCTGGCCTGCTATCCACACCAGGAGAGGAGAAAAAGCAAAGCTCAGTCCGAAGTTGGAGAACATTTTCATCGATGTAGGAGCAAAAGACAAAAAAGAAGTCCAGGAGATGGGTATCCATCCAGGATGTGTCATCACTTATCCAGACGAACTAGATGTACTCAATGAGAAGTACTATGTAGGACGCGCTCTTGACAATAAGATGGGTGGATATTGTATAGCACAAGTCGCACGCAAGATCAAAGAAAACAAGATAGACCTACCCTACTCACTGTATGTCGTGAATGCAGTCCAAGAGGAAATCGGACTACGCGGTGCTCAAATGGTCGCAGATACCATAAAGCCTCACGTAGCGATCATCACTGACGTCACACATGACACTCATACGCCGATGATCGATCAGAAGGTACAAGGTAGCATCAAGTGTGGCAATGGTCCAAGCCTGTGTCATGCGCCGGCTGTACATACCGGACTGCTCGACCTGATCATGAGCACGGCAGATGAGCACGATATCAAATACCAACATAGCGCGTCGTCGCGAAGCACGGGTACGGACACCGACGCCTTCGCATACAGCAATGGTGGAGTACCAAGTGCCTTGATATCACTGCCACTGCGCTACATGCACACCACGGTCGAGATGGCACACAAAGAAGATGTAGATGCTGTCACAGAACTGATCTATCAGACTCTTCTCAAGATCACAGACGGGCACAATTTCAAATACTTCTAAGCACATGGCACAGACTCCTGCGCTCATAGATCATCTGGCAAAAGCGCAGATCATCGTGAGTCTTGGAGCCACAAGTCTCTTTGCCGCCTCTTCCCTTATGATTCATGACCGTCTTGAGGTCAATGAGCTCATTGTCATCTTCTCAGCGACCTGGATGATGTATATGGGACATAGGGTCATCGGCTTGCGGATCAGACCACAAGTAAGATCCACAGAGCGATTTGCTTACATTATAGATCACAAGACGGTGCTATTGGTGATGGCTGGGGCAGCTATGGTATCACTACTATTTTTTGGGCCATCCTTTGTTCTCGACAGGAACATTGGGACTCTCATATTTTCGCTTAGCGTAGCAGGCGGCTATTCCATACCGATCTTGGCAGGAAAGCGCCTCAGAGACCTACCATATATAAAGATCATACTGATCGGATTGATCTGGGCTTCAACGACAGTCGCTCTCAGCTATAGACATGGCGAAGTTCTTCAGTCATGGCATTATCATCTCATCATAGAGCGCGTCCTCTTCATCATTGCCATCACCATCCCGTTTGATATCAGAGATCTCCGCATAGATCGAGAACAAGATCTCAAGACATTGGCGACAGTCTTGGGAGCATGGTCCGCTAAGATTCTAGCAATCATATTGCTCGGAATCTGTACACTTCTGCTCCTGTGGATCAAAAGTTGTGGAGTAGCTCAAGGCTATATCACCTCATGGCATTTGATGCATATCATGGCCGGCTTCTTGATCATTCGTAGCTCTGTAGACCGAGAAGAGGCGTACTACTCCGGAGCGATAGATAGCACGATGCTGATCCCTGGAATCTACGTACTGAGCTCAATTCTGGTAATTTAACTAGTTGAATAGTTGATCAACTACGTTTATAGTCATATATTAGCAACTATAAACGTAGTCATGAAAAAACTCACAGCTGCTGAAGAAAGGGTCATGAGATACTATTGGCAAACTGGACCTAGTCTTGTGAGTCAGATCATCGACCTGATGCCAGATCCTAAACCGGCGCAAACGACGATATCCACACTCACCCGTAGTCTCGAGGCCAAGGGCTATCTCGATCATAAATCATATGGCCGCACATATGAGTACTACCCCATCATCAGCCAAGAAGAGTACAGCCAGTCGAGACTCGGCAAGATGGTCAATGAGCTTTTTCAAGATTCCCCTCACGCACTCATCTCATGTATGGTACGCAATGAGCAGATTGATATCAACGAGCTCAAGGCACTCATAAATCAGTTGGAAGCAGAAAAAGAAAAGTCATGAATCATTTTTGGCAATTTCAATTGAGCCTGCTGATCCTCCTCGCTATCGCCTATATGCTCTATAGGACTGTCGTCCAAAAACAATCTAGCTGGCAAGCGCAGCGTTTATACCTCATCGGCACATCGCTAGGGATTCCACTAGTGCTGATACTCAGTCAGTGGCTCAGCAGCCTCACAGGAATCGAGACAAAAGTCAATATCTATCAACTCACTATTCCGTCCATCATTCCTGAGGTTGGCTCTGACGGTCTAGTCGTCGCTCCCTCAGCAAGAACGGGCCTAGACTTAGTGACTTGCTCACTGATATTCTATGCCGCCGGAGCGATCTACCTTCTAGCCCTACTTCTGTTACAGATGAGCAGATTTTCATCAAAATTCAAATTCTTCGCTCACTGTGAAAAGCATGGCTTGCCAGCTGCATCCTATCATACATATGTGTGGATAGATCCTCAACTTACTTCTGAGCAGAGGGAAGTGGCTCGCTATCATGAGAATGGGCATGTGCACTATCGACATACCATCGACAAAGTGGCCATGGAGATCCTCAGAGCTCTGCTATGGCTCAATCCATTTATTCATTTACATCGAAAAGAAATCTATAACATACATGAGTATCAAGCCGATCGCTATGCCCTTGATCAAGGCAAAAGTGATACGAAAAGCTATGCACTCTGCTTAGCCAGTATGTGCGGCTATCAGCAATCATATAGCTTGGCTCATCCATTTATTCACTCTATTCAAAATCGCATCAAAATGATCTACAATCACGAAGACAAGAATCACATGAAATACAGTGCATGGCTACTACTGGGCATCCTATTGATATTTACGACCGCTTGGGTCATTCCGTCTGCTCATCCAAGTCCAGCAAACGAAGAGCAAGCCACCCTCGCAGAAAGGTACTATGGGCCAATATTACAGGTCTGTCATGATGCTTCTCCAGATGACAAGTACGCCCAGCAAGAATGCACACAAAATCGAATCATAGAGTACATCTACGGAAAAATCAAGTATCCCGAGGAAGCACGTAAAAAACAAATCGAAGGACTTATCGTAGTTCAGTTTGATATCAATACAAAAGGTCAAGGACACGATGTCCGCATCGTAAAGTCTCTCGATCCTAGCTGTGATGGTGTGGCTAAGTACACCGTATCATCCATGCTCTCTGATGATGGATTCACATTCGTCCCCAGAGTGAAAGATGGTCAGCTAGTACAAGACAAATTCACTTTGCCCATTAAATTCAAGCTGGAAGGAGAGAAAAAGGAATAGCAGCTCTAGCCTTCCAGGAGATCGGGCCTGCGTGAGTGAGTCCGATCTTCTGCTTGTTTCTGTCGCCATTCTTCGATCTTGGCTTCATGACCAGAGAGCAATACTTCCGGGACCTTATGGCCACGCCAATCTGAAGGTCGCGTGTAGACTGGTGGAGAAAGTAAACCATCTTGGAACGAGTCGCTCAAAGCACTGGTCTCATCATTGAGCACACCAGGAATCAGTCTACCGATACTGTCTATGACTACAGCAGCGGGTAGCTCTCCTCCACTGAGCACATAATCACCGATAGAGATCTCCTTGGTCACATACTTTTCACGGATGCGCTCATCAAGTCCTTTATAGTGCCCGGCGATGAGCATGATGTTTTTCTTAAGACTCAGTCCATTGGCCATGGCCTGAGAGTAGCGCTCGCCATCTGGGGTCATGAAGATGATCTCATCGTACTCCCTTTTGAGCGAAAGCTCCTCTATACACTGTGCCATGGGCTCACACATCATTACCATCCCGCTACCGCCGCCATACTGATAGTCATCGATCTGATGATGCTTCCCTGTACCGTACTGTCGTAGATCAATGAGCTCGTAACTGAGGAGACCACGCTTGACTGCTCGGTCCATGATAGAGTGAGCCAGCGGACTTTCCATGAGTGCTGGCACTGCTGATATGACCGAAAAATGAATCAATCTAGGACCTCGAGCAGCTCTACATCAAAGATCAATGTACTACCTGGAGGGATCATATCCCCTGCGCCCTGTTCACCATACGCTAGATGAGATGGGATGTAGACAGTACGCTTCTCCCCTTCTTGCATGAGTTGCAAGATCTCTTGCCAGCCTTGTATCACTTGTGTGACGCCAAATGTCGTAGGAGCCTGACGCATGTAGCTGCTATCAAAGACCTTCCCATCCAGTAGCTTACCTTCATAGTGAACTTTCACTTGATCTTCCGGGCTTGGGACAGCGCCTTTCCCTTTACGCAGTACTTCATATTGCAGTCCACTCGGTAGCTGAACTACGCCATCTTTCTTGGCATTTTCGCGCATATATGCTTCTCCTGCTTCCCGGTTTTTGGCACTTTTTTGTCCCTTGTGCTTATGCACTAGTTGGCTATAGATCTGGCCCGCTTGTTCTTGTGAGATGACGGTCTTTCCCTTGGTCCATACGTCACGGATGGCATGCATGATAAATTCTGCATCTGCCAACTCATCAAAGCCCTTGGACTTGAGATCTTCTGCGAGTAACAGCCCGACAGCATAGCCATTGAGCTGGGTATTGGTCATATCTTTTGCGTCTTTGCTCATCTACTTGAGTTGCTTGTAATAGTGGAAAAAATATGGTATCGTTTCGATACCCTTGTGATAATTGAAAAGCCCGTACTTCTCATTGGGAGAGTGAATATTATCCGAGTCTAGGCCAAATCCCATGAGGACTGTCTTAGCGCTCAATATTTGCTCAAATAAGGCGACAATAGGTATACTTCCACCGGCACGTGATGGGATGGGCTTTCGCCCAAATGTTTCATTCATCGCCATGGCAGCTGCTTTGTACTCAGCAGTGTCAGTAGGCGTCACTACTGGCTCTCCGCCATGATGTGGTTTGACGACGACCTTTGTCCCGGCAGGTGCAATAGACTCAAAGTGCTGCTGAAACAACTCGGTGATCTTGTCGCTGTTTTGATGCGGCACAAGACGCATGGATATTTTGGCGTAAGCCTTACTCGGCAAAACAGTTTTTGCTCCTTCTCCGATATAGCCACCCCACATACCATTGACATCCAGTGTAGGTCTGATAGACGTTCTCTCAATGGTCGTATATCCTTCTTCCCCGCGAACAGAGTCGATTTCCAGATCCTCTTGATAGTCTTTGAGATCAAAGGGTGCTTCATTCATGGCGGCTCTGTCCTCTACTGACAAAACCTCTACGTCGTCATAGAATCCAGGAATCGTGATATGTCCCCGTTCGTCCTTGAGGCTTGCGATCATTTCACACAGACTGTTGATCGGATTACTGACTGCACCACCATAGGTACCAGAGTGAAGATCTCTATTGGGTCCAGTGACCTCTACTTCTACGTAGCTCAAGCCTCGCAGTCCTACCGTGATAGAAGGTGTGTCGTTGTCTAAGATGCTTGTATCACTCACGAGGACGACATCGCACGCAAGATCCTTTGCATGCTCCTTGAGATATCCCTCTAGATTCACGGATCCCACTTCTTCTTCTCCTTCAAAGAGAAACTTCACATTGCAAGAGAGTTCGCCGGATGCCTGCATGGCCTCAAAGGCCTTGACATGCATGTACATCTGTCCCTTGTCATCACAGGCCCCACGGGCGTAGATGTTGCCGTCTTTGATGACTGGCTCAAAGGGAGGCGATGTCCATAGCTCTAGTGGATCTGGTGGCTGGACGTCGTAGTGACCATAAACAAGTACGGTCGGTAGCATGGAGTCGATCAGCTTATGTCCAGAGACGATCGGATGCCCATCTGTCTCATGAATAGCTACACCGTCCGCACCAGCAGCAGTCAATCGACCGGCGAGCCACTCTGCCGTGCGTCGTGTATCAGCATCGTAGGCACTATCAGCGCTCACGCTCGGGATGCGCAGAAAGTCGAGAAGCTCATCGACGAAGCGCTGACCATTGTCCTTGATAAATGATTGAGTATTTTGCATATTATGAGTCCTTGTTAAGGGGATGGGTCCTTGATAAATGTACTGTAATTAGGAGCGCAATTTGAAGCTTGCATTCACCTTTCAAAGATACAAGAAGAGCGAGAGTAGCAAGATTTGATGAAGGCCCTATGTCTCAGTGGATAGAAAAGAAATTACTCAGCAAGATGGTGATATCGTACGATGATCTCCTTCAACTCTGGCCGACTACCAATCTTCTTGAGTTTGCCTTCATGGGCGTATGAGATATCACCTGTCTCTTCACTGACAATGAGCGCGATGACTTTGTTGGATTCACTTACTCCGACTGCAGCACGATGCCTGAGGCCGTACTTCTTGCTAAGCTCATTGTTTTCGCTCACTGGCATGACCGCACTGGCAGTGTGGATTCTATCTTGAGCGATGATCACTGCCCCATCATGTAGTGGGCTATCTTTCTGAAAGATGCTTTCAAGTAACGGCTCACTGACAGCAGCATCTACTCTGACCCCACTATTGTCAAATAAACCGACGGTCCCATCAGCACTCAGTACGATCAATGCTCCAGTCTTGGTTTTGCTCATCCTCATCAAGGCATTGACAATGGAATCGATCACAGGCTCGGCCTCTTCGAGGAGCTTTCTCTCCCTTGGGAAGAAGCGCTGGATGAAGCTATTTTGACTCTTCATGGTGGTATTCCCGACATAGAGCAAAAACCGCCTGATCTCTGGCTGAAAGATAATGACGATGATCAATACACCAACAGACATGAATGTCCCTAAGATGGTGGTCAGCAAAGGCATCTCGAGCCATCGTACAAGCCACCATATCACATAGAGCATGGCAATACCGATGAAGATATTGAAGGCGATCCCTCCACGTAGGAGCTTGTAGATCAAATAGACCAGGTAAGAGGCAATCAGGACATCTAGGATGTCCAAGATCCCGAAGCTAAAGTCACCGATCTGGAAGATATCGTACATCAGCCCTTGACCTTGTAGGAGATATTTTCATTCATATTATAAAACATGAAAGAGTAGACGTCTGCAGCTTCATCGATGATCTTAGCTGTCGGCTTGCCTGCTCCATGTCCTGCAGACTTCTCTATACGGATCAGCACTGGGTTTTCGCCCTGTTGATGATCTTGTAGCTCTGCAGCAAACTTGAAGCTATGTGCGGGCACGACGCGATCATCATGATCTGCTGTCATGACCATGGTAGCTGGATACTCAATGTCCTTGACATTGTGCAATGGACTATATGCCTTGAGATAGTTGAATCCATCCTCTTCTTCGCTAAGTCCATAGTCTGCCGCCCAGTATCTCCCGATCGTGAAAAGATGATAGCGAAGCATATCTAGCACTCCGACCCTAGGGATCGCTACGGCAAAAAGATCAGGACGCTGTGTCATGCAAGCTCCTACGAGCAATCCGCCATTGGAGCCACCTTCGATGGCTAGCTTCTCTGGTGATGTGTAACCATTGGCCTGAAGATACTCGGCTGCAGCGATGAAGTCGTCAAAGACATTTTGCTTGCGCTCCTTGGTGCCAGACTCATGCCACTGTGCACCAAATTCTCCTCCTCCACGGATATTGGCTACTGCATAGATCCCGCCATTTTCTAGCAGAGGCATCCGAGTGATACTAAAGGAAGGGTTGATCGATATGTCAAATCCTCCATATCCGTAAAGCAGTGTAGGCCTCTGTCCATCAAGCTCAAGGCCTTTGCGATAGGTCAGGAACATCGGCACCTTGGTGCCATCCTTACTATCATACCAGACCTGCTTGGTCTCGTACTGTGAGGGATCAAAATCGAGCTCTGGCTCCTTGAATATCTCACTCTTACCTGTCGACATATCATATTTATAGATGGTGGCCGGCGTATTGAATGAGGTGTAGGTGTAGAAGCAAAGATCTTCTTCCTTCTTCCCTGCAAATCCACCAACTGTCCCGATTCCTGGCAACTCTACATCTCTGAGCTTCTTGCCGGCATAATCATAGATTTCAATCTTGGTACTAGCATTTTCTAGATAGCGTGCGACAAGATGACCACCGACTACGGATATCCCTTTGAGGGGATTGTCCGACTCTGGAATAATTTCCTTCCAGTTGGCCTCTGATGGTTTATTAGGATCTACGGCGATGAGGCGATTTTTGTCCGCTTGATAATTGGTCATGATATAAAAGAGACCATTGATGTGATCAATGACGAAGAAGTCCTTTTCGATCTTTTCATAAATCGGCGTGAATGACTCATCTTGTTGACCCTGTTTACGGAAGTAGAGCGCATTGCCGCTAGTACTTTGGCGCTTACTAAGAAACATGTACTCCTCGTCCTCTGTCACAGAAGCGCCAAAGCTCTGCTCAGGATTGGCTGGATCTTCAAAGACTACTACATCCTGTGCCTGATCCGTTCCTATTTTGTGATAGTAAAGTTTTTGCCCTTTGTTTTTGCCACTGAGTGCGTCATCCTCTGTGGGCTCAGGATACCGGCCGTAGTAGAATCCGTCTTTGTAAAAAGAGAGTCCACTAAATTTGATCCACTCGATCTTATCGGACAGAAGTTCGCCAGTCTCCAGATCCTTGACGAATGCAGTGCGCCAGTCGCTACCACCTTCTGATACAGTGTAGGCAAAGTATCTCCCATCTTCTGAAAAAGAGATAGTGCCCAGCGATGCGGTACCATCATCACTAAACTTGTTGGGATCAAGGAATACTTGTGGATCACTCTCGAGATTGTCTTGCACATACATGACACTCTGATTTTGCAAGCCGTCATTCTTGAAGAAATAGTAGCGATCATTTTGCTTGAAAGGAACACCATACTTCTCATAGTTCCAGATGTGCTCAAGTCGGTCTCTCAGCGCATCTCTGAATGGAATCTTATCGATGTAGTCAAAGGTGACCTCATTTTGTCGATCAACCCAGTCGATTGTCTCATCACTGTTGTCATCCTCGAGCCAGCGGAATGGATCTTCTACCACAGTACCGTGATAGTCGTCCACCACAGAATCTTTACTTGTCACTGGATAGCTCACTGCTATCGGGTCAAATTTTGTCATTGTCGGATCTGCTTCTTGACAGCTTTGAACGAGTAGGCAAGCAATGAGGCTCACCCACATTGTGAGAGAAAATTTCATGTCGATCATTCTTTGACTAAAGGTAATCAAGTCACTGCACTAGCCTACTTGCATCACATAGAAGTGGTCGTACTTTTGGCACCGGTGAAATTCCTATGGACACATATGATTCTGATTCTATTTCTGAGCATATCATACTCTCAGGAATCCGCAGAGCAGTACCGATCATGGTCAGATGGAGCAAGTCTAGATGAGATCAAAGAAGTGATGTCCAGCTCATCCATCGAGTTCGCCCAAATGCAACTGGCCATTTTGGCGGAAGCCGAAAAAGAGGCGCGACTGTCCTACTTCGCTCAAAGGGACTCTGCCCATACCGAAAAAAAATCAGCTCAGCTAAGCACGAAGCGCAATAGAGAAGTCAAAGAGACAAAAGCTCTTTGGAAAGAAAAAAATCGATTGCTAACAAAAGTCAAGAAATTCTACTTGGACACCTTCTACAGTGAAAATAGTCCTACTCCCGTGCTCACAAGGAGAGCTGACAGTGGTCAAGCCAAAATGGATACGATGCACTCGGACATCCAAGTGACTCAATCTATTGACAGCACACTACAGAACCGAGAAGCTGCGAGTCCTGTAACAAGGACGGAGCCTGTGGCGAAAGATCCAGTAGCACAAGAGTTAAAGGCAGAACTAGTCAAGCCAGATACCGTAGTAGAAAGAGCAGATGACCGAGAGCTTTCATATCAGTGGATAGAAAGGCAATGGTGCAAAACAGGTGTGACAGACTGTACAGTGGAAGAAGAAATACTACTCTACTATACTCCCAAGCTTGAAGGTCTCAATACCACAGGAGAATTTATGGCGGTCTTCTCCGCCCTTGAGCTACGAGACGAACTCGCCACACTGAGCTTCAGAGTAGTAATGGCATCGTCGTCATTGGCTCAAGCGTATCAACTCCTACCGGTTTCCTCAAATATCTCGGTCATGTGGCTGGATGGCAGAAGATCTAGATTTGTCTCGCTCGCTCCATCTATGCCAGTGACTGACAAGTCAGGATATACACAATACGTCTTTCAAGTTGCGATGAACACTAAAACGGCCAGAGCATTTGAAGAAAGATTAATCGATCAAATTGCGATCTCTTGGCCCAAGGGCCAGGAGACTTATCCCGTGCAAAACGTAGACCTCTACCAAAGACAAATCATATGTCAGAAGAATTGCAAGAAGTAAGAATGCTGGGTCTGAAGCTACCCACAGATCCTAGGTGGGTGAATCTCGCTCAGATGGACCTCCAAGAGATCCTGACAGATCATGCGTATTGCGAGCAAAAAGCTGCAACTAGCTGCATCACACTGATCCAGAAATATCCAGAAAGACATAAAATGGTCAGGGAACTCGCTCCCATCGTCACGGAGGAATGGGGTCACTTTAGACTTGTGCTCAGAGAACTGGATAAGCGTGGGCTCCAGCTCGGGCAACAACGCAAAGACGAATATGTGAATGCACTCATGAGCTTCATGAAGAAAGATGGAAGTCAAGACGATCGCTTGGTAGAAAGACTACTGGTCTTTGCCTTGATTGAAGCTCGGAGTTGCGAAAGATTTCGCTTGCTATCGCTCAACTTAAACGAACCAGAGCTCAGGGATTTCTATCATCACTTCATGGTGAGTGAAGCTGGACATTATCGCCTATTCATCGATCTGGCCAATGAGTATGGTGATGAAGCCAGAGTCAAGAAAAGATGGCAAGAGTATCTCAACTATGAAGCAGAGATCATGGAGAACTTATCACTTCGTGGTGATCGGATGCACTAGTCTCTAAAAAAGGGCCCAGATCTTGATGAACTGAGCCCTTGATAAAGCACGTTGACTATTTGTAATTCCGTATTCTAGTCCTTGTAGTATCGTAGCAATCCGCCTTCGTCAGTGACGATACGCGCATCCTTAAATCCTCTAGACTTCACGATAGATAGTTTCTCCTTGGCATCTGAGATGCTACTGATCTGTCCAAGCACCATGACTGTATAGTCACTACTCGTCCATTGCTCGATCTTTCCGAGATCTTCTACCTTGTCGATGTCAAACCACCTTGTATCTGAGTATGCCGCGAGTCTAATCTTATACTTACTGGAGAATGCCTCTGTTTCAGTAGTGGCTTCATACCGATAGCTGGTGCCTGCGGATGAATGCTTGCCAGCTGAAGTACTTGAGTACTGGCCTGCCGTATAGTCTTGTGTACCATAAGTACTAGTATTGATCGCCGTACCGGTGGCTCCTTCACCTACGATGAAGGCATCTGCATATCCGCGACTCTTAAGCTTATTCATGACCTCTACAGCACGTATTCGCGAAGTGTACTTTCCGACGCGTATCTTTTGCGTCGGACCATCTTGGTGCGCATAGACCTCACCGTACTCGCTTAGGTGCTTGTAGTTGTTGAGACGATCCGTATACTCTGCAAATGCTGCAATCTGCACGGAGTAAAAATTGGTACTTGCAGGTGTCGTGCCATACGAAGTCGATGACTGCGTAGAGCTCATCTCCGTGTAGCTTTGAGATGACGGCGACTCCGTGGATGAGGCGATTTTTTCGATTTCACTGGTATAGCTTGTCGCACTTGTGTTGGTGCTTTCATTGCTAGAGGACGCAACCGCACTTCCCATGTTGTAGCTGGTCGTATTACCGTAGCTGTAGTCTGAGTCAGTGTCACGCATGAGGACCACTGTCTTCTTCCCATCGCTATTGACATATCCATCAGCGATGCGGACAATCGCCTTGAGATACCCATCAGCCTTGATACTTACTTTACAGTCTATATCTGTGTTGAGCATGGCCTTTCCATATTCATTGGTCTTGGTGGTCGGGCTGCCGCAAGCTGTGAGATCTACTACAGCATCTTTGATCCTATTTCCTGTATGGTCCTGCACGATCAGTGTGATCTCCTTATCTAGCGCTTTGACCAATGAAGACTGCATATTCGTGCTTGGTGCAGTTCTGGTGCTCGTAGTTGCACTTGTCGTAGTTGTCACTGACTCGCGACTAGGGAGTTCAGAACTATATTCTGGCTTTGTGGTCACTTGAGATTTTGACTCCACCGCTTGATGCACGATGGGCTTCTCTGTGATGATCCGCTCTTGGCTGATGTGTCCAGGTCCAAAGAAATAGAGATCTTCATCGCCATAGCCACCTTCACGATTGGATACAAATACAATATCCTCATTGCTCAGTTTGACATAGTCGTAGTCATCAAGGCTACTGTTGATTGGTGCCCCAAGGTTCTGCACATTGGACCACTGCTCACCTCGCAGCTCGGCACTGAATAAATCTTGTCCACCCAGACCTACATGCCAGTCTGAGGCGAAGATCAGCTTCGATCCATCAAGGTAAGGAGTGACCTCATCTCCTGCTGTATTGATCGCTGGACCAAGATTGATCGGCGTGGACCAAAGCGCTCCTTCTCTGACGGACTTATAGAGATCATATCCACCATAGCCTCCGGGACGATTGGAAGCGAAATATAGAGTAGACCCATCTTCAGTGATATACGGGTAGTTATTGGAATATTCACTGCTATTGTGTAAGAATGCTCTGACATCAACCCAGTCTCCATTGCTGTTGACACGTGCTTGATAAAGACCTACACCGAGTTCGGTGCCATCGATCTGACGGTTACCATCTAGGTACACATTCTTTGCAAAGATTACGGTCGATGCATTTTCAGCGATGCTAAATGGAGAGCTATGAAGTGGAAAAGCTCTTGTGACTCCAGGAGTAGAAGGCTGATCGGCAGTCACTACAGAGCCTAGTCCGATCACAAAGTGATTAGAAGACTCCGCGCTATTGGCCAGATTTTTTGCCGTCTGATCAGACCACTTGATATCTTTTCTGAAACTTGAAAAATAAAGCTTGTCTCGGTAGACCTCTGGTGCAAAGTCAGCATTCCCACTATTGGATCGGAGGGCAACAGCTTCCTTACCTTGCGCATCTTGAAGAGTGGCCAATTTTTCACAAACCAAAAAGTGATGACTACCGATATAGGATAGTTCATTGTCTACGAGAGCATAGATTTTCTTTGCATCTGTGTATCGCTCTTGCGCCTTGAGGCTGTGGCCATAAGCCAACAGCTGCTCATCTGATAGCTTCGTGAGGCTATGAGCCTTGCTAAACCACTTGATGGCTTCAAAGTGCTCGTTGATTCCTTGATAGCTCTTTGCTAACATGATCATTGCCTCTGTATCTGAGGTCTGCCTCTGAAGGATCTCGAGATATCCAGGAATCGCAAGATCATAAGCTTTGAGCTCGTACTGTTTGTTGACGCGCTGCATACTCATCTGAGCAGTGGCGCTGAATAGGCATAGGGATGCCAAAATCGTTGTGATTACCTTAGTCATTGTATCAGTGCTTTATATATTAGACCAAACAAATATATGAAAGTCACTGCTTTAGTGTGGTATACAGATTACATTTTTTTATAATATGTATATATCCTGGTAGATCATACATGAAAAACAAGCCAACAGAAGTGCAATACTGATGGAAACTGGCCAACAAATAGTCTTGAGTTCGATCTAGCTAGATCTTCTGCCCAAGAGCCACACAAGTCCAGCACCTAGCACCATGCAACCCATCACAGCCGGTGTACTGATACCTGTCAAGAAGTAGTCACCTGGAGTCACGAGTTGCTCTTGAAGAATCTTGTAGTCTTCGAGTTGGGCATGAGAGATACCATCAGGGACGTTGATAGCTTCTCCGTCATCCGTCATGAGAGACAGCGGATTTCGCCACGGCCATATCTTGTAAAGCGATCCGATGATAAACCCTGTCATGAGAGCAAGTAGCTCATCTTCGTATTTGGCGTAAGCCCATGATATGACGCGAGAAAATAGTATCAAGCCGATGAGGCAGCCAAGAGCAAAGACTATGACTACCTGCAAATAGGCCATCTGAAAATCCTCAAGAAGACCTCTCACTGAGCCCAAAACAGTCGTGTACATACCGAGTATGAGCAACATAAAACTTCCTGATACACCCGGTAAGATCAAGGCAGATATCGCAATGGCCCCACAAGCAAAGATGTAGATGAGGTTTTCGCTACCGCTGACTGGACTCATGCGACAAATCAATAGCGCTATGGCTATGCCGACAAGAAGCAACACGAGCTTCAAGAGATTCCATGACTTGATCGTCCTAGCAATGTAAATGGCTGACGCCAAAATGAGACCAAAGAAGAATCCCCAGAGATATTCAGGATAGACTTTGAGCAGTTCTGTAATGGTGAAGATGCTTACACCTATGCCTATGACCATACCTATGAGCAAGGAGGCCAGAAATCCACCATCAATTTTTTCCCAAAGTTCTTTTAGGCGAAAGCCCAAAAGCAACCTTACTGCCTCAAAGTCAAATGCCTTGATCGCAGCGATAAGTCTCTCATAAATACCTGTGATGAAGGCTATGGTCCCTCCAGACACACCAGGAATGGCTTCTGCGACGCCCATGGCAGCTCCTTTGAGAGCTGTCGCTATACTCATACTCATATCACAAAGCTAGTGTAAGCACGTCATTGATCATGAGCCCTACCCTTGCTGTCGCCTTGACGAAACTCCTTGGTCAATGCTTCTGCCTGGGCCTTGAGGCCACTGAGATCAAGATCCGCGTCCAAGACAGGCTGCCCAGCATCTACCCATGCACTGAACCACACACTACCGATGGACTGCACACTCTCTGTCATGCGCTTTTCCACCATGCCTTTCATTGCATCGCTGTAGGCAATCGTGAAAGCTTCACACTGTGTGCGAATGACCTGATCGAGACGATTCACATAGCAATAGATCTGATCCTCTGACAGAGATGCTCGCACCCTCTTCTCGATAAGCAATACGCTATCCACCAAGCTGTGGCTCGTGAGCACTATATCCCAGAAGTACTCCTTGGGATCTTCGATATACTCTGCTTTACCGACAAAGAAGTCATACTCCTCTGCGGCGAGCAGTTCGGGGATGCGAGACTCCCAGAAGGCATGTATACCGATCTGATTGCTCATAGCTCCATTGTAGTTTTCTGTCGTGTGCAGCGGTACGTGTGCATCGCCGACGTAGTGCCCCATGTCAGCAGATAGCTGCAATATCAATTCACGATCCTGTATCTCAAAGGCTCGGACGAGTCGCTTATAGTAGCTCAGAAGGTGATACGGCAAGATGCCATATTCACTGAAATGATCTACGACCATCAGCTGATCAAATTCTACGCCTGCCAAAAACTGCGTTGAATCAGCCTGCCAGACCCAATCTTCTTCATAGTATTTCGGCATGACCTCACGATAGAAAAAGCGCTCATATTCATCGACCCGAGCACTAAAGGTGCTCATCCCTGAGGTCCAAGTCAAGATCGAATCTAGCACTACTCGATCTTTCCATGCATAGCTCACGGTATCGCTGCCAGTGATGAGGACAAGATCTGAAAACTTGGCGATGGCTCTAGGGAATTCCCTTGGCACATTGTCAAAAGGGTAAGTCCCCCAATGATCGATATCTATATAGTGGCGAATCGCCTCATATTTGGTTGCATAGCGCCGCTTGTCAGGATCCACTGCATGCTCTGAGACGTAGCCGATATGCTTCTTATAAAACCCAATCAACTCTGGCGGCAAGGTAAAGACTGCATAGCGATTGATCTCGCGATGCCCATAAAATCCCCAGTCCTCCACAACGGCAAATCCCAGACAGGAGAGAAATATACCAATGGCCAGAACGCGAATGATGTTCTTCATTTTTTTCTGGACGATTTTGCCTGTGGATTGAATATCAGACAGGCGTTGACCATGTTTTCAAGTTGCTCATCTTGATCATAGGCAATTTCATGAGCAAAGGCATATCCTTTCATGATCCTCCCAGCATTGTACATCTGCTCTACACCTTCGAGCTCGACAAATCTATCGATGGCACTCGGCCCGACACGGAGCATGAGTCCCTCCCTAAAAGTGCCAAGTAGCATTTTTTCATCTACCATAAAACAGTAGCCACCAAACATCTTCTTCTCGCTCCACTCAACCTGGCGAAGCAGAAGAATATCTCGTAGTCTATCGAGTAAAATCGGATCTGTAGGCATATCTCATAGCGAATTTAGCCCTTATGACTCAGATCACTCCATCCAGTGCTCGTAGCTTAAGAAGACTTTTTGAAATACGGGATGCTGGATCATCATCAGTTCACCCCAGCTACAGTCGGCATAGTATCTTAAGACATGCACCCGATTGTTGGGGTCTGTCTGTCTGACTGGCAAAAATCTCACCTGCTCTTGTCGGCCGTCATTGGTCTCAAACTCGACGATCGCAAAGGGTAAGGTAGCCTTGATGGAATCTTGTTTGACAACATCATTCTTGAAAGCCTCGGCCACAGGAGTCACAAGATCGTTGAAGTAGACTTCAGCCTTGGAACGATTGGTCTTGATCGGTTGCTCTCGATCCAGAAATGGTGAACTCACGAAGTAGTCACCACCCTCTTTTATTAGCTCGAAGGACTTTCCTTGCTGCTTAGGATATTCGATGGCTACTCTGGTGAGATCCTCGGCTTCCGCCAAAAAGACTCGACGATCTTTCCACTCATCACCGAGCATCAGGTAGCGATACTTGAGTCCTCCTTCCATCTGTGGCAAATGCATACAGTATGGCTGGTCAGAGCCTTCCATGATATAGTAAGTTCCTCTCTCGTCATTCGTCATGCCGCCTACATAGTACACTCGGATCTTCTGGTCAGCTGCGTTGTAGAGTTCTACCTTGATACCATTGACAGACAGATCCTTGACGATGGAGTTGAGAGCAGCTTTGGGAGGAATAAACTTCAGCTCTACACCTGTCAAGACTTCCATAAGATTCTCGACTGCACCGGGCCTTGCAGGATACTCATTATTGTAGATCCAGCCATCTCCATCGCGCTCTAGTGTAGTGGACTCACCACTACGGTCTGCAATGAAGATCTTGTGAATACTGGAGGCGTCTTCCACGGCAAATTGGCGATCTTCCACAGATATGGACGAGCCGCTGTCCCGCTGCACGACAAAATATGCGGCAATGGCAAGTCCTAGCAAAATGATCAAGAGAATCCAATTTTTCATAGACGTTTATTCTTTGACAGTGTATTTCTTTTTTCTCCACCAGTGATTGCCCAGTGCAAACAAGAGGAAACCGAGCAGTGGCAGGACTATATTGATCAATTGCCACTTGACCGCTTCATTGTCAGCTTTGACACCGTCAAGGATTCTGAGCTTGAGTTCTTTCTTGCGACTATCCATCACACCCGAGTCATCGATCAGATAGTCGATAGCATTGATCACAAAGTCTCGGTTACCTCCGAAAACGAAGTTTTCAAACTTATTGAACCCAAGAGCGCTATACTGTCTCGCATCCGAGCGGTATAGGTTCTTAGCGATGTCTCCATCAGAAACGATGATTTGCTTGGCTTTGCTGCTTCGTTCCCGATATGGGCTTCCCAGTTCGTTGAGCGTAGCCTGGAATGCCTGTGGCACACGATTCTTATATAGACTGGGAAATTCGCCCTCTATCAACCATGCAATTGTGATCTCTGATCGAGTAAATTTGCTCGGATCTGGCTGTTGGTGCGCCATATCAAATCCCAACCTCATTGGAGAGCGTTGGATGCGAGCATAGTCAGAGCTCTTGAGGAGTGGAGTTTTTTTCAGATCTGTTCCTGTGCGAACTGTGTCTATACTGCCGGCAAATAGCAGATTGATTCGGTCAAGATTATTGGCAACAGGGTGATCTGATCTTGCCCCAAGAAGTGGGTGGTAGAACCAGGGAAAGAGCTTGTAATCTGGCTTACCACCGATCTGCCCTACCTGTAATGGTATTCTTGTACACTCAATATCCAAAACGAGATCTGCATTTGGGCGAAAGCCCCACTTGAACCACAGATCATCTAGATTCAAATCGTACTCAGTCGGCACGTACACCCCATACTTACCAATGCTGTCAAGATTGACATCAGTCCTATCGATCAGCCAGAGAATGGAGCCGCCATTCATGACATATTGATCGATGAGAAATTTGTCTCTCTCGGAGAATGCACTCTTAGGTTTGGCGACGACAAGCGCAGCGATCTCTGGATCGATTTGTATCAAGCTGTCAAGGACCATTCTCGCCGTATTATAATGTCGACGAAGATCCTTTTCCAAGGCTGCTGTCTGAGCCTGTTCTAGTTCACCATGGCCGGCCAAAAATGCAATGTTGTCCTTGGCATACTTGAGCAGATGATTGATGGTGCTGGCAAACTTGTACTCCAGTAGTGCAGCAGAATTGTTGAGTATGACTTCTTGGTCCTGACCAGGTGTCTGGCTCTCAAGTAGATTGATGACGCTCGTGCGCTCACCATAGTTGATCTGTGCATAGGGGAAAATCAGCTTCTCAGAGCTGCTCGCGCCATCGCTGACCATTAGCCTCACTGGATCAAGACCGTCCTTCTGCATCTCCGATAGTCTACCTGCTCGCTCTTCATCTGTGCCACTAGTCGGATCGACAAACTGGTAGTGCACATTGGGATTGATCTTTCGAAGCTGCTTCATGAATTGCTCCACCTCTGTGCGCAGACGTCTAAATCCTGCTGGAAAATCTTCTCCCTCAAGGAAAATCCGTATACTCATGAAATCCTTGATCTCTGGAACGATTTCCTTCGTCTTTTCGGTCAAGGTAAAGCGCTTGTCAGAGGTGAGGTCTATCGATCCAAAAAAATAGCTCGAGAGCACATTGACCATGATCAGAATCATGGCCACCAGCAATATGCGGATATAGAGAGAGCCCTGACTCATATCGCTCTAGCTTTTCTCAGATGAAGCATCTCTTTGCAGAGGAATAAAAAGAACCCGATCAAGCTGAAGAAGTATATCAAATCACGAGAATCTATCAAGCCTCTGCTCATAGATCGATAGTGCTGATCGATACCGATACCTTCTATGACAAGGTCCAACTTCCCGAAGAAGATCGGCAACTTGCTGATGTACAAAAACGCTGAGTAAAATAGGAAACAGCAAAGTGTACCCAGTATAAAGGATACGATTTGATTCTTGCTCAAGGTCGACGCCCAGCATCCGATCGCTACAAAGGCTGCGCTCAAGCATACCAGTCCGATATATGAACCTGCAATAGCTCCAAAGTCAATGTTTCCTACAGGACTGGCTAGTCGATAAATGCTCCATAGATAGATCAGGGTCGGCAGTAAGGCGATCAAAACAAGGGTGAAACACGCAAAAAACTTGCCCATCACGATATTCCACTCCGTGAGTGGCTTGGTCGAGAGCCACTCGATCGTACCACTCTGCATCTCCTCAGAGAAAACCCGCATAGTGATGGCCGGGATCAAAAACATGAAGATGAAAGGAGCAATATTGAAGAGCTGGTCCAGACCAGCATATTTGTATACAAGGATACTCGTGTCTCTGAATACCCAAAGAAATAGCCCCATGATCACTACGAAGACTGAGATGACTAAGATCCCAATCACGCTGCCAAAGAAGCTCGATATTTCTTTTCGAAAAACTGAGATCATGAGCCGGGTTGTGTGAGTGATTGAAAGACATCTTCGACAGAAGTCTCTTGTTTGTGCAGTCTCTCGAGCACAATATTTCGACTCATGCAATACTTGAAAATATCTTTGCCATCTATCTGATTCTTAGGAAAGTAGGCTATATGACCTCCCGCGCTAGATGAGACAATACGATCGCAATTTGGCATACGCGACAATATCTCAAGCTCTCCGTCTGTGAGAGAGCCTAAATCATAGCAGTCTTGCTCTTTGACCAAATTGGGGAGTTCGTCGATGGACTCATCTGCAACAAGTTTGCCCTTATTGATAATCACCACACGATCACATAGCGCCTGCACCTCTTGCATGATATGACTTGAAAACAATACCGTCTTCTCCTTGCCTATATCCTTGATCAATTGTCTGATCTCAACAAGCTGATTGGGGTCAAGCCCAGATGTCGGCTCATCCAATATCAACACTTGAGGATCATGCAACATCGCCTGGGCCAATCCTACCCTTTGTCGATATCCCTTGGACAGCTGACCTATGCGCTTATTTTGTTCTGGTCCAAGACCAGTGCGCTCCATGATTTGCTCAACTCTTGATTTTGGCTGAGAAAGCTGATGCACCTTTGCGGCGATCTGAAGGTATTCACGGATGTACATCTCTTTGTAGAGAGGATTATGCTCTGGCAGGTAGCCTACTGACCGTCGAACATCGAGAGAGTTTTCTTTGATATCATATCCATTCACTCGTGCCGTCCCACTTGTAGGCTCGAGGAAACAAGTGAGCATCTTCATGGTAGTGCTCTTGCCAGCGCCATTGGGTCCTAAGAAGCCGATAATTTCGCCCTGAGCCACTTCTAGATCAATATGATCCACGGCCCACTGGGTACCAAATTGCTTACTAAGTGATGAAATACTGATCGACATGCTGACAGAAGTACGTGCAAAGAACGATTAACTAGGCCGATTTGTTGGTACGCTGATCGTGGATGATTGTCAACCACTCATCCACACTCTTCGCATCTGATAGTTGATACTCTCCTATGGACGTCCTGCGCAAACTCCACAGATAAGCCCCAGTGCCTAGTTTTTCTCCAAGATCATGTGCAAGGCTGCGGATGTATGTGCCTTTGGAGCATTGACATGCAAATGCACTGATCCCCTCAGCATAATCTTGAATATCAAATGCATCCAAGCGGATCGGTCGTGGATCCAGCTTCAACTCGCCCTTGGCACGTGCTACCTTGTAGGCGGGCTTGCCATCCTTTTTGATCGCACTGTATATGGGAGGTACTTGGAGGCTTTCGCCCAAAAAGCTCATGGCACAAATTCGTATTTTCTCCAAGCTTAGTTGTCCGACATTTCTGTGATCTTCTTCTGGTAGTTCAGCGTCGTAGCTGGGTGTAGTTGCTCCAAACTTGATATGACCATCATAGCCTTTGTCTAGTCCCTGTAGATCATGCAGCTTCTTGGTAAAGGGACCTGTCGCCAAGATCAGTAGCCCCGTCGCGAGTGGGTCGAGTGTTCCACTATGCCCGATTTTAAACTTCTTGACGCCATACAGAGATCTCAGAGCCCCACGCAGTTTATTACAGACATCAAATGATGTCCAGCCCTTTGGCTTGTCAACAAGTAAGATTGCACCAGATTGGAAGTCAATCATGCGATCCAGATATGGTGAACAATCGCAAAACTTCCCATGATCAGGCAATACATTGCAAAATAGATGAGACGACTCTTCTTGACCAGTGCAATCATCCACCTGCACGCAAGCACGCCGACGATAAAAGCAGCCAAGAAGGCCCAGAGCAGGTCTAGACTCATCGCACTGCTACTAAAGTCTCCGCTGACAAGATCAAGACCGACCTTACCTAGTATCAGTGGCAACACCATCAAAAACGAAAACTCAGTCGCTACAGAGCGTTGAAGTCCGCTGATCAAACCCGTCGAGATCGTGGCTCCAGATCGAGACACTCCTGGTGTGAGTGCCACCATTTGTGCCGCACCCATCATCAGTGCCGATGGCATATTGATATTCTTGACATTTTTCCAGTCCCGATCAGCAAGATACAGCAATGCTGCTGTCAGAAGTAGCGCGATTCCTACGAGCCAGATTTTCTCTGACATCAAAGCATCAAGTTGATCTTCAAAAAACACGCCCACAAGTCCAGCAGGAATCATGGACAATGCGATCAAGAGCGCATACATCCTAGCAGATTTGTCTGACGAAAATAAATCTCGAACCAGCTGCATGATTCGCTTCCTGAAGACCACGATCGTACTCAATGCTGTCGCCAAATGAAGAATAAGAGTAAGCGTAATCTCATCTTGAGCAAGATTTTCAATCTTGAGGAAGTACTCTGCTAGTTCTATATGGCCACTGCTACTGACAGGCAAAAACTCCGTCAAGCCCTGAATCACTCCAAGTATGATCGCTTTGATCGTCTCCAATGCCAAAAAGCAGCTTACTCGGACTTGACAAAGATCGCATAGATCTCCACTCCAAATCCGATCAAGATGAGCAGAGGTGCAAGCGTGATCCTGCGGAAACTGTAGATCGACGATGGGTCCCATGAGTCAGGCGTCGCCTGTTGACCACCCGCCATCAAGGCCATACCTACAATGATCAGCAGGACACCGATGAGCATGTAGAGATAATTTTTCTTGCCAAAGATCAAGACGTCATTTTGAGCGGCTGCCGTCCGTGACTTCGCACGAGATTTGGTCGGCGTGAGAGACGAGGTCTTGCTCTTTACGACTTTCTTGGTCTTCACCAGTTTGGCTTTTTTCTCTGGATTACTCATAGGTAAAGCTTATTATCACATGGTCAAAGCTCAACAAACATGACAATTTTACAGATGTATTAATGTTTATTAACTACAGCTTTAACCGAATGCAACGCAAAAGTAGCACAATATCTCTCTTTTTGCTGATCGCCTGTTTCCATCTAAGTGCTCAGCACTCATTTATCAATGGTGGATTTGAAGGTACTCCGCAAGATGCTACAGTCCCACAGGGATGGATGATATGTGAGGAGGGCACTACACCAGATATCTTGCCTGGTCCATGGGGTGTGTACAATGAGCCTTCACAAGGCAGCAGCTTCATCGGATTGATTACTCGACCGGATGCCAGTTTTGAATCTATCGGACAGCGATTTGCTTCGGCACTCACAGAAGGTGGCTGCTACCAAGTAGGTCTGGATATCGCCCAGAGCCCTACATATACAGGATACAATCAAGCCATCAAGCTACGAATTTGGCTTGGCACCGAACTCTGTGATCGTAGGCAGTTGCTCCTAGAGACCAACTATATCAACTCTGAGGAGTGGATTCCGCATTTGATCAGCTTTACCGCGGAGGCAGCACATCACTATATCATCATCGAGGCATACGCAGGAGGCAAATTCAAGCTTAAAAAAGGCAATGTCCTTATCGACAATCTGACTCCTATCGTATCTTGCGACAAAACCTAGTTAAAAATTGCTGAAGCCGTGGGCAACTCAGTCGTTGTCACAAATCTTCAAACATCTGAACAGCAAATCTCCCGAGACCATCGCCCGCTTGACGCGCATCATGGTAATTGGCCCCTTCTATGTTGCCCGGTGTCTTTCCATAGAGGATTCGCTGCCAGTTGGGATTCCGAGTTTCATTATTGGCATTGCTGTGTAGAAGAATGAAGTCGCGATCATTGAGATTGGGCGCATAGAAGAGGAATTTCACCCCTTGCTGACCGGTGCGGGGAAAATCATGATAGACCCAGATTTCATACGGAGGAGCGTCAGGCTCATTATCATTGGGATAGATATCATCAGGAGCACCATACTTAAGGTAGAGGTAGCCTCGAGCAGACTCATGACCTTGGATTGCTCCATAGCCGTAGTCACGGTCTAGCTTATCCGTCAGCTCTTTGTAGCCTTGGTATGCCGCGCTTGGGGACTCTTGATTTACATTGCGCCAGAAACTATACAGAAAGATCTGCGCTGACTTCAACTCCTCTCGGTCTATCAGGTCTTGGATCGTTGGATGGCTTTTGTTGGGCAGGATTGGCAGCAATGACTTCAGTCCATCCCATACTTCGTTTTCTTCAAGATCAGCGACAAAAAGCGAAGACAGATCAAGATTTTGGGGTGCCGCAGCTGGTGAATTTGTCCTTTGAAGTGTCTTGGTCTGCCTTTGGATCAATTGCTTGTTTTCATCTCTCAATTCTACAAAGTACTCATACTGACCCGTGCCAAGATCATCAATTGGCAATGAGAGCACAATGGGTTCGATGAGATCTCCTTTAATCTTCTTGAAGGATTGCTTGATCGTCCCAGATTCCATGTCCGCTACGCCATACTGCAGATATCTCATTCCTCCGTCTTCACCCAGTTGATAATGCTCGAGGTAGCATACAAGTCTTTGGACATGATCAGGACACTGATTGAGACGCAAACTTTGCATGTACATCCCGTTTTTACTCAGTGGATGCTCAGGATTTGCTTGGTACTCTTGTAGTAGCAGAATATCTGACATATCCATGACCTCAGGAGCCATGATTTTCACGCTATCAACTAGGCTCGTGAATGAATTCTGAGCACCGAGATAATCACGATAGCCTAGTCTGATCTCGTATACACCTGGATCAAGCGTATATCTCTTGATATCATAGAAAAGACTTGAGGTCTCTGACACGCTACTATCGCCTCCTGCCGGAAAATTCATTAGATAGCTATCTTCTACTGAAGTTCCAAGCTCATTGCTGATTTGTACACGGCACTCAAGGAGATGGACTTGGTGCCCTATACTGTCAAGTTCTGATGCCATACCCTGCGTAGAGAAGTAGCCATGCATTTCCACATAGCAAGTCTGTTCATATCTGTACTGAACCCAGTCTATGCTCACCTGCTGAGCAGGCAATGACAGACAAAGTCCTATGTACGCTATGACGAGTAGCAAACAGCGCATTTTACTCTTCCTCTTTGGGGCGTTTCAATAAGAAGCCGAAGTCAGTATTCCTCATTGTCATCGTCAGCTGGAGACTCGTATCAGTCTGTGCGATGATCTCGTACTCGATACCCGGAATCTCTTGGACGATCGTGGACTTTTCCATATGAAACGGACTGCTCGCCTCCGAGCCTAGAAGATCAGTAGTCATCGACTGATTGGTAAAGTCAAAAGAGAAAAGGGCACCATCAACGGTTCTTGTAAGCTTACCATCTCGTGTGGCCGATACGAGCTCCCAATCGCCTTGGATGCTGGAAGTTTCAACCTGTATCTTGTCCGATTTACAAGAAGCCATGATCAGCATCAATAAGAGCAGGATGAGCTGCCTTCCGGCAAAATGTCTAGACCGCATTCTTCAAATTTAAAACAGAAATCTCAGGCAGAATACCAACTCGGCCTGGATAACCTAAGCATCCAAGTCCGCGATTGACATACAGGTGCTGGTTACCTTCCGAGTACAGGCCCGCCCACTCCGCATACTGATACTTGACGGGACTCCATTTAATGAAGCCTGGTATCTCTATGCCAAACTGAAAGCCGTGAGTATGACCTGAAAGTGTCAGTGCTATATCATCAAACTTCTTAAGGATCGCTGATCGCCAGTAGCTCGGATCATGTGACATTAAGATCTTGACATCGGCGGATTCCACACCAGGATATGCCTTCTCGATGTCACCATAGTTGCGGAAGTACTCTTTGGCTGAGGCATTTTCCATACCGATGAGACCCAAAGTCTTGCCTTTAATATCGATGAGCTCGTTGCGATCTCGCAGGAGCGTCCACCCCATTTGCTTTTGCAGTGCCTCGAGCTTTTCGAGATTTCCCTGCTTATCAAAATCCTTGCGTTCTGGACCTCTCACATAATCCCCATAGTCATGATTACCCAGAACGGAGTAAACTCCGTATTTGGCCTTGAGCCTCGCAAAGATTGGAACATAAGGCTCCACTTCATCAGCGACCTCATTGACAAGATCACCAGTAAACAAGATCAAATCAGGCTGTTCCTCATTGATCATCTCGACGACTTTGGCTACAGCTGGTACGCGCGTGAAGGTGCCACTATGTATGTCTGATATCTGTATGATTTTTAATCCTTCTAGCTCTGCGGGCAATCCGGAGATTGGCACATCTGTTCGGTATTTTTTGAAATTGTACATATTGCGAATCATCCCATAGGTCAAAGCCACAAAGGGTAACAGACCAGCCAGGGCACCAGCATAGTAGAGAAAGTTGCTTCTTGGCTTCCATGAGCCTGGTTCGAGTCCACCGATCATCCATACGATGAGCCTTCTGAGGTCATCGATCAGCAAGAAACTCGAGTACACCATGATCAGTAGTACCCAAGCCATCAATAGACTGAAAAAATACCGGTAATAGCCCCCTTCCTTAGGCAATTCATAGCCTAGATAGACGGTTAAGATCAGGGTGATCGAGTAGACAGACATGACGAGATATCCGATCTTGAATACTTTTATCCACCATCCACTGACATCTCTTGTGACGGCAGACATTGCGCGATATCCATATATCTCAAGAGCTACTAGGACTAGCAGAAAGATCCACTTCATGACTTATGATTGCAAATAGATTGTCATAACTTGATTCCTTCAAAAATAGTTGTATACCGTGCCTTCAATATCTGATATATCTAGGAGCTTGTGTGCCGTTTTTTCGCTGTTGAGCTGTTGTCACATGGTCTCATGTCAGTCTAGTGACCAGCCATATGAATATGAGCGTCACTACACCTTTGATCGTGCAGATACACTAAGGGGTATGTTGGGCCCTGAAAGATCAAGCTTTGATGTCACCCATTACTTGCTTGATGTCCATATTAGCCCCGGGGACAAAAGTCTTGAAGGAGTAGTGACTATGACCGCGACATGCACCAGGTCTACTGATAGAATACAGCTAGACCTGTTTGACAATATGATCATCGATCACATCGCTCAAGACGGCCGCCAACTTTCATATCACAGAGATGGGAATGCCTTCTTCGTTGACATCAATCTCGACTCTGCTGAGACTTTCATGATCGACATAGCTTATCATGGAGAGCCTGTCGTCGCAAGACAAGCTCCATGGGATGGTGGATTTGTTTGGAAGGAAGCAGGAGGGTCACCTTGGATCGGTGTGGCCTGCGAGGGTACTGGTGCCAGTCTATGGTGGCCCAATAAGGATCACCTATCAGATGAGCCAGATAGCATGGACATCATCTTACATGTGCCCAATGGGCTTATGGCAGTTTCCAATGGCGATCTCATACATCAGGTTCAAAACAAAGATGAGACCGCCTATCACTGGAAAGTAGACTATCCGATCAATAACTACAATGTCAGCGTCAACATCGCCGACTATGTTCATTTTAGCGAAAGCTATACGAGTGACTCTATGGGTACGCTCGACCTCGACTATTATGTACTGAGAGAAAACGAGACAATTGCCCGAAAACACTTCCAACAAACTGCTGGTGTCTTGGAAGCTTTTGAATACTGGTTTGGGCCCTACCCTTTTTGGAATGACGGCTTCGCTCTGGTAGAGACGCCGTACTTGGGCATGGAGCATCAGAGTGCCATCGCATATGGCAACAAGTACATGCGCGGATACCTTGGTCGCTTGGAGCCTGCAGAATTGGACTTTGATTATATCATCGTTCATGAAGCAGGACATGAATGGTGGGGCAATAGTATCAGCACCAATGACCATGCAGAAATGTGGATCCATGAGTCATATACCACGTATATGGAAGCCTTGTACGTAGAGTATCACCATGATAAGGACGTTGGCACTCAGTACCTTCTATCTCAGAGACCATATATCTCCAATCGTCAGCCAATCATAGGTCCGCTTGATGTCAACTTTGGTGATTGGGTAAGCAGCGACCAGTACTACAAGGGCTCATGGATGCTGCATACCTTGAGACACGTCATCCCCACCGATCGAGACTGGAGAGAGTATCTGCGAGGCCTCTATGCAGAGTTTCAGATGGGACATGCCACGACAGATGAGATTGTAGCCTTTACCAATGAGTACTTCGCCCAAGATTTAAGTGCTTTCTTTGATCAGTACTTGAGACATCAATCAATCCCTGTCTTTGAATATTATTGGTCAGATGTAGAGGGCAAGAGTCTTCTGCACTATCGATGGAATGCCTATATAGAAGGTTTTGCTATGCCCTTTGAGCTGCGTGTGGATGGCTCCTTGCATCGCTTGGATGTGACTCAATCATGGCAAGAAATCTCAAGCGAATCACTTGGCTCCAAAAATATCGCCTTTGCTCTTGATCGATATCTTGTCGACATCAAAGAAGTAAAGCCATAGGCGTGTCTGCCAATCAATGGCGAAAATTCTCCTACAGAGTCCTTTTTGCCACTTTCCATTGGAGTACTATTGTATTCCAATCCAATTCTATGAGATATCTCTTTAGAATCCTAATACTGAGCCTTCTGCCTTGGACCGCTATGACACAATGCGAAGAGACAGAGGTCTTGACCACTGGAGCAGACAGCATTGTTTTCGTATGTCCCGGTGATGGACGCCCTGATCCCATCGGTTTTAGCAGCAATGCCACTGATCAATCTTCCAATTATGACTTCATATTGACAGATGGAAATGATGAGATTATCACTCTCCTACCAATTCCCATCATAGACTTCGACGGATTTTTTGAAGGAGAGTGCCGCATTTATGGCGTGTCTTATGACGGCAACCTTGATGCCCCAGCTGGTGGCCAGATCACAGAGATATCGACGGATGGCAGTTGTGCCGTCTTGAGCGGCAACTACGTCACGGTCATTAAAGAGATCCCGGCGGCCGGCACACTGATAGATCAGTCGGGAAATGATCTTCTTGAGATCTGTGCCAGCAATCAAGAGCCAGACTCCATCCGCCTCAGACAGATTCCTGACGCTATCGGTACGAGTGCTTATATCCTGCTGAGAGAAGATAGCATCATCGCTGACATCTGGACATCGGACTTGATCGACGGTGATAGCCTGGCGGCAGGGAGCTTTGAGATCAGGGCGATTGCTTACAGTGGAGAGCTACTTCTGGATCGCGGAGACACTATTGATGTTGAGCTTGATACGCTGAGTGATGATTGCTACTCGCTCAGCCCCAACGGCATTCGTCTCGTCGTAGAAGCCTTTAGCACTGGCACTATATCTGATGATCTTGGACGTACCGAAATCTTCGCATGTGCAGACAACGGCAATCCAGATGTCTTCTACTTTATCTCAGACGACAGCACAGCGACCAATATCAGCTATGTCCTCACAGATACCTCCAAAGAGGTCCTGATGATCTTGGATGGTGATAGCATAGATCTTGAGGGCATGGGTGTAGGGATAGCTCAAATATGGGCTGTAATCTATGATGGTGAGCTGTTGCTCTCACCAGGTGATACCCTCAGCTCAGCAAATGCTGTGGCAACTGGCTGTGCCGATATATCTGATCAGCCGATTGACGTCGTCAAGGATATACCTGTGACGCCGGTGATGCGAGATCATCTGGGCCAAGAGATCAGCAGAGCTTGTCCGGGAGACGGGCGAGATGACATTGTCGGCTTCCAGAGCATCGTAGACCCAAAGGGATTTCTTCAGATCATCATCACGACACCGGATGGATTGATCATAGGTCTACCGAGAGGAGATGAAGCCAATTTTGAGAATGTCGGCCCCGGCGAATGTCACGTATGGGGATTGTCCTACACGGGAGAACTCAATCTACAAATCGGGACATTCCTTGATATCGACGGTATCTTGTCCACTGACTGCTTCGAACTGAGTGAGAACTTTGTCCGCGTCATACGATTGCGACTAGATGGCGGTGAGGTCTTCACAGCTGTGGATAGTAGCCGTAGCTTTTTCACCTGTCCACAAGATGGCATCAGCGATCTACTCGTCATGGATAGCGACTACGATTCGGACAGCGAATACTCCTACATATTGACCGATACCTTTGGTGTGCTTGTCGCTGTGATTGACGAGAATCAGATCGATCTCGACAGCTTCGGCCCGGGCATCTGTCTTGCCTACGGCCTCTCACACATCGGTGATATCTTGGCAGAGCCGGGAGATACAATTGTGTCCGATGATGCGCTGATCGACAATATTGCTACCGTCTGCTCTCAGCTCTCTGACAATCACGTGTTGATCGAAAAAGCGGCTGTCGACGGAGGCGTGCTGAGCTCTAGCCTAGGTGAAGCCTTTGCTTACTTATGCACAGAAGAGGGTAGCTTGCCCTTTGTCCTATTTGAAAGTGATACGGAGTCGGACCAATCTTATCAGCTCGTACTGGTCAATGAAAATGACATCATCGTCAATTTGCCAGATAACAATGTAGTTGACTTCAGAAATTTTACTGCCAATGACTGTCGCGTTTATGGCTTATCGTATAGTGGCGAACTGAGTGTCAACCTAGGAGATCCATGGGAACCAGAAGGACTGTTTAGCTCTGGATGCTATGATCTAAGCGACAATTTTGTGCAGATCCTGAAAGATGAGCCAGAAGGTGGCAATGTCATGTTTGCGGATAGCACAGAGATCTTCAATGCTTGCGGAGGAGATGGCAGACCAGATATAGCTCACTTTATTACAGATTCAGAATCCAGCCTCAGGTACAGCTACTTGCTCGCGGATAACAATCTGAAATTCCTCAATGTAATTACAGCTGATTCTGTGGATTTCGAGATTTTTCCACCGGGCCAATGCCTTATCGTAGGTGCGAGCTATAGTGGCAACTTCATCATGAGCTTGGGAGACGATGTGTTTACGGATGCCATTTCTGATGACTGCTATGACATCAGTGACAATTTTATTGTGGTATCTCGCGAGGGCTTCGAGCCTCATATTTTGACGACAGTCGCAGGAGATAGCTCTGCCTTTGTATGCCCAGGAATTCCGGGTGATGCTCAATTGTCATTTGCCATCGACAATCCCAATGGTCAAGAAGTCTTACTCCTTCTCGATGACAATGACGAAGTGCTTGAAATATCAGAGGACGGCAATATCACCTTGGATCCACAAGAGCCTGGCATCTGCTACGCACGTAGCTTATACTTCAGTGGTAGTCTGCGCGTGGAGGTGGGAGATATCATTCGCGACACAAGCACCTTGTCTAGCCGATGCTTTGCTCTGAGTAGCAATCGCCTTCCGATTTACAAAGAAGCTCCCAGCATTGATCGAATCACAAGCACGCTCGGCACTGATACTGTCTCGGTATGCCCGGGAGATGGCATCCCCAATTTTGTCAAGCTGATAGCGGTCGATGAGGTCAGATCTGACCTAGGCACCATCATTACTACACCAGAGGGATTGATTCTCAACATTAGTTCGAGAGACAGCTTTGACCTAGATGCATTTCCCTTGGGCAATTGCATGCTGTGGGGGATTGCCTTTACAGGCAATTTGACACCAGTGGTTGGGCAGTTTATTGATGACGTGACCGAGTTCACTGACGACTGTTGGGCGCTGAGTAGCAATGCCCTCTTCGTCATCAAGGAGCAGCCTGAGGGTGGACTCATACTTGGGAGAGATGGTGTTCAGTCCTATGAGATCTGCATAGATGATGGGATTGAGGATTACATTCTCACAGAGCGATTTGATCAAGTCGGAACGCAGTATGCTTATCTGTACACCACTGAAGAGAATGTCGTAACTACGATCACCTTTACCGACTCTATCGACCTAGACAATAGCACTGCTGGAGAGTGTCGCCTCTACGGATTGAGCTATACTGGTAGCTTACAGGTCTCCATCGGCTCTGATCTTGACGATGCACTGCCTTTGTCTACGGACTGTCATGAGCTAAGCAACAACTTCATCGAGATCCGCAAATCACGTAGTCAGGCCGGCGAAGTGACAATCTCCCAAGCAGATAATATATGGTATAGTTGTACAAGTGAAGCTGTAGATAGTGTAGAAATATCAGTGACTAGCGCCATCGGTGAAGAGCAGATCTTCGTCGTGACAGATGAAATGAATACAATTGTGGCTCTCATACCGACTGCAGATCTATCGGGCTGGGAAGATCTGGGTCTCGGCAGATACACTGTGTTTCACCTGAGCTTTAGTGGCACTCTTGCCATCAATACAGGAGACATGTGGGATCCTGCTGGCGCACTATCTGATCTGTGTTACTCCTTGGCTGATGACAGCATCACACTCATCAGAGATGAGCCAATGGCGGGTGAGCTATCATTTGCTGGACGAACCGACTCAGCTACGATATGCGGTATAGACTCGAGCATCATGCTCGAAATTACCGGTGCATCCGATCTGGCTTACGCATTTGCCATCGTCAATGCTAGTGGACGCGTGCTAGATATCTCACTCGGCAATGGCACCATCGATCTGAGCAATATCGACCAGCGCATTGTCGGTATTGTTGGCATCAGCTATAGCGGTCAGCTGATTCTGAGGCCGGGAGCGAATATTCTCGAAGCAGACATCAGCACAGGCTGCCACACCTTTGCTAGCAATCGATTTTGGCTGGAGATCAATCGACCCTTCGTGTCTGATGTCAATAGTGCGCTGGGTGATAGCCTGCTCCTCTGTAGCAAGGACCAGTTTCTTGACAGTCTTCAGCTCACGATAGACTATGAGTCACAGTTGGAACTCGCGCTGATCGTCGTGGACGCCTCAGGTGAGATCGTATTGGTCGATCGCAATCAAGAAATACTGGACTTGACACGTCTACCCGACGGAAATTTGTTTCTCGTCTACGCGGTATCCCATGCAGGTCAGCTTCTAGTGGATGTCGGAGATATAGTGGGTACGGATCCTGATCTTTTCAGCTCTTGCGCTGCCATCTCTCAACGGCCGCTATATATCGAGATCAGTGACATCGAAGGCGGCATCATCAACACCACTGATGGCGAGACCAGCATAGAAATCTGCGTCGGTGACGGCGAGGAAGATATCCTTCGATTCCAAGAGAGAGACGCCTCAGCACCGCATTACAGTTTTGTGGTAACTAATGAGGACAACATCATTACCAACTTCAGCTTTGGCGGCTCATTTTTATTTGATGATCAGGCTCCTGGAGTCTGTCGCGTGTTTGGAATTGCCCATGATGCTGAGATCATTAATGTCAGCATCGGTACCGCACTAGCAGACAATGATTTCAGTGAAGAGTGCTTTGCCTTGAGCAATAACTTTGTGACGGTGACGAAGGTCACGGATGGACCTCTGTGTATCGTATCTACAGAAGATCTGGACGAGACTCGATGGCAGATCTACCCCAATCCTGCGATGAACTACATCCAGATTGAATCGCCTGGCGCTGAGGAGGCAAAATATTTCTTGCATGACTTGCAGGGGCGATTGCTTTCCACCGGTGAAATGACTACACGGCGCTCTCGACTGGATATCGAGGATTTTACCCCAGGAATGATGCTACTGCAAATAGTGACTGATGATGGGGCTTTCGCCAAAATGATTCTCAAGCATTAGGGAGTCACAACGAGTAAAGTAGCTGCGATTGAGAAAAGTAGCTGTACGATGAGTAGCCATACGGAATAGCCGTACGATTTTTTCAATATCACGATCTAGTTTGCGGACAAAAGAAAAGCCCGAACTAGACAGAGCGGGCTTCGTGATATTGATCGTTTTGTTTCTCCGTGCTTATTGCGTACGCTTTTCTCGGATACGCGCCTTCTTACCGACCATCTCTCTGAGGTAGTAGAGCTTCGCTCTTCTAACACGTCCTCTCTTGACGACTTTGATGTCGGCAATGTTTGGTGAGCTAAATGGAAAGATTCTTTCAACACCCACTCCACTTGAGGTCTTTCGCACTGTAAAAGTCTTTGTCGCACCTTGACCGGTGATCTTGATTACATCACCTTTGAAAGACTGGATACGTTCCTTTTCTCCCTCGATGATTCGGTAGTTGACCACGATATTGTCACCGTAGCTGAATTTTGGAAGATCATCTCTTTTTGGCGTAAGCTGATCGTGTATGTCTTTGATAATATCCATAGCTCTTGATTAAAGCGACGCAAAGTTACTGCTTTTGCTTTCCAGAAGCTAGTGTCTTTCACAGAAAATTTACCAAAGCACTACTTGATTTGATGCTGTATAGTCACAAAGTCATATGACCTTTGCATTTCAAGGAGATCAAAAGATGAAAAAAGTACTAGTTCTCTGCACCGGCAATTCTTGTAGAAGTCAGATGATGCATGGCTATTTGGCTCATTTTGGCGAAAGCCAGCTTGAAGTCTACAGCGCAGGCTCGGCGCCTCATGAGATCAATCGCACTGCCGTCCAAATGATGATGGAAGATGGGCATGATATCAGCGATCATACGAGCAATCACATCGATGAGTACGCAAAGATCAATTTCGATTACTTTATTTCCGTCTGTGACCATGCACTAGAGTCATGCCCCGTGCCTCCACCGCACGGTCAGCATATACATCGTGCCTTTGGTGACCCCTCCAAGATCAAAGGGCCGGAAGACGTAGTTTTGCGATCATTCAGGCTCGTGAGGGATGAGATCAAGTCCTGGGCCGAGAACTTCGTAAAGACGCTCGATGAAGAAAGTCCTAGTCGCCAATAGAGCCGAGATCGCAAGGCGTGTGATACGCAGCCTGCGCGAGATGAATATCAAGACAGTAGCAGTTTATTCAGAGGCCGATCGCCTGAGCCCTCATGTCCTTGAGGCGGACGAGGCATATCTACTCGGGCCAGCACCAAGTGCTCAGTCCTATCTGCTCGGAGATAAAATCATCCAGATCGCCAAGTCGACAGGCTGTGATGGCATTCATCCAGGATATGGCTTTCTGAGTGAAAATGAGGGCTTTGCCGAAGCATGCAGCAAGGCTGGTGTCATATTTATCGGCCCACCCCCTGAAGCAATCCGCGTCATGGGTAGCAAGCTCGAGTCCAAGCAAACAGTCCTTGCTTATGATATCCCTCTTGTCCCTGGCACCGAGGAGGCAATCACAGATATCCCTAAAGCGAAAGAACTAGCGGCAGAAATCGGATTTCCGATTTTGATCAAAGCAAGTGCTGGTGGCGGAGGGAAAGGAATGCGTATCGTCAATGGTCTTGAGGAGTTTGAAGATCAGATGGCCATGGCCAAGAGTGAGGCTCGATCCTCTTTTGGCGACGACGCAGTGTTTATCGAAAAATATGTGGGTAGCCCAAGGCACATAGAAGTCCAAGTGCTGGCTGATATGCATGGCAATGTTGTCCACCTCTTTGAACGAGAATGCAGTATCCAGAGACGGCATCAGAAGGTGGTCGAGGAGGCACCATCGTGTATACTGAGTCCAGAGCTCAGAGAGGAGATGGGGCAAGCTGCTATTCGTGTCGCGCAGTCTTGTAATTACGTCGGAGCTGGCACTGTGGAGTTTTTGCTCGATGAAAAGCACAACTTCTATTTCCTCGAAATGAATACACGCTTGCAGGTAGAACATCCTGTAACAGAGTATATCACTGGACTCGATCTGGTAAAAGAACAAGTCAGGGTCGCTCGTGGCGAGAAGCTCCGAGAGGAACTCCACAATCTAAAGATCTTAGGTCACTCCATCGAGTTGCGTGTCTACGCCGAGGACTCCATGGACAATTTTGCTCCGAGTATCGGCACGCTGAGCAAATATGAAGAACCTAGCACGGATATAGCACGCGTTGACTCAGGCTACACCGAAGGAATGGATATCCCGATCTACTATGACCCGATGATATCCAAGCTGATCGTACATGCCGAAGATCGAGACGCTGCGATATCCAAGCTGAGAGAAGCCATCAGAGATTACAATATTGAAGGTGCAACGACGACTTTAGACTTTGGACGATTTGTGATGGACCACCCTGCCTTTGTCAGTGGTGAATTTGATACACACTTCGTCAAAAACTTCTTTAGTCCAGAGAAGTATGCGGAGCAATATTCGGATGAGATGAAAGCCGCGAGTGCATTTGCGGCATGGATTCACCGCTAGCCTCTAATCTGCTAGCAAATCCGCAAAGTCACTGACGTCAAAGTCAGAGCTCATAGAACTAGAGCCAATGTCGGTAGATGCCGAGGATTTCCCGATAGGGGCAGGATCATCAATGCTCGCCGCCTGCTCAGAGATGGAACTAGCCTTGTGAGGATAGTGATCAAAATTGCGGATGACACTCTCGACCATCCAGATTTCTTTGATGTCCTCGACAGACATATAGTAGGGAGCAAAGAAGTCATTATCGCTGACAGCAAGAATTCGTCTTGCAGTCTTCAGTTCATTACTGATGCGCTTGACGACTACATCCGTAGAAGTCACGACCACATAGACATGTCGATCTCGTAGTCCACTCGCCCAGTACTCAGGCTCTAGGTATCGACATATGAGACGATCATAGGCTCGGATACCAGGCTCCATACTACTGCCAGTAACATCAAAAGATCTATAAGATCCCGATCGATAGCGCATATCAGGAAGCGAGTATGTCGGCATCTCCTCGATAAAGGAGGCATCTCGATAGCCACTTACATAGCCAGCTTGGGCCTGTGCAGGTACATGAACGATTTGTTCCTTACCTGATCGATCTGTGACTATGGTCAACACATCGAAGGCTTGACCTGATTTCGTCTTGGTAAACTTGGGTCCTGCGCCTGAAAACAAGTAGACCGGGCTTAAGAGATATTCCTCAATGGCCTTTCTTATCAGCTCAATGGGAGCGTCTCTCCTACCCTTGCGAATCTCCGAAAGATTCTGGGGCTTGAAGTCGAGATGAAGAGCCATCTGGCGAAAAGAGCTTACCCTGCGACTAGAATAGAGCTCTTCAAGACACTCTACAAATCGCTGGCTAACAATGCTCTTCATATTATAAAAATCTATTATCTATAAGACAAATATATAAAATTTATAATATGTAGTATCGTATTGATGATGAAATTTCGCAGTATCGATGACAAGAGTCCATACAACCGTGCCATAAAACCCACGAATATGAGGAAGCCTACAAGAAAGTGCCAGAATCTAGTGATGTCAATAGACTAGTACTAAACGCTCAACATCTCTGCCAAGCACTAGGCACTCATGAGCTCTTCCGCGATCCTGAGCAGTGTTACAAAGCTCTCGGCCTTGAGTGAAGCACCTCCTACCAGACCTCCATCGACATTTTCTTGTGAAAAAATCTCATGAGCATTGGACGGCTTGACGCTTCCACCATAGAGAATGATGAGATCATCCGCAGCTCCTTGACCAAACTTGGAAGCCATGATCTGACGAATCTCCGCACACATTTCCTCTGCTTGTGCCGCGCTAGCAGTCTCACCTGTTCCTATCGCCCATATCGGCTCATAGGCAATGATCAGTTGCTGTAGCTGAGCTGGCTCAAGGCCAAATAAGCTATTTTCTATCTGTGACCTCACAAAGCTCTTGTGCTCGCCAGCCTTGCGTTGCTCAAGGGACTCTCCACAGCAGTAGACTGCCTGTAAGTTTTGAGAGGTCGCCGTGTTGATTTTGTCATGGATAAGTGCATCGCTTTCGTTAAAGTACTGTCTACGCTCACTATGACCAAGTACTACACCAGCACAACCGAGTGACTGAAGCAAGGCAGCACTGGTCTCGCCTGTGTAGGCTCCGGACAAAGCTTGATGACAATTTTGGCCATAAATCTTGGTAGAAAATGGGCACTTGTGAAGCGAGTCTGAAAGCAGTGGTGCTGGCGCCGCGATACCAGCTGCCACAGTGGTTGGCATATCTTCTCCGTCGAGTTCACTCCAAAAATCCGTGCACGACTGCACATCATGATTCATTTTCCAATTGCCGATTACATGTAATTGCCTTCCCATCTCGTTTCAGTTTTAACTTCACTAAACTATGAAGTTTGGACGTGTTGAAGTACTAGATGGCATAGATTTTCGTCTACCAGCTCAAGATGAGGCTTCACAAACACAGTCTCAAGAGTTGCCGAAGATTCACATTGGGTTCACTGGATTTTCTGCATTCAGCCTCAAGGCAGCAGACAAGAAAGCAGGTATGAGACATGCTCTGGCGAAGTATAATCAGTACTTCGACTGCATAGAGCTCAATGCCAGCTACTATCGCACGCCGAGTGTTGAGCAGATTGAGCTATGGGATCAGGTGACTACTGATGATTTTGCCTTCATCCCCAAGGTCCATAAGCTAGTGTCTCAGTCAGCTCAAATCGATAGACAGATTGAGCAGTACCGCGCAAGTTTTAATACATTCCAGATCCTCGGAAAAAAGTACCGAGGACAATTGCTCCAATTACCTGAGTATCGCCGGCCAGGTGACTGGCAGAGTATTCAAAGCTTCCTTGAGTTATTGCCAAACAATGATGCTGTTCATCTTGAACTCAGGCATGAAGACTGGTATGATGAGCATCAGATCGTAGATGTCTACAAGCAGTACATTTGGGCGAAAGCCCTTGACTCATCTTCCAATAGCTACCTCTGCATCACGGACAGCCCAGGAAGGAGAGATATCATTCCTAGAGCTATCAAAGGCCCTGAACTGCTGATCAGGTTTGCTACGACTGGTGAGAGGCTCATTGATGAATCAAGGCTTCAAGACTGGTATCTGGTACTCGCACATTGGCGCATCACAGGACTACGAAGATGCTACCTCATCCTGCACAATCATAATGTGCAATATGCCATAGCTTTGAAGGACTATGCAAGAGACATCGGCCGACAATACGATTGACATGGATCAGATGCCATATGTGCATCGCGATCTGTCTTGGCTTTCTTTCAACTATCGCGTATTGCAGGAGGCGAAGGATCCCCAAGTACCACTATTGGAGCGCATCAAATTTTTGGCGATTTACTCTTCCAATTTGGATGAATTCTTTCGCGTCCGAGTGGCCAATCACCGTAATATCCTTCGCGCAGGACCCAAAGCAATCGCCAAGCTTGGCTATGATCCCGAATCACTGATGACGGAATTGCGCTTCACGCTCAATGAGCAACTGGAAGAGTTTAGTCGCATATTTCAAGATGAGATCATTCCTGCGCTTAAAGCTGAAAAGATCTACCTGCGAAAACCAGAAGATCTCAATCGCGAAAAGCGTGAGTTCATCGAGAAGTACTTTCAAGACAATTGCCTCCCCTATGTGCAGCCAGTACTCCTTCTCAAGGATAAGATCAGACCATTTCTGACCAATGCGGCTCTCTATCTCGCCTTGCAGCTCACTGATCTGCAGCGCCCAGAGGATGACAATCGACGATATGCCATCGTCAAAGTACCGAGCGACCACTTACCACGATTTGTGACATTGCCGAGTGGCTTCAATAAAAATCATGTCATCTTCTTGGATGATCTTGTCAGACACAATATCCCTCAACTATTTCCAGGCTACAAGGTCGAGGCGAGCTACTCGATAAAACTGACAAGAGACGCAGAACTCTACATTGATGATGAGTATAGTGGAGATCTCGTCGAGAAGATCAAAAAAGGTATCCATAAGCGTCAAGTAGGCCTCGCATCGAGACTTGTGTATGACCGCGAGATGCCCGAGGAGATGTTGCAATTTTTGATCGAGCAGTTTGACCTTGATGAACTTGACTGCGTGGCAGAAGGTCGGTATCATAACAACTTTGACTTCTTTGGCTTTCCAAGTTTTGGCAAGAGTCACTTGATCAATCATGAGCTCGAGCCACTTGATGCCAACTACTTTGAGGGAGATCGCGCATTTGAGAAGATCCAGGAAAGAGATCGACTCTTCATGTTTCCCTTCCATAGCTATGACCCTGTGGTAGATTTTTTCCAGCAAGCTATGGTGGATCCTGCTGTGACTCATATCAAGATCATGCAGTATCGGATCGGCCGAGTCAGTCGCATCTTAAGTGCACTGATGAAAGCTGTGAAGCTCGGCAAACGGGTGACTGTCTTTATCGAGATCAAGGCCAGATTTGACGAGGAAGAAAATCTTAAATGGGCGGAAAAACTCGAGGAAGCGGGCATCAACGTCATTTACTCGTTCCCCGGTCTCAAGGTACACTCCAAGCTAGCTATTGTGAGACGCATAGAAGAGGGCAAGGCTGTCAACTATGCCTATCTCAGCACTGGAAATTTCAATGAAAAGACAGCTACGCTCTACAGCGACTTTGGACTATTCACCTGTGATCCACGAATATCGAGTGAAGTGATGCGGCTATTCACCTTCCTTGAGACCAAGAAGAAACCAAGCAATCGATTTGTCCATTTGCTAGTCGGTCATTTCAATCTGACACCGCAGCTCCTGAGTCTGATAGATTTTGAAATTGCTGAAGCAAAGGCGGGACGGCCAGCATTTATCCATGCCAAGATGAATAGCGTGGAAGATAAGCCGACGATTGCGAAGCTCTATGAAGCAAGCCAAGCAGGTGTCAAAATCGAGTTGATCGTGAGAGGTATCTGTAGTCTTCGTGCAGGTGTACCTGGTGTAAGCGAAAATATCAAGGTGATCTCCATACTTGACAGATATCTCGAGCATGCCAGGCTCTACTGGTTTCATGCTGCTGGCGAGGATAAAATCTATCTCAGCTCAGCAGATTTCATGAAGCGGAATCTGACAAGAAGAATCGAAGCCGCCTACCCCATCTACGACGAGCAGCTTAAGGACATTGTGAAGACCATCTTCCGTATCCAATGGACAGACAATGTCAAGGCCAGACATATCGGTACCGACAACGAAAATGACTACCAGCGCACGGATAATGAGCTTGCCGTACAGAGTCAGCTGGATACCTATTATTTCTTCAAGAGAATATCAGAAGCCGGAGTGGAATCAGTGATGGACTGATTCATTTTTGATTTCTGATTTTTGATTTCTGAATTAAGCTTGGCTTTTGCAAGCTTGATCAAGTCAATGCTTCTCATAAACTTTTCTTGGTGGGGAATCAGTGATGGACTGATCAATGATTGATTGATTCATTGAATGAATGAGTGATTGCTCTTCTTCTTACTGAGGCAGTGAACTACTCTATCATCGAGATGAGCTGTAGCACTCGCTTTTCCTTTTCTTGTCCCATCGTCTCATCACTCGTATACTCGATGCGCATCATGGCATCATTGCCAAAGCGACGCCGAGCGATCCAGTGTTGTAGGCCAAACTTATCTCTGCCCGTGCCAAGGATGATCTGATTCACTCCATCTTCTACTTCCTTGTACTTGTAAAAAGACTCTCCTTTGTCCAGGAAGATTTGGAATTTTTTCTTGAGATATTCAGGATCAGGCTGGCGTGGGCTCGTGCGAGCTATCCGCACGAGGAAGACCTCTCCACCATTGTTCAAGGAACACATGGATATGCGATCATTAAAGACTGTAGGCTCTGCAGTCGTGGAGGAATTGCTCCAGCCTAGGACCTTGGCTATCTTGGTCTGCGGAATGCAGTCACATGCCTCTGTGCACTCCAAAGTCTTGAGATTGGCCATCTCATCGATGTAGGCCTTCTTCTCCTCTGACATCTTTGCTTGCTCAGCCGCACTGAACTGAGTATCATCACTCACAGATCTAGCTGTACTCGAATCACCGCATGACACGAGCACCAGGAAAACCATGAGCATCAATACAGTATAGAAAGTGGTTTTCATAAGTAGTCTGCTTTGTCGATCAATCTATCAGTCCTCTCCCTTCTTTGACGATGGCACCAGACTCAGATAGATCCTTCATGAGGCGATCAAGGAGCCCATTGATAAAGTCCTTGCTTTTGGCCGTACTGTAGTTCTTACTGATATCCACATATTCATTGAGGGTGACCTTCTTGGGAATGGTCTTGAAGTGGAGGAATTCTCCGAGGGCCATGCGGAGGACGATGGTATCCAATATGGCAAGGCGCTCGGCATCCCAGTTCTCGAGTTTGGGCTCTATGAGCTTATCAAAGTCGGCTTGCTCAGCAATGACCGTCTTGAGGAGCTCTCGACCAAAATCTTCGACCTCGTCATCTACGGGTTGGATATGGGTCAGGTAGTCTCCATCTACCGGGAGGGCTTTGATCAGTTTTTTCATCATACCGATGACAAGCGACTTGTCGTCTTGCCAACTGCTGTAGTGATCTTGTACAAGCTCCTTGAAGAGATCATGATTTCGACAAAAGCGGAATAAGTCTAGAAGGATTCTACGATCATCTTCCACGCTCGACTTCGCATTGAGGTATTCGGCAAAGGCTTCTGTCTTGACGTACTCTCGATACATCTTCTTGACAAAATCTTCGTCTAGTTTGGTGTCAAAGTCACCATTATTTACCGCTTTTTCAAAGCTCTCATTGCTTAGCATGCTCTGCACACAGGCATTAGTGCCGAGCTTATCAGAGAAAGTCTGATCCTCGACGGTCTTGATGTGCTTTTTCTTGCGGTGCTCATTGTCTGTCTTGGCATACACCGCGATCTTGAGCAAGATGTAAGTGGCGAAGTTGCAGAGCTCATAGCTCTTTTTCACACCTAGGTCGTAGTTGGCCATTGCTTCCTTGCTACTCAATTCTCCATCCCTATCCAGGGCATACAATTGCTGCATCACTTTGATGCGCACACTTCGTCTACTTAGCATGTGTTAGGTCAGTTGGTCGTGTTCAGGTACTTCTCTTTGAATTCCTCTGCCGAAGGTAATTTGTTTTGGTGCCACTTGGCCACCACTTTGCCATCTTTCCATAAGATCAGTCCCGGCGTAGATCTTATCATGGTTTTGAGCAGGATGTCATCGGCCGCATACCATGGATAGTGAACATCCATATCTCGCTTGAGGTCTGCTATCGCATCTCCCCCTGCTGCCCCAGCGACACCGATGACTTTGTAGCCAAGCTCCTCGGCTAGTTCGGTAATCGGATTCATCCTTTTGGCGAAAGCCTCTGTCATCTTCTCAGAGTATATAAAGTCTACTACCTCCTGCTCAGAGCTCGTGATTTTATCAATCTTAGGTAGTACAGCCTGAAGCTTATCATTGAGCAAGCTCACTGTATCTATGATATAACTCGTATCCTTAACAGTCACAGTTTTCAGAGCTTCTTTGGCCTTGAGCTTGGGGATGACGACCATGAGGGTCTTGGAAGGCTCTCCTAGGATCTCTTCCGTGACCTCGTCTCCATCAAAGGACTCGATCGCAAAGTCACTGATCTTCGTCTGCTTCACACTGGGCTCACCCATGACTTGATCTGTGCTCCACTGCGCCTTGGGATATTTTTCCCAGGCCTTTTGGGACATGTAGTCGGCATTGCTGATGCGTACGACCTCTTCGGTCTCGCGATTGGTCAAGACCCACTCGAGGATTTGGACGCTACCAAGTGCTTCTTCTTCGGCAGCCTTCTTGCTCCTTACATCTGTCCCTGCTTTGAAGTCCCGGAAATCAGAGTGCGGAAGATCCCACACGAAATTGCTCAAGCAATAGATAAAAACACCGACAGCGGTCGCTATGGCCAGGCTCGTCCTCACGGGCTTGCTGAAGAGCTGATGCATGTCCTTGTGCCTGAAGATGAAGAAAAAAGCAGGCACCAAGAGTGCGATATCCTTGAAGAATGATGTCTTGGGGACCAGTTTGATGAAGTCGCCAAAGCAACCGCAGTCCTTGACCTTCATATTGTTGTCATCATGGGCTGCCCAGGAGCCAAACTCCCAAAATCCGACATCCGGTGGCACATAACCCGTCAGGTACGTGTAACCCGTCAAAAAGGTGAAGAAGCCTACAATCCCAAGGAATAGCCAAGATGTGAGCTTGGATCTAGCACCAAGAATCAAAAGCAATCCCAGTACGATCTCCAAGACAATCATGAAGACTGAAAAGCCAATGGCGTACTTGCTCAACCATGGAAACATCGGACTGATAAATCCAAACCATGTACCATCAAAAAGACCAGGAAATTCTGCGAAGTACTGTTCCATCTTGTAAGCCGTACCGAGCGGATCCACCGCCTTGACCCATCCACTTACGATGAAGAGGACTCCACAGTAATTCTGCAAGAATGTCATCAGCCAAGACTTGTGCTTCTTGTAGCCAAATCCTACAGCCGCCGTGATGACGATGGCGGCAATGGCGATGTATATCAACAGTCTGGTAAGCGTCATGCTTCTGAGTATTTGATAAGTGCAAAAACAGAATAGTTGATGATATCCATGTAGTTGGCGTCGAGACCTTCGGAGACGATGGTCTTGCCCTGATTATCCTCGATCGACTTGATACGTAAGAGCTTCATGAGGATGAGATCAGTGATACTGCTGATGCGCATATCTCTCCAGACTTCACCGTAGTCATGATTCTTCTTGGCCAGCAGGGCTCTGATATCAGCTACATGTGCATCGTAGTCTGCCAAAAGCTCCGTCACTGGAAATTCGAGGTCTGCCTCTCCACCGTATGGCTTCTCTAGTTGGACAAGTGCCATGATGGAATAGTTGATCAAACCGATGTAGTCTTCTCTGATGTCGTCGCCGACGAGATTTTGCCCTTCTTCTTCGATAGTGCGGATACGCATCGCTTTGATATACAGCTGATCGGTGATAGAAGCTGATCGCATGATGCGCCAGGAGCTGCCGTAGTCTTGGTTTTTCGCCTCGAAGAGACGGCGACATTCGGCCAGAAGATTGTCAAACTGCAGAAGGGTATCCGCCACTTTTAAAATTTGAACAAATGTAGATATTTCTAATATTTAGATCTGCTAAGAAATGTCATCGTTTGCAAAACTTATTGTCAACTTCGCAGCGTGATATTTCTTGAACTGAGCATCCTGTTTTCTACCATCATAGTGAGCCTCTTCAAGGTTTACAGTCGGCATGAGATCAATCTCTTGCATGCCATCATCGTCAATTATATCACTTGTGTCTGTGTCGGTCTCGTAATGGATCCAGGAATCTTTGAGGAATTTGATTTCAGGGGCTCGGAGGCCAAATGGTGCATTCTCTTCCTTGGCATCTTATTTATCACTGGCTTCAATGCTGTAGCGCTTACTGTGAAGCACTTTGGGATGAGCATCGCTGCAGTATTTCAAAAGCTACCTTTCGTAGCGAGTGGAATCTTTGCTGTGATCGCCTTCCGAGAAGCCAGCGGCTGGCTGCGCTGGATCGGGATCTCCTTGTGCATCCTAGCAGTGATCCTGAGCTACAAGCCCTCTGACAGTCAAGGCACATCTGATCATCGTTGGTGGCACTGGATGCTACCGATCCTCACATTTGGCACTGGGGCATCGATTGAGATCCTCTTCCTCTGGATCAATCGGCAGCAGCTTTGGTCTGGCTCTCAGCTGGGATTGACCGCTCTCATTTTTGGACTCGGTGGAGTCTTTGGGCTGATTTTTTGGCTGACAAGACCACTTTTCACTGCACGCACTACCCACAGCACGTATCGCATACAGGGCAAAGAGATCTTAGCGGGGATCTTACTTGGCATCCCAAACTTTTACTCGATCTACTTTTTATTCCTCTTGCTCGATACGGGCTGGGACGGCTCATTTATCTTTCCTGTCAACAATATTGGGATCCTGTTCCTCTCAGGCATCGTCGGGCTGCTCATCTTTCGTGAGCGCCTTGGTCGCAAAAATCAACTTGGACTCGCAGTAGCATTGATCGGTATGATCCTCGTATTCCTCAGTACATGAGCAGCTATCGACATCTGGAAGAAGATAGCTACGCGGAGCTGAGGATCAAAGGGAGCAAATTTCTCTCCTATGCGAGCTATGTCGAGGATCAGGCTTTCGCCAAAATGCACCTTGCCAACATTCGCGAACTACATCCCAAGGCGACGCACCACTGCAGCGGCTACTCCGTGGGAGTCCTCAATGCACGCATAGAATATAGCTCTGATGATGGCGAGCCGAGCGGTACGGCAGGCAGACCGATTTTGTCAATGATCAAAAGCCACCAGCTGAGATATGTCAGTGTGATCGTCGTGAGATACTATGGTGGCACCAAACTTGGTAGTAGTGGTTTGATCAAGGCATACAAGGAGTCTGCAGATCTGGTCTTGAGCGAGGCGAAGATTGCGGAACGTGATATCCTGGAGCTGTACGAGCTTAGCTTTAGCTATGATGTGATGCCAGCGATCATACAGTGGATCGACAGGCGATCAATCGTGCTGTCGCACAAAAGCTTCGAAGAGAAAGCGAGCCTCGGTCTTCTGCTGAAACCAGAAGAGAGTGATGCGAAGCTTCTGGAACTGTATTGCCTAGTGCATGGAAGTTATGAGAGTGAAATAGACTCTGCGAGACTCTCAAGCTGGAAGGCTGAGTTGTTCAAATCTATCAGGTAGTGATGAGGCTTTACCCAAAGTTCATGATCCTAGTGCTTGCGCTCTAGCTTATGCTCTTGGAAAGCCTTCCTTTAGGCGATGCTCAGCACGGGCCGTGCTCTAGAAGTGCAATTGCAGAAAGATGGAGAGCTGCTTTTTGGTAAGCTTCTTGCGTGAAAAATAAGTATTTGGAGATGTCATCGGCTCATGATGAATTGCTCAGCCATAGTGAAATCTACAAGCGATAATTTCTACTTGCCTATGACCTGATTTGCCATCCCCTATCCTGTAGATCAGTCTGTGCTCGGAGGTGATTCGGCGAGACCAATATCCACGAAGATTTTGCCTCAAGGCCTCTGGTTTTCCAAGCCCTTTGAAGGGCTCTCTTTGGATAGATTTGATCAACTCATTGATCCTGGTGACGATCTTCTGATCAGTTTGTTGCCAATGCCTGTACGGCTTCCAGGCGATTTCGGTGAAGAGCAAATTCATTCGACGGGTGACTTGTACTCCATTGTATCACCATTATCTAGTTGTCGCATAGACTCTTCAAGCATCTGCCTGTTGTGCGGATTAGAAAGGAGATAATCCGTCTCCTTCATGCTACTGTATTCTGAAAGAGTCATGATCACCATCGCCTCTTGGCTTCCTTTTCTAGGAACAATGAGTACACTTTGGTCCTGCTCGATTTTGTCAAAATGGTCTTTTAAGTTCGCCCGTAGCTCTCTCATGGTAGTGGTTGTCACAGCATCTCTTTGAGACAAAATTACGCAATTGTGTACACATACAACTAAATCGTCTCACATAGCCCAGAAACAAATCACCCTGTCATGGAATGTCTCATTCCATCATATAGCGATTAATACTCATATATATCTTTGCGTAGGCGAAGCGACAAACAAGACATTTGGGCGAAAGCCCGTGATCAATTCCCATGTAACTTCGTTTAGTCACTATTCTTAGATATCAGAACACACTTAAGACATGAAAAAATACATACTCGTTACGGCATTTTGCATCAGCTTGACACTCAGTCTCTCAGCACAGCAAGTCACACAAGAACAAAGAAGTATGCTCACCAAGGTCAGCGCTACATGGTGTCCGCCATGCGGTGGATGGGGCTGGGACATGTTTGATGATCTCGTAGAGGACAATGATGAAAAAGCGCTACTGATCGCCAATCACTACAGCGGTGATCTTCGCAACCCGACAGCCGAAGCCATAGCTGCCAACTTCGAGAATCGTGGACAACCTTCGTTCTTTTTGGGAAGTGTAGATCAGAATGTTACGAGTAGCAATACGACTGCACGTCGAGCGAGTATCAAAGAGCAGATTGACGCCAACTTTGAGCTCCTACCTGTGGCCAATGCGGGCCTGACAGCTCAGCTCGTCGACAATACGATCGAAGTACAAGCACAAACGAGATTTTTCCAAGACACAGAAGGTGAATTCTATCTCGCCGTCTACATCGTAGAAGATGGGGTCATCGCGGATCAGGCGAGCAGAGGCAATAATGTCGAGCACAAAAAGATCATGCGCGAATCCTTCAGTGATAATCACTTTGGCACTCAGCTCAATGATGCTGGAGTCGTGACGCAGGGCAGCTCTTTCATCACCAACTACTCCTATGACGTACCAGACGGATGGGTCATAGAGAATATGGATCTCGCTCTTGTCATCTGGTCGAAGCAAGCTGATGACAGCTATGAGTTTGTCAATACTTACGTAGAGAAAGACTGGCTCAATGCTAGCGCTACGAGTGATCTATTCGCTAGCACGGTCCAAGTATCGAGCTACCCTACTCTGGGACAAGGTCTATACACGACGCGATTGACACTGACAGAGTCCGTAGAGGCGCTGCAACTCAGTATCGTCTCAGAAACTGGTCAAACTGTAGAGCTCAGATCACTAGACAATCTACCTGCGGGCCAACACGAGATCCAATGGGATCTTACGCAACAGCCATCTGGTAAGTTCTTCGTCAGAGCCAGTGCAGGCAGTGATGTGAGGACTGAGATGATTGTGAAGCAGTAGGGCTTATTTTTGATTTCTGATTTGAGATTTGAGATTTCTGATTTTAACCTAATGATTTCTAGAATCATACTATTCCGAGGTTCAATGGTTGTCTCTTAGAGCAAAATCCACGGTTCACAGTTACGGTCGACGGGTTACGATTGGATCATTTTTGATTTTTGATTTTTCATTTTAAGCTGATGATTGTTGGGAGCCTATTATTTCTAGGAGCAACGGTTGTGCTTCAGGGCTAAATCCACGGTTCACGGTTCGGTCGTCGAGCTTCGACGTCAAGAGTGAGTGATCATACAAACGATCATCGTCATCAGACGTCAATCCTTCTTGAAGACATAGATCTTGTTGCCGCGGCATGAGACCGAAATAAAGTCATCGTGCACCTTGATCTCAATGGGTATATCTGAGTCAAATCTATAGCTGTCGACTGTCTCTAGACTGTCCTTGTCCATTTGCACCATGACATGCGCATGGGTGTCTAGATAGTAAATGTACTGGCCATCTAGGACTGGTGACCGGAGGCATCTATATGGCATCTCCGACTCACTGAGTTCTCGCTCCAAGATGACAGGCAGCTCTGGATCGATGGCGTATCGCTTGACGAGACGATCCCAAATGATGATAAACTCGTGCTTGCCCGCGTCGACATGGACAGGTGGGTCGGGGTACCTTGGGGCGAAGGGTATAAAGGTAGGTCGATAAGTCTCGTATTCTTGCTCAATAGGGATTGATGTGAAGCCTGAGTCAATGTAATTCGCATATAAGAAAGCCGCATTACAATAGACCAAGGACCTCAATGGACTTTCCCATGAGGTAAAATCTAGCATTCTGATATGGCTGGATGATTCAGATAGCTCATAGATATTCACTATTGAACTTCTCGGAATAATATTGACGAATAAGTTATTCTTGACAAGGGCCTTGTTAGACACTCTCGAAACGCCATTAATCAACCATGAATTGCTAGCATCGCTCAACGTGCAAGAGTGTGTCAAACCATCCTCTGATTCAATTGAAAAATACATCTCATTCAGGCTACCTATGCGAACGGTTGGCTTCTGAACAGCAACCAATTTAGCGTCTTGAAAGAACCACTGAGAATTGAAACCGCTTAGAATTATCCTCGATCCACCCTTATCTAATGCTAGCAACTTTTCACCTTCTTGAACAGTAGTAGGAACGCGCTGCATGGCGACACCATTTCCTGCTAAAAGTTCTCCATCATTCAGGCAATAAATAAGTGACTGAATTTCTACAATCTGTTGTCCATAGAGAATTGCAAAATGTTTCATTCCAAACTCAAAAATCTAACTAAACGTTGATCGCGTAGTTGGATCATCTCTTCTAGTTCATCAATAGACCGAATATCAAAAAATCCATCTATCTTACTCTTAAGATCACTGTACAGACTCCTTGAATTCTTCTCCCAAAGATCAAAAAATTGATCTTTCAAGAAGGCCTCATCAAATTCACCACCTGGTATTGTGGATTTTTGGCGATTGAAGACGTATTTCATTCACACAAAAAAAAAGGCGCCCCATCTCTGGAGCGCCTCATATCTAGGCGAATTTATCTTGATCCAAGAATTACTTCTTGATGATATACACCTCTACTCTTCTGTTTTGAGCTCTACCCTCATCTGTACCGTTGTCAGCGATTGGCTCTGTCTGACCACGTCCTTGAGACTGTACTCTTGCCTTATCGATACCACCAGCAATCAAAGCGTCTTTCACAGCTTTGGCTCTAGCGATAGAAAGATCTAGATTGTTCTGCGCTTCACCTGTGTTATCTGTGTGACCTACGATATTGATCACAGCATTTGGGTATGCCTTCATGATCGCAGTGAGGTTGTCAATCTGTGTCTTTGACTCTGCAGTGATGTTTGAAGATCCAGTCTCGAAGTTGACTCCGTCAAATACATAGCTCTTCGTGGCATCTACTGTACCAGAGAATGCTTTGGCAATGCTCTCAGTGAATCCACCAGCTTTTGCTTTGATCTCAGCACCACCTGGGATAGAGATAGAAGTGATCATGTCTTTGACAGCATTAGCACCTTCTTTGACTGCACCACCTACAGCTTCTGCACCGTCAGCTACAGCAGCACCAGTTGCTTTGGCTGCATCACCAACTTTATTGGCGCCTGACTTGACCATCTCAGTAGTCGATCCTGCTGCATCTCCCACTGCATCTCCAAGGCTCTTACCATCTTGGCAAGATCTCCAAGTGAAAATACCGAAGATGATTGCTAGACCTAGAAGAAGCAAAGGAAGAAGTCTGCTAAGAAGAGACTTACCAGCTCTACCAGCGTCTGCAGCTGTGTTGACAGCAGCTGTACCAGCAGCTTTTGCTGTGTTGCCTACCGTCTTGGCTCCTGTAGCCGCAGCCGTGCCGACAGTCTTGGCAGCACCAGTGACTTTATCAGCAGCTCCTCCTGCGACGTCTTTGCCCCAGTTGGCAAAGCCCATGAGAGAACCTAGACCTGCGGGAGCAGCTTTTTGTACATGTTGTTTTTGACCAAGGAGCATGTCCATGAGACCTCTTGGGCTCAATTTGTCTCCGAGGACTTTCTTACCGATGACGCTCATCAGCATAGGAGCAGCCATCTTGAGGAGAGAAGAACTGTTTCCAGTTTTCATTCCACTGACTTTGGCGATGATGTCTACGATACCACCTAGTTTGTTACCTAGGATAGAGCTGAGTAGAGATCCACCACCGTTCATGAGGCCATTGATATCGCCTCCGCTACCGAAGATGCTACCGATGTTTGACAGCATAGAACCGTCAAATCCACCTCCCTTGATCATATCAAGGATGGCACCAGCACCTTTCTCGTCTCCGGCTTTATCGATAAGTCCACCAAGTAGTGAAGGTATCGCTGCACCTAGCGCTGATTCTGTAGTACTAGCGCTTTCGCCCAAAAACTTGGACGCGTGTTGAGCAAGCTGTCCACCAACTTGGTCTTTAAACAAATCAATTAGATTAAGTGACATGATTGTGTATTGAATGTGTGAATAATTTGAAAGTTTTCACTATTGATACGCAAAGATTGCGACTGAGTCACATATTTATCAAAAAACTGATGATTGTTCAAGGTTTTGCTCATTCCTATGCAAGATCGTCAAGATTACCCTAGCTCATTTAGACATCAGGCTGAGATTCCTGCATGACTCATGAAGTCAGTCGTGCTGCAGCTTGTAGAATTTTTGTCGAAGAAATCCTAGACAATTCAGTTCATCTGATTGATTATTGAAGGATTTTTCTATATATTTCGATTGTTAACGATACATATTCATCTTAAACACTTTCCGACATGCATATAACATTTGAGGAACTACGCAAGATCAAGCACAGTCTACCTACTGGTAGCATCAACAAAATCGCTGAAGAACTTCAACTGGAAGAACAAACTGTTCGGAACTTTTTTGGTGCCAAGAAGTATGAGGACGGCAAGATCGTCGGCAAACACATCCAGCCTGGACCCAATGGGGGCTATGTGGAGATCGAAGACTCTGCCATCCTCGAGAGCGCTCGACGCATCATCCAAACCAACAAAGCCGTAGCTAGCGAAAACTAGTAGCAGCCGCGATCAAGACTCAGACGAGCTGAGTTCAAGAAAAAAAGGGCAACGGATCTCCGCTGCCCTTTTTCTTTGGCTTGATTTGGATCTTATTCGATCACATCATCCAGACTTCTCAGCCCCAACTGAGGTTCATTGAAGAACGTACCCATTGCTATGACATCGACCGAACCAGAAGGCAACGCCGCATCAGCGAAGCTTGCCGCTCCCCGCGTAAAGTGCGGAAGACTACCAGTAGCATCAGAGATCGTAATGACACCACCAAATGTGCTGCTACCAGATAGTGTAACGTCATTCACTCTCACAAGGCGAGATTCATAGTCTTCAAAGTTGTCGACAAGAGAAGAGATCGTCAACTCGATCGGCGTGACGGCTGCGCTACCCATGACACTTGCATTGGCATTGGGCACATTGTTGATCTGAATAAGTCCATTGAAATCAGAGAGCTCCATCCCATTCACATCAATCTTCAATACTGTACCAACGTCAAATGAGTGAGCATCATTGAATCTTACGACGATACCGGCGGTCTCGTCTTGAACTACCGCATTTCTGTCTGTAGTATTTCCATTGACCACATCACTGATGACTGTGGCGATGACGTATCCATCCTTGGCAGAAGTTGCTCCTCCTAAGTAGTCGTCGCGCACGCTTCTAAGAGTAAGCGTATCCTTATCTCCCGTTCCTGTCGTACCACCAATGACATCGTCGGCATTCCTCATCGAGACTTGGATGTCTTCTTCAAATATGGTGACAATTCCTATGAGATCTACTTCCCCATCAGGAACAGGATTGTTGGCGAAAGTGGCAGAGCTGAAAGCGAACATCGGTAAAGAACCTGTTGCATCACTCACGGTCACGGTCCCGTCGAAAGTAGAACCATCAAGGCTCACACCGTTGAGTCTTACGAGGGTGCCTTCCCATTCGTTTCCATTGTCTATTACATTTTGAACATTGGCAACACGTGGTGTCGGTGTAGCACTGACTCCTTGACTCACAGCAGCACCATTAGGCACACCGCTCACTTGTAGACTTCCTCTAAACTGAGATAACTCACGACCAGATACTGTCACCTTGAGTTCCTCTCCAAGGCCAAACTGGTGCTCCGCTGTAAATCTCACAATGATGCCCGCAGTGCCATCTTGAATGTAGAGGTTTTGAACATTGATATTCATATTGGCCTCATCACTGATCACAATACCTTGAATGAAACCTGCAGGAGCCTCAGTCGCTCCAGAAGCAAATGCATCTCTGAGCTGTCTGATGGTCAACTCTTCGCCTCCACCAGTCGATCCGTCACATCGTTCTCCGGAAAAGTCTACATCGTCAAGACTATTCAATTGGAGTTGGTAGTCTGTAGAGCCACCTTCAAAGATTCCCACTATACCTGAGATCGAGCCATTACCCGATGGAGTGGTCTCTCCGGCAAAGCTCGAAAAACCACTTGTACGTAACACAAATTCTTCCCCATCACAATCTTGTAGATCGAGATTGACAGAAGAGTTGTTGACAGCATCTGCGTAGGTCACTCCAGCATCACCGATGGCAAACTCGAGGTTCTCGATCGTAATGTAAGTGCTAAGAACGTTGACTTTGTACTCTTCCAGTGGAAGCGACTTAATCTCCTCAATCGTATAAACCCTCGGCACCACTTCATTATTAAAAGTACCTGGGAATATCACCTCTGGAATCAGCGTCAAGGGTATACGCTCTTCCCCTTGGGCGACCTGTAGCAAGCCAGCGAACTCCGTGATCGTCAAGCCTTGAAGCTTGACAAAGACGCGTCTACCAATAGGATATGTGTTGTAAAGATTGGTTTCCTCGAGTCTTAACTCGATTCCCGAGGTCTCATCTTGGATATACAGCTGCCGAAAAAAGTTGCCTGCTTCATCACTTGAGACAACTACACCACTGATGACCCAGTCCTCAGCAATGGGACCATTGAGCTCATTATTAAGAAATAGCGTCTTGATCTCCGCAATCGTGTGGGTGACAGTGATGTCCGGATCTGATCCATCCACAGGTGGTGTGTCAAATTGATCATCGACACAAGAGATCGATACGCCTAGCACAAATAGGCACAGCGCAATTAGCTTATTCGTCATCTTAAAATCTATAGTTGACATTGACAAAGTAGTTTAGGCCTTGGTAGTAATAGTATCTAGAAGGGAATGTATTGACATCTTGATTCTCAAAGTCGAAGCGAAGCTGCTCAAAGCCACCAGTAATGAAGTCTTGGTTATCAAGGAGATTTGTAATACCGATGCTCATCGCAATGAAGGATCTCTTATCCTGGAGCCAATTGACTCTCCAGGATTTGGAAAATGAGAGGTCCACTGTCATCTGATCGGCAAGATCCTCTTGATCCAAGATCTCAACAAACTTCTCAGAGTCTCGCGTCAGACCCTCCACTGCTGTGGTCGTACGACGGATCGGATTGTATCCTGTGTACATCTCTCGAAACATGTTGACATTGAGAAATACCGACCAAAACTTGGGAGATCTATAAGTCAATCCGACATTGTAGGCTTCTTGGGGACCTGTCGATAGTCGGATATTCTTGGCATAGATGGTGCGATCCTGATCTTGGAGAAGCTCTTCGGCATTGTTGTCTTGAGTGAATGTACCCTGAGGACGCGAAGTGATAAAGTACTCTCCTACTGCTGCAACGGCATGTATATTCCATCCAGGCGCAAAATCGTAGCCCACACCAAACTCTATGCCTTGATGTCTGGTATCAAGATCTGAGATGCTGAAGTTGACGAAAGTCCTCAGATCATCGTGATAAAAGCTCCTGGTCTCTATCTGATCCAGGACTTCTGTGTAGTATGCGAGTGCTTTGATTTTGAGCTTTGGTGCTTTGAGATTGTAAGATATTTCTCCCCCTCTCACTGTCTCATTGACTAGGCCATCGACCACACTGTTTCTGGTACGAGGTGATACAAAGGCATCTCTTATGCTCGGAGCTCGTGTACCACTGTAGACACCCGCATGGATATAATTACGACCATCAATCTTATAGGTCGCACCAGCTTTGAGATTGTAGTTGGTGAAGCTATACTTTTCGGACTGACCAAATGAATTGTCAGGAAATAGACCTTTGCGCACCTTGCTATCTCTCCAAAACTGGTCTTGACTTGCCGATGCTCCTGCATATATATCGAGCTTGCGTGATGCCCACTGTAGTTGTGCCCACACGCGTGATCTATTGACGACTTGTAGATAGTCATGCCCATAGCGATCACCTTCTCTGACGACCCGGTTGGGGCGATTGAGATCGTTTTGTGCTGCTTCTGGCTTATCGGGGAAGTCCGTCAGGGCGAATCTGTCGAGGTCTACATAGAAATCTCCACCAAGAAGATCTACCACAGCATTGTACACATCAGTTTCGAGACTTCGATATTGGATACCACCTTGCAGACTGATATTGTCTGATAAGGCATAGTTGAGTACCGAGTTGAAGTTGAACTCCTTGCTATCAAATCTGCGATCTGAGATGATATACTGTGATCGATTGCCCGCAATATCATTGCCCTCGATGCCATCTACATTGCGGAATACATCAGGACTACTGAGGTTGGCTTCATAGAGCGCATCCCACTGAATCTGCCTTGCCGACTCGTCATTGCGCAGGACATCTTCGACTCGTCCCGCCACGACTGGATCTTCTATGAAACTTGGCAGTCGTCTATAGTAGTCTGGTCTTGGGTCTTGAGCATTGAACCAGTCGAGCGCCGTACTTCCAGATCGTCCAAATTGATAAGACACCGTCGAAGTAAGGCTCATTTTGCCGGAAGGCGTCCAATCATGCCTCAGCATGGCGATCGGCTGATGGTAATTACCTACCCGACTGTTGCGCTTCTCACCATTCTGATAGCCCCACCAAGGATTGTAATAGTTTGTACCGGCCAGGTCAAACAGCTCTTGTTGCGCGGGACCTTGGCGACCACGTCGATTGGGTGCTCCGAGAAAGACTGCATTGAGCAGATGGGAGTCATTAAACTTTTTGTCAACTGACACGAAATAAGAGAATGCGTCATACCAAGTGCCTGGCACGTAGCCCTCTGCAGCATATCTCCGTGATCCAGAGATGGTGTATGCCCAGCCATTTTCTTTGAGACCGCTGCTATGTGTGACCATCTGTCTCCATCTGTAGTTGCGATTGGTCGCACTGAGGGTAAATCTTGTCTGCTTGCGCTGGCTAGAGGCTCTGAGATCCAGAGATATGACACCACCGGGACCGCCGATCGCCATATCAGAGACGAGAAGTCCTTGATTGGCCGTGCGGAGGCGCATGACATCGTTGAGTCCACCCCATTGACCCCAGATCACACGACCATTGTCGAGTTCATTGGTTGGCATACCATTGAGAAACATCTCTGTCTGATCCGAGTCATAGCCCCTGATGCGGAATCTCGCTGGTCCAAATGTAAATGCCGCAGTCGAAGCGAAGATGTCATTGGAGCTATTGAGAAGGCTTGAGATATTGCCTTGGTCGATCTCATCCACATCATTTTGATCCATATTGATGCTCAAGATCTGATCGTCGAGATCGTCTACTGGTGCGATATAAATCTCACCCAGATCTGACAAGGCACAACTGATAATCCGCCGATCCTGGCTGCGATTCCAAAGGATGACGATCTCTACAGTGCCTTCGCAGCTCAAATCGAGGGTAAAACTGCCATCTTCTGCAGTATTGACAGAGTTACTGCCTCCAGCCACACTGATCAGTGCTCCTTTGACGGGTTCATCAGATGCTGCATTCAGCAGGACTCCACTGATTCCAGAATCTTGAGCACGCAGGCTAGTGAGAAGACCGATAAATATTAAAGTCGTACTAAAAAATAGGCGAAAGGATCTAGGCATCAGCTTGGCGATGTTTGGATGGCAAAGGTACGTCATAGACGATCACATGACTCATGAGTTTACAATCTGTTTACATATTGATTTCACGACTTAGTAGAAATCACATACCTATTTTTGTCATATGACGAGAGCACTACTCTGCCTAGCCATTGTCCTGATATGGAGCGGGCTTATCGCCCAAAAAAACAGCAACTACAAGGTACAGTGTGTGGCCTTCTACAATCTCGAAAATCTATTTGATACAGTAGACGACACCACGCACAATGATGATGACTTCACGCCTGCTGGCGCCAATGCATACACTGCAGAGGTCTACCAAAAAAAGCTGTCCAATCTATCACAAGTGATCTCAGAGCTAGGGACTGAGCTGACGCCAAAAGGGCCCGCAATCCTAGGAGTCTGCGAGATCGAAAATCGATCGGTACTCGAAGACCTTGTCGCTCAAGAATCCATTGCAGATCGCAAATACAAGATCATTCACTACGACTCACCGGACCATCGAGGTATCGATGTAGCTCTGCTCTACCAGGCTCGATACTTCCAGCCGGAGATCCACTTTGTGCAGCACGTCGCCACGCGTGTATCACCAGATACTTCCTTCACCAGAGATGTGCTCTTTGTCATCGGGAAGCTTCAGGGAGAGAGAATCATGGTGACAGTGAATCACTGGCCATCTCGGCGTGGAGGACAAGAAGCCACAGCCCCGTTGCGCAATGGTGTCGCACGCGTCAATAGCTATGTCATTGATTCGATCCAAAGGACCATGGGCGTGACAAAGCACATCGTGATGGGTGATCTCAATGACGACCCTACCAATGACAGTGTGACAAAGTACCTCCGAGCCGAAGGAAAGTCAGACAATCTCGATCCCGGCGAGATGTTCAATCCGATGTGGAAGTACTATCGCAAGGGATTTGGCACTACAGCCTGGAGGGATGCATGGAGCCTATTTGATCAGATCATCTTCTCCGATGATTGGGTCAATGATGAGGAAGGTCTACAGTTTTTCAAAGCCAAGGTGCACAATCCGCGCCACCTCGTCCAAAAGGATGGGCATTTCAAGGGGTACCCATTCCGAAGCTTTGCCGGCGGTAAATTCATCAATGGCTACAGTGATCACTTCCCTGTGTATGCATATGTGATCCAAAAAGCAGAGTAGATGCTCAATGCACCTCTCGAGCTCAATGATCAATTTCGCTATGCTCTAGAGATCCTGAGTCAGAAGGATCAGCAGCATCTACTTGTCATGGGTAGGGCTGGAACTGGTAAATCCACACTCCTCAGACTATTCCGCAATACCACACGAGACAGAGCTGTCTTCCTGGCGCCCACGGGTATAGCTGCGCTCAATATCAAGGGGCAGACGATCCACAGCTTCTTTGGGCTGCCACCACGACTGATCACGCCAAGCGAGGTCCTCAATCGCCGCAAGAAGTCTATCTATCAGAAGATGGACATACTGATCATCGATGAGATCAGCATGGTAAGGGCAGATATCTTGGATGGAATCGACCTTCTGCTGCGCAATCAACGCGGCAATCCACTGCCCTTTGGCGGTGTGAAGGTGGCCATGTTTGGCGATATTTTTCAGATACCACCTGTGGTATCGAGTCCTGAGGAGCGTGCCTACTTCATGCAAGAGTATGGCTCTCCCTACTTTTTCGACAGTCACGTCTGGAAGGAGATTCAGCCCATAGAGCCTATAGAGCTCCAGCAAGTCTTCCGACAAAAAGATCGTCATTTCATCCGGCTACTAGAGAGTATGAGATACAATCGCCTTGAGTACGATGAGTTTATGGATCTCAATGAGCGCGCGGAGGCCACGGTGCCAGATGAAAATATCATTACCCTCAGTCCCAGAAGATTCAAGGTCGACGCGATCAATCAAAAAAAGCTCGAAGAGCTCACAAGCCCCACACATGTCTACGAGGCTGCCATCACTGGCAAGGTGAATCTCAGGCAGATTCCCACAGATCATCATCTGATCCTCAAAGAAGGAGCTCAAGTCATGTTTGTCAAAAATGATCCTGAGCGGAAGTACGTCAATGGCTCACTAGGCAAGGTGATCCACATCGATCGCAGTCGCATCGAAGTAGAAGTCTACAAGGAGGACGCAGTCGAGACTGTCGAGCTCGACCAGCAAGAGTGGGAAGTCGTGCAGTACCATATGTCCGACGACAAGAATAAAGGCATCAAGGCTGAAGTCATTGGAACTTTCAAGCAATACCCCGTCAAATTAGCTTGGGCCATGACCATCCACAAGAGTCAGGGCAAGACCTTTGACCAAGTGCACATTGATCTTGGCAAAGGCGCCTTTGAGAGTGGTCAGTGCTATGTGGCATTTAGCCGATGTAGAAGCTTACAAGGGATATTCCTCGAGCGTCCACTCAGACAGCGTGATGTGATGCTAGATCAACGACTGGTGGATTTTTATGACAATTTGCGCTAGTCAACCAGCATTTTCTTGTTGAGTCTCTTTTTCATTTGCCCGAAAGGGCCTAAATTGAGCTCAAAGAAGCCAAATATGTCAACATCCAAGCGAAAACTCAAAGAAAAAGAACAGCGCAAAAAGGAAGCAAAGCAAACCCTGTTCTGGGTGGCTTTTGTGACCGCTTTTCTATCGGCGTTTTTCTACATGATGTTCTTTTAACCCATTTCGTGCCTTAGGAAATTCTTGGGCTCGCGATTCCTGAGATAAGCTCCCGATTTTCAGTCGCTCGTACGCGTTGGGAGAGTTTTCATGTCCGTAAGTTTTCCTTACAGTTGGACTCTTCGTTTTCTATCGGAGAATCAGAGTGCCGAGTCTACATTACCGAGTCTTCGTGCATAGCGTATTTTCTGCTTCACAATCAAGTACTTCCTCTCCTCGCCATAGCTTGCTATGCCTCCTCGACCAAGCACCTGATTCTCTTGCATAAATCCACTATTCATCGAAGCCTAATGCACGAATTGGGTTTAACCCATTTCGTGCATTAGGAATTTCTTGGGCTCGCCATTACTGAGATAAGCTCCCGATTTTCAGTCGCTCGTACGCGTTGGGAGAGTTTTCATGTCCGTAAGTTTTCCTTACAGTTGGACTCTTCGTTTTCTATCGGAGAATCAGAGTGCCGAGTCTACATTACCGAGTCTTCGTGCATAGCGTATTTTCTGCTTCACAATCAAGTACTTCCTCTCCTCGCCATAGCTTGCTATGCCTCCTCGACCAAGCACCTGATTCTCTTGCATAAATCCACTATTCATCGAAGCCTAATGCACGAATTGGGTTTAAAAATTGAGCGGACCATCGACATTGTTTCGTCGATAAGGAAGATTGAGAAAGGAGAAACTGCTCGGCTTGACCCTGATGAAAAAATTGAAGGTGCGAAGCCGAGGCTGAACATCGATACCTGCCTCCCAGCAATGTAGATCTCGATACACCCCAAAGTCTGGAAAGGTGGCACGCTTGGTGACAAAGTTGTAGCCGATATTGCCGATACGTACATTCCAGTTGGGTGATAGCTGGACCCGATTGATCCGCAGGCTGATGATATTATTGCTGACACTCCGCTCTACGGAGTCAGCTTGCGCTAGCCATTGCACAGTGATGTTGTGTTCTAGACTGAGTCCTGACAGCAGTGACAGGAGATCATCTTGATCTTGTGCCTCACTCCTTCCTTGTCTTGCCGCTTGATCAGACTTGGATTTTTGCTTTTTATCGGACTTGAAGATCTTCTTGAGATTGCGCGCATTGATGGAGTTGCGGACGCGAATCTGGGCTCCTGTGAATCTCAGTGGCTTCCCAGTCTCTTGCACGTACAATTTGTTGACTCTCTGTCCTTCATCATTGAGAGCATAAAAGTCCCAGTTGGCATTGTAATTAATGACAGTGACACCTTGGAAGATGGTAGTGCTGCCACTACCTGTAAGGGCACTGAAGCGCAGCGAATCCCTTGCAAAATTGTGACTGCCAGAGAAGTTCAGATTGTTGATAAGCTTGAGCTTCTTGAAGCTGGAGTCCTTCTTGGAGAAGTACTTGGCTTCGATATTATTGCTCAGACCGTATCCTATGCTGAGCTGCTTCTCACCGGGTGTGACATTGTAGACTTGATTGCTCAGGCGAAACTTGTTGTAGCTCAGCGTATCAGCAAACTCGGGTCTCGTATCAGTCCTCACTCTCCGGATGTAATCGCGCATCTCTAGCGTCTGATCTGGTCGATAGTTGAAGGAAACCGTGGGACGCATGGAGTGCCTGATGCCTCGCAGCCAGCCTTTCTGAAACTCGAGCGTATTGAAGATCTGGGTATTGATACCTGCTCCCACACTCAGATCTCTGAAAGATGATAGCCCTGGATCGATCATCTCCTCTATCCGTCCAAAAGTCGTATCAAAACTCACGAGGACTTCTCCATTGTCCAGCGTGTCCCTCATCTCCTCGATCTCTAGTTGATCAATGAACTGCTGATTGCGCGTATGCGAGAAGTAAGTCTCTGAGTAGTCTACGGAAGGAGAGAAGGTGAAGTACTTGAGGATCTTAAGATTGAGCTGTGAATTGGCCTTGTGCTGCATACCAAATCGCATATTCATCAGCGTAGAGTCGCTGAAAAGCGTCGAGTCTGGCGCAGAGATCCGATTCTTTGCATTGGCACTATACTGCAGGCTGAGCCGCTCATACCACTTTTCTTTCCCGATCCGCTTCTTTCGCTTGAGGGGATAGATCCGCTGCATACGAAAGTCGATGTTGGGGAAGTTGATGATGACCTCTCTGGTGTTATTGTTCTGTGAGTGATTGAGACTAGCGGTCAAGGTGTAGGGTTTATCGGGAAACCGCTGAGTGAAATTGATATTGGATCGGACAGTATTGTTGGCTCGATTGATTGCGTCATTGAAGGTTCGTCGAGCATTGTTGTTGGTTTGGAAATTGACGCTTCCGCTAAATGATCTGGTCGGATGGGCCTTGGCATCTTGATTGTGCGACCAGTTGACACCAAATGAGTTGATCCTGCGGCTATCAAGTATCTGATCGTCCTGATTGAGAAACTCTTGTTCCTGGCTTCGCCATGAGAGCGTCAGAGTACCATTGTGCTTATATCTGCGCTTGTACCTGGTCGTGGCTCTCAGTCCATAGGTCCCACTGAAGTATATATCCCCTACGACCGTTAGATCCATACGATCTGATATCGGCACATAGTAGCCTACATTCCTCAGCCCAAATCCTAGCTCCTCAGAGTACTCATAGTCTCTCGGGAATATCAAACCAGCAGACTTGCCTTCTGTCAATGGGAAGAATGCAAATGGCAACCACACTGGCGTAGGAACCCGACTGATCTGGACATTGGTAGCACCTGTGACTGCCACATTATTGAGCACGGTCTTGATCTTATTGCTTTTGAGAGCGTAGTGTGGCTCGTCGTGATCACAAGTGGTGAACTCTCCATTCTTGATAAAGACCACATCCCCATTTTCTTCGCTGGAGTCCGTCTTACTGATGTACTTTGTGTCCTCTCCTAGGATGTATATGTCCTTTTCTCTCGTGCGGATATCACGGATCTTCCCTTTTTCCGTCTTGAAGTTGAAGGAGATTTTGTCACTAGTAAATTCTTTGCCATTATCATTGAAGATGGGTCTACCACTGATTTCTCCTGTACTATCTGGGAGCCCTTGGGCTTCCGCCAAATTGCTCTCGAGATCGATGATAATGTAGTCGGCTTTAAGTTCTCTCCCCTGATATCTCGCATATGCATCTCCGATGAGATGAAGCTTTCGATTGTCGACGTCTAGCCAGGCTGTGTCCACAGATCCATAATCGACTTCATCGTCTAGAGCATCATTGATCACGACCTCGCCTGTGCTTTTTCGCGGAAGCGAGTCTTGAGTCTCTGTGGGAGAGGTCGCTACAGGCACTACAGTCCCTAGCTTGACTGAGTCTGGAATCTGCGCATCCAGCTCCATAGTCATCGAGGAGGAAAGCACGAGTAAGAGAATATATCTGAGAAGTCTAAGCAGCACTTATAATCACCAACGGTATGAAGAGTGTCATATTGATTGAAGACGCAAAATTAAGAGTCCAGCGGAGTGAATAAACTGTTAAGCTTATCGCAAAATGCTGTGCGGTGAAGAACTGGGTACTATCGAGCGTCGAGTGTGCGCATAAAAATGAGACCTTTGCACTCTAAAACCTAGCATCACATGTCCAAGGAACTCAAGATCGGACTCTTCGCTCTCGTCATTATAGCTCTCTCTGTGTGGGGATACAACTTCGTCAAAGGCCAAAACATCTTGACGAGCAATTACATCTTCAAGGTGGAGTACGACAATATTGATAAGCTCGCGGTCAGCACGCCTGTCCTCATCCGTGGACTAGAAGTAGGCACGATCACAGATGTCTATCTCGAGCCAGAGAGAAATAAGTCAATCATCGTGGAGTTCACCGTTGACAAGCGATACAAAATCCCTAAGGACGTCGTGGTTGCGGTAAGATCTGTGTCACTTGTCGGTGGCAAGGAGCTCTTCCTTGAGTATGATAAGCCCTGCAGTGGTAGCGACTGTGCAGAGTCAGGTCAATTTCTGCAAGGTGAAAACCTCGGCATGTTTGAGAGTCTCGTCGGAGGAGACAATATCGAGCAGATGACGGACAAGCTCAAGGAAGCACTCGGCAATATGATGGGAGACTCTACAGGTGCTGCCGGTACCATGGGCAGTCTAGAGGATATCACCACCAACTTAGCAGGTGTGACAGAGACCCTCAACGCCAATCTAGATGGTCTGACAAGAAATCTAACGGCATCACTGCGCAATCTCAATATTGTCACCAAGACTCTCGCAGAGAATGAAGCAGAACTTGCGGGCACCCTTCAAAACATCAACAGCCTCACCTCGAAGATCAACGAGGCCAACTTTAGCAAGACGATAGATCTGACCAATGAGTCACTCGGCGCCATGAAGACCACCATGTCAAATCTTGATAAAACCTTGGAGAGCACTCAGACCACCTTTGGCAATCTTGACAATGTCATCACCAAGCTCGATGCCAATGAAGGTAGTCTTGGCAAGCTCATCAATGACCCAAGTCTTTATGACAATCTCGATCGCACAAGCACCGAGATGAATCTGCTCATGCAAGACATCAGACTCAATCCAAAGCGCTACTTCACAGTATTGCGCAAGAAACAGACACAATATGTCTTACCCGAAGATGACCCTGCCAATGAGTTGCTCCAAACGCCAAAGGAGAATAATAAGGAAGGAAACTAGTCGAGATTAGCGGATCAGCTCAAGCTCTTGAATGCAGTAGTTATACCCTCCAAAGTATCCTACACCACCCTCAATATTGCTGTACTCGATGATCGGCTCTCTATTGATGTTGTCGATCGGTCTCTGCCAGGCTAGGGCATTGCGATATCGTGCTTCAAAGTAATCTTGGCTGCAACTGCGTAGTTCAAGTTCATAGGCTTCCACACGATAGCTATTGATGAGCGATGTGCTGGTAAATTCCAAATTGATTTGACCATCTGGCGAAAATGCCTCCTGCTTCACCAGTATGCCTCTACGCAAGTCAGAGATTGCATTTTCCCCGAATTCGACGCTTTGAGAGAAGATGATTTCAGCCCGCGACAGTTCTGTGTCATAGATCGTATCCATCCCAGAGAGTTCATAAGCCCTCTGATGCTCTATGATCACCACGTGCACATCCTCTGCGATTTCCAAACCAATTTCTAGATCCAGATCAAGCCTGGTCCCACTTGGTGTAGTGCTCTGAGCTTTGACCCGCAGACTGAGTTCGCTCGCACAGATTTGAGCTGGGATGACTGTTGACCCATTGATCTCAGGAAAGTCTGCTTGAGAAGCGTTGAGTATTATCTCTTGACCCGATGCTAAGTTCAAGCTTGGTCCGCGGTATATTCCAGCCTCCGCATTCTCCTCAAGACCAATTCTCTCCGTATCTGATATGATAGCCACTTCGGCTCCTAATACAAACCGGGGTGAGTTCCCTAACGCCTCTGACGACGTCAGTGATACAGCAGGACTGCGATCAGGTGCAATCACTGCTGCGACATTGAGCAGAGGCTTAAAGTCAAAATCAGGATCAAGTGGCTCTTCACAAGAAAGAGAAATAATCACCAATATGGAAATTGCAAAAGTCCTCAACATAAGCTCTACCAGGCGACTAAAGATAATGATATCGACCTTCCACACATCTTTAGAATCTCAAGGAGTAGTTCAAGGTAGGACTGATACCAAGGAGTGAATTTTGGGTGTATCTCACAGTAGTTTCAGCCCTATCAAAAAATCTGTAGTAGAGTGGGTTTTCTCGATCTGTGAGATTATAGACTCCTAGTGTGAGGCTGTGCGTCAGTTGTTCTCCTCGCTTTTTCCACTGCACAGAAGCGTCAGCTCTAAAATAATCTGGGAGACGTACTGCATTTCTCTCCGTAAGAAGAGGCACAATAGGAGCACCTCTTCCACTCTCCGGATCTCTGATCACCCTACTCGCCTCTGGAAAATTGACCGGACTGCCGCTTGCATAGTTGACAGAAAAGCTGGTTTGCCATGACTTGGACCAGCGATATTGAAACTCTGCGCTCGCATTGTGTGGCCGATCTTGGAAGTCCGCATATTCTTTACCATTATTGAGTTCATCAAACTGTCGCCGACTCTCGCTGTAGGTATAGCTCAAGAGCCAATCGAATTTGCGTCCATACTTGGTCCATTCAAATTCAATGCCTCTACTTCGTCCATCACCTCGAGTGACTAGCTCCTGCCAGCGCCCAATATCTCTGATTGCTTGAAGGCCTGAAAGACTTCCTTCTTTGAGCTCTAGCAGATCAGTAAGTTCTTTGTAAAACACACCCGCATTCAGCTGGTGCTGACCAAGATAGACGCCTATCGAAGTACCATAAGCCCAAGCAGTCTGAGGTGCGATTTGGTCCGTCAGGGGTACCCAATTGTCACTGGGCAATCCAAAGTTGGCTGTCTGCAAGAGATGAAAATACTGCGAGGCTCTGCTCACATTGGCATACCAGTGCAACTTATCTGATAGGGTAAGATCAAGATTGAACCGGGGATTGACCTGCCATTCTCTGCGCTCTCCAAGTGGGAAGAGCGAGGTGTTGAGTCCCAGATTGATCTTGAGTTTGTCCTTGATATTGATGTCATCTTCAATATAAGCCGAGATCTCACTGAAGATAAAGGCCTCATTCTCTTCAAGCATTGATGGATTGTCTTCTATCAATAGTTCCTCACCATCCGCGGTCACCACCTCAAGACCTGGTGCAAACTCATGGTGCATCCACTGGGCACCAATACGGATCGTATGAGCAGGACTAGGTATAAAATCGAAGTCCAATTGTGCCCCGTAATCTTGAATCCTCGATTGGCCTGAGACAAAGCTGGTTTCTCTTTGATCTTCAGATAAAGGATTGATGGTAAGTTGTGTCACCAGCTCAGAGTGGCTCTGTTCATATTCACTAAATAGAAGACTGAGCTTGGCAAATGCTCTGGAAGAAAAGCGATTATTCCATCTCAACGACGCCAGTCGATTGCCCCACTCTAGTTCTTGATCCTCGGTAATCGATAGTGATGGGCCAAACATGTCAATATCGTAGGACTTGGTATTCTCAAATTGATCTCTGCCTTGGTAATAGCTCAAGTAGATATCAGACCTATTCCCTAGCTGGTAGTTTGCCTTCACAAATACGTCATAAAAATCGTAGTCTAGCTCACCTGATTCATCATTATTCTGGAGGACATCCTGGTACTGCTGATTGATCAATGGACCGACGTATGAGTAACGACCATTGATAAGAAAGGAGCTTCGCTCTTTGATGATCGGCCCTTGTAGGTCAAAGGAGGTAGAGATCAAATCAGCATTGAGGCCAAATTCAAATTCCTTGCGGTTTCCCTCTTCGGTCCTTATATCAAAGACAGATGACAATGCACCTTGATATCTCGCAGGGCCCGGAGTCTTGTAGAAACGGGCACTACTGATGATCTGATCATCAAAGATGGATAAGAGTCCATTCATATGGCCTGGATTGTAGACCTTGACGCCGTCTAGGAGGAAGAGATTATGCTCCTGGTTTGCGCCACGCACACTCACACCACCTACACCATCAGCATTGGTAGAGACACCAGCAAGATTATGGGTGTACCTTATCGGATCGGCGCGTCCACCCAAGGTGGGTCTAGCGTTGAGACCTTGTAAGGGAATATTTCGTGCATTGGTGCTCTGCTCCCAGATCTTCCAATATTCTCGACCTGTAATGATGACTTCGCTGAGCTCTAGGCTAGGAATGAGATCCACTTCGACAAATGCGTCTTGCTCAAGGTCTAGACTCAGATCGAAATCGCTGTAGCCGATGTAGCCAATATTGACTTCTTTCTCTCCTCGCTCAAGCCTCAAGCTGAAGAAGCCAAACTCATTGGTGAAGGTGCCTCTTTGGGATTCCAGATCTACAATATGAGCCGCTACGAGACGCTCTCCTGTATTGACATTGCGGACGTATCCGCTCACTACATAAGTGGAGTAGATATCATCGTATGGGACCAGAGCTAGTGAGTTTTTGATGCGCTCGACACGGAAGCCTTGACCATCCAGAAGTTCTTGGAGAATCTGAATCACACTCTTGCCTTGTGCCTCGTATATGAGAGATGGGATTTCAGGCAAACTACTATTGGAAAAAGCAATATTGACACCAGTCTGTTGACTGAGCTTAATGATGGCTTCACTGAGATCTTCTCCCTCTAGGACAAAGTCGACTGGTGTATCAGGATCAGCTTGAGCGATCGCACACAGACTCCAAGAAAGAAGCAGTAAGATCAGTGCAGGTTTCATCAGTATTTCAAACCTACTACTATTTTGAGTGCGAGCGGCGAGCTAGTAGGCTACTCGGGGCAATATCCTTTGCTCAGGACAAATTTCTTGTCAGATTGCTTCTGAATTTTCATCCCAAGAGGAGCCGCCACCAGCCTCAGTGTTTCTTGCACATCAGTAGCCTGGAGTGGCAGTGTAGATGTGAAAGGGCAGGTGCGCATCTTTTTCTTTTTGATGACAATCTCCACTTCGTAAAACTCAGCAATATCAGCAATCACATTCGACAAAGGTTCCTGCTCGAAGTATAGTGCATTGTCGATCCATGCCCAGTCATTCTCTCTGGCCTGTGTCAACTCAAACTCATTGCTGGATTGGCGATAGACCAACTTGTCTTGTGCTTTAAGCACCTCAGCAGTGCCATCTGGTTTTTGAACACGCACACTTCCTTCTAGCACAGAGACATACACATCTCCATCAGACTTCTCATCGACGTTGAAGGCCGTACCGAGAACTGTGACCGTCACATCTCCTGCATGTACATGAAATGGGCGACCATCCTTGGCGACCTCAAAGAAGGCCTCACCTTCTAGATTTATGTCTCGGCTTTCGCCAAAATGCTTTTTGTATTCGATTTTAGAATTGCCCTTAAGTGTGATGAGGGATTCATCCGGCAATTTGATCTCTTCTGTCTCACTGGCGAAGATGGCCTTGGTATCACTGATACCTGCATATTGATAGACTGCAGCTCCAATGCATGCAATGAGCAGCAGGCTGGCAGCCACCTTGAGCGCTGGTCTGAGAGTCAGTGTCTTGGGGGAGGCACCATTCTTCTTGGCAAATCTCTGCCAAGCGGCCTCGTCGTCAAGACGATCCAGCTTTTGATATGTCGCTGACTCCCGGAGTATGAGCCGACCGAGCTCATCAGAAGACAGCTCATCGTGGAGCTGGTTTGGGATATGTTGTCTAGAGTTCAATGTGTGTCGTTTCGTGTAGGATTGACTTCTATGTTCAATCAAAGGACAAAGTAATGATAGATTCCCCCTACTCCTCTCACAATAAAGTTGGATTAATTGATACCTAGTTGACTTTTTGATAGTTTTCGACACTTGCCCTGAGTCGCTTGAGTGCCTTGGATATTTGATTTTCTATAGTCTTCACGGATACACCAAGAGTCTGAGCGATTTCTTTGTAACTCATCTCTTCATATCTCGACATGACGAAGACAAGTCTACACTTCTCTGGAAGGCCATCAATGGTCTTCTTGATGAGATCTCCAAGCTCAGAAGTCTCTAGAGTAAGCAGAGGCGAGACTGTACGGTCAAGATCAGACTCTTGGTCGGTCCAGTCTATTCGTTGATCTTTTTTGATATGATTGAGACAAGTATTGACCACGCTGCGGCGCAAGTAGGCTTCAAGATTGTCGATCTGGTGAATGCTATCTCTCTTTTTCCACAATTTCTCAAAGACCTCTTGCACGGCATCTTCAGCAGACTGACGATCTCTGACATAGCGCATAGCAGTCTGTGTCAAGGTCTGGTAGTGACTTTGAAAGATGGATTTGAAAGATGGCTTTCGGCCAAACAAGTGCTTGTTCTTTAATTCTGTAGATCTAACGGAGCTCCGCCTTCGATCAGTAACAGAATGGATAACTAATTTTGGTCAAAACTGTTAATAAAATGCGCAAACTTTTCATTCTATTCATAGTCGCCTCGGTATTTGCCTGTGGTGATTCATCGAGTGCATCTTCAGATGACTCAGCTACATCCAGCACCTCACAATCGGATAAAAATGAAGCCCCAAGTGCGTCAGGAGTGCTGAGTGGTGGGCCCTACACGCTTACACCTTTTGGCGACAGCCCGGCCTTTACTGATGCTGAGATCAAGTCATACAGCTACAAGGATGGCAAGTTTGACTTTACCCTAGCAGACGGAGAATATCAACTCGGAGCTCAGACAGCTGATGCGCCCAACAAGATGTGTGCAAATAGCGCCAAAGGACAGCATATCCATCTGATCATTGATAACAAGCCTTATGCGGCTAAGTATACTTCTAGCTTTGAGTACGACATAGAGGATGGTGAGCACTACTTACTCGCATTTTTGAGTCGCAGCTACCATGAGAGCATCAAAACGCCAAAGGCATATGTTGCTGAGAAGATCATGGTCAAGAACAAATCTATTGTTGCCAGAGAGCCAATCACTGAGCCCATGCTATTTTACTCGCGACCTAAAGGGACCTATGTAGGAGCCAAGGATACAGAGAAAATCATGCTAGACTACTATGTGATCAATACTGAAATCGGAAAAGATCACTACGTACGTGTCACAATGAACGATCAAGCCAAATTTATCCTTGACAAATGGCAGCCATACTATGTAGAGGGTCTGGGTGCTGGAAGCAATGCAATCACCCTATCTCTACTAGACGCTGACCAGCGCATGATCAAGGACATGCCATTGCTCCCTGTGACGAGAGAGTTTAGCGTAAAAAATGATGTAGCAGAATAAGAGCATCTCTTATCTTTGCCCTTCGATTCCAAGAGAATCATGGTGGCTATAGCTCAGTTGGTTAGAGCACTGGATTGTGGTTCCAGAGGCCGCCGGTTCGAATCCGGTTAGCCACCCCCAACTCTCTAACACGCTCAACAACAGTGATTTAGAGAAAATATTTCCTGACAGACTTTTGACTGACTGCGATACCACCCGCAGCTCAGCCAAAAAAAAAATGTCCCTAGCTTTTATTCCCGCCAGACTCGTTAAGTGTAAGGCCCACTGGTATATCATGTATTACCAGACAGATCCGGTCACAGGCAAGCGTCACAGGCATCGAGAGACCTTCGACATCAATCGTATCAGGTCCAAAAAAGAGCGCGTCAAGGTAGCGCAGCAGATCGTGAAAAAGATCAATACGCTGTTGCCGTTTGGCTATCCGTATGATAAAGACTTTATGGTCGATCAAGGCGTCGGATTTCGTGATACGATGATGAAGGCGCTGGAGCTCATGAGTGCGAAGACTGATCGTAAGCAGACGATCAAGGGATATACCAGCAAGGTCGAGATCCTGCTGCAGTGGATCCAGACGGAGCGTCCGGACATACAGCGGCTGTATGACTTTGGTCCAAAGGATGCCAAGGCATTTCTCAGATGGATCCAGCTGAAAAGGAAGGTCGGCAATGTCACATATAACAACTACATTCTCAAACTCCGATCTGTATTCAATGAGATGATCCGGCAGGATCTCTATGAGGAGCTCAATCCATTTGACAAGATCCAGAAACTGAAGACAGCGCCCAAAGGTCGCCGCGCGCTTAGAGATTGGGAAGTGCACAAGATCACTGCAGCAGCTCAGAGTCATCCATATATCTTGGTGGCGATATATCTACAGTACTATTGCTTCATACGACCAGCTGAGCTCCGCAGGATGAGACTGGAGCATATCGACCTAGAGATACAGACAATCTACATGACCAGCGAGATCAGTAAGAATCGCAAAAATTGCTCGATCACCATACCAGATGACTGCATCGAAGTGCTTGCTGACTACATTGGCAATCGTAGAGATCTGCAGTTCTATCTATTCTCCAAGATTGATTGTCCTGGACCTATTATGCTGGCCAGAGATCGTCTGAAAAAAGAACATGACAAGATGCTCATGGAGACAGGACTCAAGACAGACAAATCTATCCACTTCTATAGCTGGAAAGACACAGGCGCCATCGCACTGGTGCGCAAGAAAGTCAATATCCGAGAGATCCAGCTACAGCTGAGGCATAGCAGCCTCGAGGACACGCAGAAATATCTCGAGTCGCTTGGCTTTCAGTACAGTGAGATCAGACGGCTAGACAATAAGATCTAGCAGACATACACAGCTCCGCACGCCGAGCCGATGACCATGTCATTGTCATCCTCACAGTGCTCGTCTGCATATCCGCTCTCGTCCGCCCACTCTGGCCAGCACTCGACGTGCTTGATCAGATAAGTCTGGATATCCGTATACAACTCCTCAGCGCGATCGCAGCACTCCTGGCGCATCTCCGCCACCGCATTAGCAGTGAATTGATTATTGAGATTCTGTCGGAAATCCATGTTATCCGATGAGCTCACGACCTTGAAGCCATCACCATCAAATACGATCGCCATTTTTGGTACACCGATACACATGCCTTTTGCCGCTGTGTAGTCCTTGGCCAGTTTGCGGAGTATCTTGATCTCCGCCTTATCGCCGTCCATCGGGTTACAGATATTGGAGAATAGTGTTGGGCAGAGGATGCGCTCCAGCTGATCATCCGCACGTCTCACATGCTTGATGAGCTGCAGATATGCACGTCGGCTTTTGCCAAGATTGAAGTACTGATCTAGGTCATCCGTGACATTGAAAAAACAGCTCGCCTGGCATTGTGCAGCTTCACTCTGTTGCCACTTTGCGAGTACAGGATCTTTAGACGATTGTAGCAGCTCCAGCAGCTGATCCAGATGATCATCCGCACACTGACAGATATGCCACAGATAGTCCTTATATCTCCACTGATTCGTCGCTTGCGCGGCACCCTCTTTGCTCTGATTTTGCATGAGTCCCATATCCGATATACGGATATTGAGGATCGGGCTAGCGATCAGCATCGTGTACCATGCCAGAGCGTCCTTGAGCAGCTGCGCCGCGCACTGCTGAGCCTCTGTCATCTTTGCCTCACCAGTGATCAGCTCACAGAGCTCATCATACAGTTTCTGCCCGATGTACTTGATCATATACTTGCGCAGTGCTTGAGGTATGAAAGTGCAGAGCGTCGCCCAGCTCATATTGCCATCTATACCACCGAAGTGCTTAGGAAGGTCAGTACATCCGACTGTCGGTTTTTTTATGTCCTGTTCTGCATCGTGGATATACGGGATCTTGGTACTCATAGACATTGATTTGATCACGAAAGTGAGCCGCTAGGCTTCCGCCAAAAAGGACATATGAGACACATCATCGTACTGCTTTTGCTCGTCAGCTGCCGACCTGCAGAGATTACTCCAGATTTCCAGCCATGCGCTGATCCGATCGGCTATGTATTCCTAGACTTTCTCGAGAGATTGGCGATCGACACTATCCACTGCTTTGATCTGTATCACTGGGATCATGGCGACTTTAAGGTGCGCCGAGCTTGCAGTGATGACACTATCCAGACGCTCATCTTGACTAACGAATTTCCCGACCACATCCTCCGCCTCGACAAGTACAAACAGATCCGAGTCAGTAAAGACAGCATGCACCACTTCTATCGTAGCGATCATGACTCGATTGATTTTTGGGATTGTCGATGGTATCCGCAAGATCGGATATCTATATCACCGTATCGATGAAAATCATCACTCCAGCGCGCAGATTTCACTACATCTACACAGATGAAGTCGGTCGCTCGATCAGCTTCTTACTCTGCTGCTGGCCTGTGGATAACTTTCTGGAAAGCGTGTCGGTTTGGGAGATACCTTTATTGTTGTGTGATAACTAGATCAATGGGAAATTGTATCTCTACGTGGCGACCCTAGGGAGACATTAGATGAACATATTATTAGTCGCCGTTTATTTCAATAACAAAAATTAAAATGTACAACACAAGTAAAATTCCAAATTCAAGAGGCAGTAAGTACAATGCTTATAAATTGTCAAATATTGGACTTGAAGACAAAATAGAGCATCAAGATAATTGTATTCAAATATTGATTGGATGCGATGAAGATGATACTTTCTACACAGAATCAGACGAAGGACGATTAAAGGTCTATGTAGAAACCACAAACCCAAATGCTATGACAAGTTTCGATCTTCAAGATTTCATTAATCAAGTGAGGATTCTTTGCCCACATGTTCTAAATGGCGACTAATGGCCTTATATGCGCCGTTTTAATGGCGCCATATGATTCATTGATCGGCTACCCAAACACCACATCACCACCACCGACATACTCACCACCTCCGGTCCACTTCCAGCCATACTTTTGCTCGATAAAGTAGTCCACTGTATCTGAGTAGTGTGGCGCATTTTCCTGGGGATAGTCGCGGTCTTTTTCCTTGCTCTTGTTCTTCTTGAAGTCCTTGGTGATGTCGGTATTCTCTATGGAGATGATGACGTTGGCTGCCATATCCTCATTGAAGCGGAGAGATGGCATGCGGGTGTCATCCTCGCGGAGCACCTCGTCCATCATCTCATGACGCTGCTGGTGGCTCATCACTTGCGTGCCAGGCTTGACGATAACCTCCGCATCCCAGCCATGACGAGCGAAGCGCTTGACGATCTGATCCCAGATCGTCGGTCCATAAGCATTGCGATCGTGGCCTCTAGGCTCTCCGTATAGGCGCACATACTTGAGTTTGTGATCCTTGTAGTGCTCACAGATCTGATCGACGAGGTCCTTGATCTTCTCATTGCCCTTGACGTGGAACTGATGGAGACACTTCTCCACATTGCGCTCCTCTTGCCATACCGTGGCACATTGGAACCATCCAGAGAAGTCCATAGAGATATCGAGATGCTTCTTTGGGTTGCCACACTTTGTGCCCTTTACCTCGATGCCCTTGGCTCCGCTGGTGTAGATGTATCTCGGCTGATAGGTGTGCCGATCCCTATCAAATGCTGGATAGAAGCCATCCGGCAACTTAGTCTGCATCACATTCATGATCTCCATCATGAACTCGATATGAGGCAACGTCTTGCGATGTCGCTCGATGTAGTCATCTCCTAGGATCGCCAGATTCTCCATCGCGGAGCCCTCTTGATAGTATATGTCGTCTGGATATGCCAGTGCTTGATCCTTGAGATCTAGCACCCACATGCCTTTGCTCTTGCGCGGCATCGATGTATAGAAGCATATGCTGTGCAGCAGATGCGTGCGGTACCTGCGCAGATTACCTCTCAGAGTCGGAAGCAATACACTATCGATATGCTTCTTTGATACCAAAGCTGCCTCATCTACTTCACCATAATCATATGATCCTCCACGTCCAGCATCCGGTCTATCCATAGATTGCATTTCCTGACAGCTTCCATTGACCCATGATATGACATGCTTATGCGTATTGGGTGGTGCGACGGGTCGCTTGAAGTGCGCCGGCGGCTTGCGACCGATGACGTAGTGGATACCCTCCTTGAGTCCCCACTCCTGCCACTTGCCCTCTATGGCTGGCATCATCTTATTGAGTATCTGCGCGTATGTGCTGGCACTAAAAAAGCCCTTGGAGCCAGGCATCTTGGTCGCCTTATTGTAGCAGCTCGCTGCGATCGCTGTCGACTTTCCCCAGCCACGGCCAGCGATGATGATTTTCATCTTTTGCTTAGCTGCGAGAAATCGGATCTGCGCTGGGCTGAAGTATGTTTTTTTACTCCTGCTCATGCCTCAGCGCGTCAATAGTGTCTAGAAATGATGCCAGCACTGCATTATCATGCAGAGCCATATAAGCAACAGCGGCATCAAAAAGAGCTATGACTTTAAACAACTCCATACCTGTCTGCTTACTGATCAAGCCAGCAATGATCATACCGACCATAGCAGAATAGGCAATTTTCTTATTCCTCTTCATCACTCACATCTTCATGATCAATATCCTCAGCATCGAGCACAGACGGGTCGGATGTGATGTGCAGATCCGGAAGTTTTATATCATCTGGCTGTAATCCGGAGTCATCTGGTGTATGCAAATCGTGAAGTCTAGCAATGTCATTGACTGCAAGCCTCATTTCTTTGATCTCACCTACGTCTTCACACATCTCGATGACCTTATTCAGTCGCTCATGAGCCTGCATACGGAGGTAGTCCTTGTTGACTTTGACCATGGATCCAAAGAAGTTTTGGATGTCATGGTAGATCTTATAGGTGTATCTGTCATTATACTGACCGCGATAGTAGAACTGCAGAGTTTTGATCGCTTCTCTTTGTGAAATCTTATCACTGATCAGCGCGAAGCCCTCTTTGAGCACATGTAGATAGTCGAGTTCCTCATCCCTTAGCTTAAATAGGTACGGTTGCACCATGTGCATGTGCAGTCGATCAAGTAGGTCGGCCTTGCGGAACTCCTGATCACGCCATAGTCGCTTTGTCGTAAGCCTTTTGGACAATTTCCTTGTGGATGGTGAGCTCGCTGCGCTTTTTTTCATACTTCGCTATTTTGGATCGCTCTGGATCATTGACTGGCAGTTTGTTGAGCTTCTCGAGCTCTCGCTTTTGCCTCGCGATCTGTGTACCGAGATTGCGGATCTTCTTGTGCATTTCTAGTGGTGTCGGTGGCACTTCATACTTTGTCTCTCCAGGTGCCAGCTTTGGCGCTTCGCCGTGGGTCTCGATGTACTGGATCTTGTGGAAGGTCTCCGCGATCTGATCCTGTACCAGCTCGATCTCCTTACTCACAGTCTTGCGCTGCGCGTCGCTCTTACACTGGTGAAATCTATTGCTGAGCTTGGCTCGCTCCTTGAAAAGTCGAGATTTGTCGATCTGCAGATTGCGGAGCTTATAGTCGGTGCTGTCATCGCCGGTCTTTTCTTGGACGACATTGATGCCATCGAGAGCATGCTTGAGGTACTCAGCATTGATGCGAGAGTAGCCTCGCTCTACCAGTGG
>JAHDGU010000003.1:310455-341541 GCA_020627535.1 Saprospiraceae bacterium
AGCGACTCGATGCGTACTGGCACGTCTGCCCCATCGATGGACATATAGATCAGATAGTCATCCTCTCCGATATCAGGCCGCTCATATTGCACACTGTCCTCGATCATATTGGGATAGTCGGTCTTGAGCTTGCGCAGCATATGGCTGATGGAGAAAGCCCAGGCGACGCCATCTGCGACATATCGCTGTAGATTTTCATCTGGCACGCGTGATAGATCTCCTAGTCCTACAGACTGCGTGTGCGTCCTCTCAATAGCGAATGCTCGGAAGACTCGCTCCGCCTGATCATTTGGGCGAAAGCCCTGCACTCTGATCTGATCATCAATCTGCATATAGCTAGGTGGTGTCCATGGATTGGGTGCTAGTGGGCGGTCCTGTGCCTTGGCCATCAGTGCAAATAATAGGAGCAGTACGCCTGCAATCGTCATCCGATAAAATGTCATTTTCTCTCTCATGATGTAGCTGGATTAAATTCTCTATTGCCTGTCGGATTCTCGTCGAGCCTTGTGAGCTCGATGTGCTGGAATCCGTAGTATATGTCTCTCGGCCATCCGTTGATCTTCTTGACGAGCTCTATGGGCTTCATCAGTATGCGCTCTGGTGTCGGTGTCTTGACGGCCAGATAGAGCAGATATGCGTTGCGGATGTCAGAGCCAGAGCTGAGCTTGCCCTGATTCTCGATCGCTGCGAGTGTGGGATGTATAGCTTGCGCGGATATATTGGCCTGATTGCTCTTCTCGAAGAGCTTTAGCAGTGCCTCATCCTTGAGATCGGCGCTGATCGTGGTGATCTTAATGCCTGGAAAGTCCTTGCCTAGCTGCACATTGAGCTCGTAGTCTGTGTAGACGGCCCTACCAGCATTCTGCACGCCCGCCAGGAATCTGTTCATCTGATCGATAAATTTCCTTTTGGCGTCAGCCTCTGCAGCCTTGGCATCCTTGAGTGCCTTACCACTCAGATCGCCAGTCGTCTTGCCTCGGAAATATCCTTTTGGTATCTCGATGTGATAGCGGATATTGTATCCGTGTTCGAGATTGTACTTGTGAAATAGTGGGATCTTATTGGCCAGCTCGATCCATGTCTTGCTACCCCACCAGCTCGGTATATAGTAGTACTGATCTCCGAGGAGATTGTCACCTGTGTGATAGATGAACTTGGACTTTTTGTCATTCTTATCTGCCTCGTAGCTCCCGACCTTGGCCGCTTTGCGCTTGGCTTTCTTCATGTGGCGCATGGCTTTCCATGCATCTGAGATGTAGTATGCAGGGATGATGCCGTCTCGCTTCTCTGTCGCTCTCACATGTACACACTGCTGCAGCTTGAGCGATGCGATACGATCCTTGCCCTTATTCTTGACCATCTCGGTGAATACATTGGCATGGAATAGCAGCTCTCGGCTGGCCATGCAGAGATACTCCTCGATATCATTCTCCTCAAAGAATGCCTGAGCCTCATCTGGTATGGCGACTGGCTCCTTGATGATCTTGCCATCCTCATATCTCTTGCGATAGGCAATGAGCCCCGCGCCGAGCAAGATGTCTCGACGGGTGCTCAAGATACCAGGCACGATATTATTTTGCTCCACGAGTCTCTCGCGACACTGTGGCTGATCATTGTCACGGCCCCAGCATGCGATGCGGACCGTATCATCTGCGACGTGGACATCCTTGATCTCATTCTCATAGTACCGATCGCGCTTGCTGCGTGTCTCGGTGATGAGAGCGACAGCTTTGGCGTCGTGAAATACTTCTATGCGGCGATCTAGCTCCTCCATCAGTGGTATACTTTGTACTCGTTAAATCCTATGATATGGCTGATCAGTGGCGTGAGGAGCTGTCCTGTCTCGGCATCGGTCAGTGGCCAAGTGCCCTTGATGACATGCGTGCGCTTGGCTGCGCGCTCAGCACTGTTGCTACTGGCATCCTTGCGACCTGGTGCTCCGTATCGGACCTTTGCGACAGTCTTGATACTGCCGCGCTTGCGCCCAGTGCCTCTGACAAACTTGATGAGATAGGTCTCACCAGCATTCTGAGGATCTGCGAGGATCGCTCCGACTTCTGCTATGCTGATACGTGCCATGCTCCAAATATGTCAGCAGACAGGCGTGAGATAGTAGGACAGAAAAAAGCCCCGACACTTCTGTCGAGGCTTCTCATGTTGAAAACCAATTCCAAACCTTATGATAAAGAACCTACCTCTTTATTTGCCTTTGACAAAATTCTTGTCCACTCGATCCTTGTCGTATTTGCTGGCTACTTTGCGCGTGGTGAGCGATAGGCTGGCGCCATTGCTACCGATGTAGTGTACCGGTGATCCTGTGCGTGAAGCTGACACCCACCAAGCAGCCTTCCAGATCGTATACTCGAGGTATAGATGGATATCCCAGCCATCCGCTGCAGCTTCTGCGCCCTCAAACATCTTACCTGCATGCCCAGTGGGATACTCTCCATGATCCGGATGAGGATAGATCTCAAAGCATCTGGGCTCAAATCCTAACTTGGCGCCCAATGACTGTGACGGCCGAAGTCTATCATGCAGATTCTTTTCATCAAAGATCTTCTCCATGGACCTCTTGAGTCGATCCGTAAAGCGGATATACTGACCCACCCCAAATCCATCAATAAAGTCTCTATCCTTTCGCTCCTCATATCCACGTGTGCGCAGATACTTGCTCACTCGGGTATAAAACTCTACACACTCATCATCTCTCACGAAGTCTACCAGATCTCTCCAGCTGTACCAGCCCATGCCAGCTAATAGATCGATGACGTCCTCATCCTTGACAGCATTGATCTTATCACTTAGGAATGGTGAGTATTTATTAAGCAGTTTGACGATCTCCTCTGGCCAAAACTCCTCTCGCCGCATCAGCGACTCAGCGTGCAGGTCTCGCATGACAGACTCGACAGTCGGCACCTTCATGGCTTTAGTGATCTGAGCGATCTCATATGTGTCTCTGGCTTCCGCCAAAAACTCTGGAGACCCTTCCGGATGTGGAGGCACTAGGCCGTGAGACTTTCCTGGACGTTTTTCTACTGTGAAGTTGGACATTGTGTCAGTGATTGAGTGATTGAATGATACAATGATCATCCAATCTCACTGACGAGAGTAGGACAGATTACTGGAAGCTCTGCTCTATCATAAAGTCTCCGTGAGGAGAACTTTTTATCATAGCATCTATATCCTCTAATTCACTAGGTACAGTGACTTTGAGATTGTTTAAAATCAAGACGCATGTATATGCTGACAAGTTATCGTCATGAGGAACTAGAGCACTACCTCCGATAATGGTGTTGGTCCACCACTCACCCGAGGCAAAAGGTTCTTCATCAGATTCTACATTGAATGTGCTGCGTGCACAGCACTTCTCCTCCAAGTAACTTGTCAATTGCGATCTCTTCATTAAAACTTTTTGGCAATGATATCGGCTTGACGAAGCATAAAGGCAAAGTAATTTTTTAGGCCGTCTCTGATGATATCTTGTAGCGCGTCCAGACTATTTGCCTGGCCAATAACGCTCCTCACCTCATCTACGTGACCTACATACATGCCGCTGTCGTCAATCCAATAACATAGTTGATATGTCTTTGGTAAATTCATCGATACCTGCTTTTGCTTTACTGATTGCTTTCTGATTGACACAAAACTGTGCCATTTTTACGAATATATCAATATATGTGGAGTTTTTTAACGACGCTACGATAGTTATTATTCGACGCTATGTCAATAATCCTACAGCTTCACCCGAAACTTCCCATCCTTGATCTCTGCCAGATCATTGACGTAGAGGAGTAGACCTATCTTGGCGATGAGCTTCGCCAGTCCTCCGAGGATCGACCATACGGTGATCTTGCCTTTCTTATTGGTGATCAGCTGGGCGATGGAGATCTTGACATGCGTATCTGCGGCCTCCTCTGTGTAGTCCGGCTCTGTCGGGTCATCAATCTGGGCTTGGTGGTGTGCGATCTGATCGATGATCGCCGTGTCTAGTGTCTTTTGATTTATCATAGTAGTGATGATTTACAGTGATGCGTCGGATCTGAGGTCATTGAGATCATTACCGGCGTCCTCGATGTCGAGATAGTTGACAGTGGCCTGTATACGTCGTGGAAATCGCCTCACCACCTCTCGCAGCTCTGTAACCACGCTCATGAGACCATTGTCAGCAGATTGAAGGCCAAATCCTTGCGATATTCCGATCGGAGCTGGTGTCGTGTCCGCTGTGGCCAAACCTCCGTCGTTGTATGCGCCTCGATTTTGTCGGATATTCTCGAGATATGAGATGATGGGTGCGGTCTGTGGATCTTCGACCATCCATCGCGGACCGACCCACTCTTTGCGATGGACCACACCTGTGACCTCGTCGGTGCCGTCGTGGTAGAGACCTCGGTCTGGTGTGAATCCTCCGCGATAGAAGCCTGTAGATGCTACTTTGGCGATACCGATACCAGCTCTCACGGTAGCGATGGCTGTCTGAGTCGGTCCATATATCAGTCCTGCTGGACCTAGTGACGCAGCTGTGGCAGCGATGGCCGAGAGCTCGCGCTGTAGATTGATGCCGATCTCCGCGATCGCGATCGCTTTCTGAGCGATCACCAGAGCTTTTTGAGCTCTCTCACTCTCTCCAGTGAGATCGCTGATAAGGCCGACAAGCTCGCTGGATGCGGCCAGTATTCCATCCTCGATCTGTGCTCTAGCATCTGCATAGCGCTGATCACCTTCGAGCTTCTTATTGTTCAGGTCTTCATTGATGGCCAATAGCTCCTCATTGAGCTCCCGGATCGTATCTGCCTCTAGCTGCCCAAATTCCTTGAGGATATCAATCTTGCGCTGCAGATATTGCAGCCTTGCATCCTCTTCTCTCTGCTGCGCGTCGACGGCTGTGAGATCTCCATCGACTCGCTGTTGCAAAATCAGATCTTGCTCCGCTTGATAGTCCGACTGTAGTCTCTCTAGCCTCCGCTGTAGAGCTTCATCAGACTGCTGCTGCTCTAGGTCTAGGAGCTGATTTTGCAGATCGATGACCTGCGTACTATTGTCCTCTGCAAACTGTGCGTAGGCGTCCTGCTGCTGCTGCAGATAGTCTCTCTGTAGATCTATGGATCTCTGCTGATATTCTGCTTGCGTGATCTCATCAGTGAGCAGTGCATTGCGGAGCAGTGCAGATCGCTGATCAAATTGTGCTTTGGCAGACTCGAGACTCTGATCTAGCTCAGATGGTGCCGATGATGCACTCGCGCCGGCTGCCGATGACGATGTAGATGATGTACTTGCCGATGATGGCGCTGGTGAAGATACTGGAGCAGATCCTCCGGACAATATCTCTGCAGGCTGCTCTCTCCTAGCGGCTCGCCTCTCAGCCTCTAGCTTGATCCGATCATTGAATGCCTTGGCAAATACATCGGCATTGCTCTCTCCCTGCTGTCTGAGCTGATCTATCTGACTCTGGCTTTGATCTATCTGCAGCTGGATGCGTGCATCTTTCTCATCATTGAAGGTCAGAGCTTTCTGTATCCTGAGTCTGAGGATCTCAGCCTGCTTGCCAAAGATCTGAAACTGGCTCACAGCATTGGTGATCACATTCTTGACCACTGCGCGGAGTCCTTCGAGCACTGCTGTAGTATTGGTCACAGTGACTCTGATGCCCTCAAAGATCCTCTGCACCACGCCCAGTGCCCTACTGAGTAGTGGACTCTCAGACCTTGCCTCCTGTAGAGATGTGACCCATCCGCGTACGATATCAATACCAGGCCGGATGATATCTTCAAATATGAATCGCAGCACGGTGCCCACTGACCGAGACACCAGAGTAAGAGCTCTGAATACAAATATGGCTGTATCAATAGCACCAGAAAATCTCTCTCCCTCCGATCGACCAAATGCGAGACGATCGACAAACTCACTGAGAAAGTCTCCGACAGTCTTGAGCACTGGCGCAAATCTGGTGAGACCTTGATTGAGCAGCAGGCCGATCGTCTCCTGGATATCGCCCAATGTATTGCGGAACTGTTGGAACGGCCCGAGACCAGCCTGCGCTGCAGCCTCAGCGGAGCCTCCGTACTGTCGTTCGAGTTCCTCCAAGATGATAGTCTGCGCCTCTGCCAGCTGATTGGTATCAGCGAGAGACTTGATCGTCTCTTTTTGTGCATCGGAAAACTGTATCCCTGATCTGCTGAGGGCACTCAGATTGGCGACCGGATCATTGAGCGCTTTGCCCAACTGTATGGACGCGCTCTGGAGATCTCCATCGAGCCTCGTGGCCAGATCTAGCGCTGCTTTCTGTGTGCGATCAAATTGCTCCTCCGTGATATTGGTAAATGTCAGCAGCTGAGCTGTGACACCTCTCAGGATTTCCTCATCCCCAAAGATGGTATTGCTCTGCAGCTCAGAGGCCTGCGCCTGTAGCTCCTCAAGAGATCTCCCTACTCCGCCGGCAGTAGCCTCCAGTCCTGCACGCACTTGTGCGACTGCTTTGGCTTGCTGATCAAATAGCTTGAGAGACTCACGGCCCAGCCTCGCGATACCACTGGCGATACGTCCGAGGCCTCCGAGGATGATACCTAGTCCCAACGCTGGACCTACTTGCTTGAAGATATTTGTCAGTCGACCACTGGCTTTTGTGACGTTATCCACTTTTGGCGGAAGCCCTCTCATGATCCTGTCACGCTCTCTGAGCTCTTTATTGACTCGTTGGTACAATGGTGCTAGTTCTTTCTCGAGGTCGACGCTATTCTTACCAGTCCGATTGATCTGATTGCGGAGATTGCGGAGATCATTGATGGAGAGCTTGCTGAGGTCTCCGACATTTTTGAGAGACTGGCCGAGCTGATCAAATCTTTTGCGCGCCTCTGAGATCTCCTTTGTCTTGGCAGCATATTCCTCAGTACCGCGCGTGAGTGTCTTAAGCTCTTTCTCAAGTGACTTGATGGTCTTAAGAGTTTGGCTTTGTTCTTTGGTGAGCTTGCCTAGCTCTGCTCGCGCCTGGATGGCGTCGATAAATATCTCTACTGTACCTGATGCCATACTAGAATGGTGCTGGTGATTGTGATGATAGTGCTTGCTCTGATAGTCTTACGATCTCCTCTACTGTCAGCTCCGCTGTGACCTCTGATAGTCGATCAGTGAGCTCCTCGAGCTCTGTACGCTGTGGCTGATCGATCCACTGTCGTGTACGCCAAGCATTATTTGCTTTGCTTTTAATCACTGCCCAGGCGACTTGCTCCAGATCCTTGGTGGTGACTATAGGTAGGCGGCTGGTGCCAAATCTTGTATTCCGGTAGAGTTGAAAATTTCCACGCCTACTGATCCAGTTCATGATGCGCTCTACATATGTGCGACCACCTCTCGCTGGCGTCACATCACTGATATTGTAGTATCGACCGTAAAACTCAAAAAGCAGAAATAGCCGATAGATACCAGCCTGCGTGTCATTGCGGATATCGAGCTGATCCATGCGACTGAGTGCACCAGTATCGGAGAGACCTCTTGACAGGATGCGCTCTCGCCTGCGAGCTTGGTACTGCTCTGCCCAGCGCTGTATCACTCTCACATATACTTTATCAAATGGGATCTCCGGCATACCACGAAAGTGAGCCGATAGGCTTTCGCCAAAAAGGACATAAAGAAATCTAGTGGACAGTTGATGCGCCGATATCTTCCAGCCAATTGTGCTGTCGATACTCTGTCGCGACACATGCTGCTAGGATCTGCTGATCTGGATCCAGCTTGATGATCAGGTCCTCTGGATCTGCCCCTTGATCATACCAGACATCATATGAGAAGTATGGCTGGCAGTAGCTCATGACATTGTAGCAGTCATCAAAGCGATGCTCCAGCCCTAGCATGTGAGCGATCTCGTGGATGATGGTGAGATATGTCTGCTGTGACTGGTCGGCATAGCAGCGATTGTATGCCGGATCTGATAGTCTTGATAGCTTGCGGCCTAGTGCGGCGAAGCCCAGGAGTGATGACTCTGTGGGCTTGAGATATACATTGATGGGTCCAGCCTCATAGCTGACACCATCTGCAGGAAATGCCTCATAGCAGTCATCCAGTGTGCGCTGATCGAGCAGCTCATCCTGTCGCTGGGACACTGTGACAAAGTCAATGCTATCAAATGTCGCCGAGAGAGCTGCATCTAGCACCTCTGTGCGGATGGCTAACTGTGAGTAGTGGATGCGCAGTGTGAGTGTGGTCTGCTGCGGTGTGACTGTGGTGACGCTGTCGGTGATGACGTCCTGGTCTACTTCTGGTGCTCCGCACCATGGTGGTGTGGTGCAGGAGGTGAGTAGCCATATTGGTAGCAAGGAATAATTTACTAGACGACCTACCATATAAAATTGAGCTCAGTTTGCCACTCTTGAAAGGATTCAAAACCAGGCCCGTCGCTGGAAATAAAAGAAGCACTCTCAGCATATATCCCGACACCTGGATAGGTGTGATTGATCGTAACTGTCTGAGGGTTGCTATTCGCAAAATTGAAGCTATGACTGAAAGTGTTCCCATTGATTACAGTGAAGTCTTCATCTAATGATGTCACAACCAGGTTGTAATCTATCGAGCCACAATTCTGGCCATCAGCAAGGTCTGCGGTTCTTCTTTGGAGCACGTGAGTCACATCAAAACTATTGCACCCAGAAGTATGAGACACGCTGGCTACTCTAGTAAAAAATTGAATATATCCACTGCCAGTGCCCGTGCTATTTTGCTCACTTAAATAGCTCCATCTTCCTGTAGCCTTTAGCCCATTAATCTTTAGCACCTCGTAGTCATATTCATGGTAATCACAGTTTTCTGTGTTCGACAGATCAACATATGACTTCCAATATCGATTGTTGCATGAAAAATTAATTTCTGTAAATGGATTTACAGTGCCATCGATAGTGATATCATTGACAGTTGTAGTATTGTCAATACCCAGGTAATCTGAGGTATTGACAAAGTTGTCCATATTGGCTACCATCCAGTCCAATCCATTGCCGCATGCATTTCCATTTGATGACGTGCCAATGAGTTGGGCCGATGTAAATGCCCCAATGATCTTGCAGATCTCTGATGAGTTGTCTGGATTAGCGCTGATGATTGGACAATCCGGATGCGGCTTCCCTGTTGCTGGGTCTATCCCTCCAATAAATATATCAGTACGCAACTCCTGAGCAAATGTCCTATCAGATAGACTTTCAGTAGCAGTAATTGGTGTATTGCCATTTTTGTTACTAGCACCAGTAGCAGCATATACGTGTCCCGTAGCCACAGCCCAGTCTCTTTTGTTCCATTGGAAGTTTAGCCCATTGCCAATATCACCAGATGGTGAGAAGTCCAATACAGATAGTCCATCTGTACGATCACTGACATAATCAGTAGAGCATGTGTGGCCTGTAATCGTCTCCCAAAGTGTACCATCCTCGAGATAGTACGGCCACTCATAGTTCACACCACAGCCGATGAGTGCTCCAGATGGAGCCTTGATAAACTCAAATGAGGCTGTGACAAATCCAGTATTAGGATCTGGATCTGACCACATCACGCGAGCCTCTGCAACTTGATTCTCATTGACAATATCAATATCCAAATCACTCGTCTCTCCTCCTTGCCCATCACCACCAGTTACCCTAGCAACATTGGTGATGCTCTCAAATCCGATACAGTCGACCTGTACCACCACATCAGTGGCATAGCAAGTGTCAGCGGGCCATGGTGATGGCAGTGTCCACTCGTATAGATTACCAGTCGCTGCACCGCTGTCGCTGCTGATATATGTCAGACAGGATGGCAGCTGATCAGTCACCTCTCCATTGAGGATAGGGCCGGTGCCGACATTGCAGACGCTGATCGTGTATGTAAAAACATCTCCTGAGTCGACAGTATTGCTTTCTGCATCATTGACCTTGGCGATGCGCGCATCACCTATGGGTGGTGGTAAGTGAATGACTACGTCCTTTGCTTGATTACTGGTGTCAGTGCCGCACACGTATCTCGTGTAGACATTGTACTCGATGTAGTATGTGCAGAAGCCTGGGAATATTGTCAGCTGGATTAGACCATTGGGTAATACATCGATATCTGCTGGTGCCGTGGATGACTCTGGTGTCGTGGTCAGCGTGATGCTATCTACGATATAAAAGCCTCCAGGGCAAAGCATATCATTGCTCGTGATATCATGGTACCGCTGCATGCATGTGCTATCTATAAAGACCTCGCCCACCTCTGATATCATATATATTGGTGGCAAGGCATCGCATCCAGTGGTATCTACATAGGTGCCGCCATCGCTGGCATAGCAAGTCTGGATCTTGTAAGCAATATTTTCTACGATACTGGTATCGCTATTAGTCTCACAGTATTGCCATTCCTCTATGCCATTAATCACAGTATAGAGAGTGTCTCCGCTGTAGTACTGCTCTGTGGTAGTTGGTGAGCCAGTTCGTATCGTATCCCTACCGATCTCTGTCCCTAGTGGTGCATTGTAGACCAAGATACTGTCCTGGATAAGATATGTGATAGTGTCGAGATCTTGGTATAGATCCACACATATCGTATCTCGATAGGTGTCACCAAGTACAGTGATGGCTACCTCATGACAGCTCGTAGTATCTGATAGGTCAAGCTGTGTGATCAAAATATCACTAGCCTGCGCATCAAGACAAGCCTCGATGCTATCCTTGAAGCCGATAATCTGATCGACCTTGATCTGAGCAAATGAGGCAGCGATGACCGTAGCCATGAGTGCTATCACAAGGATGAGCTTGCGAATCATGGTAGCTGATATGCGTGGTGCTAGGATCATTGTACGACGAAGTTTGCGGAGATCTCTTTGTCTACATTGCATCTGTAAGTCTCTCCATCTTTGGTAAATTGTATTATGCCGGTGTATGTCACGGCCTGCGTGGACCCAGCTGCTAGGCCACTGATCGTCGCTCCATCTGCGAGTGTATGGCTGTCGCCTGCACTATCTATGATGGTGAATGTGCCAGACCATGCATCGACTGGACCAGGTCCTGTAAATAGGCTGCCAGCTGTATGTGTCGCCTCTCCAGGAGCATTGCTCTCGATGTCTGCTCCGAGCTTCTCGCTCGTACAGATAGCTTGGTCTCCGATCGGTCCATCGTCATCACCTCCGCCGTCTCCGCCTCCAGCATCTGTACCATCACAGATAGGATCCTCTCCTGTACGGATAAAACCATCTCCGAGACCGTGATCTCCTGGAAGCCCTGGCCACCAGCTATGACCATTACTATCTATAGCTGGCGTAGTCGAAGCATATGCGACATAGACTGTATAGTTGTCTATGTCAAATGTGATCGCCGGATCTGGATGCGGTGTATCACTTCCGCCTGCGATATTGCCCACATGCGTGATGCCAGGAAACTCTGCGGCATCTGGATGTGGTGCTGGAAACTTGCTGTATAGTGTATAGGCTGTGAGACCCTCACAAGGATCCGGCTCACCGCCACCATCTCCGCCTGCTAGCTTGAGTGGTGCCTCGACATCACAGATCTCCGTGTAGAATAGTGTGACAAGGCATGTCTTTTTTGTGGGATTATTGAGGACTAGCTTGCAGCCGTCTCCATCCGCCTCAGCGGTGTAGCCGAATGTCGGCGAATCTTTTGGCTGAAAAGCTCCCTGTGAGAAAAACAAGATACTATCCTTGTCGATCGTGCCTCCATCCTCTGGCTGCAGTCCTGTGACCTCTGTGGAGTCTTTGGGTAGTGAGAAGCGTAGCTCTCTGAGCTTGGGTACTTGCACGCATGCGACATAGAGCGATGGATCAAAGGGCTCTCCGCCTCCGGCTCCGTCAAATGCTTTGGCACAGCCTCTGATATCTATAAAATAGCAAACGCCATCGCTACCGATAACGAAAGCATTGAGATAGTCAAAGTTGCCGGTCGCTCCTGGCACATAGTCCAGCTGACCTTTGACGATCTGAGGCTGCGGAAGTGGGCAGTACTTGCTCATGTTATTGCTCTATTTTGGCGACAGCCGCATCGGTCGATGTGCTCTCGGACTTCTCCTCTGCTGGCTTGGCAAACCACTCAGCAGAAGGAGGAAATATCTTGGCGTAGTGCTTGCGGGTCTTTTCATCCCATGCCTTGGGAAATACCGTCTTTCCGCTGGGTAAGATGAGCCCATTGATATAAAACGGTCCGACGTATACGAGCTTCTTTGCTTTGCTGGACTTTGCCATCCTATGTAGGAATTACATATGCTTCATCTAGGTAGAATGGCTCGCATGCAGCCTCGTCAGCGATCGTGACGGTATATCCATTGAAGGCGACGAGCTCTACGCTGTACTTGAGAAATACACCATCATCGAGCACTCCGAGTACTCTGCGACATCCATTTTTGTCTACTGCGATGACCAGTAACTCGATTCCTTGCGCTCTCTTGAGTGTGGTAGACTTGAGCTTATTGGTCTGTGCGATACGGAACTGGAGCGTATTGAGCATGGTGGTGTCCTCACAGTCCTCGGCATCTACTGGCGCGGAGTTAAACTGCTGATCATTCTTTGAGATGTTCCACTCTTTGAATGTTTCGCCTGTCTTGAGAGCGATATTCTCTATGCAGTGGAGAAACTCTCCAGCATTGTCTGGATCTGCTTGATACGTGATCTCCTCGACCCACTCGAGCTTTGCGACGTAGATCTTTTGCTTGAGACCTTTGGCGTTGCCATCTTGTGGACAGAATTTTTGGATCTCTGTCAGTAGACAAGTGCATTCTCCAGTATTACCAGCCATGGTGCTTGTATTTTTCTTTGATTATGTGAGTAGTGTCTTGTGATGATCTAGGATATGCTCTAGCAGATCTGGATCATCGGCGATCTCGCTGACACGATACTTGCGATTGCCTGCTCCGAGATCCGCATAGAACTGTGGAAACCGGAAGCGATAGCCTCGCCCTCTGATGGTGACATTGAGATCATTTTTGCTTGGTGTGCGTCGCTCAGCTTTCTGAGTGACTATAGTGCGAGGAGCTTTCTCGAGAGCGTCGATGCGCTGGAGAGCGCTGTCGACGACTCTCTCGAGTGCTTCTACATGCTTATCATCTGCCACTTACGCGGCTTTCTTTTCTGCTACTTTCTTCTCTGCGGCGAATGCATCACCCCAAAACTCATTGACACACATGTCGCCGTCGTATGGTCTACGAATCTGTGCTCCCATGCGACCATCGATCCACATGCAGAGCTCACGCTTTTCCGCTTCAGCTTCGATGATGCTGGTGTCATCCTCATTATCATAACCATACAAAAAGTTTCCATCTGCTCTGGTGATGAGCATTGCATTAGGATTTACAATACCAGCAAGTGGCATAATCCTCACGTTTGGTGATAGATAGAACTCAGTGCGCCCACGGCTGTTACCTTGCACATATTGATTGAATCCTCTGAGCGCTTGCAGATAAAAGAAGTATGCTTTGTGAGACAACTTGAGGATCATCTGCTTTCCGTAAGACTCTGGTGGGAACTTGCAAAACATTGCTTCCATAGCCGGAATGATAGTCTCAACAGTTAACTCTCCTGTCTCAAATGGAGTCAAAACTCCATCGTCAATTGCTTCACCAATGTGGTAGTTGTACCCGTTGAAAAGCTCATGCAGCTTATCGGTAGGCGCAGAATCTGCGTCTGCTTTCTTCACTGCTGACCATATGGCAAACTCCTGTTTTTGCTGAAGTGATGCTATCCAATCTGCAGTAATTCTCTGTCCAAATGGCAGCTCTTTGTATTTCTGCCCCGGAGGCGCGAACTTCTGCATGTAGCTGTCTTCGACTTTTTTGGGGCAGTACTTGCATTCTGTCTTAAACCTACCAGTCGTCAAAGGCCTTGGAATGACTTTCTTTGGTGAGCCACCAGTAAATTCACACGCCCATCTGACTACATCCGCCTCAACATCTATATCTGTCATGACGATTTGTCCCTTGACGTTAGGTATGTTTCTCACACACTGTGCAGTCTCAAAACCGACGAAACACTTACCCCCAATATCCATGGCGACATCCGTGCAGTATTCCAGAAATTCTTTTGCCATATCATAATCAATCGCTCCGAGGGACTCACTGATGTGAGCTGAGAGGTCTTGACGCCAGACGATGGCTGTGAAGAGGATCATACCGACCATGGCGACCGGAGATCCGGAGGCGATGGCGAGAGATATAGTGAGCAGTGAAAATGCCAAGTTGATAATCTGATGGCGTCTCATGGTCTTGTGTATTTTGTGTCTTAGTGATTGAGTGAAGTCGCTACAGCCTGGAAGCTGATCAGCTACTTTTTGTACTTGTCTTTTTCTTCTTGTGATAGGCCAGCCCACCACTTTGCATTTCGCTCAGTCAGGCACCAGGCTTTGTACTCCGAGTCGTCGCTTTCGCTACCTTCTCCAGTACTTCCGCCTGGATCTGTGTGAGATGCTGCTGGCTGAGCGCTTAGCTCTGTCACTTTTGCCTCGAGTCCGACTTTGTCTGCTTCGAGAGTTGTGATCTTTGCATTTGCAGCTTGGAGGTCTTTCTCGAACTGAGACTTTTCTGCTTTGAGTGTAGTCTCGGATTGCTCTGCTGTTGAGAGCTTGGCCTTGAGTGCTTCATTGTCTGCTTTGAGTGCTGTATTGGCAGCTACTACATCGTCGACGCTGTCGACCTCTGGATTGGCTGCGAAAAATTCTCTGGCTTTCGCCAAAAAGCTCTTTTTGTCATTTGACATGATCAATGCATTTGGTGTGTTTCTGTACTTGGATGTATCAAAGCTGGCTTGGATCTGAGCGACATCTGTGAGCTCATCGATAAAGCCATGCGCTAGTGCCTCCTCGCCTGTCATCCAGGTCTCGGCTTTCATCATGGCGCGGATCTGATCCTTGGTGAGATTGCTGTGCTCGGCATAGATATCTGCGAGCTGGTCAGCCATGGACTCCAGTATCTGAGCTGTAGACTCCATATCCTCGCTATCTCCGACACCGACGCCCCAGGGCTCATGGATCATGAAGTATGCATTGCGCGGCATAGTGACATGATCTGCTGCGAGAGCGACAACTGTGCCCATGCTCATGGCGTAACCTATGATATTGCTCTGTGTGCGAGGACTGAGTGCTTTGATATATTGATATGCTGCGAGACCCTCGACTACGGAGCCGCCAAAGCTGTTGATCGGGATATGGATCTCATCCACATCCTTGCCCTTGACCTGGCTGCTGAGCGTCTGGAGATTGAATCCCCAGCCGCCGATCTCCTGCACGATATCTATCTCTAGCTTATCCACGATACAAGTATATCGCGGCCTCGCGGGCGCGTATAGGACAGATTGCGGATCTGATCTAGTTGGGTGCTGCGACGGTGACTGGCGCGTCCACGCCTATAGAAAATGGTGCATCTACATAGATATCTGCTCCACCGCCATTGTCACCAGTCGTGATCTGTATCTGGAAACCCAGAGGTGTCTTACTGCCTTGCACTACGGTGATATCTGGTGTGTCTCTGAGATTGCTCTCCTCCTCCGTGGTGAGTGATGGATGATAGGCTATACCGTCAGGATGTGGCGTGGCAAATACGACATCCCACTGACCTACGCCTGTCTGGGTGAGTGTGATATTACGTACAGCTGGCAATACTCCTGGTGCCCAGTAGCCAAAGTACTCTTCGCTATAGACCACGATCTCATCTAGCGGAGATCCAGCTCCGCCAGAAATTGGGCGCCACTCCGTCTCTCCATTGGATCCGACTTGTGTGAGTACTTGATTGATGGCGGATGTAGGCTGATTGGCTGGCTCGATATATAGCTTGCCAGTGGTCGGCTGTACTTCTATATGTACAGTATCATTTCGTACATGTACCGTCTGATCACGATCGACAGCAGTGATACCCTCTCCGATAAAGGAGCTTCGCTCGGAGTCGGTGATATTCATATTGGAGCCAAAGACGACACCTTCTCTGAGATCATCTACAACGATATTTTGGCCAGCTCCGATGATAATCTCTCTGCCATCCGTGACGGTAGAGCTACGAGCTGATGATAGCAAGCGATTGACGCCATCTACTCCCGATCCTGGCGCGCTCTGCGTGAGCGTGCTACCTGGAGTATTCATGATGGTGGACTGTCGACCTGTGAGCCTTGCTGTACCGCTATTGCTGATGGCTGAAGATGACTGTGCGATCTCGATCATAGATCCGATGCTGGCTATGCTAGCCGTATAGTCAGAGGCTCCGGCAATCTGATTGCCTCGACCTCCTACATGTACTGAAAAATCTGCATCAGCAGCTATCGTATTTTGCAAGCCTCCGATCACAGAATTGGCCCTACCGCCTACTACAGAAAGTCGAGAACCTAGCACTGTGCTGGGATATACTGTCGAGCTTGATGTAGCTGATGATGATATCGATGAGTAAACACCTGCGACATTATGACCAGCTGCTGATCCAGTCGCGGAGCTGGCAGTAGATCCTAGCACAACTTGTCGATGATTGTTTGTAATACCTGTGAGTGTGTTGTCCTGATCGCTATCGGCGTGTGAGACTCCTAGAGCGAGACCTCCGACAGTACCCTGTGTGACATGCAGAGATCGCTGCACGTCGACGATACCAGACAGGCTGTATGTGTTGCCATCTTCATCTCGTAGCAGTGCTGTACTGTCTATGATACAGGCCAGTATAGTATCCTTGACTTGTGGGTATAGATCATCGCCATTGACATATGGTACACCGTCAAAGTAGATCGTGTCTGATCCACCAGTAGCACTGATGATGCAGTTGCCTCCGGAGTTGGTCAGGTCGATCCCTGGACCTTCCTCAATGGTAAATTCACTGAAGGGCTCACCGACTTGATTGGCCAGGCGGAGTGTATGCTCTGTAGAACTGTAAACTTTCTGGAAAGTCTGGATCTCGTTGGTGCTATCACCATCTATCTCTACCAGATCTGGTGCGCAGGCGATGATGGTGTCTTTGATCTGAGCATAGAGGTCATCACCATTGACATACGACTGGCCGGCAAAGTAGAGCGTGTCTAGCTCATTGCTTACGTCGCCGTCTACCTCATCTGGCACCTCTGGTGCACACGCGAGGATAGTGTCTTTGATCTGCGCATATAGATCATCGCCATTGACATATGGTACACCGTCAAAGTAGATGGTGTCTAGCTCATTGGTCACATCGCCGTCTACCTCATCTGGCACCTCTGGTGCACACGCGAGGATAGTGTCTTTGATCTGCGCATATAGATCATCGCCATTGACATATGGTACACCGTCAAAGTAGATGGTGTCTAGCTCATTGGTCACATCGCCGTCTACCTCATCTGGCACCTCTGGTGCACACGCGAGGATGGTGTCTTTGATCTGCGCATACAGATCATCGCCATTGACATATGGCTGTCCAGCGAAGTATAATGTATCCTGTCCGATAGCGCCTATCGGCTGCCACTCCGCCTCTCCTGTGATAGGATCTATCAGTGTCAATACATAGCCTGGCATGGTACCACCTGACTGCAATAGCTGTGTACTGATATACAGTGGATCAGTAGGCCCAGTCGTAATATTTACAATGCCGCCTTGAAACTGGAGTATGTTATTACTTTCGATCTGTGTACTATTTTGACCGAGTAGTTGAATCTCATCAGACAGTATCGTCCACGTCAGCATATTCCCTGCTATAAACTCGAAGCCCATGCCATCGATAGATGTATTGTGCAATAGCGTGCCACCAAATTCTACGACACCATTGGTCTCTGTGAGGCCATTTTGAAATATATAATCAACTACATTCGAGTCGATACATGCGAGGATCGTATCCTTGATCTGTGCGTAGAGATCATCGCCATCTGTATATGGCTGGCCAGCAAAGTAGATGGTGTCATTTCCAGTACTAGCAAATAGGCTATCCTTGTGAACATACTCTAGCACTCCATTGGCATTGGTGACGGCTAGATAGCAGCTATCCGGAGCTCCGATGATCTGGCTAAGTTTTATTTGCGCGAAAGCGCCGATCGACATCAAGGATGCGATCATGATGATGATCAATCTTTTCATGGCTTGGTGATTGTGATGAATACGTCGCAGTCCTCTAGCGCGTACGGAAATAGTATTTTGTTGTTTGCGTAGTCGATGGAAAATATATCCGCAGCTGCATTGCTGGTCTGGCCTTGCGGTACTGTCGGGTCATAATTGACTCTCACACCTTGACGATATACACATACCAAGGATGTGATCTGCTCATCAGATAGTCCGCTGGGATCTGGTATGCAGCCTGGCGGTAGCGTGATCTCATCTCCAGAGTAGGCATTGTACTGGAATGATTGGGTGTTTGCTGTGACAGGATTGCCTCCGAGCTTGCAGGCATTACCATCGGCATCGATGTAGTACTTGCAGCCGTCTGATCCGGTGACAAATTCGCTGAGATTGGTAGTATTTCCAGTCGGGCTGGGCGTGTAGCTCAGCGGAACGGCATTGATGGTCGGGCAGCACATATCGTCGTCTGATATTGGCGGGCAGCACGGCACGTCTTTCTCTAGGTAGACATTCTCTCTGCAGTGCTGGCCTGTGATGGTGATGGTATAGAGATTCTTGTCAGCTTTTCGCTGACCGGTATCATATGTGTGATTGAATGAGGCATTCCAGAACCACAGGCGAAATCGATTGCAATCATTGTAGAAACCATTGATGCATCGATTTTTGAGAAGATTAATGAGCTTCTCCATCTCGACATTTGGGCCTTGGAACTGTGCAGTGATCTGGAAGCTGTAGAACTGGCCTGAGCGTGAGTCATTGCTGCGCTCTTGAAAGCGAGCACGCTCTTTTTTGAACCAGAGATAATAGATGCGCTGAGGATCTTTGATCGGAGGCACATCGCACACGACGCCGAGCTTGGGCAGTCGATTGACATTGTCAATAGGCGTGATGGCTAGACAGCGAAGTCCACCAAGTGTGGAGTCTCCACAAAACTTGTCGAGCGAGAGCATATCTGCCATGCTCTCAAAAATATCTCCGTGCCTATGCCGCCGCTAGGACTGTGGATCCAGCTTGATCTAGGGCTTGATTGAATTTTTGACGGAAGTCTGGAAATATGTCGAGGTAGTCTGCAAACATCATAGTGCGACGCGATACTGATGACTGATCACATGCGAGCAGTGCTGCGATATCTGCCTGTGACTTGCCAGAATAGCGAGACAACATATATGTGCGAGCGCAAGTCATGAGTCCAATGTCAAATCTGACTGTGCCAAAAAAGTCATCTATCATCTCGATGAGTAAGCGATCAAGGATCTCATCTATGATCTCAAAAGGTAGTCGAGAGGATGCGTGATCGAGTTGATGCATATTTTTCAGGACAGTATAGTGCAAGGATGATGCGGTATTTGTATACTTTTCTTTATGCCGATTCCACTCGCGATACATATTGGCTGAGTCGAAGTCATCATCTCCGATATCATATCGATCATAAAAGCTGCGGATCGCATGTGTCACTTTGACGCCAGCATACTTGCAACTGGCAATGTGTCGCATCAGAATATCCTTGTGATACTTGTGGAGATGATAGCCGATCTGTGGACCATATCTCCCGATGCGTGCGGCGAGCTTCTTATTGACATTGATGGGCAAGGAGGTATTGACCATCTCATACTCGACGAGCGATCTGGATCCTGTCGATATAGGGATGATCATCAGCTGGCGATAGAGGATATCCTTGCGATTGATCTTGATGGTGTCGCCATACTCTGTCAGCATGATGCGGGCAGAGAATCGAGACAGTGGCAGATGTGTCAGCATATGCGAATCATTTCAGCTTGTATGGGCTTGAGACCTTGGTGCGAGATAGTGATGCGTAGCTTGGTTGCAAGATAGTGCAAAGAGTTGACTCTGACGATGTCGCAGAACTGAAATTTGAGCAGCTCTTTGATTGGCAGATTGAATCTCCAGTGCACCGGATCAGCTTGCTCTAATACCTGGAGCCAGTCCTTCCAATATTTGTTGAAAACACCATTTTGTCCATGCAGTGTGAGTGATACATTGTCGAGCTTTTGATCATCTACTGGTAGTCCAGATGCTTCATCTCGATACCACTCTTGACTCGATGCGTATGGATATGCGCCTGGTATGCGTCCCTTGTAGTGCATCAGCCTACAGCTGAAGTCGTGACGCCAGCCTCTGGGCTCATAGGTGCCAAGATTTTCTATGCATGGCAGATGCTGAAGCTGCTCGAGCTCGTCATGTCGCTGGAATAGTGGTGGGCACTTGAGCTCTATTTTATTGGCGCGAGGATCACGACTATTCTCTATGGCTGGATGCCAAAAGTACTTGAAGCGTGTCGCGCCGGAGATGAACTTCTCATATATGGCACCCATCTGCGAGATGAAATACACGCCTGGTGATGCAGCTGCGAGAGCTTGGAGATCCAGCAGCGTATCCTCAAATATGGGATCACTGACATAGAACTGCTGCTCATATTTCTGATCATTGTCATCTTCGATAAAACAGAAATTGGTGCCAATCTTGGATCTGGGCTTTCGCTGAGGAAGTGCTCCAGCATATCGCGTCCAGTCATGTGCGGGATCTTGCTTGATGATATCATCAAGTGGCTGCATCTTAAAGGTGCCGGAGATGGGATCATTGGTAATGGCTAGAGCGAAATTGCGCGCCATCTCCTTGAGCCAGTCGCTGGCTGACATGTCCGGCACGTGATTGGCTAGATTGATATTGGCATTCCAGAGCGTACCGCCATAGTTGTAGATGCTGTAATTGTTATACAGCACAATATTGTCGAGTTCTGGATCTAATTGGAAAAGATTGTCTAAGTAGATGCCACAGTGTCTAAATATCTGCTGGAACAAATAGCTGATCTTGACAAAAGGCATAGAGGTACGGTGTCCATTGGAGATAGTGAACTGCTGAGTACCTATATTGAAATGATTCTGATAACCATTGATGCTGCCACCAAATACGACATCTGGATCCGTAAACCCATCCCAAAATCTGAAATTTCTAACTGGGAAAAATATGTAGTCGTAGTCCTGTGGATTGTCTGCGGTGTCGAGCGCGTGTGCCTGTTGCTGTGCTACTGCATTGCCGATATATCGATCACCTCCGAGGTCAAGGTCTCGCAGATTGATACTCTTGAGCTTGCTCAGATCATTGACCTTGATGGCTAGCTTGATAGACTTCTCATCCGCACATGTCAATGTGGCAAGCCCTTCAAACAGACAGGGCCTATCTACATAGATCTCTATTGGCTCATCGCATATCAGTGGATTACAGTTGTCCAGTTGAGCGGGCCAGTCGAGGATCTTGCGATTGTGATCACTGAGAGGTATGGTCTGCGGGAATGAGTAAGATCCCGGGATGATCTCAAAGTTTCCAGTGAGAAATATAGGATTGTTGAGCTCAAAGCTGATCTCTGCTCGCTCGCCCAGGTCTAGCCATGCTCCGCGTATCTTAATCCCAAGCATCAGCAGTATCCTTTTTCATCCCAAGCTGCACGAGCTTGCAGTCGCATGGAGTAAAGCTTTTGCCCATCCTCGATGGGATCGACTGAACTTGATGTGCGGATGAGCTTCTTGAACTTTCGCTCTGCCACATCTACTAGCCATATGCGTGCATGCAGTAGCTGTCGTAGTGACTTAACGTACTCGAGCTCGTGATAGCCACTGTCCAAGTCATAGACAAACCATCCCCCACAGTCGAGCTGGTCAAAGGTGCCATCCTGGAGATTAAAGTCCTGAGATCGGTATCTCTGGAAAGTCTCTGAGTCTGTCTGATAAGATTCGCGCAGCTTGCCGCACATGCCGACAGTCTCATAGCCACCGCAGGCATTCTGGTATAGTAGTATGTGATTCCATGGCTGGCAGTGATCTACGATGTACTTGCGCATGAAGAGGATGGAGCCGTCCGCTTGGTTTTTGATCGTGTACTGATAGGCGATGATCTTTTGGCCTGGTGCTTGAGCGGCTAGATTGAGCTGATCATGGCCAGAATTGTATGCATTGACATTGCCAGCAGAAAGCAAAGCGCCAGAGAGCACAAACTGACCAGTGCTCATATCCTCAAGCGTGTAATCGATGCAGATGTCGATGAGTGTATTTTGACGCGTGCAGAGATAGACGTAGTCTGGCTGGTCTGGTGTGACTTTCTTGCAGGCATCGATCATGGTATGGAGTGGCAAGACGCCAACAGATGGCACTTCGCTATCCTCTCCACGACCACTAGCCCCGACCAGAGCTATGTAGTCATCCGATGTGGTGACTTCATCTGGCTCTGGAGGCTCACCAAATTTGTCGGCGTACTTGATGCGATAGGTGATCTTGGCATCATTGGTAGTGGTCTGTATCTGTATATTTTGTACGATACTGGCCTCTGATGGAAGAGCTGGCTGCCAGCACATGTATGCGCTGATGTCAAACTGTGCGCAGCCGGTGGCTGGATCATAGTTGGCGCACTTCTCCCCTAGAGGGACCTCCTCGCCGTCTACCACTTGGCAGATCTGAATGTATGCTTTGAGATTGGGCGTGAAAGGATTTTGGCTTGGACCATCTGGATCATCGTAGTCGTATTGACCACTTTTGATCTCTATCCAGATCGGGCAATCTCCGTATGATACTGGACGAGGTGCTTGTGATAGTGTCGCTGGCATCTTACTTGATCCATTTTGTGCGCTGAGGTATAGAGTAGTATCTGGTGCAGCTGTTGCCCATGCATAGAGATGCATGGAGCTCGCAGCCATCCTCTAGGCTGATCGTGAGATTGATGATGATCAGCTTGCCTGGTCGAGATAGATCTGGCACATCCTCAGATGCTATGACATCGCCGCCATCGATCTGATATTCCCAGAGATAGGTCCAGTCTACATCATCTGGCGTGGACTGATCTGTGATCGTGAGGTCTTGAAATGATCCATCTGTCTTATTGTCGATGAAGAACGCTGCCATAGATCCGATCGGACAACTGCTTTTGAAATTGCGATTGTCACATCTGAGAGCCACAGTGTCCTCAAATGTGAAGCGGATTCGAAAGCCTTGATTTGCGGAGTTGTGCAGATAGTGGCAGTACTCGAGCGCGACATTGCGTATGCAAAAGCAAAACTCCTCTACATCGCTGTCAGCATGAAGTCTGCCTATGATATCGAGAGCTATCTGATATAGCAGATCCTTGCGCGCTTTCTTGTCGTGGCGCGAGTCATTGGGATTGAAGTTCTCGAGGATCTTGAGCTCTCCGGTCCAGATGCCCATGCGACTGTCATCATCTGTGAGCCGGATGATCGGATCATCGAGATAGAGCAGCGGAAATCTGAGCTTACCTCTTTCATCCTCTAGGATCTGATCCTCATCACAGTCGATAAAGGTCTTGATCAGCTGATGCTCTGCAGCCAGCCGCTCAAAATAGTGCATGTATGTCGAGTAGGTCGTCATCCCTGTGCGCGTGCCTTTTGTGCTGCTTTCTCAAATGCGCGGCGACTCAGCTCCTCATTATACTCAATGCGCTTCTTGAGCAAGTACTGGAGTAGCGTATGGATATTGCTCTGCTGTACCTGGGATAGATTGCCAAAGATGCCAGACTCGGCCACGTCCATAAATACACCATACCATCCGAAGTCTATGCCAGAGGATATAGACTCTGATCCTGTCGCCTCAAATACTTGTGCATATGTCTCTCCGATCTTGCGCTTGCAGGCACTGAAAAAATGAAGTGCCGCGATGTGATATATCTCTGGTAGATCTGTGAGGCTTTCGCCAAAAAACATGGTCTCAGCTTTCGATCTGAGTGGTTGACGCTGATCTACTGGGTCGTGATCATCCTTGGCCGTGCGATATAGTGTCGCTGTCAAGCGATAGAGGTCTGCAATCTTGCCATCAATGAGATAGCTATTGTAGTACTCATCTGCGATGGCATACTCCAGTGCTCTGCAGTTGAGCATATCACGCGATGGACCATGATACTTCTCACCTTCATGCTCAAAGTAGTCGACGAGTGGCGTGGTATTTTCGGTGTCGAATTGCATCCAGTTGACCGTAGATGCGAGTAGCTCAAATTGATTGGCAGGAATCTTGCGCATGGCACGCATCGGTAGATCTAGCAGTAGACAGATGAGTGCGCCAGATGTGGCTCGCTGATCAGTGACGATCTTGCCCTGTGACCTGATCAGCTGATCACTGATGATGAGCTTGATCACTCGGTGCAGCTTCCGACGTGGAATCTCTGACCAGCGCGATGGTATCTGTCTGCGATAGGTGCGTGTCCATGGGATGAGTCCCATGACTCGAGACTTGATATGTATCACCGTGTCCGTCACAGCTCTCCGTGTCTATGGATATTGAGGATGATGTGAGACTGGTCTTTCGTCATATCATAAAACTTGCGGTATGCCTTGGCACTGTCATGCACTGTGAATCGATCACCAGACATGCCGATCATGCAGCCGAGGATCAGACAGCCAGATGTATGATCTACAGAGTTGCCAGTATGGATGAGGATATCGGAGAAGCCAGGAACTTTGTCAACTTCCCAGACGAACTGATGACCATATCTGCGCTTATATCTCTCGTAGAACTTGCCCCAGGTTCGGCGCTTGAGATTGTAAGTGCCTCCAGCAATGCGTGTCTCATGCTTGACCTTGATCTCACGCGGTCCATCCTCTAAGCAAAAGCAGACGAACTCATCATCTACCTTGACCACAGATATGGTACTATCCGGCGTGTCTCTGATCTTGATGATATCTACGAACATGGGCAGATCCATATCAGTGGTCGACTCCGGAGTCCTTGTCATTTTTATTGGCATCGCGTGCTGCGATAAGTCCCGCGGCCACGAGAAGCACCTGGACGCTTCGCTTCCACTGGTGGTACTGCTCGATCCATGCTTGATAATCCCAGTTGCACTCTAGCCCAGGAAATGTACAGGCCACTGTAATCAGATAGGGCACTAGCTCCATGATGATGATCAGAGCTCCAGCGTAGGTTGTGATCTGTGATCTAAACGCTGGCTTGAATAGATCGAGTAGTGATTTCATTCGTCTACTTTTTTGATGACTGATAGCTTATCGATGATCTGCTGCTGCAGATGGCGCACGAGTTTCTCCAGATCAAGCTGTCGCTCTCTCAGTGCCTTGTTCTCTCCGATGAGTTGCTGATTCTGCTCCTTGAGCTCGTCGAGCTCGGAGCTGTTTTTTCCCATGATGGTGAACATCACAGGCCCGAGACCACCGACCAGCACGCCGATGATCATCTTGATCACGTCATTGTTCTTTTCTGGTATCTCGAAGAAATAAAGCGAGACGGTCACAGCTATGATGAGGAAAAACATCGCCGCCGCACCGATATATGATCTGAGTTCCTTGTGCATATTGACACAATGATCTCGCTCATATTGATGGCAAAATAGGACAGACTACCTGTCAAGCCTACCTATCCGGGACTGGGAAAATTTTTGGACTTTTGGACAGATCGCTATAACTATCTGATAAGCAATAAGTTAAGGCGTCCAACCCTATTGGACTCAATTGGTCATCTGTCCAAAAGTTCCACAAGGCTCTCAATATCAATTAATTACAGAATTTTTGGACTTTTGGACATATTTGGACTTTTTCTGGTCGGCCTGCGAGCCTTTATCTGACTGTGTTAGCGCATATCTGTCCAAAAGTCCAGTATTAAAATACTTTTTCTATAGAATTATCAATAAAAGGATATATACTATATGTATCTGTAGAACTGGCATTATTTACTATCCAGAGACAAAAAAAGCCTTCATCTCGATTTTGAGACAAAGGCTTGCAATTCACCCAGATTGACGGATCCAGTTTTTTGGATCTTAGCAATGACTTTCTATTGATGCCATGCGCGGTTTATACAAATGTCAGCGCACACTATGCTTAATTTGGTGATATATGAGCAAGATTAAATCCTACATCCACAAAGCCTGGAAATCCTTCGTTTCCTATCTATCAACTCACACAATCGAAGCTGTTCTATTACTTGTAATAACTTGCTCTATCGCAGGGGCAGCAGTATTTGGCATTGAAATGATACGTCGATTTGACATAGCTGAGGTTGGCTCAGAAGCAATGGATTCGACTGGTCAGATTGGCGACTTCTTTGGAGGCATCTTTGGAAGTATATGGTCACTAGTTGGAGTACTTCTTTTTTACATTGCGCTGCGATATCAGAGAAAAGAGTTTGCTCTCCAAAGAGAAGAATTCAAAAATCAAAAAATCGAATTTCAGCTTAATCGGATTTCTACTTCAATTTTGCAAAATGGAATCAATATCAACAGGAGTTGGAAGCACCTGGTCGACAGCTCAAAACATAGCAAATTCCTGAATGAGCACATGGAAAAATTCAGTAAAATACTGGTCGAAGAAACCAACCCGATGAGTGGAAAGTACTTATTTGGAGTGAAGGAGGTTCAAGACTGGATCCCATTCCTTTGCTCAGATGAATTCGGTAATTTTTTAATGACATTCCAAGAAACCCTAAACTACTCAGAGACCGAAATCAGGCATTTTACCGAGAGCAATGCTCGAATGAAATACACCAAAGTGAGAGGCGAGATTAGCACTATGGCCAATCGATTAAGATTCTTAGAACGACAATCTTTCAACTTGATGGAATACATCCTTCGATTTAAAAACTATCTCGGATCTACTAAAATATTTTATCAGTATGCCGATGATTTCAAACTTGAACAATATAAAAACACAATGAAGCTCAGAATTGATGCAATGAATGCATTAGTAAATGCCATGGAATCCATTAATGAAGTCACTATTGTTTCAATTCGAGAACAGAGAGAGAAATACAACTAGAATGTAATAATTCGTGGTTTTCCCTCATCAACCTTCTTCTTCAACTCAGCCATCATGTCTCTCGCCGCACTGCAAAATATGACAGTCAACTCCTCACTCTCTCGCATACATGAGAGTACGGCGCTGTAGAGATCTTCTCTGGATCCATTATATGAAATCGTAATCGCATTATCCCTGCGATCCATTTGATGTAGTGATAAGTACACCAGTTTTTGCTTGCTTAGCGATTGTGAGAGCTTAGATACCTTGAGCTTATTGGCTCTGACTTGTTTGTTGTATTGTTTATTCATTTGACTTGATTTATGCCATTGCATGAAGATGTTTTGTCTCGTCGTGTACCGCCTTACTGTACTTGTCATCAGCGACGACGAAATACTCCTTGGATCCACTCTTGTGTCTGCCGTTTACAGCACCAGGATTGAAGTCATAGCCGGAGTACTCACACCACAGCCTAAAGCGTTTCTTAAGAGTACCCATATTGCAGTAGCGTCTCTGATTGGGATACTGTGAGACGAAGCTCTCATAGAGCTCTTTCTTGTCTATCTTCCAGTTACGGAAGATATTGTCCTGGCCATCGTATAGGCCCATGGCCCACTCCAGGAAGTCCTCTCCTATCGCCTGTCTCAAGCGTCTGCGCTCGATGTCTTTGTCATGGATATTGACCTTGAGGCCATGGCGCAGATACATCTGCACGCATGTGGCCATGAAGTTGTAGAAGAGATTCCACTGCTGATGATCCCAGTCGATGAAAAACAGGCCTCCAAACTCATCCTTTGGCGTGCGCTCCAGATTGAAATAGTCGGAGAAAGACAGCAGATACTGTCGTCGCTCAAAGCTCTTGCCCTCTCCATTGATCGCATGATTGGTATTGAATATCATGCGCGGAGCTGGTATAGTAAACTTGCGCTGACCTTTGGGATTGACAGTCACGCCTCTGGTGATCTGAGAGAAGAAATACTCAAAGTCCATATTCACTCGACAGTCATCGTAGATGATCAGCTTGGTGCGATCATCTACACCATCATAGAGATGCGCGTCCTCTGTCAATCGCTTTGGCTTGGCATCGATGATGTGCGACGGCATCATGTGTGTAAAGAATAGAGAAAATAGTGACTTTCCAGTACCTCCATCACTACGACCGACTGGTGCCTCCTTACCGTCCATACATACCACGGCTTTCATGTTGCTGTAGTCCTTGTAGTCATGGAGCAGATATCCGCTGGCCAGTATCTTGGAGATCAGGTGCGTCTCTACGACACGGATCTCCTCATCCGACAGCATAGACTTCTCATGGTAAAAGTTGGATGTCAAGAACATGAAACGCGCAGCCTGGCACTTGTCCAGTTCCTTGGTATTCTTGAGCTTGATATTTTCATTGCCAGCTGCATCAGTCTGAGCTACCATATCAAACATGGGCTTATCCAGCTTCTCTGGATCAAAATCAATGATTTGATCTTTCCATATTGTATGAGGTAGCTCTGAGAGCTGTCCCTGCTCTATTCCCTTGGCTGTGATCTTCCAGTAGACGTTTTTGAAGTACAGAAAGTGCTCATCATCCTTTGCCTTTGGAAAATTGGCTGGCACCTCATAGAAGTTCTTTGTCCGCGCAGCTCCACAGTAGCGATCGAGTCCCTTGAGGATAAAATTGAGTAGTGATCGATCTTCCAGATTCTCTACGAAGTCGAGCAGATAGTTTTGCACATCCTCTGGCTCTATCTCACGCATCACTCTGGCGTCTCGCTGCACTACGATTTTCTGATGACTGGATGGCAATGTCATGCGCCCGATGCCGCGATTCTTAAAGAAGTGCCGAGCACCTACATAGTCAAACTCGTGCGCACCCTTGTCTGTCAGCTGCCAGAAGTGCTCGTATGGCAACAGCTGCTGAGCTAGATCGATCTTGCCATCCTCGACGCGATACTTGTGCCGATTGAAGGTAAACTCTTTGAGCTGCAGCAGCTCCTGTCGATACTTTTTGAAAAAAGCGTCTTTGCTGTGCAGACCGAAGATCTCGCGGATCTTGTAGCTGCCATATGACGTGATCTTGTGCATCTTGAGATGCCGACCAGTACCCTCACGATCGATCATCGCCTCCTCCAGGTCCGCACCTATCTGCTCGCAGATCTTTTGATCCTTGACCATCAGATCATCGATACCCTTGTAGTGACGATCGGTATGGTAACCAAAAAAGATCTCGAGATAGATTCCCTCGCTGACATAGGCATAGAAATAGTCTCGAAATTTCTGGATAGCACTGGCGAATGTCCTCGGCCTCATATCGACAGACGTACCATTTTTGAAGCTGATATCCTGCCAGTCGCTATCGAGTAGAAAGACGACGCTCTTGACACTACAGCTGTCAATAATCTTCTGCAGCTGGCCACTCATCTCTGACTGTGGATCAAAATTGTGTATACCACTGATGGCCACAGCATTGATCCCATGCTTGCAGAGCTTCTCTGATTTTTTCTCGCCCTCTGTGATCAACAGCGTGCCGATGTTGCGCTGATCTTGGTATGCTGTGATGATACGATTCGGTATGTAGAGATGATTTCCGCTTTTGTAGGGTGATCTGTACTTGACTGGTTTGCCATCCTTTGACTTATGGAGATCTGGATTTTTGTAGCGGACTCGGATGTATGGTCGCTTCTTTTGACCTGGAGCTTGATAGTAGATCGCTCCATACTGCAGATCGAGATAGTGGATCACCATATCTGGACCGTCAATCATATTACCGAGCTTGTCCATGGATCCTCCCTCCATACGGAAAAACTCTCTCTCGCCATCGGCACTGGGAATCATACACTTGACATCGGTATATCCCAGTCCAGATCCCTCGAGCTGCTGCTGCGCAAAGCTCTGCTTGATCTTGCCGCGCTTTTTGGGCTTTGGCTGATCCTTTGGGTCTGGTATGGAGATGCCGTACATTTTGGCGACAGCCTCACATGCCTCTGTGAAGGACATGCCCTCAATCTTCTGCAAGTAGGATAATGCGTCATTGCCACCTACCTCACAGCTGAAGCACTTAAATATTGATTTCTTAGGGCTGATAGTGAGCTTCTGTCGACCACATTGTGAGCACTCGCCGATATGATCTGAGCCCTTTCGGGCAAATTGTCTGTATTCTTGAGCGACACGCAGGAGGTCGCTAGAGCTGCGGATCTCTTGGATCACGTCCTCGGGTATAAATGGCATCTATTTTCGTTTGATCACTGGCGTACCTTCGCCAGAGTAGATAAATCGTGGAGAGATGTAGTATTCTTTGACGAGATTGATGATGTGGATCTTGTCCCAGCTTCTCTCCATATTCATGTAGCTGGTCCACTTCCGCTCCGGAATGCGGAGCTCGCTCCGGAGCTCGACGACACTATTTGCGCCGCCCTGGTCGATGAGCACCTCGATGGCACGAAATATGCGCTGATTGAGCGGTATCAGTTCCATCGATACTGATGTATGGGAGCTGGAGCTATATCGCTGATGAGTGACATCTCAAACTGCTCTGGCTCTATAGTCATCGGATCTATGCTTTCGAGACCTATGCCCTCTGATCCATCCAATACCAATCCACAGATCCTCCGATCACTTTGCACCTCTCGGAGAGGTGCACTAGTTGGATAGAGTGTCATGATACGCCGAGTGATGAGATATGCGTAGGTGTGAAAAAGGCAATTATCCCAGCATTCGACGTCTATGGTCGTAGCGTTGTTTTTCACAAATTCACAGATATGCGCCTCAGTATGATTGTCCTGTGACATCGTCAATACCAGTGAATAGTCAAGCACGAGCGACTCAATTACTACCCTTCTCATGCTTGTAAGATTTGATAAAACTGGCGAGATGATACGACCATCTCATGACTTGTCTGATCGTCCTCAATCCTCAGCTCAAAGCGTCGACCATCCATAGTAGTGCCCTCAATAATAGTCCCACCAGCGACACGACCCTTGAGATCTGCCACCGGCACTAGCTGCTCGATGAGCACACGCAGCTGATCGGTAGTCATGGATTTTTTGAGATTAAGGGCGATGCGTGCTACAGATAGCTGTGATGAAGCGAGCTTGCACAGCTCGTGATGTGTGGATCGGCTAGTTGTCATGATTGAGTAGACTTTGTGGTGAGCAATTAAGGCGACGAGCGATGATCTGGAGCTGATCAGTATTGAGCGCGGAGCGATCTCCGATGCGGTAGTTGATCACCTTATTGAGATGGTCACGAGAAAACTGGAGGTCGTCTGCCAGTAGATTGAGTAAAAAAGGGATCTGCTTTACCGGTCTGTCATAGACCTTGTCCCATATGAGATACTTGCGAGGTCTCATCCGCCTCGGAATCTCC
>JAHDGU010000013.1 GCA_020627535.1 Saprospiraceae bacterium
AATACAGGAGTAGGAGAGTAGGGTCTTACCCTTTCGGCCTCACGGATGAGAATTATAGCTATGTGAATGCGGACTATGGGGATCGCATCGGTATGGATTTAATGGCAAGGAGAATGACCGCGATCTACAGAGTGATGACGGCAGCAATCTGGTGCTAGACTATGGATTTAGGATTTATAATCCGGCCATTGCGAGGTTCTTGTCGGTGGACCCGCTGACGAGGAGTTATCCATGGTATACGCCTTATCAGTTTGCCAGTAATAGACCTATTGACGGTATTGATTTAGATGGCTTGGAATACTTGAGAGCACAAGATTCCAAGATCGAAGTTATTAATGGTAGGACACAACTGAAGATAGAAAATCTGTCTAATCCTTCAAAGGCCAAAGTGGCATCTGCCGAAGGAAGAATTGTATTTGCTGAAGGAGACCATTCAAGTCCGATTTTGACAAGTACATTTCCATTAGGCCGAGGATATGCACCGCAATTGGTCAAACAATTAAGAATTCAGTCGGACACAAAGCTTCGACTCTATCGTGACGTGTATTTCAAGAAGATTGGAGCTGGAAGTCATCAACGTAGGAAGTACCGAAAAGCAGTTGAGCGACAGGGTTATAGAGTGGGAGTTCCATTTGTTCACGAAACTGCATCTGCGTGACAAACTGGAAATAAGGTTCGAACGCCAGGGGGTGTAGGCGGGGGAGCTGCTGTTGTCTCTGAAAGCCTAGACACGTATATAGATTGGCGCATCACCCGAGATCTTAACCTTGCAAGTAATCAGGAAGCTTACTTGGAATACGCGTACAAGCATATAGAATCTGAATTATCCGCAGAGTCTTCAATAATACCAGATGTCATAGCTCTCGATCAATCTGCAATCGAGTCTTTGGCTAATTACGTACTTCAAGGGGAAGTCAATGGAAAGCACAATGGTGAGCTTCACGAGTTAATACAGGAAATTGGAGAGAAAATGATTGATCTTTATCAGGTAGAAACTGTGAAAGTGAGGGTCTGGTTTCCAGATAAGAAGCTAAAGAAAAATGATGGAGAGCAAAATTCTTCGGAGCCATCAGGTGGTTCAGGAACGGGTGAAATTCATACAATAAAAAAGAGTTGAGTTGCAAGCAAGGAGAGTGTTTATCATATTTGGTCTTGTCTTATTCATGTTGGCCACTTTGTGGCTCATTCATGTGAGTTGTGGAGTATCAAGGATGTTCCTTCATGACTCCTGGACAGTTGATGCTATCTTTTTAAATGACTCGGATATCACTGATAATTTTAGCGACACTAAGTTTCTTTTTATTGAAGGTGGATTCTATGCGTCACCGCGCAAGTTGGGAAGTAAACCAGCGTCTCGAAGCAAGGATTTATGGAGCTTAGAAAGAACATCATTCAATTCTTCAACCATAGATCTCGTGAACAATTCGGGTTGGTCAATTGAGGGGTCATTTCAAGTTGAGATTCTATCAAGAACCCCAAAAGCAATGGTTCTTCATGGAGATTCTTTAAGAATTGTACTTCGAGAAGGGCCTAAGTTTAGTTTGAGGAATACATCGATTCCTGCACCTCACCTTGCAAGACCGCGAGATTCCTTGTTAGAATAACTTCTTTACAGTAAAGCGGCGTTCGTCTCGGTTCCTTCCAGCAAGTATGCCGCCAGATAGTCTGAGCCACATTCGATGGCTTGTAATCTGTCGGATAAGCAGCATGCACGCCCACCCGCTTCGCGGTTCCTTCCTTCGATGCCGCCTGAGGGCGTCGCTACTGCGGGATTAGTCGGTCATCACTTTCAGTTGAAGATTCAGGGAGCTGGAGTTGGACTTGGAATCCCGAGGTGAATCGTCTATCTTAGCTCAGAGCTAAAAAGTCAGCCTACGCGATAGCTGGAGAGAAGTGTGGAGTAGGAGCGAGGAGCATTGAGAATATAAAAGAAGGAGAGCCAGTCCAAATCTCTTCGGCCTCACGGATGAGAATTATAGCTATGTGAATGCGGACTATGGGGATGCGCACCGATATGGTTTTAATGGTAAGGAGAATGACCGTGATCTGCAGAGTGATGACGGCAGCAATCTGGTGCTGGACTATGGATTTAGGATTTACAATCCGGCCATTGCGAGGTTCTTGTCCGTAGATCCACTGATGGGTTCATATCCGTATTATACTCCTTATCAGTTCGCCGGGAACGACGTGATTAGAAATGTCGATGTGGATGGATTGGAGAAGCATAACTACACCTTGTTGTTAGATGAAGATGGTGAAACTATTTGTGATATAGAATTTGACAGGACAGTTGGAGGATGGGCGGGGCTATTGTATAAAGAAGTTCATAGAATTATTAGTCCTGAAACTCAAACACTATATGAATTTCAATTCACAACTCTTGATGAACTACGCGATTTTGTTCAAGGTAAAACAGTAACAGAATTACGTGATTTAAACCGAGAGAAGCTTGAAATGACAATTCTAATTTTTTCTGCATGGGCCGCAATGTATGAAATTGAGCGAGGCGTAAATAGTAATATTTATCCGAACGGAGGATCAAGTCCTCCAACATCTAGCCCTATTCGGGTGAAGAACTCTTTGAATAATAACAAGATTGTCAAGGTTTCGCCAATTGCAAAAGGAAACTTTAGGGTTAATAGCAATCATAAGCTCAAAGAGTTGTCTAAGACCTATTATGGCTAAGGAAGTCAGAATACAATAATAAGAGGTGATATCGATATTTCTGATGACATAGATGAAATTAATTCTGGATTGGCCAAGCTTGAGGACAATGTATTCACGACGTCTAGTGGAAATAGATATGGCACGCATTCGGGTAAGTCAGGAGAATTACAACCTGGAATTTATCCCCTCAGTGGAAATAAGGGTACAATAGATGTGAACGGTGCAGAATTTAATTTTTTGAAAGAGATTCAGAAAAATGGTGGTCTGAATGAAAAACTTAAGACATTTGGTGAGAGTCATCCAAGAATTGACTATCAGAAAATTGTGAATTTGTATGAGTCAGGAAATAATTGATGTGTTTGTTGTTACAAAAAATGATGTACAGCATGATAGAGTTCTCGCGGTGTTGAACGATAGCATTTCAAGTACTAAGAAATTTGTTGAGCCAATTTTGTTTGCAAAAAAATCTGCTACTTCATTAGGTTGGATAAAGATTGACAAATCGGTGATAGAGGGTTGGGCTTTGGAAATTTCTGGTGAAATAAATTTATCCGAGACTACGCCAACTTATCAAAGTGGAGATGCTTTAAACCTAGTTTTAGGGATAAGGCTTGTCAACGCTTTTAAAAGTGCTGTGGTTATTTCCAATGGAATCACGAGTCAAGGAAATTTTCTGCTGATTACAGATGAGTTAAAGTTGGTTGAGTGTGAGCAATTTGACGAAAACGGTGTTTTAGCCTTTACCCCTTTGGAAGAATTGCCGCCAGCGAGAAAGATAAATTTGTAAACAGTAAAGCGGCGTTCGTCTCGGTTCCTTCCAGCAAGTATGCCGCCAGATAGTCTGAGCCACATTCGATGGCTTGTAATCTGTCGGATAAGCAGCATGCACGCCCACCCGCTTCGCGGTTCCTTCCTTCGATGCCGCCTGAGGGCGTCGCTACTGCGGGATTAGTCGGTCATCACTTTCAGTTGAAGATTCAGGGAGCTGGAGTTGGACTTGGAATCCCGAGGTGAATCGTCTATCTTAGCTCAGAGCTAAAAAGTTAGCCTACGCGATAGCTGGAGAGAAGTGTGGAGTAGGAGCGAGGAGCATTGAGAACATAAAAAAAGGAGAGCCAATCCAAATCCCTTCGGCCTCACGGATGAGAATTATAGCTATGTGAATGCGGACTATGGGGATGAGCACAGGTATGGCTTCAATGGCAAGGAGAATGACCGCGATCTACAGAGTGATGACGGCAGCAATTTGGTGCTGGACTATGGATTTAGGATTTACAATCCAGCTATAGCACGTTTCCTCTCAACAGACCCGCTGACGAAGTCTTATCCCTGGTACACACCCTATCAGTTTGCTGGAAATAAGCCCACGAAATTTATCGATCTTGACGGGAAGGAAGAAGCTATTTTACCGAATTACTATGGGAGAGGAGGAGTACTCGTAAAGTGGTCTGATGATAAATACACCTATTCAGTTCCGTATACAAATCATCAAACTGCTCACTATATAAGCGAGGATGGTGAAGATTTTACTCTTTTAAACTTGTATGCAGGTGCAGATGGCGAATTTTTTGGCCGGACGCCTTTATACATGTTTAACAGAGAAGGAGAACTTAATCCACAGTTCTCAAGTGATATTGACAAGTTGGCATTTTTCTTGGGCTATTTTACGACTGCTTCCGATTTTTTGGAGATAGGCCCATTGGCTAGAATTGCAGGTAGAACTGGAAAGGCAGTTCAGAGATTTTTGAGGAGCCGAGGCCTAAATAGACTTGAAATTAAAAAGTTAGTTCGTGAATTAGATGCTGATGGGGGACACTCATATAGCAAACATGGTTCTCAGACTACGCCGAAGCAGCACAAAACAAGACTAGAGACTGGTGAAGCGCCGGACGGTTCTGTGTCGCGAAATCCTTCTCCATTCTCTAGTCGGTTTGCAAGTGATCAAATTCACTTAGAAGCTGCGTCAGAAGCTCTTGACGAGCTGGCTAGGACTAATAAGATTAAGAAGAACGGAATGCCCAAGAAGTTGGTCAAAGTCCATTTCGAATTTAAGGCGGCAGGAGAGACGTTTTACTTGAACGTCAATGGTGAATTAAGAACTTCAACTTCTAACTATGTTGAAGGCTATTTTAGGTATAATGAAGATAAAGGAACCTATATTTTGGAAACGCTGTTTCCCACAACAAAGCCCAATCCGTTAAAGTCTTGAGTATTTCTGACAAAATAGCTTCTGTAATAAGAATGACGATAGGTTGTTCTATTAATGAGGATGAAATTATTTCTATAGTCGATTCATATGACTTCAATTCATTGAGTCTCAAAGATGATTGGTGGTTTAACATTTTTCTGGATCAATTAGTAAATCTAAAGGAAGTCGATAATCAATCATATAATTGGAGTTCCTCCGATGAAGCTTCAGATGTTTTTTCGCTTCTAGTTGAGTTAAATGAACAGTTTGATTTGAGCTGGGTCGTTGAAGGTGGTTACGCGGAGATACGAATGCATATTTCTGGTTATGAGGCGTGTATAATTGATGAGGGACGGGTTTATTCGGTTATGAGAATTGAGGAAATGACCAGTTAAGTGGCGTTCGTCGCGGTTCGTTCCAGCAAGTATGTCGCCAGATCGCTGCGCTGGATCTGTCACCATACTTGGCTTTGTCACTCAAGCTCCTCACAGCAGTTCTCAGTCTCAAATTCCTTCCTACGGTCGTCATTGATCCTTTCACTGCTCATGATATGGCGGACTGCTCGACTCACTCAGCTGCGCTCTGAGCCGCACACAAAATCCACGCTACAGAGCTTGTGCCTGAAGCCAACGCTTTAGAGGCCGCCCACCCGCTTCGCGGTTCCCTTCCTTCGATTCCGCCTGAGGGCATCGCCCCTACGGGATCGGCCATTCAACCACGAACCAATACCTGCTTCTCCATCCTCTTACAGTCAATTTTTTGGGCAAGATGCTCGATGGCTTCATTAATCTTGCTAGGATCTCCGCAAGTAAATAGATCTGCTGCTGCATAGCCGTACTCGGGCCAGGTATGGATGTTGAAGTGGCTCTCTGCGATGATCAGTGTGCCAGAGATGCCTTGCGGAGCAAACTGATGGAAATAGACTTGTAGGATGGTGACGCCAGCCATTTTCGCGGCAGCGATCATATACTCCTCTAGCTGCTTGGCATCATCGAGTATGCCTCGATCGCAGTCATGGAAGTCTACGATACAGTGGTGGCCTAGACTCGTCGGCTTACTCAAGATCTGATGAAATGTGGGATGTATTGACAGTCGTCATCCACGATAAGACGCTCTGCACGTCTGAAGGACAGACCGGCACTCTTGCCGCGCACAGTATAGATGCCTGGCTGATAGTACTCGTCACAGTTGTCCTTGTACAGCTCGGCAAACTCCTGATAGATCCATTTGTCCACCTCAAGATCACCTTCTGTGGCATCAAGCAACTTCCCTCTGCGATCCAAGATGCTGATCCGCTGTCCAAGCCTGCCGAGATAGGGCTTCTTGACGTGACGCCGCGAGATGAAGTCCTCAGCTCTAGTGCTGGTCTTGAGGAGAAAATTGGAGGAGTAGCGCTTGTAGAGCTGTGCCATGAAGACCTTGGACTGAAATACCAGTGTGTAGGCCGGATTGAGCACGTAGATGAGATCTTGGAGCTGCAGATTGTGCAAGTCATCGAGGAGTCCTGGCTCTTCATAGCAGATGAATTCCCAGGGTACCAACTTGAGCAAAAAGTCAAACTGTAAGTAGGACTGATCCTCGAGCTGCACAAAGACGCCTTCGTTTTTGGCAAATTCCACCTGAGGAAGATCTGCGTACATGGTCTCAAATCCCTCTGCCGCAGCACAATCCAGCAGGACGGACATGTTGGCAATATCCTCAGCATGACCAAGGCTGGTACCGAGCATGAGCTTTTCTCTCTGCGCTGTGATGCCCAGCCAATTGTAGGCTACACCGAGCTGTTCGAGCAGATTGTCATAGGGTAGTCCGCCCATGATGTCATTGAATCCAGCCTGTATGATGGTCGACTCTGGCAGCATGGTCGGCATGTCTGCATTGAACTCTAGAAGCTTGATCGGCAGGCCATCGATACCACCTGCAAAGTCAAATCTGCCGAGAAGATGTGCGTGTTTTTGCTCGGCACTGTGCACGATCAGGTCTTCGAGCTGGCTTGGAAAGTCAAAGAGACGAAAGTCCCGCGCTTTCACAAGTTTGTGAAGCTCCTCTTCAAAGATCTCGTAGACCTCATTGGCAGCACGCTGATACTCTTTGACCTCGTCCTCCAATACAAAAATTCCTTCTGGAACGATGTACTCGTCTTCCAGAAGGAACTCTAGTTGGTGTGACTTTATCGCGTCGTCAGGGATACCTGACAGCTCAATCAGCCTATCCTCCATATGATTTTGTCGACTTACCAGAGCCGTAGCTCTTGGAGCTGGTAGGTTTTCTGGTGGTTGTCCTTTTGGCAGTAGATCTCAGCTGAGAGCGGCCAGCCGTATTGGACTTGTTGTATGCACTCTCAGAGGCATATGCCGAGCGGTTGATCCCAGAGCTCATAGGTCTCCCCATCATGTAGCCGATCATACCAGCGTAGGCGATAGAGCGGATCATAGATCTGCGAGGGCTGCTTTCCTCAGTGAGTGTCACTTCATCAATTGTGAAGGTGTCTACTGTATTGTCCATGTAGGTAGCGATGATTCTACTATCCTCACGTGCGTCTAGGATCTCCTCATTGGTGATCTTAAACTCGTCTTGCTTCATTTCTTGAAGCTCGACCCAGATACCTTGCGTAGGTGTCTCGAGTGTTTCTTCGATGTAGTCTGTGCTGCTGCTATCACTGCCACTACCTCCGAGGAAGCGTACCAAGATTACAATTCCGATGATCCCATAGATTATCAATCTCCAGGGGAAAGAAGTTCGTTGTTCTGTCATGACTGAAATTTTAGTGAACGTAGAGTTGTAAAGCTTAAAGTTGAACATAATATTTGGGCTATCAAAACTTATCTCATACTGATAAGCTTCATCGTTGGGCTCTGTTCCATCGTCTACGAGCTCCTCATTTGCACCATCAGCTCCTACCTGATGGGAGACAGTATTGTGCAGTTTTCTCTGATCATTGGATTTTATCTCGCTGCGATGGGTATCGGAGCATTTCTATCCAGGTATATTAAGGATCTTGAGGTGTTGACCGGCTTCATTACGATCGAGATCTTGCTCGGAGTGATTGGTGCCTTTTCTGTGCCGCTCTGCTACTATTTCTTTGCCATGAGCGACAATACTGGCTACCAGTTTTTTGTGCTCTCCCTGGTGACGATCATCGGCACATTGACGGGATTTGAGATACCCTTGCTGACACGCATATTGCAAAACAAGGACTCCTTCAATGACAGGGTAAGTGATGTATTGACCTTTGATTACTTGGGAGCTCTGGGAGCGACACTTTTATTTCCATTTGTCCTCCTTCCTTTCTTAGGGCTATACCGTAGCTCTCTGAGTTTTGGGATTATCAATCTCGTGGTTGCCTTTATCACGATGAGGATTTTTCGATCTGAGCTTTCGCAAAAAAAGCGATGGGCCACATTGGTCAATATCCTGAATGCCGCTGTCATCCTGCTCATTGTATTCATGCTGTGGAAGACGGATGAATATATGAGTAGGTGGAAAGAGTCTATCTACAAGTACCCGATCATCCACTCAGAAAATAGTCAGTATCAGAAAATTGATCTCGCAAGGAATCAAGGAGAATTTCGACTGTATCTTGATGGTGCGATACAGTTTTCTTCTAGAGATGAATATCGCTATCATGAGGGACTCGTACATGTGCCCTTGAGCCAAGTCAATCAAGTGAATAGAGTCTTGCTCCTAGGAGGGGGCGAAGGACTTGCACTTAGAGAAATATTAAAATACCCTGAGCTGGACTCTGTCGATCTGGTTGATATTGATCCCGCAGTGACCAATCTTGCCAGGACAAATGATCTCATCGTCCGACAAAACGAAAGCGCTCTTGACGACCCTAAGGTGAATATTTATCACGAAGACGCCTTTCGATTTCTCAAGGAAAATGATAAGAAGTATGATGCCATCATTGTGGATCTACCAGATCCGACCAATGAGAGTCTAGCGAGATTATACTCCGATGTTTTTTATCAGTTGTGCTTGGGTAATTTAGCCACAGATGGTGTACTGGCCACACAAGCCACGAGTCCGCATTTGAGCACCAATGCATTTTGGTGCATTGACAAGACACTGCACCACTCTGGCTTTACAATCACACATCCCTATCAAGTATATATTCCGTCTTTTGGCGCGTGGGGTTTTATTCTCGCCAAGAAGGACGATGCATCTGTAAGGACTCTGAGAGAAGATGTATCTTACCGCTATTTGGACAATCAATTTTACCCCACGCTCTTCCATTTTTCCAAAGACGTCAGATCAAGAAATGTTGATGTCAATCAGCTGGATCGACCGATACTCTTGGAGTATTATCTGGATCACTGGAATAGTTTGCAGGCGGAGAAGAGGTAGGGCGCCATCCGCTTTCTCCACCTGTATCGTCCTGATTACTGTTGACATTTTCTCCCTGCCTTTCAAGGGAGGGCCGGGGAGGGTCCGGGCAAGACCGCACAGTCAAAATCCCACTACCGTCTTTTGCCGACCCTTATGCAGCCGAAAAGTGCGATCCTCTTCCTTGTAGATGATATTTACCAGATTAGATTGCTTGTTGACGCCGAGGAGCCATGTGTTTTGGATGATCATCTCTCCGGAGTAATTTTCTTCCCACTCTGCAGAGAGCTCTATGAGCAGGTGATCATCAGCTTCGGATACTTGGTCGAGTTGGAAGTCAATATCCTGCCCACTCAGAGACAGAGACGAATGAGCTACGAGATATTCCATGATCACCACCTCAGTGAGATCTGCTGATGATATCTCAAGCTCTGACAGCAGATCCTCTTGATTGACGACAATCTCTTGGGTGATGTCTGCGCCTGTGATTTCTATGACAAAATATGCCAGTGGAATGTCATGAGTTTCGACATTCAGCGTTCCCATGATTGAAAAGATCAGACTGATGATGGTGCTCTTCATTATCGGAAGCTTTGATTTGGTGTTCCGGTAAAGCATCGAGATATTTGCGGAAACGCATCCGTGATCACATAAAAATAGGAGAAGGTCTCATTGACACCATTCACATCGATCGTGATATCGCGTTCTACTCCGTTACACTCATCAAGGTCTCCACTGCAAGGGATATAGCGGTAATCATTGGTGTATTTCCCATTGTAGGAGCCACATGGAGCAGAGATACCGTCACCTGGGCGGTTGCCATATTTGAGTTGCCAACTTGGTTCTAGCAATTTCATTGTCCCACTACTATCCGGTCCAAAACGATACAATATTGGAAAGCCATCAGCCGCCCAACCTACATGTACTGGGCCGGCAGGAGGAATACTATCTGTGGTCAAGCCAGGCTGTATATTTTCTTCGATCCATTGAAACATATTGCCGTGATAGTGATAGCCCTGAGGACCGGTGTGCGCGCTAGCACAATCTAGGCCTACGAGATCAGGGCCAGCCCCTTGATTATTGGTTGGTTCAAATACCCAATCCCAATTAAACTCTCCGGTATTTTGATCTTCAAAAATGAAGGGAGTCGCCGGTGCTGGCGCGATAAGGACACCATTGATGGCTACCCCAAAGAAAAATCTCGGTCTATTGGTAGGGCTGAGTATGCTAGTTTTTTGGCATTGCATCACAGGCGTTGCATCCACCTCAAAGGTTTAGTCCTTTGGGCTAGGAATATTGTTCATGTTCGCAAAGCAAAACTCATGGTCCGGATAAGAGTTAGACTCAATCTGCCGGACATCTCCGATGATGGTTTCAGTATATTCATTGGCAAACTGTGGCACTTCACAGCAGTCAATATTACTCGTATTGGTGCTATTGCTATTGCTGCAGTCATCATCTCCGATGCCGCGCATGGTGCATGTGTCCATCTCCACGGTAAATTCTGTTCCAGACGTGACTTCAAATCCGGCCAGGAGATTGATATAGTCTTCGGCCCTGAAGTAGATGCTGTCTGCATCGGCGAGGTAGGCTGACTCGATACTTCGTTCTGCCTTGACAACGCGATCCACGAGGATGTCCTGACAGATGACGATGGAGTCTTCGTTGCAGTAAAAGAGCACTTGATCTGTGCAGGGATAGCATGGACCACCGCAGTCTATGCCTTGTTCGCTGCCATTTTGAATGCCGTCTTGACAGGACCAGCCTGCTCTGATCGCAGCGGCTTCCGCCAAAAAGTCCTGCTTCAGCCTTTGTAAATCCATGTTGAGAGATCCGATAAGATTGTTGAGCTCGATGGAGTCCATCTGCAAGTCAAAAAACTCTTCTTCACAGTCGTAGTAGAAGATGTATTTATATCTCTCATTGCGGATGGTCCACCCGTCTTCAAATTCGGAGTAGTTGTATGCACGTACAGCGCCCGCACTACCATCCAGCATGTGTCTGACGCTCAGACTATTTCCATAGCCACCATTGAGTGTGTCCTTGGCGATATCTGTGATGGTGGCATGTATGTCGGCGACATGAACCATGTGATCCTCATCCTCTCCTATGCGGCTGACTCCGGGTCCAGTGATAAATAGAGGTACACTCAGTCCACCTTGATACAGTGTGCCTTTCCCTCGATTCATGGGAAAATACGTCACGCCAGGTGGAGTGCCATTATCACCGACAAATATGATCACTGTATTGTCGAGGACGGCTTGATCTACACTATCTAGCAGCATGCCAGTATAATGATCGAGCGACTCGATAGCGGCTCTGAATTTTTGCTTGTTGCTATTGGTGGGTGCTTGACTAAACGTACCGGCCGGAGGCACGTGGAATGGATCATGCGGAGCAGCATGACTCAGCACCAGAAACCACGCACTACTCTGATCTCCAATCCAGTCAATAGCTGCATGGGTGAAATTCTGCGTCACATACTCAGTCTCTGGGCTCTCCATTTCATCACTCACTTTGGTCCAGGCAAAATAGTCTTGGACAAATCCACTCCAGATACCCTCGTAGTGATCGATACCCACATTAGCCGTCTGCTCATAGCTCGGATCATCCGTATCTAGGTGCCACTTACCGATCAGCGCCGTGGCATAATTTCCATCAGATTCTTTGACGCGATCAAAGAGACTCACGTCATTGGAATCCAGCTCGCCTGGTACGCCGACGATACCTGTTTTGACGCCATATTTTCCACTCAATATCGCAGCTCTTGTCGGGGTACACATAGGTGCTGCCCAGGCGTTTTGGAATCCTAGCCCTGCAGCTTGTAGGGAGTCAAGATGTGGAGTCTGAGGAAGAGGGCCGCTATCGGAGAAGCCCGCAAGATAGTCGGAGCCCAGATCGTCTGCGATGATGAGCAGGATATTCGGGTGATCTGGATCGAGCTGCGCTGAGAGATGATGGCTTTCGCCAAAATATAGGGCGATGGTCAAGACTAGTATGTGCAAATGAGCGAGTCTACTCATTGGTTGTTGGTGTTCTATGTGTTATCACCTTGTTTGGACGCCAGTGACATTCCGAAGTTACATGAGCTCAACAGAAGAACCTGGAATGTGCTTGATTGGGTCACTTCTTCAGCTCAATCGGTGAATTCGCTTGCCCAAACGGACTCGATAGCTTGCAGAAGCTAGGCTGTGATTCTAGCTTTGAAGCATGAGGATCATTGGGACACTTTGTTTCGTCTGTATCGCCTTCATCTCGTTGCGATCACAGCGACTTTCTCTTGCTGAGAGTGAGGTGTCATTTGACTCTGATGCGCCACTGGAGTATATCACAGCGGCTCTCTCGACGATGGATGGTGTCCTAGACTTGTCCAGTGGTGAATTTGCTTTCAAGGTCATGATGAGAGATTTCCAGGGTTTCAACAATTCTCTGCAGCGCATACATTTCTTAGAGAATTACATCGAGGAGAGTGTATTTCCCACAGCAACATTTGTGGGTTATCTTGTAGATCCGATTGATTTGGAAGCTCAGACTGCGCAGCTCATCCGTGTCAAAGGCCAATTGAACATACACGGACAGACAGAAGACTTCCTCATAGACGTGATGGTCAGATCTATGGATGATGGCTTTGCATTCGATGCCCAGTTTGTCATTGAGCTCGCTGATTTTGAGATTGATATCCCTAGGATTGTAGAGCAAAAGATTTCTGAGCAAATCGAGATCGATGTCAAGGGGAAGTTTCAATAGTCTTCTTGTCTTCACCAGTTTTATTTGTCTTCAAGTCCCGCTGGCTGGACAGTGGGACTTGCAAAAAGGCGAGTACGCCTTGCCCGCTTGTGCCGAGCAGTGGCAATTGGTCGAGTCTACTGATCTCATCTGTCTGAGATGTGGAGAACAGGACTGGATATTTACGGGACGAGACTTTTTGGCGAAAGCCAAGAAAATCGCTGCGCCTAGTGCATCAGGTGATGTCATTTCTCTCATGGGACGAGGAATCATTGCTGATTCTCTGAGGTCTAGTGATGGACGTTTTTTTTGTGCGACTGATCGAGGATTGTTCATGCAGCAAAATGAGCAGGATGAGTGGACACAAGTTGACGGTATACATGATCAGATATTGAGTCATCTTGCCGCCAGTGAATACCATGTAGTGGGAAGTAGTTTTGATCGTGGCATTTTCGCCTATGATTTGAATACTGGTCAAGTGATCAATCACATTTTTGAGCACAAGTCACAAACGAGAGATATTGCGATAGCTGATCATGTCATTTATGTTTCCAGAGATGATGGCGTCTACAGTCTAGATCTCAGAGTACCGGAGGAGCCACTTGTGTTATTGCATGATCAGAGCTTGACGCACATGACCCTTGATGAGGCAGGCCGCTTGTGGGGATTATCCGAGAGCCATCTGATCAAACTTGATTTGTCAAGAAGGCTCTTATCGACAAGAGGATATGGAGACGTGCAGAGCTTGATGGCTTCATCAAATCGAATTTTATTGGGCAGCTCTGATGGACTTTATCTTATGGATGAGGATCAGAGCAGAAAGATCAATGATGCTAATGTCACGAGCATATGCTCGCTCGGAGATACATATTTTATCGGGACGTATAGCCGAGGTGTGTTGCTTTATGATGAAGCCTTGCAGCCAATACAGCTTAGTAGTAGCTTGGCTGATCAGCGTGATATTTCTGTACTGGATATTACGAGCTGGGAGGACATGGTTGCCACAAGTACTCTTTCTGGTCTCCAGTTTTATCAGATGTCTGATGGAAAGCTCAAAGAGGTATTTCCAGACTGGTATGGAAATTTTTCGCCATATTATTTTCTTTGTATCAAGCATGTCGGAGACAGATTCTATGCTGGGACCGATCGTCAAGGACTGGTGATATATGATCATCGAGAAGAGAGATATATTCATGTCCCCAAGTTGAGTTCGGATAGCACAGGTCGCCTCTCGATCTATGATATGGCCCTGTGGCAAGATGAGCTCTACTTGGCCTCCAATCTGGGCTTGCTCAAGCTGCATGGAGATTCTCTGAGCAGATGGTCCGGATCTGCTGCCTTGCAGACAGAAGTACTGGCAGTTGCAGTCGCTGGGGATCGCCTGGTCGTATCGAGCGATGATGCCGTTTACGGGATTGATGAAGGGGGACAAGAGGTCTCACTGATTTATCAAAGGGAGTCGGGTAAGAAGCAATCATACTACCGCAACATCTTTACAGAAGAAGAGGATGTCTATTACTTCTATGACGATCATATTTATCGAGATCGACTCAAATACCTCCATCAAGATATCACTCTTCATTTAGAGGTCATAGAGGCAAATTTGGAACCTGTGGAGATTGTAGAAGACTTGAGACTGTCCGAAGCAAAAAATAATGTATCCTTCCAGTTTGTTGTGGCACAACTCGCTACTGATCAGCCTATTTCTTTGGAGTATCAGATGGTGGATTTGGACGAAAGTCCGAGACTCACACAGCAGCGTAGCTTATACTATCCTCATCTACCTCCAGGGAAATATGAGATGCGCGCCAGACCAGTGGATAATGATGGTTTAGCTCTAGGGCCTTGGATGACGCAAAGTGTGAGCATTAGGGCACATTGGTACAAGCTCTGGTGGATTCAACTGATGGGTCTTGCAGCATTAATTTTCTCTATTCTTTATTGGAGCCGCAGGCGGCAGGATGCTCGTGATATCAAGTCGCGTCTAGAGAGGGCAGAATGGGAAACGAGGTTCAATCATCTTCGCAGTCAATTGTCACCGCATTTTTTATTCAATAGTCTCAATTCGTTGATTGGTCTCATTGAAACGGATCAAGAGAGAAGCGTGCATTTTGCCGAAAGGCTGTCGGATTTTTATCGTCTCGTCGTGGAACATGAAAAGCAATCTCTCATATCACTCAAGCGCGAACTAGAGATGATATCCTTGTACATGGATCTGATGAAAGAGAGATATGGCCAAGCGATCATGTGGTCCTGTAATGTGCAGTCTACCGATTGGGAGCTACCTCCTTTGACCCTCCAGCTCCTCTTCGAAAATGCCATCAAGCACAATGCCATCAGACGCAATGATCCTTTGCACATACAGATCGCTGAAGATGAGAATTATATTATCATCACCAATCCCGTGAGGCAAAAGAGAAATCATATAGAGTCTACCGGCACTGGTCTCAAAAATATCAACGAAAGAGTCAAGCTGACAATGAACAGAGAAGTGAAAGTCGTACAGTCTGCCGAACACTTCATCGTCAGTATACCCAAATACAAGAGCCAATGAAAATACTGATCGTAGAGGACGAGATCATTGCAGCGGATCGTCTGCGAAGAATGCTTATCGAAAATATCAGTGATACAAGTATTCTAGATGTCTGTATCAGCGTCGATGAGACAGTAGATTTTATGCGTCTTCATGGTGATCAGGTAGATCTTGTTCTACTGGATATTCATCTGGCAGATGGGAGTTCGTTTGAGATATTTCATGAGATAGAGATCAGCTGTCCAGTAATTTTTACGACAGCCTATGATCACTACGCGGTTGATGCCTTTCGGCAAAATGCGATTGACTATTTACTCAAACCCATCAAAAAAGAAGAGCTGGTCGCTGCGGTCCGGAAAGCCAAGATCTCCATTGATCAAAATGATATCGTCCAAAAGTGGACACTGCTTCAGGAGAAAGAGCAAAAGTCCAAGAGACTTTTTTCCACTTTCGGGAATAGATTTCATGCCATTAATCTTGATGAAATACGATATATCTACAGCAGAGATAAGATAAGCTATGCTGTATTTCAAGATGCATCCAAAGTGGCTCTGTCACAAACGCTTGAAGAGTTGATGACAGAATTGAATGATGAGCGCTTTTTTCGACTCAATCGGCAGATCATCGTGACGGCATCTGCTATAGGTGCGATGTTTAAGCACAGCAAGTCACGATTGCGCGTGGGACTGGTGCCGGATCACTTTGAAGAGGTGATTGTCTCCACCAATAAGACACCCTTGTTCAAGGAGTGGCTGAAGAGGATTTAAGTCTTATCTGTTTTTGAGATTATTGTAGCTTCTATCAGCAGAGTCTCACGGAACATGCCTGATCCAAATTCGAGCTCGGTAGCCTTGTTGAATGGATTGAGAGGGTTCTCTAGGGAGTTATCTATCTTGTAAGTCGCGTGTATCGTACTGCCTGCCGGGATCCAAAGAGGAGTCTCTAGGATATACTCTTGATTCCAGTGAGGGTTGTAGTCCTCGATATGAAGAAGTAAGGTCGTTTTACCTTCTTGAGGATTCTTTACGAACAGCTCGATCGACCTGGTGAAAAGTTTTTGTCTGGGATAAATACTTCTGAGCATGATGTCTTCTTGCAGGGTGTCAATAGCGATGACAGTTTTCATCTCGTTCCATGCGATCTTGTCTTCTTTGTTGATTTTATTGTCATCTGCAATGAGCTTCCTTCCTAGTATAATGTGCTGTGACTTTTTCTCTGCGATATGCAGGTGCAGCAGTGAATTATCCAATCTTTGTTTGCTACTAGGAGCATAGACAACATGCGCAATTAATCTTGAGTGCGGACCAAAGGTCCAGACAGAATTGCTACTACTCGTGATGAGGCCCATATCAGGTTCCCAGTTTGCGATGAGTTGATGTTTTTCTAAGATTCCTGGTCCGTCAAAATCAGTGTACCCCTCTCTAGGATCCCATTGGTCGAGACTGTCTGTGGAAGATCGATCCTGATCGAGGTAAAATGAGGCGGCACGAACTATTTTCGAATTGCCCGGGATGAACTCTAGCGCGTTGATATGCAGAGATTCTTTATTGTCTAAATCGAGAATGAAATTTTGGTATTGCTCCATCCACACACCATAGTGCTTGAAGTTGTGAGACACTGGAATGGAAATTCGACCTCCGGTCAATGGATACTTCAAAACTTGAGATGTGGCATTTGATTCTTGGCCTTTTACCATTCCATTTGCGCACCAATCGCGGATTACGTCTATTTCCGCTGTGGACAGTCGGCGATCATTTTCATAATTGATATGACTTCTGTCTATAGACCACGGTGGCATGTATTTGGTTGCAACGACTTCTTCGATCATGGCACCATAGGCACTGGTGCTCTCGTAGGTGCTCAGATTTATATTGCCTATTCCCCCTTTTTGGTGACATGGCAGACAGGATGATTGTAGAATGGGTTTTACATGCTCAGTGTAGTTCTGCGCACAAACACCCAGGGAAAAGACCAGGACTAATGGGATGGGAAAAATGTGATTTTGCATCCGATAGCCTCTGTTTTCTCAATTTCTTTTTGGCCATGCTTGTAGAAGGCCTCTAAATATTTTTGAAGGTCATGTGTTTCAGACCTGTGCTTCTTCCTGCCGAGATCGGAGTAGGCATCTGTAATTCGCCCAGAGTATCGAACTAGGCCGTCTCTAGAGACGAATTTGCATTCTGGTACTACTCTTGCTTCGTATCGGCGACTGTATTCTTGGTTGTGGTCTAGGATGATCTTGAAAAAGCTAAGACCTTCAGAGGCCAAAAACTCTTGGGCTGAGGACTTGCTAGAGCTTCGGATCGGAAAAACGGCTATCACTTCAAGTCGTTGATAGTATTCATCATCAATTTGCGCTAAGGCCTTCAGCATATATTGGGAGATTGGGCAGTCTTCCGACATGAACACATAGAGGCTGTCTTGAACCTCGCTCTCAGATTGTGCCGAAGATTTTGCGATAGATAGCACAGAGGAAATCAAGCTGATTCCTAAGATTTTTAAACAGACTTTCATAGCACCAATAAAACTAATCTATCATAGGGAATAGGAGGCAACCATTGAGCTCAATCCGTAAGTTCTTAGCCTGAATCGGTGGCTGCTAACAAGAGAATAGCTTACCATTTCGGTGTACACTTTATCCGTTTCGGGCATCATGTGAATTCTTGACAATGATTTACTTGTTTTCCTGGCTATCTTGAGTCATCATTCACTAATTATAGAGGATTATGAGATATTGTCTGGCCACACTCATCTTTTCTATCGCTGCTCAAACTATTTCGGCTCAAAGCTGCGAGGCTTTATTTTCCTTTGGAGAGACCGGTCTAACGATCGAGTTTTTTGATCAATCTACAGTGGAGGATGGCGATATCATCGTCTCTTGGGATTGGGATTTTGATGACGGATCATTTAGTTCCGAACAGAATCCTGTTCATACTTTCCCAGAACCCGATCGATATGATGTCGTTCTTGTAATAACCACGGCAAATGGTTGTACATCAGAGATAGAAGTGCGTGTTGAGACTTGTATTCTGAATGTCCAATACGAGGTGGGACAATGTGATGGTGATGGCATTATTCCGGTTGATATCACGATCAATGATGTTTACGACAATGCAGATGAGGTGGATGTGATATTGGATGGCCAAGGAGTGCCGGGTTCGCCATTTGAGATAGACGTGGACAATCCTGTGATTCTGCAAGTAGATGTTGCAGGTGACGGCCTATCCCATGAACTTTCTATCCAGAGCTTGGATATCTCTACATGTGGTACGATGATTTCCTTGGATGTCGAAGACTGTAGTTCGGACTGTTTTCTTTCTTCACTCAATGTAAGGTACAATAGCAGTGTAAACCACGTGATTGATGTAGGTGATGATTTTTTTGACCCCGTTACAACAACGATTCAGGTCGGGGATCTTGTCACATTTGATTGGATCGGTGATGGGCATAGTACGACCAGTGATGCCACGAGTGGTCCTGACTCTTGGAATAGTGGAGTGATAGGCATTGGCTCCACCTTTGAGCTGAGCATCAGAAATCCTGGAGTGCATCCCTATTACTGTATTCCTCATGGAGCTCCTGGAGGCTCTGGGATGAGTGGAACTATCGTGGCCAATTGTCCTAGCTCAAATGAGCTCGAAGTATTGATTTCTTTCCAAACGACTCAAGAAGATCCCGCGGGATATCGGATATATGACAATGGTGTTGAGATACCCGGAAGTCCCTTCTCATACAATGGGACTGGAGCACAGGAAGTACTCTACACTATGCCTGGAGATGGTATAGATCACATGATTGATGTCGAAGATGTCGCAGATCCATCTTGTCTGATATCGAGAATTTTTACGGCACCAGATTGTGGTGCCGCCCCTAGTTGCAGTATTTCCTTTGGCCTTCAGCAGTTGGGTAGCTGTGACCAAAATAATATGATCGAGTATGAACTAGATCTACAAGTAATTAATGGATCTACCTCCTTTGATGTCTTTATTGACGGAACATTTTATGACAATTTCCCTTATAATTCTGACGGATCTGCCGTGGTGAGTATTTTGATTCCAGGGGATGGATCAGCACATAGCATTGAGTGTGTCGATGTAGCGGATGCAGACTGCAGCGCTACTGAGGTTGTCACGACTATTGATTGCTCGATTCCATGCAGTATTGACAATTTGATGGCAAGTCTTCCTAGTGGAGGCGCGACCCATGTCGTGGAGGTGCGAGACTTTGATTTTCTGCCGGAGGACATTACGATCTCCAGCGGAGATGTGATCGAGTGGCAATGGACAGGAGATGTAGATCACACGAGCACATCAGATGCCACCTCAGGTCCGGATAGCTGGGACAGCGGCCTGTTGGGAAATGGTGCAATGTACACGAGCCCAGAGCTGTCAGAAGGATTACACTTGTATTATTGCGAGCCACATGGCTCTCCTGGCGGTATAGGGATGGCAGGGAGTGTTACGGTCCAAGCGAACTGTACGAATAATCAAGTGACAGTAGAGCTCAGTTTTGACAATGTGAATACTGGTCTGAGCGGCTACTATGTAGACATCGATGGTGCGGAGACGGGTCCATATGAGTATGATGCCAGTGGTACAAATATGTTGACGATATTGGTCGATGGAGATGGCCAAAGTCATGAGATCGTGGTACGAGATGTGGAAGATGGTTCTTGTCAGGCGTCGGTGAGTATTGAGACACCAGATTGCAATCTGGGTACGGAGTGTTCCTTGAGTTTGTCTCTGACATCTCTGGGAGGATGTGATAGCGAGGAGATGCAGTCAGTGGAGTTGTTGCTAGAAGCGATGAACTGGGGATCGAGTTATGATTTATTAGTAGATGGAGTATCCCAAGGGATGTTCAGCTATGATGGTTCGGAGACGATCATTGAATTAAGTTTGGCGGGTGATGGGATGACGCATACTATTGAGGTGATTGATTCTGACGATGCCACATGTGTCGCTAGCCTTGATATTGATCTGGCCGATTGCTCGATTCCATGTAGTATTGACAATTTGATGGCAAATCTTCCCAGTGGAGGCGCGACCCATGTAGTCGAGGTTCGAGACTTTGATTTTCTGCCGGAGGACATTACGATCTCTAGCGGAGATGTGATCGAGTGGCAATGGACAGGAGATGTAGATCATACGAGCACATCGGATGCCACCTCAGGTTCGGATAGCTGGGACAGTGGCCTCTTGGGAAATGGTGCAGTGTACACAAGTCCAGAACTGTCAGAAGGATTGCACTTGTATTACTGCGAGCCACATGGCTCGCCCGGCGGTATAGGGATGGCAGGGAGTGTAACTGTCCAAGCGAACTGTACGAATAATCAAGTGACAGTAGAGCTCAGTTTTGACAATGTGAATACTGGTCTGAGCGGCTACTATGTAGACATCGATGGTGCGGAGACGGGTCCATATGAGTATGATGCCAGTGGTACAAATATGTTGACGATATTGGTCGATGGAGATGGCCAAAGTCATGAGATCGTGGTACGAGATGTGGAAGATGGTTCTTGTCAGGCGTCGGTGAGTATTGAGACACCAGATTGCAATCTGGGTACGGAGTGTTCCTTGAGTTTGTCTCTGACATCTCTGGGAGGATGTGATAGCGAGGAGATGCAGTCAGTGGAGTTGTTGCTAGAAGCGATGAACTGGGGATCGAGTTATGATTTATTAGTAGATGGAGTATCCCAAGGGATGTTCAGCTATGATGGTTCGGAGACGATCATTGAATTAAGTTTGGCGGGTGATGGGATGACGCATACTATTGAGGTGATTGATTCTGACGATGCCACATGTGTCGCTAGCCTTGATATTGATCTGGCCGATTGCTCGATTGCCTGCCAGATTGAGATATCGGAAGCAAGTTTTGGTATCAATACCAAGCATGTGGTGGAAGTGAGAGACTTTGACTTCTTTCCTCAAATTCTTGACATCAATTTGGGGGATACCGTGCAATTTGTATGGACTGGTCAAATACCTCATACGGTGACTTCCGATCTTGCGAGTGGTCCGGCTTCTTTTGATTCTGGATTGCTAGATGAAGGAGCGGTTTGGGAAAATGTATTTAATTCCGCGGGCGAACAAGCTTATTACTGTATTCCTCATGGAGCTCCTGGGGGTGTTGGAATGTCGGGAATTATCTATGTAGCTAGTTCGAATCCGGATAGTATTGTGACGACCATTACCTATGACAAGCTCATGACATCTGGTACAGGATTGGAATTTTTCATAGATGGAGACCCTTGGAGTGGCAATCCGGTGGCGGATAATGGGCAGCTTGAACAAAGCACTAGTCTATTATTGGTAAGAGACGGACAAGAACATGTGATCACCTTGAGGGATCTCGACTTGACCGATTGTCGAGATAGTATTGTGATTGAAGTTCCTGCTCCGGACACAACTGTATTACAGTGTGAACTATTGACATATTCAATCAACTTCGGAGAATGTAGTGAGTCAAGTGTAGCACTAGAGTTGAGTTTAGAAACCAACAGTCCTGGTGCATCATTCAATATTTTCAAAGATGATATCCAATTAAATGATAGTCTCCTTTTTACAGACGAGTCAGGTAGTTTTGAGGGGGAATATCTAATTTCTGGTAACGGAGAATCGAGTCAAATTTTCGTATCATTTCTGACAGAGGATTCTTGCAGCTTCTCAGAGGAAGTATTGTTGCCAGATTGTGGTGTGATATGTCTCATCACCAATTTGCAAAACAAGAATGGCGATACTGCGATTGTTCTCGTCCGAGACTTTAATTTTAGTCCTGAGGAAATAGAAATTGTGCTTGGCACTTCTGTTCTGTTCGATTTTATCGGAGAAATTCCACATACAACCACATCTGATGCCATTAGTGGGCCAGACACATGGAATAGTGGCTTGCTAGGTCAAGGGGAGCAATATCTTGTCGATTCACTTGGCGTAGGAGTTCATGATTACTATTGTGAGCCGCATGGCGGTCCTGGACGGATAGGAATGGCTGGTAGTATACAAGTCTTAGATACTTGTGCTGGTAACAAATCTTTGCATTTGATCGCTTTTAATGTCAGCGCAGGCTCTGAATTCGGATTGAATGTTTTTCTCGATGGTATTAAAATTTCACCTGAGCCATATGCTTATGACGACCCGAGAGGAGAGAATGAAATTTTACTTGAGCTCATTGGGGATGGACAAGAGCATGTGCTGACATTGCAGGATGTAGAGACTTCCTTTTGCGCTGCAAGTATTCGGCTACAAACATCTCTTTGTGGAGAGTCTTGTATTATCGATAGCATCGAGCTTCAGATGGGTGGGGATGTAGTCAATGAAGTTCTGGTGAGGGACTTTGATTTTTATCCAGAGGATCTGACGATCCGTCAGGGCCAGCGTCTCCTATTCGATTTTGTGGGGACAATACCTCATACGACTACCTCGGATGCACTCACAGGACCTGATGTGTGGGATAGCGGACTAGTGGGTCAAGGAGCTCAGTATTTTGTTGATCTGTCAGAAGTGGGTGATCATCCCTATTACTGTATTCCTCATGGTGGCCCTGGAGGGATTGGGATGAGTGGAAATATCAATGTCTTGCCTCCCTGTGAACAGGATTTGGCTGAATTGCACTACCAATTCCAAGCCACTGGTGGATCAGTTGAGGGTTATCGACTATTTGTGGATGGGCAGCTTATTGACAGTGTGGCTAGAAGCTACCAAAATAGAAATGGCTTAAATAGTGGAAAGCTCCTGGTCCCAGCTGACGCACAAGCTCATATATTGACGATTCAGGATATGCGTACGGCCTTTTGTGCCAGAAGTCAAGAATTTGAAACTGGAATTTGTAGTGACAGCTGTTCTTTGGATCTTGTATCTGTGGATTTTATGGGAAGATCTAGAGATACCGTGTATGTAGAAGATTTTGAGTTTACGCCAGATAAGATTCGAGTAGAGTCAGGAAGCGTAATCGACTTTATATGGACTGGAGAAGTTCCCCATACAGTGAGCTCAGATTATGTCGATACCACTTGGAGCTTTGAGAGTGGTTTGCAAGAACAAGGGCATGTATTTTCTCTTCATCTCAATACACTAGATAGTGTGACATATTATTGTATTCCGCATGGCTCACCAGGAGGAATTGGTATGGCAGGAGAAATTATTTACCAAGATATATGTCATGATGATAGTCTTTGGATGACTGTTCATTTTTTGATGTCGGGATTGGTAGGTGAGTATCAGATTTTCATGGATGGCGAGCTTGTCAGCACCTCAGAGTTTATCCAGGGATCAGAGCAGGGCTTTCAGTTGGAGGTGCCGGCTGACTCAAGTATTCATGAAATCCGTGTGGCAGCAGCAGGGGATAGCAGTTGCAATTTTTCGACAACTGTGCTTTTTCCTGATTGTCAAGATGGCTGCTTGTTCGTCACCGCAGATTTCCTGTATGATCAAGATATCCAATCTCAAACCGTTGCTTTTGAGTCGATTGTTTCTCGAGAAGGACTGAGCTATGCATGGGATTTTGGAGATGGACAGGTAAGTGAGGAGATGAATCCTGTACATCACTACGAGAGTTTAGGGATTTACGACGTCTGTCTGGAAGTATCCGATCGGGCTGACTGTATGAGTAGATATTGTGATGTCATACGTTTGGTTTCTACTGAGTGTAGAGCGGGATTTGATCTTGAATCAGATGGCTTGACAGTTGACCTTTTCAATACTTCTAGTGCGCCTGATGACATCGAGTCCATAATGTGGACTTTCAGTGATGGTGCTAGTGCAGAGGGAGGGAATTCTCTATCACACATTTTTCAGACAACAGGGGTGTACGAGGTCTGTATAGAAATTACCACAGAGTCTTGCACAGATACGTACTGTGAAATATTGGATCTGTCAGATCCTTGTTTGCTGGTGCAGTCTGAATGGAAGTATGAGTCTCTTGGCGAGAATTCCATTTCATTTGAGGACTTATCCCTTGGCAGTCCTACGAGATGGCTTTGGGGTTTTGGAGATGGATCAACTTCTACCTTGCAGAATCCGGCGCATGAATACAGTGCTCCTGGTGTCTACAAGGTATGTCTGTTGATTCAAACAGAGGGATGTAATAGCAATCTTTGCATGGACGTAGAAGTGGGTTCTGTCAGTAGTTTCAATCTCTTACCGAAGACTGGTATTTCGATTTATCCCAATCCAGCATCCAAGGGTACATCTGTTTGGATAGACTTTTTGGACGAAAGTCCAGGAGCGGAGATGTTCATAGAGAAACTGAGCTTGGTCGATATGCAAGGAAGGTTAAGTTCTCCGAGTTTTTCCATTCATGATGATCGTGTAGAGATGTCATTGGATTCTACTACACCTGGAGTCTATTATGTATTGGCCTATGGAGATGACAAGATCTATTCTGAGATCCTAGTTGTTCATTAGTAACAGGGCTCTGGGCTGATTCAGTTGCTTCAATGACTGCTTGGGTCGTAGATATGGCTGATTAAGTTTGGGTCATGCTATTATTGCGCTACAATAATCACTTTATGAAACGCCTAGAAAGCATTATCAAATTTCTAAATCGTAAACGGATTTTTTTCTTTGGGCTTATATGCTTGTCCGTTGGGAGTCAAGAGTTGCCGGCGCAGAGCATATCATTCGAGAGGAGTTCAATTGAGCCACAGTTCCAAGACGCAGATGTCGGCAATATGGAATTTGCTGACGTTGATGGTGATGGAGATCCTGATCTATTGGTGACTGGAAAAGGAGGTCCCATTGGTACTACGCTGTATATGAATGATGGACACGGCAATTTCGAGGAGCAAGAGGACGACGGATTTATTGATGTGTATGCTGGCAATGTAGCATTCGAGGATTTGGATGGTGATGGCGATCTCGATGTGATTATATCAGGTCAGGATTTTAGACCTGTATTTTCTACAGAATTTTATTTCAATGATGGTGACGGCAACTTTCTCAGAGATGAGGCCCAGTCTATCAATCTGAAATTTGGCGACTTTGGTTTGGGAGATATCGACAGTGACGGCGATCCGGATATGGTCATCAATGGTCTTGATGATATGGGAAATTTTCAGAGCCGCTTTGCTATCAATGATGGTGCTGGAAATTTTACACTAGTCTTCCCACAAGACATCGAGGACATTGATGGTGAGATAGAGCTATTTGACTACAACGGCGATGGTCATGACGACCTCGTGCTTCTTGGACTGGATCCGATGGGCGATCAGAGAACGGTCTTGTATAGAGGCGATGGCTTTGGTGGTTTTACCGAACTCCTTGATACGGGCATTGACCAGCTGAGTCATGGAGATATCGCTGCAGGGGATGTGGATGGAGATGGTGACATGGATATCATGATCTGTGGTGAATTTGCCCAAGGTGACATCCGCAGCCAAGTTTATCTCAATCAGGGAGCAGATATGTTTGAACATGCCGAGGATATCGCACTAGCCGGAGTATCACTCGGAGAGCTGTCTTTTCAGGATTTTGACGTGGATGGAGACTTGGACATATTCTTGATAGGCACAGGTCCTGGTGGTCTGGCTGATAATAGCATCGTTGCCCATGTATATGAAAATCTTGGAGCTGCTGATTTTGTATTGTCTGATACGCTGATAGGCGCCTATTTTTCGAGCCATGCTGTAGCAGATATAGATGGTGATGAGGATCTTGATCTCGTGTTGGGAGGGACGACCATCGGTGATCCTGTGAGGGCTACATGGATGTATATCAACCAATCATCCATGAGCGTGAGCGCTAGGCAGCCGGTATCCGATGCAGGGCTAAGTGTCTATCCCAATCCAGTGCAGGATAGGATTGTCATATCTACGCCTACGGCAACTCGGGTCAAACTTAGCCTTCGAGACCTATCTGGACGCATGGTCCTGTATATTGCTGACTACCGGAGTGATCAAGTCTTGCCATTAGATCTGGCAGCGGGTCAGTATCTCTTGACGATTGAGGGCGACTCGATGATACATACAGAGCGTCTGGTGATACTGGGGAACAGATAAGTAAGTTGTATCGTCCGATTCAGTCTCATCGATTTCCGATTAGGTCAATAGCATTTTGAGACAGTCAGGCTGAGGCATATCATTGTAGTATCATGCAGATCAGAGATTTCATTTACGTCATATTTGTCCTTACAGTCTTATCTGTACCCTCAGCATGTGTGCATGATACACTTTTGGGCGAAAGCCCTATGATCGACTCCATGATGACTGATACGATGATATTGGATACCATGGTTACTGACACCATGATGGATGACACTACACACCAGGATACGATGCAGGGATGTGATACTACGGTGATCTACTTTGAGCAAGATGTATTGCCGATTTTGCGAGGTAGCTGTGCTTTCGCAGGTTGTCATGACGCGGCTTCGGCTAGAGATGGTGTGATCTTGGTGAGCTATGAGCAAGTCATCAGGACTACCGGGACAGTGCCATTCGATCTGAGTGAGAGCGATCTATATGAGGCGATTACGGATGATGATCTTGATAAGCGCATGCCGCCTGAGCCAAGAGATGCATTGAGCCAAGAGGATATAGCTACGATTGCGACGTGGATCCTGCAGGGGGCAGAGGATCTCGTCTGTGAGGAGGCATCAGATTGTGATATAGACGATGTATCATACGGAGAAGATATATTGCCCGTACTCCGTGTGGAGTGTCAAGGCTGTCATAGTGGATCCAGCCCATCTGCAGGGATCGCTATGGATGACTACGACGATATCAAGTCGTTGGCAGATAATGGTCTGCTATTTGCTGTCATCAATTGGGACAGTGGTGTGAGCCCTATGCCCAAAGGACGTGAACAACTTAGTCAGTGTTTTATTGATCAATTGAAAAAGTGGATAGATGAAGGTGCACAGAATAACTAGCAAGCTCTTTATACTCGCGGCCCTGGCGGTGTTAAGCTCCTGTTACTACGACTCAGAGGAGGATCTATATCCTGAGCTCGGCTGTAGTACAGATGATATGAGCTATGTCAATGATATCTTACCGATTATTGATCAAAACTGTATGGTATGTCATAGTGCGTCGGCCAATTTTGGAGGTGTCACGCTAGAAGGATATGACGCCCTTAAGATCTGGGTAGATAATGGAAGGTTTCTTGGATCGATCCGCAGGGATCCGGGCTTCTCACCTATGCCTCAAGGTCAGCCTCAGATTTTGCAATGCAATATCGAGAAGATTGAAAGTTGGATCAATGATGGTGCTCCAAATAACTAGATCACCAGGCTATGAAAAATTCTCGTAAAATACTCATGCTCTTAGCGATTTTGGTAGTCGGCATTGCCATCGGCAAAGGGGTACAGATGTATACAAAAGGACCAGTGAGTATTGCTGATGAAAAAGTAGACTTGAGCATTTCACCTCAGTCTTTGATCAAGGATTTTACCACTGACGAAGCTGCTGCCAATACCAAATATATGAATCAAGTCATTCAGGTCGATGGGACTGTGCAGACTGTCGTCAAAAATGGGGATCAATACCAGGTGTCACTACAGACAGGTAATCCAATGAGTGCAGTGACGGTGACATTTGAAAAAGCTCAAGACCTTAGTAACTACGCTCCTGGTGATAATATAAAATTGAAAGCTCTCTGTAGCGGCTTTCTCATGGATGTCGAAATGACCAATGGCGTCCTAATTCATTAAGCTTTTGAAACTCTTTATCATGAAAAAATACAGTTTTATTTTATTGGCTCTTTTTATTTCTACAGGCGCTTTCGCGCAAAAGCTTTACACCAAAGCAGGGAATATCAAGTTCGTGTCTGATACGCCGATTGAGACCATAGAGGCCATCAATTCACGAGTGGCGTGTGTAGTGGCTACCGAGGATAATACTATGCAGTGGTCAGCACTGATCAAAAGTTTTGAATTTGAGAAGGCACTGATGCAGGAGCACTTCAATGAGAATTACATGGAAAGTAACAAATATCCTAAAGCGATATTCTCTGGAGAGATTTCAGAGGGCACTGTAGAGTGGGGTACTGATGGGAAGTATGAAGTGAAGGTTGCTGGTACGCTTGAGATTCATGGTGTCACACAAGATGTGGAGGTGCCAGCACTCGTGATGGTACAAGATGGAATGATATCAACCACTGCCACATTTGTCATCAAGCCAGAGGACTATGAGATTAAAATCCCCAAAGTTGTACGAGATAATATTGCCAAAGAAGTGACGATCTCCGTACAAGCCAAATTGGAGAGTCTTTAAGTTTCTCCAGTAACACGAAAAGCCTTATGAAAAACGCTGCCTTCATTTATATATTCTTAAGTCTATTTCTTGTCTGTGGGTCACTGTCCGCTCAGGACGGTTTGCTCGATCTGCTCGATGAGGAAGATGAGACGGAAATCGTATCCGCAGCCTTTAAGGCCAATCGCGTTATCAATTTACATAGCATAGAGAATACTGCCAAGGGTGTTCTTGATTTCAAGATATCGCACAGATTTGGGATGGTCAGCAATGGCATCTCTGAATTGTTTGGACTGGACCAAGCGTCGATCAGAATAGGTCTAGACTATGGCATCAGTGATCGTCTCATGGTAGGATTTGGCAGGAGTAGCTTTGAGAAGACACTTGACGGATTTGTCAAGTATCGTATCATCAGACAGTCTACGGGAGCCAAGGAAGTCCCTCTTTCAGTGTCTGCCTTTGCAAGCACCGCGATGGTGACGACACCCTTTCAGAACCCTGATCGCGAGAATTTTTTTAGCTCGAGGCTTTTTTACGCTGCACAGCTGATCATAGCGCGTAAGTTCTCGGATAATCTGACGCTACAGATGTCTCCGACTTTGGTACATAGAAATTTGGTCTTGCTCAATTCTGAAGCGAATGATGTCTACTCCATGGCATTTGCCGGAAGGATTAAATTGACCAATCGGCTCGCTGTCAACGCAGAATATATCTATGTGCCTGATGGGCAGCTCTTGCCAGGCTTTCGCAATAGTTTTTCTTTGGGGTTTGATATTGAGACAGGTGGTCACGTCTTTCAGCTTCACTTCACCAATAGCACTAGCATGATCGAAAAAGGCTTTGTGGCAGAAACGGTTGGAGACTGGGGCGATGGTGGTGTCCACTTTGGCTTCAATATCAGTCGTGTATTTACCGTGAAGTAACTCGGCCTAGTTATCAATGATGCTCACTAGAGCATTGCCAAATTCTTCCTGGATCATTTTACCCTTGTCTTCGAGGTAGATCTTCTGTGTCCGGATGGAAAACTCTTCGTATGGTTCTGGATCGGGAGATGCTTTTCTCTTCATCACCATGTCTTGTATCTTGATTGGACGAGGTCCCCAGTGCGCCAATACTTCTTCACTTGTAGGGTCCCAGACCACGATGATCGGGATGCTTTTTCCACCATTGGTCAGAAATAAATTCATCAATTTTTCATGCTCATCTCGTAGTACATATCTGTCCGTGATCAATTCATTTTCTTCGGCCATTTTATGGATGTAGGGCAATATCTGGGCAGCGTCTCCACACCAAGATTCTGTGATGACCAGCCACGTCAGTGGTCGTTGGATTTGAGAGAGTAGGGCAGATGTTTCTGGGTAGATCACCGATTTCTTATCCAGGCGCCTCATTCGGGCATGATTGAGCTTGGAGAAGTGAATCAGTGTCTCAGATTGCACTGGTCCTGTTGTCTCACCTTTGATCGCATTGTCTTCGCAGAGTGCTCTATAGGAGGCATAGTCCATAGATTGCTGTAGTGAGCCTATGATGATGTCTTTCATATCAGCACAAATGCGCAGCAGTCATGATAGGTTTACTATATGCCGGAATAGGGGCAGGAAGGGTAATGACCACGACCATTTGTAGTATGTTTCACTATCTACGACGACCGGAGAACACCATGGCTTCGCCTTTGCCAAATCCATAGCTCACTCCGAGTGTGATAAACCTACCTCTGAGGCCATAAGAGTATACCTCAAAGTGGGGCTGGTCAACAAAGGACTCTTGGATTCTGGAAGCAAATACATCGCGAATACCAAGATTGGCTACGATCTTCCCTTTGAGAATTTTTTTGCGCACACCAAAATCCATGTGAGCGAAGCCAGACTGTCGCCCCTGAACTGTCTTAAATCCTGATCTGTAGCTTCCCGTGAGTTCTATATCAAAGCTGGCAGGGAGTTTGATCCTATTGCCAAGTCTTGCAGACCATTGATCACCTTGAAAGTCAAAGACCTGAGTCTCAAATGAGCCTTTGCGATTGAAATAGTTGTAATTAAAATCAAAATTGAGACTAAGCCATTTTGTTGGATCAAATTTCCCGTTCGTCTCAAAGCCTATCGTCGAATTGGTGCCGAGATTCTCTGGTCTTCTGATGGCGATATCGTCTTCAAATGTTGTGACGCGCTCCACTACTTCATTGGTGAATCTATGATAGAGACTAGAGCTCAGCGATGCTTCACCGATATAGTATATGCTCGTAATCTCATAGGAGTCCGTGAATTCTGGAAGGAGATCAGGGTTTCCGACGCGAATACTAAAATTGTTACGGAAGTTGAAGAAGGGATTGAGATCCCAAAGTCTCGGTCTGAAGATCCTGCGAGAATATCCCGCTTGCAAAGAGAACTTTTCTGTGATTTTGTAAGACGTGTGGAAGGTAGGGAAGAAATTGGTAAAGTTTCGATCGTTTTCTTCCTGTGTGTTGACCAGTAGGGTGTTGAGATCTGTATTCTCAGCTCTTAGCCCAAGCTTTACTCCCCAGACATCGTTTTCGTAGGCGCCAGTGGCATAGATGCCGAGCACGTTTTGATTCCACTCAAAGTCATTGGTGAAATTGGGATTGACGACAAATTCACCACCCACGAAGTCCTCGACGGTAAAATCATTGCCCACGCTATTGATCACATACATGGCACCTGTTTCCAAAGACCACTCGTCTGTGATGGGATTTACGTAGTCTGCTTTGAAGGTGTAGTCTACTTGCGAGTAATTTGTCGCGGTCAATTGAGTGTCATCTCTGTCAAGGCCATTTTTGGTGACGTCTTCAAAGCGGGATGACTGGTCCTTACTGAAGGATCTGCCAAGAGCGCTAAACTGGAGGCTGTGGTCGTCGTTTTCTTCAAAGGTCTTTTTCCAGTTGAATTCGTACTGCCACTTGGGATTGGTTGCCTCCGTGACTTCGCTGCGCTGCCAGCTAGAGATCAGGTCATTTGCTCGAAAGAGACTAAAATTATTCACCGATGGTTGATCCTCCAGTTCATAGGCGAAGTTGCCAGATAGCGTGAGGACATTGGATTCATTGAGATAGTAGTCCGCTCCGAGAGTTAAGTTGAAAAAGCCTTCATTTCTGAATTCTTCTCCATCATTGATCAGTCTCTCACCAGTGATTTTGTTTGTATTGATTGTCTCATTGAGACGTGGGAGCGAACGGTAGCCAGCGCCAAACTGGGTGAAGAAGTTAAATTTTTCAGTACGTCGGTTGATGCTTCCACCGATGCTATGATTGTCTGGTGTGCCCGTATTCACGCTTATGGAGCCGTTCCAGCCCGTTTTTTCCTCTTTTTTGAGGACAATGTTGAGGATGCCAGATGTGCCTGATGCTTCATACTTCGCTGAAGGGTTGGTGATCACTTCGATCCGGTCGATCATGTCAGCCGTGATACTTCCGAGTGCATTGCCAGAGTCATCGGCTAGTACTGAAGGCTTGCCATCGATCAGGATCTGTACGCCGCCGCTTCCGCGCAAATTGACATCACCTTCGATGCTGACCGTCACAGATGGAACATTGTTGAGGACTTCGAGGGCACTCATGCCGGTGCTACTGATGTCTTTGCCGACATTGAAGACGCGCTTGTCGAGTTGGAAGACCGTCTTGGATACTTCTCCTTCTATGACCACTTCGTCGAGCAGCTGAGCGTCTGGCAATAGCTGCACGACTCCTAGGTCTACTTTGCCGCTATTGATCTCAAAAGACTCGATACGCTTTGTAATATAGCCCATGAAGCTTAGCTCGATGTAGAAGTTTCTCGTAGCGATATTGAGCTCAAATTTCCCTTGGTCATCTGTGCTAGTCCCGGTGAGGATGGATTCTGTGCCAGTCTCATGAGCCGTGACAGAGGCATAGGGTATGGCCTCCGATCCATTTGCTTCTTGAAGAGCACCGACGACCGTGACGAACTCTTGTGCAAGGAGTTCGGGGGTAGAAAAAATGATGAGGGAGCTCACTAGGATGAGTTGTGCAAGCTGTTTCATGGGTGTGTTTTGATTATCTGGCCGCCAGTATAACAGTACAAAGGTCGTCTTGTTTGTGGCGATTGCCACTGTGTATGCAGTGTTTGGCTGTGCAGGCAGCTAAAATAGATGATGATTTCTTCGATATGAGTCTTGGAGAAGCATGATGAATTGCATTAACTTTGCGCCTGCTGAAGATCAGAGCTCAATGCGTGCGATCCGTAGTACGTAGGTGGCTTGGTCTGAGGCATGGTACTGAATTGATAGACGTTCGCCCATTGATTTAGTCCTGTTAGCTGTAGCCATTCGCCTAGGGAGCGTTACGTCAGACGCGAATGAGGAGTATATCTTGGCTGACATGAGGTCTCGTAGCTCAACTGGATAGAGCAGCTGCCTTCTAAGCAGCAGGTTTCAGGTTCGAGTCCTGACGGGATCACTTAACATCTTTATAAGCCCCTGTGAATGAATAGTTTGCAGGGGCTTTTTAGTTTGGAGTCTTGGCATGGAAATGGTGAAGCTCTGAAAAGCACGACGTCGGTAATGGTCATAGCTTCTTTCATTCTAAAACAGCTCTAGAATGATACGTAACCGTGCAAATCCTATGTAGATTGGAGTATATTGCGCATTGTCTGAATCAGGATTCTTGGGATTTCAGGATGATAAGATGGAAAGATGACTTTGGATGAGTTAACATACAAAATCAATGGGTGTGCCATGAAAGTGCACAATACCTTAGGGAGCGGATTTCAAGAGGTGATTTATCAGCGTTGTCTTGCAATCGAACTGGAGCGGGCAGGTCTGACCTTTGCCAGAGAACAGTCACATGTGATCTACTATGAGGGAATTGAGGTAGGTACGCGAAGAGCTGATTTTATCGTAGATGATCGGGTGGTGGTAGAGCTAAAAGCGATGATTGATCTAGCTGATGTTCATCTTGCCCAAGCAAAAAATTATGTAGTAGCATACAATAAGCCTATCGGGTTATTGATCAATTTTGGCGCAAAAAGTCTACAGTTCAAAAAGATATACAACACAAACAAGAAATTCAATCCTACGAATCCCTAAATCCAGACAGTCAAATAGCTAATCTTGAAAATCCTGAGATCAGGTGAATCCTGATTCAGACGGATGAAAGTATATCTGTTACTTTTAATGATGAGGATTGGTGTAAGCCGACAGTACCGACCAATTATGGCTACGTTAACTCTGCGAGCTGGCATGACTGCTGTCGGCTGTACCCTTATTGTAGAGTCAAGAGCCTTGTTTGAGACTTATCCTATCGCAGAGCTATTGTTATCAAAGGCCCAAATTTTCATTAAAACACCATTGAATCCACCTGGTAAGACTGGAGAACACACATCTTTGATCCAGTCAAATTATCTCCTATCATGCGCGTCCGCCTTCTGTTGTTTTCCTTTTTCGGCTTGTTCACTTCTATCGTCTTTACTCAGACTACTGAAGGCTCTGGGCCGACATCAGGCTTGGTCTTGAGTTCATCCCTCGTTCCTGAGAGCAGCAGGACTGTGCCCGGACCTGGATGGAGTGCTGAAGTGGGCTATTTCAGGCAGTTTAGGATCAGCAAAAGATCATCCATATCCATAGAGGCACGCCTGAGATATGCTAAACTGTCAGACTCATTTTCCAATGGAGGTGTCGACTTTGCCCTTATAGAAGACACCATTGACCTGTATGATATCGATCTGAGATATCAGAGTTTGTCTGTCAGTGTGCCAATCAAGTATCGATATAAGCATTTCGATAATTTCCCTCTGTATGCCATGATTGGTGTCAATGGAAATTTTAGGATCTGGGATGACATAAATTACACCTTTGAAAAATACGACTATGATTGGCGAAGTTTTGATCGTCTAGATCTCTTGGAGATTGGTAGCGGTGAGGCCAAACAAGAGTTTTATAATTATGATTTACTTCTTGCTGGTATTGGCTATTTGACTGATCGACTGATGATCGAGGCGTATTTTCGCGGAGGGAATATTGGCTTTAAAGACGATGAGCTGGTAGGCGGCATCGACAATGTAGGATTTGCCGTTTCACTCTATTATGGTCTTTGAGATATTGCCCAAGTTATTTCCTGCCTTTTCCTTATATCGGTCATGCACATTTTTGTACAGTTGTCAAAACTGGTCTAACGATCTTGACACTAGATGATTTTGGGAGCGAGTACGATTCCTATCGTGAAGCTCAAAGACCTGGGCAGTTTACCGAATGGTATAGCATCGACCGAAACGACTCTAAAATACCTCTCAAGCAGCAGTAGGAGATTTTTATAGTCAAATCCTTTGTGTCCGCCTTCCACACGTGCAACCTGACTAAGATTTCCTGTGACCGTAAGAAGGAGTTCTGTCAAGGTATAGTCGAGATCAGGTCCTTTTTCTCCTTTGATTTTCTTGATGATGTATTTGGTCAAAAAAATAATTCCTTTCTCATTGGGCACGGTGACAAAGCAATATTCTTTGGTCCATTGTCTCATGATTTGCACATAGGATTCAAGGTCGGAGGTCGGGAGGTGTTCTGCCGTCTCCATGCATACCGTGATGTCATGCATTTGACTTGGAACAAAATCAGCAGGTTTTTTGCAAGTGATGAACTTGTAGTTCTCTTCATTCCACCTTTGTCGCGCCAAGTCGAGACCAGCTTCCCAGTTCGCATCAAATCCCTCGTAGAGCATGGGCTTTGTTTCGATGAAGTCAAGAAGCTTTCCGTCATAGCAGCCAAGTTCAAGAATGGACTCGGCATCTGGACATCTTGTGAGAATCTGATCTCGAATCCAGTAATACCTGCTCAGGTGTAGTCGAGAGCGAAGACCCTTACGAATGAAGAGTCGCTCATTGTATGATGCTCGCCTGTCCAATGGACTACGAATGTAGGATTTGTTCTCCAGCGTGGAGCCATATATTTGGCAGATGACAAAGACGCTTTACAATACCTACAGGCCGCCAGGCTTCTCTACGGTCAACGCTTACTTGATGGTGGACGACCCCGTGAGTTATATATCATTTCTCAAAGATGCTTTTGAGGCAAAGGAGCACAGTCGAACCATGGATGAAAGTGGTGAGGTGGTGCGCAATTGTATCCTACAGATTGGCGAAACTTGCTTTATGATCGGCCAGGCACGGGAAATTCCTGCCATGCATACGAGCTTCTATCTTTACACTTCTGATGTCGATGCTCTCCATCAACGTGTCTTAGATCAAGGGGCTGAAGAAGTGTTCGCTCCGGCACAGATGGACTATGGCGACTATCAATCAGGCGTGAAGGACATTGCTGGGAATTACTGGTGGATTTCTTGTCGTCTGGTTGAAGCTACCTATGGCAATGAATAAACTTGTCGAGCGGTTTTCATCTCTGAAATCTCAGTTTTTTTTGGATGCAAAAGTTATTCAGAAAATACGCACTGATCGATTCGGACATCTTGCTGGTGACGCTCTTTGGACCTCTGAGGAGGAATTGACTCTCACCAAAATCATCTCCGACATCCAATCTGGCATCCCTGAGCAGTACGCCATAGGCTATACCTACTGGTATCAGTGGCTGTGGAAGATCGACAGCCGTGCGCTCATTCCGCGTCCAGAGACTGAGGAGTTGCTCGAGTGGCTCGTATCTGTCCACGGAGATGAGGAGATGAGCTGTCTTGATATTGGTACAGGGAGTGGCATCCTTGCGATAGGTATGGCTTTGATCATGGAGCGTAGTAGCGTCACAGCAATTGATATAAGTCAGGGAGCACTGTATCTCTGTCGAGAAAATGCCGAGCGACTCCAGGCTGATATTCATCTTCAACAGCTGGACTTTCTGGATAAGACGGGACATAGCCAACTTGGTAAGTACAATCTGATCGTATCCAATCCACCCTATATTCCACAGCACGAAAAAGCTCTGATGTCAGACAATGTCCTAGATCATGAGCCACACTTGGCCTTATTTACAGACTCGGACGACGGTCAAGACTTCTATCATGCGATAGCACATTTTGGCGAAAGCCATCTCTCACAAGGCGGATGGGTCTATCTTGAACTCAATGAGTACAGAGCCCAAGAAACTGCTCTGCATTTTCGCGAAAGCGGCTATCACAATGTCCAGATAAAGCGAGATTTACAGGGCAAAGAGAGGATGCTCCGAGCTCAATGGATCCGATAGACAAGCGACTACACATATTATTCATCGCCAGCTGGTATCCCAGTGACCTAGATGCGCAAAATGGCAATTTCATACAGCGTCATGCAGAAGCAGTCTCGGCATTCTGTGATGTGACGGTAGTACACTGTATCCATCATCCTACTGCTCAGCAGGCTAGGGCAACAGTGCAGCTGCACAAGCAGGTCCGAGAGATCGTCATCTATAGTCCACGCCCGCAGTCTAAGCTCAAGAGATTTGGATCGATGAGGATGGCCCATGAAGCGGCATATGACCGAGCGGTGCAGGAATTTGGGGAGATTGATCTTGTCCATGTCAATGTCCTCTATCCAGCAGGATACTTTGCTAGTCGCATCGCCAAACAAGCTGATGTGCCCCTCGTTGCCACAGAGCATGCGACGGCATTTCTAGCTCATCGCCGCAAGGACATGAGTTGGTATCAGCGCAGGATCACGAAGCAAATGTCTAGGCATATTGATATGCTCTGCCCAGTGTCTGAGGATCTTGGCGCAGCGATGAGGGAATTTGGTATCAAAGCTCCGCAAAGGGTCATCGCCAATGTCGTTGATACCAAGCTCTTTCAGCTCAAAAAGTCTCGCTCGGACAAGAAATTTCGCTGGATACATGTCTCAACTTTGGAGGATGATCACAAGAATGTCACTGGTATCATTCAGGTCTTCGCACAGCTCAGCAGAGCACGAAACGATATCGAGCTGACACTGATCGGGAATGGACACCACGACCAACATCGACAGACCGTCGCTGATCTAGGCATAGATGAAAATCGCGTGAGAATCATCGAAGAACTACCCATCGAGAATATCGCCCAAGAGATGGCGCGGCATGATGCATTTGTATTATTTAGCAACTATGAAAATCTGCCCTGTGTGGTCAGCGAAGCGCATGCATGTGGCCTTCCCGTCGTTGCTACGCAGGTAGGCGGGCTGGCAGAGATGGTCGATGAGAGCAATGGGCTGCTCATCCCTGCCGGAGATCGGGAAGCACTGTACCAAGCTATGATCCAAGTGCAAAAGAATGCCGAGCTCTACGACACTAAGGCCATCCGCGAGCGTGCAGTAGCCCGGTATAGTTATCCCGCTGTGGCCCAGAAGTACCTAGACGTCTATCAGCAAGTCTTGAGCGATCGATGAGCAATGGATTTGTCATCAGGAGTAGCAGGCAGGCAGAGGCAGGGCCTACTGACGGGACCATACACCGACTGTCAATGGATAAGAGACACTGGCAGATTTCTCATGTCTCCCATGGCCGATTTGCTCAGGATCAGTGCTTTGAGCTAGATGATCGATACCTGATCGCCTTCGAGGGCATTTCACTGACCACGACTTCACGCATTGAGCTAGTTGAGCTTTTGCGAGCTGCGCTTGAGATGGATAGGCCTTTCGGCCAAATGGCAAGTGACATCGCTGACAAGATCAAAGGTGTCTACATGATCTGTCTGATAGACCTACATCTTGAAAAGCTCCTCGTGATGGCGGATCCTTGTGGATCATTACCGCTATTTTATGATGCATTTGTGGATACCGATGTGAGCATCTCACCGCGTATTGAGGATCTTGTGCATTTCAGGAGCAGGGAAGCAAAGAGCTCTTCACTTGACGAACAGGCAGCCTACAGTATGCTGACCATGGGTGCTATGCTTGGGAATCAGACCATGGTGACGGAGATCAAACGGCTGCATGCTTGTGAGTATTTGCTCTGGGAGCACGGAAAATGGACGGTATCGAAGTACTTTGACTATCGTGACATTGCCTATAAGGATCAGAGCAAGGAGGAGGTATTTGATCGACTTGATGATTTGCTTGGGACTTCCGTCCAAATGGCTCTCCACAAGGATCGGCAGTATGATTTTGATTCCCTCATGACGCTCAGTGGAGGCTTGGATTCTCGATATGTCGTGATGCAAGCGCACAAGTTAGGTGCAGTGCCTAGCACATTTTGTATGAGCCAGTCGGGTTACAAGGATCATGCTATTTCCAAGCAGATCGCATCAGATCTCGGACTAGGTTACACATTTTGCCCTCTCGACGGAGGCGATTACATCCATGATGTGGAAGAGAATATGGACCTCTACCAAGGACAGATCTTCTATCTGACCAGTGCTCATCTGAGGCGAGCAATGACCTATCTCGATACCAGTCAAATGGGATTACTTCACTCCGGCCTTCTCGGGGACGGACGACTAGGTAGTCAAGTGAGTGCGGCTCATCCTCGGGCTCCCTGGTCTTTTCATCGCCAGGCCATCGATACCAGTCTATGGCACAGGGTAGAGCAACAAGTCAATCAGATCTATCAAGCCTATCCTCATGAAGACGCATGCAACTTCGTCGAGCGCAGTTGCAATCAGTATATTTCTGGCGCCTGGATGACCGCGCAGAGCAGTTATCTATGGGCTCCCTTTATGGATTTTGATTTTATCAGATATTCTTTCACCATTCCTCCACGGCTCAAGTTGCGGAGGAGGATCTATGTGGAGTGGTTGGCCGCCAGGCATCCTGAGATGTGTGAGTATAAATGGGAAGCCTACGGTGTCAAGCCCAAGTCATATGCCAGGATTCAAGCTGGGCGATTTTACCGCTTGAGCAAGGCTCTTTTGAGACGCATAGCTCCACGATCCGAAGGATCGATGACTCCATTTGCCTGCTGGGCGGAGCGCGATCCAAGCATCTTGGAGTTTATGAGGAATTATATTCAGGAGCGTTTGCAGGCGATTGAGTCAAGCGAATTAAAATCTGATCTTGTCGCCCAGTCAGCCTCATCATCGATCATGGTCTTATCACAAGTCATGACCGTGATGTCTATGATCAGTAAGTTTCAGCTCAGATCATGAAGTTGCCAAAGTTCATTCAGAATCTGATCGATCGTGGCGCCGAGGAGATCTTGCTCTCGGCCATAGCTGAGCGTTTTTTGGCGTTTTTGACCATGATTTTGGTCATCAGAATTCTTCCTGAAAATGATTACGGTTATGTAGCTTTCGCGATTTCTTGTCTCGCTTTTTTGCTACCGATGAGCGGTGCAGGGATGGGCACAAGTCTATTGCATTTTGCGAGCTTGTCTGGCCGACAGATGGACAAAGCCACATTGCTGAGATGGAGTTTGCGCAGAGGCTTTTGGGCATCGGCCATACTCTATATTTCGGTGGCTGTAGCAGCTCCATGGATCACCCAGCGTCTCCCTGAGAGCATGTGGTATCTTGTGCTACTCGCTCTGCAATTTTTCAGTCTATTTATGATGATGATGGTCAGGAATTATCTCCGAGCCATCCATCTCAATCGGGCTTTTGCACGCATGAACTTTGTCTATGCGCTGAGCCTATTTGTGCTGGCCGTTCCGTTGACTTATCTATACGGTGCACTAGCATATGTACTTGTGATCAGCTTATGGCCATTGTTCTTTGGACTCATGGCCTACATCAGATTTGGGCTGGGGCGACATATCCCTGCTGAGGACCTTACCGTACCTGTCAAAGAGTATACTTCCTATGGCATTTTTACGAGCATCAGCAATACGGTTTCTGTCTTGCTTTTCTCTGTGGACATCATCCTGATCGGAAACATGATGAGCGATCCGGTGGTCCTTGCTCACTACAAGGCCGCCACATTGATCCCTATCAATATGATGTTTTTGCCCATCGTAGTTTTCACGACAGACTTTGTGCGTCTGAGTCGTCAGTCCGTCACTGAGCCTAAGGCTGTGAGGCAGTATTATCGGGATTATCTCAAGGTGATGATTCCTCTTTCTCTGTTGCTTTGCGTGGTGCTATTTTTTGCAGCTCCGTTGTTTATGCGCTTGTTTGGCCAGAGTTATGTAGACGGTACCATCTTCTTTAGACTCTTTATTCTTGGTTTGCTAGGGGCGATCTTATTTCGAATTCCATTGGGCAATATCATTGCCGCTGTCGGCTGGTCTAAGGTGAACCTGCTCAATTCTTTGGTCATCTTGGTCTTGAATCTCATCTGCAATGCCTTGGCGATCTACCACTATGGAGCTCTTGGGGCTGCCGTGGTGACCACTGCGATGCTCTGGCTGTCAGGATTGTTTGGTTATATCGGCTTTAGCATCTGGTGTCGCAGACACATTGACTAGCCACGAGTGTCTGTATAGCCGAGTGATATCAGCTTGGCCTTGACTTTTTCTACATGCTTGCCTTGCAGGACGATTTCTCCATCCTTGGCAGAGCCACCTGTTCCGATGGCTTTTTGTAGGGTCTTACAGAGGTCCTTTAATTCGTCCGAGCTACCCATATATCCGACTACAAGGGTTACCTCTTTGCCTCCACGTCCTTTGCGTTCATATCTGATCCGGAGCCTCTGCTGAGCAGGATCTACTGCAAAGAGGCTTGGTCCAGATCCATCATCAAAGCTCCAGCTGCTATCGGTGGAGTAGTCGTTGAATTTTTTCTTTTTCTTTCCCATCAGTCGATGAAGATTTCGTCGATAAAGATCCAGCATTTTCCACCATCGCCTTTGTGCCCTTCCGGGCAAATGCCTCGGTTGTCAGCGACCACCTTGATGGCTTTGACTTTTTGATTCAATGCGAGATCGTAGTCTGCTATGATCGTACCATCTTCAAAAGGATCGATGTCATGATCAAGTTTCCCGATGAGCTGAAAATCTTTGCCATCGGCCGAGGCATAGTAGCTCACGCTGAGGGGTTGAAATATCCAGGAGTTTTGATCTTGCAGAAAGCTGGTGTGGATCTTCTTGACATTCCTGGATTCCGGTAATGTGATGATCGCTTCTAGATCTGCTCCTTCATAGCCTTGCCACTCGCCACTGCGATAGTCTTGCCCTCCTTCAAGTCCGTTGATCAAGGCATGGTCTCCACCGGCAGCATACTGCACCGCGTAAGCATTTTTGATGTCGATCTCTTTTTGCTCCTGGATCAGGTGGAGCTTGCTCTTGATCTCACGACTCCAAGGCTTGTCACTTTGCTTCGCGATGGCACGTATCGTGCAGCTTTTAGCAATATGGAGCGGAGTGGTGTAGAGCTCTCCTCTCATCGGATCAGATCCATCTAGCGTGTATCTGATCTCTGCATCTCCGAGTGCGGCAAGCTTGATCTTCGTGGAGTCAAAGAAGCTACGCTCACCAGCGACGATGGCAGGGACTGGGGTCAAGGCATGATCGATGGTCGGTGTCGACGGCACGGTGATACTCTCAGGCCACACGGCCGGATCATCACCCATCATGAATGTCAATGTACCGCCATACTTCAACTTATTGTGGGCGATCTGACTGCTGGGTAGTGCTTCTCCATTCCAGTGAACGGCTTCGACATAGGCACCATCACCTTGCTTAGTGATGGTCATTATGCGCCCTTCTGCCATCATCAGTTTTGCTTCCTGGACGATAGGCTCTACCAGTAAGTAATTGCCGTCAGCGGGATTGAAGGGGTAGAGTCCTATACTGCTCAAAACAAACCAGGCGCTCATTTGCCCACAGTCCTCATTGCCACAGATACCTTCTGGTGTATCGCTGTAGAGTTCATGGAGGATCTTGTGCACGTACTTGGTAGACTTGTGCGGTTTATTCACGAAGTGGTAGAGAAATGCCGCGTGATGACTCGGCTCATTGCCGTGAGCATATTGACCCACGAGTCCAGTAATATCGGATTGATGATTTCCTGTCATGTCAGAGCTCATGGTGAAGAAGCTGTCCAGTCGCTGCTCATAGGCATTGGCGCCGCCATGTAGCTCTATCACCTGGCTGATGTCTTGTGGGTAGTAGAAGTTGTACTGCCATCCATTGGCCTCAGTATAGTGGAAGTTGACCTCACGTGGCTCATACGGCTCGATAAAGAATCCCCGATTTTTGGGTCGGATCATCTTGTCCTCTGGATGTATGAGTTGCAGGTGTGATTGACTACGTCCTGCAAACTCTTTGGCGATCTCATCCATGTCCAAGTCCTTGGCCATCTGATAGATGCACCAGTCATCAAAGGCATACTCTAGCGTCTGAGATACGGAGGCACCGCAGATTTCGCTGGAGAGAAAACCCATTTGCGCGTAAGCGCTCCGATGATTGCGCTCGAGTCGCGCTGCAGCCGCCATGGCTTCGACCATTTTTTGAGGATCTTCTTTGAAGAGCCCTTTGAAGTAAGCGTCGACGATCACAGGTACGGAGTGATAGCCGATCATGCAGTAGGTCTCATTGGCAGCGAGCTCCCACATGGCCATGTCATTGCTCTCCTCATACATCTGAGCGAAATCATGACAGAATTCTTCCACGCGCTCGGGTTCCATCAAGGTGTATAATGGATGTGTGCTACGATAGGTATCCCACAGACTGTAGACAGTATACCTCGTGTCATTGGGATGTCTGTGTACTTTCTGATCGAGACCTCGATATCTTCCATCTACGTCACTCGCGGTGTGAGGGGCAAGACAAGCATGATAGAGTGCCGTGTAAAATTTTCGTTGGAGATCATGGTCGTCTGTCTCGATTTGTATCTTGCTCAGCTGTTTGTGCCAGTTCATTTGCGCGACAGCGCTGTAGGAATCATAGTCTGCAGGCTGGGCTTCCGCCAAAAGATTTTTCTTCGCCCCATCGAGATCCGTGTGCGACAGAGACACAGTACACTCAAGAGTTGCAAGATCAGCAGCAAATTCTAGGAGCACAAGAATTTCTTTGCCATCGATCTGATTGCCAGCAGCAAGTTTCTGGTCTGACAGGGTGGCGATCGATCTGATTGGTTCTGAAAACTTGATGTAGAAGTAAACGTGCTGTTCGTCAGCCCAGCTTCGAGAAATTCTTTTTCCTCGGAGCGTCATGGAATCCACCCAGTGCAAGGAGGACATCAGTACCTCATCACGATGTATCAGATCAATGACCAGTCGCTTGGCTCCTTCGCCATGGTAGGAATATCGATGTCTACCGGTGCGGAGTCCAGCAGCGAGCTCCACATCGACTTGAGGCTTATCCAGATAGACTTGGTATGTTCCTGCACGGGCGTCTTCTTTGGATTTTTGAAAGGGACTCCCGTAGGCTCTTCTGCCGTCCTCCATCAGCTTTAGACAGGAATCATCTTCCCGTGTTGGCATCAGCAAGATGTCACAGTAGTCAGCAATGCCCGTCCCGCTCAGATGTGTATGGCTAAAACCATGAATATGGCTGTCTGTGTAGTGGTAACCGCTGCAGCCATCCCAGCCAGTCAAGCGTGTGTCTGGGCTCAACTGCACCATGCCAAATGGCTGTACCGCTCCCGGATAAGTATGCCCATGAGCACCTGTGCCTACGAAGGGGTTGACGGCTTTGTAGAGCTGATCGCTTGGTGCGAGTTTGCCTGGATGCTCACTCGTGCTGCAAGATAGAAGTGTCAAGATGACGAGAAAAGCTGCTGCGATTGATTTCATGATCCGTCGTCTCTACGTTGCATATTGATTTGATAGTCGAAGATATCGCGGCGCTGATAGTGTCCACTCACGGCCAGGTTCATTCGCTCTTTGGTGAGTAGGTCTAGAGATGGTAGCTCATGATAGATGATGCCTTCAGTCTCAAAGTCAGGCTGCAGTAGCCATTGGCCATCAGGTCCAGCCACACAAGATCCTCCGCTGAGCAGAAAGTCATCTGACTTCGCTCCTTCTGGCAGAGTCATATCCGTAGGGATGTCCTTGTACTGTAGGATTTGTCCAATTGCCACCACATAACATCTCCCCTCGAAGGCATAGTGCCGCGATGCGAGTTGATGTCGATCAGCGAGGGTAGGCCACAAGGCGAAGTGAATGTCCTCCGCCGCATCATGCAAGACTTGCCGAGACATGGGCATCCAATGCTCCCAGCACACTAAGCTCCCGATCCTGCCATGCGGACTGTCCACGACTTTGAGGCCAGCACCATCTCCATGATGATACATGAGCTTCTCCGTGTAAGTAGGCACGAGCTTCCGATGATGATTGACAATCTCTCCTTCATCACTGATGGTGAAGATGCTGTTGAAGACCGATCCATTACCTCGACCGATATCGAGCTTCTCATTCGCTCCCAGGATGACCCAAAGATCAAGCTCTTTGGCCCAAGCACTGATGTCTTGTAGTTCCTCTCCTGAAGCACTGACAGCTGATTGAAAGTGCTTGAGCCACAGTTCTTTGACCGGTTCATGATCCCATCGACCTACCTCAGGATAATTGTCCAGCCAGGCCGGATAGCCACAGAGCCAAGACTCCCCAAAGGCAATAATATTGGCCTTTTTGGCGGAAGCCTGCTCCATGAGCAATCGCAATTTCTTGAGACTCTCTGTGAGGTCATAGTATACAGGCCGATCCTGTACAATAGCGATCAGACTCATTTTTTCATATAGTCATGCACACCGGCAAGATCAAGCAAGAAGGCATACTCTAGGGCAACTTCCTTGTACCGCTCAAATCTGCCCGAAGCTCCACCGTGGCCAGCATCCATATTCGTATGAAGCAACAGTGGATTGTCATCCGTCTTCATTTCACGCAGCTTGGCGACCCACTTGGCTGGTTCCCAGTACTGGACTTGGCTGTCATGCAAACCCGTCGTCACCAAGGTCGGTGGATAGTTCTTTGCTTCGACCTGATCATATGGCGAGTAGGACTTGATGTACTCGTAGTACTCCTTGTCATTGGGGTTGCCCCACTCATCATATTCACCTGTCGTCAATGGGATGGACTCATCAAGCATGGTGGTGACTACATCGACAAATGGTACTGCCGCCACGATTCCAGCCCAGAGCTCTGGCTCCATATTCATGACAGCACCCATGAGCAGACCACCTGCTGAGCCACCCATGGCAAAGAGCTTGTCGTCTGCCGCATAGTTCTTGCTGATCATAGCCTTGCCACAATCAATGAAGTCTGTGAAGGTGTTTTTCTTCTTGAGCAACTTGCCGTCTTCATACCAGTGCCGACCCATCTCTTGACCACCTCTGATGTGAGCCACGGCGTAGACAAATCCACGATTGAGAAGTGATAGTCTTACCGAACTGAAATATGGATCCATGCTATTGCCATAGCTTCCATAGCCATAGAGTAGGCAAGGAGCAGATCCGTCGAGCTTGGTATCCTTGTGATAGACTATGGAGACGGGCACCTCTACGCCGTCTCTTGCTTTGACCATGATGCGCTCAGACTTGTAATCTGAAGATTGAAAATCACCGACGACTTCCTGCTGCTTGAGCAGTTCCTTGTCTTTTGTCTCCATATTGTAGTCGAAGGTGCTGCTTGGCGTGGTCATCGAGGTATAGCCGATGCGGAGTATGTCCGTATCAAAATCTGGATTGGTTGATGTGTAAGCCAAGTAAGCATCTTCCCCAAAGTCAATGTAGTGCTCTTCTCCGTCATGTGGCATCACTCTGATCGTACGGATGCCAGCTATGCGCTCACTCAGTACTTTGTAGTCTTTGAAGAGGTCTAGACCTTCTAGCAGTACATCGTCTCTGTGGGCGATGACCTCTTTCCAGTTCGCCTTGTTGGTCTTTCCTTCTGGTGTTGACATCAAGCGGAAGTTCTTGGCATCCAGATTGGTCTTGACGAACCACTGACTACCGTCGTGATAGATGTCATACTCTAGGTCGCGCTCCCTTGGCTGAAAGATGGTGAATTTGCCATTTGGATTATCGGCACTGAGATAGCGTGACTCTGATGACAGCGTAGAGTAGGATCCGATGACTATATACTTGTCACTCTTGGTACGATAGACGTAGCATCCGAAAGTCTCATCATCCTCGTGAAATACTTCTACATCTTCGCTGGCATCAGTCCCAAGTGTATGACGGAAGATCTTGTATGATCTAAGTGTTTCGTCTTTCTGGGAGTAAAAAATCGTCTTGTTATCTGCTGCCCAAGTGGCTCCGCCAGTTGTGTTGGGGATCTCATCTGGGAGCATTTCGCCAGTCTCCAGATTTTTGAACTTGAGGGTATAGATTCTTCGACTCAAGGTATCTTCTCCAAAGCAAAGAATCTTGTTGTCTAGCGAAGTAGATCGACCGCCAACAGCATAGTAGGAGTAGTCTTTGGCGAGTTCATTCACGTCCAGCATGATTTCCTCATCTGCATCCAGAGAACCTTTCTTGCGACTATGAATCGGATACTCTTTCCCTTCCTCATATCTGGTGATGTAGTAATATCCTTTATACTTGAAAGGGACACTCATGTCCGTCTGCTTGATACGCCCTTTGATTTCTTCAAAGAGTGCTTCTTGATAGTCTTCGGTATCGGCGAGGACTGATTTGGTGTAGTCGTTTTCGGCATTGAGATAGTCGATGACCTCTTGATCTTCTCTCTGATTGAGCCAGTAGTAGTTGTCGACTCGCACATCACCGTGCTTCTCCAGCTTCTTCTCCACTTTTTTCGCTGCTGGAGCATCCAAGTTCATTTTATCCATTATCGTAGATGCTTGAGATTGCTGATCTGAATCTGTACTGGCGCAAGATGCCAATATCAGAGCCATGCTGCAAATAATTAGTTTTGTTTTCATGTGATTTCAATGAGATTGATAGATAGAGCACGGAAAATTACTGATTATCACTTGGCTTTCGCCAAAATGAACTGTGAAGAAGTGTGAAGCCAGTAGGATTATCATTCAAGGATATATGGCGATTGTCATTTCCGATTATGCTCGGAAGTGCCACACAGAACATCATTGTTCTGTCTGATAGTGTCTTTCTGTATGGGAAAAGTGAGACAGAATTTGCGGCTGTTGGCTTTGTCAGTGTGTTTTACCTATTTATTACGGCAATTGGATTTGGCTTTAGCCGAGGAGGCCAGATCCTAATCTCACGGCGCTGGGCAGAAGGCGCTAAGCGCTTGGTGGGCAGCACCTATAGGACTATGCTGGTTTTTTTGCTAGCGATTGCTTTGCTGCTGTTTCTTTTCATGCAGTTTCTGTGTCCTGTGTTTTTCCATTACATACTGGACACTGAGTCCCTGGCAGAGTATGGGCTCGAGTATATTGAGTGGCGGAAGTGGGGCGTATTCTTTTCTTTTGCTGGGATCAGCTGGATCGCCTACTACTCAGGAATCGGTCGTACCAGGATCATAGCTATCACTACGATCTTTTTGGCCGTGGTAAACCTTGTGCTCAATTATGTTTTGATCTACGGGAAGTGGGGTTTCCCTGAGATGGGGATAGCTGGAGCTGGGCTAGCAAGTACCTTGGCAGAGATTGCGACCTTTTTTGTGTTTCTCTACTTCGTGCTCAAGGATCGTCGCAGCAAAGAATTTGATCTACTCAAGATTCGAGGCATAGACTGGAAACTAGTCAGGACACTTCTTTATGTGTCATTTCCTTTTGTCATTCAGTTTGTGAGTTCGATAGGCAGTTGGCTATTCTTCTTTGGCATGATTGAGAATATGGGTCAGCGTGCACTGGCCATTTCTAATCTAGTGCGCATAGTGTATATCTTGATCAGCATCCCGTCTTGGGGCTTTGCCACAGGTGTGCAGACACTAGTAGGTAAGTGCATCGGCGCTGGTCAACTCAAGCGTGTAGTGCTTGCCACCAATAAGACTGTGATTCTCAATTGGATCATCACCATGCCTCTTGCCTTGGTGGTGCTTCTGATGCCGTGGTCCGATCTACTAGCAGGGTCCAATTACAATGTAGCCATTTTCGCGGAAGCGAGACCTATACTTCTCGTGGTCTTGGCCATCATACTGGTCTTCAGTGCAGGGAGCATCTATCATAGTGCCTTCATGTCCGCAGGTGCGATGTGGGCAGGGCTACGGATTCAAATTCTTGTCATTCTGTCTTACCTCACGCTCACTTATTGTTTTATCAATGTCTGGCAGCTCAGTCTGAGCTGGGTCTGGAGCCTGGAGTTTTTCTATTGGTTAGCACTGGGAAGTCTGAGTATGCTGCTGATGTATCGAGGTCGATGGAAGGAGGTGAAGCTTTGAGCCGAAGACCGATGACCGAAGACCGATGACGCTTTTTTATGGAAGATCCTATCTGCACAATTCTTCCGGTTTACGGACGACGGGTCTCGGTTCACGTATTTAAAAAAGACATATATAATTCCTCTATATTTGTCGCCCTTTTTTATGCAACTTGAGAAGATAGAGATACGAGGCTTCAAGAGCTTCGCTGATCCTACCGAAGTCCACTTTGGTCAGGATGTGACTGGTGTCGTAGGGCCCAATGGTAGTGGTAAATCCAATATCGTAGATGCTTTCCGCTGGGTGCTAGGAGAGCAGAAGAGTGGTCAGCTGAGACTGGATAAGATGACCGATGTGCTTTTTAACGGAAGTGATAAGCGCAAGAAGGCCAATATGGCGAGAGTGGCCATCAGCTTCAGCAATACCAAGAATATCCTTCCACTGGAGTATCAGACCGTGACTATCGCCCGAGAACTGCATCGAAGTAGCGAGTCCAACTACTTCATCAATGGAGTAGCCTGTCGTCTGAAGGATATAAGGAATCTCTTTACAGATACGGGTGTCGGGCCCAATAGCTATGCCATCATTGCACTACAGATGGTGGAAGGCATCTTGAGCGATACCAATAATGAGCGTCGTAGGATGTTTGAGCAGGCAGCTGGCGTATCAAAGTACAAGACACGCAAGCGCGAAACCTTCAATAAGCTCAAGCTGACAGAAGCAGATCTCGATCGTGTGAAGGATTTACTTTTTGAGATCGAAGGCAATCTCAAGACCCTCGAGAAGCAGGCAAGACGCGCCAAGCGCTACAAGGTCATCAAGGAGCAGTACGCTGACTTTAGCTTGCAAATCGCCAAGAAAGAATGGGACGTTTTTTCTGAGCAGCTCAGCTCCTTGCAGAGCAAAATTGATGAAGCTGTCGCACAACATCAATCACTGAGTGCCAAGAGAAGTGGTGCAGAGGCCGAAATCGCTAAGCGAAAGACGGATATCCTCGATGAGGAAAGCCAGCTGAGTGAGAAGCAGAAGCATCTCAATGAGTTTCTTGATGGGCTCCGGCGTCAAGAAAATCAGAAAAGCGAGAAGAGCAATGCGCTCAACTATACCAAGGAAAAACTGAAAGCCGCTCAAGATCAACTCAAGAAAAATGCAGATGAGATTGAGCGATTTGATATGGAGCTCGTCGATCTCTCAGAAGAGCTGACAGAGAAGGCAGCAGCACTGCACAGATTGGAAGAAGGTCATCAAGGAGCCAAGGAAGAGTTAGAAAAAGCCCAAGCTGCCTACAGCTCTGGACGTGGTTTGCGATCAGAAATCCTGCCTCAACTGCGCCAACTGGAAGAAGAGAAATTTTCCATCGAAAAGCGGCTGGCTGTATTGGAAAATCTCATCGGGCAGCATGATGAGCAGCAGAAGCGAAAGATGGTCGAAAGAAATGAAATCGATCAAAACCTCCAGACGCTGAGTACAGAGCGCGATCGAGTGAAAAAAGATGAGGCGCTCGTCACGAAGCAAATTGATCAACTCTCTGGAAAGATCCTGAAGATCCAAGAAAAGAAGAGCACGCTGGAGCAGAAGCTCGACAAACAAAAAGACGAGCTGACACAAGTGACGAGAGCACTTGATGCTAGGACCAATGAGTACGAGCTACTTCAATCTATGGTCGACAGCCTCGAGGGATTTCCAGAGTCTATCAAGTTCCTCAAGAAGCAGTCCAACTGGAATGTGGATGCGCCATTGTTCTCGGATATACTGAGCTGTGAAGAAAAGTATCGGCCCATCCTAGAATCATACCTGGAGCCATATCTCAATCACTTTATCGTACAATCTGATCAGGATGCTTTCAAGGCCATTCGACTGCTCAGTGATGGACAGCGTGGTAGGGCTCAGTTTTTTGTGATGGATAGACTTCCAGCACTCAAGAGCGTGTCAGGTCCAAAGAATGCCACCTCGGCCATTGAACTTGTCGATGTAGAGCCGAGATTCCGATCTCTCCTGGAAGTGCTATTGCACGACACCTATGTCTTTGACAATGTTATCTTAGAAGATTTACAGCCACAGGCTGGTCAGACCTTCCTTTCCTTGCAAGGGCAAGTGGTGTACAAAGACTTCAATCTTGGCGGAGGAAGTCTTGGACTTTTCAGTGGAAAGAAGATTGGACGCAAGAAAAACCTGGATCAGCTCAAGAAGCAAATCGATAAGCTTGAGTCCAAGAAGGAGAAGTCATTCGTGGCGATTGATGCGACAAGACAGTCTCTCGTAAGTATCGATCTCGCAAGTTTGGAGTCAGAGCTAGCATCTGCCAATAAGCAATTGGCTGAGCGCCAAAAGGAGCTGAGCGGTATCGAGGCACAGCTTAATGCCGTGCTCCAACGCAAAGAGAATCTCAGCAAAGAAGAGAGTCTCGAAGAGCAGAGACTTGCAGAGCAAAGTGAGGAGATCAAGACGATCACCGCTCGCAGATCGGAGCTAGGGAGTGCACTCGAGACCTTACAGAATCAGCTTGCACAGACAGACTCTAGCTTATCTCAGCAGGAGGCAAGCCTCAATCAAGCAAGAGAAATCTTCAATAAGGCTGAGATCGACCGCATCAAGGCTAAGAGTGCGGTAGAGTCACTCGAAAAAGACTGTGGTTTCCGGAAGAATCGCATTACACAGCTCACCAATAGCAGTGACAATCTCGAAGCTCAGATGCATCAGTATCAGAAGCAAGTAGCTGAGCTAGAGTCCTCTATACAGTCTATCGCTGAGGGACTTCAGGAGGCTTACGCCCAAAAAGAGGATCGCAGCAAAGAGCTGACACAAAAGGAAGAGGAGTACTACAAGCGTAGAGGCGCCATCAATGATCTCGAAGAAGATCTGAGAAAAATCCAGCAGAACTATCTCAGCCAGCAGTCTCTCATCAATCAGATGAAGGATAAGCTGGGCCAAGTCAATTTCTCGAGACGTGCTGTCAAGGATCGGATGCAAATCGAGTTTCAGCGTGCTATCGAAGAGATCGAGTCAGTGGAAATGACCGATGAAGAACTCACAGAGCTCACCATCAAGCGGGACCGCATCCAAGGACGCATCGCCAACTACGGAGAGATCAACCCACTCGCCGTAGAGGCATACGACGAGATGAATGAGCGTAAGGAGCGTATCGAAAAAGAGCGTGATGACATCCTGGAAGCCAAAGAGTCTCTGCTCCAGACCATCAAGGAGATCGATGAGACGGCTACCGCGAGATTCCACGAGGCCTTCGATCAGATCAATCTCAACTTCAAGGAAGTCTTCCGTAGCCTCTTCAATGAGAATGACGATTGTCAACTCGTGCTCCTTGATCCAGAGAATCCGCTAGAGTCCAATATCGAAATCATCGCCAAGCCCAAAGGCAAGCGCCCAAGGACATTGACGCAGCTCTCCGGAGGAGAGAAGACATTGACAGCGACGGCTCTGCTCTTCAGTCTATATCTCCTCAAGCCTGCACCGTTTTGCATCTTTGACGAGGTCGATGCGCCACTGGATGATGCCAATATCCAGAAGTTCAACAAGATCATCAAGAAGTTTAGCAAGGACTCACAGTTCATCATCATCACGCATAACAAGGAGACCATGACAGCCATGGATGTCATCTATGGAGTCTTCATGGACAAGCCAGGTGTGAGTAGGGTAGGGGCCGTAGACTTCAATCAGGTCGACTACGCGCAGACGGCTTAGGTTTTTTTTATTTTTGATTTTTGATTTCTGATTTTTGATTTGGTGCTGGTTTGAGTATTTTCCGTGTTTCTCGAGCGAGTCTCGCACCGAGTTTGAGAGCTCTAGGAGTGCTTTGCTGTTTACACAATGATCCAATCTCAGATTTTTTCTGTATCATAGACTAGAATCATTCAATAGGCCCACTCTTATGAACCGCTCATTCCTGATCCATTGTATTATTGGCCTTGTCATGTGCCTGCTTTCATGCCAAACAAGCCCCAAGGAGGATAGCCAAAGTGCAAATGCCCAAAGCTCTCCTGTTGAGTGGATCACCAAGTCATATTCAGTCAAGAAAGAAAGTGGAATGACAGTCAAAGACACAGTCAACCAAGTTATTTCTGTTGTCAAAGAGGGTGACAAAGAGTTAATGACGATCTACTACAATCTTCTAGGAGAGGTAGACTATAAAGATGTCTACAAGTATGATGCTCAAGGCAAAAAGATCGGCTCAGAGTTTTATGAGGGTGGGAAGCAGACCATGTACTATGATTACAGCTATGACGAAAAAGATCAGATGATCCTGTCAGAAGCATATCGGATAGAGACAGATTCTTTCGTGTACAACACGGCCTGGAGATACAATCAGGACACCACCAGATCCGGCTATATCAATGATGAGGGCAAGTTTGTAGCGCAATACATCTACATCAAGAACGAGTCCGACGATGATCTGCAGGCAATATACATCCGACGAGATGGCAGTCTCAATAAGACAGAGTACAGCTACACTGAGCACGACACGGATGGCGAGTGGCTCGAGCGTACTGCGTCTAGAGATGGTGAGATTTATGCCATTGAGACGAGAGAGCGGAGAGATTACGAGTGAAGCTTGCTCATGTCCTGTGGTTGACCTTGGGAGCTTAAGTGCTTCTGGTTAGGCCATAGGGGATTCTTTTCTTTTCTGCTCCACTATGTGTTTCTCGAGCGCGTCCCGGCCCTGAGCTTCTCAAGGAAGGTTTCTTTTTGAGAGGAGATCCGCTTTAAGAAGCTGGCGCGAGACGCGCGCAGCAAGCACGATTGGGTATGCATTGCCGTCCTGGATACTGTTGACAATTTCTCCCTCCCTTTCAATAGAGCCTGCCGACCTCAGGTGAGCCTGCTGACCTGAGGTTGGGGCCGGGGTGGGTTCCCTACCACTCAAAACAAAAAAACTCACAAAATCTTGTCAAACTGGTATTCTATGGTATCTTCGAGACTATAGAATTGCATAACACCAATTGACATGAAAAATCTAATTGCCTTTTTTGCCCTGGTACTTCCTGTGTTTTTGATCGCTCAGACAGAAGGATCTTCTCCTGACTTTGGGGCCCTTGATATATTGATGAATGATGCGGGATTGACGACGACTACAGGGGATCCAGGTGGGACATCAGGAGTTAGAAGAGGTTCCGGTGGAGGTGAGAATGACTTGCCCATTGGAATAGACCTGGATTGGTCAGATCAGGGAAGGTTGCTTGAAAAATGGACAAAGCTTGAGTGGAAAGACCACAAGGGATTTTCTTCAAGTACCTATGAGGTAGTGATTACAGATTCGAACGATGAAGAGTTTTATATTGCAAAGGTTAGAGGTAATTGGGTAAAGCTACCGTTGCATATTCTTGCCTTAAAAGCCCGTGAACAATATAGTCTTCAGGTAATTGGTATTGATGAAGATGGTGAGGAGTACGCATCGAAGCAGGCTAAATTTTCCACTGCTCCATCTATGCTCTACCATAATGCCATTCAAAATGCAAGGGCGGATTCTTCTTATACACAAGCCGGTGATCTCAAGAAGTTACTCATGGAGTCTTTATCACTAGAGTCAGTAGGGTTGAAGCATGAAGCCCACTTGGTACTTAAGACTGATATGGGTGATTCAAACTTCAATGCAGCATTAGAGGAGATGCGCCGCCAATTTTTAGGAAGAGCCAAGATAAGTTGCCTATGTCAGTAGTGTTGTCTCTATTTATGTAGTTTGTCTAATGCCTGTTGATAAGCCTTCCAATGGCCAATGTGTGATAGTTGTTCGATGTACTTCTGTATGTCACTAAACCCTTCTTGAATGGCATTGTTTATGTGATACGCGAACTTGCTTTGGTCCTGTTCAAAACTTGCAAATACCGCTTGATAATACTCAATTTCTTTTGATGAAACTAGATTATTCTCTTTTGCGTATTTCATTCGGGCTTTTGCTTTTTGCTCCTTCCGCTCTGCTAAGCTGAGATCGATGAGAAAAGACTGAGCCGGGTTTTTTTCATCCATCTCAACCGCCCGTAAAAGTTCCTTTCGAGACAGTTCAAACTTATTTCGTCTAAAGTACACCTTGCCCAGTTGGTAATGATAATAGGAATGCTCTTCGAATCTAGAAAGCATGTAAATCAGTGTTTTTTCGGCTTCTTCATATTGCTCCAGTGCTTGATAAATGTTTTGAAGATTGTAGTAGGCTCTTGAATAGTCCTTGTTACATTGTGTGGCTAGCTTTACATAATGTAACGCAGTGTCCAATCTGCCTTCAGTGTAGTGGTGGAAGCCTAGGTCATTTTTGTTAATACAATTATGGGGATTGATTTGGATCGCTTTTCTTAGAGTGGATATCGCCTGGTCTATTTCTCCGTTTTCTTTATAAACCCAATATAGATTCTCATATGCCAGTTCGAATTCGGGAATTATTCTGATCAAGTTTTTATAGCTCCGAATAGCTGAATTTTTATCCCCCATCTTCTCATAAGCAAAGCCAATATTATTATATGGGAAACCCCAGTTTGGGCTAATTTCTATTGCTTCATTATATGATTCAATGGCATCGGTAAGTTGATTGGCTCGTTCGAAATTTAAACCCATCTCATTCAGCACATAAGGCGCCCGACTATCAAATCTCAAGGCCTCTTCCAATTGTGGAATTAAATTCTGATACTCTCCGGCCTCAGCACTATCTCGGTCGTATTGTATCCTTTGTGCAACAGCACCAAAGTAGAGGGCTTTGGCTTTCAGCTGTGGATAGATGTAGTGAAACTCTCCACAGAGATCACTGGCGATAGTCAAGTAATCTGCATAGCGGAAGTAGTCATCAGCACCTTCGTCAAATCGGCGATCAATCTCCTTAGGATCCAAAGTCAAATACGCATTTATTGCTTGCTGTGCTTCATCTTGCAAAGCAGCAATGAGGTCGCCCTTAGCCAAAGCGATGCGTGCATCTGAGGGATTGGCTTGTTCTAGAGATTGATAGATATCTAGAGCGGCTTGAGAATCATCATCAGAGTCCTCCTTGGCGACCAGATTTTTGTCGGCAATAGCTTTGTAGAATGCGGTGAAATTATCCTGAGGCTGGGCGATGTCGTCTTCCGCCTCAAAGGCTTGCGGAATCATTTGATCCATCTGAGCACTTGCCAGTATCTCCGTCATCTCATAAAATCCAAGTACAGCTTTTCGATTGCCTTGGATCACTGGTGTCTGGGAAGCGCTGAGCTCCTCTTCATCAAATCGATCTTCTAGATGTCTGTGGATCTCCTTGAGACTGATCTCCGCATTTTGATTTCCGTCGGCATCACCACGTAGTCCATTGATCATGTGATAGGAAAACATACCGCGTCCTCCGCCCCATTGTTCGCCCTCATAGGAGTACTCATCGGGTTGACAAGACATGATTTTCACCTCATTGCCATACTGTTGGAGTAAGGCCGCAGCTGTGGCTTGAGAGCCATTGATGGCGGATCCTGCTAGTTTGCCAGATCGGCAAGCATCTGTGATGACGATGACCTCTGCAGATTTCTCCACGGTCAATCGGTTCACCATCTCTTGCAGATCATTGACACGGATAGAATTGATCTGGTAGGTCTTGCTCGGTGTGTCGTAGAGAAGAAAGTGTCCTGACTCTTCTTCATTTCTCGTCTCGACATCACCATGGCCGGAGAAGTAGATGATGCATTTATCTCCTTTGCGGGTGCTATTCTCAAGCCAGTTGAGCGCATTGGTCACATTTCCACCTGTGGCTTTTTGATTGAGTAGGATGCGGACCTGATTGTCTTCTAGCATTTTGGCGGAAGCCTGATCTATACCGTCCATGTAACTCTCGAGGAGATAATCCGCAAAGGCCTGCGCATCTACATGCGCATACTTGAGATCTGGAATCTTGTCGTCCTGGTAGTTAGAGACACCTATAATCACGGCGCGAGTAGTCGGTCCACTGTGCCCGACGATCTTGAGAGAACGTCCCGGATTCTGCGCGGATAGGCTCAGGCCTATGAGCCAGAGGCAGAGTGACAAGGCAAGTGATTGATATCGAAGAAAGACCATGTATCTGGCTTCTATAAGCCGAAAGTACCGGAAATTCTCTATTTTGAGGCCGTATTTGTGATTGTGTTAAGGATTAGGGAGTTAATGGTTCAGAGTTCTGAGTTCTGAGTTGATGGTTGAGAGTTCTGGAAGAGCTTAGGCTGTAAACCGAGACCGATGACCTCGAGCAATGAATCTGTTGATCCGCGACAAGTCAATCTGAGCTTGGAGAAAGCCCGCCCTTTTAAGGGAGGGTTTGGGAGGGTTCGGAATGCTTCACAAATACACCAAAAAATCAATACTTGCCTTCATGAGATCTGTTTTCCTCGTGTCATGTCTGTTACTTGTTAGTTCACTCGTGCTTCGGGCAGATTCGCGAGATGCCACCTGTGAGCGCGTGTTCAATCGACTCAAGACGGCCAAGGGATTGCTCATTTCTCAGGCGCCATACCTCCGCGTCGTTGCCCAATTGCCCAATCCCGATCTCAGTATTGCCATGGCCGTAGAGGATAGCATATTTCTGGACAGAGAGACTTTCCAAGTCTGTCGAGAAATGGGTGCTGATTCTTTGAATGCTTTGGCATTTATACTCTCTCATGAGTTGGCTCATTACATCAAGGGCCATACAGAGGAGCATGAATATGAGAAGGAAATAGAAATCATGGCGAATGTAGCGATTATGGATGCAGTGGAGGTCGACGATCGCAGGGCAAAAAGAAAAGTGAAGTCCATCATGCGGCAGTTTGGAATCCGAAATGCTGAAATCGAGGCAGATCTTGAAGCAGGATTTATATCACACCTATCTGGCTATTGCGCTCTCGAGGCAGGGCCGGAGATGCTGGAGCGCAGCTATACGAGATTTGGTCTGAAGCGTGAGGCGGGCAATTATCCCTCACTTGAAGAGCGCAAGGAGATGATCCGTGAAGTAGGTAGAGTGCTAGATTCTTTGCTTTATGTATTCGATGCGGCGAATTTGGCATCTGTCGTTGGGATCCATCGGGAGGCTAAGGCTTCGTATGAAGTGATTACTGATCATTTTGTATCCACAAAGCTTCTCAACAATCTAGCTGTCACAGAGCTCAGAAGGTTTATGGATTTTCATTGGGGGCCGAATGATATTATATACGAGTTGCCCATCACGATGAGTCTACCGGAGTTTGTAGACCATGAGCATGATGCTGTGCCGGTGCTCACGGAGGAAGGTTTGAGGCTTGAAAGAATTCGATACCTTGAGACCGTCGCCCAGCTAGATCAAATGATCGCCAAATTGAAAAAAGCGCAATCGCTCAATCCTCAATACTATCCCGCTCATCTCAATGAGTCAATCGCATATTATATCCGGTACTTGACGGCCTCCAATTTCTTGTGGTCGCCAGACTACGTACACGATGACCTCGAATATGCAGAAGTTTCGGCGCTTAGGGCAAAGCAGGTTCTTCTTGATGAACCCATTACCAATGATAAGGCTCTTTGTGATGTCTTCAATATGCTAGCCATTATTGACCACGTCAAGGGAGACTCATCTTCTGCTGCACAGCAACTGTTATTGGCCGAGGAGCGTGTGGAGAAATCTATCAATACACATATCAATCGTCTTGTAATTCAAGGGAATTGGGAAGCTCGACAAGATTTCTATCTATCCTTTGAGAGGACGGAACAGAGAAGGCTTGAGGCTATTCCGCTCATAGATGAGGACCGAGCAAAGTCACTTCAGGATCTTCAGGTCGCCACTTCCAGTTATCAAGGGACTCTTCTCAAGGACATGATCACAGATGCCAGCTTGGAACTGCGTGAGGAGCGCGTACTGATCAAGAGTTTGCCCGGAAGTTCCAACTTGGTTGAGCGGCAACTGAGATTGGGCATAGCGGATACTGAGGAATATCGCCTGTATCGCTTTGCGGAGTATGAAGGACTTTCGAAAATTGATATTGGGTCAATTTTTATTGTTCCCAAGGACCTGAGTGAGCCATTGATAGAGGGTCTGGTCCGTGGTATGAATTTTTCCTCACTCACCGAATTGATCGGGAAGCCACTTGACAGGGTTCAAGCTCCCAATGCTTCTTTGATACTTTATCCAGGAGTCATCTTTGAGTTTGTCGCTGGTAAGCTGAGTTCCTGGGTGATTTATGAAGATCTAGATCCTTTTGATCGGCGATAGATGCGGAATAAAATTGGAAACGGAACCAGTACAGCACGTTATCAGACTCCTTGAATAAACACCCAAATCATGACCAATACGATATCAGTCAATCGTAAACTATTTTTTGAGATCATTGCATTGAGAAGCGTGTTGATGACGATCATTTTTTTAGTGCTTTTGGTGAATCAGGCTTTCGCCCAAAAAGGATACGAGGTCTGTCACACCATCTTTGATCGACTGAAATCAGCCAAGGGGATGTTACTCACTGAAGGGCCGTACCTAGAGGTCGTCAATGCGCTGCCAGAGCCGACATTCAAGATTGCCATGGCGAGAGATGATAGAGTATTTCTTGATACGGCCACTGTAAATGTTTGCACCAAGATGGGAAAGGATTCACTCAATGCCTTGGCTTTTATCCTCTCTCATGAATTGGCACATTTTGTCAAAGGTCATCTCCAGAGTCATCAGTATATCGAAGAGACTGAACGAGATGAGCGATTGGAGATCATCTCTACTGCTGAGGTCAGTGATCGAAGGACAAAGCGAAAAATTAATTCAATCCTAAAGAAGTATGGGATCAGGGTCAATGAGGCAGAAGCTGATCTAGAAGCAGGATTTATTTCCTATCTGGCAGGATATCGATCGCTTGACGCTGGACCGGAAATGTTGCAGAGATGCTATGAGCGCTTTGGAATGGATGTGGAAGAGGGGAACTACGCCTCACTGGAAGAGCGCAAAGAAATGGTGCGCGCGGTTGCGCTCAAGTTGGATTCCTTGATTTATATTTTCGAAGCAGGAAATCTAGCCTCTGTTGTTGCCAAAGATGAGCTGGCCAAGTCAGCCTACGCTTACATCGCAGAAACTTTCACCACCCCAGCCCTCCTAAATAATATGGCAGTGACGGAACTCCGAAGATATGCTGACGCTCAATTTGGGCCCAATGGCATGATGTACGAATTGCCTTTTACAATGAGTCTTCCTGTGCCTGATGAATACGGTACAGTAGATGAAGATATCACGGACATGGAGGCGTACCTGCGAGAGCAAGAACGACTATATCGGATTGCTGTCGCAGAAGTAGATCGGAGCCTTGATAAGCTGCGTATGGCAAGACAAATCAACGATCAGTACTACGAGGCATTTCTCAATGAGTCCATTGCCTATTACCTACGGTTTAAGACAGCAGGCTACTACGCATACAAGCCCGAGTACTATCACGATGATTTGCAATATGCCGCAGGAGCGGCATTAAGAGCAAAGAATATCTTGTTGGATGATGCCGTCAAGAATGCCAAAGCTCTTGGAGATGTTCATAATATGCTTGCGATATTGAGTCATGTGCAGAGTGATTCCACGCAGTCTGCAAGTCATCTACAGGTAGCCGAAAACTATACGGGACATACGGCTATGATTGAAATCAATCGTGGTGTATTGCAAGGGGAGAGAGGGGCTAGACGTGATTACTATATGGATATTGACAATATAATGGCGATGCAAAGTGAATGGCCCAGATGGGACGATGCTCAGGGAAAGGAAAGAACTGCCCTCTGGGACAGCTCGGCTACTTGGGACGGGATCGCGCTTGATCAAGTTGTTGTCGAAAAATTGGGTGCTTGGAATTTTACCAAAGTCTTGGAGCCTGAACTACCGAAGAGTACACAGCTAGTCAAGCTACAGCGAAAATTTAGCTTCGGAGGCAATAAGGATTTTAGATGTTATCGAATCGCGGAGTATAAGGGGCAAGCGACCATTACAAAGTCAACCATATTCCTCATTCCAAGTTCACACGCTAGATCTATGCTGCACAAGTCAATTGGTGTTGGAATGAGCTATGACGAGTTGACGACGCTCCTAGGTGATCCCTTTTCCAAAATCGAGACGCAAAGTGCGACCTTGGTGAGATACTCAGGTGTCATCTTTACCTTCCAGGAGGGAGCGCTGAAATCTTGGACCTATTTCAGGGAGTACAGGTATTAAATCAAGTGAAAATAGCTCTTAGACCTTTCAAGCAAGATTTAATTGCCAATTGACGCCGTACTTATCAGCACACCATCCGAAGTACTTTCCGAAGCCATAATCGCCTTCGCCGCTGTAGTCATCTAGCGGCACCATTACTTGCCCACCGTCACTAGAAAGACTCCTGAATAGTCTTTCAGCCTCTTCTTTGGAAGGACAATCAATAAAGAGAGAAACACCAGGCGAGAAATTCCAGGCATGGTTATAATTGTTTTCGGATAGTCGGAATTCTTCGCCATTCAAGCTGAATACGGCGTACTTGATCAGATCGGGAGTGCCACCATGATCACCTTCTCTGTAGTGTACTACTTGCTTGATGCTTGAGTTTGGGAATAAGGAAATGTAAAAATCTAGTGCCTCCTGTGCTTTGCCGCACTGGTCATTGACGAAAGTGAGAAAAGTAGAAATTTTCATTTTTGATAGAGTCTGAATGTCGCCGGTATAGCTGGAATCACTGAAATCAAGTGATGCTTTTCCTGGCAGAGTGAGTTCTTTTTGATTGTTAGTTGGCGAATTTTTTGAATACTTCACCTGAGAGCTTGTATACTCCGTTGTCGTGTGTCCCTATCCAGAGATCACCAAGATTGTCTTTGTATATACAGTAGATGGAAATTTGTTTGGAGTCTTCCAGGACTGAATATTGGGTGATATTCTCTCCGTCATATTTCCAAACACCGTCGAGATAAGTCACAAACCACAAGTTATCACTGTTATCTCTTACGACTGAAAGATATTCGTCTAAATTACTGTCGACTTTGCCATCCAGACCTCCAATGCTTTCGTGCCTAGTGTAGAACGTTTTACCTTGAATAGTGGCGCTGTCGTACACGCTATAGCGATATTCGGTATTGAACCAAAAGTCGCCATTTTTATCTTCGGTAATTGAACGCACCCCGTTTGCTCCTTCGTTGCGAAACTCGGTTACATCTTCTTCTGTGATCCACTCAAATGATTTGCCGTCATAGCGGCAAACCCCTATCGGGTTGGTCCCAAACCAAATATTTTCTTCTTTATCCTCATATATACTGTATACAGCAAAAGGATTTGAAAGATGCTTTGGGTTCGGCAGCCGTAACTCAAATAGTGTGGTGCCATCATATCTATATACTTTGCCGGTATTTTCATATGAGTATTTGAACCAAAGCTCCGTCGTATCAATCTGCCAATTTTCGCTGGGAGTAGACTTCAGCTCTTTGAATGTTATACCATCATATTTGGATATTGTTGAAGGCGCATTTGCACTGGTGAAGTATATGTTTCCCAACTTGTCTTCCTTTATTTCATCGATTCTATTGTTTAACAACCCGTGGTCCATGTTGTAGTTAACGATTGTTTTGCCATCAAATTTGTACACACCACTTCTCCAACTACCGAACCAATAATTTTCCTTGCTATCTTGAAATATCACCATTATGCTATTTCCGAGTTCTGATACTTGTTCGCCCACCACCTTTTCTACTATCCCGAGCTGACTATTGGGTGCCTGTCCACCACAGGATGTGCAAATCCAGAGAGCGCTGATTATTTGGAGAAATTTCAAAGTTTCTTGATTTTTATCGGTTGTTTAAGATACAGATCTTTGCATAGAATTGGCTTGTAATTATCCACTATACTGCTGACTCATTCTCACGATCAATCCGACAAGAAATGCGATCGTTATGACGCCGTGATAGTACTTGTTCTTTGTGAAGATAAGGGCACCAATCAGAGTTGCTGCAATGCCATTTCTGAGCAAGGAGTTTAATGTGCCTGCACCAAAATACTCGACCAAGATCACAGAGATCAAGTGCAACACAAAAATGCTGAACATCAGATTTTTCTCATCAAAATAATACTGCTTGAGATCAATAGTTGAGGATTTAGACAGGTCTGGCAAGACGCTGGTGCTAAATGCATACTTCAAGATCAAGGGCAGTATGGAGATGGCAAAGCCGATGGCATTGCTGGTCAAGTCGTAGTTGAGTGTCCGTTCAAATTCGTACCAACTATTGATGAGCAATAAAAATGCTGAAATAGCCCATACTAAAGGGATCCAGTGCCATTGTACTTGTTTTCTGTCCTTGAAGAGGAAGTATATCTCTTTGAGCAAGCCAGTCACGCCAAGACCGACGATGATTGAGACAAACGGTAAGAGGTGTTGTACCCGAGTCATCGGAAGATATATCTTATGCTGATGCTCCCATAGTTGAAAGAAAGATCTTCGCCTCGATAGCCTTCAAAGAAGTAGACTGGTGACCAGTCGGCACCGATGAGAATGGGTACTTTGGGAAGAGCAAATTCTGAGCCTAGAACTCCAGAAAAAGACCATAAGCTCTTGCCTACGATCTCACTGTAGACATTGTCTGGACTGGGATCTATACGCATCCGATAGTAGTTGGGTCCGCCACCGTAGTACCAGCGGAGATTTTCTCCCCAGGAATCGAAGAAGTGGCAGTGTCTGATATAGTGTAGTCCCACTCGTGTCCAGTTCCATGTCGGTGAGCTTCGTCTAGCGGCTACGAGCTCTATGGCATTGGGCTTGAGGAAGATGTGCTTTACACTCACACCGAAGTCTTGCTCATATCTAAAACCTATGGCTGTCTTGTAGTTTTGTGCGTACGAGGATATGGATATGCCGAGTAGGCAGACAACTAAGGCAAGATACTTCATCAAAGCTTGAGGTTTGAGGCACACAAAATTAGCAGATTCCTCTACTTTCGAGTGGCGAGCTCCTCAGTCATATTTTGTTGGCGTCAAGCATTGATGTACCTTCATTTTGACGAAAGTCACAAACAGGTAGATATGACTGTACCCAAAACAACCAAATTTTACTGGCTGATTTCATTGCTATTCTTTGCTTTCATAGATTTGAAAGCTAGTGATCCGAATGAAGTGTGTCAGGAAGTATTCTCAAGACTCAAATCGAGCAAAGGTCTTGCTCCGGGTCAAGCACCATTTCTTAAAGTTGTAGATCAATTGCCCAATCCAGACATTACCATTGCCTTGGCAGTGGATGATATGATCTACTTAGATACAAAGACCTATGAGCTGTGTCGTAAGATGGGATCTGACTCTTTGGATGCACTGGCCTATATCCTGTCGCATGAACTTGCACACTACATCATGGGTCATACAGAGAGTCATGGATTCATAGATCAAGTGGCGCTGGACGAGGCGAAGGCGGCCATTGATGCTGCCGACGTGGAGGATCGAAGGGCAAAGAGAAAAGTGAAGGCCATTTTACGAAAGTTTAGCATTCAGCAACACGAGGCCGAATCTGATTTTGAGGCTGGATTTATCAGTTACCTCGCTGGCTACAATGCTCTATCTGTAGGGCCTAGGTTTTTGGAACAAGCATATGAGAGTTTTTCGATGCAGACCACGGGCGGAAACTATCAGTCTCTGCAAGAACGTCAAGAGATCATGCGAGAGACCAAAGCTCGCCTTGATACACTCTCTGGTCTCTTTGAAGCTTCGACCTACGCCTTTATGACTGGCGACTTTCATCAAGCTACGCTGGGTTATGAGGCAATCGCGAAGCATTTTGTGTCTGTGGACCTTCTGCATAATCAAGCTTTGCTCACCATCAGAAAGTATACAGATAAAATTTATGCATCTGAAGGAAACTCCTTGATACCCTACGAGCTTCCTAGTGTCATGGCTCCACCAGCGGCTAGTCTTGTCAAGGACTTGATCAAATTTGAGACGGAAGAGCAGCGCACAGCCTATTATCGCAGCATATACTATCAGCATGTAGGCATCATTGATGAAGCAATTGAGAAGCTCGATTACGCCCTGATTATCAATCCTCAGTATCATGCAGCTGGCTTAAATAAGGCGGTCGCGCTTTACCTGAGACATCTTGTGGGTGAAAAATGGGAATGGAAGCCCGATCATCACGGAGACGACCGAGAGCTGTCATTGGCCTCTTCCATCAGGACAAAAAATCGCATTCTAGATGGCGACGAAAAACACGATGATCTTTTGGGACGATGTTATGTCATGATGGCCATCATCTATGACATGAAAGTCGATAAGTCAGAAGCGAAGAACTATCTTGATCTGGCTTCGCAATTTATACCTGAAAGTGAGATTCTCCATATCAATCAACAGGTCATCCTCGTGGATAGGACTGCCAGACTATCTCATTATTTATCCAATCCAACCGGCTTGTCACCTCATCAAAAATTTACAGGTTGGAGGGCCCAAGAAAGGCTCAATCTAGATGACTTTTTGGAGCAAGAGCGGGACTTCGAAAATAGCTGGTATGAACAATATAGTGCCTTTGACCCTCAGGTAGTGTTGAGAGAAAAATGTTTGTATGAATCCGAGGGCTTCATAGTCCAGCGCAGGATGTGGCAAATGGCAGACCTTCCTCAGGGTAGGATCCACAGATTTGTATACACGAGAGGGAGAGAAAAAATCATAGAGGCTAGTATTCTCTGCAGACGAGACACACTGATCAATGCCGCTGACAAGACGCTCATTAGACAAGGGCTTTCGGCTGAGGAGTTGATCAATTATTTGGGCCAACCCTCATTGCGCTACGACACACCACATCAGAGCTTTTGGCAATATCGCCAGGTCATTTTTGCGATGATTGATGGGGAAATTGATCATTGGATACTGTATTGATGGACGATGCATGGGCTGATGATATCAGAGCTGAGTGTGGCACTTAGGTAGATGTAGCTATATTGGGGAGGATCGCAGGAGATGATTAATTTTAATTTGACAATTGTCTTGCCTTGAGTTTTGTTGCATGCTACTGAGATACAGTGGTTGAGATTAGGATGTGGTGGCAGGATGCTGTCTTACTCATAAAAAAATCTCTCCAATGAGATATCAGTCTAGCCTTAAGACCGTTGTTGCTATTCTCTTTTTTTTCTTCTTCCATCAGACGATCAGCGCATCTGATGGCGAAGAAACTTGCCAAGATGTATTCAGGAGTCTCAAAGCCACCAAAGGCCTGACGCAGTCCCAAGCTCCCTACCTAAAGATGGTCAAGCAATTGCCTAATCCTGACTTGAGCATGGCGATGGCACTCGGCGACTCTATCTATGTGGATGTCGAGACCTACAAGATTTGTCGCGAGATGGGATCGGATTCTCTAAATGCGCTTGCCTTTATCCTGAGTCACGAACTCGCCCATTTTTTGAAGAAGCATACATTGCGCAATAGATTTCTTCTTGACACAGAAAAGCAAAAGAGCAGAGCGCTGATGTCCGTGATGGAAGCTCCGACAAGAAGTCAAAAGAAAGATATCAAGAGCCTTGTCAAGAGCTATCAAATCCGCAAGAATGAGACTGAGGCTGACTTGGAGGCTGGCTTCATATCCTATGTGGCTGGCTTTAATTCTCTCAGCGCAGGGGCAAGATTCTTAGAAGCAGCTTACCAGCACTTTGGCTTGAAGCGGGAAGGCGGCAACTATGCCTCCCTAGAGGAGAGAAAATTGATGGTCAAAGAAGTTGCTCAGCAACTGGATTCCCTCCTCCTACTGTATGACGTGGGGAATATGGCAATAGTTGGCGGTCATAAGGCCTACGCAGACTTGTGCTACGAGCAGATTATATCTCAGTGTGCGAGTCCAGAGATTTTAAATAATATGGCTGTCGCAAGGTTGGAGGCTTTTGGGGATCATTGGTTTTATGGCGAGATCGACTATGAATTGCCTTTGACACTAGAGGCACCTGCCCCTTTTGGCCGAGGAGGTGTGGTTTCACATTTTGATGATCCCGAGGCTTTTCTTGCCGAACAGAAGGCACTGTATTATGAGACCGTGGCCCAGTTGGATGAAATTTTAGCTCTCTTGGAGGCTGCCGCCCAAATGAATCGAGAGTTCTATCAAGCTCGGCTCAATCAATCCATCGCCCACTACTTCAAGTATCTCATGAGAGATAAATTCGCCTATACCCCGAAGTTTGCCGAAGATCAGCTCTTGTATGCAGAAGCAAAAGCTCATACAGCCAAGGCCCTCGTTCTGAAGAAAGATGATACCTATGCCAGTGGAAAAGCCGCTGTCTACAATATGTTAGCGATCCTAGCGGATGTAAACAAGCAGGATGAGAAGGTCAAGCTTTTTCTAGAGAAGGCAAAGAGCCAAGACCCTGGAGCTTTCATCACTTGGGTCAATGAAAGTGTCATCTTCAGACGTCTGGAGCGCTCAGCCTTACACATGGAGCACGCTCAGCACGATGATGCGGGAGCCATAGAAGAACAAATCCTCGTACAGCAGCGATTAAATGGCCAGGATGCATGGGATAAAATGAACGACATTGCTAGCAAGATTAAAAAGGAGCATGAGACGAGCGAAGTTTCATTTGAGCGAAAGCTCGGAGAGATCACATATAACAATACCTTGGTGCCAACATCCGAATGGCTGCGCGTACACGAGTCCGAGTATGGTCGTCACATCAAGTTCGAAACGTGGCACGGAATGTCCGAAAAATATTCCACGCTCCACCTCATACGCCCCAAAGATGCCTCAGACCTTCAGATCAATGAAAATATTCACCATGGAGCTGACAAGGAGGCCGTATTGTCACATCTTGGAATGCCTAGCAAGTCATTTGAAATGCCAGATGGCACCTATCTCAGATACAGAGACTTTGTTTTGATCATGAATGGCTCAAAACTTGAAGCCTGGGTGATGTTCGATCATGAGTATCACGAGTAGTTCTCTTTCATGTTTTTTGCTATCTTGCAGGCGTCAACTCCCATTGAATCAACTTGACTGATCTTTCCATATACCAAGATCTTCTCGCCGGCGGACAAGCCCATGATCGAGCCTTGAGCTTGCTCTTTCGCCATGATACCTATAGAGAAGGCGTCTTGGCAACTATCAGATCCAAAGGACTGAACCAAGCTGAAGCCTACGAACTATGGACAGAAGTTGTCATTGAATTTGGCTCTTTGGTGAGGAGGAAAAAGTACCAGGAGTCAGGGACGATGCTGGCTTTCCTAAAGAATATTGCAAGATTCAAAGCCCTGAACTATCTCAGAGATCGGCGTAGCAAGGAAAAGCTTGGACTAGAAGACTATCAACTGGAAAATCTGACCATCAAAGAAGAGGATCTAGGAAGTCTAGAACTAGCCCAGATCATCGATGGCATGCTCGGTCGTCTCGGTGAGACTTGTAAGTCTGTATTGTCCTTATGGTCTCGAGGCTACTCTATGAAGGAAATCCAAGAACAGTTGAAGCTGATCAGCGAAGCTGCGACGAGAAAAAGGAAACACAATTGCATGAAAAAGTTATTGAGTAATGTCGAAGAAAGTAAGGAAATGCAAGATCTCTTAAAACTTCACTATTTCGATCAATGAAAAAGCCCGATCTCGAGCACATCGTCCAAGACTATGTGTATCGATCCTCTGCCAAAGAACTTCTTACCCAATCTGCGCAGCAGGACGGCTCTATCCTCAAAATGCGCACCATGCTGCGCGCTATCGCTTCGGTCCTTCTCATTGTAGCCACGGCCTCACTCGTCTGGAAATGGGCTCACGAGTCTCCTAGTCTTGATTCACTGATTGCTGCACATGAGATGCCGGCCTTGGAGTCCTCTCGAGGAGCAGACTATATCGATCAGCAAGCCGAAGCATATCGAGCGGGCAACTATGCCAAGATTATCCGAGAAGCACCAGCTCAGCTCAAGAGCCAAAGAGACGCTTACTATCGCGCACATCTTCTGTTCAAGACGGAAGACTATGAGGGATTTGATAGCTTGCATGAGCAGAGGACTATCTCTGATCCAGAGTATAAGTCTGAGCTCGAGAAATTGTATTATCTCAGCGCTTTCGCGCAAAACTTGGGCTCTGAAGAATTGAAACGACGATTTGAGCTAATGACCATCCGAAGCCAGAAGCAATTCAAATAACTCAACGGGAGTTTCACAAATCCTTGTCCTCAAGTTATTTTATACTACTATGATCAAGAATCGAAAATACCGTCTTGCCATCCTTCTCTGTGGCGTCCTTCTCAGCATGAGCCTTGTCGCTCAATCAGGAGACCTCATCATGGAGTACAATCTCTTTACCGACGAGCTTAGCTATACGCGTGATGGAGTTGCCCTAGCAAAGCCATCGATCAAGGCAGGTCAGAATCTGCATGTGAAGATCGTCGAGTACAATCCATACGTTCACAAGGTCAATCTCACGAGCGAAGAGAGCTCCTATGCTCAGAGTTCAGGAACATCAGGCTTTGCAGGCATCGGTGGTTCAGGAGGATTTGGAGGCATAGGACAGTTGCTCGGAGGTCTTGGGCTTGGTGGTGTCCTGGAAGGAGACTGGTCTGGCGTGACATCTAGTCGAGGTGGACTCGATCAGCAATCTTATCAATTGCGATCAGCATTTGAGCAACAGCTCACCGCTCTTCAAGCCATAGAAGAGGAGATAAATCTCAGCGCAGAAAAAATCAATCAATTTGCTGTCGTAGGTCAAAGCCGCAATCTGGCTGCCATGGATGTGGATCAGCTATTGCACAGCACACAGATCAGACCTTCTCGTGTGAGACAGCTTGTCCGAGAAGAGATTCAACATGCGTTTGTCAAGTCTGAAGGTGAGACGATCAGCATTGACGATTTGCTCGGTCAACAAGCCATGATTACATCCTACAACAATGAGATTAAAAACTACAAGTCAAAAGCTGCTAAGTATAAAATCATGGCAAGTCAATGGTCAGAGCTCGCCACTCAAGTTGCGGCATTTGATAATGAGAGTAGTGATGCCAAGATAGCATTCATGAAGACCTCTGTGGATCAGGTCGTGGCAAAAATCAATGAGACCAATCAGCAGCTCAATGCACAGACAATCCAGGCGATAGATACTGAATACAGCAAGAGTGATATGGAGGTCTTGACAGACTTGCGCAAGATCTATGAGGAGATTGAAAATCATAGCTTCACACATAGTTTTCCACCCATTCAAGTCAGTGGAGATCAGATTACCGTAGAGCTAGATTTTCAAGAAAGAAATGAATCGAGCGCCAACTATGATGATCTCAAATCTCTCAAGCAGGTCATTCCTGTCACAGGCAAATGGAAGATTTCGGGAGGAGTAGGCTTGGCCTTTGGTCTCGGAGGAGAAGATCGATATACCTACACACTTAGAGATCAGAAGATTGTAGCCGAAGAACAAGATGAGTTTATGCCTATCGTCGCATCGATGGTACATTTTCATCGGCAATCTGCATCTTCATTTAACATTGGTGCATCCTTCGGACTTGGCTTCCCGATCACAGCGGCAGAAGGACAGCGAGGTCTGACGTTTTTAGCTGGTCCGACGGTCATTCTTGGTCAGCAAAGTAAGTTTTTGCTCTCAGCGGGTGTGATGGGTACACAAGTAGGCCGTCTAGGACGTGGTTATTCTGTGGGAGATCAGTTTGATGGAATCTCAGATGACATTCCTATCAACCAACGGTATGAATTGGGATATTTTGTAGGATTGAGTTATAGTATTTTTTAAAGAGGATATGAAAAAGGGATTGTGGAGAGTCGCACTGTTTTCGAGCATATTCACACTGAGTCTTCTTGGTGTGGTGCAACTCACCTTGGCGCCGTTTGTACGTGCACTCAATCCACTACAGTATCTCATATCTGACTTTGAGTTTAGCGATCTCTACTACACCAAATTTTATAAGAATACGGAAGTTGATACGACCATTGCACTGGTAAATATTGCAAGTGCTTCCAGGGCAGAATTGGCCGAAGGGATCATGCAAATCTGTGCAGAAGAGCCGGCTGTTTTAGGACTTGATTTTGTGCTGAGAGATTTTCGTCAGACAAGAGAAGATACCTTGTTGCGCGATGCGATACATAGCTGTGAGTCAGTTGTGTTTAGTCACTACGTAAGCCGAGAGATTGACGGTTCGCATGAGTTTTTTGGCGGACAGCCATCTGGACACAATTTATTGCTGACCAATGAACAAGGTCTGGTCAAGGAAGTAGAGATGGATAAAGGTGGTCCATCTTTTGGTCAGGTTATCCTTGGCAGCCTTGGCATCCCGATACCGAAGCGTAAGAAATCTATTGAAATTGATCCCGTAGGAAATTATCAGAACTTTTTGCACACCGAGTTGCAATCTCAAGTCGATAGGGCTTGGTCCTGTCGTGATAAGACGGTATTGCTTGGCTATGCGGGTGACTACTGGGGAGATCGAACATCGATGGAGGATAAACACTATTTTATCACAGAATTTGATATCAAGAATCTTCATGCTCCTCAGACAGAGGGTATTGTCATACATGCCAATATTCTGTCCAATTTGCGCTCTGGTGCGCGAGTGCATGCCGCAGGGAAATTGCTCAATTTGACATTGGCTTTTTTATTGCTTTTTGCGTGCAATTGGTTTTTCTTTTATCATTTCAAAGATCTTAGTATACGGTTTATTTTAAAGTGCCGGGTCTTCCAAGTAGTGGCAGTATTTATTTTGGTCTTTGTGGTGTACTGGATCTTTCATCAGTATCGCTTCAAGCTCAATCTCGCCTATGTCATCGGTGCTCCCATTGCATCCTTTGATTTAGCAACACTGTATATGGCCTGTCTCGTCAATCTCAACAAGCTGGTGAAGTTGCCAGAAAGTTATATCCTCAAAAAACTTGAAATCCAATGAGAGCATTGATCATATTTAGTATCCTAGTCCTATCATCTTGTGCTGCAGAGGAGAAATTCCTCGATGTATTTTCTTACAGTAGTCCTGAGCTTCAGTCGCGCATGAGTGCTACGGAGCAGATGTCCACATCTGATCATCTCAATTTGATGGCTGGAGAGTACCTACTCTTCCTGGACAAATCCGTCGACAAGGTATATCAGATCAAGGGACCTGTCAATGGAGTACTCGATGACTTGCTCCAAAGTGATGAGACAAGCTCCTTTGCCAAGGAGTACTTCGGTTTTATCCTAGACAATATGAAGAGCCCAAAGGAAGGTGTCAAAAAATCTGTCTATGGAGGTACCTCTAGAGGCGACGATTTTTGGTTTTACGCGCAAGACGAACTCATTGTGTCAGATTTGTACCTCAGACCAGAGGGCTTCTCTGCAAGGATAGAACAGATGGAGCTCCGGCTTGACGGTGAAGTGCTCGATGTATCAGCAGTGACAGAATTTGATCAATTGCGGTCTGACACAAGGCGGCGATTAGAGGTCAAATCGGTCACACCAGTCGGCATGAAAGTTTTGTCTCTTATCCTCGCTTCCAGCACCGAAGCTAAGGAGATCACACAGTTTTTGTCTTCAGATGATTACAAAGGCCTGCCGCTAGAAGCGAAGATTGGCTATTGCATTGAGAATAATCTTATCACAGAATTAAAATCACAGTTGCGGGAAACGAATTCTGCGAATGAGTTTATTAGAGAAGTGTCAAAAGCATTGTTGTAATGAACCGAAGAAATCTGCTGTCCATCCTATTGATCCTATGCTTCTCGCTATGCCATGCAGGAGATAAGAAAGCGCTGATCATAGCGATCGGCGACTATCCCGAGTCAGGTGGATGGCCAGATATATCGAGTGCCAATGATGTGCCCCATGTCCTCAGCTCTCTCAAGCACTTGGGCTTTGATGAAGCGGATATTACCATCGTACAGGATGCCGAGGCCACCAAGCAAGGCATCCTTGCCTCATTTGCGAGTCTTCTTGAATCCGTGGAGCTGGGAGATGTGGTCTATGTGCACTACAGTGGTCATGGCCAGCAGGTGATGGACCAAAATAGTGATGAACTAGATGGTTTTGATGAGTCCTTGGTAGCCTACAATTCACCTTTGCACTTTCTAGAGGGATTCAATGAAGGTGAGAACCTTGTGAGGGATGATGAAATCGGAGATTTTGCCAACAAGATTCGTCAGAAAATCGGCGCTAATGGGCGACTGATCTTGGTGCTAGATAGTTGTCACTCAGGTACAGGGACGAGAGGCTTTGGCAAGTCTAGAGGTACAGATGTCAAGATGGCTCCTGATGGATACAAACCTGTGCGCAGAGCGGGGCAAGAAAGTTCTATGGAAGCTTTTGCAGACGACGAGTCTTATGCATCAATGATCTCTTTTTTTGGGGCCAGCGCCAAGGAGCTCAATTTTGAGACGCTTGATGATCAGGACAAACCCGTCGGAAGTCTGAGCTATGCACTCAGCCGTACCTTACTGTCAGTCGGTGATGGAGCGAGTTATCGAGAAGTATTTCGTCGTGTAAAGCAGCTGATGAAGTCAAGTTCACCACGCCAAAGTCCGCAGTGCGAAGGGAATCTTGACCTCGGCCTCTTGGGTACTTCAAGATCTATGATGGATATCAATCATTCTGTCTTGGACAAAATCAGCGCTGTGAAGATTCTCGTGGAGCTCGGTACTGCCCAAGAAGTGTACCAAGGTTCTAGCATTGAATTGTACACAGAGTCTGATCCTGATCAAGTCTATACCACTGGGAAGATCATACAAGAGGGATTGACGCTGTCCATTGCTGCGCTCGATGATCCGATCTCCATGGATAATGATGTTCACTACTACGCCAAGCTCAAGCAAAAGGCCTATCCTCGCGTCCGCATCGCCATAGAGTCCATGCTTGAGCAGGGCACTTACAGTTCTATTCAAGCGCAGATCGATGAGCTGAGCACCATCAGGTTTGTGGAGAGCAATGCAGAGCTCCTATTGACAGACTGTGATGAGGAACACACACTTCAGTTGTTGACACGCGAAGGTGATATTGCCTACAAGACGACGAATACGGACGAAGCCGTGCTTCAAGAAAATCTCCTGTCCTACTTATCGCGATATGCTCAGTGCAAATACCTCAAGCGTCTGCAATCAGAGATATCTGGATTTGATCTTGACATAGAACTGTACGAGACAGATTGTGATGCGCGCGATTTGCCGGAAGGCTCACGGAAGATCGAGAGTGGAGCAGATCTCCCACTGATGAGCTGTATCAAGATCAAGGTCATCAATCGGGGAGAGCAAGATGCCTATTTTTCGATCCTTGATATCCAACCAGACCATTATATCAATGTCTTGATTCCGTCGCCAGCCTTGCCGTATGCAGCAGAGGAGTATTATGTCGGAGCAGGAGAAGAGTTTGTTTGCGACTTCAATATCATGATGCAGGAGCCTATGGGTACAGAGGTACTCAAGCTTGTCGCTAGTCGGTCTGCCTTGGACCTCAGCTCGATTGTGACGAGTCGTGGCGAGCAAGCACGTGATGCGAGTTTTCATCCATTTGAGCAGCTATTTCATAGTACTTATCCAGCGGCACAGCACCGTGGTGGATCTGTGGTTCGGACTAGTGCTGAGGACGTGCATGTCTCGAGCTTCTTCTTTGAGATTGTGGATTGATTTATTGGTCCAGGCACTTTCGTGCAAATAGATTGCATTGAGTGGCTTCATCTTTGTTTTGTAAGTTTTTTTGTAGTCCTTATGGAAACATTGTTGATCATAGCCTGCGTGTGCCTTCTAGTCTTAAGTGTGTCGTTGTACTTGAGCCTTTCGGCCAAATGGAATGCGGAAGTGCTTTTGCGCGAAAGCGCCGAAGAAAAGACCAGCCTGATATCTGAGGAACTTCAGCAAGAGCGGGATCTACTTGCTCAGGCCAATGAAGAAAAGATTGCCCTCAGAGAGTCACTCGCCAATTTTCAAGCCAAACTGGAAGCGGCACAGCAGCGCTTTGATCAGCATGTTTCAGATCGAGAGAGTATGATGCGACAGTTTCAGCGACTCTCAGATGTCGTCTTGCAAGAGCGTGCTCAGCAGTTTGACACAGCGCAGCAAAGTTCGCTGAGCAAGCTGCTTGAACCACTGCAGCAGCGGATCAAGTCCTTTGAGCACAAGGTCGATCAGTCTCAGACATTATCCACTGAGCGTCATGCAGCTCTCCGAGAGCAAGTCAAGCAACTTACCGAGATCAATGTCATGATGGGGGAAGAGGCACAGCGCCTCACCAATGCGCTCAAGGCAGATGTCAAAGAGCAAGGAAGATGGGGTGAGCTTATCCTCGAGCGCATCCTGGAGCAATCAGGCCTCGAGCGTGATCGAGAATATCTCGTCCAAGAATCCAAGACCAATGAAGAAGGCAAGAGATATCAGACGGATATCCTGATCCTCCTGCCAGATCACAAGCGACTCGTCATCGATAGCAAAGTATCACTCAAGGACTACGAGGCATACGTCAATGCTGAGGATGATCACCAGCGAAGAATATCGCTCAAAGCACATGCCCTGAGTACCAAAAAACACATTGATATCCTCGCCCAGAAAAATTACCATGAACTCTATCATGGACAGAGCCCAGATTTTGTGCTCATGTTTGTTCCGATGGACAATGCATTTGCAGCGGCATCCAAGTTTGATCCCAATCTCTATGCCTATGCTTATGAGCGTCAGGTCATCATCGTGACACCTGCGAGTCTGCTCGCAGTGATGAAGACGGTAGATACCCTGTGGAACTACCACAAGCAAAGTACCAATGCCCAGCAGATAGCCATCGAAGCCGGCAAGATGTACGATAAGTTCGTGGGCTTTGTGACGGACCTCGATAAGCTCGGCAAACAGCTCAATACTGTACAGTCCACCTATAATGACTCTATGAATAAACTACAATCCGGCACAGGCAATCTCGTCAAGCGAGCACAGCAACTAAAAAAACTTGGCGCCAAAGCGCAGAAGGAATTGGGGGTGATGGAGTAGGGGAAGAGGGCGAATTGAGTTTTGCTGCTAGCAAAATAATATTTTGAATACGTGCAAAAAGCACCTTTTTCATTAAAAAGTTTGCATTAAACTTGTATTTGTTGCGTTTATGTCTTATCCTTGAGTTGTTTATTATCCTACTGAAACTATACAAATTCCCTACTATTCACCCAACATAATTGTTATGAAAAAGCTGACATTGGTCTTCCTGACCTTTCTGACTCTGCTGGCGACAACCCAAGCGCAATGGCAAGAACATTCTCCTTCTAGTTTACAAGATCATGGCAGCTCCATGCTCAGTGGCATGGCGCAAGACGAAGGAATACAGTACCTAGGAGATGAGCTCATCCTTGAGCTCGATGCCAATAGTGGTGCGATGCTAGATTTGACTGATCTGTCCTTCATCCAGAAAGAAGAAGGAACAAGGCTTGAGATTCTAGGATACAGCAATGGTCTTAGCATCCGACCTCTGGTTTTCTCTAGCAGCATGGATGACGATCATCTGTCTCTGACCGAGGCAGGTGTTGAGCTGAAGAAAGCCGGAAGCAATGATATCCTGGTTCTGTTTGACAAGTCTGTCGACAAGATTGCACTAGGCAGCTCGCATCCTTATGTGAGATTCCAAGTCAGTGAGATCATGCAGCTACCTGAAGGCTATGAGCTGAGAAGAAATGCCAGTCCTCAGTTTTCGCATTGTGATGAGATCGCTGTAGAATTTCTGATTGACAGATCTAGCTCTATGAGTGTTGAGGACTATCAGGAGCTATCGGTGCGCATTGAGGAGATCAAGAATGCATTAGCGGGGATGAATCAGTCTTTCCGCTACCAGTTTCGTGATTTATCCACAGGAGAGCAGATCTCAAGCATTATCGAGCTAGAGGAGCATGTCTCCATCCAGTCAGATGTACTGACACGATGGAACCTAGACTCCGAGGCTGATCTCGTCATTGTCATGACGGATGGCATGCCCAATGAGATCAGCGGCAAGAAAAGCTCCTTGACACAGGCTTTCAAGAGCATCTTTCAAGATCTCAATCAGCTGAGAACAGATGATCAATACGTCTTTCTAGAAAGCATTTCGGACAATCAAAGCCTGACAGAGTTGGAGAAGTTGGTGCATCAATCACAATCAGCTTTACATCTGACAGAGTGGCTGAAGCAAGTGAAGTCCTGTACTGATGCCAGTATTAGTCTATCACCAAATCCCACAGCAGGCATCTTGAACATTCAAGGAGACCTGTCACAGATCAAAAGTCTCAGAGTCATAAATCCCGCTGGCAAATCAGTACTTGAGAATACTTCCTTGACAAAGCCACAGCTAGATCTATCTGATCTACCAAGCGGCATCTATCGTGTCCAGCTTTTCACAGAGACTGAGACCATGACAAAATCCATTATCAAAATCGACTAATCCTACTGAACGATGAAAAAATATATTTTAGCAGCGACATTTTTACTTTTGATTTCAGACCTTTTCACTCAAGAGGGACTTGAAAGAGATGTTATAGAAAATACATTTTTAAAGAAAGGAATGTCGTTCAGTTCGACGCCTGAAGCTGCGGGACTGGCAAGAGAGCTAGATGTAAGTGTAGGTCATTTTTCTGGAGCACTGAATGTAACAGTTCCGCTAGAACAACTCACAGTAGGAAATTTTACGTTGCCATTGTATCTATCGCATGACGGTTCTGGTCATAGAGTGGGTAGTGTTGAAAGTTGGGTAGGCCTTGGGTGGAATCTACATGCAGGTGGATCTGTATCAAGACAAGTGCGAGGGGCTCCCGATAATCACGCAAATTACTACAGTCAAGCCAATGAAATCCGTGACAATTCAGATGTGAGTATTTCCATCGACAACTATCACTTTATGCAAGCCGTTGTGAACGAAGACATTGAAACTCAGTGTGATCTTTTTTCGTTCTCGGCTCCTGGAATTTCAGGGAAATTTATTATCACACCGTTTAATGTTGTCATACAGGAGAAAGACCAAGATATCAGAATACATATTTCCCGTGACGCAATTAATAGGATTGACGGCTTCACGATTTATGCTGCAAATGGCACAAAATATATCTTTGGCCACCCAGAAAATGTCTTTATGGCGCATGAAGTCGGTATTGAGCAACCTAAGACGTATGACTATAATGTAGCCTGGCACCTGAAAAGCATTGAGACAATTGGCGAGCAGACTTCGGTATTCTATGAATATGATGAATACGTGGGTGCTGATCCTACATCTTATCAAGTATTTAATAGAGAACAATTCGCCTCTAAGAGATTTGATCTCGAATCTCAGCATTGTTCCCAAATTTCGATGAAAAGATACGGAGGACCAGAGCAAATGGAACATAGAAGCAAGTTCTATCTAAAAAAGATAAAAATGGGCCGAGGAGCAGACGGAAGTTCGAACTCTCCTAATGAAACTTACTATGAGGTAGATTTTTTAAGTTCACCGAATAACTCACCATTTAAGAGCGCACATGCCAGAAAGCTAAACCATGTAAGGGTTGAAAGATATCACGAAAGTAATGTCAACGGGCCGGCATGCCTGAAATATTATCACCTAGAATATGAAGACACTCAAATTTGGAAGAGATTGATGTTAAGCTCTGTGACCGAGAAGGACTGCAATCAGGGTGGATTGTCCATCCCTGAGTATAAATTCAAGTATAATCAGACAAAGTTGCCAAGTCCGACATCATCATCACAAGATAAGTGGGGATTCTGTAACTCGGCTGGCGAAGGTTCCTCAATGATTCCAACAGTTGACGGGTTAGGAGAAGGAGCCAATCGAGAACCTTCTGAATCAAAAATGAAAGCAAGTTCTTTAGAGTCTATAACGCATCCTACGGGAGCCATAACTACATTTACTTTAGAACCTCACCGTGATTCCAAGAATCAGATGGTTGGAGGACTCAGGGTTAAGTCGATCGTTACGAGAGCTCGCGATGGTGCCTTACTTAGTAAGAAGTCTTATAACTATGGGATAACCATTGACGGTATCCACCATACTACGGCCAAGTTGAGAAATGACGTCAGATTCGATAGACATGGTGTGCACACATCGTATCCAGTGTACTATCTAGGAGGTAGTTGCAATCCTTGTATGGAGACTACTTGCTATAGTACCACAATTAGTGCCTCTAACTCCAATCATAATGCCGCTACTCAAGGTCCGCACATTGTCTACGGAGTGGTTGAAGAAGTAGTGCCAGGAAAAGGTAAAACCCAATACCACTTTGACCGAGATGGCAGCGCTCATGATGCTGATATTTTCAATATTGGTCTTGGGGATCTGCTCCTTAAGAGGGTATATCATGAAAATGGCAAAATGCTTTTGGAAGAAGACTATCAATATGAACTCTATCAAGTCAATGACGATCCGAATGACGAGAGTAAGAATTGGTTGTCATTTGCAGTCCTGCCGCAAAGTCACCAAGACAATAAGATCTATTTGTACCATGATGGCTCAAGCTATAAGTTCACTCAAAGTTTGGACGAAGCTGGTGAGGATCATCATATTGTAAGGACCAAGCTCTTCAAGGCCAACCGGTTCAATCTTTCCAGTAAATCGTCAAGGGTTAGAATAAAGAGTTCCACCAATTACTACTACGACGAACAATTTCAAGTGGCAACTGGTAGCACTCAAAGCTCTTTGGAGTATGATTACAATACAGACCTTGTTGTTCCCGTATGCGTTAAGTTGAAACAAGGAAGTGAAGTGCTCAAGCAAGTAGACATGGTCTATACGGGAAATCATGACTGCTCATCAAATGGCCCTTCAGACGAATGCGGAATGCAGCTCTCTAATATCTTGCACTTGCCTAAAATTCAAACAATTAATGGTGGTGCCGGGGGCAAGTATAAAGTCGACTATATTGGCAATGTAGCCACCCGGTATTATGACTTCGATAGCGACGAATCCAATGAGGCAAATGCTTGGCGCCTCATATCTGAAATAGAGGCTTTTTATACTAACAAATATCCGCTGAGGATAAAGCATAGAGGAGAAGACCCAATAAGTTATTACTGGAATCGTGGTAGCCTGTCCAAGAAGTACTGGAGCGGATATTCGTGGGATGTGCTGGAATTTAATTTTGATGGCTCACCAAAACTAATCAGCGACATTGATGGTCAACGCACCAGATACGAGAAAGATGACTTGTGGAGATTGACGGACGTGTTTTCCAGAGAGGACAACGTTCATCAGCAATATGTCTACACCTACGGTGCTCAGACAGGCACTAACTCACACAAGATTGAAAACTTCGTTACACTAGCTGGCACCAACTATGCCATGAACTCCGTATCTCTTCTGGATGATCTGGGGCGAGCCGTTCAAGTCACGAGGCCGGATTACCTTCCAGAGAATAATGATCTTGTGACGACTACAAGATATGATATAGCTGGCATGGTAACCAATGTCTCCGACCCAACGAAAGGGAATGCCACAACGAATGTCTTTGAACAATCACCTTTAGGCCGACTAGAGTCTAGCTCAGTTGACGGCTGGACTGGCAATGTAAGCCAGCTCTATGGCACCAACGGTACAGCCATTGGTGATTACAGCGCACAAACACTTTTCATGACCCAGACCACAGACGAAAATGGCAACAGATCCAAAGAGTACAAGAACGCACTAGGTCAAGTGGTTCTCTCCAGAGTGATCAATGATGGCGAAAATTTAGACACCTACTACAAGTACAACGAACGAGGACAAGTCACTAACATAAGACCTCCAGGTGAAGAGTCTTTTTCTGGGCCCGCGGCGTACATATATACCTACGATGGACTTGGCCGACTAGAAACCAAGAAAATACCCGGTCAATCAGCACCAATCTCATATACCTACAATGACAGAGACCTGGTAGAGACTATGACGGATGCCAATGGAAATATGACTAGAACAGTGTATGATGTGTACGGGAATGTCATTGAACTTTATCTGACAGAATCAGGCAGCGGAGAACAAATGGTGCAGGAGTTCAAATATCATGCACCGGCCACAAGTAGTGATCCTGTACTGAGTGAGTCACTGAAAACTATAGAAACAGGAAAGCTCGAGTATCAAAAAGACCGAGTCCTAGGCACCAATGACTGGATCACTACGAGCTATTTCTATGATGAGTATGGCCGAGTAGAGCGAACAGAAAAAACTAATATTTCGGGTGGGATTGATATTGTAGAGACAGATTATGACATGGCAGATCTTGTAAAGCAGACTGACCATACCGTTAATTATGATGGAGATATTTATCGGTACCGATTGGTATACAACTACGATCGAGGACAGCGCCAGACGACGCTTAGATTCGATAAGTTGTTTAATGGTGCAAGCTTCGTGCAACTTAGCGAACAGTCCTACTTTACAGATAATGGCTGGCTTAAACAAAAGAAGCTAGGAAAAGAAGGTAGCGATTGGCTTCAAGAAGTAGACTATCAATACAACCGCCGTGGCTGGCTTACACATATCAATGAGCTTCCAGAAGCTTGTATAGCTCCGCCATATCTCGGCAAGCCAGGTGGTGGCGATGGGCAAACGACGTACGATGGCGATATAAAGCTTGGATACGATGGCGATGGCCTCAATAATGGATCAGGATCAGGATTCGATGTAGAAGTGACATTAAATCACTACGAAGATGGCGTTTTGACACATACTGATTTCAATCAAGGAGGATTTGACGTGGGCAACCCAAACTCTACAGCAACTATGCCAGATCAGACACAGCAGGACTTTCAGGGTCCGCTCAATCCAGATCTAATGACAGATGTCCTCTTGAACGACATTCTTCAAGATGCACCAAACCTCACACCCAACATGACCACACAAATTGATGATCAACTGGGTGATATATTGACAGATTTTGAAACTGGCTGCGTAGGAAGCAATGAGGATCTTTTCTCAATGCAACTCTACTATGACGATCTGTCAAAATCTTCTCCGCCAGGAGGCAAGGCACAGTTCAATGGGAATATTGCGCGTATAGGTTGGCACAGCGCGGATCACAGCAGTGTAGAATACTACACCTACAGCTATGATCAGGCAAATCGGCTTCGACAAGCAGACAACTATAGTCATAGCCTTGCCAATGGAGCACCAGGTCCTGGAAACTATTCTACCAGTTATAGCTATGACCTCAGAGGAAATATCAAAAGTATACAGAGAGATGGCTGGATAAATCCACAAGCCGAGATCGGTATCCCACTCTTTGGCCCCATAGATGATATCACCCTCAACTATCATGACGACAATCGACTTGATGACAGCGATGATCTCTCGGGTAATAGCCAAGGACACTTTGGAGGATATCTGAGTTACAGCTTTGATGACAACGGCAATGTCCTCTCCGACACCCGCAAGACCATTGACTACAATTTCCTTAACTTGCCTAAAGAAATCACACTCAACGGCGGTACCATAGCAGTGAACTACGACGCAGCAGGATCCAAGCACAGCAAAGTCTCTCCTGAGGAAACTCGTGAGTATCTCATGGGGGCAGTGTTTGTCGATGGAGAGATCGAAGCCATTCATCATCCTGAGGGCAGAGTGGTCTTTATGGACGGTGTAGTCGAGTATGAGTACTCGATCAGGGATCATCTTGGGAATACTAGAGTCTCCTTTATCGACCTTGACGATGACGGCATCATCGACCCCAAAGCCAGTGGTGATGAGCTGGTGCAAGAGAACCACTACTATCCCTTTGGCTTAAACATTCAAAACCCCAACTACGCCAACAGTGCTGATCCGAAGAATAACTATCAGTACAATGGAAAGGAACTTGTAGATGACCTTGGACTTGGATGGATGGATTATGGGGCAAGATGGTATGATCCTAGTATTTGTCGCTTCCCAAGTATTGACAGATTTGTAGAAAAATTTGTGAATAAATCGTCTTTTGTCTATGCCGGTAATAACCCAATTAAGTTTATTGATATCAATGGGGATAGTATATATATCGCTCATAGAGGAGAAGCGATTAAGTATAGTAATGGAAAAGTGACAGACGCCAAAACAGGTCAGGACTATACAGGTAAATACACAAACAAGAAAGGTAATCTTAAAGGGTTTTTCAAAAAGGCCGTCAATGGGCTGGACAAAATAAAGAATGGAGGGTCAAGTGGAAAAAAACTGATCAATACTCTTGATAAATCTTCTCAAAAAGTACTTATTCAAAAAGGTAATAATAAAGCACAAGGAACAAGAGCATATTGGGACCCTAGTGATCTTGACGGTGGACAAGATGTAACCGGAACAACCGCTCGGCCTCCTTTTATTGCCTTAGCGCATGAACTGGCGCATGTTCAAGATAAGATTGAAGACGGCACAGTAGACTTTACACAGTGGTTCAGTGTTGACGGAAAGTCAGTTCCAGAAGCTGAAAAGTATGCCACAGATATTGAGAATCGGATCAGGTCTGAGAATGGTCTTTCTCTTCGATCAAACTACACTAATGCGAATCATCCTCAAGGGAGACTGCTCGATAAAAATAATAGATCCCTTTATCCAGCTGCTTCTCGCTGGGCTACTCAAAAATTACCTACCTTGAGTGCTACAGTAAAAAGATCATAGATGAACTATATTCGACTTACACCCCTGATTTTCTTGCTACTCCTTATTTCTAAAGGATGCTCAAAAAATTACATGCCAAATGCAGACCAAGGTTCAGGTTATTTTCGAGAGGTCATAGTGTTAAATCCTCAAGTGGATCTTCCATTTACAGGATTAGAAAGCTATGAGTCGATCATGCTCTCAAGCGAGATGACTGCTCAAATTACCAAGATCATCGACGAGAATCTATGTGGACATAGAGATAAGGACAGCCAATTTGCTGAGTTTCGACATGCTTGTCAGAGGTACTCAAGACAGTATCTCGGGTTGAAGGCTGATACGGGCAATCAGTTTGCGATAGTACAATTCTTAGATTTTAGTAAAAGACAGAAAGCTGAAGACCTATTTTCTGACTATGGTAAAAGATTGGTTTTTGGCTTCGGTGATTTTTATGAAAAAAACTTATTCACATATTTTGTTGATATTCAAAACAGATCTATCACAGTGTACTAGTAAACCAATTAAGTTGCTGGATCACGGATTCCACGAGGAGTGCCCCCTAGGTCCAATACGCTCATCTAGTCGATAAATAGAATATCAAAGTAGGTTCTGCTGTCATCAAGACAGTATTCTTGAGGAGGAGCTGTATCTATAGCTGCTAAGTGCACCTTTTGTGGCGTTGAGCGTAATCCTTCGAGGAGACACTCCTCGAAGAATCGAAAACACCACAACGGCAATGTCCTCTCCGACACCCGCAAGACCATAGACTACAATTTCCTTAACTTACCCGAGGAAATCACCCTCAACGGCGGTACCATAGCAGTGAACTACGACGCAGCAGGATCCAAGCATAGCAAAGTCTCTCCAGAGGAGACTCGTGAGTATCTCATGGGTGCAGAGTTTGTGGATGGTGAGATCGAAGCCATTCATCATCCTGAGGGCAGAGTGGTCTTCATCGATGGCGCAGTCGAGTATGAGTACTCGATCAGGGATCATCTAGGGAATACCAGAGTATCTTTCATCGACTTTGATGATGATGGTGAGATCAACCCACAACCAGGAGCAGGAGAACTGGTCCAAGAGAACCACTACTACCCATTCGGCTTAAACATCCAAAACCCAAACTATGCCAACAGTGCGGATCCGAAGAATAATTATCAGTACAATGGGATAGAGAAATTGAGTGATATGAATCTGCAACTCTTGACGGCTGAATTTAGATCATATGATCCATCAATCGGACGTTGGTTGCAAGTTCATCCACTGGCAGAATTCGCACCAGACATAAATCCATATCGCTTCGGGTTTAATAATCCTGTATTATTCAATGACCCGCTCGGCTTGTTTGAAACTAAGAAGGAAGCCAGAAGATTTAGGAGAGAAATGCGTCGAGACGCGAAGAAAAGAGGTGAGAAGAAGGGTAAGTACAAAATAGTGAAGAACGGTGCTGGTAGATACAACGTTGAGCAGAAGAATGGTGACGGAGTTTGGACAAGGACGGAAGGTGGTGACATGGTGGGAATGTCAAGTGCATCAAGTCTTTATCCAACATTTCAGGAACACAAACCCAATTTTTTCGGTTGGATAAATGAACAAGGCTTATTGGGCAGAATGGTATATACAACTATTGACGCCCCGGTTACATTGCTTCAGGATATGTTTGTCCTAACTCCTATGCATTTAGACGGGACATATATGAAGCCTAATGAACATGCAGAATCGCTTGTAAATACGGCTATGCTAGCTGTACCATTCACAAAATCACTAAAGCCGATAAAGGGTGCTTTGCCCGAAGGTACAATCTTATTACGACGATTAAATACGGCACAGTTTTCCAGCAAGTTTAAAGGAACTGCCATTGCTCGAGCGAAGGCAAAAATTAGAGGTCGGTTAAACCGTGCTCATAATATTGTAGGAGATATGGTCAACAATTCAATTAATGGCGGCAAGCCGCTTATTTCAGCTAGCAGGTTAGCAGTTCCTAGTGCTGATCCCGGTGTTAGTTCAGATCGATAATTATTATGGATGGGATACTTGAGGTATTAGTTGGAGGCTTTATAGCGCGTGTTATTGGTGCTCAGTTTAGATATCGGTTTTTGAAATTATTTAAATCCGATGTGTCACTAAAGAAGATCAGAAATGACGATAAAGAGCATAGCTGGGTACAAGACTTTTACAATGTGGTTGTGGGATTAATGGTGATCCTTGGGATATTATATATTATTTATTGTTTCTCGATGCTATGATTTTCTTTGGATCAGCGAACTCTTGATTTCTTGTTATATCTACAAATACGTATTCTAAAATTGAATTCTCACTCTGCAAAAGCTGTAAACCAGCCCACAAACAGACGCACTGAAAAATGTAATAAATCACCTAAATTGTGGAGAGTTGAAGAGGTCTAGTTCATGCATATATTATTCTCGCTCTTAACTGAAGCCGAGGTCCCCATGTGGGCCCGCTAGATCAAATGGCCTAGCCCTACTCAGCCCAATACCAAGCCACCAACTTCACCAGTTCCTCCTCAGTCTTGAATTTGATCTTTTCCTTTTTGGCGAAAGCCTCCAGGCCATCTTTCTTCAGCGTCGCAAGGATATTTTTTTTCTTGAGTTTGATCTCTTTGAGCTCATTGTCTGTGAGCAGATAGTAGCTGATGGCTGAGGTGAATTTTTTTTGATTGACGACTTTCCCAGGGAGATTGGTCGTCGTCTCAAAGATGCTGGTCTCGACCTGCTTGAGGAGTTGTCGCTCAGATTGGTCAATGAGGATCTCTACATATTGACGCTTGAAGTCTGTGTGCGCCATATTGCTGAAGCTACGCTCTGAGGGTGTGCCGGGATTGAGGACTACCTTGGGGTAGAATACAGCATCGAGAAAAGTGCTCTTGCCTCCGTGCCTTGCTTCCCAGAGTCCCTCCTTTGCATCATAGTTGACCATGAGGCCTTTCTCTGCCTTGCCATCTCTCCGGTAGACATCAGCAAGGGTAAATGCTTCGAGGATGTAAGGACTGCCTACTACATCGGCGTAGCGATCTTCGTCAATGGCGGATGCATTGTCCATCATCGTGACCTGTGCAACAAGACTGGAGCTCAGGGACACCAGCAGGACTAGGATACTAGAAATCTTCATGACATATCTGATTTCTACCAAGATAGGCACTTAGATACATCTGCAGAGTAGCATTAAGCTTTTGCTAAGAGCTCAGTCTAGTCTGTAAATACTTCCTTGTAGAGTATGGGATGATCATACTCTTCTTTGAGCGCCTGCTTGAGGACATCAAAGGAGGTGACGACTCCTTTCAGCTCATTGCGAAGATTGACTACTGGCAATGTTTTGAATCTCTTGTCCATAAACAGCTCAGCAGCGGTGCCGACCTTGTCCTTGGGAGTGATCTTGATGACCTTGGTGTTCATCACATCTTTGACCTTTTGCTCACCAGAACTCGATTGACCGAGACTAGACTTCCACAAATCATGTGTCGTCAAGAGACCGACGAATTCCTTCCCATCTACGACAGGAACTTGCATCACATGGTTTTGTAACATCTGCTCTACAACGGAGCTCACACTGTCTTCCGGAGAGACAGTCATCGGATCTTTGGTCATGATCCGGCGGACTTCTTCGTTCATCATAACACGGAGGGTTTTTGCACTTCGGTCAAGGTAGGAACTTTTGTTTGGATTATCAACCTTTGGCGATAATTTGTGATGCATTGATCCTTATCCGTCAATATCTTGTGTACCGGGACATGTCTGGTCACCCTAAATGAAGCAGCTTGCTATGATCCAATTCGGCCTCACCATCATATCTGTAGACTGTGAGCTTTTTGGATTTGAGGACACAGTAGTCGAGACAGCATAGATTATTGGAGATCAGACGCGGCGATGTGGTGAGACAATAGTGCCCAAAGAATAAGGGTCTCGCTGTGACTGGATACGATCTGAAAATCTTGGAGTAGTCTACCGGCAAGCTTTTTGACGAAAGTCGTCGATGTCCTCTAAGAGATACCTTCTTGATCTTCTGTTGATCATGGACATTCCACCACATGGTCTTTACAAAACTGCGTGTCCGTGAGCGCACGTCTACATGCACATCTTCCTCTGAGTACTGTACGATCTTGGGTCCATCGAGTAGGGTATGTACAGCCCAGTATTCGTCACTGAAAGGCTCAGCACTGCGCAGAAGTAGCTCCTCAGATAGCCGATTGGGGTAGTGCTTCTTGAGGTATTTGATCTCCGATTTTTGCCAACAAGCATGTGCTACCCTGAGGTTTGGCGTTTGGATGTATAGTGGTCGTGATTGCAACCAAGAGATTAGCTCATCTTGATCTCGCTTTCGCGAAAATGCCTCGAGACTCCCGCGAAGTCTCAAAATGGACTTGCGATTTTTCAGCAATAGTGGTTTGCCAGCAAGATCACGACGATGATAGGCGATAAAGTCATATTCATGATTGCCCAAGATCATTTCAGCACTACCGTCATCGACCATGTTCCTGACGATCTTGACAGTTTTCTTGACTTCCGGTCCACGATTGAGAATGTCGCCGCAGAAGATGAGCTGACGATCTGGGTGTCTCCATGCACCGGACTTGGTCTTGGAGTATCCTAGTTGCTTGAGCACTGACTTCAAGAGAGTGGCATGCCCATGAATGTCACCGATGATGTCGATCTGAGACATGCGACAAAGCTAAGAGCAATACGGCGCTCGTCCATCATGAAAACAAGTTGCATCTCACTAGCTAAAGCTCTCATTTACAATATGATCACTGTATGTGTATGCATTAGTCATTTCTCATATCTGTATTTTCCGCGATATGTAAACGGTTTGTTATCAGTAGCGGACTCATCGAAAATTTTTTGCATTAGAGTTTTTTATATATGTAGACTTATGTATCTTTCCTTCAACTTATTACCCTCATAAGCACAATCGCTATGAACGGCCCACGAACGCAGACGGAGTTTTTGTTGGACAACTTTGACATGTTCATCGAGCGACTCTGCTACAGCTATCCCTTCGATATCAATGAACTTCGCTCCTATAAGGATATCCTCAAGTGGGACCTCATCAGCTTCAATGAGAAGATCCACTGGGACCTCGAGATGATGTTGGAATTTAGCGACTACCTCGACTTCGGGGCGGGGGACCGTGAGCAAGATACCAAGTGGATCAATCTCAATCGTGCTATCCCTTGGTCATGTGACATCCTGGAGGCATTTGAAGAGCGACTACAATGGCGAGAGCTCTGCACGATGCCGCAGATCTATGAGGATGATGATATCAGGCTCAGATTTTACCACCGTATGGAGCCTTATCTCCATAGCGATGAAGATGATGAGACTGATCAAGAGGATGAGGTGGATGACATCCAGTGGATGCTAAACTATATTGAGAGTTTTGATGAGTTTCCTGAGTTGTGCTACCATACAGAAGAGGAGTTTCTCAGTGCCAAGCAGCTCAATTGGGCTCGCCTGAGCCAAAATATCTATCTGCCATGGTCTAGTCAACTCCTCGAGAAGTATGCTGATCAATGGGATTGGGATCTATTGAGTCTCAATGAAGCCTTGCCCTGGTCTGAGAAACTCATTGAGAGATTTGCGGATCGATGGGCTTGGGGTGGACTGGAGGCGCCCAATGATCATGGAGATCGGCTTGTCACTTGGGGGATCACGAGCAATGAAGCCATCTACTGGACACAGTCCATGCTCCAAAAATTTTGTAAGCACCACGATTGGTTTCATCTCAGCTACATGAAGCAGGTGGAATGGTCCATCAATACGCTCTACGAATACCAAGATTATTTGGAATATGAGCAAGTGCTCTTCAATGATGCCATCTGGCAAAGTGTCTTCGCAGAAGGGCTCGATGCATCACTCATTGACCGCATTATCCGCGTCAATGAACTCAGCGAAAGTCTCTGCGCCAACTAGTTTTCTCACAAAGGAGCACAGTAGGAGGAGATTAGCGACAACTATGCTCTTGCTATCGTGTTGATCTGGTGAAATTGCATTTTCATGACAGGTATCTTTCCGCTACAGATGGTCTCCTATCCAGGCGAGCTCATCAATCTGCACATATTCGAAGAGCGATATAAGCAGCTCATACAGGAGTGCATAGATGGTCCAGCACACTTCGTGATGGTCGCTTACATAGAAGATCGAATCATGCCGATCGGTACGCTGATGTCCGTACAGGAACTCGTCCAGCGACATGAAGATGGTCGTATGGACATCAGGTGCAGAGGACACGCAAGATGCAAAATCACTGACATGGCCAATCCTGCTCCTCAGAAGCTCTACGCTGGGGCAGAATATACTGAGATCAAGAGCGACATGGAAGGTGATGGCTTCAAATACGATCAGATTCATGCCCTCGTGCTTCGATTTCAAGAACTGATCAAAGCAGAGAAGAAGATTATCATCAGAGACGAGTTTAGCATCTTCGAGATCGCCCACAAGATCGGTTTGAGTCTCGAGCAGAAATATCAACTCTTGGCACAAGATGATGAGCTCAGTCGTCAAGACCTCGTCATTGATCATCTTCAGAACATCATCCCAGTCATTAAGCGCATCGAGGAGACCAAGCGCAGGATCTCTATGAATGGCCATTTTCCGAGTTATCCGTCGTCAGACATTGATTTTTGAGCGCTTTCGCGCAAATGGTCTGCTTGTACGGAGCTACTTTTATATTCATGAGAATCAATGTCGTATATATCATGACACTGCTCGTGCTGCTCTCTTGTCGTACTGATGCACCTGTCCTGGATCAAGCTGCCTTTGCTACACCTACACCTCTCAAGACGGCCTGGTCAAAAAAAGATATGGTCGTCAGCGCGCATCCACTTGCCACGGCTGCTGGAGTCAAAATACTCGAACAAGGCGGTAATGCTTTTGATGCGGCAGTAGCTGTCCAGTTCGCATTGGCGGTCGTCTTACCTGCTGCAGGCAATATCGGTGGCGGTGGATTTATGGTCGCTAAAGATGCCAAGGGTGAATTCTATGCCCTCGACTACCGAGAAAAGGCGCCTTTGACAGCTTCGCGAGATATGTATCTCGACGAGGAAGGCAATGTGGTTCCCAATCTGAGTCGACAAGGACATCTTGCCGCTGGGGTACCTGGTACAGTGGATGGCATGGTCCAGCTTTTTGACAGCCTTTCTGCATTGACGGATTGGTCAGCCTTGGTCGAGCCAGCCATTGAGCTTGCAGAGCGTGGATTTGTCATCACTGAGGTAGAGGCCGGCGGCCTCAATCGCAAAGCAGAGATATTCGCGAAATTCAATGATCAGTCATGTCCTTTTCTCCGAGATGATGAATGGACCGTAGGAGATACACTGATCCAGACTGAACTCGCTAGTACCCTGCGGGCAATCAGTGATCAAGGCAGGGCTGGATTTTATAGTGGCCAGGCAGCCGAGCAGTTGGTCGCAGAGATGAAATCAGGCAATGGCTTGATCTCTCAAGAGGATCTTGACGCGTATCGTGCCATTTGGCGGAAGCCTATAAAGTGCCAGTACAAGGACTACGATGTCGTGTCTATGCCACCTCCGAGCAGTGGGGGAATTGCACTGTGTCAACTTCTCGGAATCGTAGAGGACTATCCGATAGAGAAGTGGGGACGAAGATCCGCAGAGACGATGCACTTGATCATAGAGGCCGAGCGCAGAGTATATGCTGACCGTGCCGAGCACCTAGGGGATGCGGACTACTATCCTGTGCCTGTATCTGGATTGATAGACCGGTCATATGTAGATGCTCGTATGTCAGACTTCAATCCACAGCGTGCCTCAAGTAGTAGTGAGATCAGTGCAGGTGAGCCTGCTACCGAGTCCGAAGAGACCACCCACTACAGCATCGTCGACAAGGATGGCAATGCGGTGAGTATGACCACCACGCTCAATGGCGGCTATGGTAGCTGCGTATGGGTCGATGGTGCTGGCTACATCCTCAACAATGAGATGGATGATTTCTCTGCCAAGCCTGGAGAACCCAATCTCTATGGCCTGATCGGAAATGAGGCCAACGCGATTCAACCCTCCAAAAGAATGCTGTCCAGTATGACCCCATCACTAGTTTTGCGCAATGACTCTCTGAAAATGGTCGTGGGTACACCAGGTGGATCTACCATCATCACATCGGTCTTTCAGTGCGTGACGGATGTGCTAGCTCATGGAATGAGCATGTCGGAGGCCGTCAGTTCACCGCGGTATCATCATCAATGGAAACCAGATATGGTGTTTTATGAAAAAGATGGACTGACGACTGAGCTCATCAATGAGCTGAGTGCTATGGGACATACGCTCAAAGAACGCGGTGGAATCGGAAAAGTAGATGCCATCAAGATCTATGCTGACGGACGTCTAGAAGGTGCTGCCGATCCGCGCGCAGATGATCACGCTCAATCAAGTCAAGCCACTGATGAATAATCGAGATATCTTACTCCAATGCGCCGAGACATACGGGAGTCCACTCTATGTCTACGACGCAGATCGCATGAGAGCTCAATATGAGCGATTGCATCAAGCCTTTGATGTGCAAGATCTCAAGCTCAACTATGCCTGTAAGGCTCTTACCAATATCAATGTGCTACGACTTTTTCAGGGACTAGGTGCAGGTCTTGATACTGTGAGCATACAAGAAGTGGAGCTCGGCTTGCGAGCTGGCTATGCTCCCGAGGATATCATTTACACGCCCAACTGTGTATCGATAGCTGAGATCGAAAAGGCAATTTCAAAAGGGGTGCATATCAATATTGACAATCTTGAGATGCTCGAGCACTTTGGGGTCCACTATGGCAATCGTCTTCCGATCTGCGTCCGGATCAATCCACATGTGATGGCAGGCGGCAATCGCAAGATATCAGTAGGACATATCGACTCCAAGTTTGGGATCAGTATACATCAATTGCCACATATCTTGCGTCTCAAGGATACGCTCAATCTCAATATCACTGGTCTGCATATGCATACTGGCTCTGATATCTTAGATGCCAATGTATTTCTCTTCGCTGCCGATATTTTGCTCAATCAGATTGATTCGTTTCCTGATCTCAAGTCGATTGATTTTGGAAGTGGATTCAAAGTGCCGTACAAGCAAGATGACGTCTGTACAGATATCGAGGACTTTGGCAAAAAGATCTCGGAGAGATTTAATCAAGTGTGCGAGGAACAGGGCAGGCGGCTGACACTGATGTTTGAACCAGGGAAATACTTGGTGAGTGAGTCTGGATATTTTTTGGCAACTGTCAATGTGATCAAGCGTACAACATCCACAGTTTTCGCAGGGATGGATACAGGGCTCAATCATTTGATCAGGCCTATGTTTTATGATGCTTATCATCACATCGTCAATCTGAGCAATCCAGATGGACACGATAAGATTTACACGGTGGTAGGATATATCTGCGAGACAGACACCTTTGGTTGGAATCGAAAGATCAATGAAATCAAGATCGGCGATGTCCTATGCTTCAAAAATGCAGGTGCATACTGTCATGCTATGGCGTCAAATTACAATAGTCGCTATCGACCAGCAGAGGTCATGATAGATGGTGGGAAGCATCGACTCATCAGGCGAAGAGAGACGCTAGACGATTTATTGAGTACGCAGGTTTTTGACAACTGATAGTGTAATGTGGAGAAGGTGTTTATTATGGGTGTTTATGTGCTTTTCCCTCAATTGTAGCTCGTTGCTTTGCGCGCAGTTTGAGGCCTCTGGGATTGACACAATTGATTTTATACTTTCTGCCGAAAATAATATTTTGATCCATGCAGTACTCAATGGATCTGATAGTCTTCTCATGATGGTACACACAGATATTCACTCCATTTCACTCAATGAGGATAGCTCAGAGAGATTATTGGGTTCAAAAGGCGCAAAATCTACAGAAGCCTCAAGCTGGTCTGGCGCCAAAGAAGTCGACTATGTCGATAGCAATGCCGTATCTGTGGCGGGTATTGAGCGGACGGACCTTCGCATATGGCTCGATTTACTCACTGGAAAAGGAGCCGATGGAAAGCTTGGTTTGAATTTCTTCGGGGACTCTTCCATTATTCGGCTTGATTTTGATCAATCTGAGCTCATTATTTATGATGATCTGTCATTGATCAGAGACCTGTCATCTTTCCGAAAATTGCAGCTTTCCACCAATGAGCAACAGTCACTGTATGTGCATGCAGATATCTGCACTGATGGACAAGTGATCAAGCACAAATTTCTTATTCATTCTGGTTACGGCGGTACGATCATATTGGATGATCACTTTTATAGGAGTCATCCATTTCTGCAGGAGCAGAATATACTTGCAAGGAATGATCTCAAGGACTCATTCGGTCGGATTATTAAAACCAAGAAAATCGAAATCAGTGAAGTGAGGATTTCGGATTATTCTTTTTCTGATGTTCCTGTTAGTGTTTTTGAGAGTGAAATGGAGATTCAAAAAGTGAGTGTGATGGGTGGAGATTTTTTACGCAGATTTGATGTGATTATTGATCGTAGGAATCTACATCTATATGTACGAGCCAATGCCTTTACCCTGCTTGGGTTCAAAGATCAATGAAACTACCATGGACAGCGAGAAGCCATAAAGAAAGAAGGGTTGACCGAAAGTCTCGATCAACCCACTGTCTTGATGAATATTCTTAGACTGATTTAGTAGGGTAGGATAGAGATGCCGATATTCACTTGATTGAGGACTGGTCCACGATCATCTTTGAACATTTCATTGAGATGGTATTGCGCATAAAGATTCACTGGTCCAAACCCTATGCGTCCTTCAATCCCGTACATGAACTTACTGAGGTTGAAGTCATCTTTGATCTTGACCTTTCCTGATATGTCTCCGCCCTTGATCTTGTGATTTGAGCTCATGAGGAAGCCAGCATAGCCACCGATTCCAATATTGAATGAGTTGCCCAGGTCATCAGGATTGCTGCGATAATTAAACCCGAGTGGCACAGTGATGTAGTTGGCCATCAGACGATTTTTTCGAAAATTCTCTTCAGTCGGGATTACCGCGTCAAAGAAGTTGTCCTTGTCTGCCTCCATGCGGAAACTCTGCTCGAAGTAATACTTGTGAGCAGAAAAGGTAATTCCGTACTCTAGGCCAAGTTTTTCTTTTTTGCCGATTCCGATGCGATGTCTGACAAGCGATACATTGACATGTGTAGACTTGATCAGACGCTGCTCCATGAAATCAAGACTTCTAGGCAAGTCAAATCCATTATCAGGATCTGCGAATGTGCTGACTCCAAGGTCAACCATGCCAAATCTCAGATCTATATTGGCGGAGCCTTCTTCGTCCTCGCTATCAAATCTTATGTCTACGCCAAAAGGTGCTTTGATATTGACATCGACGTCGACATCTGAGTCGTAGACAATCATCGTATCGTTATTGATGATGAGTGTGTCTTGTCCTATCATTGCAGTCAAGCTGAGTAGACTACAGAGAATGAGATTATTGAGTTTTTTCATGAGTATTGGGTTGTCTATGTTTTAGAAAAGGATTTAGGTATAACTCTCGCGAAAAGTTTCTTTTTATTCTTTTTGATGCCATTGAGGGCTGTACTAAGTGTTGTATTTTCGATGACTTCTGTATCATTGAAGCTGCTAGGTTTAAGAGTCCTTGGGAGCTTGCTGAGGATGCTTGATTTTTCTTCTGCTGCAGATTTTGAGGTGCTGGTATAATCTATGACGATCACTTTTCGCCCAGTAGTGGATAGCGGCAAATACAATTCTTTTTTCTGCGTGATCAGAGCAATATCATCAGTACTTCTTGAAGTGGATGATCTCTGCTCATCTGTGGCAGCAATGTTGTCAGCCGTAATATCCATTTCTGGAGTCGACTCACTTGTCACTGCACTTACTATATCAGGTCCTTGATCTGCAGCTGTGACCTGATTTGAAGCCATCATATTTTTCTCGATGGGAGAAGATGCTTTTCGAACTGTTTTTTTCTCATCTTGGAGTGATTTACTCCTCGTGGAGGACGCATTTCTTTTTGCCTTTTGTTCGCTGATGGTTTCACTGCCTTGTTTTTCTTCTGGTAGTGCTGATTGGCGATTTTCTTTTTGTTCGATATTCTCGTTATCCTTTTTGGCGAAAGCCTCATTATGAGCCGCGCTGTTCCCTAGGCCTTCAACACTAGTCCTATTTTGAAGTTGTTTTTGCAGTTGGCTTTTGCGATCTGCTTCATTGAGGAGAATCTCGGTCTGTGTGGTTTTTTGTTGAAGACTGGTGTAATTACCCCAAGCAAAGTATCCAGCTGGGATGAGGAGTAAGAGAAGCAAAGGCCAGTATCTTGTATACGATGCCGATGGCAGCTTTCTTGTCAGAGATGTCGTATCAGGATGAGGAGTAAGCTCTGGAGCCATGATCGGGGCAGAGAGGTAGAGAGTGATCTCATCTCTGATCTGGGGATTGTCCTCGAGAAAGTGATCAAAGGCTCTCTTGTGATCGAGATCTAGCTGGCCTTCGATGTAGTCGATGACGTATTTTTCATAATTGAGCTGAGTGATTCTCATAGTCTCTTTTTGATTTGCTCCTGATCGAGTCCGATCAGTATTTCTTTCATTTTTTTTCGTGCTCTGAAGAGATTGACCTTGACTTGACCTAAATTGAGGCCCATGATTCCAGCAATCTCTTCATAGCTGTATCCTTCCCAGTCCCTGAGTAGGATGATGCTCTTTTGTTGTTCTCTGAGCTGTGCAAATGCGCGATCGATGAGATCCTTGTCGCTAAGATCGCTGTCTCTGTAGCTCGACTCAGGTATACTATCCGTATGGCTGATTCGCTTCATCTTACGATAGTCATCCACCATCTTATTGTAGAGTACACGAAATAGGAAGGGTTTTACGCCTGCTTTTTCGACTTGATCGCGCTTAATCCATAGCTTCACGAAGCTCTCCTGCACCAAGTCCTGTGCCTTTGCACTCTCCTTGACCAATTTCATAGCATAGCTGTACAGGGCATCACTGTACTCCATGACGTATGCATTATATTGGATTTCGTTCACTTGGTGTTTCAGTTTTTGCTTGGTTATGGCTTATTACGGACAGCCACCTTTGATAGTTACACTGCAAGCTAGAAATTATTTAAGTTCGTACGCGATCAAAAATCCAATCTTACTATGAAGAAACTAAGATACCTGATGTCAGGTCTAATGAGTCTGGTAATCATGGGAGCTGTGGGGGCTCAATCACCATTAGGTTCGGTCGAGCTCAGCCAGATGACGTATCTGGGCGAATCTGAGCCTTTGAGGCAAATGAATCCTGATCTCTTTACTGCGGACGAAAACCTACAGAGAAAGCGGCACAAGACGCCTCGGGAGGTGGACAACTTTGGAGGCTATGAGCTCATCCCAAGCATCAACCCAGATGCTTTGCCAGCACAGTATGATCCGATCAGACAGGCTCCTCAGCGGACTGGCAACATTCTTCGACCCATCGTCAATACTGAAGCTATAGGCTTCAATGGGATCTTTCCACCTGACCCTTCAGGTGCTATCGGGCAAGAGTTTCATGTCTCGATGGTGAATACCTTCGGTGGGTCTCAAATTTTGATACAAGACAAGGCGGGTAATGAGATCCTAGGCCCCTTCACAAGTACGCCAGTATTCTGGGAGCCATTTGGCATTCAAGGATTTGGTGATCCGATCGTATTCTACGATCAAGAAGCCAAGAGATGGATTCTTACAGAGTTTGCGGACTTTACGGCCAATATGATGCTCATGGCAGTCTCCACGAGTGAGAGTCCATTGGGTTCATGGCATATTTACTTTGTGTCAGCACCTGGATTTCCCGACTACCCCAAATTTGGAAAGTGGGCGGATAGCTACTTTATTACGACCAATGAGGTAGGCCCCGAAATTCCTATTTATCTCATCGATCGAGAAGCTCTACTCGTAGGCGACCCCAATGCACCACTCGTGAGAGCTGGCGTACCCAAGTTTCCCATCAGTGCGGGAGAATTTGTCTTTCAAGTAGCTTCGCCGATAGACTGGATCGGATCCAATCCTCCACCTGAGGGTGACCCTCTCAGGGTTGTCAGGATGAGAGATGATTCTTGGGGAGACGGAAGTGATGCCGTGGAACTTTGGGAGTTTGACATCGATTGGGATGACCCCTCTTCACTCAATGTCACAGGGCCTAAAGAAATTGAACTATCGCCATTCAGCGCAGATCTCTGCGCTGGCGGCCTCTTTGATTGTATCCAAAATCCCAATGGCCAGACGCAGTCAGTCCTTGCACAGGTGATCATGAATCGCCCAGTCTATCGAAGACTCAAGGACTACGAATCCATTTTGCTCAACTTCTCCGTAGATGTCAATAGTGCTGAGAATATCAGCGGAATCCGCTGGGTTGAGCTACGGCGCCAGGAAGATAGCGATTGGTTTCTCTATCAAGAAGGAACGTGGTCTCCTGATGATGATCACAGATTCATGGCAAGTTGCTCTATGGATCGCTTTGGGAATATACTGATGGGCTATGCTGTGCTAGGGCCACAGACTTTCCCTTCATTGCGGTACACAGGTCGACGTGTCAATGATCCTCTTGGAGAGATGACGATTTCCGAAGGAACCATCATAGATGGACAAGGAAGCAATACCACAGTGAGATGGGGAGACTATTTTTCTATGACAGTCGACCCAGTAGACGAAGAGACATTCTGGTTTCTCGGGGAGTACATGGGCGATGATTTTGGCTCGTGGTCTACACGCCTCACCAATTTTAGATTTACCACAGACAGTACGGATATTGCTCCTGCAGCCTTGAGCACGCCCAATGACTTCAGTGACTTTGCTGCTCCTACAGACCTGGTCGTAGCGATCCAAAATCTTGGCGAAGAAGCGGTAGTCAATTTCGATATCACTGTAGAAGTTGATGGGCAATTCTACAGCCGTTTTGTCACAGAGGAGCTTGCGGCTGGTGACATACAGAGCTACTTGATCCAGGAAAATGTACAGCTGGATGCAGAGCTTCCGCTACTAGGACGAGTATTCACCAGTCTTGGTGAAGATCAGCTGCGTGCCAATGATACACTTCATTTCAGTATTGAAGGTGTACCGCTCAATGATATCGGAATCGTCAGCACAGAAAATCTGGAAACACCTCTTTGCGATGCAGAAGAGAAGCAATTTGAAGTCCTAGTGTCCAATCGAGGATATGGCAACATCAGCGATTTCCTGCTTACAGTTGTCGTCAACGATATGGACACGACTTTGATTCCATTCAATGGTTTTATCGCGCCCTTCGCGACGGAGAGAATCGATGTGACCTTGTCTGATCTAGTGATCGGCGACTATGACGTCTTGATCTACACCTCAGACCCCAATGGTGTCCTTGATGATGACACAGGGAGTGATACGCTGAGATCAAGCTTCGTCAATACACCAGCTCAAAATGTCCTGACGCTCACCATTCAAGCGGATGGATTTCCCACGGAAAATAGTTGGGTCATTCGTGATTCACTTGGCCAAGAGGTCATTGGTGCCAATTTCCCAGCTGAGCCGAGTCTATTTTCCAGTTTTGATATCTGCTTGCCCGATGGCTGCTACAGCCTCACAGTATTTGACAGTTATGGAGATGGAATCTGCTGTGGTGGAGGCTTTGGTCAGTATGTCCTTCTTGACAATGAGAGTGGCCTGATCGTCGCTACGGGTGACGAATTTGCTTTTGAAAAAACAGACGAATTCTGTTTGCCTTATTCCTGTTCTGTAGCATTTGACATTTTCGATGAGGAGGCCACACCTGGAGAATCTGATGGCATCATATTCATTGTCGCAAGATCTGGTGTAGGACCATTCCAGTATAGCATAGATGGAGGTGCGACATTTCAGGATGATGCATTGTTCTCAGGTCTCTCAGGAGACTCGATATACACAGTAGTGGTCATGGATCTCAATGGATGTGATGGAGAAGAGGATTTTTATTTAGGACTCCTCACTTCGACGGCGCAGTTGTCCCTCAATAGCAGTTTGAAAATTTATCCCAATCCTACTGCGGGAGAATTTTTTGTAGAACTGACGGACTTCAGTGATGCACAGTCATTGCTCTATGACATTTCAGATATACATGGACAAGTTATTAAGGGAGGTATGTTATACCGCTACAATGATCGTCTTATTGGACGAGCAACTATTCTTGATAAGCCTGCCGGCGTATATTACATTGTCGTCAAAGAAGATGGAAAGACGGCAACACAGAAGTTGATCTATCAGGATTAGATCTGCTCAAGAAACATTGACTTCAGGACTTGGCAATCGGCTTAGCGATTTGCCAGTCCTGAGTTCTTATGAGCACAAAGTATTGACCTTCAGCAAGCTGACTCAAGTCTATACACCGATCTGGGCTGTAACCATTGATGTGCAGTACTTGCTGACCAGAGACATTGAGGAGACTGATACTTGCAGTCGGCTCAGCTGATCGCCAAGATAGATGGACACAGTTCGCTTCTCTTCTGATCAGTATCTCTGGCGCTGGTTTTGGAGATACTGAGGCAATCGATGTGGTAAAATCACCTTTCCAGCGCAGACGGAGTAGTTTTTTACTGACCTTTTGGTCTGCCTCCATGCCTCCGATCAGATAAAACAGGCTGTCGCCAAAATTCACGATACCTCGTAAATCCATAGGGATACGATCGTCTTGGTCAATCAGCAGCTCTCCCGTCTGTGGCACGTAGCATATCGTTTTGCCGGAAGGCGGAACACCGCCAGAGCCATTGTAGGCGATACCATTAAAATTATAGGTGGTTTCAGATCCGCCTATCCAGCATGCTGTGTCCCCAATGGACGTGCTAGCCATGCGATATCCGACCTGATTAGGATTGAATGTTCCGTCACTCCAAGCAATCTCACTAGGAGACTCGGGATTGATGATGCCTCGTCGCCATTCATTTTGTATCGGAAAAGCTCCACCGAGAGATGCGCCACCAAAGTAGAAAATCGTATCTCCGATAATCGTCCCAGAAGCACCGAAGGATTTGTAGATATTGTTGTTTGGTACTGGAGTGCCATTGGTCCAGAGATTGCGCTCAGGGAAGTAAATCTGCACATCCCTGATATTGGTCACATTGTTCCATCCTGTGATGGCATAGAGTACACTATCTCTCCATACAGCTTGTACTTGATCATCCGTGCCTCGCAGTAGCACTGGGGCATTGCTCATGTACTCATTGGTCCTGACATTGAAGCGATGGACGAGATTGGAGGTGAGTTCTGCGCCATTGCCAAAGACATAGTATCCACCGACAATGTAGATGATATCGCCGATGCGATTGGCAGCCGCAGCGATTTTGCCTTGATTATCCGGGAGTGAACTGATCTGCTCCCATCGATCTTCTGAGACGATGTACCTGTAAGATCTGAGATGGATTCCTGACGATCTTTTGGTGCTGTCGATACCCGCAAAGCTGTAGAGATACACTTCACCATCGACTACAGCGCCTTCTACGGCATTGTTGGATATGGCCTCAGGTAGTGGTGCCAGTTCAGTGATTTCCCATGCTTGCGCAGTGAGCGCTGTCGCGCAAATGGATAGAATGATGAGGCAGAGACCTCGGTAGTGTCGTGTCATATCTGCAAGTTACAGCATGTAACATCTACATGGGTAGTCTCCTAGGAATCAAATCAATATTCTCCTAGAACTCGTCGGACTTTAAATCCGCGACCTGTGTTTCTGAGACAGGTAATGAATGTAATCCTTAAGATTAGGCGCGATTGTATCTTTTTCCTAGCATCGCTCAATAATCAAGGCACTTGCGCCACCGCCACCATTGCACAGCGTGGCTAGGCCTTTCGCACCTTGATTCTGATGCAACACACTATTGAGTGTGCAGACAATGCGAGCTCCAGATGCTCCTAGTGGATGACCGAGGGATACACTACCGCCATTGACATTGACGATATCGCGATCGATACCCATGACTTTGTTGAATGCCAGCGTCACTACTGAGAATGCCTCGTTGACCTCATAGAAATCGATGTCGGATTTCGTCAATCCAGCTCGTTTCATCGCAAGTGGAGCAGCAAGAGTAGGAGCGGTCGTAAATCTCATCGGCTCATGTGCTGCATCGGCGTAGCTCACGATCCTCGCGATCGGCGTGAGTCCAAGCTCTTTGAGCTTTTCTGCACTGACAAGAACGAGAGATGCTGCACCATCATTGATCGTAGAGGCATTGGCTGCTGTGACAGTGCCGTCTTTGGTGAATGCGGGTCTCAATGACGGAATCTTCTCAAACTTGACTTTCTTGTATTCTTCATCTTCTGTGATGACAAGCTCATCTCCTCGTCTTTGTGGAACTGAAACAGGGACGATTTCATCTTGAAACTTGCCTTCGCTCGAGCTGACTGCCGATCTTTCGTAAGATGAGATTGCATAGGCATCTTGCTCTTCTCTGGTGATATTGTGCTCAGCGGCGGTTTCATCAGCAGCCACACCCATAGCGACATTGTCGTAGGCATCAGTGAGGCCATCCTTTGCCAGGCCGTCAACCATGGTCTTGTTGCCATATTTTGCCCCCCATCTGAGCTCTGGTGCATAGTATGGAATGTTGCTCATGCTCTCCATGCCTCCTGCCACAGCTACATCGACCAGGCCGAGTTGTATTGCCTGAGCAGCAAACATGATGGATTTCATACCAGAGGAGCAAACCTTATTCACGGTCGTGCAAGGAACGGACTGCGGTATTCCAGCAGCAAGAGCTGCTTGTCGTGCTGGTGCTTGACCGAGATTGGCTTGTACTACATTGCCAAAGAATACTTCTTGTACTTGCGACGCCTCTATCCCAGCTTTCGATAAGCTACCAGAAATGGCAGCGGAGCCAAGTTGAACTGCTGATAAACTAGCAAACATACCTCCAAAACTTCCTAGCGGAGTCCTAACTGCTGATACGATATATACTTCCTTCATAGTGGTGGTTTCAGTGCTGCAAAGGTCTTCATTATGAACTACATCTTGGCCCTCATCAAATCTTGATGATAAATGTACCTTCATATTCACCTCCCCAATCGTCTGCGAGTCTATCTATCTCCCAATACCAGTAGTTCAAATTTTTGTCGAAACCTGGCCCTATCGAGTATACGTGCCAAAGCACCATTATTGAACTGACCGCTAGATCCAAATTGCAACTCGTTCCGTTACCATATGAATGCGGAGATAGCTTCCACAAATCTGATCACAATAAATAATAGCCAAGCCCAGCACATAATATTGAGAACTATAGCAATGATATCCAGTGACTTGCGATTTGTAGGTTTCAAGAAGACTTTGAAGGAAAAAATACCTCCTAGAATTAGTGAAGTAGTAAGTGATAAGGCCCAAATCGATATAGCGGCAACGCCCCAAAAATTTGCCGGTATGTTAGCATGAAATATGTCGAGCAGTATGAATCGAAGCAATAGCAAAGCCAAAGTCGATGCTATTGACCTTAGCGCATCCATGCCATCAGGCGAAAAACAATTCCGCAGCCTGGCTTTTTGGGGATTCTTCATATCAACGGAATTCCGAACATTCCCAGTTTGAGGCTAGCGGATCACAATCTTTCGCCGCTCGACAGTACGATCCGAGAGCTCCAACTCAAGCAGATAAATGCCTTGTACCTGAGTACTAAGGTTGATTCGAGTCTCATACTGTCTAGAAAATTCTCCTTGATTCACTATTCGTCCTGCCAGATCTCTGAGGTAAAATGAAGTTATGAGTTTCTTACTTGTAACACTGATGATTCCGTCTGTCGGATTGGGACTAATTTTTACTGAGGGTTCGACTGAGTCAATTTGCTGAGTAGCTGTGGTCTGAGCATTGACAAAGACACGGCTACTGCCATCTGGGAGATTGAATTCTAGGAGCTCATCCCAGATGAAATCCACGAGCTCCGCGAAGTTGTTTCTGATCATGGGATGGATCGTCTCAGGTGCTTCAAAACTCGACGATGCCTTGCACTCATACATGGACATATAGGTCACAAGGCCAGCAAGAAAATAGGTGTTGGCCAATCCATGAGGAGCGTCGTCTTCGTAAAGCTCATTGATCGGTATGGCCTCAGGGAAAAATTCACGATGTAACATACTGATGATCGGACCGACGGGTATGAGGCGCACATTGAACTCCGGCCGAGTGTCGAGCATCATGTCCTGATAGTCCAGCCACCATTGATGAAAGTCACCAAGCGTGTAGTCGTGATAAGTCTCAAATTCTTCTGGCGTAGCTGGAAAACCCGCAGACAAAAAAGGCGCCATGTCAGGCCAGTTTTCGTAGATGTAGTAGTTCACGGACTCCTCCTGATCTGCTACCCAATCAAATATGGTCTGTGTGGCGCTCAGTGGTGACACACCTGGATCAGTAGGGTAGTCTTCATCTGCAGCTTGCCACTGCATAAAATTTCCAGCAGTCAACAGTATGCTGTTGAAGTCTGCTTCCGCAAAGCTCTCGGTATCACCGTCCCATACGGCAGGTACCTGGCTATATCCCCATGCTGGTTGTGGTGGCAAATTGGCATGACTGGGGAGAAAACCAAACTGTCCTGTGGAGGCATGAAGCTTGTCATCAGCGGCCGCAAAAAGGTAGATCCAATGCGCGATTTTCCCTTCATCTATGGCGATACTCGCTGACTCATAATTCACCAGGCTATGGCCAAACATAAATGTGCGATGTTCATTGATCTGTGCTTGGCTGAGCTGGTAGCTAAGCAAAAATGTGATGAGTATTAGCGGGCGCATTATATGATGATTTTGGTGATGCCCCAATATTCTACTTTTTCTTGATGACGATTTCGCTAAAATCAGCAGCTACTTTACAAATCCCTTGAGACTCTGAGACTTCATTCCCATCGACGGTAATAACATAGCTGGATTCTGGAAATCCGATGAAACTCATGTGATATTCCTTTTTCGCGGAAGCGTAATCCCCCTCCACATCATGACTCATCCACCACTTGCCGTCTTGATAGCTCGAACGAAAACTGTGGAGCTTGTACTGCCCTTCTTGATAGTCAAAGCTATCACCGTCATCCTCGTACCAGATACTAGTGACTTCCTCTTTGTCAAAGTAGCAGCGAAGCTCCACATGGTCAAACTCTAGCTCACCCACATACTGCTGTACAGGGAAGATCGGCATGACAGAGCCTCCACGAAGGAGCATCATCGTCTTGTCAAATGGGACGTCGACCCAGTGTTCCTTGCGGCCTTCATAGCTCTTGGCATCCCAGTAATTGTACCAAAGACCTTGGGGCAAATAGACATTGCGACCCTTGACACTTGGCGACAGGATGGGAGCTGTCAATAGATGGTCCCCTACAAGAAAGACCTCATTGATGTGGTGTGTCTTGGCGTCTGATTGATCGACAAATGCCAGCGGCCTCAAGAATGGAGAGCCGTCATCACAGGTCTGATAAAATGCGGTATACAGGTAGGGTAGTATGCGATATCGCTGTTCGAGATTGGTCCTGACGTAGTCGGTGTATTCATCCCCAAATGACCAAGGCTCCTGATCACCATGGTCTCCACTACTGTGTGTGCGGAAAAATGGGTGGAACATACCGAGCTGGACAAATCTCACATAGAGCTCACCAGTAGGCTGCATGATAAATCCACCGACATCTGAGCCAATGAAAGAGAGTCCAGAGATGCTCAGGCGCATACACTGCACAGCAGCAGCCCATACATGGCTCCAACTGGCAATATTATCACCAGTCCAAGCAGCACTATATCTCTGAATACCACTGTAGCAGGATCTGGTGATGGTCAATGTGCGCTTGTTGCCAGCGTACTTGAGTAAGCCTTCATTGGTCGCGCGGGCCATCTGCATACCATAGACATTATGTGCCTTGCGATGAGAGCATGGATGTCCATCATAGTCGTGACGCACATCTAGCGGAAATGTCTTGCTCTCGACTTCAAACAAGGCGGGCTCATTCATATCGTTCCAGACACCATCCACTTTTTGCTCGGCGATGAGTCCTCCATATAGTCCTGCCCACCACTCACGCACTTCTTCTCGGGTAAAGTCCGGGAAGTAGCAGTCACCAGGCCATACTTTACCCTTGATATATGGTCCGTCAGCACGTCGGCAGAAGTAGCCCTTCTCCCAAGCCTCCTTGAAGACATCATACTCGAAGTCTATCTTGATGCCCGGATCAATGATGACGACCACCTTCATCCCTGTATCATGAAGCTTATCGATCATGCCAGCAGGATCTGGAAACTTGTCTGGATCCCAAGTGAAGCAGCGGAAACCATCCATGTAGTCAATATCAATGTGTATGACATCACAGGGCAATCTCAACTCTCGCATCTTATCTGCAATCTCTAGCACCTGACTATCAGGCTGATAGCTCCACTTGCTCTGTTGATAGCCCAGAGACCATAGAGGCGGCAAAGGGGCTTTACCTGTGAGGCGTGCGTAGTTGCGGGCTACATCCATCAGCTCCGTGCCATGGATGTAGTAATAGTTCATGTCGCCACCCATGGCCCAGTAGCTTGTGACATTGCGCCTTTCACTGGCAAAGTCAAAGTAACTCTCAAAGCTGTTGTCAAAGAAGATCCCATAGCCGATGCCGTGGTGAAGACCGTAGTAGAAGGGTATATTCTTATAGATAGGGTCTTTGTGGACATCAAATCCGTATTCATCAGTTCCCCAGTTCTTGAGGCGCTTGCCCTGTAGATTGAGGTGTGTAGGCTTGTCACCGAGACCATAGAATGCCTCTCCGGGCTGGCACACCTTGGTCATCTGCACGATATTGCCACCGTGCTCTTGATTTTCTTCCCAGTGATAGCCTTTCTCGTCCTGAAGGATGGGAAGGCCTTCTGGAGTACAGACCGTGACCTTGAGAAACTCCTTGGTGATGACCAGATAGAATTTATCCAAGTGAATCATCACCAGTTTGTCTTGATCATCTATCTTATAATCAGGTACTTGTGGCTGATAATCTGGGTCTATGGCATAGCTAAAATCAGCATCAAAATCGCCGTACTCGGCGTATCGAAATCGCGCGATGTCTTGATCGAGGAGATGGATGTGTAGATGAACCCGATTCTTGGAGATGATCTCAATATGTCCGGGTCCTAGCTCTGAGATCGACTCCAGCGCATCTGGATACTGCTCTTGTTGGGTGTATTGGCTTTGATGTACCATATGGTCTTTGCTTGGCGAAAAATGACTGCGAAGAAATAAAAAAGCTCTTACATATATTGTTTTTGTAAGATGTAATTTTGTGGTTTGCAAAGATTAAAACTAGAACTATGCCTTTAACAAAGAAATTTTTGAAGTCCAAGCCAGTGTGCAAAGTGACATTCAACATTCCTGCGGAGCAGGTGGCTGACGCCAAAAAGGTCAATCTCCTCGGAGACTTCACCGATTGGCAAGACAACGCCCTCAACATGCGTAAACTCAAAGACGGATCCTTCACGAGGACTGTAGATCTCGCAGTCGGTAAGGAGTACGCCTTCAGATATCTCGTAGACGAGACTGTCTGGACCAATGAAACAGAAGCAGATGCTTATGCGCCAACGCAAGTAAGCCTTGAAGAAAATTCTGTAGTCATCTGCTAAGAAAGACTACGGAGAAATCTTACAAAGCGGCCTTTGCTCAATGCAGCAGGGGCCGCTTTTGTATTGAACCTATTGCATCGTTCCAAATGCACGAATTGGGTTTAACCCATTTCGCGCATTAGGCTTCGAAGGGTAGTGGATTTATGCAATGGAATCGGGTGCTTGGTCGACGAGGCATAGCGAGCTATGGCGAGGAGAGTAAGTGCCTGATTATGAGGCAGAAATACGCTAGGCGCTAAAACTGGACACAGCTGACTTTTCGACGAGAATTCTCGCTTGGAAATGGCTTCTTCACTGGAACAAAATGTTACAAACAAGAATGTCACTATCATCTTGTTAAGACATTCAATATCAGCTGCTTATCTCCAAGATAGAGTGCTCAAATAATTCCTAATGCACGAATTGGGTTTAGGCTACTCGTTTTTGATATTGAGATCTAGCTCTCCGTAGTAGCCTAGATCCACATCAAGTAGCTGTTTGGTGATATAGGAGATCTGGCCTGTATGATAGGAGTAGTGCTCTACCACGTGGATCACGATCCCGATACCACTCATCTCAAATCCCTGCACCATCCGACTGCGCAACAGCTCTTCCTCCGAGCAGCTAGCGATGATCCCTGTTGCCTTGTCAGACGTAGACTGCATCAGCGTCTTGAGTTCTGATCGGCTCGTCCCTTCCTTTGGAGAAAACTCCTCATCTCTGCGCCTTACATCTGGCTCACCACCTAGTGATGAGATGATGTATTGAGTGATGTTGCCACAAAGATGAAGGACAAGATTGGCTACACTATTGGATGATGGATTGGGTCGCTGCCATATTTGTTGTTCGCTGAGCTTGTCTAAGCATGTGATGACCCTTGGGGTACTCTCATTGAATCTCAGTAAAGACTGAGAGATAAATTCTTGGGAGACATCGGACTGTCTATCAGTATTGATCATCTTTCTTTATTTCTGCCTTTCTCATAGGCATGGCATCTATCAGCGCAAAAAGCTCCTGTGTTGACACCATACTGGATCTTGACAGTTTGATAGATCCATCTAGTCCGATGAGAGTAAAATTGAAAGGAGATTTTTGTCTTTGATCTGAGTTCAGTCGTTGTGAGCTAGATAGCTTTATTTTATTGATCTGACCATTTTGATAGTCGGTGAAGTACTCTTGTTCTGCTTCGATTTGGTAAAGCACGATTTTTCGATCTAACATTTCCATTGCGACCTCATCGAGCACATCGATCTGCGATCGATAAGTGCTGGAGTTGACACTTTGGGTTTCAATGATCAAGACGCGATTTTGCCATTGATGTTTGTTATAACCCTGCGCGAAGGCCTTGTTGCCAATGGCAATATTGTTGACCAGCAATATCAGCGTTGTTAATTTGAGGCTATTCACCGACAAAAGCTTTGCAATTTGGCTTATCCTATGACAGCATCATCTGGAATCACAGCGCCTTTCTTCACGATGACGATGCCATCTCTCACGCAGTAGTAGTCATTCTCTTGGTCTTGGAGGCCATCATGTCCTGTGATGCGCACGCGATTGCCGATCTTGACATTCTTGTCGACGATCACATTCTCAAGTTCGCAGTCTTCACCGATGCCCAAGAGTTTATCTGGATTGTCATTGACATCCATGAGCGCTTGGTAGTAGTCAATACCCATGATGATGGTATTCTTGATTTTGGTGCGCTTTCCGACACGTGATCGAATACCTACAATGGCATTTTCGATACTATCGGCATGTAAGATACAGCCCTCAGAGAGCAAAGCGTGGTGTAGTCGGGTGCCAAAAATCTTGCTAGGAGCGAGCATACGAGCTCTGGTGTACAGGAGCTCGTCATTATTGTACAGATTGAATTCTGGAAGATAGGTTGTCAATCTGAGATTGGCTTCAAAAAACGACTTGATCGTTCCGATATCTGTCCAGTATCCTGTAAAGGAATAGGAGCTCACTTTCAGCGCACCTTCTACGGCTGTGGGGATGATTTCTTTCCCAAAGTCGATAGCGTCAGGTGTAGAGACCAATAAGTCAAGAAGCACATTTTTGGTGAAGACGTAGATGCCCATGGAGGCCAACCAATTTCTGCCTTGGTTTTGCATCTCTTCACTCACGGGGCTAGTCCACTGGGGTACAAGATCAGGAGTTGGTTTCTCGATGAAACTCTTGATGTCTCCCTCTTCTGAGACCTTCATGATGCCAAATCCTGGACAATCCTCTTCGACCACAGGTATGGTGCCGACTGTCACATCTGCCTTGGTGTCGATATGATGCTGGACCATGGCTTGGTAATCCATCTGATAGAGATGGTCTCCTGAGAGGATGACCACGTACTCGTAGCGCAAAGACTCGAGATGAGGTATGATCTGTCTCACTGCATCCGCCGTACCCTGGAACCACATCTGATTGTCCCGAGTCTGCTCAGCAGCTAATATGTCTACAAAGGCATCAGCAAATCGGTCAAACTGGAAGGTGTTCTTCAAGTGCCTATTGAGGGAGGCTGAGTTGAACTGCGTGAGTACAAAGATCCTCTTGAGCCCACTATTGAGACAGTTGGATATAGGGATGTCTATCAAGCGATACTTGCCTCCGATGGGAACTGCAGGCTTGGATCTGCCTGCTGTCAATGGATACAATCTAGATCCGACTCCTCCTCCTAGGATTACACTCAGTACTTTATCATTCATGATCGCTTGATTTCTTCGGTCCTTCTAAAGTAGTTGTTTGTAGGCATCGACGTACCTTTTGGCGGAAGCCTCCCAGCTAAAATCCAGCTTGTAGATCTTCTCGACGAGCGCCTTATACGATTTTTGATCACTGAATAGTTCCATAGCTCGTTGCAGGGCATTGAGCACCTGATCAGTCTGCACCCCATCAAAGGACAAGCCGTTTCCGTCGACTGTGATATCAGGTACAGTGTCCTTGAGACCACCGGTATGATTCACGATGGGCACTGTGCCATATCTCATAGAAAACATCTGATTGAGTCCGCAAGGCTCCACACGACTCGGCATGAGCAGGAAGTCTGCACCAGCATAGAGCACATGACTGAGTGGCTCATTGTAGTCAAATACGACACGGACAGACTGTGGATATTTACCATAGACCATGCCTGCTAGATGCTCAAGTGACTTGTCACCGCTTCCCAGGATAAAGAAATTGGCATCTCGATGATGATTCAGCCAAGTATCAATGCTCTGGATCAATATGTCGACACCTTTTTGATGCGCAAATCGACCGATGAAGACAAATAATGGAAGATCTGGTTCAGCAAAACTCGCCGTGAGTTCAGCCTTGTTCTTCCGCTTAAAGCTGTGGATGGATTTCTTGAGATGATGAGGTAGAAGTGTGTCTGTCTTGGGATTCCAGACATCGTAGTCCACACCATTGATGATGCCGGACATCTTGTGGCGCTCATGCGCAAATACCCATTCCAGTCCTTGTGCCTCTCGCGGTAGCTCTTCAAGATAGCCTGGAGAGACTGTGTTGATGCCATCCGAAACACGCAATGCGCTCGCCAATGGATCGATGGCTTCGTCCCAGTCGAGCAATCCACCTTTCCAAGTATCAAAATGCGGCAGGAGACTCAAGTTGTTCCAAGAGCAGCGTCCCCGATGCAAGGCATTGTGAATGGTGAAGTAGCTCGGTTTTTGGCGCAAAGCCGGATACTCATAACTGTACTTCATGAGGAAAGGTATCAATCCCGTCATGTGATCATGACAGTGTATGAGATCAAAGCTGTCTGGATCGCTGTGCCACCATTGCAATATGGCTCTCTGAAACGAAATATTGCGTATCGTCTCGTCGCGATAGCCATGTCCATCCTCTGCAAGATACACGCTCTCTCTGTCAAAAAGCCCTGGTAGCTCGACACTGTATAGCTCATAGCCAAGATCACTATCCTCGTGTTGCCAGATGCGGAAGGGATGATGAGCATGAGGATACTGGATGATAGAGTCGTGGATTATTTTTCCCGGATTCTTGTCAAACCAAGGACGTGCATACCTTGGCATGATGACAGAGGGGCTTACGCCCAAATGTGCCAGATACTTGGGTAGACTTCCGACGACATCGGCCATGCCTCCGACCTTGGCCATCGGATAGCACTCAGTGCTTGCCATCAGTACGGCTATGTCCTCTTTTTTCTTCATCTATGCTTTCTTGAGGATGATCCCTGCGAGTGGTGGGACAGTGATAGAAATAGAATGCTCACGACCATGACTTTCTTCTGCCTTGCTCGTGATGTTTTTATTGCCCTGACCAGATCCCCAGTATTGCTCATGATCACTGTTGAAAATTTCTTTGTACTTACCCTTTTGGCGGACGCCGAGTTGATAGTTCTCGAGAAGATTGGGAGTGAAGTTCAGCACGACGATACAGTCCTTGGAGCCATGGGATCGTATATAGGCGAGCACTGCATTTTGATTGTCGTCATGCGCTATCCACTCAAAACCCTGATGCTCAAAATCACAGAGGTGGAGCGCCTTTTCTTTTTTGTAGACTGCATTGAGTTCTTTCAGGAGGGTCTGTACACCGGCGTGATTGGGGTAGTCGAGCACTTGCCACTCGAGCTGTGCATTGACGTTCCACTCGCTGACTTGACCTAGTTCTCCTCCCATGAAGATGAGCTTATTCCCAGGGTGCGTGTACATGTAGGTGTAGAGCAATCGGAGATGAGCGAATTTTTGCCACTCGTCGCCAGGCATTTTACTCACTAGTGATGCTTTGCCATGGACGACCTCATCATGCGACAGAGGCATCATGTAGTTCTCTGAGTAAGCATAGACCATACTGAAGCTGATCTCACCATGATGCCACTGTCGATAGATCGGCTCGCGGCCAAAGTACTGAAGCGTATCATTCATCCAGCCCATCATCCACTTGAGAGTGAAGCCTAGGCCTCCAAGATGGACGGGTCTCGTCACACCGCTAAATGCTGTAGACTCTTCCGCGATCATATGTACACCTTCCCATCTGCCAAATACTGAACTGTTGAGCTCTTTGAGGAAGTCGATGGCTGCAAGGTACTCATTGCCTCCGTACATATTTGGCTCCCACTGTCCTTCATCTCTGCTGTAGTCAAGATAGATCATTGAAGCTACAGCGTCAACACGGAGCCCATCGACATGGTAGACATCGAGCCAATAATGAGCGCTGCTCAGAAGAAAGGAGACCACTTCGGGCCGCTCATAGTTGAAAATGGAGCTATTCCAGTCTGGATGGAAACCCTTGCGTCGATCCGGATGCTCATAAGCGTGCGACCCGTCAAATTGGCCGAGCCCATGTCCATCAACAGCGAAGTGAGAGGGCACCCAATCAAGAAATACTCCGATATCTGCCTTATGCAGTGCATCGATCAGCGCCATCAGGTCTTCTGGATCGCCATAGCGTCGAGAAGGGGCAAAGTAGGAGACGCTTTGATAGCCCCAAGATGGATAATAAGGGTGCTCCATGACAGGCATCAACTCGACATGTGTGAAGCCCATTTTCTTGACATACTCAACGAGTTCAGTCGCAAGGGCTTGATAGCTGAGCGAATTTCCTTGGTCATCCTTTTTCCAGCTTCCGAGATGGACTTCGTAGACACTACATGGTTGACCTAGAGTGTTCTTCTTATTGCGAGCGGACATCCATTTTTTGTCCTTCCATTTGTAGTCGGTCGACCAGGTGATACTTGAAGTCGCACTTGGCACTTCCGTGCAAAAGGCAAAGGGGTCTGCCTTGTCTCGGACGATGCTGTCATGATGGGAATAAATGCGGTACTTGTAGAGCTCACCAGATGATAGGCCTGGGACAAAGGCTTCCCAGATGCCAGATGAGTCCCATCTCACAGAGAGGGGATGGTCATGTCCTTGCCAACCATTGAAGTTTCCGACCAACTCGACATGTCGAGCGCCGGGTGCCCAGACGGTGAATTGCATGCCACTTACACCATCCTTCTCAGTAGGCTGAGCACCAAATTTCTTATACATCTGTGTGTGCTTGCCACTCCGAAAGAGATAGATGTCAAGTTCGCTGAGAATGGTGTGGTTTTGGGAAGAGTTGGCCATGGGCTAAACTACTCAATTTCTCCAATTCCTGAACAGTTCTCTTCGTCAATTCATGGTGAACTATTCGCTATGCTTGAGATTTCCTCATTTTGGAGGCTTTCGCCAAAAAAAGCTTTGCGAAATCTTGGAATTTGCAGAGGATGGACTATCTTTCTCTCAATGGAAGACATCAGGATACGGCCGGCCATAGAAATAGAGAGCTCTCTCCTTGAGGAGCTCAAGACACAAGCTCAGGAGCAAGGTCAGGTCGTGATTCACTTCAGATATGATTCTCATCCTGTGATGCCCATGCCAGATAAGATCAGAATCTGGGAGTCAACCTATCTAGAAGACAAAGGCAGTGATCTCAAGAGCCCGCTAGTGCATGTGGAGAATATCTGCAAGTCACCTAATTGGACCGTCGTGCCTCCTATGTCGCATCACTTTTTTACGCTAATCTTCAAAGGCCTGCCTAAGAGCGTCGAGAAATTTGACATGTGCGAGTACTGCGATGGAGATGGTACACCATTCATCGTCGCAGACATTCCACGCAATGATACGGATGTCTATTATGTAGTCATCGGGCGGGCTTAATCCCACTCTGTATCACACTTTCATACTTCTTAAAATAGTGTAGCAGGGTTGCGTCTAGATTATCAATTCGTCCCTACGCGACCCCATTTCACCATGAGCCGATCCCACTGGGCCTCTGTGTAGGAGTCATGGCACTCGTCGAATATGTCGTACATATTGGCCGCCATGAAGGCTTTTTGTTCCTGATGTGAAAAAACTTTCTCGACACCGACCACCTCAGCAGCCTTTATTTCACGACCATGAGCTAATACTTCTTGGAGATCCTTTTGCGATATCTCCCGCTCTGGATATTCGCTCTTGTACCAGAGCATCAACGCTTCGTTCAATTTTCCTTGTCTAGTCATTTGTTTTGTTCTTGGATTCAATTTATTCTCTTTTGTTCAGGTCAGTATCTCAAAACCTCTGCTCGATGTAGGCTGACTTGATCACGCTCAAGTCGTTCATGCTGAGAGTAGGGTAGACACCCACTTGCTCTCTTCTCCTACGGAGAGTCTCCAGGATGATGACCGGTGATACATCGATGCGATTGCAATAGCGCGACTTAGAGAATGTATCCCATAGGCCTTGATCATCTTGCTCGGTAAATAACCATGACATATGCCCTAGGTGCTGTGCGAGATACTTGAGATAGACGATGAATCCATTTTCTAGCGAAGCAGTCTGTTCGATACTGTTGTCTGTCTGAGGCTGGTGTGCTGCTTTTTGATTGATGGCTGTCTGTGTCATGATGGATGATTTTGTGTTCGTTATCATTTTTATTTGATGACTCGAATATCAAGCCGTACAGTGCAGTTTTGTTGCACGGCAAGTCTATTTGCGTACTGAGCAGCCATGCCAGTGGCTTTTTGGACTTTAACGTGCAAATAGATTGCACTATGATGCAATTTTCATAGCTTTATTCCATCTTATATCCTTTGCACCATGCCCAGCAATCTATATCAACTCATCCGCTACCGTACCATTGACAGATGCTTGAGGGACGTTGAGCGAGACTGGTCCTGGGAGGATCTCGCCGAGGCATGCGCCGATGAGATCCATCGGCAGACTGGCGAAACCAAGTCCATCTCTCGTCGGACGCTCATGTATGACATCGACAATATGCGATCTGGTAAGCTCGGCTACGAAGCACCTATAGAGTATGACAGAAAGCTGAAGAGCTACTTCTATAGCAATAGCAAGTTTGGCATCAACCAAGTCCCACTCAAGTCAGCGGATCTGGAGGAGCTCAACAGTGCCTTGATGATCCTACAGCAATTCAGTGGTAAGCAAGGTGTCCATGGCATCCAGGAAAGTATCACACATCTTGAGGAGTGCCTCAATCTTAAGCGCAGAGGTCGTCAGCGGCAGATCATCCAGTTTGACCATAGTCTCAATGAACCTGGGCAGAAGTGGGTCAATCACATCTACAAGTACATCCAGCGCAGTGAAACGATGACGGTGAGCTATCAGCCATTTGATCATGAGGCAAGTCACATACAGATGAGTCCCTATCTGCTCAAGGAATATGACAATCGGTGGTTTGTCATCGGATATCATCACAACAAGGATCGGATCTCAGTGCTCGGTCTCGATCGTATCAAGGATCTTAGACGCTCTCTCATTGATTATCACAAGCATCCAGATTTTGAGCCAGATAGCTACTTCAAGGACATCATCGGTGTCAGCTATGCTGGTTCTCAAAAGAAGCAAGACATTGTCTTTCGCGCCTATGGACTGCAGAATAAGTACATCAAGACCAATCCATTTCATGAGAGCCAGAGTCTTTTGGAGGAAACTCAAGACTACTGTGACTATAGCCTCTCGCTCGTGCCCAATTTTGAGCTCGAGACAAAGCTGCTCAGCTATGCGGAGCGGATAGAAGTGCTAGAGCCATCTGAACTGAGAAAACGTCTTAAGGAGAGGGTAGGGCAGCTTCATGCGCGCTATTATTAGGCTTTCGCCAAAATGAACGACCACAATATGCACACCATTTCATTTGACATCAAAATCCAAGCTGACAAGGAGAAGATCTTCCAAGCTGTCTCACTTCCGGAGCATCTGGTGAATTGGTGGCCACTTCATTGCACGGGAGAACCATACCTGGGAGCTGAGTACAATTTCAATTTTACGGATCAGTATGACTGGTATGCCATAGTGGACGAATTCAATCCTGCAGAAAAGATAGGTTTCAAGATGACAAAGTCTGATCCTGATTGGGATCCTACCCGTTTTACATTTGCCCTTGAGGCGGATAGAGACGGAACATGGCTGTGCTTTGATCACATGGCTTGGCCTGATCGCAACCGCCATTTTCGATATTCTTCTTACTGCTGGGCCATGCTCCTACAGTCTCTCAAAGAATATCTGGAGGATGGGAAGATCATTCCATTTGAGAAGAGAAGTTGATTAGGTATCAACAAATCGTAGGCATACACTATTGGGATATTGAAAAATCACGAGAACATGTCAGACTGGAGCACCGTCAAAGAGTATGAAGATATCACCTATCGTAAGCGGCAAGGCGTGGCAAGGATAGCCTTTAATCGCCCAGAAGTGCGCAACGCCTTCAGGCCTCAGACGGTATCAGAGTTATTAGATGCTTTCATAGATGCACGCGAAGACCGAGAGGTCGGAGTGATTCTTTTGAGTGGAGAGGGGCCTTCTCCCAAGGATGGTGTCTATGCATTTTGCAGTGGAGGCGATCAGCGTGTAAGAGATAAGACGGGATACCGAGGCACGGATGGAGTGAATCGGCTCAATATCCTCGAAGTCCAGCGACTGATCAGATTCATGAACAAGGTCGTCATTGCCGTCGTGCCCGGATGGGCGGTTGGTGGTGGACATAGTCTACATGTGGTCTGTGATATGACGATCGCTAGCAAAGAGCATGCGATCTTCAAGCAAACAGACGCTGACGTTGCCAGCTATGATGCTGGATATGGTAGTGCCTATCTCGCCAGACAAGTAGGCCAGAAGCGTGCAAGAGAGATCTTCTTCCTTGGGCGCAATTACTCTGCCGATGAAGCCTATCAGATGGGGATGGTCAATGCTTCTGTGCCCCATGATGAGCTCGAGGAGACAGCATTCCAGTGGGCGCAAGAGATCTTGGGCAAGAGTCCTACGGCCATCAAGATGCTCAAGTTTGCGTTTAACCTGATCGATGATGGCCTTGTAGGCCAACAGATCTTCGCCGGGGAGGCCACGAGGCTAGGCTACATGACGGATGAGGCACAAGAGGGGAGAGATGCCTTCCTAGAGAAGCGAAAGCCCAATTGGGATGCCTTCCCGAGGTTTCCATAGGCTGGTGGAACTTTCTACTTTTTGTTAATGTAAAGATTAGTAGTTTTGCCTCCCGCTTGAAAGAAGCGGGAAACAACATATCGCGGGGTGGAGCAGTTGGTAGCTCGTCGGGCTCATAACCCGAAGGTCGTA
>JAHDGU010000014.1 GCA_020627535.1 Saprospiraceae bacterium
CTAGAATGACGGTACCAAAAACCGTAGTGTTGCCAATTACACCATGGGTCAATCGAGTCGGCAAAGTTATATCACTTCTTGGAGACTTTCAAGCACAGTTAAGCCATTTTCTTGGGGATCAGCTGGTAGATCTCAGGCAGGTTGCGTCCGTAGCCCATATAGTCTAGTCCGTAACCCACGACAAACTGATTCTCAATCTTAAATCCGACATGGTCTAGCTTGATCTGACTATGGTAGACATCTGGCTTGAGCAGCAAGGTGCATATCTTGGTAGAGAGGGAGCCTTTTTGTGTCAGGCGATCCACAAGATAGTCAACAGTACGGCCCGTATCTACGATGTCCTCCAAGATGATGACATGCCTGTTCGTGACTTTATCAGAGATATAGCTCTCTTCGATCTCGCCTTGACTCTCCAGACCATCATAGGAGCTGAGCTTGGCAAACTCTAGTTCATGAGGGAAATCAAGTCTTCGCAGGAGATCAGCCGCATAGATATATGCGCCATTGAGAGTTCCAAGGAAGATCGGGTTCATTTGGGCGTAAGCCCCAGTCAACTCTGCAGCAAGATGATCTAGCTCGCCATCGATCTGATCCCGAGTGATGTATGGTACGAGGTCAAACTCCGAAATAAACTGCTCTGGAAATACACTTCTCACAATCCGTATTTGTCAATCAAGTAAATCAAACTGGTCATGGCCGCAGCTCCGAGCTCAAGCTCGCGCTTATTCACTGCCTCAAATCGATCCTCTGCGGTGTGGTGATAGTCAAAGTAGCGCTGAGAATCGGGTCTGAATCCGATGAGCAAGCCTTTCTGAGACTTGAGGGGACTAATATCGGCTCCTGATCCTCCCACAGATATGCTGAGTCCATATGGTTGGAGGATATCATTGAATTCGCGCACTTTGGAGAGCTTTCGCTCAAATACCGATCGATCGCCATCTAAGCTGAAGCCTCTCGGTGTGAAGCCACCGGCATCAGATTCTAGGGCTGCCATGTGAAATTCTCCCTTGGCATTGGAGACTTCTGCATATTTACGGCCACCCTGTAGACCATTCTCTTCATTGGCAAATAGCACACAGCGCAAGGTGTTTTTGGGCGAAAGCCCGAGCGCCTTCATGGTCCTGATGACCTCTAGAGAATGGACACATCCTGCGCCATCGTCGTGTGCTCCTTCACCGAGATCCCAGCTGTCTAGATGCCCACCGACCAGCAGGATGTTCTCTGGAGTTTCAGTGCCATTGATCTGCCCGATCACATTGTAGGATGTCTTATCGCTCAGCATTTTGGCATCAGAGCGCATGTAGATCTGGAGATCAGGATCCGCCCCGAGTGCTTCACTGAGGAGCTCTGCACTACTCGTGGCAATAGCGAGTGCCGGGATCTTCTCTACGCCATCGTCGTACCACATCCCACCGGTATGTGGCACATCGTCAATCTCCGTAGTCATTGATCGCACCAAGACACCCAGAGCACCATGCTTTGATGCACGACTTGCTCCAGCTCCTCGCTGATCTACAGCACCGCCATATGCGTAGAAGGTGCGGAGCTGTTTGGGATCCATTGGGCGATTATAGAATACAATCTTGCCCTTCACTTCTGCAGCACGCTCATCTACTTCATCGAGAGAGTGGACTTCAATGACGGGTGCGGAAAAGCCTGTAGAGACAGAACTCTCACTGTTACCGAGTGCTGTACAGATGAGATCTTGTGTGCCGAGCAAAGAGCTGTTGACGATCCGAGCTACTTCTGGCTTTGGTCCTCGGCTCCAATGAGGCACTTGACACTCTTGAAGCCACACAGTATCAAAGCCTAAGGTGTCCATGATTTGCTTCATATACTCTACACCTGCGGCTCCTCCAGGGGAGCCAGATAGCCTGGGGCCGACGTCTTTGGTCAATCCTCGGAGCCACTCATAGCACTCTGCATGGGTCAGGACCTCGTCATAGATGGCCTTCACTTGAAAGCTTTCTACATCGGTGTCTACCTGAGCGTGAAGCGAGACACAGATGACTAGCAGTAGTGCTGTCAGACTCGCGATGGTGTACTGTTTCATAGCCTTTTTTGTCGTATTATCTTTGTGAGAAGTAACTTTTTGAATTTTGTCCGTCTCAATGACGATGCGACAAAGATGATATCTATAAACTGCATCAAACCAATTTGAAAGCTATAAGCTCCATAAAGGAAGCCAAGATCAGTGATGAGGAGTTGGTGCATCTGTACAAGGAGAGCCAAAATACTCAGTATTTCGAGGAGTTGTACAAGCGACACTCCAACAAAGTATTTGGGAAATGTCTGTCAATCCTCAAGGATACAGAATTGGCCAACGACGCAGTACAGGAGATCTTCATCAAGATTTTGCTCAATATGAGCAAATTCAAGGAGGCCTCCAAGTTTAGTACATGGATCTATTCGATCACGTATAACTACTGCATTGATACGGTGCGGAGAAGGAAGAAAAACACGCTGATGTTTTCTGGAGATGACGAGAGCCTCGAAGATGTTGCAGATGAGGTGGAAGATAGTCAGATCCTAGAGACATCCATCAGTCGACTAAAGGTCATCTTGAATAAGATTCCTGTAGGAGACAAAGCCATACTGATGATGAAGTATCAGGATAGCATGTCGATCAAAGACATCAGTGCTGTCCTAGACAAATCTGAAAGTGCGGTAAAAATGAAGATCAAAAGGGCCAAGCAGAAATTCCGCTTGGTCTATGGTGATAATTATAGTGACTAAGAGATAATCGAGATGCGAAACAATTTTCAAGAGCTGGAAGAGCAGGAACTGCGGCAGAGCCGTGGTCCATCTACTGGTGCCTACAAGGGTGTCATGGGTGGTATGCGCAGCATGAAGTTTGTGGGTGGCATGTTTGACCACTTCATCCCCAAATTGTTCCAGTTTTTTGTGACAGTTCTCGGTGGTAGCAAGAAGTCGCAGACTACTCGAATATCACACCATCTATCCGATGACGAGCCTCTACAGTCGTTGGACTCACGCAGAGACTACCCAAACCGCCAATAAAAACCAACCAATATGTTTGCCTTACAATCTTCTACGTCCAGCATGCTCGGGACGGAACTACTGACTGATATGCTGCGAGACCTGGCGTCAGTCGTACCAAATATTGCAATTGCTCTGCTCATTCTTTTTGTTGGATGGATAATTGCCAAGATCGTGGCTTCAGTGGTCAAGAAAATTTTGCTGACCATCAAGATTGATCAACTCGGCGAGAAGCTTCAGGAAATAGAAATCGTGGAAAAATCTGGAATCAATGTTTCCATCAGTTCATTTGCATCAAAGCTTGTCTATTATGTGCTGTTTTTCATGTTTTTGGTGGTAGCTGTGGAGAAGCTAGGCGTCAAGGCCATCACTCAGATGATGACAGATATGATTGCTTTCTTGCCTAATCTACTCGTGGCTATAGCGATCCTGATCTTTGGAGTGCTGTTTGCTGAGGCAATCAGAAAAATGCTCACGACATCTCTGAAGTCTCTCGGAATACCATCCGCTGGTATGATTGGCAAAGCGATCTTCTATTTTCTTCTCATCAATGTATTTGTAGCAGCGATGTCTCAATCCGGCGTAGACACCGACTTTCTCAGTAGTAATATCACTGTTCTGATCGGAGGATTGGCAGCAGCTTTCGCTATTGCCTACGGACTTGCGTCAAAAACCCTTGCGTCCAACACGATCTCTAGCTTCTATGCCAAAGATGACATCGAGATCGGTCAGAAAGTATCGATCGGTAATAAAACCGGCCAAGTCATCGAGGTCGGTACGAGAAACATAACCCTCCAAGGAGATTCCTCAAGAATCATCATCCCATTTAGCCAACTCATGGAAGAGACGATAACAATTCATGAATAACTAAGAAAGATTCAAATTAACTAAACACGTAACTCGAATGAAAAAATTATTTCTAATCGCGCTATGCGCTATTGTAGGTCTTGGTGCCGCTACCGCGCAGACTATCGAAGAGCTCAAGGCGAGCAAAGCAGGCAAAGAGGAAATGCTTGCAGCTAAGCAAGCTGAACTTGATGCCCTGGCTGGAGAGATCGCAAGTCTTGTGGATCAGATCAACAAGCTCAGTGGCTGGAGATTTGGCGGTGTAGGTATCTTGGGATTTGATCTCAATGGTAACTCTGACTGGACGCTTCTTGATAATCCTGATTCAAGAGCCAGTGGCTGGGGATTCAACTTTATTGGCTTTGCCAATAGAGATACAGAGAAGTCTTTCTGGAACAATACCCTGACGCTCAATCTTAGACGTACCAACACACAAGCAGATGCTGACGCAGATGCTGTCAAGGCGACGACTGATCAGATTGACCTCGCATCTCTCTATGGTTACAAGCTCAGCGACAAGTGGGCCATCACTGCAGAGGGCAAGTACACCACTACTCTGCTCAACTTCAACAATCCTGGTAAACTACTTCTATCTGCAGGTCTTACTTGGACACCAATCTCAAACCTAGTAGTGAATATTCACCCACTAGGATACGAGATCAACTTCCCAGGAGAACTTTCATCTGTCGCAGGTGCAAAGATTGGTGCTACTTATGCCAATAGTGAACTCATACCGGGTGTGGCATGGACTTCTGTCTTCAACGCATTTCTTGCCTATGGTGGTGATGACGTCACATTTGACAACGGTCAGACATTCAACTATACTGGTGGTGACTTGACCAACTGGACTTGGGTGAATGGATTCTCTTTCACTGTCTTTAAAGGACTTGGTGTAGGATTCAATGTAGGTCTTGCCAACAATCGTCAGCAAACTGACCTATGGAGATCTAAAAACGCGAATTTATCTAGCGGTGGCAACTTGATCATCGAAGATGAAAATCCTCTCCAGTTGTACTATACTCTAGGTCTAGCATACACGCTATAGTCCCAGAGATCTTATATACGATATATCTTGCAAAAGGCCGTGGCATCAGCTGCGGCCTTTTCGTTTTTGTACTACATTCGCTGCATGGAAAAAAAGCTCTTCCTGCTTGATGGGCACGCATTGGTTTATAGGGCACATTTCGCCTTTATCAATCGTCCCTTGATCAATAGCAAAGGCGTCAATACATCTGCTATATCTGGATTTACGAGGACGCTCTGGGATCTGATGCAAAATCAGAAGCCCACCCATATTGGTGTCGCATTTGACCTAAAAGGGCCCACCTTCAGACACGAGATGTATGAGCCCTACAAGGCCAATCGAGAAGAGCAGCCTGAAGATATCACCACTGCTCTTACCTACATCAAGCAGATCGTAGAAGGCTTCAACATCCCGATTGTCACATTGCCAAAGTATGAAGCAGATGATGTCATAGGTACTTTGGCCAAGAAGGCGGAAAAAGAGGGTTTCAAAGTATTCATGGTGACACCAGACAAGGACTATGCACAGCTTGTGTCGGACAATATCTTCATGTACAAACCCGGAAGACAAGGTGGTGATGTAGAGATCATGGGAGTGCCAGAGATCTGCGCCAAATGGGATATTGATCATGTGCTTCAGGTCATAGATGTGCTAGGCCTACAAGGCGATAGCTCAGATAATATTCCCGGGGTGCCCGGTGTAGGCGCCAAGACGGCTTCCAAGCTGCTCAAGGAGTTTCCGAGTATCGAGGATATCCTGGCCAATACGGACAAGATCAAAGGGAAGCTCCGCGAGAAAGTTGAAGATCATAAGGATCTTGCCATCCTGTCCAAGGAGCTCGCGACCATCATCATAGACTGTGATATTGACTTTGATGCCGAGACCTACAAGATCCAAGACTTTGATCGTGAGAAGCTTACAAGTTTGTTTCAAGATCTGGAGTTTCGTACACTGGCAAGAAGTGTACTCCAGCAGTCAGAGCAGCTGAGTCTTTTCAGTACGACTGCAGCGGTAGAGCAAGCTAAGGCTGCTCCTCAAGAGTATTCGATTGCATCACAGTCTGCTGCTGATCTGGACAAGGAGTACATCTTTGTCGACGATGCAGCTAAGCGCAAGGATCTCATCAAGAAACTCAGTGCCTCCAAGGCCTTCGCCGTGGATACAGAGACGACAGGGCTTGACGCTTTCAAGGCTGAGATCGTGGGCTTGTCATTTGCCCTTGAGGCACATCAGGGATACTATGTCCCACTATCAGAGGATAGGGCTGTCGCCCAAATGGTCATTGAAGAATTTCGACCCATACTTGAATCCACAGAGCATCTCAAAATAGGACAGAATATCAAATATGATATGAATGTGCTCCGCAACTATGATGTCCACATGCCTTTGCCGCTTTTTGACACCATGATCGCGCACTATCTGCTAGAACCCGATCTGCGACACAAATTGGACTATCTCAGCGAGAGTTATCTCAATTATAAGATGATCCCTATCGAAAAGCTCATAGGTAAGCGAGGGAAAAATCAACTCTCCATGCGGGACATTCCGCAAGAGAAGATCTCCGACTACGCGGCAGAGGATGCCGACATTACCTGGCAGCTGTACGAGCATTTTTTGCCACTCTTGGAGGAGCAAGAGCTACTGACACTTTTTGATGAGATTGAGATGCCTCTCGTAGTTGCCCTGTCCAAGATGGAGGCCCATGGGGTGAGACTAGATGCGGAGCACCTCAAGGCATATAGTCAGGAGCTATTGGCTGAGATTCAAAAGATCGAGAAGCGCATCTATGAGCAAGCAGACGGCTCCTTCAACATCGCCTCTCCAAGGCAAGTCGGTACTGTGCTTTTTGATAAGCTTAAGATCCCTTATCGCTGGCGCAAGACGAGTTCTGGCCAGTACAGCACCAATGAGGAAAAGCTCAATGAACTTGCTCCAGAGAACCCTATCATCCAAGACATCTTACTCTTTAGGAAATACAGCAAGCTCCGATCTACCTATGTAGAGGCGCTACCTCTCATGATCAACGAGCGCACAGGGCGTATCCATAGTAGCTTCAATCAGGCTCGAGCCGCCACGGGACGCTTAAGTTCGGAGAGTCCCAACTTGCAGAATATTCCGATCAAGGACAAGGCAGGCAGAGAAATTCGAAATGCCTTCATTCCTAGAGATGATGAGCACATTCTGCTAGCAGCAGATTACTCTCAGATCGAGTTGCGCTTGATCTCTGAGCTCAGCGGTGATGAGGCGATGAAGGAAGCATTCATCAAGAATCAAGATATACATCGTGCGACTGCGGCGCGTGTGTATAATGTAGCTTATGATGAGGTGAGTGCGGACCAGAGGCGCAATGCCAAGACCGTCAACTTTTCCATCATCTATGGCGCAGGCTCGACCAATCTTTCACGTCAGCTCGGTATCTCTCGATCAGAAGCCAAAGACTTGATTGAGGCATACTTTGAGCAATATGCAGGTCTCAAAGCCTACATGGATAAGAATGTAGCCGATGCCAGAGAGCATGGCTACGTGAAAACGCTCAAAGGCCGAAAGCGCGTCTTGAGAGATATCAACTCGCGCAATGGTATGCTACGTAGCAATGCTGAGCGCATGGCGATCAATACCCCAGTACAAGGTACAGCAGCCGATATGATCAAGCTCGCGATGATCAATATTGATCGCAAATTTGATGAAGCAGGCCTAGTCTCTGAAATGATTCTCCAAGTACATGATGAGCTTGTATTTGATGTAGTCAAGTCAGAGCTTGATGAGGTCAAGAAAATCGTGAAAGAGGAGATGGAAGGCGCCATCTCTGGACTCGAAGTACCTATAGTGGTCGAGATGGATACAGGAAATACTTGGCTAGAAGCCCACTGATATGGATTTTTCTCAAGCGATACCCGTCAAGCAGCTAGCCGATAGATTTTCGGCCCATTTGCATGGAAATGCGGATCTCTTTGCCACAGGGATCAACGAGATTCACAAAGTCCGTCCTGGGGATATATGCTTTGTAGATCATCCCAAATACTATGACAAGTGCCTAAAGAGTGCAGCTACAATTATTTTCATAGACAAAGAAGTGACTGTACCTGAGGGCAAAGCTGTCCTTGTGATGGAGAGTCCTTTTGAGGCGTACAATGAACTCGTGCTCGAGCACAGACCTCATTATACGCAGCTGTCACAGATAGACCCAAGGGCCAAGGTGGATCCGACGGCAACGATCGAGGCCGGTGTGATCATCGGTCCACACTGTGAGATCGGCGCTCATACCGTGATTCAATCTGGCGTGGTGCTCCAGGAGCACTGCTATATCGGCAAGCATTGCCTGATTCAGTCAGGCGCGATACTAGGCTCCGATGCATTCTACTTCAAAAAATCCGAGGAAGGATATACCAAGTGGAGATCTGGAGGGCGTGTCATCATCCAAGACCATGTAGACATCGGTGCCAACTGTACGATCAATAAAGGTGTCTCAGGTGATACTCTCATAGGTCGGGGATCAAAGCTGGATTGCTTGGTCCACGTAGCACATGGAACGGTCATCGGTGAGAGGTGCTTAATTGCTGCACAGGTTGGTATCGCAGGGAAGTGTCAGATCGGAGACGATGTCACCCTATATGGACAGGTAGGAGTCGCTCATGGATCACATATTGCCTCTGGCACTGTCATCCTGGCGCAGTCAGGTGTGGCGAAGAGCTTGAGCAAAGACACCTACTTTGGTTCACCTGCCCGTCCTGTGAGAGAAAGTCTCAAGGATTTGGCAGCAGTCAAGCGTATCCCATGGATGTATGAAAAGCTCAAGTCTCTCCTTCGCTCTGCCGACTAGCGCGCATTGTCACACGACAATAGGCACATCTTTAAGTATTCCTTCACAAGATGAGATAAGCTTGACTTAAATCGCCCCAGGGAAGGCATGCCCCGAGAGGAACGGACGTTTTTAGGTCAATGAAGTCAATTTCCATAGATCTAAAAATCAAGTTTTTGGTGCTGAGCCTCTTGGCCCAAATCATATTTTTTATGATATCGAGGTTGGCCGAGATGAACTTTAGCCAGTTCTTGGACTTCGTCACTGTCTCGTGGGTCAGTATTTGCTTGATATCTGCCTTGGGGATCATATTTACGGTCAAGCAGATTGTAGAGACGAGGCTATTTGGATTACAGACGGCCTTGCTTTGCCTTTACTTCTTGATCGCACCTGTGATCGTAGGAGAGCTTTGTTTTTAGCTTATAGCTTCTCTTCCTCGGCATACTCGATTCGTGATCGGTACCCGACGAATGGATGTGCCAGTAACTTGCCCATATGGCTGGCATCTTGCTCATCCATGTAGGTATCCAGGCCATAGATGAGCTTGTCATTATCGACCGCGACATAGGTACCGAAGAGGCGATCCCACAGCGAAAAAATATTGCCATAATTGGTGTCACTGTAGGGTTGTCTGTAGTGATGGTGTACGCGATGCATAGCCGGCGTACAGAAGATCCACTTCACTACATTGTCCACTGCAAGAGGAAGATTGTAGTTGCTATGATTGAATTGTGAGAGTACCACGGACATGGACTGATACAAGAAGATCAACCATACTGGTGCACCGACAACGATCACTGCGATACAAGTGAAGACAAATCGGATCACACTCTCTCCTGGATGATGTCGATTGGCCGTCGTGGTATCCACATGCTGATCTGTATGATGGATGAGATGAAACTGCCACATCCACTTCACTTTGTGCTCAGTGTAGTGTGCAGTATATGCACCGATGAGATCCATGAGCAGTAGTCCTACAATCAGCTGAGCCCAAAGCGGCATATCGATCCATTGTAGGAGGCCTACACCTTGATCACTGACGAGTGAACTGCTCCACACGAGCACAAATGCCATAGACAAGTTGACCAAGATAGTCGTCAAAGTAAAGAAGACATTGAGAGCTGTATGCTTCACTTTACTATATCCCTTACGGGAAAATGGAGCAAAATTTTCCAGTAGAAGGAAGAATGCCAAGCCACCTACGATCAAGAAAGATCTATGTGGAGTAGGCATATCGGAAAAGTAAGCTACTATTGATTCCATGACATTTTTGTTGGCTACGAAGCAAGATACAAAGTCACATGAAGATCATGACTATTTCCACTTGATATTGCATCCCGCGCTAGGGTATTGTTTTGCTGGCGCCTCTTTGCCGGCGACAAGCATATCCATAGCACTACGTAAGTCTGCTCCATCTAGAGACTCCGAGTTTCCAGGTCTTGAGCCATCGAGGCGACCTCTGTAGTACAGCTTATCGTCTTGGTCAAATAGGAAGAAGTCCGGCGTACAGGCAGCGTCATAGGCACGAGCAACATTTTGCGACGCATCGTACAGATAGGGAAAGTTGTACCCAACCTCCTTGGCATGTTGCTTCATCTTGTCAGGACCATCCTGCGGATAGTTGTTGACATCATTGGATGAGATGGCTACCACGCTTATACCTTGATCTCGGTAGTCGTTCGTCACTTTGATGAGTTCGTCATTGACATGAATCACGTACGGGCAGTGATTGCAGATGAACATCACAAGCGTGCCATTTTCTCCTTTGACATCTTGGAAGTTGATCGTCTCGTCGGTGACTGTATCTGGTAGGCTAAAGGCTGGTGCAAGAGTGCCAAGTGCCATCATGTTTGACTCAGTAAGTGCCATAGTTTGAGTTTTTGACTTTGATATTGATCCTACGAAAATAGATCATCTACACGATGGATCAATTCCGAGCACGTATTTGTTCAATACATCGATTTGCTTCGCAGCTTCATCTCCCAAAAATCCGCTGTAGTCTGCATTACTCATTCTTTCTGCTGCTTGCTTGGTCATTTGTCGAGCGATCGGCAAGTAGGACCAGTGCCATTTTTCTTCCTCGTAGCCTGTACGCCCATGGCTTTTATCTGTGTACACTTGACAAAAGCCGTACTGAGATGCATGTGTCTGGAGCCATTGAAACTCTCGCAGCCCCTTTCCATAGCTGAAGTACTCATTGGTAAGTGCATTGATATCAATGTCCGTGCCCCAGTGATGCCGACTAGAGCCTGGCATACTAGAGTATTCAAGGATTTTCATTGCCCTACTCAGAGGTTCAGGATGAGACTCTGGTAGTTTTTGGCCATCTACCAGGCGGTCCCCACGCCATTTGGCTTCCCAGATGAGCTTTTGGCGATCAAAGTTTCTCATTGCGGAGATGATGACAAGATCAATGCCGTCGTCTCTGGCGTGATCCGCCATTTGCCGGAAGGCCTCATAGCATGCTGATCGGAGATACATCCCTGATCGTGAAGCATATGGAGCCTCAATCTCCACGAAGTCATCATGCCGTCGCTCATTCACCTTTCCAAGGATCTCGTGGTGAGGATAGAGGACAATTGTATCAGGGGCAATGGTGATGTCTTCAGTTTTGACTTGGGTTTCCTCTTTGGCGGCATTGTTCTTATCATCAGTTTCAGGCACTTGCTGACAAGCTGCTGAGAGGATCATGAATATGACGCACAGAATTCGGACCGTAGAAGCTTGCATATATTTAAACCTATGACAAAAAGACCAAAGTCAGGATCCAATCGCACTCGTCTGATCTTACTCGCAGCACTTCTGGTGTTATGCTTGATTCAGTTTATTCCTGTAGATCGATCTGTACCCGAGATATCGGCGGCCTCAGATTTTCTTGCACAAACCTCAGCGCCAGCATCGATTGCTGCTTCGCTCAAGGCTGCGTGCTATGACTGCCATAGTCACGCGACGACATATCCTTCATACAGCTACATCGCTCCAGTGAGCTTCTGGATACAAGGACACATCAAGGGTGGTCGAGAGAAGCTCAATTTCTCGACCTGGGAGTCTTTAGAACCATCGAAGAAGTCTCATAAAATCGAGGAGTGCATCGAAGAAATTGAAGATGGTCATATGCCTCCTAGCTCTTACAAGCTGGCACACTCTGAGGCCAAGCTCACTGCAGAGCAGAAAGCGGTCTTGATCGACTGGCTCAAGAGCCAAGGCTAAGCTTGTCTCAGGCACATGTCTTGCAGTACCTTTGCAAGCATGTTTCCCACATACGATGTCATAGTAGTCGGGGCCGGTCATGCTGGCTGTGAGGCAGCCGCCGCAGCGGCCAATATGGGCTGTCGTGTCATGCTCGCCACCATGAATATGCAGACCATCGCTCAGATGAGCTGCAATCCTGCCATGGGAGGAATCGCTAAAGGACAGATCGTAAGAGAAATCGATGCGATGGGCGGTTATTCTGGCATCGTCACAGATGAGACGATGATTCAGTTTCGCATGCTCAATCGCTCCAAAGGTCCGGCGATGTGGAGTCCAAGGGCACAGAGTGATCGCAATCTATTTGCACGAAAGTGGAGAAATCTGCTAGAAGAACACCCCTTGATTGACTTCTGGCAAGAGATGGTGACAGGTCTCATAGTCCATGATGACAGAGTCTCAGGAGTCCGTACAGGTCTTGGCCTAGAGATACCAAGTGAGACAGTCGTATTGACCAATGGTACCTTCCTCAATGGTCTGATCCATATCGGAGAGAAGCAGTTTGGTGGTGGACGAGCAGGTGAGCGAGCGGCTAGAGGGATCACAGAGCAGTTGATGGAGCTCGGATTTGAGCATGGACGTATGAAAACTGGGACTCCTCCAAGGCTTGATGGTCGCACCATAGACATGGAGCAACTTGAGGTGCAGCCAGGAGATGATCCGGCGGCCAAGTTTTCATTCACAGATACGACACCACTTGAGGATCAGATTCCCTGTCATGTCGCCTATACCAATCCGAAGGTGCATGATCTCCTCAAGGAGGGCTTTGATCGCAGTCCCATGTTTAATGGACGCATCAGAGGTCTCGGGCCAAGGTACTGCCCATCCATAGAAGACAAGATTGATCGATTTGCAGATCGAGACCGGCATCAGTTGTTCGTAGAGCCAGAGGGCAGAGATACCTGTGAGATCTACCTCAACGGATTCTCATCTTCACTCCCAGAAGAAGTCCAGTACGAAGCTCTCAAGAGTGTACCTGGCTTTGAAAATGTCAAGATGTTCAGGCCAGGATATGCAATCGAGTATGACTATTTCCCGCCGACCCAATTGAGCAGTAGTCTTGAGACCAAAGTGGTCAAGGGGCTATTCTTTGCAGGTCAGATCAATGGCACGACAGGCTACGAAGAAGCGGCGTGTCAAGGCTTGATGGCTGGTATCAATGCCGCCAGACGAGTCAAGGACGAAGAGTCAATTGTACTATTGAGATCCGAGGCATATATAGGTGTCCTGATCGATGACCTCATCAACAAGGGTACGGATGAGCCGTACAGGATGTTTACTTCTAGAGCGGAGTTTAGAATCCTGCTTCGACAGGATAATGCTGACATCAGACTGACGCAGCTGGCGGCTGATATTGGGATGCAGCACATGGATGAGCGAGTGGTGCGTGTCCGCCAAAAACAAGAAGATATCAAGGAGATCTTCCGTATCCTCGAGAGACAAAGTCTCGTACCTGAGGAGCTCAATCCACTACTCCAGCATCTTGGAAGTACAGAAGTCAAGCAGAGCTTGAAGGCTCATAAAGTCCTGTTAAGGCCGAACCTTCATCTTAGAGAACTCCGTTCCATCAGCGAATCTTTGAATCAACAGCTCTCGGCTTTTGATACAGAAACTGTGGAAGAAGCTGAGATCCAACTCAAGTACGAAGGATATATCCGTAAGGAACAAGAAATGGTAGACAAGATGACAAGGCTAGAAGAAGTGAGACTATCAGATCAGTTAGACTATCATCAGTTTGGCGCACTTTCGGCAGAAGCCAGAGAAAAACTCACAAGCATCAGACCTAGTACCATAGGACAGGCAAGTCGGATCTCTGGTGTATCTCCTTCGGATATTTCTATTCTCCTCGTACATCTAGGAAGATGATCGCATGAAGCATATCTCTACACTCTTTCTTGTCCTTGTAGTGCTGCTCAGTAGTACACAAGTCATGATGGCTCAGTTTGAAGCACCGAGCAAAGAAGAAGTTCGTACTGTGAAGGTCCTCAATGATTGCGTCCAGTTTACGAACGAGAGCATCCATGGGATGCTCATAGTACACCGCTTACTGGAAAATTTCAATCAAAAGCTCAACCTATACGTCGACCTTGAGGGTCAGCAACTCAATTTTTACAGCAACGCAGACCTCCCAGCCAACATATTTGAAGATCCAGACGCATGGTTTTATGATGTGTCTCCACTCACCTGGTACAATAAGGCTCTTGAGGGTTCGAACAGTCTGCCGACAAAATACCGCGATCGCATCAATCCGAGACTCGCAGAGCTCAAGTCTATCATCAAGGCTACCAATCAGCTCAGATTTGAACTTGAATATGCACTACGCAAGGTTGAATCTGACAAAGCTGCTCTTCCGTCCGTTTACGAAAAGCTTGAAGCCGGTGTGAAACTGTACAATCAGTTTTTTGTAGTGCGCAATGCCATGGAGGAGGCACTGCAATCCATATATGACGAGATGCAAGTAAGACTACAGACAGATGGCTTCTATGATAGCTATACGGGTCTTAGGTCCCTTCATCGCAACTATCTCAACGGCGCGAGACATTACAGATTCAAGGAGAAAGAGAGTATCCCACCGATCAATGTGAAACTTGCTGCCAATCTCAAGAGCATGCCACAGGCAGATCAATTGAGATTTCTGGGAACGTCAGCGGGGCGCTCAGGGAGACCATCTGATAAGATTGGCCTCATCTCTGCGCAAGTGAAAGAGTATATGAGGATCAATAGTGAGTTTCTCACGGATGAGCGCACACCTGACAAGTACAAGCAGTACGGTGACTATTACTACTACCACAATATCCAGGTACTGTCTCAATTCAATCGCTACGGGAATGGAATTGTGCATGAGATCAATGAGCTGATACGCATCACACAGCAGCCATATCTCATGATGATCGAGGAACCTCACATCTTCAAGGTCATCTATCCACAAAAGCTGGAAGAGTCGGAAATCAAGGATATCGAAGTGCCACTCGCCAATGTAATTCCTGATCTGCTGGAGGATCGTGAGATTGTCAGACGACAAGAAGCTCTCAAGATCGATGGCGACTATGTAGATATTGAGATCTACGATCATCAGAAATTGGATAGAGATATCGTCAGTATCAACTTCAATGGGGAGTGGATCCTCGAGGACTTTACGATCACGGACAAGCCCAAAAAGATGAGACTCAAGCTCAATCACGAAGGGGTGAACTACCTTGTCTTGCATGCTGTCAATCAAGGTGTCATACCACCGAATACCATGGCACTAGTCTACACGATCAATGGGAAGAAAAATCGGATCATCCTCAACTCAGATCTTGAAGAAAGCGAGCTTATCGAGCTTACACGTTAGTTCTCTTCAGCGCTATTGTGCACCGTTTTGGCGAGTTCTTTGAGATGTGTCACGTCTGTAAGTACTGAGATACGACTTCCAAGCTCTTCTTCATATAGCATATAGCCGGATACCCAAAGCTTGCTCTTGGGAAACTCCTTGTCCATGGTTGATAGATAGCGACGCACAGACTCTTCACTGCTTGAGCCATTGAGCATGAGTAGGATGACATCGGGATCACCATAGCCTTTCTTGATGAGACCGAGTTCGAGCTCTGAGATTGGTGCACCAAGATTTATCGAGTTGTATCCATACTTCCTGAGATAGTAGTCTGCGAGAAGAAGAGCAAGGTCTTGCTCCTCTGCCTTATTGGAAAATAGTAAGACGCGTGGCAGATTGGGTCCACTGGGTTGACTCAGACTATCGATCTGCTTGATGATCTTCTGCTTGATGATCTGTATGAGAAACTTTTCGTGATACTGCTCAAAGGAGTCTGCGATCCAGAGTAGGTTGATTTTCTCGAGTAGTGGATAGATGACTTGGAATAAGCACTGCTCAAAACCGAGTTCGTCAGTCTTGTGATTTAGAATACGCTCTACTTTGTAGCGGTCAAGTTGTAAGACGGAAAGAACCAGGGCGTCGTTTTGTCCATCAAGACCTTCTTTGACTTGCATCAATTCCTCAACACGAGCCACGAGCTCCTCCTCGCTGAGTTGAGCAATCTTGGAGATTTTGACACCTTGTTGATTCAGATAGACGACCTTGAGCAGGTGTTGTAGGTCCTCATTCAGATAATATCTGATGTTGGTCGCAGTGCGTTTAGGTTTGAGCAGGCCATAGCGCTTCTCCCATATACGGAGAGTGTGCGCTTTGATCCCAGAGATTCGCTCGAGGTCTTTTATGGAGTACTCAGCCAAAAAAAAATCTTTCGTTATTTCGTCCGCACGACTTAACCTATCGATCTAGCGGGCGTTATTTAAATAGCAAGATAAAAAAGTATTTGTTTATACTTTAGTTCACATTAAGTAAACAAAAAGGTGAAAATAGGCATTGTTTGCTATCCGACTTACGGAGGTAGCGGAGTTATAGCGACGGAACTAGGTCTAGGCCTGGCGGCAAAAGGGCATGAAGTTCACTTCATCACTTATCGCATGCCTGTAAGACTCAATGGTTTTCAGCAGAATATTTTCTATCATGAAGTGACGCCGATCGACTATGCCTTGTTTGATTTTTCGCCCTACGAGTCATCCCTCGCTAGTAAGATTGTCAATGTTGTGCTCAATGAAGATTTGGATATCTTGCATGTGCACTACGCCGTACCCCATGCCACAGCAGGCTATCTGGCCAAAAAGATACTTCTGGAAAGAGGCAAATACATACCTGTCATCACTACACTGCACGGGACAGATATCACTTTGGTAGGTATCGATCAGAGTATCGCCCCGGTGATTGAGTTTAGCATACAGCAATCAGACGGTGTGACATCAGTGTCACAGGATCTCAAAGATGAGACCTTACGGCAGTTTCAAATTCATAAGGAGATCCAAGTCATCCCCAATTTCATAGACTTCAAGAGATTTGGCCCTAGCAACAAGTCACACTTCAGGGAGCTCGTCGCACCTCAGGGAGAGAAGATACTTATTCACATATCCAATTTCCGAAAGGTCAAGCGCATACAGGATGTCGTAAGCATGTTTGAGATTGTCAGAGATGTCTTACCTGCCAAGCTCCTGCTTGTGGGTGACGGTCCTGAACGAGGCTATATCGAGTCACTCGTGAGGGACAAAGGGCTATCAGACAGTACCAGATGTCTCGGTAAGCAAGATGCTGTGGAGGAGTTGCTAGCCATCTCTGACATATTCGTCCTACCATCCGAGAAAGAAAGCTTTGGTCTTGTGGCGCTAGAGGCAATGGCGTGCGGTGTACCTGTCATCAGTTCCAACGCAGGTGGCATTGGTGAGGTGAATACGCATGGAGAGACGGGCTATCTGAGTGAGATCGGTGATTATGAAGACATGGCGCGCAATGCACTCTCACTTCTATTAGATGATTCAAGACTTGCTGCCTTTCGGCAAAATGCCATGACGAGGGCTCAGGATTTTGGTCTCGATAAGATCTTGCTCCAGTACGAAGCTTATTACTCAGAAGTCGTCGAAGCCCGTCGCTCAGCCCTAGCGTAGGTATAATATCTTGGCAATCAAGCCATCAGGATCTGCTAGGATGTCAGTGGTGCTGCTCATTACGAGGTAGACACCCGATGCAACTTCAGTACCGCTGAGATCGCGACCATCCCAGACTGCCTGACCACCATTGGCTCTCAGCTCTGTGACAATCTTGCCAGAGATGTCTGTGATCTTCACAAGAGCATCTTCTGCCAATCCTGCAATGGCCACAGGACCTTCATAGTCAGGCTGGACGGGATTGGGAAAGACCTTCGCACTCTTGTCGTGAAAAGCTCTGCCTGCTATAGCATCCGAGCGATAAGATATCAGTCCTGCCGTCGTGGCGATAAATACTTCGCCATTATTATCATTAATCGCAAGGTCCGAGATCTGATCGGATGGGAGAGGACTGTTTTGGGTCGTGAAGTGATGAATCTGTGTCTCACCACTCGGTGACTGGACAAATACACCATTGTCTGTCCCAAACCACTTGCGATTGGCTCCATCGACGGCGATAGAATTGATTTTCTCCGTTTCGAGTAAAAAAGCGATGAAGCCGTCTTGATCCACTTTTCTTCTCGAGCCTCGACAGTCACTGCTAAATGGATCTCCGCATTCAAATATCACAGGCCCTTGATCTGTACCCACCCATGCATCACCATCTCTGTCGATGGCGATATAGGTCACATTATTGGTCTGTAGTTCGCTATTACTTGAGGTGTATCTTTTGACGCGATCATCATTGGGATCATCCATATCTCCTTCGTCAAAGACGATGAAGCCACCACCTTGACCACGCTCAAGGATCCACTTATATCCACGTAGATCTGTGTCAAGCTGCGCGACTAGGGTGCTCGGTAAGGTGAAGCTTTGCCAGCTACCGTCTGATTTGAATACTGAGAGAGGCCTTGCGGCCAAATAATTGCTAAGCCATAGATTGCCCTCCAGATCAAAAGACATTCCGCTCACGCGTTCAGAATTGGCGGTACCTGGCGTACCGTCCAAAGTAGAGTTGGATTGATCATAGATCATAAAATCCTCTCCTCCTCGGTATTCGGCAAGCCCTCCTCCATAGGATCCGGCATAGACCAGATCGGGATTGTTGGGATGAGGCAGTACATAGAGGATATCTATCAGATCGGTCATGGCGAAGCTTGGATTGTCGAGATCATTGACATTGGTCCATAGCCCATCAGTATCAAGTATGGAAAATCCAGCCCGATTGAAGAGAAAATTAAATGACGATGTCACTCCGCCCGTGGCGAGATACACCTGATCATCCTGGACATACACATCGTATGTCCGATTGGTGAAAGGGCTGTTGAGCCTAAAATTGTCGCATCCACCATCGGCCTTAGTACTCCTAAATCCGCGAAAGTCGTCGGCATGCCAGATATTACCACTTTCATCTTGGATGGCATAATGTGGACGAGAGACACATCCATTATTGATCTGACTGAGAGAGCCGTCTGGAGATAGCTTGACGATCCTACCGTTGCAATTGCCACAGTCATAGCCGATCAGGAGATCACGACCATCGCTACTCATGAAGCTAGCCTCATAGCCGGATTGCTGATCAAATAGCTGGAAGCTCAGTGGACTCTCCTCGCGATAGACACTACCGTCGACCACAGCATACATACGCTCCTCATAGACTTCGAGATCCAAGGATTCGTAGACAGCTGGGAGGCCATACTCTGATCCCATGAGCTCCCACAGTGCGAAGTCTGCAGGATTGAAGCTCGGAGAGATCGGTGCTCTGTAAATTCCTTCTTCTGTGGCAGCGTAGTAGTAATCATCTCGGATGACCACAGAGTAGACGGAGATCGGTGTAAATGCGGTAAACCCAAACTCACGTCGCTCGAGATTGAGCTCGACGATGCCAAAATCAGTTGAAAAATATGCCTTGGTTCTATCTGCGATGTAGATATCATTGATCAGCCTAGAACCTGTGATATTGTTGTTGGTAACGATGCTATTGAGATTGACGATCTCATCTTCAAATACCAAATCAATGCTACTATTGGCGTATGCTATGATGAGCAGTTGATCAAAGGGAGAGAATCGGATGGTCTGCAAGAGAGTCTCATTCAAGCCATCAACTGTCGTCAAAAAATCGATGGATCCATCTTCCTTAGCAAGCCTAGCAATCGCTTCTTGGCTCATAAAGTAGATGTAGTCATCGCTCTGTGTCACATCTTCGGCATTGGAGTAAGGAAAGTAACTTTTCCATTCACCGATTGCGGTATTACTCTGAGCACTGACAGTTTGAAATGTCAGCAAAGCAAGAATCATTGAGATCAGGGACTTGTGCATGTACGAGTATTTTCTCTGCCAGTATTAACTCAGCACTGAGAGCATATATTGTCAGTTGGTCTCCTGATAAAGTCGTTTTGAGAGGATGAATTCTCTCACATCTTCGCGCACGAGATATCGTATAGACTTACCTTCTTTAATCCGCTGACGGATATGGCTCGCTGAGATGCTCAGTAGTGGAGCTTCAAGGATATGTATCGAGGGATGATCTTGAAATGCGTCTGTCTCGTATCCAGGTCGCGCATAGACATAGATCTGGTGGTTGCGAAGAATCATCTCATAGTTTTTCCATCGATGGAAGCTCTTGAGATTGTCCCCACCCATGACAAGAGCGAACTCTCGCTCTGGATACTTTTCAGTTATGTAAGCCAGTGTGTCCACTGTGTAAGATGGTTTTGGGAGCGAAAACTCTATGTCGCTGGCTCGGAGTTTGGGGTGATCTCCTATGGCAAGATGCATCATCTCCAGTCGATCATAGTCCTTGGCTAGAGATTTTTTCTCTTTGAAAGGATTGTGCGGTGAAATGACCATCCATACTTCAGAGATGTCATCTAGACCCTGTATAAAGTCCGCGATGATGAGATGTCCGACATGGACTGGATTGAATGACCCGAAGAAGAGTGCTGTTTGAGACTTTGACATCTGAGACTAGTATCCCATCATCACAGGCATGACCAGCATGAGGAGCTCCTCTTCGTCATTGTTGTCAGCAGGAACAAGCACACCAGCCCGATTGGGCTCACTGAGGTGAAAGTGAATCTCTTCTGTCTCCAGGATATTCAGCATCTCGATGAAAAACTTGGCATTGAAGCCCATGGTCAATGGGTCACCATTGAAGGTACAGACCAGTTGCTCTTTTGCCTCATTGGAGAAATCTAGATCCTGCGATGAGATCGTCAATCCATCTTCTTGTATGTTGAAGATCACCTGATTCGTACTCTTGTTCGCGTAGATAGCAAGTCTCTTGAGAGATTGCAATAGATCAGTTCGCTTAGCGATCAGCTCTAGTGGGTTCTCTGAAGGAATGACAGCATTGTAATCAGGATATCTGGCGTCTATCAATCTACAGATGACAGAGGTGTCATCATAGCGAAAAAAGACGTTTTTGGCATTATATGCCACATTGACATCGCCTTCATTGAGAAGTGCGCTATTGAGCAAGCTAAGAGATTTTTTGGGCACGATGAAAGAGCCAGCCTTGGTTGCGTCGATGCCTCGCAGTGTATATCTCACGAGCTTATGAGCGTCTGTCGCCACGAATGTGATCTTACCTTCATCGATATCGAAGAAGACACCCATCATCGCCTGACGCAGCTCGTCATTACTTGTTGCAAAACTTGTCTTGGCCATAGCGCCCTTTAACGCTTGGGCTGATAGGGTGAGGCTCTCAGTATTATCATCACTCGGGAGCGTAGGATATTCACTTGGATCTCCTCCAGAAAGCTTGTAGGTTCCAAAGGAAGAGGTAATCTTGACAGCGAAGTTGTCATCATTGACGTGAAACTTCAGAGGCTGCTCTGGTAGTGCCTTAAGCGTATCCATCAGGATTTTTGCAGGCATGGTACAGGCTCCTTTATCCTTGGACGAGGGCTGAGCGCTCGTAATGATTGTAGTCTCGAGATTGCTCGCCGTGATCGTCATCTGATCACCATCTATGTCAAAGAGAAAATCCTCCAATATGGGCATCGCTGGATTGGATCCAATGGCGCCACCGCATACTTGCAATTTGCTCAAGAGCTGGGAAGAAGAAATGGTGAAATTCATACTTTTGGGCTCTGTCTGAAATGCACAAAATTATCCATCTGTGGACAGCTCTCAGAACTTTTTTTGATGAAAGAAAACCCACGGGCTACTGCCCCTCTGATCTCCACGATCCAAAAGATCAACTTCCCTATCATACAAGCTCAGCGCATGGTGTGCGGAGCGGATCTATATGCTGAGTTACATGCGGGATATGAAGTCTGCAAGCTTCAGTTGAGCTTTTTGGCCGGAAGGCCCCAAGAGGCACAAAGACTAAGCTCAAGATTTGCGGCCATGATGCTCAAGGAGGGCACGACTTTGAGAAGCTCAGAAGAATTGGCTGAGCTCTTTGATGAGTATGGTGCTTCTATCCAGACGAGTTTTACTCTTGATCGTGTCTATCTCACCCTTTACTGCCTATCAAGGCATCTTGACATCTTGATACCGGTATTGGTGAGCTTGATCAATGATTCCAATTTTCCTGACGATGAGCTTGCAAGGCTCAAAGAACAGAGCCAACAAAAGTTGCTGTACGATCTCGCAAAGCCAGACATTGTCTCATATCGCAAGGTGACCGAAATGCTTTTTGGCGAAAGCCATCCCTACGGCTACAATAGCTCTGAAGAAGATATCGCGAAGATCACGCGAGACAGCCTACTAGAGCACTATGGCAGGACGATACGTGGTAGCGTGGATAAGATCTATGTCGCCGGTCATGTCCAGGATCATCATATCGAGATCCTGGATTCGCTGCTTGGACCTCAGCGTGTGGAATGCATGGATGCCAAAGATGATATTGAGATGCTCAAAGATGAGCATGAAGCTCAAGTGACATTACCTGGGATGGAGCAAATGTCCATCAGGCTTGGTCGCAAGACATTTGCCAAGCGTCATGAAGATTACATGGGTCTCAGTCTGCTCAACACCATCCTTGGAGGATACTTTGGTTCTCGTCTCATGTCTCAAATCAGAGAAAATATGGGACTCACATATGGTATCCACTCGTCTCTGGAGTCATATGCAACCGCAGGTTGCCTACTCATCAGCGCAGATGTCAATGAGGTAAATCATCGCAAAGCTCTGGATGCCATCAAGGCTGAAATGATCAAACTCCAGGAGCATCTTATCCCAGATGAGGAACTCGATCTGGTGCGCAATTACATCAAGGGTATTCTCCTAGGACGCAGTGATGGAGCATTTAAGCGTATCAGATCTGTGATCAATGTCGTGGAAAATCAGCTTAGCCTTGATTACTATGATCGGTATCTCGACTATCTTGAGCGCGCCAATAGCACAGAACTGCGTGATTTGGCTCGAATTTATCTAAATCCGACCGACTATTATCAAGTAATTGTCGGAGATTTGGGCTGACTACGAGACTATGAAACTTTTCAGTTTGTTTTCACAAGAGCTGGCCATCGATCTCGGCACAGCTAATACACTCATCATACAAGATGGCGTGACCGTGGTCAATGAGCCATCGATCGTGGCCATTGACTGGAAGACAGGTGAGACGATAGCCGTGGGCCATCGCGCGATGCTTATGCATGAAAAGACGCATGAAAACATCAAGACAATCAGACCGCTCAAAGATGGTGTGATTGCCGATTTTCAGGCGGCCGAAAACATGATCAAGGGGATGATCAATATGCTTGGTACCAAGCGTAGATTTTTCACACATCTCAAAATGGTGATTTGTATTCCTTCAGGAATAACGGAGGTTGAAAAAAGAGCTGTTTTTGATAGTGCCGATCATGTAGATGCCAAGGAGGTCTACCTGATCCATGAACCAATGGCTGCTGCTCTGGGAATTGGACTAGATGTGGAGGAGCCAGTCGGTAACATGATCATTGATATTGGTGGAGGTACTACAGAGATTGCAGTCATCGCGCTTTCGGGTATTGTCTGTGATCAATCATTGCGGATCGCGGGAGATGAGTTTACCAAGGCGATCATTGAGCACATCAAGAAAAATCACAACGTACTCATAGGTGAGCGGACGGCGGAGCAAATCAAGATCAATGTCGGTAGTGCATTGCCCGTTCTGGAAAATCCACCACCTGACTACTCCGTGAACGGTCGTGATCTGGTGACCGGAATCCCCAAGCAGGTGACTATCTCTCATCAAGAGATCGCCCAGTGTCTCAACGAACCAATCTCTCAGATCGAAGAAGCTATCGTTAAGGCACTTGAGACGACACCCCCAGAGCTTTCGTCAGATATATATAGTACAGGGATCTATCTTACAGGAGGTGGAGCGCTGCTGCGAGGACTGGACAAGAGAATCTCCGAGCGGACGAAGCTGGAGGTACACGTTGCTGACGACCCGCTGTTGGCGGTCGTGAAGGGCACTGGTATTGCCTTGAAAAATACCGGTAGATACACATTCTTGATACCACGCAAGAGCCTCTAGAGCTTCTATATTGCTGATCGCTTTTTTGCGAACTTTGCCCCTCGATCTATGAGAGAGTTGTTAGATTTCTTGGGCAAGAGGAGCTACGTACTTCTGTTTATTATACTCGAGGCCATAGCTCTCAGCCTGATTATCAATTTCAACGCACATCAGAAACTCATCTTCGAGCACAATGTGGACGTGGGTTTTTCAAAAGTGAAAGCAGCGAATCAATCTGTCTCGGATTACTTCGGGCTGCGCAAGGCGAACTCAGAGATCATGCAAGAAAACGCGTCTTTGAGATCTGAGCTCAAAATCCAAAGTTATCGCCTGTCGACACCCGATGATACCACAGTTTTTCGTGCAGACTATCGCTACATATCCGCTAGATCCATCCAAAGTTCAATCGGACGGGCAGACAATTTTTTGTTATTAGATCAAGGAAGTGAGTCGGGTATAGAGTCAGGTGATGGCGTAGTCACAGAAGATGGTGTGATCGGTATCGTGCACTCAGTCACCAGTGACTATGCGCGTGTTATGAGCTGTCTTCATCGAGAGAGTAGAATCAGTGCCAAGCTTGATGGACAAGACTACAATGGATATGTCATCTGGCGCCCATATGATCATCGATTTGCTCGACTCATGGGTATCCCCAAAAATGCGCGCGTCTCCGTGGGTACTAAGTTAGTCACGGGCAACAGCATCATATTTCCAGAAGGGCATCCTGTGGGGGAAGTCGTCGATGTCAATTTAGAGGCGGGAAGCAACTTCTACGACATCAAGATCTCTTTGTCCGCTGATATGTCTGCAATCCAGGCGGTCTATGTGTGTAGACACAAGGACAAGGATCAATTGAAAATGCTGTTAGGGGAGGGCTCGAATTGAAAGGCATACTTGGCAAATACTTGTGGCAGTTTTTACTGCTTTACTTTTTGCAGACTCTGGTCTTCGGGAGACTGGAGCTGGGGCTTGATGGTATGCCTAGTTTCATCCTTTTGATCTATCCCTTGGCGATACTGATCTTGCCGATGCGAGTGGCCAAGGAACTCTGTCTTGTGATCGGATTTGTCCTGGGCTTCCTCGTAGATCTTTGGTATCAGACCCCAGGAGTACATGCGGCCAGCCTCACCTTGACAGCCTTCCTGCGGCCGTATGTCTATAGTTTACTCCTCGATGATGCTGAGATTCGGCACAATATGAATATGGACCGCATGGACTTGAAGCTATCCAGTTATATAGCCTACATGCTATTGATGTACTTTATACACTGTCTCGTATTTTTCCTACTACAGGATTTCACTTTTGAGCGGTTTGGTGTGGCACTGGTGAGAAGTATATTCAGTACAATCTTTTCTTTCATCTTTGCATTTATCTACAGGTTGATCATTCTTTCTCGGTAGATGAAGGAGAGCGAAAAATTTAAGTTGGGTATGTTTCAGGCTGTCCTGATCGCTGCGATCGGGATACTCGTTATTATTTTGATGAGATATCAGCTATTGCCCAATCGATATCGACTCAAGGCCGAGTATGCCACGCTTGACAAGACGATCAAAGAACCAGCAAGGGGGCTCATTTTTGATCGCGCTGGAACTCTGCTAGTGAGTAATGGTCCTGTCTATGATCTGCGGCTCAGTTATCAGCAGATTGATCGGCAAATGGATACAAGCTTTTTCTGTTCTCTCTTGGACATTGATCGTGATGACTTTGTCCAGATGGCAGAAAAGGATTGGTCAAGTGTCCGCTATGACAAGAATGTACCCTTTGTCTTCTTGAGCAGGGTTCCAGAGGATAAAGCCTTGCGCTTTCAAGAGTTTCAGTTCATGTTTCCTGGATTTGAGATGGTCTTGCGCTCTGTGCGCGCGTACCACTCTGAGCATGCCGCTCATGTGCTAGGATATATCAATGAAGTCGATCAAGAGGATCTTGAGAATGCGGCCAATCGATATGCACGAGGAGATTATATCGGTGCAAGTGGTATAGAGCTCCAATATGAAGACATGCTCAGGGGAAGTAAGGGGATTGCCTATGAGCTCAAGGATAAGTATGGACGGAATCTCGGGAGTTTCAATCAGGGTGTCTTGGATAGCGCAGCACGAAGTGGAGAGGATATCATCTTAGGCCTGGATATTGAGATTCAGGCTTACGCCGAAATGTTGCTGCAAGGAAAAAAAGGCTCAGTAGTTGCGATCGAGCCAAGCACTGGAGATATCCTGTGCATGGCAAGCGCTCCTCATTACAGTCCAGATCTCCTATCGATGACAGCAGATCGCGGGGACAATTATGATCGACTGGCCGCTGACAGTAGCCAGCCTTTTTTTAACCGTGCGATCATGGCTAGATATCCCCCAGGCAGTATCATCAAGCCAGTTCTTTCGCTCATTGCTTTGCAAGAAGGGTTGACGTCAGAGAATGAGGTTATTGAGTGCTATGGTAGTTATGATTATCGTCACTTCAGCTATGGTTGCCATGATCACAATCATAGGACTGATTTGCGCTATGCCTTGGAAACTTCTTGCAATAGCTACTTTTTTGATTTGTATCGCAGGATCTTGGAACAAAATGGTTTTGCTCAGGCTGCGGAGGGATATGAAGGCCTTCGATCGTCTTTGCGTGCCTTTGGCCTTGGGGATCAGCTCAGTCTAGATTTACCAGGTGAGAAGTCTGGATTTCTGCCAGAGGTTTCCTACTATGACAAGCTATATGGAGCAGGCAAGTGGCGATCGACATATACGATTAGCCTTGGTATCGGTCAAGGAGAGATCGAACTAACGACTTTGCAGATGGCCAATCTAGCTTCCATCATTGCCAATCGGGGTCACTACCACTATCCACACATGGTCAAGTCATTTGCTATGTCAGATGGCACTATAGAGCATCTAGAATACCCTACTAATAACGTAGGCATAGAGTACCAGCATTTTTTACCTGTCATAGATGGGATGGAGCGAGCGGTCATCTCTGGCACATCGACCAGTGCAGCTATAAAAGATATCGAGGTGTGTGGCAAGACAGGAACGTCTCAGAATCCGCATGGCAAAGATCACAGTGTATTTTTTGCATTTGCGCCCAAGCGCGACCCTAAGATTGCGATCGCCGTCTACATCGAAAACGGGGGCTGGGGTGCGACGTATGCCGCCCCTATCGCGGGCCTAGTCATGGAAAAATACCTGAAGGGGTCTATAGACAAAAACAAAGTTTGGCTAGAACAAAGGATACTCCAAGCCGACCTTATCAATGACAAAACAGTACTCGCTCAATGATCATATCATCCATAGTCGCCTCAGATATCAACGGAGCCATTGGTAAGGATGGAGATATTCCGTGGCACTTACCAGCAGATCTGAAGTACTTCAAACGCACGACGATGAAGCATCCGATCATCATGGGACGTAAATGCTACGAGTCTATCGGGCGCCCTTTACCTGGTAGAGACAATATCATCATCACAAGGAGGCGCGGCTATCAGGCTCCAGGATGCGAGATCTATCATAGTATAGATGAGGCTTATCAGCAGATGATCTTGCGCAGATGTGAAGAAGTGTTTGTCATTGGTGGCGGGGAGATCTACAGCCAGACTGAGGCTCATTGGGATCAACTCTATTGGACCCTGGTGCATACAGAGGTCAGTGACGCTGATACTTGGTTTAAACTAGAGCGCCCAGAACTCTGGGATCTTGTCTGGACTGAAAGGCATGAATCTGACGAAAAGAATACACACTCCTATACTTTTCAAAAATTCTTGAGACAGTAGGTCACAAAGTCCGCTTCCCAGCACATATATCCTCAAAGCGTGCAGGGTATGAGAGAAGATTTTGTGCATTTTCTGTGGAAATCTAGGATGATACCCTTCCTGGATCTAAAGACCACGACGGGATCTCAAGTCACCATACAGGAATGGGGTACATGCAATGAGGATGCTGGACCGGATTTTTTAAATTGCAAGATTCGGCTAGAAGATCAGGAGTGGTGTGGCAATATCGAGATGCATGTCAAGTCCTCCGACTGGACAGCTCACAAGCATGAGGATGATCCATTCTACGATTCGGTGATATTACATGTAGTCTGGCATCATGATCAGCAGGTATATACGAGTTCTGGTCAGAAGATCCACACAGTAGAGCTGCGTCATCAAGTATCACACACACTACATGATCGGTATTGTCAGATGATCAAGCCTCAGGATAGGCTACCCTGTACTGAGCATATCTCAGAGATGGACGGAATGAGGATACGTCAGTGGTTTCATCGGCTATTTATCGAGCGAATGGAAAGCAGGTATGATGACATCATGACACTGGTGAAAGAGTCAAGGAATGACTGGGAGGAAGCGTTTTACAAGCAACTATGTCAGTACTTTGGAGGCCATAAGAACAAACTGCCTTTCTTGATGCTCGCTCGAGCTACTCCTCTGAGCCTCATCAGGAAGTATAGAGACAGTGCTCTACAGCTAGAAGCTCTCCTGTATGGCCAGGCTGGCATGCTCAGTACACGCCTCGCAGATACATATCCTCAAGAGCTACTCAAGGAATACGAGTATCTCAGATGGAAGCACCAATTAGAGCCTCAGGCTCCAGAAATGTGGAAGTACTTGCGCATGCGACCAGCGGGATTTCCCAGTGTACGCATATCGCTGCTCGCGGATTTGCTGCGTCGGCATGTGCATCTCTTCAGGTCTTGTAGCGAAGCTAAAGATGCGGCTCAGGTCTATGAGTTATTCTTGGGATGCGAGACTCATGAATACTGGGATGATCACTATGTATTTGATAAGCTGAGTCCCTACAAGACCAAGCGACTAGGTAAGTCTGGTGTGCGTAATCTGCTCATCAATGTCATCGTGCCCTTTGTCTTCTCATATGCAAAAGCTCATGGTAGACTTCATCTCGTAGACAAGGTACTAGAGTGGCTCTATGATGAGCCAGCCGAGAGCAATCGTGTGGTCAACGACTGGAAAAGAGAGCTCGATATGAAGCTATCTGCTGCCACGAGTCAATCCATCATCCAACTGCATCAAAACTACTGTCATCAAAGAAGATGTATGGACTGTGCGATAGGATGTGACATCATGAAACAGATTTACATGATTCAGGAACCAGAGGCATATTATCTCAGTGCCTCAGCATAAGGAAGTAGCTTTGAGGAGTGTTTCGCTATAGAGTCGTACAGATCCTTCTGCTGCCCATCTCACTGATCTATGGTATCAGTGTCAGCTTGCGCAAGCTCCTATACAGATGGGATATTCTCAAGAGTACCTCTTTTAATCTACCAGTGATCTCTGTAGGCAATATGAGTATCGGTGGTACGGGCAAATCGCCGCACATCGAGTATCTCATTCGCATGCTCAAGGACCATATCAATGTGGCCACCCTCAGTCGGGGGTATGGCCGACAAAGCAAGGGTTTTCGCTGGGTCAAGGCTTCAGACAGTAGTCTAGACGTCGGAGATGAGCCTCTTCAATTTGCAAAGAAGTTTCGCAATGTCGCCGTAGCGGTGGGTGAGAATCGGGTTCTCGCGGTCGTGCAAATGATCAAGGAACTACCGATGATACAGACCATCTTGCTCGATGATGCATATCAGCATCTCGCGATTGATCCCGGATTCAATCTTCTGCTCACAGAGTATAGTAGACCGTATCACAGCGATATTCTTTTGCCATCAGGTAGACTGAGAGAGTGGAGATCTGGAGCGAGTCGAGCAGATGCAGTCATCGTGACCAAGTGCCCTGAGCTCTCAGATCCGATTGATGGGGAAGCATGGCGTACCCGCCTTGACCTCCACCCTGAACAGAAGCTTTTTTTCAGTCGATATCGATATGGAAAGCCGTACTTCATCCTAGACGAGGATATCACTCTGGAGCTCCATGGAGGTCAGGATGTACTTGTCGTTTCTGCTATTGCCAATACGGACTATCTACTAGACTATCTTAATCCGCGCTGTAATGGTCTTAAGGCTATCGACTTTGAAGACCATCACTACTTCAATGCTTACGAGATCGGACAGATAGAAAGGAGCTACATACATTTTAGCGAAAGCGAAAAACTGATAATCACAACAGAAAAAGATGCCACAAGGCTGTTGCTGCACAGGGATATTATCGTAGCAAAGAAGTTGCCCATATTCGTCCTGCCTGTTGAAGTAGAGTTTTGTGGACCGGAATCCGAGAACTTTGATGATACGATCAAGGACTTTATCAGAGAGTTTGAAGCATGAGGCGCCTTCGAAGCATAGCACTGATAGCCTTTGCCGTGCAGGTGGGTCTAGCCCAAAAGAGTCCTATACTTCTCGATGATGAACAGTACGAATTTGTAGAGCGACTGAGAATACTTGATACCGCGAAGTCTCAAGTCTTATTTCCTGTCTATCCTCAAGGTCGTCATGAAATCCATAGTTTACTCGAGGCACAAGGAGGTGTACAGGCAGAGCGCTTTCGCGCAAAAAACAATGATGTACTCGAATCGAAGAAGTCTGTCAAACCGGTTGCCAAGCATTTTTATCAATCTCCTGCGATATTTTATGAAGTAAATCGACCAGCGCTTAAGCTGCGTGTCAATCCGATCTTGCACTTTGCCATGGGAAGCTCAGACCGCAGTGATGATCCACTTTGGTTAAATCAGCGTGGGATAGAAATCAGAGCTGCTATCGATGACAGATTTTATCTACAGACCAGAGTCCTTGAGACACAAGCTGGATTGCCTGGCTATATCAGAGACTATGTCGATGCGTATGAAGCGATTCCTGGACAGGGTCTTTACAAGCCGTTTAGCAGCTCACTCTTTGGTGTGGATCAAGGATACGACTATCTCAATGGAGATGGTCAGCTCGGGATCGCATTGTCAGAGCATGTGGATATCAGTATCGGTCATGGTAAGCACTTCATAGGCTCAGGAATGAGATCACTGCTCTTGAGTGACTTTGCTGACAACTATACATATCTCCGACTCAATACCCAGGTCTGGAAGCTCAGATATACCAATATCTATGCGGAGCTGACGGCGGACTCACCACTAGCCAGTAGAGGCTTTGGCCTACTTCCCAAGAAGTATATGACGGCTCATCATCTTGGTTTTCAGATTGGAAGCGATCTATATCTTGGTCTCTTTGAGTCTGTGGTCTTCAGTAGGAACAATCAGTTTGAGTTTCAGTATCTAAATCCGATCATCCTCTATCGCATTATCGAGCAGAAGCTGGGAAGTCCGGATAACGTACTTCTGGGCCTTGATATGCGGATTGATTTGCTGCCGCGGACGAGTTGGTATGGACAGATCGTCTTTGATGAGTTACAAGTGTCGAGACTTTTTGACGGAAGTCAATGGTGGGGAAACAAATTTGCCACCCAGATGGGCGTCAAGCACATGGATCTGCTAGGTGTGAGCAATCTTGATGTGCAGATCGAGTGGAATCGAGCAAGGCCATTCATTTATTCGCATATTGACAGTAGCGCGACCTACACCCATGCTGCTCAGGAGCTTGCGCATCCGCTTGGAGCCCACTTCGATGAATTGCTTTTTCGATTGACTTATAGACCTATGGCATCTGTGCGTCTCCAATTGTATCAACTTCAAGCCAGAGTAGCTGGCACCAATGCAGAGGACAATGTAGGTTCTGATCCACGATTATCCAATGTGTCACGCTATAGCGAATTTGGGGTAGGTTTTTTTGATCTCGGGCATGAACGACTTTCTATCACACGCCTCACAGCTAGCTATGAATGGAAGCCAGGCCTCTACGTGGAGACGGAAATCCAGCATCGCCAGCGAGATGAGCTATCAGAATTCCTCTGGAGTCTTGGTCTGCGCTGGAATATGACGCAACGCATTCAACTCTTTTGATCAGTGTGAAAGGACCAACTGCTGACTACTAAGTTGGCGATCACCATCCTTGAGGATGATTGTGTAAACCGTAGCTGAGAAGTACTGAGGTGTACTCATACTGACTTGCGTCAGGGGAGCATCATACTGTTGACGATAGACCAGCTTGCCTTGCGTATCGTAGATTTCTACAAGGTCGAAGCTCGCTGAGGACTGCAGTGTGAACTGGCTCGTGACTGGATTGGGGAAGATGCGAAATTCCAGCCTATCACTCATCTCCGTAGTGCTGCTGAGCACGTCACTGACATATGTGATCTCAAAATCATCGAAGTAGAATCCATCACCAGTGACAAATCCATCACTCGCAAAGGTGAAGCGAAGGCTGATCTCCTGACCACTATAGCTGCTCAGGTCTATGGATTCTTGAACCCAGGTGTCTTGTACGCCATCCCAAAGTGGGATGCCTTCCCTCTGATCAGAGCTACCTAGGCGTGTGTATCGACCACAGAGCGCTTCCCACGATTGTCCTCCATCTGTCGTGACTTCTAGGAGGCAATAGTCATAGGATGGCTCGATCTCCCAGCGCGACCAAAAACGAAGCGTGATTTCATCTGTCTCAGGTAGTACGATCTGATCGGCAAGCTCTAGTTGACTGTATTGATTGTCCATGTAGTTTCCATCAGGAGACTCTGTCATACTTGATGGAGCACTGATAAAGTCGGACTCAGTCAGAGACCATGGTGATGTGCTAGCAGGATCTATCCACTGGTCATCCGTGGTCAATGTATCAGCAAAAACAGTCTCCAGTATCCTTTGGCCGTAGATAAATGTGAAGGTATCGGTCTTAGTATAGCCCTGACTGGTCTGATGTAGCGCGACAGAGAACTCCTGACCTGCAACCATACTTGCATCTAGATCCATCCACAGGCTATCAGTAATGATATCCAAGTGATCCAGGCTGTAACTCCTAGCCTCCGCAGGTGTAGATACCAGAGGATCGAGAGACTCGAGCCTGATCGTGTATTCGCTTGCCTGTAGGCCTGCACGCTCGAGCCGATATTGAAAAGCTGTTCTGAGAGTGGCAACAAAGGGGTCATTTTGGGCACTTACATGTGTATAGTCGAGTGCAAGCTCTGCTGTAGTAAGATTGAGCTCGAGGCTTTCTTTGCAGAGGCGATCGATCTCAGTCATCGGTGGCCAAAAACCAAAACTTCCAGGACCACTTTCTGGTGTCATGGCAAAAATTTTGGCCTTTTCTTGCTCTTCGCCATACATCCAATCATCTGAGTCTCCATTGACAGTGTAGCCTACCGTCTCAGTTCCGGTGCCATAGACAAAATTATTGAGCCGTGTCATGCTGCGTGACATAGCCGAAAAGCTGGGCTGGTCCGGTGTAGGTGTGTCGCTATAGCCATAAGGATAGATCAGCAAGTTGCCAAAGCTGTGATTGTTGAGGGCGATGACAAACTCTCGGCTATTGACGTATTCTCGGATCGCTTGGGTTTCTGGTTCTGAGAAGGGAGCAGGTCCTCTATAGGTCTGACTTCTTGGATTGGGTGAAGAGCCATTGTCGTCAAAGCCCCATTCGTACCCATAATTCCGATTGAGATCTACACCATAGACATCGCTGCCATTGTCTCTGCGATTTTTGCGCCACAGAGCACCACCATCAGGATTGAGCTCATAGTTATAGATATAGCCATCAGGGTTGACACAGGGTATGAAGTACATCTCCGTCTCATCGACGAGATATCCGATTCTTGGATTTGAGAGATAATTTTCTAGCAGATACCACATCTGGAAGATGAGCTGGCTCATACTCAAGGGCTCTCTTGCGTGATGGATTGATGTAAAGAGGACTTCAGGCTCGTCTTCATCTATCATGACATTATCTGAAAACTTGACGCCGTAGATGGGTCTTCCTTCGTGAGTCAGGATTCCGCTGATCTCTTCTCTGGGACTGACCAATTTGGGGTAGAGTTCGTGCATAAGGTCTAGTGCGGCAAGCATCTCATCGTAACTATAATATCCACCCATGGTCCCGAGAGAGAAGTTGGAAGGTGTGACGAGATCAAGCAGTTCGGAATTTTCACAATCGTCATTGCGCCATTGTTCTGCTGCCTCTTGACGGCGATAGTATGAGCTTACGTCATCGATCATTACTCGATATTTGAATCCGGCAGCACGAAGCCTGTCAATCTCAGACTCCTGCAGATCAGTCTCAAGATATGAGTGACCATACCATTGGCCGTGATCTATTTCAAGACCGATACGCTGTAGATGGAATCCAGTCTTGCCTTCTAGCGCTATCTGCACACGGTGATAGATCTCTTGAGCACTCATGGATAGGCCAATCAGAGAAATGAATATGATGCTTAGTATCCTCATTATTTGCTGTAGATTTTGGCGAAAGCCTACCAAAGGTAGCAGCTTGCTCTACAGCCAGTATGCAGAGCCTGTCAAGATCGTCACAGGACTTACACTTTGAGCAGCCGTAGAAGGAGTGGAATCAGAATGAGATCGCTGACCAATGCGGTGAATAGGGTGATTGCGATGAGCATGCCGATCGTGTTGCTCGGTGGATAGTTCGAAAATAGGAGAACAAGAAATCCAAAAAAGAGGATGATGCTTGTAATCAAGATAGCCTTGCCCGTCTCTCTGAATGTGACTTGTAGAGCTTCTTCACGAGATTTTCCTGCCGCAGTCTCCAGCTTGTATTTACTCAGGAAGTGAATCGTATCATCCACAGCGATGCCGAATATGATTGCAAATACGATGGAGATACCTGCTTCGATCTCTATACCTAGGAACCCTATCAGTGCTCCAGCAAAGAGTAAGGGGAATACATTGGGGATCAAACTGATGATGAGAAATTTCCAATCTCTGAATAACAAGAACATGAGGAATGATACCAACGCTAGGGCAATTCCAAGACCCTGAAAGATATTGTCCTTGATGAAGTCTGCATTCTTGTCAATGAGGACACTTGTGCCAGTCCTTTTGACACTCATGATGGCAGGATCCATATTGGCCTCAATCCACCGATCGAGCCCTTCTCCGAGTTCTTTGATCTGCTCGGCACCTATATCTACGATATTGCTAGAAACCCTCAGCTTGGTCTCATCCTTGGAGACCAATGACTCGGTGAAGACTTGCGGTATCTTCTGTGCCAAGGCGACTGACTTATGATACTCGCTGCTATCGGTGGGGAGTTCGAGATTCTTGTTGCCGCTTCTGATCCGGTGAGCCATCTCGACGTAGCTCACGATGGAAATCGGCCGATTCATGGCGCGCGTGTTGCTAATCTCTGTCTCTAGGGCATCGAGTCCGTGAAGTACATCATAGTCCCAGATGCTCTTTCCCTCCTGTAATGAGACGGCAAACTCTACTGGTCTGAAGCCGCCGTAGTGCTCCTCAAAAAAGAGAAAATCTTCCGTGATGTCCGTACCTCTTGGTAGTGTCTTGAGAAGCTTGTAGTCACCACTGACTCTTGAAATTCCCCATGCCACGATACCGAGAAGGATAAGTGAGTAGATGATGATGCGGGACTGGCGGGCTTTCGCCCAAAAGTAACTCTTGACTATAGGCTCAGCGAGGTGGTCACTGACGCGTCCGACCTTCATACTGATCTCCTTGGGAATCAGTGGTAGAAAAAGATAGCTGAGTAGAAGGGTCACAGCGTAAGCAATCATCACACCACTGGCAGCATCAATACCGAAGCTTTTGATGCTAGCGATGTTACTGGTGGCAAGCGTCAAAAAACCTAAGGCCGTGGTGACAGATGTCATTAAGGTCGCTAGACCTATCTGACGGACCGTAAGATTGATGGCATCACGCCTTGATTTTCCGGCCTTGACCTCATCAAAAAACTTGGTGTAAAAATGCACGATGTCCGAGGTGCCTACAATGACCATGATGATCGGAAACATCGCGGCGAGCGCATTGAGCTCAGAGCCGATCATCAATATGAAGGATAAAAGCAAAAGGGCACTCAAGCCGATGCTCCAAAGTGCTAAGACGATCGGCATCCACTGGCGAAATATCCAAATCAAAATAATGAGCACGAGGACCATGGATACCGCACCGGACATCAGGATCTCGCGCTTCTCAAATTCTACCATCTCCTGCTGGAAGTATGGTCTGCCGAGGAGATGAACTTCGTCAAATCCAGAAGATGCAATAAGCTGATGTGCCCGATCCATGAGACTATCGCTGCGCTCGTAGGACATGTCAGGCTCGGTCTTAAGGATGGCACAAAGAGACTTTTCATCCTTACTGAATAGATATCCCTCGTACATTGGATCGCCGCGCAGATTGGCTACAGACTTTGAAAAATCCGTATCAGACTTGAGGGAGACAAGTGGCTTGGTAATCGGACCAAAAGGCGTAAGCTTTACATCTCGTAGTAGAGGCAGACTTTGTACAGTCGTCACTCCTGGTATGTCACGGCAGTCGATGACGAAATCTCTGACCTCTGACAAGAAATTGCGATCAAAGACACCATCTTCTTTGTAGAAAGCTACGAGGAGAAAATTGTCATCTGGCTCAAAGTTTTCTTTGAATTGGAGAAAGAACTCGAGGTCCTTGTCCTTCTCAGGGAAAAACTGCTCGATCTCGAGATTGAACTGCAGCTTGGGCAAATTAATGGCGCCAATAGCGCAGGCAAGTAGAAGGAGTCCGAATAGTCTCCAAAAGAATCGCCGAGAGAAGATGGCTGCAAGTCTTGACATATTACAGCCTTTAACAAGGTGGACCCTCTTCGGTTCGTGCTCTTAGCAGTTGATAGAGCTATTCTAAATAAAGACTAATCTGGTATCCGAAAGCGGATCAACAACTGACCAGGTCCAAGTCTCTCCGGAGGTGACTGACTATGATCATGTAGTATACCGCGCAGGTTGAAGTTTACTAGATCTCCAGGTTCCGATCCTTGCACATAACTATGCTCTGTAAAGTATGCAGCAGACTCGACAGAGTCTCCAAATCCGAAAAGGGGATTGACGAGTTGAGGATCCCCACTCTTTTGATAATCTATGAAGTATGTTGGCAACGCAGCATCTGTTCTTGGCAATCTATGATTTATGGCGATACCAGTGATGTAAAACTCATCAGGGTCTTGTCGATCTCGATTGTAAGCATACATGCCGACCACGATTTCTGGAAATTCTTCAGAGATATTTAGAATTTCGAATTCTTCTTCTTGGTATAAATCACCATTGTCAAGTTTCCAATACATACCATCCTCGACGTCTAGCTGTTCATCACAAGCAAAGAATAGTCCATCAAGCGAGGCATTAGAAGAGTTGCCATCAAGATTAAATCCTGGTAGGTGAATCGTATTGTTTCCATCTATGACATCTAGAAAGGAGATGTAGTAAGGTGTGCCGCAGCTGGTGTGGACCTCGAATTTTCCTTGATCGTCGGTAATTGCATTGATGACTTCACCATAGAATTCTGAATTCACCAGGCCTATACTCAGAAGAACATTACCAAGTTCTTCTCCGTCACATCCGTAAATCGTACCTGTCACAGTTTCTTGTGATGGTAGGGTGAAATCACTTTCTGACAGTCTTAGTGTGACGTCATCTTGACCAGCAGGTATTTCTATGCTCAGGATGCCTGTGCCACAATGCCTGTGCCGTAATGTGATGGTGGTATTGACCGAGGACGGGATAACTCCGCCGTGCGTGAGACTGCCAATCGGCCATGAGGCGCTACGACAGTTTCCAGATTCTCCGAAGCAACCCATAATTTTTCCGACTTGTGGTTCAATAGATTTGGGAATGGCGATACTCAACTCCCGCAGTAGATAAGGTATATCGCAATTCCACCAGGAAAAGTGGCTGAGCTCTGCTGTCATCTTGTTTCCGGATTTGGTCGCGATGCCTTCTTCCTTCCAAAGTCCTGATTCTTCATCAAAAGACCACATGGGTATTTCGTCAGGTGCTGAGCTTATAATATCAGCGGGCAATTCCCAGCTCAAGGTTGCATCCTTATTGATCTGAAGTGCTTTACCATCATGTGACTCCAGCTCGACCTGAAACATACCATAGGTCTCAAGGATCCTGAGCTCGTTTTCTGTGTTTTGTCCCATGAGATTGCCCGGCATGCGCTCTGTGATACTCTCATCACCGGGATCTAGGTAGTGTGCATACACATTTACGACTCCGTTGTAGGCTTCTTCTCCATCTTTCAGCTCGAAGCCCTCTCCTGCAAGACTCAGTTCTACTCCAGTCGCGATCTGGACTTGGCCTCCAGTACTGGAGTTGATGCTCGCCGTGAGATTACGCTCAACGAGGACAAAATCATGTCTGAAATTGCCTTCATTGGCGCTACCTATACTGGGATGTGCGGTAAAATACCCATCATACTCGATGAGTAGGGTAGAGTTTTGTGTAACGGAGGTTTCCATATGATAGAACCCGAGATCGTTTGTTATCGCACTTTGGGTGCCATGAGATACTCTGACTCCTTCGAGAGCTTCTTTATTTTGATCTTGGATGATGCCAAAGACTTGCACCTTGACAGAGCCAAGTTGCTGTGATGAGTCAATATCAATTTCAATGGGTTCGCAAGAGAAGAAAAGTAGGGCAATCAGCAGGGAAAAGGAGAGGAGATTCTTCATTAGGGGAGAAGTTTAGTTTTATTTACGAAAGATAGGCTATCAGAGCTTTCTCCGATCGTCCATAATATTACACACGAGTTTCAGGAGTATTTCGTATAGGAGAAGTTGAAATTTTTTGATCCAAATAGATTGATTGCAGGTTGCGATGAAGCTGGCCGCGGCTGTCTTGCTGGACCAGTGGTAGCAGCAGCGGTCATTTTGCCGAAAGGCTTCCCGATCAAGAATCTGAGAGATTCCAAAAAACTCACGCACCAGAAGAGACTGGAGTTGCGAGAGATCATTTTGGCGAAAGCCATAGACTACAAAGTTGCTATGAGAAGTCCTCGAGACATCGAGAGGCAAAACATCCTGTGGGCATCAATCTCGGCGATGCATGATGCGCTTGACGGCCTGACTACGCGACCTGAGCATGTCATCGTGGATGGCAATAGATTCAAGCCTTACGGAGCAGTACCGTATACCACTGTGGTCAAGGGAGACGACATCTATGCGTCGATCAGTGCTGCGTCGATCTTGGCCAAGACCTATCGCGACGAGCATATGTGCGCCCTGCATCGCGACTATCCTGCCTACAACTGGGAAAGCAACAAAGGATATCCGACTCTGGCTCATCGGCAGGCTATCATGGAATGTGGATCGTGCGAGCATCACCGCATGACCTTCAAGCTATTGCAGCCGACACTCTTTGACTAGACCTGGACGAAGGGATTATTGCGCTTTTCGTAGCCTATGCTCGTCTTGGGGCCGTGTCCGGGAAATACATTGACCTCGTCATCGAGGATATAGAGATTCTCGCTGATGGACCTGAGGAGCTGATCATGATCTCCGCCTGGCAGGTCCGTACGGCCGATGCTGTCCCGAAATAGGACATCTCCACCTATGGCTAGTTGTGCACCGTCATAGAAGACGATACTGCCTGGCGAGTGCCCGGGGCAAAGGATACATCTCAAGCTGTGAGCTCCGATCTGGACCTCGTCTCCATGCTGGAGATAGTCTCCCTTACATCTAGGTCCTTCTTCGTAGCTGATACCGTACATCTGTGCAGATATCTTGGCAAGCTCCATGACTTGCTCTTCATCTCTGTGATAGCGGGGCTCAAGGCCAAATTGCTTGGTGACGAATGCATTGCCGAGCACATGATCAATATGGCAGTGCGTATAGAGGAGCTGCGTCAGGCGTAGATCATGACTAGAAAGAAAATCCACAAGCTGCTGTTCTTCAACCGTATTGGAGCAGCCAGGATCGAAGATGGTGGCCTCATTGGATTCGTCCCAGAGCAAGAATGTATTCTCTTGAAAAGGACCGAAAGTGAATTTCTTGATTTTGAGCATATGTGTAAGTGTGAAGATCACAAAGAAAAGAAATCCTTTATCTTAATCTTGCGTTTACCCTATGTTGCGAGTACAAATACTATACAGAAGCTGTCTTTTTGTCTTGATCCTACTAGCATGTACTGATGGGGCTTTCGCCCAAAGGATCAACACAGAGTTTGGCAAGAATCGTGTCCAATATCACGATGACTTCAAGTACTGGTATGAGTACGAGAGTGAAAACTTTGTAATGCTCTGGTATGGTGAGTCTCGCAATGTAGCTCAGTCTACGATCATGTTGGCTGAGTATGATCATGAGGAGATTATCAATATCCTAGAGTATAGTCTGAGGGACAAGATTGAGATCGTGGTTTACTTAGATGTCAGTGATCTTCACCAGAGCAATTTTGGGCTGGATGAAGAGCTATTTGACAATGATGGAGAGACACACATCATCGGTAATCGCATGTTCGTCTACTTTGATGGTGATCATGAACAGATGAGGAGGCGCATCAGAGAAGGCATAGCCACCGTCTATTTCAATTCGATCTTATTCGGGAGTAGTCTACAAGATATGGTGCAAAATGCCATTTCACTCGATCTTCCTGAATGGTACAAGGAAGGTCTGATAGAGTTCGTAGGACAGCCATGGGATTTTGAAAGAGAGGTACGTCTCCGAGAGTATTTTGAGTCTGAAGTGGACTTCGTGGATCTGAGTGTAGACTTCCCGAGACTGGCAGGACATAGTTTTTGGTACTTTATCGCTCGCGAATATGGTAATACCGCTATTAGCAACATCATCTATCTCACTAGGATTAGAAAGGATCTCAATAGTGGGTTTGACTTTGTGCTGAGCAAGCAGCTTGAGGAACTACTGGAAGAGTGGGAGAATTTTTACAGAGAGGATCTTGACATAGGTGAAGACCATGTGATCAATAATGATCAAGTCATCTATGATCATCGGGTACTCAAAGATGCGGACATACAGAGGATCGTCAGCAGCCAAGATGGCTCTAAATTGGCCATCATCACCAATGATCTGGGAAAGACAAAGGTGCTGCTCAGGAATGAGTCGGACGGCTCCGTCAAGACGATCTGGAAGCGAGGTCACCGGGCGGCGATGATCGAGACAGATCGCAACTATCCGGTCGTAGATTTCTCGCCCAATGGGAAGTCACTATTGGTGATCTATGAGCATAGAGATGTGATCTACTATCGATCGATCAATATCGAAACAGAAGAGCTGCAAGAGGGTAGCTTCCCGAATGATATCGAGCGAGTCTACGACGTGGACTTTAGTGATCGGAGCAGATTTTTAATGAGTGTGAGCATAGATGGATATTCTGAGCTCGTCATATTCACACCGACCAATCGACAATATCGTAGGGTCACTTCTGACTATCACGATGATCTCTCTCCTGTCCATGGAGAGCTGCTTGATAAAAAAGGATATTTCTTTTCTAGCAATCGTTCTGGATATCTTGCAGAACGAGAAAGAATGGACAGTGAGCTACCTCTAAATCATAAGGATATTTATTTTTTATCAAGTGAAGGGACGGAGCTCTACCAGATCACAAATTCGCCATTGATAAATGAGACCAAAGTCGAATACAGAGATGGCCAATTGTACTATCTATCAGATAAGACAGGTGTCAAGCAGGTATATAGAATAGACCTGAAGAATCTATACTTTGAAGAAAACCTTGAAGTCAAGGCCAAGGCAAGTATTGCTTGTTATGAAAATAGTGGCTCGTCAATATCTTCCGAAAATCGTGTAAGTGCGCATCAGGAATATATCTACGACTACCAGATTGCAAATAGCGCGATGATTGATCTCAGTCACAGTCTAGACCGACAGAAGATCAGGAAATATTCTCTGTCAGTACAGGATGACATAGCTTCGAGCAACTATCGGAAAATACATAGCAGTTGGAGGCTCTCTGACTACGAAGACAATGAAGAATTTATTGACCTTCTCGACAGGCTTCGCAGTCAAAATGTCAGTACAGAGCGTGAAGATAAAGACTTGAAATTTCTCACCAGGTTTGAAGATTTTCCAGGGAGCAAAGTGTCCAATGAGCAAGAAAATGAGGTCGCACTGACCAATCGAAATTACAACCTGCCTTACCGACCTGTGGTGAGGAGAATCCATGATTTTAGACCAGTGCGAGCAGTGGCATATCGTCTACGATTTGGCATCAAGGATGTGACGACCACTATCAATAATGAGTTGCTGTTTGGGGGGCTCAACACTTTTGCGGGTACGAGTGAAGAATTTGAACCTCCGCGAGCAGGATTCTTGATCAAGGGAGAGGCAGAAGATGTCTTTGAAGATTACAAATTAATCGGGGGTGCAAGATTTCCTACTGATTTCAATGGCTCGGAATATTTTGTGAGTCTTTCTGACCGCTCCAAGCTTATCGACAAGACTTACTCTCTCTATCGAAGAGGGAGAAGTTATGATACTACGGTAGACTTTGTCAGTCCTTCCAGAGAACAAGAGACAAATTTTATTGGTACAGCCGAGTATAGATACCCACTTGATTTTTTCAATTCTATCAGAGCTACTGGTACGTTCCGGACGGACAAGATTACACCTCTGAGTCTCGATGCGAGCAGCCTACCGCTATCGCCTACAACAGCACAGAGACTTGGCTTGCGATTGGAGTATGTATTTGACAATAGCTTGAGGATTGATTTTAATCAATTGCGTGGTAGTAGAGCGAAGTTTTATGTGGAGGCGGTTAAGCGTTTTGACCTTGGCTTATCACGTGGCAGTAGTTTTAGTCTGAGCGAAGGGTTCATGACGAATATTGGACTGGACGCTAGACACTACGAAGGATTTCTGAGACACTCTGTCTTCGCCTTGCGAGCAGCAGGCGGTACTTCTTTTGGAACCGAAAAAATTTTATTTCACGCTGGAGGTGTAGAAAATTGGTTGTTTAATTCATTTGACAATACCATTCCGATCCCAGCGGATGACAGATTTGCCTATCGGACGATCGTCAGTAATATCCGAGGATTTCAATACAATGTCCGGAATGGGAATAGCTTTGCGATCCTCAATGCTGAGGCGAGATTTCCAATCTTCAAGTATCTGTCTAGAAGGCAATTGCGGTCTTCTTTTCTAAGGAGTTTTCAGGTCATTGGATTTTTTGATACTGGCTCTGCTTGGAAGGGGCTCAATCCTTTTGATGAGGACAATCCGCTCAACACGATCATGGTGAATACACAGGATATTGTACAAGTGGAAGCGAGGTATTTTCGACAGCCATTTGTCTACGGCTATGGTTTTGGAGCGAGAGCTCTACTCTTTGGCTATCATATCAAGCTGGACTATGGCTGGGGTGTAGACAGTGGTATCAGAAATGATGGGCGACTGTATATTTCATTGGGCACAGATTTTTAGATGAGGATTTTGATCTTCATGATTTTGGTGTCATTGTGCAATCTTGTCAAGGGGCAGAAGAATGACATTATTCAAAAATATCCAGACCACTATTCTTTGAATAAATGCTGGAGGCTTTCTAAGTCCAAAATATACCTGCAATCTCCTTGGGCAGAGATTGATGATAATTCTGTCAACTTTCGATCATTTGTCTGGAGGGATCATTTTTATTTTGAGTTTGATGTAGCAGATGACACACCATGGGTCTTGAGTCATCATAATGATGTAGAGGCCAATGCTGTTGGCTCGGATCGAGTGGAGTTGTTTTTTGGGGTTGATGCCGAGTTATTGGTTTATTATTCTCTAGAGATGGATCGTGGGGGAAGACTATTTGATAGTAGGGGAGAATCCCTACATCGATCTGGTGAATATCGCGCGCGGATAGATGTTGAATGGGACATTTCTCCGGTACATCTAGATATCTCGGTGCGGGCGAAGAAAAAGTGCTATTCGCTTCAAGGAACTTTGTCTTTATCTTGGCTCAGAGGAAATAAACTGTATCAAGATGACAGAATGTTCCTCGGTGTATTTGCGGCGGACTATAGGGCACAAGATGATGTGATCTGGTTCACATGGGTAGACCCGGACCTGCCATCACCGAAGTTCCATGACCCAAGGGTGTTTAAGTGGGTATATATTCAGTAGTAATTTGGTCTATTGATCTGCATCCTTTGTGAGTAATGTGAGTATCCAATCCAAACATTCTTTTTCATCTATGATAGACCACGAATGAGGATGACGACGCCCATCTGACCGATAACCTGTCTGGAAAGTTTGAATAAATTCGGCTTCGCTATTTCCCATCATCCTGAGGCGGTTGATTAGTTCTGCTGTGCCGATATAATTGTCATATTTAGGTGTTTGATTTCTATTGACGATTCGCCATGATACATCAATGTCATGATATGCGCGTACGGCAACGTTCTTAAGGTGGATTTCATGAGGCGCGCTCACAGGATCTATCGAAAATGGACTTAAGTTCTCAAATACTTCAGGACTCGTGCTTGGCGTTCCTCCATAATATTCTTCATAGATATTTTTCACCCAGCGTGCTTCATTGGCGGCTATTTCAGATAGGTTTCCTTGAAGTATTTCTTCACTTAATTGCCAAGACAAAAACATATCAATTGGTGAATCAGCCATGAACACAGCACGAGGTAAGATGGGATGCTTTTTTGGATCTTCGTGACACAACTCTGTATATCTTAGGGCGATACGACCACCATTGGAAAATCCTCCAAGAATAAAATTCTCAGGATCTAGAGAATGCTCACTGATGGCATGATCAAGCACCTGCTCAAAGTGCTGAATGAATACGGGATCAGCAGACATTCTCATCCGCCCAGAGTATATGAGCAGGGCAAGCCCTTGCTCAGTCGCTAGCTCATCAAAGTCTGTGTCCATGATTACGCTCTCCGGCCCCTGACCAAATCCGGGAAGTAAGACCAAAGTGCCAACTGGTTTTCGACCTTTTGGAGAGGAGAAAAAATAATATCCAAACTCTTCTGAGTCTGAATCAATTGCGATTCGCTCAAGGTTAATCGATTGGGAGATCGAGCTCTGACAAGATACGAGTATCATGACGATCATGATGCTGAATGTTCTTATGCCAGTGAGCTTTGAGATGATGATCATAACTCTCTTATTTCATTTGTTTGTTGACAAAGTTGACAAGAGTATTTTACAAACTTCCCGAACAATCTTTCAATCTGGAGAACTCATAACGATTGTTAACTACGAATTGCTGTCGTGCCCGATCGATTGATTTTCAATGTGCGTTAATTCGAGTTAAGCAATATTAATTACGGGCCAAGTGATAATGGCATACTTGGACCTTTGAGTCATGCGAAGAGTAGCTATGAGTTTTTTATGTGTATTGATGATACTGACAATATCACAAGCACAGTACCAAATTGGACTGGCGCCACGAGTAAGTCCAGATACGGAGATCTACAAGAAAATCGGATATACTGAAGTACGCATCAGGTATGGTGCTCCTAGTGTCAAGGGCAGAGAGATCTTCGGTGATGTAGAGCCATATGATCATGTCTGGAGAGCTGGTGCCAATGAGGCCACTACGTTAGAAATCAGCTCGAACATTGATTTGGAAGCTGGAGTTCTCCCAGCAGGGAAGTATGCACTCTTCATCATTCCAAGAGAACGAGAAAGTTGGACTGTCATATTCAACCATCAATCAAAGCAATGGGGAGCCTTTGACTATGACGAGTCGATGGATGCTCTGCGAGTCGATGTGGTGCCTCAGCGATTGAGTGAGAAGGTGGAAACGCTGCGATATGATATAGAGGCACAAGGCATAACCAGCGGTGCTATCATCATGACATGGTCGGATGTCAAACTTCAGATACCATTCACGACCGAGTTTGCCGAAGAACTTGGAACAATACTAGATGAGCGCTTGGCGTCCTCGGATTCTTCAACTCATTGGGTGATCTATCTCCAAGCGGCAGAGGTCTTGGTCAGTCAGGACAAGGATCTTGATACAGCAGAGAAGTGGCTGGACTTGTCTGACAAGTATGCCGCACCTTCAGAGTCCGGCTGGGACAAGCGATACTATCCCATCGCCTATATTAGGTCGCATGCTCTATGGACAAGAGCAAAATTGCTGGCGCTGAAAGGAGACTATTCGACTGCTGCTGCACTCGGTGAAGCGCTAAGCACAGATAAGGAGCACGAGATGTTCTACAAGAGAAAAGGAGAATCTCAAAACATAAATACTTTGGTTTCAGAGTGGTCCAAGCAGTAAGACTATCTACGCACTCTCCCCAGCCTCAAGCTTACTCGCATTCTCGGCGACCCTCAGTGCATCAATGATATCATCTATAGCGCCTTGGACAATTTTATCGAGGCTGTAGAGCGTCAGATTGATGCGGTGATCTGTGACACGATTTTGAGGATAGTTGTAGGTGCGGATCTTGTCCGATCTATCGCCGGATCCTACAAGTGATTTTCGGGCTGATGCCACTTTATTCTCATGCGCTTCGCGTTGAGCGTCATAGATCTTTTGGTAAAGGCGCTGGATGGCGATCTCGCGATTCTTGATCTGCGATCTACCGTCGGTACTCTCTGCTACGATACCTGTAGGGATGTGTGTGAATCGTACACCGGACTCCGTCTTGTTGACATGCTGGCCACCGGCACCACTGGAGCGGAATGTGTCGACCTTGAGATCAGCCTTGTTGATATTGACATCCTTCATCTCGAGCTTGGGCATGACGACCACTGTAGCTGCGCTCGTGTGCAAACGACCTTGAGACTCCGTCTTGGGTACGCGCTGTACGCGATGTGCGCCAGACTCAAACTTGAGCATCCCAAAGACATTGGTACCGTTGACCTCTAGTACGAGCTTGCTATATCCTCCGACTGATCCCTCATTGACTTGAAGAGTCTCGACCTTCCAGCCTTGTGACTCAAAGTACTTGCTGTACATCTTGTATAGATCACCAGCAAATATGGCGGCCTCATCGCCTCCTGTCCCGGACCTTATCTCAAAGATGACGTCCTTCTCGTCTTCTGGGTCTTTTGGGATGAGAAGCATCTTGAGCTCTTGCTCGAGATCTACGACTTGAGCTTCTGCTTCTGAGATTTCTTCCTTGGCCATCTCGATCATCTCAGGATCGTCTTCCGTCTCGAGGAGCTCTTTGGACGAGCTGATGACGTCTTTGGCGTCGGTAAACTCTGTGTACTTCTCCGTGATGATACTCAGCTCTTTGTACTCTTTGTTGAGGGCGGAGTACTTGTCCATATCACTGACGATCGTAGGATCCGAGAGCTGCTCTTGGACGAGGCGAAATCGCTCGACGATATTCTCGAGCTTATCAATAATATTCAATAGAGCTATGAAGATCACAGCAAGTAATCAGATTGAGTGATAAAATAAGTGTGAAGGTGCTATATCAAGACTCAGCTAATGGATGCTGATCTGCTTCTTGATATTTTGGATCAGCTCAGGGCTGACGCATGTGCGCTGAAAATTGCACTTGATGAGATTGCGGAGGTTTTTCTCCTTGTTGAAGACTTGGTTGAGCTTGGGGTCTGAGTCGACTTGGTCCATCATCTGCTGCTCTGCTTGCATATCGAGTCCTTTGTCGAAATATAGATTAACCTGGCTTCGAAAGTCGTTCAAGTTATTCATCGTTTGAGTTTTTCGCTGTGACTAAGATAGTAAACTAATTCAATTATTCTTCTTCCTCACGATTTCTCACTCTCTTCTTTCCTCGCTTGTCCTCATACCCTTTTTCTTCTGCATATTTGGCCAGCTTCTCCTTGAGCGCATTCCTTGCTCTGAAGAGTCGTGACCGGACAGTCCCAATCGGAATCTCCACGATCTTGGAGATCTCTTCATAGGTGAAGTCCTCAATATCACATAGTATGATGACCGTCTTGAAATCTTCTGGTAGCTGCTCAAGAGCGATGCTCACCTCATCTCCCATCATCTCATCGAAGATCTCTTCACGAAGATCCACGTAGCCTTGACCCTTGGGTGCTTCACTATTGTGAAATGTGGTAAACTCCTCGAAGTCTACTTGCCGTGGGCGATTGGCCTTTTTCCGATGTTGGTTGATATAGCTATTCCGCAATATCTTAAACAGCCATGCCTTCGCATTCGAGCCAGGCTCATACTTGTCTATAAACCGATAGGCCTTCAGATAAGTTTCCTGAACGAGATCTGATGCATCGACATCATTGTAGGTATGGTGATAGGCAAAGGTGTGCAGGGCATCAGCATGAGGCAATAGCTCCTCGCTAAATACGGCGTCTTGCCTGCGCTTCACTTCCGGGTCGATATGATCTTCTTCCTCTGCCATACGGGGCGACGAAATTACTCAATTATTGCTTAGCTCGCCAATCTCGCTCAGAGGGCGACGACTTGGTCTTGTGCAATCGCAAAGACGCGATCTGTGTCCTTGGTCTTCATCACATGCATCCCTGTGAAGTCACCAAAGGCAGGTATGTAGCTATGGCTTTCGCCAAAAATGAAGGCAGCCAGTCGAAGTGAATTTCTACTGGACGATTTGAGTCTCACTGCAGGATGCACATGACCGCTCACGATATGTCTAGACTCATCCTTGTTGATCTCAGCGGCATCATGCACCAAGAGCATGTTCCTATACTCAATCTGCGGGATGCATTCTAGCTCTAGCAGATCATAGGTCTGCTGATCGTAGAAGTCGTGATTTCCCATGACGAGCTGGCAAGGCTGTGGATTATTTTGGCGAAAGCCACCAAATCTCTCGATGGAATGATTGGCCTCACTATGAAAAAGATCGCCAAGGAAGATGATCCGATCTGGCTCAAAGAGATCGCACAAAGCTTGCAGACGTGAAAAGTTCTTGTCTGCCACACCGAGCGGTATGGGTACGCCATGTTTCCTGAAGTGCTGTGCCTTCCCGAGATGCAGATCACTGATCAGTAGGATCCGATCCTCTGTGAAAAAGAGTGCCTTATCAGGATGCAAAATGCAATCCGCGCCCTGCAGATGGGTCTCACATAGTCTATCAGATAGTGTGCTCAGGCCAGTGTCATTTTATCGATGCGGTCAAGTAGTCTCTCCGTACTCATCCCTTCTCGCAGTCTATCTACCACGATCGGGAAGGACAAAGGTGTGAATCTCCGTGGTTCTGTCAAGACGATTTCTAGGTCTTGGATGCGTCTCAGTGTGTTGCGGAGGCGCTCTTCTTCTAGCTGGAAGGTGAGCAGCTCCTCGTAGCTCTGCTTGAAGAGCCAATTGTCAGGATCGTATTCTTTGAAGACATCAAAAAGAAGCTCACTGCTGGATTGCAAGTGGCGCTCCTTCTTCTCCCTTCCGGGAAATCCGGTGAAGATCAAGCCGCTGATCTTGGCGATGTCACGGAATCGACGTCGAGCCAATTCTGTCATGTTCATGCTGTTGAGGATGTCATCTTCGATACCGCGTGGATCAAAGAGCTCGTGATTGATGAGTTTGTCCACAGGAATCTCCTTATCGCTCAAGAGCTCAAAACCGTAGTCATTCATCGCCATGGTGAAGCTGATCGGCATGTGCTTGGAGATACGATTGGCCAAGATGGTAGACATGCCTTCGTGGACAGATCGCCCCTCAAATGGGTACATGAGCAGGTGATATCCTTCTTCGCTACGGATATACTCGACGAGAAACTCATTGTCAGCAGGCAAGTGAGAGATCTCCGACTGTAGGTCAAAGAGTCCTGTGATGGCACTCATTTCGGGTCCTTCTCTCAGACCTGCCGCGGACTCAAAGAGTTTTTTGCGTAAGTAGTGTGCCAGAGAGCTGCTCAGTGGTACACGGCCTCCTAGCCAGGCTGGTGTCTTACCCTTTTGCTTCCGACTCTTCTTGACGAAGGCGTCTGGTCCTCGCACAGAGACCAGCTCGAGCGGCTGCCCGGCAAACCAAAAATTGTCACCGACATTGAGCTGTGAGATGAAGAACTCTTCCACGGTACCGAGCTTCTTGCCATTGGTATACTTGACATTGAGAGCTGCCTCACTGGTGATGGTGCCGATGGAGAGCTTGTGCCGGAGAGCCAGACGCTTGTCTCTGATGCGATAGACGCCATCATGATAAAAAAGTCTTGCATACTCATCATATGCTTGAAGCCCTGGACCGCCATGCTGTAAAAATTCGAGTGCCCAAGTCCATTCATCCAAGTCGATCGACTCATAGCAGAAAGTCTGTTGTATTTCCTGATAAATCTCATTTTGGCGAAAGCCACCTCCGACCGCAAGTGTATTGAGATACTGGATGAGCACATCAAAACTGCGGATATGCGGCACCTGTGTCTCTAGCGTGCCTTGTTCGATCGCTTCGCGCAGAGCTGCTGCTTCCACCATTTCCAGAGCATGTGTCGGCAAGAAGTAGATCTTAGACACTGCGCCTGGTCTGTGGCCACTGCGACCAGCCCGCTGAATGAGCCTCGAGACGCCTTTGGGGCTTCCTACTTGCACCACAGCTTCCACAGGACGGAAATCCACACCTAGGTCGAGTGAAGAAGTGCAGCACACTAGCTTGAGTCGACCATGATAGAGCTCCTCCTCGACCCACTCTCGCATCTCGCGACTCATGGAGCCATGATGCATGGCCATGATGCCGGCAAGATCGGGATAGTGATGCAGGATGGCTTGGTACCAGATCTCGCACTGTCCGCGGGTGTTGGTGAAGAGAAGGATACTCTGATTGTCCTCGATGATGGGCTCGAGAAGATCGATAAGCTTGAGACCAAGATGACCCGCCCAGGGCATGTCGTCGATCTTATCGGGCATGAGTGTCTCGATGACGATCTCCTTCCGCTTGGAGGATTGGATGAGTTTCCACTGTCCTTGGCTGTAGCTTTCGCCAAAAAGCGCTTCCGTGGCTTGGTCCATGTTGCCGATGGTCGCAGAAATCCCCCAAATCCTGAGCTGCGGTGAGAGTCGCCGCATACGAGATATGGCGAGCTGTACTTGCACACCTCTCTTGGAGCCCACGAGGTCGTGCCACTCATCGACGATGATGGCTTCTAGATTGCCGAAGAGCTTGTCCTGCTTTCCACTGGCCAAGATGACATGAATGCTCTCAGGTGTGGTGACTAAGATCTGTGGTGGCGATGTGAATTGCTTCTGCCTGTCCTTGGTCGAGGTGTCGCCTGTGCGGACACCGACTTTCCAGTCGAGATCAAGCTCTTCCACCATACGTGAGCAGGAGAGACTGATCTCCTTGGAGAGTGCTCGGAGTGGTGTGATCCACAGCACTTTGAGGCCCTTGTCCAGGTCTCGCTCTAGGCCGAGACTGATAGCGCCACCAATGGCCGCATAAGTCTTTCCGCTGCCGGTCGGAGCATTGATGAGTCCGTGCTCTCCGGTGCGATAGGCCATCCAGGCCTTGCGCTGAAAGGGAAATACCTTCCAGTCACGCTCTGCGTACCAGGCTTCTAGTCGCTGTATGCCGATGGATGATTGCAAGATGGAAAGATAGTGTGGCTGAGGGGATAATGAGGAGAGGGCGGGTATGGTTGCTAGTCGGGTGGAATATGTACCAAAAAACAGAAAATTGGTACACGTTTTTTGAATGTGGGACTCTGGGCACCATTTACTTTAGGAGTTTCAAAATACGCAAATTGCATATTTGTGTGTAAATTTGGTCGTGCGCATCAATGTAGTCAAGTGGGTGAATGTCTTGCAAGAAGTGGAGAAAGACAAGGCAATGCTCCGAGCATTTTTGAAGTTTTATAGTAAACTCAGGTCAGCAGAATGGAGAAGTCCAAATGATGTGTTTAAGACATTCAGAACTGCTGATCTTATCCAATATAAGAAGTCAAATCGCATCGTCTTTAATGTTGGCGGAAATAGATATCGCCTAATCGTGGGGTATTACTTTGGACAAAGTTTGATCAATCTATATGTGAAGTATGTGGGCACACACAAAGACTATGACGATGTTGATGCATGTGAAGTAAATATGTTTGGAAATGGCTAAGTCAATGTACACAATTATCAGAGATCAAAAACAGTATGATGACTACTGTGACGCGCTAGAGCGCTTGACCAGCTCTGATCAATCTGATAAGCAAGATGAGATTGAGCTACTATCACTTCTCATAGGTAACTATAATGAGAGAGCCATGGAAAAATATCAGTTTTCTATGGATCCTGTAGAGTTGCTTAAAGACCTACTTGAGGAGAATCAATTGACTCAAATTGCTTTGGCGAAATCCATCAATACATCTCCGCAGCTCATTAATGATGTGCTGAAATATAGACGGGAGATCACAAAAAAATTGTCATTAAAGCTAGCCCAAGAATTTGGTGTTTCTCATCTGGCATTTCTGCAGCCGTACAATCTGAAGAAGGCAGGGTGAACTATAGGAATAGGCTTAAAAATGAGGAGCAAAAGAACAGAGCAACAGTGGCAAAATGTCCTTCATTCTGATGGGCAATCAAGAAAGAAGCAGATTCTACACACCTTAGAAGAAGATAGATATAATCAGAAGTTCGTAAGAAGGCACTTCTGTACGATGGACGTTACACTAGCTACTGATTTTGCCAGAAAGTTCGAAACGACCGAGTCTAGAAAGTACTTTGCATTTAGCGCTATGGTATATGATTATCTGCTGACTAATCATAATGACTCTTGGATCACTTGGTACGTAAGGCCATTTTACTTTGCCTTGATGAGTGGCTGTAATGAAATTATCATGAGGTTTTGTAGTTTGAGTTGTGAGAAGCGAGTGAAGCCCTCTAAGGATTTTATTGCGTTCATGCCATTTATATATCCTGGCTTACTTACTGATGACAAAGATGCACTCAATACTGGCCTGTCTATACTTGACATGAAGATCAAAAAGAATAAAGAAGTAGGCTATTCCAATGCATCCAAAATGTGTATAATGGGCATAGTTAGAAAAGATTCGAATCTGCTTGTCAAAGGAATACAAAAATTTCAAACCGGTAGGATGAAAGCCCAACTCAGTAGAATGTTCTTTCCTGTAGAATTTATCTCTTTTGAGGCTACTTTTTACGTACTGATGGCGCAGAGATTGGGTGTGGAGATTGATTTTCAAGTTGATGACATCGTGTTGCAGTTTCTAAGCCCTGTGAAATCTGCTCCTACGATCCCATATGGCTTCCTTGTGTCCCATTGTCAGAGTGTAGATCTTAATTGGAAATTTGAACCGCTCTTCCCAGAGATTGATAGAAGGTCTTAGTGGAATGCAGGTGAGATCATCAAACCTTCACAATAATATCTTTCCGATACAAGATATACGCACATATCCAAACCGAAGCCACGACAGATAAAGCAAACAGCAGGCTTCCAAGATAATTTCCACAAGCACTCTGAAAGACATTGGCATAAAGCCAGGCATACAGACTGCTCTCTTCGATGTGGATGACGTACAGCATGATCTTGGCAAAGAGTATGGACAGAACATAGCTGATCAGCGCATTTCTGCCAAATACCTTGAATGGAAATGACCATGAGCCGACAGACTTCACATCAGCGATCCACATGATCAGCGACCAGATGATCAGTAAATATCCCGAGGTATAAAGAACATAGCTTGGCGTCCAAAGTGGCTTGTTGATCGGGACTACGTGACTGAGTATCCAAGCAGTGAAAATGGATACTACACCCGCCATCGCAATTCTGAAACAAAGCTTGGCGTCTATCTTCTTCGACAATACAAACTTGGATGCAAGATAGCCGAGGATCACTTGGGCTCCAGAGCTGAGAGTGCCAAGCAGTCCTTCAGGATCAAACTTGATCCCAAATCCACCGTACATATGCGGCTCACCAACTAGCCAGCGATCAATGGACGTGCCTACATTGCCCTCAAGGCTATAGACGCTCCAGTCTCCACCAAGAGAATGATCTCCAAAGCTGTAAAGAATGCAATAGTGAGATATCATAAGCAATACAGCAGAGATGGCTAGCCAAGTCGTCTTCCTGATCAGCGTGATCACGAGACCAGCAAGTAAAAAAGCACAGGCAATCCTCTGTAGTACGCCGAATATCCGAAGCTCTTCAATGCTGCGACCGACAAATGGAAACCAATTGAGAAGTAGACCAATGAGAAAAATTAAAGATGCCCTCTTTAGAATTTTGATGATAGCGCCTCGTGTATTCGTGACCTTGTGTAGGGAAAAGTACATCGACATGCCCATCACAAATATGAAGGATGGAAAGACCATATCGGTTGGTGTACATCCGTGCCACTTGGCATGAAGTAGTGGTGCATAGACATAGCTCCACGAGCCAGGAGTATTGACCATAATCATCATGGCCACCGTAAGTCCTCTGAGGATATCTATGGATTGGTTTCTTGATTGCATGAGTTCAACCCATTTCGTGCATTAGGAATTTTTTGAATACTCTGCCTGGCAGATAAGCATCTGATATTGAATGACTTGTCTGGATGAAGATGACATTTTGATTCGTAACATTTACTTTCAGTGAAAAATCATTTTCAACACGAATAATCTTCCAGAATATATGCACCTGTCGGGTCTTCGTGTATAGCGTATTTCTGCTTCATAATCAGGCACTTATCCTCCTCGCCTTGTCTCGACATGCCTCGTCCGCTAAGCACCCGATTCTTTTGCATAAATCCACTATCCATCGAAGCCTAATGCACGAATTGGGTTCAAGCTGACTCTAATGTAGTCATTCTTTATTCACCCAAGTAGAATGCATCATTTTCAATCGCCAGCCTTTCTCTGTTTTCACAGCGAGCGCACTTTCAAGCCAATTGCCCTCAAAAAGCAAACTGTCATTTCTGATAAAGTCTGCATGATTGTGGTAGGCGAGTTGTATAGATTCTCCATACTTATCTACTGAGATATAGTCCATTTTGTTAATCCTGTCAGGACGGTTTTGCCGAGACATTTGATCTCTCATAAATTTTTTAATTCGAGCATTATCCCAGACTTCGCCATTTTCTAGGATGACGAAGTCTTGCGTATGATAGTCAAGGAGCCTTGTGGAGTCTCTTGCTGACCATATGTCATCAAATACACCTTGGACCAGGTCTTTGGCGATTTGGATTTCAGCGGGTGTTATACTTTGCTCTTTAGGGTTTTGATTTTTTTGACAACTGAGTAATAGTACAATTGCCGTGATGACGCAGATTCTTTTTGACATAAATTATCGATGCTTTTCCTTCTGATATTAAAGGAATGAAGAAGATATAATCAGAAAACAACTTAGAATACTAGTTCCTCCTGATCGGATCCAATATCCTAGGCTTATCCTCTTGAGGTAATTGTTTTCTCAGTTCGAGATAGTCTTTGACCAGATCATTGGGTACAAGAATGGCAAGATTGTAGTGGGCTAGTGACCATGTGTCATCACTATTTCTCACGAGGACACCTGAGCCTCGACATTCGCCCATCCACGTGTCAAGCACTTCGTCAAACCATGCCGTGTTTTGATCATCAGAAAAATAGAACTCTCTCTCCCTTGCCTTGAAAGACCAAGCTGACTCTTTTTCAAAATGCTCGGCAAAGAGACTGGCAATTTCATGTGTGTACCATTTTTCTGTGGCGTCAGTACCTAGAAATATACCGTCAGCCGTCATCGATCCGAAGTACTTATCTTCATCGGCCACAGCTGCGGCTTGATGCCATTGATCCATGAATTGCTGCAGATCAGCTTCTAGACTGGCGTACTCACAGCTCTTTTTCCTTGTATCTACGAGATGAATGATCTTCCATCCATCCGTGGACTTTCCAAGGGTGATATTGTTGGATCCACAGTGTGAAATCTGGCCATTGAGGTAGAAGGTGTAGGGTAACCAAGCCTGAGCTAGCCGATCATCTACATTGATCTCATACTTCCAGATTTTCTCAACTTGATTTCCTGGTGTCAATCGCTGTATACCTTGAGCAAGGAGCTTGGCGTCGCGATGCTCCGATATGCCACCAGGAATACGTTCGTCTAGCGACACGATCTGGGCTGTTGGATGCATCGTAGCAAGCATCATACTCGAGTCGGCCATGTGGATGGCATAGAAGAAGTCGTGAAGGAGCGACTTGATTTGTTGTTCTTCTGTCTGGGCAGATATGACACCTGCTGATAGAAATGCGAAAGCAAAGAATAGATGCTTCATAGCTTTGGACTGTGATTGCTCAGTTTGTCAAAAATGTCTCTCTCCTCATCTTCATCAACCTCTTGGTGAAGTTACTATATGTCTTTGGGGTAGAGGTCGAGGTACAGAATACCCTCGGCGAAGAACAGTATGGCCTTTATTTCACCTTGATGAATTTCGTTTGGCTATTTCAGATCATCACAGATTTTGGCCTTCAGAATTTTAATAACACACACATAGCTGCTCATCCGCAATTGGTCCGTAAGTACTTGCCAAGTATTTTGGGATTCAAGGCATTTCTGGCTGTGATTTTTTTGGTCGCGGTAGTACTCGTAGGACTTTTAGCCGGCTATTGGCCAGAGTATGCGCCATTTCTCATGATGATCATGCTCAATCAGCTACTCATGTCTATGATCCTCTATCTTAGGAGCAATCTGAGTGCCTTAGGCTATTATCGATGGGATAGCTGGTTTTCGGCATTGGATAAGTTTGTTTTGATACTTCTATTGGCGCCATTTGTAGTCTTGTCCTGGGATATTGAGGCTTTCGCCAAAATGGACTTCGATCTTCTTCTGTTTTTACAGTGTCAAGCGATATCTCTTGGTGTTACTGTCTTGCTTTTGTTTCTTCTCATTTTGACGAAAGTCAAGCAAATCGCCTGGCGGTGGAATGGGAAGATGATACGGTACATATGGAGAGAATCCAGGTGGTACGCGCTGATTGTGTTTCTCATGTTTGCTTATACGAGGCTGGATGCAGTAATGATCGAAAAACTACATTCTCAGGGAAAGGCAGAATCAGGAATATATGCCGCTAGCTACCGGCTATTGGATGTCTGTAATATGCTCGGGTTTTTATTTGCCTCCTACTTGATTCCCATGTTTGCCTCTGCGAGGAAGAGAGTCTTTGAACTCCGGAAGCTTTGGAAGTTTTCTTTCAGACTGCTCGCTGTGATTTATGCAGCAGGTGTCTGTGCATTGCTATTGTCAGGCAAGGATTTATTACCGATGTTGTACGATCATGCGACGGCCTATTGGCTTGATGTATATCAATACTTGATTCCTAGTTCATTGGCTTGGGTAGCGGTGTATACGAGCGGTGCACTCTTGACTTCACAGGAAGTGCTCAAGCCTCAGATATATCTTTTTATGGTAGGAGTCGCGCTCAATGTATTGCTCAATCTTTACTTGATTCCAGAGTATGGTGCTGAGGGAGCAGCGATTGCTACACTTTCCACGCAGCTGCTCATGGCAGCTGGCTTGCAGTATCTCGCCGCGAGGCACCTAGACCATCAGTATGATGAGTCCATGCTCAAGCGATGGATCTTTTTCATTGGCCTGATTGCATCGCTACTCTTTTTTCAAAGCCGCATCGACATCCCGTGGATGATCAAGGCGATGCTCAGTGGTCTGATTATTGTAGTGACTGGCATAGGTCTGCAAATCATCTCCAAGGATGAGTGGATGGACATACTGCGTCATCGCTCTTGAGGCTCTGTATACTTCAGGAGCTCAAGTGGCGTTAGATCTCAGAGCCTGTACATTTGCCAACCGAAACGAAAACCATGGAACAACAATACACACTGCTGGGCTTGCTCAAGCTATTTTGGAAATGGCGGAAGGCTATCATCCTAGCATGTGCCGTAGCTGGAGTCGTGAGCATCGTTGCTTCACTCAGTCTAGACAATTATTACCAGGCGAGTACGACCTTCTATCCAGCTAGTCAGGACAATTTCATGCCAGAGAAGGTATTTGGTGGTGGTGTCGATTTTTTTTACGGAAGTAGGGAAGACCTAGACCGACTGCTCGCCATCACTCAGTCCAATGATATCAAGGATTTTCTGATTGATAGCTTCAATCTCCACGATGTATATGAGATCGATAGAGATGATCCCAAGGCATCGCTCAAGGTGCATAAGGCACTAGATGGCTTGCTCACCATCAGTAAGACCAAGTTTAGTGCAGTAGACGTCAGTGTCGAGGATAAGGATCCTAAGTTGGCCGCCGATATGGCCAATGCCACTAGAGAGAAAGCTAGAGAGCTGCTCCTAGGGATGATGAGTGAAATGCTTCTCAGTACCAAGAATACCATCGAGAACGATCTCAGACAAAAAGAAATTCTTGTGGAGCAACTCAAGGACTCAATCCAGCTGTGGCGAGCTCAGTATGGCATCTATGACACCGATGCACAGGCAGAGGTGCTATCCACCCTTGTCGCTGAGACAGAGTCCAAGCTCAATCGCGAGAGAGCCAAGTTTCAAGAGCTAAGAAATAATCCACTCATCAGCCCAGATACCATTGCGATACTTGGAGCTACGCTCAAGGGTTTGGAAAAGGAGTATGAAGCTTTGACTTCTGACAAGAGCAAGTCTAAGTTCAATCTCAACTCCTTTAACAAAGGAAAAGAAAAGATCAGAGCGATCACCCAGCGTATTGATATTGAAAATACACAGATCAACTACCAGAAGCTCAAAGCTTCTCAGTACAAGATCGCTACGGACTTTGATTTCAATGCACTCTTCACGATAGAAGAAGCGACGGTGCCCTATGAGAAGTCAAGACCCCGTAGGTCCATCCTTGTCATCGCTTCTGTCTTGGCTGCATTCATCCTTTCTTTGATCGCGGTACTGATCTCTGACCTGATCAAATCGGTCAAATGGTCGGAGGTCTAGCAGGCACTGATCAGATCCCAGCTCAGTCGCAGCTGACGAAGGTCAGTTTCTGGGGATTTATGTTGCTGAGTATCGTGTGTCTGGCCGGCTCCATTGTCCTGGAGACTCCCTTGCCTATGATCCTTCCTGTAGGTCTGGGCGTAGCAACACTAGTCTTCTTCATGCCAAGACTATTCCCTAAGCTGTATTTTATCCTATTGCCCTTCTCGATGGAGGTGAACTTCACCGATTCGCTCGGTACAGATCTTCCTACAGAGCCACTCTTGCTGCTGATGGCGGCTCTGGCAATCGTACATATGGTGACCCATGTCAAGCAGATTGATCGCAGACTGTTTACTCATCCTGTGAGCATTATCATCTCTGCACATCTAGGCTGGATTCTATTGACGTCTTTGCTCGGTACTCAGCAGCTCATAGGCCTCAAGTTTTTGGCTGCTAAGAGCTGGTATATCGCGGCACTCTACTTGCTTCCGATGTTGTGGTTCAAGATCGATGAGTTGCTGTCTCTGATCAAGTATGGTCTCATTGGTTTGATTCCACTGGCAGCATATATCTTGTTCATTCATTCGCAGAGCGGATTTGGATTTGAGGAGGCAAACTTTGTGATGCACCCATGGTTTCGCAATCACGTGGTGTATGCAGTTTATCTGCTGCACCTGATACCCTTTGTATACATCTATTGGAGGCGCAGGCGCGAGCGCCACGGCAAAGCACGCTACTGGCTTTGGATCGGTGTGTTCCTTTCGATAGCGCTTTACTTTAATTATACACGGATTGCGCACATTGGTCTTGTCCTCTTGCCATTTGCCTATCTCGTGATGAGGTGGCGACTCACGAGGATCGTCCTTCTGTCGGCAGCACTTGGTGTCACAGTGATTGCTGCATGGCTCACAGTTGACAATAAGTACATGGACATGGCTCCCGACTATGCTACGACTGTTGCTCACAAGAATTTTGAAGATCTTTTGACCGCAACTTTCAAGGGGAAAGACATCTCGAGCATGGAGCGAATCTATCGCTGGGTGGCTGGAGGATTTATGATCCAGGATCGGCCCATGACTGGTTTTGGCCCAGGAAGCTTTTATGAGTCCTACAGGCCATATACGGTACATGCCTTCCGCACATATGTCAGTGACAATCCAGAGAGATCTGGTATGCACAATTATTTTCTGATGCTTCTCGTGGAACAGGGCATCCTTGGATTGATCATATTTCTGGGCCTCATTGTATTTGCATTGTCACGAGCAGAGCGCCTTTATCATAGCACATCATCTGCACGAGACCGTCAGGTCTGTATTCTGATCTACCTGACTATGGTGATCGTGGCGCTGGTCCATTTGCTCAATGACCTCATCGAGACCGATAAGATTGGAACATTTTTCTTTTTGGCACTGGCCATGCTCGTGTTGCTTGATGTGAAGCAAAGCAGAGTAGTCCCAAGTAAGTCTGGCAGTGTCGTGAGGAGTTCATCAAATGGTGAATAAGTCTCTCACAGGTCTATTTCTCTGCAACTATATGGATATTCTTAGCATCTTCATACTATGAGGTGTTTTGTCCTAGTACTCCTTCTTGCAACATCATCGTCTACCAAGCTGTCGGCACAGCATGGAATAGCCTACACGGTTGCTTTTGACGAGCTGATCGATCGTTTGGACTTGGAGATGAATCTACCTGTCGAGCGCTGGCTCAAACTACAGCCTATTTTGGGAGATGAGTATCTCGATTATCAGCTGGTCGTGAGAGATGATAGTCTTGAGTTTCGGGTATTGGTGCTAGAAGATCCGATCCAGGCCATCTATCCGCACATAGAATTTCAGCGCACATTGACCCATGTAGCGAGCAACGGAGTCATGGATAGCATTCATATTGAGCAGCATATCACGAGTCGACCACAGCCCTATGACTGGTCAGTCCGAGCGGCCTTTCGGCCAAAAGAAGATTTTTCTACCATGTCGCAGGCAAGACTGTGGGCACAGTACAAAGAAAACAAAGCCCTCGTGCTCATCATTGCACTATATGATAATCCTGCACACTGGGATGATCGATACTTTGACTTTCTGAAATTTGCAGAACATGGTAAGTACTGAAATAGGACAAGATCACTACAAGACAGTTATCAATCTTGGTTCTCATCAGATCATCGCTGACGAACCGGCCAGTCTAGGGGGTACAGATCTTGGACCTGATCCCAATTCACTTCTGCTTGCAAGTGTAGGAGCTTGTGTTGCGATCACACTGAGGATGTACGCGGATCGCAAAGAATGGGATCTACAAGGAGTCAAGGTAGAGCTGAATTTGAGACGTGGCGATACAGAAACTATCATTGAGCGCCGCTTGATTACGAGTGGCGATCTGGATGAAACACAACTTGCAAGATTGCAGAAGATCGCAAGCAAGTGTCCAGTGAGCAAAATGATCACTGGCAATGTGCGGATTGTGTCCATCTAGAAGCCCTGTACACCATTGACCGTGGTGTACTTGAAACTGAGCTTCTGATCAGGGTAGATCCGCTTGAATGCTGACTGGACCATCAATGTCCCTTCATGAAATCCACACAGGATCAGCTTTAACTTGCCTGGATATGTATTGATATCGCCCACGGCGTAGATCCCGTCTACATTGGTGCTGTAGTCGAGCGTATTGACCTCAATCGCATTCTTGTGGAGGTTCAATCCCCAATCTGCTATCGGTCCCAATTTGGGCGAAAGCCCGAAGAGTGGTAAAAAATTATCGACATCTAGATCAATAACTCCATCTGTCTTGTGATGGATCTGAACACCGGTCAGCACGTCAATTCCAGCGAGGCCGTGCACCTCAGCATCTGTAATCAATCTGATCTTTCCAGCTTCTGCGAGCGCTACCACCTTCTCCACTGAGTCGAGCGCACCTCTAAAGCTTGATCTTCTGTGCACTAGAGTCAGCTCTTCACAGATTTCTGAGAGGATGATGGTCCAGTCTAGTGCACTATCACCACCTCCTGCAATCACAAGCTTTTTGCCGCGATATTTTTCTGGATCTCTGACGATGTAGTCGACCCCTTTGTCACCTTCAAAATTTGATATATTGGCAAGGGGTGGTTTGCGGGGTTCAAAGCATCCGAGCCCACCGGCTATGCAAATGACCGGAGCTTTGAGCTTGGTGCCTTCAGAGCTGGTCAGAATGAAATCGCGACCATCCTTTTCGATGGCTTCTGCTCGCTCTCCCAGTGTGAATCCTGGCTTGAAGGGCTCGATCTGTTCCATAAGTCTGTCAATGAGCTCCCCAGCCAAGATTGAAGGATATCCTGGGATGTCATAAATGGGCTTCTTGGGATAAATCTCGGCGCACTGGCCACCAGGAATGGGCAGCGCATCTATCAGATGGCATCGCAGCTTCAGAAGACCTGCTTCAAAGACTGTAAAGAGTCCACAGGGACCTGCGCCGACGATGATGATGTCTGTTTCTATCATGTGTATCAATCTTCATGGCAGACAACGAATCTGTACTCTGGTGGGTTCAGATTTGGTCTGGCGGCTGCAAAGCTAGCATGATCAGAGATGCGCCATCTGCGAGGATAAAAAATGGGCTTGAAACCATCATTCCAAGCCCACTTTCATTATCGTCGAAGTCTATGTCTAAAGAGTCTTGATAAACTTGACGCTCTTCTGACCCGTAGGGCTTTCTACTCTTAGGATGTAGGCGCCTGCCTCCATTTGATCTAAGATGGCACTGCTGATTTCTAGTTGGTTTTTACCAGCCACCAAATTCTCTTGATGTTGACCTCGTAGCTTGCCATGAATATCAAGGATGCTGATCATTGCAGATTCTCCTTGAAGGGCATTGATCTCGACATAGAGTTGGTCAGTCACAGGATTTGGGGCAATAGATAGATCATAGACCTTTGACTCTGCAGATCTCAGGATAATCTTCCCTATGGCAAGATCTGGAGTGTATACCTCTGATGCAAGGGCATTGACTGCAAGTTGTAATCCTAGCTGTGCCTGAGCACTTCGCATCTCCATCAAGATATCACCTTCTTGGAGCTGTCCATCCCAGCTTGAGCTGATCCGCAGAGCACCATGATACTCGTGGTATACAGCATCAAAGGAAGTCTCCGTGATCGTGATGTCAGCACCTGTCACTAGAGCAAACTGATATCCAGCAATGTCCATATCCTCTGCGACTACCAGACTATGGAGGTATTGGCCGTCTGGCTGCAAACTTGACATGACATTCAGTTGTAGGGCTTTCTCCGTTCTATCTTCTGCGGCTAGAAGCCCATCATCGATCTTGTAGCTCACATCCCCGGTCTTGATAGCGAGTAGGTTCGCATCTGCCCTGTCAAAGATGAACTCTGGGATGTCAATACTCGCCTCGAAGCTACCTGCTTCGTAAAAATTCCAGACGGAATTGTTACGGAACTCATCATCCATGCCCAAGAGTACCCGGCGGATTTCAACGAGGTCAAGAGCACTGATCGTACCATTGGCGTCTACATCTGCTGCAATCATCTTCGCTTTGCTATCCAGCTCTACCATGCCCAAGAGGTGCTTCTTGATATGTATGATATCTAGTGTGCTGAGATCTCTGGTGGCATCATCAGCTTTCTCAGCATCGATGCGATAGTCTAGTCCTTGCGGCACATGGCTGAAGTGATACCTTCCGTCTAGATTGCTGTACTCTATTCTATCACTATCGAGATCCTTACTCTGGAGGAATATCTCTGCATCGAGGATCGGCTCATTGTAATCTGTGCGTACGATCCCGGATATTGTACCATCATTTTGTAGTCCTTCTGGGCATGATGCTCTGATGGAGATATCATCGATGTCCCAAAGTGAGACTGTTGCTTCATTATCTGTCTCACAGTAGGCAAGTAGCGATATACCGACTGTAGAGCTTTCGCTCAAAAGCATCTCAGGGATAGCAGTCAGATCGTAGGAGTCTTCTCTCCAAGCATCGTTTTCAGTCCCGCGATCTTCGCTGAAGACCAAAGTGCCGTCCACATAGATCTCAATGATATATCGGCTAGGCCAGTTGTTGGGTCCAGAGCTGCCTCCTATCCAGTCAAAACTCGATGGCGCATTGTGCACAAAACTGAAAGATTCGAGCTGTACGGGACCATCTTGACCATCAATGAATAGCTCGATGATCAGCGCTTTGTCTTCGCTAGAGATAGATTCACAGTCAGTGACTGCACTGATACACATGGCCTCGCCATCTTGGCCTTGGACACAGCTATGACGATTGACCAGAGGTTCTTCTCTGTAGGCGTTTGAGGCCAGCACATCCACGCATATCGGATTGGGATATGTAGGCTCAAATTCTCCATAGTCGGCAGTTTGCCCGTTCCCTCCTGTAGCCCGGCAGTCATTGAAATCATAGTTGACAATCTCACTGACTACAAGGACATTTACTGTGAGGAAGCTGTCACAGCCTTCGGATGTGGTGAAGTTTTGCACATAGCTGCCTTGTTCTGTGTAAGTCTCATCATTGACCACTACGCTATCACCTTGATCGATCTTGAAACTGATAGACTCAAATGCTGCACCGCATGCAACGACATTGAACTGGAAGTCGCGACGCACTTCACCGACGTACTCGCCATCGATATACTCTTGAGCACATACACCAATCACAAATTGACCTGTCACATCAGGGATGCCTGATATGAGTCCGGTCTCAGGATCAATGGAGACAATCGGGTTTCCGGCCATAGGAGCATCAGCACTATATACTGGAGATACAAACTCTACATTGGGATATGGAGGTGGACAGAATGATGCGTTGGGTATGATTCCGTCACAAGCTGATGGGTCTCCTGGATTGTCAATCGAACCACGATTTCCTCCTGCCGCTATCGGTGCGCAGAATGAGTAGACAATAGAATCAGCCTCCGGGCTATTGAGCGAATGATCAAAATCAACTGGTGTGCCTGCACAGATGACAACTGGTGGAAACTCATTGAACACACCAGAGCTGAAGCATCTGTCGTATGCATTCATTTCTATAATGGCTGTATATCCAGCACCAGCTGCCTGTGGGTCTACGATATTGACAATTGTATTATTGCGACAGCACCGTTGATAAGCAAGTTGATATCTGGTACTTGTCATCGGCAGGTTTTCTACTGTCCAGCTATATCTCCCTAGTTCCACGCACAGACCTGGTGGTATGTCGAGACAGTCATCTTCCATGATGTCGATGGTGTCTTGGAACTCTAAAAAAACATTGAAGACATCAATAGATTCCCATTGGTCTGTGCCGAGTTCTTGGTACAGACCGACCTGGGCAGGATTATCAAAAAATGCACCACCACCCGCACAATCTCTGTAGATCGTCATCGTGATCTGATAGTTTTGAGTCCCTTCGATGCTACCTGGTCCAAGACACTCGTAGTACACCTCACCTCCTACTATGTGCCTAGCATTGAGCGTGATACACATGATGGAAAGGATTACTATGAAAATTTGGCGAAGTGGGTGTAGTTTAGTCATAATCATATACTTATACATTTAAAAGTATTGATATATCTCGAGATACGAAGCTTGAATATGCCAATCAGCAGATATTATCTCCCTAGGGCATCGATTGATTCTCCAGAGAGGCGCAATTTTGCTAGTAGAATCTGTTGCTTTTCCATATCCTTTAAGTCCTAATAGCATCGTGAGACAAGTAAAAATTAAAAATCTACTTTTCGATCTGGGCAATGTGCTCATTGATCTTGACAAAGCCCTCTGGAAAGCACGTCTGCTTGAGTTTTTTGACGTCAAGTCTGAAGATGATGTCGACCCCATCATCAAGCAAAAAATGCTAGAGTACGAACGTGGAGATATCAGCACATCCCTCTTCATCAATCACATGCTCAGACAGGCACCCAGAGATCGACAGGCACTAGACGTGATCAATACTTGGAATAGCATCCTCGTAGGAATCAAGTATAATCGCATCGATGTGCTCGACAAGCTCACAGAGAACTTCAATCTCTATGTGTTCAGCAATACCAATGAACTGCATATCGAGTGGGTGGATAAGTACTTGATGAAACACTTGAAGTTCCCAGCATTTTATGGGCTATTTGAGGAGATATTCCTTAGTCACGAGATCAGAGCCAGCAAACCACATCCAGAGGCATACAGTATTGTCTGCCAGCGAGCAGGGATCAAAGCAAAAGAAACCCTCTTTTTTGACGACAGTCAAGAAAATCTTGATGCAGCAGCGAAACTTGGATTCCACACGGTCCTCGTCCCAGAAACCAAAGAGATTGTCGAACTCATCGATGAGTTGGGTCTCTTGGATTCGTAAATTAGCTCCTGCAATACTGAGACATGACGTACGACAACTTTACCATCATGGCCCAAGAGGCCATCCTCAAAGCGCAACAGCTCTGTGGAAAGATGAGCCAACAGGGCGTAGATACTACACATCTTCTTAAGGCAATCCTAGAAACAGACGAGACCATAGGAGAGCGCCTTTTGGCGAAAGCCGGTGCCAATGTGGATACACTAAAAGATGATCTCGACACCGCGGTAAAGAAGTACCCCAAAGTGCAAGGTGCTGAGAAACAGTATCTCACAGATAGTAGCAACAAAGCCCTCGCAAGAGCCAAGAGGCAACTCCTAGAATATGGAGATGAGTATATCTCACTCGAGCTGATGATCCTTGGTATACTCCAAGGTCAAGACAAAGGATCTGACATCCTTAAGAAAAACAAGATCTCTGAGAAGTCTTATGTAGATGCGATGCTGGAGATGCGGAAAGGACGTAAGGTCACTGATCCGAGTTCGGATAGCAATTATGGTGCGCTCAATAAGTTTGGCATCAATCTCAACGAGCGCGCAGAGAGCGGAAAGCTCGATCCGATCGTCGGGCGAGACGAAGAGATCCGGAGAATACTACACATCCTCAGTCGTCGCAAGAAAAATAATCCCATCCTTGTCGGTGAAGCCGGTGTCGGAAAGACAGCCATCGTCGAAGGTATCGCTTGGCGAATCGTCAAAGGAGATGTCCCGGAGAATCTCAAGTCCAAGAAAATTTACTCGCTAGACATTGCAGGACTGATTGCAGGTGCGAAGTTCAAGGGTGAATTTGAGGAGCGTCTCAAGGCAGTCATCAAAGAAGTCAATGCCTCTGATGGTCAGGTAGTCCTATTTGTCGATGAGATACATACCCTTATCGGAGCCGGTGGTGGTGATGGCGCTATGGATGCAGCCAATATCCTCAAGCCAGCACTCGCTAGAGGTGAGCTCAGGACCATGGGTGCTACCACGCATGACGAGTACCAGAAGTATTTTGAAAATGACAAGGCGCTTGTCCGACGCTTCCAGACAGTCTACATCGATGAGCCCAGTATCGGTGATACCGTGTCAATCTTGCGTGGAATCCAAGACAAGTACGAGGTCTATCACAAGGTCGAGATCCTTGATGAGGCACTCGTAGCTGCTGCAGAGTTGAGTAACCGCTATATCACTGATCGCTATTTGCCTGACAAGGCCATAGACCTCATCGATGAAGCTGCCGCCAAATTGAGGCTGGAGCTTGATAGTATCCCAGCCGATATAGATGATCTAGAGCGCAAGGTCAAGCAACTAGAAATCGAGAAAGAGGCTGTCAAGCGAGAAGGAAATAAGAAAGAGGAAAAAAAGATCGGTGAGGAGCTGGCTGCCGCCAAAAAGAAGCGTGATGAACTGCGAGGTAAATGGGAGGCAGAGAAAGCCATCATAGATCGTGCATCAGCCATCAATGAAGAAATTGAGAAGTTGGAGCACGAGGCCGATGTAGCAGAGCGCGAGAGTGACTTCGAGAAAGTCGCAAAGCTTCGCTACGGGAAGATCCAAGATCTCGAGAAAGAGCATGCTGAGATTGAGGAGCAGCTGACTAAATTGCCGGAAGCCAAGAGATTTACCAAAGAGTCGGTGACCGAACAAGATATCGCAGACGTCGTCGCCAAGTGGACTGGAATACCAGTCCAGAAGATGCTCCAGAGCGAAAAGGACAAGCTACTCAAACTGGAAGACCAGATCGCTCAGAGGCTCGTCGGGCAGCATGAAGCTGTGACAGCAGTCTGCGACGCCGTTCGTCGAAGCCGCGCAGGACTTTCTGACGAAAAGCGTCCTATCGGATCGTTTATTTTCCTAGGGCCGACAGGTGTCGGTAAGACTGAGCTAGCAAAAGCATTGGCAGAAGTGCTCTTCAATGATGAGAACGCGATCACGCGCATAGATATGAGCGAGTACCAAGAGAAGCACACTGTCTCGCGTCTTGTAGGAGCTCCTCCAGGATATGTGGGCTATGATGAAGGTGGACAGCTCACAGAGGCCGTGCGACGAAGACCATATAGTATCGTGCTCTTAGACGAGATAGAGAAGGCTCATCCAGACACCTTCAATGTCCTGCTGCAAGTACTAGATGATGGCAGGCTCACCGACAACAAAGGCCGAGAGGCCAACTTCAAGAATACGATCATCATCATGACATCCAATATGGGGGCGGAAACCATCTTGGAGAATTTCGAAGATCTGGCTGAGGTTGGAGAGAATCATCGCAAAGACATCATCGATACGACCAAGGAAGAAGTTTTTGACGTGCTTAAAGAAAACTTGAGACCAGAATTTCTCAATCGGATCGATGAGAAAATCATGTTCCTGCCATTGACCAAGGAAGAGATCAAGATCATCGCTGGCTTTCAACTCCGCAAGCTCAAAAAGCAACTTGCTAGACAGGAAGTGAGCATCGAGTTTACTGAGGCGTCTATGGATCTTCTTGCTGAACTAGGATATGATCCGCAGTTTGGCGCAAGACCGCTCAAGCGTGTCATCCAGCAGAAAGTCATTGATCCGCTCAGTCGAAAATTGCTTGCAGGGGACGTGAAAGCTGGTCAGACCATCTATGTAGGAGCCGAGAAGTCTGAGTTTACTTTTGGCACAGAAAAGCCAGTGGCCAAGAAGGCAAAAGAACCTAAAAAAGCAACTAAGCAGGCCAAGGAAGATTCCGACGCGGAAATTCCAGAGGCTGAGAAAGAATAGGCTCGAACAAAACTGGCAGCGCTTTATTGAAATAAGGAATCTAGGATGTAAGAAACCTTATTGAACCATTAAATTCTTGGCTGGAAATGAAGCGTATATTTTTTTTACTAGGTCTTTTTTCGTTCGTGATTTCACTCAGAGGACAGATCAATGTCAGTGTTTCTGCCGGTCCATCATGGTATAGTACTGAAGCTGATCAGGTCTCAGAGATCTTCTTCTTAGCCGGTGGTGGTGAAGGCCGTAGCAGTTACAATATCTCTCAGGCGATAGGAGGCTTCAATCTAGGCCTGGGTGTAGGATACGAGTTGAGCGATCGGTGGATGCTACGCTTTCATGGTTTGATCTTCAGCGGCGAGACTACTTACTTCGAGGATCGATTTGTCCAGTCTGGAGATATATTTTTTGATGATTTTGATGCTCCAGCAGAGATGCAGACCCTTAATCTAGGCCTGGGTGTAGGATACCGAGTTTACAAGTCTGACAAGTTATCTCTCGACATGTACATAGGTCCATTTTGGAATCAGCGTACGCATGAGTACATGAACTACCAAGAATATGAAAATACTGGCGATGCAATCGTCATCACGAGGAGAGACTTCACTGAGCTTGAGGTCTCCAATCTTGGTGGCTTCTTAGAGGCGAAGCTATTGTATGCTATCACGGATCAACTAGATCTCACACTCTCGTCAGCGGCGTTTTTCTTAGATGACGCTGATAACATGTACAATATCCTCTTTGGGGCTCAATATTCCTTAAGCCAATAGAGGTAGATAGTAGGGGTTGACCTCTTGGGCCAACCCTACTTGTAAATAAAGACACTCTACCTTCTATGTTTAATTCTCGGATAAATCCATCTGTAATACGCCCTCGGCAATTTCGTATCCGAGTCTGAGTCCTTCTTCGCAGTCCATCCTGATATGTACGCCAAGAGGGATACGGGAAAAGGCATTTTCTTCGGCCATATCGCTGAAAGTTGAAAACCTTCTTGGCTCTCCTAGAAATTCTGTGCGACCTTGATGTGTGCGATCAGTGAAATCTGTTGCATCACCAAAAGCATCTATGAAGATGCCTGCCGCTGCCGAGGCAAAACATGAGTGTCCTGACGGATACCCAGGAAATGATGGATTGGGCCAAAATACGAGTCGAAATAAATTGGTCTGAAATTCAGGGTCAATAAATTCATGAATAAAAACATTTGGTCTCATCACCATATGCTCATATTTATAGTGCCAGGTTGCAACTGCTGCATCATTGAGCGAAAATCCAAGCCGGAGATAGAGTTCTGCAGCTTCATCAAGATTCATACTGTATTGTTCGATCAGTTGATTGGCTATGGCAAATTGACGGGCTGGTGGGCTGATCATCAAGCCTTCCACATCATCACTCCAAAATTCTGCTATCCATAGTTCTTCGCCTTGTTCTTCGCGCGCTCGATTATTTACTTCGTATACTTCTTGCATCTGTAAGAAGTACTCAGACCCTGGATTTTCACTATAGTCTATTGGTTCTACTGTGCTTGTCTCATCAATGTCTACAGCAAAAGTTCTGACACTTTCCCAATACGGAAACAATGCTCTTTCGGGATCGGCAGAATAAGTCCAGAATCCATCTCCTATTGGCGGTTCATAGGAACGTGGCTGTGGATTGGCAAGTTGTTCTAGTGCGTCGTCATCTGAATTGCTGTAGCTGATAATTCGCTGGGCGACATAGCTTCCCCAATTTTGACTTGCTTGCAGCACAGCTTCTGATTGATTGACACCGAGGTCGGCCAACTTTTGCTGCTCAAAACTTTCTATGCTTGCAAGTCTGGTGGATTCTAGGCCTGATAAGAAGTGCTCAAGAACTTCAGCATAGGCAGTGTTTAGGGCAATTTCGAAGTTCGTGGCACTGGAAAATTCTGAGTCGTCCATACTGAGCCCTCTGAGCTGTTCGTCCATGGATGCATGGCTTTCCATACCTGGTACAAGGACCTCGTAGACAGCAAGATTGATATAAGCCAAGGCTCGAGCAGATCCATTGGGTCGCATACCATAGGTATACTGCTCCAGATCGAGCATGAGATCTGTCCAGTCTTTGAGTATGTCACTGGTCAGAGAGGCCACATTACTTGGATCAGCGATATCAATTTCTTCTTCATTGATGTCAGGGTCTTCTGAACAAGAGAAAAAAAGAAATACACAAAAAGACCAAAAAAACAAAGGGCTGAAAATTCGCTTTTTCATGGTATTGAAGTATTGATGTTAATAATTGAAGTCATGTCGTCGGTTATGACAAGCTCCGTGATTTCGATTCACACAAATGATGTTTCTCATGCCGCCGGCCGGTCGGCTCAATGAATCAAATGAATGAGGTAGAATTCGATCTATACTTCTGAGTTTTGCAATGATGATAGAAATACTAGGCAGTCGGAAGATCCCTCGTGTTTTGTATTAGATTCCAGTTCTTTGTGAATCCTTCGGTTTTTATTTTAATTAGCAAAGTCTTGTGAGGGGCTGTTATTTTTTTCTGAAATTATCAGGAGCACATACTTGTGCGGATATACAACTTTGAATCTCTCATTCTTGTATCTTCAAATTGTGATACACGGAGACATTCGACAGGCAGAGACCTTGCCATCTGACTTTTATCAAGATCTGGAGATATTCAATCGCTCCAAAGACAAGGTCTTCGTGCCGAGTTGGCAGTGGATCGGTACGGATGAGATCTGGCAGTCAGGGATCAATCTGTATCCACTATATCTTCTGGAGCATTTTCTGGACGAGCCGATTCTTTTGAGCCAGACAGATGCAGGTGTCCGTTGCATAAGCAATGTGTGCACCCATCGCGGCAATATCATGATTCATCATCCAGGCAAGTCGCGACGCATAGTTTGCGGATATCACGGTCGGAGATTTGGGCTTGAAGGCAAGATGGAGCACATGCCAGAGTTTGAGGAAGCACAGGATTTTCCACGAGCCTGTGATCATCTTCCACAGTTTGACTTGATGGATTGGCATGGGCACCAGTTCGTGAATCTCCAGGATGGTTTCGATCTGAGGGCTATGCTAGAGATCATGGATCGCAAGGTGGGTTTTCTACCTATCTCAGATTTCCGACACAATCCAGCAAGCAGTAAAGACTTTCTGGTCCACGCTCACTGGGCGCTTTACTGTGACAATTATCTCGAGGGATTTCACATCCCATTTGTGCACCATGATCTCAATGCACAGCTTGATTATGGTAGCTATTCGACGCATGAGTATGAGCACATGACCCTGCAGATTGGTTACTCAAGCGACTCAGGAGATTGCTTTGAGCTTCCTATGGATCACGAAGACCATGGAAAGCGCATATTGGCTTATTATTTCTGGCTATGGCCCAATATGATGTTCAATTTCTACCCTTGGGGATTGCAGGTCAATGTGGTCAAGCCTCTTGGGCTCAATCGGACACGCGTCTCATTCATCACCTATGTCTATGAAGAAGAGCGTTTTGCTGATGGGGTAGAAGCTGCTTCGGACAAGGTGGAGCGCGAAGACGAGTTCGTGGTGGAGAATGTGCATCGAGGACTCAAGTCGCGATACTATAAGACCGGCAGGTTTTCACCCAAAAGGGAATCAGGAGTGCATCATTTTCATCGATTGCTGGCGAAGTATCTGGGGTACTAGGCTTGCATACTGCTGAATTAGGGCCTATCTTGTAGATATGAAACATGCTCCCCTGATAGTCTTTCTCTCGATCTCCTCGGTTTTGTCTTCACAGTCCATCATCGATCAAGGGAATTATTGGTTATGTACTGATACCTATCGCCAAACTAGCAATGACATGGCATTTCCGAATCTCTGGGAATTCTTAGTAGAGGGAGATACTATTGTAAATGACACGTTGTACTCAAAATTGTGGTTGAGATACGCGCGCAGTCTTTGGGGTTCTTCAGACTATGAGTTGATCGCTGGACTCAGGACGGAAAGCTCTGATAGCTTAGTGTATATGAGAGCTTTCTTTGATACTGATTCTGTAGACTGGAGCAATTTGCATCCCTGCGAAAGCGAAAGCGAATTCCTATTATACGATTTTACGAGAAGAACAGATTTTGATCATTGTTCGGGCACAGCGTATGTCGATTCTGAAGTCGACATCACTTTGACAGACACGGTTTTGACCGGAGTAGAAATGCACTTTTGGACGCACTTGGGCCCTAGTTACGTAGTTCTAGGTATCGGAAGTACTAGCGGTCTGCTTTCTCCATTACAAGGGGAATTTGAGAATTTCTTAGATCTGCATTGCTTTACCAATGGTGATGTTACCATAGACTTTAGTCCTTTGACGTGGTATGAGCTTAGAGTCTTTGAATCCTGCGATTGGACAACATCTATCACAAATCTGTATCTCAAGGACTTTCGCTACGGACCCAACCCTAGCTCTCACAATCTAGAAGTCTCAGGCGTAAGTTCGGGAGATATCCTCATCATATCAGACATGCTTGGGATACCTTGTCTAGTGCTTGCGCTGAGTGACGGTGAGGAAAACATTGACATCTCTCAACTTTCAAATGGTCAATATCTACTATTTGTCTACTCAGGGGAGCAGCGATATTTTGCTGGCAAGCTGATGATCCTACACTAGTTGAAGCTCCTCCCAGCGATCTGCTTGTATGATTTTCTCGAGCAGTCTGACTGCCATAGAATCTGGCTCGATCCCAAGCACCTTCTCATGTAGCGTCATCTTTGACTGATCCACTTCACCATCAAGCTTGATCTCAGGGAAGCGGTCTAGATAGGCCTGTGCGTAGAGGTAAGCGCTGAGGTGCATCTGATGTCTAGGTTGAAGAATGCCTGGAATGAGTTGCTCATTGGATATGATCAGGGTGCCATCCTCGATGTCGATTTCGGCCGTGTGTACCCTGTCTTCTCTTGGTGTCAAAAACGGATGTTTGTACAAGACGATGCGCTGGTAGTTTTCGTACCACTCTTGGTCCGGATCCTTGAGCGATAGGAGTACGGCTGGGGCGAGGATAGCCGCGTGGATATCCGTCGGTACATTGCTGATGCCTGGATCGATGAAGTCTGAACTCTGTAGGTAGATACTCAGTCTGCGATCAAACAGGTCTTTGTGCTCTGGTGTGAGCGACTTGAGCACTGGAAGTGAGCTGTACAGGAGTCCTTGGATCTCGGGGTCAAGTGCTGGAGGATTTCTACGCCACCACCACAGATTGATCTGATGCTGAAAGATAAAGAGTACAGTGAGTATGAGCACCGGCGCTATGAGCCACCCACTCAGAGCTTTTTGATCTTGGAGCAATACGAGATATGCGACGACGCCAAGGATGATGAAGAATGGCGCCATCAAGAGTCTAGAGAAGTTCATAGCGTAAAAATAGCGGTGAGGGAAAGAGGATATTTCCAAAAAGAGTCTATTTTTGCCGACCGTTTTAAGGGGTACCTTAGCTCAGTTGGTAGAGCAATGGACTGAAAATCCATGTGTCCCCAGTTCGAATCTGGGAGGTACCACAAAGAAGACCTGACTGCTTGCAGTCGGGTCTTCTTGTTTGAACCCAATTCGTGCATGACGATTTTCGTCATGACCTGGTCGATTGAACTAAGTCCTTCACTCAGAGGGTGCTTGATCAAGGGAGCCTAATGCACGAATTGGGTTGAAGCAGAACATTTAGACGCAAGTCTCCAAACCCTTACTTCTCTCACCATAGTCCTCCTACTGACACATCTTCTACGAGAAGCAAGCAACTTTGCGCCACCAAAGAGAGTTGATACTATCACCATGAGCAGCTGGAACCAAAACACAATCCATAGTGACCTGCGCCTCTTCGTAGATCTTACTGAAGAACTTCTACGCATCGAAGAGGAGCAGCCTGTGGCAGAATATCTGGAGATCTCAGATCTCTCCACCAAGCTTGATCTCCACTTGCCTGATGAGCCAAGCTTGGATCAAGAGCTGGTTGATGAGCTCAAGAGACTCATCCACTACACGCCCAAGACGGCATCTAAGATGTTTTTCAATCAGTTATTTGGTGGGCGACACGGCAAGGCCATGCTGGGAGATCTCCTGGCAGTCGTCCTCAACAATAGCATGTACACCTACAAGGCTGGTGGGCCTCAGATTCAGATCGAAAAAGAGCTGACCGAGAAGATTGCATCGATGCTAGGATGGGGCGAGGACTCACTGGGTACACTCGCACCAGGCGGCAGTATGACAAATCTCATGGGCATGCTCATGGCACGAGATGCAAAGTTTCCTGACGCGGTCGAAGAGGGGATGTCGACGAGAGGCATAGTCTACACATCCCAAGCTTCACATTACTCGATACAGAAAAATGCCGCTTTTGCAGGTATCGGTCGAGCACAGGTAAGGGCCATTGCGACCAATGCAAAGGGCCGTATGGACACCAAGAAATTGAAAACACAGATCCAGAATGACATTGCTGCAGGCCTCACGCCTATGTTGGTCAATGCGACTGCGGGGACGACAGTGCTCGGTGCTTTTGATCCATTTGAGGAGATTGCCGACATCTGTCAAGCGCATGAGATCTGGATGCATGTCGACGGCGCCTACTGCGGTAGCGCACTCCTGAGCAAGAGGTATAGACATCTCATCTCAGGAGCTGAGCGTGCCGATAGCTTCACGCTCAATGCACATAAGATGCTCCGCACGCCACTGTCTTGCTCGCTCATTATTGTCAAGGATAAGAAGCATTTGTACCACAGCTTTTCTAGTGACGCTAGCTATCTCTATCAGACCCATGATGATGATATGAATCCTGGCAAGATTTCTCTCCAATGCGGGAGGAGAAATGACGCCCTCAAGTTTTGGTGTCTGTGGAAGTCGATCGGGACGAGTGGTCTAGAGGAGATGGTGGATCATCAGTTTGACCTGGCCGCTAAGGCTCGAGAGTACGTCCGCGATCATCCTGACTACACACTCTATTCTCACGATGACACGGTCTCCGTATGCTTCAACTACAAGGATATTCCTGCTGAGCTGCTGTGCAATAGTCTTTACGAGCAAAGCGAGATCATGGTCGGCTTTGGCAGTTTTCGTGAGGATACTTTCGTGAGATTGGTTACGATCAATAGTGGTAATTCGCATCAAGATCTTCAGGACTTTTTCGCACATCTAGAGGCTTTCGCCAAAAAGCACCTTGAGGTATCCGTCTCCTAGACATCAACAAAAAAAGTGATAGTCTCGTCCAAGTCGTAGCTGAGACTTTTTGAGCTGCACCTCGATGCGCATCTGAGCCTCTGGATTGGAGACAGCGATGATGGTCTGTGCTTCCGCAAAAAAGTAGGGAGCTTGTCCCGAATCCATAACTTTTACACCATAAATGTCCTGACCGATTTTCTTCTCATTGTTGCAGAGCCATGAGAACTTCTCTTTAGCGGCAATGAGCATTTTGGCGACAGCCTTTCCCTTATCACCTGTACCCCAGAGCACGAGCCGTCTGGAAGCGTCACGCGTCCAATGGAGGAAGTAGTGGCACTTGATTTCGATAAATCGATTGTCAAGATAGTTGGGGTCATTGCGGGAAGCGCGTTCCTCATGGTCACGCCAGTGGTGAAGGATCTCGGATTGAGGGATTGCAGTCATATCAGCTTGCGCCATGCGGAATACAAGGTCATAGTCCTCTGGATAGCGATCATGCTCAAAACCACCAATGAGATCAAAGTCTTCTCTAGATAGCATCCAGCACGGAGAAGGTATCACGCACTCGCGGTAGATATCTGAGAAGTTTGCGCCGGCTCTTGTAAGCTCATTCAACCAGCGTGCATATCTCTGATAGCCCGGACCGATTTGCTTCTCCTCTGAGAAGTAGTTGACACATCCAGTGGAGACATGTCCTGAGCCATGAGCTAGCAACGTGCGAGAAAGAATCTCAAGCTTTTTGCTGGGCATGATGTCATCGGCATCCATGCGTGTGATCAGCGAGCCAGTACTCAGGCGATACCCCTTTCGCAGTGCATCGATGATTCCGTGTCCATCTGAGTGGGTAGGCTTGATTCTTGGATCTTTTTTGGCATAGGCTAGCAAGAGGTCATAGCTCTTGTCTTGGGAGTGATCATCTACGACGATCAGTTCCCAGTCAAGCAATGATTGGCCCACAATGGAGTCCAAGCACGCAGCGAGGTACAAGGCTGCATCTTTGCAAGGCATAATAATGGAAACTAGCACTGACAAGTGGCAAATTTGAGGATTTTCGAGAGATGATAGATCCGCTTGAAATCATCTATCACGACGAGCATATGGTAGCCGTCAATAAGCCATCGGGCCTTATGATCCATCCGTCCAAGATGGCTGGAGGTGAATCTGATTTTGTAGTGACGCGCCTCAAAGAGCAATTGAGTGCCAAGATCTACACTGTACATCGTCTAGATCGGAAGACATCAGGCATCTTGATCTGTGGTCTCACAAAGGACTTTGCAAGACGGATTCAAGACATGTTTCAGAAGGGTCAACTACACAAGAAGTACCTGGCTATTGTCAGGGGGCACTTTCCAGATCTACTAGATCACAGCAGAGATCTGGTTGATGATCAGGGTCATCTCAAGGATGCTCGTACAGTCTTTGCATGCATCCGTCGATCTGTTAGAGACATCCCTACGACAAGGCATGAGCAGTCGAGATATTCGCTCATCGCTGCCAGGCCCATTACAGGTCGCTATCATCAGATCCGTAGACATCTCAATAAGTTGAATCATCCGGTCATCGGGGATCGCAAGCATGGATGCAGTGAGCAAAATCGACTGATGATCAAATATTTTGACTATCGCTCGATGCTTCTTCACGCTCAAGAGATCCGATTCAGACATCCGATCCTAGACGAAGAACTTCATTTGACGGCAAATCTATCTGAGAGTTTCCTTAGGATACAAGGACTTCTTGGATTGCACGAGGGTGATTTATCTCTGAGCATCTAATTTTGGCGAAAGCCCAGACTGTAGATGAATATACTATACCACAATGCTCGCATTGCTGAGATGACGGTGCACTTCGTCGGCAATCCATCAAAGGAGGAAAAAACGATACTCAATCAGTCTCTGATTGATCTTCCAGATCAGCAAATCGAGTCTGCTCTGCTTAGCATGTTTTTTGGGATGTGTGATCGACCAGAGCAGTGGCAATTTGACGATCGATATCAAGGACATGAGTTGCACGAGATGTCCAAGACGATCTTGCATGAATCAGGGATGTTCATGCAGACGAGTCAGGACATAGCGGAGTTCCTCACTAGACAGAGCAACCATCCGATGATCAAGTCGGGGGAGCTCATCGTAGCACGGATCACTGATGTATTGGTTGATGACGAGTTGATCGATGCTTTGGCAATCTTTAAGCTGGAGACCCAAAAACATCTGATGCAGGTCGATCGGCAAGGAAGCAATGCAAGGGTCCAACTCCTGTATGGATTTGATCCCAAGCAGATAGACAAAGCATGTCTGATACTAGATCATTCGGCTGAGGATGGATACCGTGTATTTGCGCTAGATCGCACAGCCAAGCATGGAGATGCCAAGTTTTGGATGGATGATTTTCTACGGGTCAAAAGACTCGTCGATGACTACTATCAGACCGAAGGTGTCATAGAAGCCACTAGATATTTTGTCCACAATCACCTCAAGCCGACGTATGAGATGGATAAGACAGATGAGGCTCATATCATGTCGAGATCACAGAATTATCTCCAGAGTACCGATAGATTTGATCGAGACCAGTATGCGGTCAACGTATTTGAATCAGACGAACTTGCAGATCAGTTTAAGACTTATCAATCTGATTATATGGACGATATGGGCTACGAAGAATCTGAAGGATTTTCGATACGGCCAGAGGCAGTAAAAAAGCAGAACAAATATTTTCGATCCGTGATCAAATTGGATCGCAACTTTCATGTTTACGTTCACGGAGATCGCAGTATGATTCGTCGCGGTGTGGATGATACTGGGAGGAAATACTATATGTTATTTTTTGAGGAAGAGTCATGAGAAGATCCAAAAGTGTGGTCCTTGATGATGAGATGAAAGCCACGATCAAAGCGCTACCAGAAAAAAAGAAGAATCAACTCTTATTGAGGCTGGTCAGAAAGGATGCGAAGCTCGTAGATCAGATCCGCTACGAGTATATTGAAAATGAAGAGACTCAGGAGCTTAGACGTGAAGAGCTCGAAGAAAGCTTTGATGAGATTTTATCTGATTTGCAGACGCGTGATATCGCTCTGAGTTGGTGGCTAAGTCATATCCGCGGCATGAGTTCCAAGATCACCTGGCATGCGCAAGTGACGAAAGATAAATTTGGAGATATCTATCTTAATCTTATGGTCATCAACCGTGTCATGAAAATGATTGATGACATGTATGAAGATGACATGCAGAATTATAGGCTTGATGCATATGCCATCGGACGCATCTATGAGTACTTTGTACGAAGGCTCAAGCGACTGGTCAAGGCCATGGACAAACTTCACGAAGATTTATTTCTAGAATTGTCAGATGAGTGGAGGATAGTGGCATTTTATTTTAACAATAATAAATTTCTTGAAGAGGCAAAATATCATGAGTTATATCCTTCGGATGTAGAGAATTTTTTCTAGCGTTCGGGGTTCAGACGATTGGCCCTCTTCAGCACAATTTATCTCTTATGAAATCCAAGGGATTTAGGGTGAACATATAAGAAATGGATCCGGATATTTGGAGGAGATATTATTTTGAGCCGAACTACTCTTTGCTTCTCAAGGATATCAATGATCTAGTCTATCAAACTAAGCTTCATAGATAGTATGGCCGGAGAAACAGTGGTGGATATCCCTGTCACGAGCTCCATTCGAATATCTTTCCATGGGATATCAAGCTGGTCCTCGATATGAAAAATTTGATCATCTAGTAGATAGTAATAAAGACCATCTTTTCTGATGAGACTAATTTTTGTGTCATCTTGAATAAAGAGATTCTGTTTTAAGTAGCGAAGATCATCTGTGATGGTAAGGATGGAGATGGCATTATTGGAGCATACAATTTTTATATCATCGATTCTCAGTGTTGCCCTGTGCGTTTTATTCCAACTTTTGAAATTTGCCTCTAGAAGTACATCGGCTTCAGGGTCAAGATTATCTGGTATGAGAAAAATTCGTCGCGAGAGAGTATCTACTGTCTCGTAAAGTGTCTCAGCTTCACGTATGACTAGGGTATTAATATACCAAGGCGGTAGAGCTGTGCTTTCTTCAAAAAGTTCGTCAAGATAGTATTCTCGCCATATATTGAAATTATCGATATTGAAACGACATTCATTTTCTTCATCACCTTTCATCAAGCTTTTGCATTCACCATTGGCCAATACTTGATTGTCATGAGGTCTTTCTAGGATACAGTGTCCCATTTCGTGAAATATGAGATACTGTTTGGTCAGTTCTGAGAGTGTGTGCCAATAGTTTTTGTTGATGACGATTCTATTTTCACGGGTGTAGCATACACCCGAACGAAAACCATTTCCAAAAGCAATGCTGAATGTAAAATCATCCCTAGAGATGTTGAACCCTCTCTTTTGAGCCTCCGTGAAAAACAAATCAACGTATGGATCAAACTCAGGATCTATGCTGTGCAGTTGTTCAGGAGAACAGGCAAAACAGTAAGCAATGATAGTAATACAGATCGCTATGATAGATTTCTTCATGAGATCCAATATGATCTACGTCGTTGACGTCTAGCTAGCGAAGAACAGTAACGCCTGATCAATTGTTCTTGCGAAGATTCCGGATTTTAGGATCAGAAATGTCACCATGGATGAGTAGGGATCAGCTGTATCCTAACTCATCTCTTCCACCATCTTGGCAAATTCTTCGGCTGTCATACTGCCCTTGTCCCCTTCGCCTTGTCTTCTCACGGAGACTTTTTGGGCGGAAGCCTCTTCCTCTCCTACGATCAACATAAACGGGATTTTCTTCACCTCTGCATCTCGAATTTTTCTTCCAATTTTTTCGGCCCGCTGATCCAGTATTCCTCTCAATCCTAGTGAATCAAGTTCCGTCTTCAATTCCTTGGCATAGTCAAGGTACTTATCAGATATCGTCAGGATGCTATACTGCTCGGGCGTGAGCCATAGAGGAAATTTTCCGGCACAGTGCTCAATGAGTACACCGATAAATCTCTCCATGGAGCCAAAGGGCGCGCGGTGAATCATCACGGGTCGATGAGCTTCATTGTCAGCACCAATATATTCGAGCTCAAATCTCTTGGGAAGGTTGTAGTCAACTTGGATCGTACCAAGTTGCCAGCTACGGCCGAGAGCATCTTGAATCATGAAGTCAAGCTTGGGTCCGTAAAATGCCGCTTCACCTAGTTCGGTGACAGTTTCAAGGCCAACTTCTTGAGTGGCTTCAATGATAGCCGCTTCGGCTTTTTCCCAATCTTCGTCGCTACCGATATATTTTTCTTTGTTTTTTGGATCGCGCAAGGAAATCTGAGCTGTGAAATTTTCAAAGCCCAATTTCTTCACCACATGCATAGTCAAATCTAGCACATCGAGAAATTCACCCTTCACTTGATCTGGCGTACAAAAAATATGGGCATCGTCTTGGGTGAATCCTCGCACGCGGGTGAGACCATGAAGCTCACCACTCTGCTCATATCGATACACTGTTCCAAATTCAGCAATACGAATGGGCAAATCCTTGTAGGACTTCGGGCGATGTCCATAGATCTCACAGTGATGTGGACAGTTCATGGGCTTGAGGTAAAACTCCTCGCCTTCTCGTGGGGTAGTGATCGGTTGAAAACTGTCCTCGCCATATTTTTCATAGTGACCCGATGTCACGTACAGATCTTTTTTGCCAATATGAGGTGTGATGACAGGTGTGTAACCACGCTTAAGCTGCTCAGCTTTCATGAAGTCCTCGAGACGCTGTCTTATGGCCGTACCTTTTGGCAGCCAGATCGGTAGACCGGCACCTACTTTCTCTGAGAACATGAAGAGCTCCAGTTCAGCTCCTAGTTTTCTATGATCTCTTTTTTTGGCCTCTTCGAGCAGGGCCAGATGCTCATCGAGTTCTTTTTTCTTAGGAAAGCTGACGCCGTAGATACGTGTCATCTGCGCACGTGTCTCGTCTCCTCGCCAGTAAGCTCCTGCTACATTGAGCAGTTTGACAGCTTTGATCGGACCCGTATTTGGGATATGTGGCCCGCGACAGAGATCTACAAAGTCACCTTGCTGGTAAAAGGTAATAGAGCCATCATCCAGGCCATCGAGCAGTTCGAGTTTGTATTCATCTCCTTTTTCTTCAAAGTAGGCGATAGCATCTGCCTTGGTTACTTCGCGGCGCTCATAGACAGATTTATTTCTAGCTAGCTCGAGCATTTTTTGTTCGATCTTGGGGAGATCCTCAGTGCTGAGGCTTCTATCTCCGGTATCTACATCGTAGTAAAACCCTCGATCTATAGATGGCCCAATACCAAATTTCACACCAGGGTAGAGTGCTTCAAGGGCTTCCGCCAAAAGATGCGCACTACTATGCCAAAATGTCGATTGACCTTCCTTATCTCTCCATGTCAAGAGCGCGAGCTCTGCATCTTGTGTGATAGGTCTAGTGGCATCCCATACCTCACCATTCACCTTCGCTGCCAAGACATTTCTTGCCAGGCCTTCACTGATGTCCATTGCGATATCCATCGCCGTACTGTTGATGGCATAAGCTTTCTGCCGACCATCAGGAAATGTAATTGTGATTTCGCTCATCCTCGCTCTTGCTTTGGCTGCAAAATTAGTCTTACGCTCTGTATGACAGTTGTGCCAGATCGGTTTGTTGACTGAGTCATTTGTCCCCAAATTTGTGGTAATGACCGATTTTCAGTTGATCTTGGAGGGGCTGGGCTTTGGCTTGCTCTTAGCAGTCCTAGTGGGACCTATTGTCATCACACTGATTCAGTCATGTTTTCAGGGTGGCAAAGTGGCTGGATTTGAGGTCACCGCTGGGATATGGGTTAGCGATATCATCATTCTCACTGCATCATATTATGGAATGGTTTCGTTGAGTCAGAGGCTTGGAGGATTTTCACTAGAGTCTTGGCTTCAGTATCTTGGTGGAGCAATCTTCCTCTTAGTGGGTGGCTATATTGCGATCCGTAGGTATGAGGACTTCCGTCAAAAGATCCATATCAGCACCATCACCGACCATGGGAAGTACTTTGCCAAAGGCTTCATCGTCAATACCATTAATCCTTTCACTTTTGCTTTTTGGCTGACGGTATGTTCCAGTCAGATTCTAGGAAGAGGCTTGAACGAGCGGCAGGCATGGGTTTATCTTCTATCAATATTTTTCACCATCGTGCTCACAGATAGTATGAAGGTCTTGCTGTCTGACTGGCTCAGGACCAAAATACCCTTCAAGATATTGACGATTGTACAAAGGATCGCTGGCCTGGCACTTGCGATTGTGGGTCTTTATCTATTGCTATTTTATCAGTCTGCCGATATACACTGAAATCCAGCCCAGTACTTTGGTTGGAGCAGGAGGGGATCTTTTTCTTGTTGCAAGTGATCTAGTTTGGCTTTTTGCAGAGCTCTTGCGCTCCCTTCTCCTTGGCTCAGATAAGCAAAGTAGCTAGGGATGATCTTAGCGCCTGAGATATCTGGTTGATCCCAGAAATTAGCTACTGTACTTCTAGCACCTCTGGCACGAAAAGTATTGGCCAAGCTGTATATTCCCACGGATGATGCTGTCAGTCCCTGAGCGCTCTGACAGCTGCTCAGGACAAACCTTTTCCCCTCTAGGTCTAGACCTCCGATCTCTTTTGTCGTCAGGATATCGCTGCTGTCACTTGATAGCCATAGTTGCGCATCTTTTCGCTCCACACTGCTGTGGGCCGCCAGATGTATCCAATTGTGTCTTTGGAGTTGCTTCAAGAAATTGGACTTGTTGGCTTGTGAGCCGCTGAGCACTTTTCTGGGATGACCCCGTAGTTTGGTCATGGTACTCTGCACCTCTTTTGAGGCCATAGGAAGGGCATCTTCAATTTCATCGTCGTAGGTCACTCCAAGATAGGAGATAGCATCTTCATACTGCTCGATGTATTGGTCTTGCAGAGATTTGGCGCTGTAGCTGTAGCTGATGGCGTAGTTTTCGATCAACATTTGGTCATTGGAGTCTCTCAAGACATCATATGATAGCCCAAATAGCCTATCGTTGGGGATGATGATAAGCATGTCTGAGTCAAAGACATGAGCCACAGGCTGGATGAGGCGCTCATAGAGGGAGCGGCATAGCTCAGGCGTACCAGGGTCAGATGAGGAGATGAGACTATCAAGGAGTGAGATGTCATCCTTTAATCCCTCGGCATCAAGTTCTCTCATGATGAGTGTATCTGCAGAGGCACATACGACGACAAAGACTGTGTTTCCAGAGAAGATGTCTTTCCTCCAGTGATACTGTATGATGCTTGATGAGGTGAGTTCGGCAAGAGACTGCAGCTCTTCGAGACTCAAGCTAGAGTGACTGTAGGTCTTCTTGTAGTAGTCAGGATTTACTTTTTGGATTTCATCTGCCACTGAGGAGATTTTTTGATTGAGCTCCTCGATCTCTTTAAGATTGTCATTGGTGGGTATTGGCTGAGATTCTAGATAGTCCAGTTTTTGACGCAGACGCTGTTGTTCTTGGCACAGCTTCACTTCTCCTGTGATCTCTTGACAGCGTTTGGTCTGCTTGAGGCTGATAAGCTGGTTTCCCTTGGCAGTTTCCATGTATCGATAGATCTTAGCGATCTGATCCCAACTCGGTGATTCTCCGCATTCTTCGAGTAATGCATCGATACCCATAGAGAGATACGCGTTGTAGTATTTCATCCGGCTGGCTTGGGAGCTTCTCCTGTGCCGTGAGTTGTACTCTATGGCTTTTTCGATCATATCAAATGCAACAATGGCATTTTCAAGATGAGTGAAGTCCTGAGACTTCCGATAGAGCTCAGTGAAGTTTTCTCCATATCTGGCCCAGATATCAGTGAATATAAGCCCACCAAACTGTGAGGAGTCTACATCTGCCATAGACTTGATACTCACCTCTGGTTTCAAATGGTCAAGGCATGCTAGAAGATCTATGGAGGTAATATGATATTCACCAAGCTTGCTGTGGGTTGATGCAATACCGCTCTTGATGCTTGCCATCACCAAATGTTCCTGTAGATCTCGGGCGATTTCATATCCTTTTTCAAAGTACTCTAAGGCAAGATCGAGCTGATTCAAGGCCTTAAAATTGTGACCTAGGTCATGATAAAGTATGCATTGTGCTTTCTTATTGAGATCAGATATGGGCATACGCTCAAGCAGGTCCAGTGTAAGCTGTTCATCACCGGTGATGGCACTTTTCTGGAGAGCAAGCTCAAGGGCTTTTTGAGCGAGTCGTGGATGATCTTCAAAGCTATCAAGCAGTCCTAGATACACCTTGAGCGCTGCTTCGTCCTGGCCAGAATTCTCCAAGATTCCCCCTTGTAATTGTTGATGAGTCCATTGGATGGAGGAGTTTTTTGCGTTGGGCGGAGCAAGACCTTGAGCTACATCGATATAGGCTTGGGCTTTGTCAAAATCTCCTCTAGCCACATAGTATCTGGCAAGCTGGTATGTCAATATGGTTTGCGCATATTTACCCACATGACTTGTGTCTTGACATTGATTTTCATCGCTGCGTGATCTCAGTGCAGCATTTGCCAAAGAGTCATATTTCTCAACAAGTATCTTTTGCTTGTCTGGTTCCAATTCGAGAATAAGATTGAATAACCGATCTGTGCACGAAAGGCCATCTCTGTTCTTATTTCTCAATTCGGCATCATCGAGGTCGATCAAGCCAAACTCCAAGTGAAAGAAAATCTCTGAAGGTGTAGCATTGGCTAGGAGCGAATCCTTGAGCTCTTCCCCTGTGTGCCATTGTCTGAAGTATGTACTGTCTGAAATCGGCTCTGCAGACAACAACATTTCCACCAAGGATTGAGTGATGCCATCAAAGGCTGAAGTCCTGGTTTGAGAAACGACAGGCCTAGAATGACTAGGATCATTATCGGATGGCTTTTTGGCGCAAGCCAGCATCAAAAGTGCAAAGAGAACAAGAAGGGATCTATTTCCGAGAAAATACATTGTACTTCAAAATACAATAGATCGCTCTGAATCCATCGCGCCAGCCTATCTTTTTGCCGTCCTCATAGGAGCGGCCATAGTAGCTGATACCGACTTCGTAGATGCGGATCTTGGGGATACGAGAGATCTTGGCTGTCACCTCTGGTTCAAAGCCAAATCTGTTTTCCTTCAATCTCAAAGATTTGACATGCTCAGCTTTAAATAGCTTGTAGCAGGTCTCCATATCGGTAAGGTTGAGATTGGTAAATGCATTGCTCAAGAAGGTCAAAAACTTGTTGCCAATGCTGTGCCAGAAGAATAAAATTCTATGTGGTTTGCCACCCATAAATCTCGATCCATATACAATATCAGCCTGTCCATCTAGGATCGGCTGTAGCAGTATCTTGTACTCTTCTGGATCATACTCGAGATCTGCATCTTGGATGATGATGAGATCACCTGTTGATTCATTGATACCAGTGTGAAGTGCAGCTCCCTTTCCCTTATTGACATCATGGGCATAGTACTTGATATCATGTTCTTGATGGTCTGCGATGAAGCTTTGGATGGCCTGCTCTGTATCATCAGTAGAGCAATCATTGACCAGTACTAGCTCCTTTTTGATGCCTGCTGGTAGATTGACATCGAGCACCTTGTTGAGGATGAGATGTATGGTCGGGCCTTCATTGTAGGCCGGAATGACAATTGAGAGCTTCGTTGGAGTCATCGGAGAGCTAGCCGTTTTGCGGCAGCGAAATTACTCGTTTGTCCATGACTCGATACCACAAGAATGGCAAGAGAGCCAATAAGATCATACCAGGATAGCCAGACGGAAGCTGTGGGCTGTTGTCCATACTCCGCAGATTCTGATACTTGCGCTGCGACTTCATGTGATGATCACTGTGTCGTACGAGCTCATACAGAACGATCCGACCGATCTCATGATTACTGTTCCATGAGTGCTGCGCTTGTACTGCTTCGTATCTCTTGTCAGAGATTTTCTTTCGGAGAAGGCCATAGTGCTCGATGTAGTTCACACACTCCAGGAGCACGGCACCGATCAAAGCAGCGACCATGGCAAAAAGCATCACCTGCCAAGAGAATAGCCACAATATGACACAGAAATATAGGATCTGAGCTACTGTGAAGTAGACCATCATATTTTGCAAGGGTTTGAATCCTCCTAGCCGTTGGTATTCCAGTTGCCAGGCATGTCGATAGGTCTGAGTCAGTGACCGGAGCCAAAAGGCATAGATAGATTCACCTTTCCTTGCAGTAGACGGATCACGATGTGTGCCTATGTGCTTATGATGGCCACGATTGTGCTCTATAAAGAAATGAAGATAGCTGCTGGGTAGAAGAAGAGACCACGCCATGACGTGCTCATATTTGTTGTCACGATGTCCGAGTTCATGGGCCACATTTATTCCCAAGGATCCAAGGATAGTTCCTATGTTGAAGGTCATACCGACCTGCTCCAGCGTAGTCAATGGGCCAGAAACCTTAACCAAATAGATCCACAAGAGATAGTACACGATGACAACATTGCTATAAAGTAGTAGGTCAAAAAACCAGCCATACTTCCGGTTCGCGTAGAAGTTATCACTCTCATTTTTGGCGGAAGCCGGGACCATAAGCTCTAGCAGAGGGATCAAAATAAATGCCCAATAGGCCGCCCCAAAAGAATAAATACCACCAAACTCGAATCCCAGCCAAGCAAATACTGGAGTAGTGTAAGCCAACAAATACTTTAAGTCTCTGAACATAAGCGAGATATTTGTTTTCAGTTTGTTGAAAAAACTAAAGCAAGCATGTCAAGCGAACTGTGCGCAATAAAGATAGCAAAAGTGGTCAGTGAGACAGACGATACCGTCTCTATACACTTTGACAAAGATCAGATCATGGGTCACTGGGGTGGCTACAAAGCGGGCCAGTACATCACCATAGACCGTGATGGAACCAGGCGCTCGTATAGTATGTCCAGCGCTCCGCACGATGCGTTTTTTCGCATATCTGTCAAGGAGGTGCCTGGCGGCAAAATGTCACCTTATCTGTGCAAGGAGCTCAAAGCGGGAGATGAGCTTGATCTGCTAGGACCAGACGGAAGATTCATACATGAGGCGAAGCCGGCTGATAAGAAGACCTATGTTTTGCTGGGAGCAGGGAGCGGGATTACGCCGTTGATGTCGATCATGCGGCAGATCCTGGATCAGGAACCCAAAAGCCGCGTAGTCCTTCTCTATGGCAGTCGTAATGAGAAGCAGATCATCTTCGGTGAGGAGCTCGAGCAGCTCGAGCGGGACTACGAAGGGCAGCTCTTTGTCTACCATACCATATCCAAGCCTACAAGGATCAAAAAGAAGGGATTTAGCGGAATGCTTGGAGCCAAAGAATCTCTCTGGAAGGGCATGACGGGTCGGATCGATCAAGACAAGATCAATGAAGTACTTCTTGATCATGGGGATTACAGTAAGGAGATCGAGTTTTTTCTTTGTGGCCCAGGCAAGATGATTGACAATTCTGTCTTGCATCTTAAGTCTCGTGGCTATGATACCGAGCAGATTCATCGCGAGTATTTCACAGCGGATGGTGCTGCCAAGGCGGGCGAATCTACTGAGATTGTTGAGAGTGCGAAGCTGATCGTGACGCTGGACAAGGAACAGATCGAAACCGTCTTTAAGCCAGGAAAATATCTCCTGGAGTCACTTCTCGATGCTGGCTATGAGCCTCCTTACTCTTGCACGAGCGGAGCTTGTAGCACCTGTATCGCCAAGCTTGAGGACGGAAAGGTCCATATGGATGTCTGTCTAGCTCTGGACGAACAAGAAATCCAAGAGGGCTACGTCCTGACATGCCAGTGCAAGGCGCTCACCGATACCGTCAAGGTCAACTTTGATGTCTGATCAGTTCTTGATGATCTGAAACAGATTCTTGAAGGACAGCTTCTTACCATAGAGTAAAATGCCTGCTCTGTAGATCTTACCGGATAGCCACACAAAGAAAATGCAGCTAGCGATCAGGAGAGCAATCGAAATGATCACTTGCCAGATTGGAGGATCAAATGCCGCTCTAGCAGGCATCAATAGCGGCGAAGTCAGTGGAAATATTGACCCAAAGATTGCCAATGGGCCGTTGGGCTCATTGATCATGGGCATCAACATGATGATACTCGCGATGATGGGTATCATGATAGGGAAGGTCAAACTCTGACCCTCAGTCATGTCATCACCGATAGCAGATCCTACTGCCGCAAAGAGGGAGGCGTAGATAAAAAAGCCACCGAAGAAGAAGATCGCGAAGCATATGGTGATGAGAGGCCAATTGATCTCTTTGATATCGGTCAGAAACTTGGAAATACTGAATCCGTCATCGGACTGGGTTTGCACCTCCTCGACCATATCCATGGCTGTTGCCATCTGACTAGGATCTACGGAGCTCACCCCGAATACAGCGGTCAATATCATCATACCGATTCCGATCAAAACGATCCAGACAAATATCTGGGTGAGCCCTACGAGCCCCACGCCGAGGATCTTACCCAACATCAGCTCAAATGGCTTGACAGATGAGATGACAACTTCTACAATACGATTGATCTTCTCCTCCATCACTGAGCGCATCACAAATGATCCATAGACCAGCAAGACGATATACATGATAAATCCCATGATGCCACCTACAGCCGACCCGATGGCGATGGAGGCATTGGATACATCCTCCCCTTCGCCTTCCTTGAGCACTTCGATATCAAATTTTACCTTGGCTTCAAGCTTGTCCAGCTCGGCTTCGGTGTAGCCACTTTGTATGATATTGTACTTCTTTGTAGCCTTTTCAAGTCGGCCCTGTAGCCTCTCCAATGCACCAAATCCTGGCTTGTCTAGGCCTATAATCGTGGTTTCATACTCATTGACGACCGTGCTGTCCTCGACCTCAGGTATGATCACTGCATAGTCATAGCGGCCGTCCTCAACCATAGTAGAGAGTTCGCTCACCGGCGCTTGCGAAAACTCAAAACTCATGCTCTTGCTAGATCTGATGCGATCTCTGACAAGATTGGATTCATCCTTGACGATGACATTGACGGCTTTGCTGACGGCTCCACTACTCATGTATCCGCTCAGCGCGGCGATTGCCACGATGGATAGTGGTGTAAGTATCGTCGAGATGAGGAAGGTTTTCTTCTTGACGCGAGTCCAGTACTCACGTGAGGTGATCAGTTTGACTTTATCTAGATTCATGCTTCTTGCTTTTGTTGGACAGTCTTGATGAAGATCTCGTCTAGAGACGGGAGCACTTCTTGAAATGAACTGATGGCATTGCCTTGATCGAGTAGGATTCTCAGAGCCTTGTCAGGGCTTAGATCGGCTCTAGTGTAAACGATTGCTCCGTCATCCGTTGGCTCCGTCTTGATGATATCTTGGTCCAGACTTACGCGCAAGGCCTCACGCGACCTGACTTCATACTTATGTTCTTTGTTGTCTTCTTTGACGCGCTCCACTGAGCCTTCTAGAATGTTTTGACCTTGGTTGATCAGGACGATATTTTCACAGACTTCTTCTACCTGCTCCATCCGGTGAGTCGAGAATATCACTGTGCAGCCATTATCCACCTTCTTGCGGATTTCTGATTTGATGAGATTTGTATTGATCGGATCGAGCCCTGTGAATGGCTCATCAAGGATCAAGAGCCTAGGATTGTGTATGGTCGTAGCAATGAATTGGATTTTTTGCTGCATCCCTTTGGATAGCTCTTCAATTTTTTTGTCCCACCAGCTTTCAATCTCAAACTTCTCTGCTTCTGCCTTGAGTGCGGATCGAGCCTCCTGCTTGTTCATCCCTTTGATCCGAGCAAGGTACAAAAGTTGCTCACCGACTTTCATCTTCTTGTACAGACCTCTTTCTTCCGGGAGATACCCGATCTGCTCTATATGCTCGCGCCGCAGTTCCTCTCCACGAAATAGGATGCTGCCAGCGTCAGGCCTTGTGATATTGGTAATCATACGGATGATACTGGTTTTTCCAGCACCATTCGGGCCGAGGAGCCCAAAGATCTTGCCTTCGGGTATAGAGAAGCTGACACTGTCTACAGCGCGCTTGTCCTTGTATTCCTTGACGACATTATTGAGTTGAAGTATTGCCATAGATGTTCACGCCTTGGTGGATTCTTGATATTAGATGTTAACAATTGTATAAACAAAGCTCTATTTTGTACCCCTATTTCAGACAAAGACGTCTCAACACGGGACCAATCACACATACTATCCAAAAATATTGAAGATACTATACTATGAAAAAGTTGCTTAGCCTTGTCCTTTTTAGTGCTGTCGCGCAAATGGTTTTTGGACAAAACATCAGTGAAAATACCATGGCTATGGCCTATGGCTCACAAAACGCTATCGTCGCAGAGATCCGTGATGGCGATGCCAAGTTTGTAGAGAAAGAGTGGAAGGACTTCATCAAGACCTATGGAAAGCTCAAGAAGGTCAAAAAGTCTAATGAGTGGGTCGTCGAGAACATCCGAGTTTCTGACATCAAGGGTACTGAAGGTTTCAATCTCTACAGTAAAGTCTCACCCCTTAGTACTACGAGCCAACTGGTCGTGTGGGTAGAATTTGGTGCTGAGGGATATCTCAGTTCAGAGGAGCACCCAGAGGCGTACGCAGGTCTGGAAGAGCTGCTCAGAGAATTTGACTACACCGTCAGAAAAGACAGAGCAGGTCTAGAAGTGGAAGAGCAAGAAAAAGTCCTTGCTAAGAATGTCTCAGATCTTGATAAGCTCAAAAAAGAAAATGACAAGCTACATGACGCCATTGAAAAAGCCAAGGCGACCATTGCCAAAGCTGAACAAGACATCATCAATAATGAGGCAAACCAAGAAGAGGCAGTGCGAGTCATCGAGGCACAAGAAGAGACCGTCGAGAAAGTGAAAGAAAAGTACAACAACATGAAGAAGGACGGGAAGTAGCCCTTTTTTAAGAATTTTTCAACATTCCTACGCAAAAGCCTCCGACCACTGTGGTTGGGGGCTTTTTTATTTGTCCACATTCTCGCGCCGGCTTATCCACAAGATTTCCACAGTTTTTCCACATCCATGGGAATGTTTTCCACACATTAGAGCTTTCTATATATAGCGAGAAAACAAATAAGTGTTTGTGATAATACTACCTTTGATTTTCCCTTAGAATACTACAAATCACTATGGCAGATAATGGCAATTCCATGAAGGCCGTCAGCAACAATTTGCTACGCGCCAAACAAGACGCTGACCTCAGCGCTCTCTCCTATGGAAAGGTACAGCCACAAGCCATAGAGATGGAAGAAGCTGTCATCGGAGCCATCCTCATCGACAAAGACGGACTGTCCAAAGTCAATGAAACACTCCACTCAGGTAGCTTTTACAAAAAAGCACACGGCATCATCTTTGACGCAGCGCAGGAGCTGTATGAGACCAATAATCCTGTTGACCTCCTCACGGTCAAGGATATGCTCCGCAAAAAAAATCTCCTCGAAGAAGCTGGAGGCATCGCCTATCTCGCACAGCTCAGCAACAAGGTCACCTCTAGTGCCAATGCAGAGTACTGCGCAAGGATCATACAGCAGAAGTACATCCTTAGAGAGCTCATTTCGGGCTCGAGCAATACGATCAATGATGCCTTTGAGGACAGCAAAGATGTCTTTGAGATCCTCAGTGATGCCGAGAAGCTTATCTATGATATCAGCCAAGACAACCTTAGAAAAGGTCCTCAAGAAGCTGGCTTCATCGCCGCTAAGTTGCTCAAGGAAGTGTCGCAGCTTGCTGAGAATCAAGAGGATGTCGTTGGTGTCACTACGGGCTTCAGAGATCTAGACAAGTTCACCCACGGATGGCAAAAGTCTGATCTCATCATCATCGCCGCCCGTCCTGGTATGGGAAAGACATCCTTCACGCTTGGACTGGCACGCAATGCTGCGGCGAAAAAAATTCCAATCGCTTTTTTCTCACTCGAGATGTCAAACTCACAGCTCGTACAGCGTATCCTCTCTATGCAGTCAGAGATACCACTGGGCAAGCTCAGGAAAGCAGACATAGAGGAATATGAGTGGCCCAAGCTCCAACATGGTGTAGAGGCACTCACAGAGATGCCCATCTTCGTCGATGATACGCCGAGTATATCAGTCAATGAACTGCGCAGTAAGTGTCGGCGTCTCAAGATGCAAGAAGATATACAGCTCGTCATCATAGATTATCTCCAGCTGATGACTGGCTCTCAACGCAAAAATGGAACCAGAGAACAAGAGATATCCTCCATCTCAAGAGCACTCAAGGCCATGGCAAAAGAACTTGATGTACCTGTGATTGCACTCTCACAGCTATCACGTGCAGTCGAGACACGATCTGCCAACAAGCGCCCGATGCTCTCTGACCTCAGGGAATCAGGAGCGATAGAGCAGGATGCGGACATCGTGACCTTTCTCTATCGACCAGAGTACTACGAAGCGCAAGACGGAGAGACAGAAGAAGAACAAGGCTACACAGAAGTCATCATCTCCAAGCACAGAAATGGTCCGCTCGGTACAGTCAATCTCAAGTTCCTCAGTCAGTTTACCAAGTTTGTAGATATGGATGAGTCCGTATTGGGCAATGATATCAGCTCTCCCTACAATCCGGGCATCATGATCACACGTCAGTCAAAGATGAACGATGACTTTGACGACAATGTCCCCTTCTAGATGAGGCTCAATAAGTTTCTTGCTCAGCTGGGGCTCGGTACCCGTCGTGAGGTCGTAGATATCATTCGATCCGGCCAGATCGAACTCAATGGCAAGACCTGTACCAATCCGGCCATAGTGCTAGAGCCCAAGGACAAGGTCTCGATGAAAGGGCGCGAGCTTTCGCTCAAAAACAGGCCTGCATACATCCTTCTCAATAAATCTCATGGATACAGTTGCAGTAGAAGAGGTCGTGGCAGAAATGTCTTTCAGCTTTTGCAGCACAGACGTGAGCAGCTCAAGACAGCATTGACATTGGCTACACCGCTACGAGGCCTGGTATTTCTGACCAATGACAAAGACATTTTAGCGAAAGCCTCAGACCTCAAAGAAGGCCTACACAATGTCATGGTCGTCAAGCTCATATCAGAAGTGACACAGGCTGATCTTGACGCACTCAACCAAGATACATCCTATATCTCCTGGTCAAGCCTACCAGCCGAGACAGCTCCCTATACTGAGCTAATGGTGAAAGGAAAAGGTGACTACTCCCAGTTGGCAATCGACCAACTGGAGCGCGTCAAGATGTCTTGGGAGACCATGGACCGCATATCGATCATGGGGATCACCAAGAAAGGTGTCGGGAGACTGGAGCACAGGGATCTCAAGGAAAAAGAATTGGTTTTTGTCAAGCACTTTGGGACTAAGAAGCCTAGTCGCCCTTAGCGACAAATTCAAGATCGATCAAAAGCTCCTGAGTCACAGAGGTCACCTGGCGAAAAATGAACACGATCTCTAGATCAAATCTCTCACCAGACACCCAGTCCTTTACCTCGCTCAAGGAGCCAAATAGATCAAGAGTGCCCTCCTCATTGAGTCTTACATCCTCTCGGAAAAATATCTCGCGCTTGCTATCAGGATTGTTGCGATCGATGACAGAAATGATGACTTCATCGATATTGCCGAAAAACTCATCTCCACGTACACCAACTAAACGGGCTCGACCGGGCTGGATCTCGATGACATCAGCATCGCTGAATTGACTGGATGACAAGGCCTCCTGATAGCGCCCGATCACATCGCGCTCTATGAAGACATGACGTGTAAAAATGTTGAGTCCAGCGGGCAGTATGAATCTCTCCTCTACGGGAAACGTGAAGAGCACCGGATTGTCGTCCGTGCAGGAGCCAAATACTACGAGGAGGCTTGCAAGAAGGAAAGCTAAGCGCATAGGAGGCAAACGTATGATGACAAGTCATAAGTATCTATTGGTCTCGCTAGTTTTTTCCGACGATCTCGGGGCACTGGCATGATATCTGTCATGCAATGTGATGATTGACTATTTTTAGTCAGACCAAATCAATCGAAAAACCACATCATGGGAGAACAACGAGTCACCAAAGTATCGGGCAAGCGCCAGCGCCAGCAATTTGTACAGCAACTACTCAAGGACGTCAGTTCGCTCGAGTATATGCTCGACAATGACTGGTTTGACAATGATATCACCCGCATCGGAGCAGAACAAGAGATGGTCATTGTAGACAAGAAGACCTTCAAGCCTTCTCTACGTGCGATGGATGTGATCGAAGTGATGAAAGACTATCCGTGGCTAGAGACAGAGCTGGCCAAGTTCAATCTTGAGATTAATCTCGAGCCACATGAGCTCAAGGCCAACTGTTTTAGTAAGTTGGCCGAAGAGACCTCCTACAAGCTCAATACCATACAGAAGTACGCCTCAGAGCTTGGGATCCAGATCATCCTCACCGGGATCTTGCCCACCTTGCGCAAAGATCATCTCCATCTTGATAATCTCACACCGAAGAAGCGCTATCGCGCCCTCATGGAAGCGATCAATGAACAGCTCATTGGGAGTGACTATGAACTGAAGCTAGTGGGTATTGATGAACTGAGGCTGAGGCACGATAGTCCGCTCTTGGAAGCAGTGAACACGAGCTTTCAGGTACATCTTCAAGTGTCTCAACATGACTTTGTCAAAATGTACAATATCTCTCAAGCGCTCTGTGGCCCGATCATGGCTGCAGCGGCCAATAGCCCGATCGTTTTTGGACGACGACTATGGCATGAGTCTCGGATCGCCATGTTTCAGCAGGCGCTAGATACACGTGGAGCACAAAATCACCTGCGAGAGCGCAGCCCAAGAGTTTCTTTTGGGAATCGCTGGCTAGATAGCAGTATCCTTGAGATCTACAGAGAGGATATTGCGAGATTTAGAGTACTTCTCAGTGCGGACGTCGAGGAAGACTCCCTCAAGCTCATCAAGAGAAATGAAGTGCCCAAGCTCCGCGCGCTCCAAGTGCACAACTCCACAATCTATAGATGGAATCGACCATGCTACGGTATCAGCCCCAATGGCAAGCCTCACCTTCGGATCGAAAATCGGGTGTTCTCATCTGGTCCTACAGTGACTGACGAGATTGCCAATGCGGCATTTTGGCTTGGAGCCATGTGTGGGATGAAGAATGAGATCGATGACATCCGCGATCACATGAGCTTTGACGATGCAAGAGATAATTTCATCAAAGCGGCAAGATTTGGCATTGATACCGAGCTCAACTGGTTTGGTGAAAAGAAGATCCGAGCCGTCGACCTCTGTCTCAAGGAGCTCCTACCTGTAGCCCGCAAAGGACTCCAATCACACGGCGTCAATCAAGACGACATTGATAAGTATCTAGGCGTAGTGCAAGAGCGCCTCGAAAATCATCAAACTGGTGCGAGATGGATGCTCAGATCCTACACTCACCTCAAGGCCAAGACCTCCGGTGATGAGGCACGCGTCGTACTCACAAGTGTTCTCGCTGAGAAGCAAATCAGTGACAAACCTGTGCATAAGTGGGAGCTACCCGAACTCGGAGATCTCGCTGACTACTCACCGGACAATCTTCAGGTGAGCGAAGTCATGATCACGGATGTCTACACCGTGCAGAAAGATGAAATCCCAGAGCTAGTCGCACGTATGATGGACTGGAACAATCTGTTTTATGCACCAGTCGAAGATACCAAAGGAAGGCTCGTCGGAATCGTGGACTCTAGCGTACTGCTGCGTCACTTCGTAGACAAAAAGCACATGGGAAATAAGCGTATGACCACAGTGGGAGACCTGATGATCAAGGATCCGATCACCATAGATCCTGATACGACGGTCAAAGAAGCGTTGACGGTCATCAGAAAGCATAATATGGGATGCCTGCCAGTCGTCAAAGACGAAGAGCTCATCGGGATCTTGACAGAGTCAGTATTTGTGCAATTGAGCAACACCCTGCTCGAACGATTGGACCAGCAAAATCGTTAGTCTATCGAGAGAAAAAACTAGCTTCGCAATCCAAAATTTACGCTACCTATGGCTTTTGACATTCAGATGATCCGAGACAGATATGCCAAGCTCGACGAGAGCATAAAGCAAATCAAAAAGACGCTCGATCGACCACTCACACTTGCAGAGAAGATTCTTTATTCACACTTGCATGAAGATTCACCACTACAAGACTACCAGAGAGGGAAAGACTACGTGTTTTATGCGCCGGATAGGGTAGCGATGCAGGATGCCACAGCGCAGATGGCTCTATTGCAGTTTATGATGGCAGGAAAGTCCAAGGTCGCTGTGCCAAGTACGGTCCACTGTGATCACTTGATCCAAGCCAAGATCGGAGCGGATGCAGACTTGCAGCACGCGATCAATACGAGCAATGAGGTATTCAACTTCTTAGAGTCAGTCTCAGATAAGTATGGCATCGGATTTTGGAAGCCTGGCGCCGGGATCATTCACCAAGTCGTCTTGGAGAACTACGCATTCCCAGGAGGGATGATGATCGGTACGGATAGCCACACTGTGAATGCAGGTGGACTTGGAATGGTAGCCATCGGAGTCGGTGGTGCAGATGCTGTAGACGTCATGGCAGGTATGCCCTGGGAGCTCAAAAATCCCAAGCTCATCGGTGTCAAACTCACGGGCAAGTTGTCTGGCTGGTCTTCGCCAAAAGACGTGATCCTCAAAGTCGCTGATATCCTTACGGTAAAAGGTGGGACAGGTGCGATCCTCGAGTACTTCGGAGAAGGAGCCTTGAATCTGAGCTGTACTGGAAAAGGTACAATCTGCAACATGGGTGCAGAGATCGGGGCGACGACATCCACATTTGGCTATGACGAGAGTATGGATCGATATCTGCGAGCCACTGATAGAGAAGACGTCGCCGATGCAGCACTGCAGGTCAAAGAACATCTGACGGCGGACCCAGACTGCTATGCCAATCCTGAGAAGTACTTTGACCAAGTGATAGAAATCAATCTCTCCGAGCTCAAGCCGCTGATCAATGGTCCATTCACACCGGATCTCTCGACGCCTGCAGGCTCAGAGATGACCGAGAAAGCGACTGCAAACGATTGGCCCCTCGAAGTAGAGTGGGGACTCATCGGATCCTGTACCAACTCATCCTATGAAGATCTCTCCAGAGCAGCCTCGATTGCCAAGCAGGCAGTAGATAAAGGTCTGACGACCAAAGCGGAATTTGGGATCAATCCTGGTAGTGAGCAAGTGCGATATACCACAGAGCGTGATGGCATCCTCAAGATCTTTGAGGACCTCGATGCCACCATCTTTACCAATGCATGTGGACCATGTATCGGCCAGTGGGCGAGATACAATGATCCGATGAATGCACCAAAGAATAGCATCATTCACTCATTCAATAGGAACTTCTCCAAGCGTGCTGATGGCAATCCCAATACACATGCCTTCGTAGCATCGCCTGAGATGGTAGCAGCTGTTGCAATTGCAGGAAGACTCGATTTCAATCCAGCTACTGATACCTTGATCAATGACAAGGGTGAAGAGGTGATGCTAGATGAGCCGACAGGATATGAGCTTCCGCCAAATGGATTTGATGTAGTGGATAGAGGATATAATGCGCCAGCCGAAGACGGCAGTAGTATCGAGGTGAAGGTCGACCCGAATTCGGATCGACTGCAGCTCCTCACGCCATTCGTGCCCATCACCAATGATGATGTCACAGATATGCGCATCCTCATCAAGGTCAAAGGAAAGTGTACCACAGATCACATCTCCATGGCTGGACCATGGCTCAAGTATCGTGGGCACCTTGAAAATATCTCTGAGAACTGCTATACAGGAGCGGTCAACTTCTTCAATGAAAAGACCAACTCTGTGCTCAACTTCGTGAAGAATGAGTACGTAGGAGTGCCAGACTCTGCGAAGACCTATCAGGCCAATGGTATAGGTACTGTAGTCTTTGGAGAAGACAACCTTGGTGAGGGATCATCCAGAGAGCATGCCGCGATGGAGCCTAGATTCCTGGGTGTGCATGCAGTGATCGTCAAGAGTTTCGCCAGGATACATGAGACCAATCTCAAGAAGCAAGGAATGCTCGCTTTGACATTTGTTGATCCTGCGGATTACGATCTCGTGAGACAAGATGATCATGTGAGCATCGTAGATTTTGAGTCCTTTGCACCCAATACGCCGCTCACGATCAAGCTAGATCATGCTGACGGCACTAGCGACAGCTTCAAGGTCAACCACAGCTACAATGCTGCTCAGATCGGTTGGGTAAGAGCTGGTAGCGCGCTGAACAAGATCAGGGGATTGTAGGTCCTTGTTGTTTACTCGACGCGGGGACCTACCAGAGGTAGGCAGGCAGCGCATGAGAAGCAATCAAAAGACAAGAAACTCACATAAGAACCGGTATCGGTTCGCGGTCTACGGTTGACAAGACCATGTTTGCTGAGAGCGTCCCGCGCCAGCTTCGGATGGGACCCACCCAAACCCTCCCTTGAAATGGAGGGCTTACTTCTGTTTGCTTGCTGCGCGCGTCCCCGCGCCAGCTCCGCGGAGTTGGTTTCATCCTGAGTTGAGCCCTGCTTTGAGTAGCTCGGCGCGAGGACGCGCACGAGAAGCAAACTGGGGTTCCTGGTTGAAAAAGAGTGCTTGCTGAGCGCGTCCCGCGCCAGCTTCTCATACACAGTAGCGGTTCCGCCTCTTCGTTCACGAAACCAGAAAAAGATGCCCCCTCCATTGATTCATAAACTCTACCGAAGCGGATTTTTTCTACCGATACAGCCCATTTGCGCGAAAGCGCCTCAGAAAAAAGTGCGAAAATCAGACTGAAAATCAGGCACTTACAAAGGTGTAAGTGTTAAAAAAGTCACTGAGACCTCCAAATTTGAAGGCGAAAAAACTACTTTTGTGCCCGCTTTTGAACGAGCGGTCAAAAAATTAAGAACGTGAATACACTCAGCTACAAAACACAGTCGCGTCGCAAAGAAGATGTCCAGCGCAAATGGTACATCGTAGACGCAGAAGGTGAAGTGCTCGGTAGACTCGGTACCAAAGTGGCCGACGTCCTCCGTGGTAAGCACAAGCCAGATTACACACCACACGTCGATACTGGTGACTATGTCATCGTGATCAACGCAGACAAGGTGAAGCTCACTGGCAACAAGATGAAGCAGAAAATCTACGATCACTACACAGGGTATCCAGGTGGTCGTAAAGAAAAGACTGCAGAACAGATCATGGATTACAAGCCTCACTTCATCATCGAGAACGCGGTCAAGGGAATGCTCCCTAAGAATCGTCTCGGTCGTGCGGTCTATAAAAAACTATATGTATACGCAGGTACAGAGCATCCACATGGTGCCCAAAAACCTGAACAACTAAAAATATCCTAATGGAAATGATCAACGCTACAGGCCGCAGAAAAGCATCTGTCGCCAGAGTCTACTTCAGAGATGGCAAAGGAAAGATCACCATCAATGGCAAGGACTACAAGGAGTATTTCCCACTAGAGTACTTGAGATACAACATCGAAGATCCATTGGCAACTGTGGAAGCGAGCTCCAAGTATGACATCTACATCAACCTATCTGGTGGTGGTGTCAAAGGACAAGCAGAAGCTGCCAAAATGGCGATCGCTAGAGCACTCGCCAAGATCGATGAGGACAACAGACCACCTCTCAAGGCCAAAGGCTACTTCCACCGTGACGCCAGAGTCGTCGAGCGTAAGAAGTATGGTAAACCTAAGGCACGTAAGAGCTTCCAGTTCTCTAAGCGTTAATCCATTTTTTGATCAAGAAGAAAGTAACAATGAATACGCCGAAATACGAAGATCTACTCAAAGCTGGTTGCCACTTCGGGCACATGAAGAGAAAGTGGAATCCATACATGAAGCCACACATCTTCACAGAGCGAAAGGGTATCCACATCATCGATCTCAACAGTACTGCTAAGCATCTTGAGAGAGCAGGACTTGCGATGAAAAACATGGCCAAGTCAGGTAAGAAAGTTCTTTTTGTAGCGACCAAGAAGCAGGCCAGAGAGACTGTGAGCAAAGCAGCTCTCAGTGTCGGCATGCCATTCGTCACAGAAAGATGGCTCGGAGGTATGATGACCAACTTCTCCACGATCAGAAGATCAGTGAAGAAGATGGACAATATCGATCGCATGCTAGCTGATGGTAGCTTGACCTCTGTGACAAAGAAGGAGAGATTGACACTGACAAGAGAGCGAAATAAACTTGAGCGTATCCTCGGCGGTATCGCCAAGCTCAATCGTATCCCTAGCGCGATGTTTATCGTGGACATTCACCATGAGCACATTGCTCTGGCTGAAGCCAAAAAGCTCGGTGTCAAGACATTCGCTATCGTCGATACCAATAGCAATCCAGAGCTTGTGGACTTCCCGATTCCTGCCAATGACGACAACAGCAGATCTATCGGTGTCATCGCCAACTATATGGTGGATTGCATCAAAGAAGGTCTCTCCGAGCGTCAGAGCAACAAGCAAGAGCAAGAGGCAGCTCAAAATGCCTAAGAAACAGAATCTTTAACAACACACACAAGATAGACTAACACACAATGGGAGCAATATCTGCCAAAGACGTGAAAAGACTCCGTGATACCACAGGTGTGGGTATGATGGATTGTAAAAAAGCATTGACAGAAGCTGGAGGAGATTTTGACAAAGCGATAGAAATCCTCCGTAAGAAAGGTGAAAAACTTTCTGCAAAGAGAGCAGATCGCGAAGCTAATGAAGGATGCATCCTAGCAGTAGTGAGTGAAGATGGTAAGAAAGGTGTCATCGTGAAATTGACCAGTGAGACAGACTTCGTCTCCAAGAATGAAGAGTTTGTGGCCAATACGCGTGAGATCGCTGAGGTTGCCCTCAATCATTTCCCGGCTGACCTTGATGGCCTGCTAGCTGCACCACTCGGAGCAGGAACAGTGCAAGATAAGGTCACAGAGGTCGTAGCGGCATTTCAAGAGAAAATCGAGCTACAAGACTACCACAGACTAGAAGCTGACGGTGTAGCAGCCTATATCCACATGGGTAACAAGGCTGGTGTACTCGTAGGTCTCAATCAAGGATCAAGTGATGCGGTAGCAGCGGGTAAAGATGTTGCCATGCAAGTTGCAGCGATGAAGCCCATCGCTCTCAATAAAGATCAAGTAGATCAAGCGACGATCGACAAGGAGCTAGAGATCGGTAGAGAGATTGCGATCAAAGAAGGCAAGCCAGAGCAGATTGTAGATAAGATTGCTCAGGGCAAGTTGCAGAAGTTCTTCAAGGAGAATACACTTCTTAGCCAGATCTTCGTCAAAGACAGCAGCAAAAATGTCCAAGGATATCTTGATAGCGTGAGCAGCGGTCTTACTGTGACAGACTTTAAGCATGTCTATCTCGGATAGGCAAAAATGATAAAACAAAAAGCGGATCAATTTTGATTCGCTTTTTTTTTGGCCATAGGGAAATATTAATATTTGAACCATGTCACTAACCCAATTCGTGCATTTGGCTTCGATGGATAGTGCATTTGTGCGAAGGAATCAGGTGATTGTGGGACGAGGCATAGCAGGCTATGGCGAGGAGGACAAGCGACTGAGTGTAAAGCAGAAATGCGCTAGGCGCGAATACCCGATCAAGTCTAAATTCATATAGAAATATCCCAGTTTGAATGTGATTTTAATGAGTCAAGAACTTAGAAACGCATATGCATCTCGAGCTTCATTTTTGATTGAATATCATGAGCTCAGCACGGACAATATTGTCCATAAAAATGCCAAATACACGAAATGGGTTTAAAGTATAGGAGAATCCTTCTCAAGCTCAGTGGAGAGTCACTGATGGGGCCACAAGGCTTTGGTATTGACTCGCTGAAGTTGCAGCACTACGCCATTGAGATCGAGTCGCTTGTGAAACTCGGTGCACAAGTCGCAGTTGTTATCGGTGGAGGGAATATCTATCGAGGTCTGCAGGCTGTCGAGTCAGGAATCGAGCGAGTCCAAGGCGACTACATGGGCATGCTCGCTACGATCATCAATGGGATTGCCCTACAAGGTGCCCTAGAGAAGTGCGGTGTTTATACCAGACTCATCTCTGCTATCGAGATGAAAGAAGTGGCTGAGCCATATATCCGACGTCGAGCGATCAGACATCTAGAGAAAGGCAGAGTCGTCATCTTCTCTGGAGGTACAGGGAGCCCATACTTCACCACGGATACGACTGCAGCTCTGCGAGCCAATGAGATTGATGCGGACATCCTGATGAAGGGTACTCGAGTCGATGGAATCTACACAGCAGACCCAGAGAAGGATACCACTGCAACCAAGTATGACAAGCTCAGCTTTGCCAATGTCATCAAACAAGACATCAATGTGATGGACATGACAGCCTTTACTCTCTGTCGAGAAAATGACGTGCCCATCATCGTCTTTGACATCAATACCGTGGGCAATCTTGTCGGCATCGTGCAAGGTGAGGAGATCGGGACTCTCGTATCTTGACAAGAAATTAAGACATCAACTTGAAACCCGCGATGGTGTTCTGTCGTTCTTCCATCGCAAAGCAATAGGAATCATGAAGTATATCAGCACACTCGCTCTATCGGTAATGACGTTTTTCACCGTGCTCACAGCGCAAGTGGAAGAGACGCTTGTGCGTCAGTGTTTTGACGGGTACAAAGAGGCTGTCATGGAAGGTCGCTCAGAGGACGCAGTCGCTTATCTAGATCAGAACTCCATCGAGTACTTCAATGATCTACTAGGATTGAGCCAGAGCGCAGACAAGGCTACCGTCCAGAGTCTACCACTGATGGATAAGATGATGGTCATCGCCATCAGACAAAATGCACCCAAGGATCTCATCCTCAATGGTGACGCAACCCAAATCCTCAACTACGCGATCGAAGAAGGCCTCATCGGAAAGAACACAGTCGCCAATAATAGCATCGGAGCTGTGAAGCTCGATGGACGTCATGCAAGCGGTCAGCTCGTGATGGGTAGTACCCCTCTCGAGATGTACTTTGACTTCAATCAAGAAGGAAGAGACTGGAAACTGGATATCACCTCCATCTTCCCAGCGACTGCCAGCACCCTAGAATCATTGCAAAAACTCAGTGGACTAGAGGAGGATGAGTATCTCTTCAATCTGCTCGAGACGCTGACGAAGTCGAGACCTACAGATAAGGTGTGGGATCCAGTGTTGCAGTAGCGGAAGATTCTGGGCGCCGTACCGGTTCACGGCTCAGGGAACCCACCCAAACGCTCCCTTGAAATGGAGGGCTTACATGATGGTGCTTGCTGGGCGCGTCCCCGCGCCAGCTTTGTAGAGTAGATTTCCTCTAGAGCTGAGCTTTGCTTTGAGGGACTCGGCGCGAGACGCGCACGAAAAGCAGACTAAAGAATCGATCTACGGTCCTCGTCTCAGGGAACCCTCCTAAACCCTCCCTTGAAATGGAGGGCTTGCATGATGGTGCTTGCTGCGCGCATCCCCGCGACAGCTTTGTAGAGTATGTATCCTCCAGAGTTGAGCTGTGCGTTGAGGAACTCGGTTCGAGACGGTCCTCGATTCACAGTTCTCGTCTCAGGGAACCCACCCAAACCCTCCCTTGATATGGAGGGCTTACATGATGGTGCTTGCTGGGCGCGTCCCCGCGCCAGCTTTGTAGAGTAGATTTCCTCTAGAGCTGAGCTTTGCTTTGAGGGACTCGGCGCGAGACGCGCACGAAAAGCAGACTAAAGAATCGATCTACGGTCCTCGTCTCAGGGAACCCTCCTAAACCCTCCCTTGAAATGGAGGGCTTGCATGATGGTGCTTGCTGTGCGCGTCCCCGCGCCAGCTTTGTAGAGTAGATTTCCTCCAGAGCTGAGCTTTGCTTTGAGGGACTCGGCGCGAGACGCGCACGAGAAGCAGACTAAAGGAGCGGTCCACGGTTCACGGTCCTCGGTCTTCGGACATTAGTCCCTAGTTCACATACCCCAAGCTGATGCCTATCAACTCTCAACTCCCAACTTCCCTAGTACCTCAACAACTTCTCCCCACCAATCACTTGCCCCTCGTACATGAAACTACCGATATAGTAGCCAGAGGGAA
>JAHDGU010000004.1 GCA_020627535.1 Saprospiraceae bacterium
GCGCATCCCCGTAGTCCGGATTCACATATGTGTAATTCTCATCCGTGAGGCCGAAGGGGTAATAGTGCTTGCTTTCGGTGACCCCCACAAAAAAAAGCCCAGGCCTATTCGACCTGAGCTTCATTTTCTACTGCGGTGAGAGGGGGATTCGAACCCCCGGTACCTGTTTCCAAGCACGCCGGTTTAGCAAACCGGTGGTTTAAGCCACTCACCCACCTCACCGTGGATATTTGCTTAGTCAGCGAGGATCAAGCCTCCTCGATCCATTTCCGCGTCAGCGGAGCGCAAAGATATAGCATGAGTACATATCTTGATCAATCCTTGGCAGATAAAATCACGCAACACTGAGCTAGCGAATCATGGTGATATCACCCGAGTACAAGGCCTCTGTCCCATCTCTGAAGCGCACCAGTACCTGATACACATAGACACCATCAGGCAAGAGCTGATCACCCTTGAGACCCGTCCATCCCGCTGAAGGATCTCCTGCCCTCAGATTTTGTGCATCATAGACCAGCGAGCCCCAGCGATCAAAGACCTGAGCACTCTCGATAGACTCTACCTCTGCGGCTCCATCAACAAACCAGACATCATTAACTCCATCACTGTTGGGCGAAAAGATATTGGGGATAAATACTCTGCGGAGCACCTGTACGAGGAGCGTAATATCATCGCGATCTACACAGCCATTGGCGTCGTATGCTTCCACCACGATCTGCTCAGTGACCAGTGGCATTCTGATGAGATCGAGACAACCCTCACAGAGGATGCTGTCCCCGAGCTTCCAGACGATGCTATCCGCCGTGCCACTCACGATGTCGAGCATGACATTGACAGATTCATCCTGTGCTAGCTGTAGATCCGGCCCTAGATCAATATCAACTCCACCGCCCTGGAGGATCTCTACTGTCTCCTCAAGCTCACATCCGATCGCATCTCTGATCATCAAGGTATATTCTCCGGCGCTCAGCATATCAGCTCCCATAGCATCGATAGGACTGTCGTCCAAAAAGAACTCATACGGCTCCGTACCACCGGTCACTTCGATGATGGAGAAACTACCCGCTGCCTCTCCACTACATGGTGGACTGGTCACATCCAGAATCACACCCGTGACGACATCAGCATTGGCAGATACTGTCACTTGATCTTGAGCCATACATCCAGCGTCATTCGTCACGAGCAGTGTATAAATGCCCACCCTATCGGCAGTGAGTGTAGGCTCATCACCCACCGGATCGACCTCGCCATCTAGAGTCCATAGATATTGCAGTGAGGGATCACCTACAGATCCCAACTGCACCTCTGTCATGCTACAGTTGATTTCCTGATCATCCCCTGCTTCTGCCACCGGCAAAGCAAGCAACTCCACATTGACTGTAGCAACTGCGTCCTGACACGGCGATTCTCCAGTAACAAGATATTCGAAGCTCATCTCCATGGCAGCCAAGCCCGAGAGATCCAATTCGCCCGTGGTGGTATTGAGTGCGTCTCGCACTTCTTGCTCAGTTCCAAGATAGCTCCATCGACCTCCCGCATCAGCATTGGACAAGCGAGTTGACAGGTCCAGACTGACAATACTGCCCATGCAGATCGAGGTATCTCCCCTTTCCACTCCGGCATTGGCCTCAGTGACGAGTGTGATGCGATAGAGCACTGAGTCAGGACAGTCATCAGGTATATCTCGCGATGATCTGAAGATGATATCGTACTCACCAGCCACCGCTGTGCTCAGGTCAAGCACATTGCTAGCATCGACGGTAGCGCCAGAAGCAATATCGATTTCCCAAGCACCCATCTCGCCAGCACCGATGAAAGCACTGAGATCCGCTTGTAACATATCCAGGCAAAGATCATCTGGATCACTGGCATCGATTGGCGGACAAGCACAGTCTCGTACTCTCACGATCAGTGTATCCACAAAATCATCACAGGGGAAATCAGACATCAATGTGTAAGAAAACTGATAATCTCCTGGGAGCACGCCATCAAAGTTGAGCACCGGCAATACTCCGCTGGCCCCAGACCCATCCAGATCTTCCCACATCCCAGTATTGGGACCTGCTTCGATCAGATTATTGAAAGCCAAGCGTGTCTCATTTCCATTGGCATCCGAATTGCAGATGGGGACGATCTCTGCGATTTCGGCGAAAGCCGGGTCCTCGATCAAGATCTCTGTGCGATTGCTATCAGGACATCCATCTGGCACGGCCATATCGAGGCGAAACTGCAAGATGTACAATCCGGGATTGCGATTGGTACCAATAAAGTCAGTGCCTGAGATCGTAGCTGGATCGCCACCGCCTGGAGCATTGACGATCTCCCAAGTACCAGTATTGCCTGAGACATTGAGCAGATTGAGATTGACATCGGCGTCATCCACGCATCTGATCTGCCGACCCGAGAGTGCTACAGATGGGCAGTCACAGTCATTGACTCTGATGATCATCGTCCGGCTGATATCCTCACAGGGATCTTCCGCCACATCCGTCTCAAATATGAATGTGTACAGCCCAGGATCAACTCCCTCAAAGCTAAAGTCCGTAAAAAGACCACTCGCCCCTGAACCATCAAAGTCTGTCCACTGTCCATCATCATCACCCGATAGGATGGCATCAAATAGATTGATCCTCGTAGGAAACTGAGCAGTGCCGTCCACATTGCATACATCGATCGTGTCTGCGAGCGCTAAGACTGGTGCTTGATTAACCTCAAGAAACCCGATGATCCCACGTGGGCAACCGGCGGGAGGCTCTGACAACATGGTAAATGTCAATTCATATCGACCAGCATCTACATCAGACCCCGAGATTTCCGAGTCTATGATCAATGGCGGACTGGCCCCACCCGGCCCATCGGTGATCGTCCAAGTACCAGCACTATCTGCCATGAGAAAACCATCTAGATCTAGCACAAAACCATCGCTACATACAGTATCAAAAGTCATGAGACTGAGATCAGGGCACTCACAGTTGAAAACCTCTACGATGAGTGTATCTTGTACTTGGCTACATGGCATTTGCGCGGCAGCGCTCTCATAGGCAAAGCGATAGACACCTGGATCTACACCTGCAAAGTCCAATGCATCAAAATCTCCTACCGCTCCCGATCCATCTACATCTCTCCAGCTCCCAGTCGCATCACCGTCTAGCACCGCGTCATATAGATTGAGCATGCTAGGAAATGATCCTCCATCTGTAGAATTGCACGCTCCTAGAGTATCTGCGAGATCTACTGTCGTAGTAGCCGAAAGATAGACATCAATTTCTACACTATCTGGACAGTCAGCCTGAGGATTGCTCAAGGTAAATCGGAAGACGTAGAGTCCTGTATCAGATAAGACACCCGTCAGCAGTGCGCCCGAGAGCATTGCCGGGTTGAGACCATCTGGTTCACTCACCACTGCCCAGGATCCGTCTTCAGTCGTGATCTTGAGCTCATCCAGATTGAGATCTACGAGATCATGGCAGATCGAATCTGGATCGATCACCGAGAGACTAGGACAATCGCACTCTTCTACGACCACACGGGTGATCACTGTGGCTTCGTCGCATCCCTGCAGCGCAGAATTGGTCGTATAAAGAAAATCATAAACGTCAGGCTCTACCCCATCGAAGTCTAGCATCGGAAATGTCCCAGATGCGCCAGAATTGTCAAGATCTGTCCAAAATCCACCCACATCGCCGCCAACTACGAGGACATCAAAATCCACAGTCGTCATATCTCCACCATTGCACACCACGACTTGTTCTTCCACCACGGCAAACGGCGGATCATTGATGGTCAGTGTGAGGGTATCTGGGATATTGCAGTCTAGCGGAGGACTGCTATAGATGATATCAAAGCTTCCAGCTCCGAGGCCTTGTGGATCTACATCGCCTACAGGGCCAGCGACTCCACTCCAGGTACCTCCAGGATTCACTCCATCATAGAAGGTGATCGGGTCATCAGTACAGAGAAACTCATCCCCTACGATCTGTGATGGGATCGGCTCTTCGACAGTGACTGTCAACTCTCCATCTGCTGTGCAGCCTTCGGGGTTGGTCACTGTATAGGTCAAGATATTTTCACCGATGTCGAGATCGGCTGGGTCCAAAGTCGAGCCATCCACAGGATCAAGCCAGTCTCCGCCGCTTGGCGTGACCTCAAGCTCTACAGGATCACCGATGCTACAGAGCGGATCGAGCTCGGTGAACATGATCTCAGGCTCAGGAAGTATGGTAATCGTGGTCAAGGCATCATCAGAACAGCCAATACCATCTGTGAATGTATAGCTCACCTCGATTGGTCCAGGCGGAAGACCTTCAGGATCGACTTGCCCAGAGGCGTCCGCAGCACCACCCCATACTCCACCAGGCGGAGTACCGATCAGTTGCAATGGATCGTCTGCAGGGCATAGATCAGTGTCATGGTCTTCAATCATGACATCTGGTATGGGATTGACAGTCACGGTGATGGAGGCTTGCTCTTCACATTCGCCATCCGCGCTGATCACTGTCACCGTATAGATGATCTCTCCATCAAAGTCTGCAGGTAGCGTGACAGTAGGTTGGATCGCCGTCGGATCATCAAGGAATGCAGTTCCACCATTCGTCCCTTCCCAAGAGATGTCATAAGGATCACCATTGCCGATGATCTCTAGAGCTAAGTCAAATGGATCTGAGCCCGCGCACTGCGCGACATCGTCTCCTCCATCTAGTGTCACAGAACATGGCGGAGGATTGCATACGACCTCTTCAGCAGCATCACCTGTCCACTCAAGATTAAAACCATTACTTGTTCCATTGAAGTTGTCGACCATCAAGTAGTACCCTTCACCAGGCTGTACGATGATCGTCGAGACAAATCCATTGCCACCAGGTCCTTCGCTTTCGTCCGTCTCGTCCATCCCCATACCGGTCTGCGGACAAAATTCACAGCCATCGTCCGCATAGGAGCATCGCACAGGATCTCCTAGACTATCACAGACCACATCCGGTCCCCAGAGGGCAAAATCATAGTCTTCGGCGTTTCCGCCAAATGGTGTCAAGGTGAAGCCCAACTCCTGATCCGGGTCAGCATTGATATCAATCTCAAAGTAGAACCACGCACTATTTTGCTCACCACCAGCGATGCATCCACTTCCATTGTTGCTTCCTTCAAAGTCGTCGAAGCCCTCTCCAATCGGATTAAACTCAATGTCCTCACTGGTGCATACGACACTGCCACCTACGCAGTCATTGGGCGAACCAAACTGCGCCTGAAGCGCGGAGGCAATAAGAAGAAATAGGGAAAGGGTTGAGAGCAGCTTATTCATCTTGCGGTCTTATGACTGCAAGATAGCAATTCTCAGACGTTGACCTGCATCTTAATCTTCTTCTCTAGTGAGCTGACCGCAGCCTTGACAGATGGGTCAGAATCGAGAAGATCCTGTATGGTCCTGAAGGAGTGGATGATCGTGCTGTGGTCTCGGCCAAATTCATCTCCCAGCTGCTTGTAAGCCTTACTGGTGAGCTGCTTACTCAGATAGATGGCCATCTGTCGAGCAAGGACCACCTCACGCTTGCGCGATCTGCCCTTGATGAGGTCGACAGAGAGATTGAAGTGATCTCCGACTGTCTCTTGGATGCCCTCGATGGTGATCTCGGTCTTGACTTCTTTGATAAAGTTGAGTACAACCCTTTTTGCCAGGTCTAGTGTGATCTCAGTACCCATCAAAGAGCTTTGTGCGATGAGACTCACCAGCACACCTTCGAGCTCTCGGACATTTTCGGTAAGATTGTGGCAGATGTATTCTACGACCTGAGGACTGGCTGTCACACCATGCTCCTCCATCTTATTGTGGAAGATCGCCATGCGCGTCTCCAGATCTGGTCGCTCAAGGTCAGCACTCAGTCCCCACTTAAATCTACTGATCATCCGATCATCGAGTCCATTGAGGTCCTTAGGTGCTCGATCACTGGTGAGGATGATCTGCTTATTGGCCTGATGCAGACGATTAAAAATATTGAAGAAGATTTCTTGGAGCTTGACCTTCCCGGTCATAAACTGTATGTCATCGATCACCAGCACGTCAAGTGCCTTGTAGAAGTCAAGCATGTTGTCCACACTATTCTTCCGGATGGCGGCGATGGTCTCATTCATGAACTCTTCTGTGCTCATATAAAGGACAGAGAGATTCTTGTGTTTGGTGACAACTTCGTTTCCTATGGCTTGCGCCAAATGCGTCTTACCGAGCCCTACTTCACCAAAAATAAAGAGAGGATTGAATGCTGTCTTACCAGGCCGATCTGCGATTGCCATGCCAGCTGTCCTTGCAAGTCGATTGCAATCACCTTCGACGAAGTTGTCAAATCTGTATTTTGCATTGAGCTGGTGATCAGGCTTCTGACTTTTGATACCAGGTATGATAAATGGATTCTCGATCTTATCGACGTCTATCTTTTCTCCTTGTCGATCTTTCACACTCGGCATACCTTCTGCCGATCGAAACTGATACTCAAGCCTTGCATTTTTGCCGATGACAGATTGCAATGCCTGACTGAGCATGTGGATGTAGTTATCCTCCAGAAACTGAAAGAAAAAGTGATTGGGAACTTGAATGGTAAGGACTTCGTCCTTGAGCGATATGGCCTTGATCGGCTTAAACCACGTGTCATAGGCCATTGGGCTCTGTGCCAGTTCTTTCTTGATATAAGAAAGACACTTATCCCATGATGTCATGTGATTTTCGCTCATTCAGTGGTTCATTCCCGCTAGAGCCCAAAAAGTGTCGGTCGGTGGCTCTCAGCGAGGACAAAGTTGACCAAAATCATTTGATTTACCCAAGAAAAATGGGAATTTTTAGATTTCGTAACTAATTGTAAATGTTATATTTACAGATATATTTTGGGCTAATACTTGGATTTCCATGCTTGGACCCACTCATTGCTACATTTCGTGCATTGAGACTTTCCACTTCGCTCAAATGTGACGTCAATCCTACCCAAAAGCAGTCCACCAAAGCCCACTTGATTGATCATCACAGGGGCACCATCTAGATTGGTATGTACATCTGGATCGCGCATGAAGGAATGTGTGTGACCGCCTATGATGAAGTCAATATTCCTAGAATTTTTGGCAAGCACTTGATCACTGACAGTACCGTCTCTGTAGTACAATCCTAGATGACTCAGGCAGATCACGTAATCGCATCCTAGCTCTTGCTTGAGCAACTCAGCCTCGGCATTGGCAGCTTTGATCGGGTCGGTATACACAGCACCTGCCGTCAAGCTCTCAGGCACGAGACCTTTCAGCGCAATCCCTACACCTAGGACGCCGACCTTGATGCCATCATAGCTAAAAATCTTATGAGGCTGTGTGAGCCCTTTCAGCGGCGAATCTTCAAGCAGGTAATTGCAATTGAGCATAGAGAACGTACTCTCTTGGATTCTCTGAGCAAGTAGCTCGGCACCTCCATCAAAATCATGATTGCCTATCGTGGCCGCGTCATAGGCCATACGATCCATGAGCTCAAATTCAAGCTCACCTTTGAATACATTGAAATAGGGCGTACCTTGAAGTATGTCTCCTGCATCTAGTAGCAGTACATGAGGCTCCTTGGCCCTGATCTTCTTGATCATCGCCGCTCTCCGAGCTGCACCTCCTCGACCTTCATTGCGACCTCCATCCATGGGAAATGGATCGATCCTGCTATGCACATCATTGGTATGAAGGATGGTGAGGCGCACGACATCATCTGCCATGTAAGAGTCCGAAAATCTCCCCATCGTGAGGGCCAGTCCGCCCATCGTGAACTTGTAGGCAAATTCTCTTCTTTTCATTGCTCCACGATTCTATTGGTGATCTTGGCGGTGATTGCTTCACCTCTTTTTCCACTGGCCATTGCTTGTGCCAAAAGAATGTCCCTGATGAGCACAGGATATTCATCTTTATCGACTTCCTGCAGAAAATCGCAGTCACCGCCTCCATTGCTGATGTAATCTGGCAAGGCGACACTGACTTTGTCAAAACTCTCGAGTTCCTCACCATAGATCCTGACATCCTTAGCTTTCCCGTCCACGATGCGCATAGAGAGCCCAGCGCTTGCCGGCCATCCTCCATCGGCTGCTATACGGTCAAAGAACATTTGGGCGACAGCCCTATCAAGATGCAAGATGTGCAAGGTATTATCAAAAGGCATCAACTCAAAGATCTTAGATCTCGTGACATCACCTTTGCGGATCTCAGATATGCGTAGACCACCATAATTCTGAAAGCAGAGCGCAGCTTCCAGCCCCATGCTGTCGCGAGCATAGCTCAGGATCGCGTCACACATCCAATTGCCGAGGGTCGACTCCGGCTTGGCTTTATTGAGTGAAATGGCCGCTGTACCAATGACCTCATTCATCTCCTCTTCCAGCTGTGCACGGTATGGGCTGATGTACGACTCGATCTCGGGATCTGACCCTTGTGACTGATCGACCTCAGACGTGCGCATCTCTACGTCTTGCAGGTAAGTCTGTGTCTGGCAGGCCGACAGTACACAGACCAAGAGGAGCAGACGGATCATCTTCATAGATATAGACTTACTTCTTTTTTGATGGCCTCCAGTGCCATGCGTGTGGGATCCACGCCAAGCGTCTGGTATTGATCGAGCAACTGCGCTGAGCGTCTAGAGCCAAGGCTAGAGACGGGCACCGAGTCACAGAGTTTGTCAATGATTTCCACCACCTGCTCTTTGGCAATATCCACAATCTTCCAAAGCTTGTCACTGACATAGATCTGCTGACTGAAGTTGTGCTCGTATTCTTGCTGTATCGCCATGATGAGTGCGGACTTGTACTGATCGCTGCTGAGCTCACCTCCTGGAATCCGATAGATCAACTGAGGTACGGAGATACGCTCACAAAACAGCGATAGACGCTCATAAGCTTGCATCTTGAGATTGATGGTCTGATTGGTCGTCTCTTGCTTGAGCTCCATGGATCTGAGACGCAATTGCGACTGTAGATGCTGTCGAATCAGGTAGTACGCCGTAGCAAATACTACGAGGGCCGGCACGGTATATTTCAGGATTTCGAGGAGTATCTCCCACCACTTCATGCTCATCAGGTTTATAGCGTGTGTAAATGTAGTCGATCTGGGATGCAATGAGCACGAACTTCTCATCAAACGGCATTGAACTCGATCGGATTGTCTGATGTTCCTGAGGAGTACAATATCTTTGTTTTCATCAAGCCTAGCAAGAGCATGTCAGAAGTCCAAGTTAAAGAAGCACCCGTCAAGATTACCGATAGCGCTATCAAGCAACTGCAACGATTGATGCAGGAGCAAGAAGTACCGGAAGGTTATGGTCTTCGCATTGGTGTCAAGGGTGGCGGATGCTCCGGATTCACTTATGTCCTTGGCTTTGACAAGCCCAAAGAAAAAGATAGTGAGTACAGCATAGGTGACTTCACAGTCTACATGGAAAAGTCGCACGCACTTTACCTGATCGGCATGGAGATCGACTGGCTTGATGGCCTCAATAATCGTGGATTCGTCTTCAACAATCCCAATGCCACGGACACTTGTGGATGTGGCACCAGTTTTTCGGCTTAGGACTTCGAGAGTTCTGACGCGATAGCAGAGCGCTGCTCGTCAAATCTATTGATGAGAGCGTCCATCTCGGTGCGCAAAGCAGCAACTTGAGTCGCTTCATTTTTCACCATCTGATCAAAGCTGGTAAACTGCGCATCAGTTCGGGCCTTGATATCCTTGATATAGGTCTTGAGTGTAGGGCCAAGTTCTGCAACCAGCCTCTCGCGTCCTTCATCAAGCTTCTCCTCAAATTTTTTGATGAGCTTCCTTTTCTTCACTCCTACCGTGACTCCAGCGAAGATTAAGCCAATGCCAGATAGCACGCCCCCTGTAATATCTACGACCATCATCTGTGTCATAGAAGAAATCAAGATGCCGATGATCGCCAGCCCACCGCCCGTTGCCACCTGGGGCAAGATCGACTTGGTCTGATCAGGAAGATGTTCAAAGGTGAAGTTGCTATCACTACGGACAAAATCTCTGAACGTCTGCTGTAGATCTGATATGACCCTCTCTCTATCCTCTGCAATGTAGGAGAAGAGCTCATGATCATTTTTGAGAATGGTCTCGCTGTTTTGGATCTGGAGACTGACATTCTTGACCATCTGCTTGATCAGCTCCGTGATGTCAGCATGGCTCTCTTCTATAGCCTCATTCATACCCTTGCTCAGGTCCCTTTCAAATCGGGCAAGTCGATCCTTCAGCCAGTTTTGCGGTGAAGCACTCTTTGAGAAAATACTACTGATCGACTTCCCCATCATAGAGAAAAAGCCCAGTCCACTATTAAGATCTTCCACGGTTTCATCACAGATCCGATTGTACACCGTACTCAGATGCGAGATGGTAAGATCGACTTGCTTATCAGCGAGCTTCTGGTGATTCTCCAGGCTGGAAGTAATTTCTTCTCGGAATTTTTGATCCGCTTCAAGCTGTAGTTCACGATCCTTGATCCCAGAGTCGATACGCTCAATGACATTAAAGGCCGTGTCGACATAGTTGCCCAGTTTCCGGACATAGGCCTTAGGACCTATGATTTCTTGATCCAAGTATGCTCTCAGGGCCTGATAGCCACTTTCATCAGTTTTTCCTTCACGCTCTTGCTTGGCTGAGACGGCGAAGATCATCGGATCGGTCAGTCCTTGCTGGATCGCATGGCTACGGACTCCTTCGATATTGATCTTGAGATCATCTGGCTCCATAAGATCCTTTTGCTGCAAGACGAGCATGATCTTCTTATGCCATTCGGACTGGATAAATTTGAAGAACTCCCATGCAGATTGTCGATAGGGATTTTTGGACTCAAAGACAAAGACTACGAGATCCGCCACTGGTACAAATCTTTCTGTGATCTCCTGGTGATGATCTACGATGGTATTGGTCCCTGGAGTATCCACGACAGCTATGGTCTTGAGGATTTCTTCTGGGATGAAGATGCGGTGGAAATTGGGATTGACCTCGACAGTTTTCTTCTCCTCTGCATACTGTATCTGCTGGATCTTATCTGTCATTGGAGATGGCGCTACGGCACAGATATCCTCTTCGGTGCGGAGCAGCGCATTGATAAAACTGCTCTTACCCGCCTTCACTTCCCCGACGATGACAAAGAGAAACGGATCATGTATCCTCTCCCTGAGTTCATCAATCGTCTCGATGTATGAGCTGTTTCCCAGATCTTGTGTCAACTTGTGCAAGATCCGGTAGTCATCCGTGATACGATCTTTCCAGATTTGTATTTCTTCGGTCATCGCTACCAAAAGTACGTCCTTCATCGAGACGATGCGCTCCACAGTCCGTCACATCAATCAGGATAACAATACGAGCCCAGGGTTGAGAAAAAAATCAACCGTGTTTGAGACGTCTGCGATCGAAAGAGCGTCTTAGTGATAGAATGGTAGATCTACCTAAAAGTCTCAGACGCATCAGTTTATTGGTCATTTTGCTATTGTCACTTGTCATGACCACTTCGGCCTGCAGCTGCTTCTACTTGAGATTTTGTGAGTATATCGCTTTCCTCCAGGAACAGGATCAGGATTATGTATTGGCTTTCGCCCAAAAGAGCCAATCCTCCGATATAGGCATGGTCATAGAGATCAGCTCCGTCGTTTCAGGAAGCATAAACTCATCCGCCGTAAACCTTGATTTGCACAAGGGGACCAGCTGTGAGATCTGGGAAGAGCAATTTGTAGAAGATCAAGAATACCTTTTTGTGATTGGATTGTGGACTGATCAAAATGGAAATATCAACTACTCTCTCAATCCCTGTGCCTCTAGCTATCTCAAGCTCAATGGATCTAGACTGATCGGTGATATCTCAGAAGATGTCAACGAGCTGGAATTGACAGAGCTATTTCTCATTGATGGCTGTCCTGCCATTTCATCTCCTACAGATTTGGACATCACCCCAGTCAATCCGAGCACGAATCACTTTAACTTTTATGCCCACACAGACGCAGCTCTCACCATGCAGTATGAGCTCATAGACCTTCAAGGATACTATGTGCGTCGTGGCAAGGTATCCATCACTGAGGGCATTTCTCGTCCAAGGATCCTCGCTGATGATTTGCCAGCAGGTCTATACTTCGTCAAGCTCAAAGGAATACTTGGTGAGCAACTCTTCAAGATCATCAAACTTTGAGAGTATCAGAAGTCTTGTCCTGACAAACTGAAAAATTGCTCGAGCAAGAAGAAGCTGGCACTAGACCTGCTCAAAGGCCAAGGTGTAAGGCACTCTTTAGAGACTGTATTATAAGAACTCACAACCAACCATCAACCATGCCCAACAAAAGCTGGCGCGATACGCGCTCAGTAAGCACAGTTGAAACTCACGGTCTTCGGTTTACAACGTCCTAACTATCAACTATTGGCTATCAACTATCAACCAACAACTCCACTGACATATAACAATTTTTCCCATACGTAAGCCGTGGCATTTATCTTTGCGCGCAAATCAAACAGCATGACGGAAGCCTTTCAGCACGATGCAGTTCTCATGTTAGAAGATGGGTCTGTATTTCGTGGTCAAGCAGTAGGACACAAAGGGATCAGTTCTGGTGAAATCTGCTTCAATACCGGAATGACCGGATATCAAGAGATCTTCACGGATCCGAGTTACTTCGGCCAAGTGATGGTGACCACCCACGTCCATATCGGCAACTACGGTACGATCGACGAGGACCAACAAAGTGAGAAAGTTCAGATCGCTGGTCTGATCTGCCGTGACTTCAACGAAGAATTTTCGCGAAAGCGAGCCGATCAATCAATCCAAGACTACTTCGACAAGCAAGGCATCGTCGGCATCGAAGGCATAGATACCCGCGAGATTGTCCGCAAGATCAGAGACAAAGGTGCCATGAACTGCCTCATTTCCACATCAGAATTAGACGAGAATCTTTTGGCCGAAAGGCTCACAGAGACTCCAAATATGGAAGGCCTCGAGCTAGCCAGTCAAGTCAGCACGACTGAAGTCTACACCTTGGGCAATGATGATGCAGCTCATAAGATTGCCGTACTAGATCTTGGCACCAAAAGAAATATCCTCAACTGCTTTGTGAAAAGAGACTGTCAGGTCAAGGTATTTCCGGCCAAGACAAGCTATGCGGATCTAGCTGCGTGGAATCCAGATGGTTACTTCCTCAGCAATGGCCCAGGAGATCCTGCTAGCATGGACTACGCCATCAAGACTGCCCAACAATTACTTGAACAAGACAAACCAGTGTTTGGGATCTGTCTTGGACATCAAGTCATCGCCTTGGCTCTGGGCATGCCAACATACAAGATGCATCACGGACATCGCGGCATCAATCATCCAGTAAAGAATCTCGTCACAGGCAAGTGCGAAATCACGAGCCAAAACCACGGTTTCTGTGTCGAGCCTGAGGCAATCAAGGCACATGATCGCGTAGACATCACACATATCAATCTCAATGACGATACCATAGAGGGTCTTGCCCTCAAGGATAAGCCAGTCTTTAGCGTGCAATATCACCCTGAAGCCGCACCTGGACCACATGACTCCAGATACCTATTTGATCAATTTGTAGACCTTCTCAAATCAAGCAAAGCATGAGCGAAATCATAGATATACACGCAAGACAGATCCTCGACTCTCGCGGCAATCCGACCATAGAAGTTGAAGTCACCACTGAGTGGGGCGCAACAGGAAGAGCTGCAGTACCCAGCGGCGCATCCACCGGAATGTATGAAGCCGTTGAGCTCAGAGACGGTGACAAATCACGCTATCTGGGTAAGGGAGTCATGAATGCCGTCCAAGCAGTACATGAAGAGATTGCAGAGGCGCTCCTTGGTGTAGATGTGATGGATCAGCAGTACATCGATGATCTGATGATCCAAGCTGATGGTACAGATAACAAAGCCAAGCTCGGCGCTAATGCCATCCTCGGCGTATCCCTTGCTTGCGCAAAAGCGGCAGCCATGGAGTCAAATCAAAGCCTATACAGATATGTAGGCGGAGTCAGTGCCAATGTGCTTCCTGTCCCGATGATGAATATCGTCAATGGTGGATCTCATGCTGATAATAGTATCGACATTCAGGAGTTTATGATCATGCCTGTAGGAGCTGAGAGCTTTTCAGAAGGTCTACGCATGGGTGTAGAAGTATTCCATCATCTCAAGAGTGTACTCAAGGCTGGCGGATATAGTACCAATGTCGGAGACGAAGGTGGCTTCGCACCCAATCTAGGTAGCAATGAAGAGGCGATCCAAACGATCCTCAAGGCCATAGAAAAAGCCGGCTACAAGCCTGGTGATGACATCGTGCTGGCCCTAGATGCCGCGGCGTCAGAGTTTTACCTAGAAGAGGAGAAGGTATACCACCTCCATAAGAGCACAGGTGATAAACTGAGCAGCGATGACATGATATCCTTTTGGAAAGACTGGTGTTCCAAGTACCCGATCTTCTCGATAGAAGACGGCCTCTGGGAAGATGACTGGGCAGGCTGGAAGTCACTGACTGATCAGCTAGCGAGCACGACCCAGCTTGTGGGTGATGACCTATTTGTCACCAATACCAAGCGCCTCGGACGTGGCATCAGTGATGGCTGCGCAAATTCCATACTGGTCAAAGTCAATCAGATTGGCTCGCTCAGTGAGACTATCGCAGCAGTCAATATGGCGACGCGCAATGGTTACACCTCTGTGATGAGCCACAGATCAGGAGAGACTGAAGACACCACCATCTCAGATCTCGCTGTAGCTCTCAATACGGGTCAAATCAAAACAGGCTCTGCATCTCGGTCAGATCGTATCGCAAAGTACAATCAGCTTCTACGCATTGAAGAAGAGCTTGGATACAATGCGATTTATCCAGGAAAAGCGCTGCTAGGCTAAACATATTACAGAAATTTTATATATATTGCGCTGTAATTCATAAGCTCCTCGCGGATGAGCAAGAAAGTTAACAAGATTACCCAGACACTGCACACACCCTGGTTGAAGTACATCCTCATCACGGTGGCATTTCTCGTGTGGGTAGGCTTTTTTGACAAGAAGAGCTTTCTTGAAGGAAAAAAATTAGCACAGGAGATACAAGATTTGCAGTCGGAATATGAATCTTTGAGCGCAGATCGACAAGCTTACCTTGACAAGATCAAATCTTTGAAAGAAGAGCCTGAACGATTCGCTAGAGAAAAGTATTACATGCACAAGGAAGACGAAATCGTCTTCATACTCGACTAAGCAAATCATATGAGTGTACTCGTCAATAAGGACAGCAAGATCATAGTCCAAGGTTTTACCGGTAAAGAAGGAAGTTTTCACGCAGAGCAGATGATTGCTTATGGCACGCCAGTCGTAGGCGGAGTCACTCCTGGCAAAGGAGGCATGACACATCTCGACAAGCCTGTTTATAATACAGTATCAGAGGCCGTGGATAAGGCCGGTGCAGACACGTCGATCCTCTTCGTACCTCCGAGATTTGCCGCTGATGCCATCATGGAAGCAGCAGATGCCGGAATCAAAGTGATCATTGCCATCACGGAAGGGATACCTGTGCAGGACATGGTCAAGGTCAAGGCCTTTATCGAAGATCGTGACTGTAGACTCATCGGACCCAACTGCCCAGGCATCATCACTCCAGGTGAGGCCAAAGTGGGTATCATGCCAGGCTTCATTCACAATCCTGGCCGCATTGGTATCGTCTCGCGCTCGGGCACACTTACCTACGAGGCAGTAGATCAAGTGACCAAAGCAGGTATGGGACAGAGCACGTGCATAGGTATTGGCGGAGACCCTATCGTCGGTACCACGACCAAAGAAGCAGTAGAGCTTCTGATGAATGATCCTGATACAGATGGTATCGTCATGATCGGTGAGATCGGTGGTAGCATGGAGGCAGATGCTTCGAGATGGATCAAAGAACACGGTACCAAGCCCGTCGTAGGATTTATCGCTGGTCAGACAGCACCCAAGGGACGTACGATGGGCCATGCTGGAGCTATCGTAGGTGGTGCAGAAGACACTGCCCAAGCCAAGATGAAAATCATGGCAGAATGCGGCATCCATGTGGTGCAGTCACCGGCAGAAATCGGTGTCACCATGAAAAAGGCCCTTCACGGCTAATCATAGCTCTACACGCTCGACTTCTCGATAATTGTCACGGACACGCATGAGTGGAATTTCCACGAAAAACTCCGTGCCTTCACCTTCCATGGTATTGAAGTAAATCTTGCCTTGGAAGAGATCCACCAGATTGCTACATATTGCTAGGCCAAGACCCGTCCCAGAGTTTTTCGTTGTGAAATTGGGGTAGAAAACCTTGTCTCGCTTATCTGCTGGAATCCCTGTGCCATTATCCTTGATGGCAATGACCGCATTGTTGTGGTCCTTACTGATCCGGATATCCACTCTACCCTTCCGTTGTGGTGGAATGGCCTGTATGGCATTTTTGATAAGATTGGTCAAGATCCGATTGAGATGATACCGATCCGCAAAGACATAGATCTCATCCAGTGGCGTATACATATTGATCGAGATATCCTCTCTCTTACGGAAGAGGTCATGTACACTCGAGACCACATCATTGAGTACGACCTTCTCATTATTGGCCTTCGGCATCTTCCCGAAGCTCGAAAACTCAGAGGCAATTCGGGACAAATTGTTGATCTGCTCGATCAATGTATCTGACACCCTCTCGACCAGCTCTATGGCATCATCTGGTCTCGATTTAAGCGCATTTTGCAGATGCTGGACCCTCAACTTCATGGGAGTCAATGGATTTTTGATTTCATGGGCGACCTGTCTCGCCATCTCTCGCCAAGCCATATCTCTTTCATTCATCGCAAGCATATTGGCGCTGTTTTCCACGGTGACGATCAGCTGGTTGTAATTGCTGATCAGTTCCCCGATCTCATCATTCTGCTGCCAGCTCAGACGCTCATTCTTACGACCGAGTCGGAAGTCTCTCAGCCGCTGACGCAAGGCCTGGAGCGGTCTTGTAATACTATCTGACAGGAAGATGGCGACTGCGGCGGCGATCAAAAACAAAAAGAGATAGACATTGAGCAGTGTCATGACAAATCGATCAAGGATAGCTCTCGATTCACTTTCCTGACTACTGAGCAGGGCCCAGTAGATCAGTGGTGCCCCATCCAGCGATTCCGCCAGCCAACTCACTGTCTGTTCTTGCGCTTGTGCATTGAGATGATAGCCTTGCTTGGAGAGTGTCCCTTGGAGATCATGGCTTGACATCACCAGAGGAAGATCCTCACCAAGCGGACGCTTGAGTCTTCCCATCAAGTCATACATGCCGATCTTTCGAGCTCCAACTACATCCCTACTCAGCGCACGATCCATGGATACTCCTTGCTGCATGCGTAGGATTTCTTGGTGTGTGTTTTTGGAATCGCTTTCGCGAAAATGGTTTCTGAAAAATAGCAGTGTCAAGAGTGCGATAATCGCAAATGAGAACAATATCGATGCGATGATGGCCGATTGAATTCGATCCGCTAGACTTGCCTTTGTCTTCATGCGGATCGGCATGATCATACTTCCTCTTGGAAAAAAATTCTGGACCAAACTCAGAATAAGCAGTACGATACTTAAGATCCCGAAGTGATACGAGAATAGTGACACCAGCCTCACGGATCCACCTTTGGGACTATACCACACTTGATGATCATCCAGTTCATCTAGCTGGCGGGACTGGGCTATGCTCTGATGAGCCAGATTATCTGGATCATAGATCAGCTGACTTCCGTCAAATATGGCGATCGAGACAAGATGGGGCTTCCGCAATGAGCTCTTATCTTGCTTACTTTCAGACCACTCCTCGTAGCTGGTCACTGCATCAGAGCGAAAAAGAGCATTTTCCATCTCGTGATGTGGATGAAAAATCATCATCACAGTGTAGATACTCAGGAAAATCACCCATGATATGATCCATGCAAAACTCATATGAATTCGCTCTGAAAAAAGATCGACCAATAAGATCAATGCACTTCCGTAAAGCAAAAGTGGCAGCAGACCTATGGATATGGGCAGGCAGATATAGGAGACAACCGCTGCACCAAGTGCTATAGCATAAGCTTGTAGCTTTTCTCTGAACGACTTTGACCACTTCACACTGTAGTGTATGGCTCTGAATGACTGCGAGAATGCGATCAAACCCACAAGTAGTAAAGATGCGTAGTACAGTGTATCTACTGCCCCCATAGAAAATAGACCACCACTCTCCAAGATGGGATTGCGATAGTCAAGAGCCGACTGCACCAGCAGCGCATAGAACATTGCAATCAAAAAGCTCAAGAGGTAATTACAGGCTAGTAGCCCACGTCTCCATGACTTCAATCTCAAAAAGATCGCTGGAATCAGTGAGACGATTGACATACAAAGAGCAAGATTGAGCAAGTGACTCATCGCCCCTTGAAACATCGCTGTATCCCATGGCACAGATAGTACACAAGACCACAAGTAATCCAGACTGACTCTCAATGCTAGCAAAGTAACCAAGACCAGTAAAAGTGGCCCAGTGCGGCTGGAGGAAATGATCTTACGAAACCACATCTCGAGTGTGTAGTACAGGCTCAAAAGAAAGAGACAAAAACATAGTATGAGTATCAATCTATGTTTGAGCCCTAGAGCAGCAAACTGGACTGTGTCTGTAGACCACTCCCCTTGCTTCAGTGAAAAGGCTTTATCTGGCAAGAGATCATCTGTCTTGAGATACAGGCTGAGTTGATGGCCATGGGACCTAATCGTCCTCTGGAGTAGACTCCGGTCCTGGGCTCTAGTGTACTCTGAGCGCTGTGAATCAATGTGATCATGATAAATCGCGCTGCTGGAGTAATACGGCTTGGAATCCTGATGCGTGTAGTAGATATCAAGGTGGTCACTTGCCTCTGTCGCGAAGTCTTCTAGTGCAGCAAGGAGGGTTTCTTGATCTGACCAAGTCCTGTCAAGGAGGTCCAGACAGCTTGTACTCAGATCACTCATCTTTTGATCGATATCACTGAAGATCGACTTCTGCTGATGAGCTTGATCATAGCGCTCTCTCAAGACAAACAGACACACTAGCATGCTGATGCAGATAAAAGGCACTCCGAGCCTACGCCACTTTTGCCAGCCTTGAGTCATCATGAAAGCTCTGATCTGTGAGGTAAAAATACATTAAAAAATATCGTAATATGTTAAAGCCAAATGTGAAGATTAAGCTTGGGCCACAGCTCGATACAGAAAACTAACTTTACCGCCATGTCAGCGCTCAAGCTCAAGCACATCGCCATCGCCGGCAATATCGGTGCAGGCAAGACCTCGCTCAGCGAGCTTCTTGGCAAGCACTACGGCTGGGATGTCCACTACGAAGACACCACGACCAACCCATATCTCAATGATTTTTACATTGACATGGAGCGCTGGAGCTTCAACCTGCAGATCTACTTTCTTAATAGCCGGTTTCGGCAAGTGATCAAAATCCAAAATGGTGATCGCCCCGTCATACAAGATCGCACCATCTATGAGGACGCCAAGATCTTTGCTCCCAACTTGCACGAGATGGGGCTCATGTCCAAAAGAGACTTTGATAATTATTCGAGCCTCTTTGAATTGATGCAATCACAGATCAAAGCGCCCGATCTGCTGATCTACTTGAAAAGTGACATCCCTACGCTCGTCAAGCATATCCAAAATCGTGGTCGTGCATATGAGGGCAACATGAGTCTAGACTACCTCAAGAAGCTCAATATGAAGTATGAGAACTGGATCGATAGCTATCACGGTGGCAAACTTCTAGTGATCCGCACTGACGAACTAGACTTCATCAATCGCGAAGAAGATCTAGGTGTCGTCATAGAGCGCATCGACGGCATCGTCCATGGCCTATTCTAGAACAAGAGCGACCTTCTCGCTGTACTTAGATTGATGATATCACAAGCTGATTACAAAGAGTTGCTCGGACAGCTGCATCCAGCCCATCTGGTGGCCGTCTCCAAGCTACAAGAGATCAACAAGGTAGAAACCCTCTATGCTTACGGACAACGTGTCTTCGGTGAAAACCGCCCACAGGCCATGGTCGAGCGGCATGAGCTGTTACCAAAAGATATCCAGTGGCATCTGATCGGACAGCTCCAACGCAACAAGGTGAAACACATCGCACACTTCGTTGAGATGATTCACTCCGTCGATAGTTGGAAGCTCCTACAAGAAATCCAGAAGCAAGCCGCCAAGCATGAGCGAGTAATTGATTTTCTCTTCCAAATCAAAATCGCTCAGGAAGAGAGTAAATCTGGCTACTTGATGGACGAGCTGCTAGCGGATATGAAATCATACGAGTTCGAGAGCTTGCCCAATGTCCGCTGTCGAGGACTCATGGGCATGGCGAGCTTCAGCCCTGATGCAGAACTCGTCAGAAAAGAATTCGCTACACTTCGCCAATCACTGATTCGACTCAAGGAAGAAACGCATTTGGGCGAAAGCCCGAGCTGCGATCAACTCTCAATGGGCATGTCAGGTGACTATGGACTTGCCATCTCCGAAGGATCCACCATGGTCAGAATTGGTAGTGGCATCTTTGGCTCCAGAAGCTACGGATAGTACGACCTTTGTCCACAAAATCTTTGACAATGAAACAATTCTTCCACTGCCTGATGCTGGTCATTGCACTAGCTGCTTGCGGCAATGATAATGACTGTATGCTACCTGATCTTCCTAGCAAGTCCAGTTGTGACGGACCTGATGATCAGATGGGCCGAAATGCACTGGAGCTCATGTTGGTCTACATAGCAGAAGAAAATCTGCAAGCTGAACGTACAGCAACCAATCTCTACTATGTCATCGAGGATCCAGGATCCGGTGATAGACCTAGTGCCAATGCCAATGTCACTGTAGACTATGTCGGCTATCATCGCAATGACTGCAGATTTGACGCAGGAAGCAATGCTAGCTTCAACCTCAGTGGTTTGATTCCGGGATGGAGAGAAGGCATCAGGCTCGTCGGTCGATGTGGCCGTGTCAAGCTGATCGTCCCGCCCTCATTAGGCTATGGCAACAATCCTCCTGAAGGTATCGTCGGTGGTGAACCACTGATATTTGATATCAATCTGCTGGACTTCGAAGAGTAGATCTCTGTGATCGTCATATCCAATATCGATGTAAAATATGGAGATCGCTACGTCTTGAAAGACGTCAGCACTACCATCTCTCCAAATGCAAGAGTAGGACTCGTGGGGCGTAATGGTGCTGGGAAGTCTACTCTGCTCAAATTGATCGCACAGGAGTTTTCGCCAGACAGAGGTAGGATATCCATCCCACCCAGAGCACAAGTTGGCTTTTTGCATCAAGACATGACCATCCCGCAGCACCGCACTGTGCTTGCTGAGACCATGACAGCCTTCGATCGGCTGCAAGATATAGATGCTGAGCTCCAAAAAGTCCAAGAAGACATCTCCACACGAATTGACTACGAGTCTGATGACTACTCCAAGCAACTGCAACGACTCTCAGATCTGACAGAGCAGTTTCAATTTCTCGGTGGCGCTACGATGAATGTGGACGCTGAGCGTGTCTTATCTGGTCTTGGCTTCAAGCCAAATGACATGGAGCGCAAGACCTCTGAGTTTAGTGGTGGCTGGCAGATGCGTATAGAACTCGCAAAGCTCTTACTGCAAAAACCTGAGTATCTGCTGCTTGATGAGCCTACCAATCATCTCGACATTGAGTCGATCATGTGGCTGGAACAATTCCTCCAGACCTATGAAGGTGCAGTGATTGTCATCTCACACGATAAGACATTTCTCGATCTAGTCACCAAACGAACCCTCGAGATCGAGCTCGGAAATCTGTATGACTACAAGGCAAACTACAGCAAGTTCAAGATCTTACAAGCCGAGCGGAGAACAAAGCTTGAAGCTACTTATAAGAATCAGCAAAAAGAGATCGAACAGAAGGAGCGACTCATCGAAAAATTCCGCGCCAAAAAGAACAAAGCCAAATTTGCTCAATCACTGATCAAAGAACTGGATCGCATGGAGCTCGTCGAGGTCGAAAATGAGGACAAAAGCTCGATGAACATGAGATTCTTACCTGCTCCCAGATCTGGTGACATTGTCCTTGATATAGATGCCTTGGATAAGAGCTACGGTGAGATCAAAGTCCTGCAGGGAGTAGACTTCAAGATGGATCGTGGAGATCGAGTAGCATTTGTAGGACAGAATGGACAAGGCAAGACCACACTATCCAAAATCATTGCCAGTAAGGAAAGCTCCAGCGGTGGAGAGGTCAAGGTGGGACATAATGTCTCCATCGGCTACTATGCTCAAAATCAAGCTGAGACTCTCGATCGCAACAAGACTGTCCTGCAAACATTGGAGGATGTATCTCCACCAGAATTGCGGACCAAGCTGCGAGGAATCCTCGGAGCCTTTCTCTTCTCCGGAGAAGATGTCGAGAAAAAGATATCGGTCCTCTCGGGAGGAGAACGTGCACGTGTAGCATTGGCCTCACTCCTTCTTCATCCCTACAATCTGCTGATCCTCGATGAGCCGACCAATCACCTCGATATGGATAGCAAGGAAGTGCTCAAGACAGCTCTCAACAACTATGATGGCAGCTTGATCGTAGTATCTCACGATAGAGACTTTCTCGTGCAGTTGACAGATCGAGTACTAGAGTTTCGAGATCATCAGCTCTTCAATCACCTTGGTGATATCAAGGAATACTTGCGGAAGCGGGAGCTAGATAATATGCGACAAGTAGAGCTCAGCAAGCCGAAAACCAAGCCCTCAAAGGAAGATACCTCTGTAGCAGCAGCGGCTCCAGCTGCCAAGCAAAGAGAGCTGAGTAGTGAAGAGCGCAAATTCTTCAATAAGCAAATGCAAGCCCTGCAAAAAAAGGTCAAGAAAGCAGAAAGTAGAATCGAGAAAACTGAGAAGTCGATTGCCGAGCTCGAACAGGTCATGGCTGTCGATGATTTTTATCAGACAGCAGAAGCGCAGAAGACTCTTGATCAATATCAGTCTCTCAAGGACACTCTAGACGCTGCCATGGATCAATGGGAACTCGAGCAGATGGAGCTCGAAGATTTCCTCCAATCTTATGGTCAATCTTGATGTCAGTACGACTCAAGATCAATCGCCAAAGGGCAGCGGCAGACGTCGTCAAGACACTCACTCAGCTTGGACATCAAAGTGATTACATCAATTTTCACCGCGAGAGATTTGCTTTTTTGTGGGATATCATCTCTAGCGTGCAAAGCCAACGATCATGCAAGCGACTCTTGGATGTAGGGCCTTATTATCAGACTGTGCTATGGAGATCAGTTTTCTTTGAGCTAGTTATTGACACACTCGGATTTGATCAAGATATCAATCGAGCAAGATCTGGCGAGAAACACATACACCTGGACCTCAATCACTGTCTTCATTTTAACATGGAAGGTCATCAGGAGGCGTATGACTTGATCGTATTCAGTGAAGTGATCGAGCATCTTTATACCAAGCCAGAAATCATCTTGAGCTTTCTGAAGGCTTGGCTCAAGCCAAAAGGCCTACTCATCCTACAAACACCCAATGCGGTCGCACTGGACAAGAGGCTCAAAATACTATTGGGCCGTAATCCGTATCAACTCATCGAGGAGCATCGCATGAATCACTTCAGAGAATACACGATGCAAGAGCTCAAGCATATCAGCACCACTGCCGGTTATGCGCTGTTGCATGCTAGTTGTAGCAATTACTTCACGCCAGATCAGACAGTGGGTCAAAAGATTTATCATCGCCTTGGTCCTTTACTTCCAGCAAGCTGGAGAGATGGGCTCACTCTTGTTTTACAACCAAGTTAGCTAGTCGACGATCAGACGCTTTATACCGCGAGCACCATTTGCACCGTCAAGAATTAGAAAATAGATCCCTGCTTGATCGAGATGCAACTGCGTATCACCTTGTGAGGCTCCCTGTTCTAGTATTTGCCCCATCAGAGTCACCACACGGTAGGTATACGGCTCAGCTTGTCTGATGACAAATCGGCCATCAGTCGGATTGGGAAATAACTCAAACAACAGCGGAGCCACTGGATCTGAGGTAGAAACTTGCACTCCATCACTGGTCAGAGGAGCTCTAAACGCTGACAAGCCACCACGTGAATTACCAACCAACATCTCTACCAACCCATCATCATCAATATCGGCAAGCGCCACTTGAGTTCTAAAGCCTTCATTTTGTCCGCCATAAAAAGAATCTACAAGGCTGAAGGCACCGGTAGCGTTGTCATCAATATCATCATAGTATTGGATGATTCCCGCATCACTTCCCACAAAGAGGTGGTAGCTGCCACCAAGTTCAACAAATGTGGGTGAGGCCCCGTAACTGAAGATCTCAGATCTTTCTACCAGGACTTCCCCCAGACAGTTTGTATTGGGCGCTTGCTCCTCGTCGCTGGTGAAGCTCGGACTTCCTTCTGTTCCTTGGTTTTGAAAGTAGTTTAGATTGCCACAGCGGTTACCAGCTACATCATTGTTTCCATTGCGCTCTCCTACGATGATATCCATCAAGCCATCTCTATTGATATCCGCGATGCTCGGGGAGCTGAAGTTATTGACATCAATGTCCGCGTAGTTGGCTCTTGCCGCTGCTAGCCTTGTAGGCATACCTGCTCCTGCTGTATTCTCGAGATAAAACAGAGTCCCTTGACTATTACCCACTAATAGATCATCATCACCGTCACCGTCGAGATCACCGACCGCAGGTGTATAAGCAAATAGTTCTTCTCCAAAGCGAGCTAGATCGCCAAGGTCATCAGTATTGAGCACAAAGCTGGGTTCTTCTGTGCTGCCTTCATTGAGTAATAGATACAATCTCGCCTGTCGGTTGCCATTGCTCAGCTTCATTCCGCTGGTCCCTACGATAAGGTCTAGCAGACCATCCTGATTATAGTCCATAAAAGCTGGAGCAGCATCTTCTCCAAAGTCAAGCATGTTTTCAACGAACAAGTCATTTTGGCGAAAGCCCAACTCAGGATCTGTCTCAGATCCCACATTCTCATAGTACCATGCTACATTAACCGTCTCAGTAGGCGTCTGAGCATTGGCAGCAGCCACAAAATCACTCACACCATCACCTGAAATATCAAGATAGAATCCCGCCACAAATTCTGGAATATTCACCGAACCAGCGCTCGCAGGAAAACCAAGCTCCTGTTCTGTGACGTGGCTATTATTGATCGTACCATTGTCATTGAGCAAGATGAGCTGAGAGCTGGACAGATCACCGACGACCATGTCGAGCAATCCGTCATCATCTGCATCAAAGGCCTCAAGCGCCGACCCGGCATGACGAAACTGAATCTCGGCGTCGTCTTCTGTCAAGCCCGAGGCACACGACTGCGGATTGTCACTCAGTGAGATCTCTTCGTTGAAGTCACTTTCAAAGATCTTACCCCAACAAACATCTTCTACTTCAAAGTCTAGCGCATCCGCGCCTAGGCCGCGTTCTTCAGCGAAGTTGCGATAGTAGTAAATGAAACCACCACTCGACTCAAATCCCGCAATATCTAGATCGCCGTCTCCGTCAAAATCTCTGATGGCCGGCAGATCGATGCTACTAGAATAAAGATTTGTGGTGCCGTTTCCTGCCGGAATCTGCAGCACATCAAAAGATGCCTCGGGAAACTCTACGAGCGTCCATTCATATCCATCACTACCAATACTGCCTTGGTAGACGGCAATACCTGGAATCCCCGGTATCGAGGTCTGCGTGAAGATGTCCATCGCACCATCTCGATTATAATCACGCAATAGCATCCAGTCATTGAGCTTAGGAAATTGGGTCGCATACTCTGGTGCGAAGCTGTAGCCATATTCGTCGCCACTTGATGATGAGATGAATGGCATCAGGTAGTCCCCTCTGCGATCAAATAGTACAAGGTCCATGACCCCATCTAGATTGAGATCGATATTGGAAAATTGGGGGCTCGAAATACCACCTTTCCATGCGTCAATCTTCTCATCATCAAATCCCGATACTGGAAACTGTATTCTTTCCAGTTGGCCTAGTAATCCAGTGCAAGTCAGGCCAATGAGTATCCAAGTAGCAGCTAATCTCATGATTTTCATTCTTATCGTCAAAGTTGTACATCTCAAGTCATACTCTCCATATCTATAAAAACTCTGTAACTTGAGTCCTGATTGTGAAACCCAAGATCTATGCTAAGAGTTGTCCTTGCTACCCTAGTCTTTTTGTCAGTTCATAGCCTTTCGGCCAAAGGAATCAGCCTGCAATCAGATGGGGATGGCTTATATCTCAGTTTGCCAGAGCTCAGTGCAGTAGATAGTGTCTCGATTTCAGGAGCGAACTATGCTGTAGCTCCCAGACAGACACAGATGCCATGGCCACTTGAAATAGAGGATCAGGGTTTCCACTTAGTGAAGTATGGCGAGCATAAGAAGCTTGTCCGATACGATAAGAAGCGAGGAGGAGGTCTCCGCACAACGAATATCCCACTTTGGCTCAGTTTGCTCCCACCTCTCATAGCAATAGCACTGGCTCTCATCCTCAAGGAGGTCGTCATCTCACTCTTTATCGGAATCTGGTCAGGTGCTCTCTTGATTGCAGGATTTTCTTTCAGTAATCTGGGTGCACTCTTCAGTTCGCTGATGGCAGTGATGAGTAACTATATCATCAGAGCTCTCAATGACAGTGGACATCTGTCAGTCATTGTATTTTCACTCATGATCGGTGCTATGGTCGCCATCATTTCCAAAAATGGCGGAATGGCAGGTGTCGTGGAGAGGCTCTCCAAGTATGCGAAAAATGCCAAGAGCACACAGTTGATTACATGGTTTCTTGGTGTAGCGATCTTCTTTGACGATTATGCCAACACCTTGATCGTGGGAAATACGATGAGATCTGTCACGGATAAATTCAAGATATCTCGGGAGAAACTCGCCTATATCGTCGACAGTACTGCAGCACCGGTGGCGGCTGTAGCATTTATCACCACATGGATCGGCGCTGAGCTATCCTATATTTCAGATGGCGTAAGTGGACTCGGTGTGGACCTAGGGATGACACCTTATGCTTTATTTATATCATCTCTGAGGTTTTCCTTTTATCCTGTGTTGGCATTGGCATTCATCCTGTTCATCATCTATCAGCGCAAAGATTTCGGGCCGATGTACAAGAGCGAGCTCAGGGCTCGTACGACTGGTCAGGTCGTGAGCGATGGTCAGAAAAAAGATGATGAAGAGGACATGGAAGATCTCTCACCGGTAACTGGAGCTCCGCGCAAGGCCAGATTTGCGATCATCCCAGTCGGCACCGTGATCTTGGTGACGATCATTGGACTCATTGTCACAGGATTTGCCAACACTGGTGCTGCTGATCAGAGCTATGGACAGATCTGGAAAGAAATGGGAGCCGATGGGCAAGGACTCTTTCAGAAACTGGGTATCTTGATCGGCAATAGCGACTCATACCTCGCACTCCTTTGGTCTTCACTATCCGGATGTATCGTGGCGATCCTTATGACAGCTTCCGCTAAAATCATCAGTCTCAAGGATACCATTCACTACCTGATCATGGGCTTTAAGACTATGCTCCCTGCCATTGTGATCTTGACGCTGGCCTGGACACTAGCGATCACTACAGAAGAACTGCATACTGCGGACTATCTTGCTGGTATTGCTGCCAATGCACTGCATCCAGTGGCTATTCCTGCTTTGATCTTCGTACTAGCGGCATTCATCTCGTTCTCCACTGGATCAAGCTGGTCCACCATGGCCATTCTGTATCCGATTGCCATCCCTACGAGCTGGGCGATCTGCCTTGCGAGTGGCTATGACACCACAGAGTCATTGCCAGTATTGCTCAATGTCATTGCCACTGTCTTGGCTGCATCAGTGCTAGGTGATCACTGCTCTCCGATCAGTGACACCACGATCCTCAGTTCCCTGGCGAGTGATTGCAATCACATTGATCACGTTCGGACTCAACTTCCTTATGCCTTGACTGTTGGAATTGTGAGCTTGATACTTGGTACGCTAGCTACTGCTCTCGGTGGATCTTGGATCGTATGCATCCTTCTACTGATCATAGGTCTGGCGCTCTTGTATCTGATAATCAGACAATTTGGAAAAGAAGTCCCAGGCTAAAAGAGAGTTATTCATTCATCCGCAGTTGATCATCATCTATTTGATCCTTGCGGGTGTCACGACATTATTTTTGGGTTTTGCTGGCGCGTACATGTATACTCGTGTGCAAAATGATCTTCCCCCGATCAAATTACCTTGGTTGTTCTTCGTCAGTACCGCGGTTCTCTTTGTATCTGGCTATACGCTACGACAAGCCAAGACAGCATTTGAAGAAGATGATTCGGATGGTCTGATCCGATCGCTGAAGCGTACCATCTTGCTCACTGTTCTATTCCTGGTGATGCAGAGCTTCGGATGGATAGAGTTGATCCAGACAGGGATACCTGTAGCTTATAGCACACTTGCTTCCTACATTTATGTCATCAGTGCTGCGCATCTTGCACACGTTGTACTGGGCATCCCATTTCTCATTATCTTTTACGTCAAGACCAAGCGTAGATTGACGGGCGACGTGAAGGAAATGGTGTTCTTTGCGGATCCAGATCCTAGGAGACATCTCCGACTGCTGAGTATTTATTGGCTCTTCCTTGATCGACTATGGATAGGATTGATGCTATTCTTTTGGCTCAATTTCCTACTCAAGGATATGAGCTCACTTGGCATTTGATCAGATCTACACTAGACGATCATCTTGTTGCCGGCATTGCGAATCATGATGACCTCTATGATGCGCTGCACTTTGGTCTGAGTGATATCTAGTTTCTCTGCGATGTAGGCAATCATGAGCTTTTCATCATCTTCTAGGACTCCGTCAGCAAGGACAACGTCCACAGCCATCGCAAATAGTGTTGCCTTCGCAGGAGTCTCAATCACTGGAGCTGCCACATCTACCAAGTTTACCGGACCAATCATCTCGGCAGCATCTGCCACTTTCTCAAAGTAGACTGCAATATCATCTCCATCAAATCTCTCCTTAAGCACGAGCATGGTAGTGAGCGCATCAATCTCCACATCACTTACTTTCCCGTCTGCCAGCATGCAAGCATAGAGCAAGGCTACCCAAGCTTCATTGCTATTGCCAACTTGATACTGAAAGTCATTGGATTCTTTTCGCTCGCTAAATCGATTGTACAGGCTCATGAGATTTTATTTTCTAGTGAGCAAAGATAGTTTGCTTTTGGTCTCGCCTTTGCCTCACTTTCGATTCGAGACCATACGAAATTAGACTGCTGGAAGAGTGGCTGACTAAAGAGGAAATCTCTCTGGATCAGACTCATGCATAATCTCATAGAGCTTCTCAAAGACATCGTCCGCATTAGGTTTGGAGAAGTAATCTCCATCACTTCCATATGGAGGCCTATGCTCTGCTGCAGTGATGCAGCATGGCATCGCGTCCAAATACTTAAATCCATCTTGCACCTCTAGGACTTGCTGTTGCATATAAGCCGTTGCACCTCCTGGGACGTCCTCATCAAGGAGCACAAGGCGATTGGTCTTGGATAGTGATCTAGAGATGGTATGCTCAAGATCAAAGGGTATCAGTGTCTGCACATCTATGAGCTCTACACATATCCCGACTTGCTCTAGACGTCTGACCGCCTCCTCGGCGACTCTTACGCAAGACCCATAGGTCACCAAACTGATGTCAGCACCTTCGATCAATATGTCAGGGCTGCCTAGTGGTACTGTGTATTCACCAAGATTGTCCGGTCTTTTTTCGCGCAAGCGATATCCATTGAGACACTCAATGATGATGGCAGGATCATCGCTCTTGAGCATGGTATTGTAGAAGCCCGCTGCTTGGACCATATTGCGGGGCGTGAGAAGATAGATTCCTCTCACGGAGCCAAGCAACATTCCCATCGGGGAGCCTGCATGCCAAATGCCTTCAAGTCGATGCCCTCTCGTCCTGATGATGGCGGGTGCCATTTGCTGTCCATTGCTCCGATAACGGACGGTGGCCAAGTCATCAGTGATCGGGGCGAGCGCATAGACCAAGTAATCTAGATACTGCATCTCAGCGATCGGTCGTAAACCTCGCATCGATGCACCTATGGCTCCGCCGAGGATCGACCACTCACGGATACCAGCATCAAATACTCTGAGCTCACCATACTTTTCTTGCATTCCAGCAAATCCTTGATTCACATCTCCGATCTGCCCTACGTCTTCACCAAAAGCCAGTAGTTCTGGAATCTCAGAGAGCTTCATATCAAAGAACTCATTGAGAATCTGAAACCCACTCAGGGTCTCGCTCGACTCCGAGTATTCTGGATGCACCACAGGAACACGCACCGCAGCCTTGTCTGTATCACTGTATAGCTTCGTATCGTAGAGTCTTGCACCATCTCCCATCCTTGTGTCAATCCAGTCGTTCAGTCCAGGATTAGAATGTGCTCTTGCGACATCTCGCTGCCGCACCTGACGGGCTAGTGAAACATATTCACTGAGTCCAGCCTGATAAAGCTCTTTGAGTCCTTCAGCATAAATCTGTTGTCCATCTTGACTTGATCCTTTCACGAGACCTTGAAGCTCTTTTTTGGCTTGTAGGACTGGATCATTGTAAGCTTTCCATGCTTCGTTCTTTTGCTCCTTCACATAATCTCGAGCTCTCTCTTTGATCTCTTCGATCTGATCAGCAGTGGCAATACCTACATTGATCATCCATTCAGCCATCTTCTTGTTGCAGTCCATTTCGCTTTCCCAAGCGAGTCTATCTGCTGACTTATATCGCTCATGGCTGCCTGATGTCGAGTGACCTTGGGGCTGTGTGGCTTCGGTGATGTGAAACAGCGCCGGCACATGATCCTCTCTTACCTTTTTCACACCTCGAGCGTATGTCTCTACCAGGCGTGGATAGTCCCATGCTGGCACGACGTACATATCTATTCCATTGGTGCCATCTTCTCGGAGGAATCCTTCCAGAGCTCGACTGATACTTCCTTTGATCGTCTGATATTCTCTTGGGACAGAGATTCCATATCCATCATCCCAGACAGAAACTGACATCGGAGCTCCCTTTACCGCAGCAGCATTGAGTGTTTCCCAAAACGGCCCTTCAGATGTACTCGCGTCTCCAATGGTCACGTGACATACCTCATTGCCTCCTTGACTGAAACTTTGATCTGGCAGCTCATCATTGTGCCTGTATAACTTACTTGCGAAGCTCAGTCCTAGCGCTCGTCCCATTTGACCAGCAGTGCAAGAGATATCCGCAGAGACATTGTATCGCTCCGTATGAGCAGTCCAATTGCCTTTCTCATCGATCAAAGGAGTGGCAAAGTGGCTATTCATCTGACGCCCACCAGAATGAGGATCGTGATGCGGGTCTGCGTAGATCTGCGCAAAAAACTCTTTTACAGTCAGCAATCCCAGAGCCATCATCAAGGTCTGGTCACGGTAGTATCCAGAACGGAAGTCTCCTTTTTTGAAAGCTCTTGCTAGGGCGACTTGTGGTACTTCTTTCCCGTCACCCAAGATTCCAAACTTTGCTTTTCCAGATAGCACCTCCTTGCGACCCAAAAGACTCATTTCACGACTGACACAACAGATCCAAAAGTCTTCAAGCACTTTTTGGACGTGGTCAGGCGAGTCGATAGATTGATCTTGTAGAAATAGGTCCTTTGGTACATCAAGTAATGTAGGCATGCATCAGTGCTTTAGCTGTGGTTTGGGAGGAGGGCTGTCGCCCAAAAGTCTCAATACAAAGTTACGATCAGATATATAATGCGCTTGACACATGATGGTTTGATGATAGATGTCGTAGGGAGCACGAGCAAATCATCCGTATGAGACCAGATGCCTCCCACGAATGGGCAATTAAGTACATTTTAACGTCAAATAACGAACTATCCTTGGGCTGTAGACCTTAACAGTTGTAGATTTGTTATAGCAAAATACAGAACATGAAAAAGATTCTTTCTACTCTACTTTGCAGCATGCTATTCGTGGCAGTTGCTGTAGCCCAAAACCCTAGCACCATTGCTCCTGCATCTGATGATGCACCGACGAACGAAGCAAAGCCAGTCATGAGCTTTGAGAAAACCACAGTCGACTACGGTACTATCGAGCAAAATTCTGAGCCAGTACGCTTTTTGAAATTTACTAACACTGGTGAAGCACCACTTGTGATTCAGTCAGCAAAAGGATCATGTGGATGTACTGTACCTACATGGCCAAAAGAGGCTATCATGCCAGGAGAGACAAGCGAGATCAAAGTAAGATATGATACTAAGAGACTCGGTGCCATCAATAAGAGAATTACCATCACGACCAATGAAGGCGGTGAGCCACATGTGATCAGAGTCGTAGGTAAGATCAACAAAGTAGAAGGTGAAGAAGGAGTACCTGCAGCCAGACCTACAGTGATCTCTGCACCATCTCAAAAAGGTAACGGCGGAAACTAATTCCGACGAAAAATACTGTTTTGAAAAACCCACGGAGTGTCCGTGGGTTTTTTTGTTTATACAACTTATCCAGCGCACATGATCATACTATCTCCCGCCAAAAACCTGAGACCCAACCCCTCTAAGACAAAGAAGCATAGTGCGATCAGATTCGCGCATGAAGCCGAGGTGCTCAATGGTATTCTCGCCAAGCAATCACAGGCAGATCTGCAAGCACTTCAAAAGGTCAGTCAAAATATTGCAGAGACCAATGTCTTGCGAAATCGTTCTTTTTCATTGCCATTTGAGCCCAAGGATACGCCGACAGCCATTCATAGTTTTTTTGGAGATGCCTTTAGAGCCATGGACATAGAAGACTGGACTGGTCATGATCACAACTACGCTCAAAAAAATCTGCGCATCCTCTCGGGTCTCTATGGTCTGCTTAGACCCATGGATCTGATGCATCCCTACCGTCTAGAAATGGGGACTACCCTAGCCAATCCGGCTGGAAGCAATCTGTACAAGTTCTGGGATGACAAGATCACAAATTTGCTCAATCATGACTTAGCCGAAGGATCTCACAAGTATTTGATCAATCTTGCATCCAAAGAATACTGGGAAGCTGTAGACAGCTCTCTGATCGAAGTGCCCATCTATACCATACATTTCAGAGAGTGGAAAAATGAGAAATGGTCATTCATAAGTTACAATGCAAAGCGGGCAAGAGGGCTGATGAGTAAATACATTTTGCTCAATCGGGTCAAGAGCTTGCGGAGCATTAAAGCGTTTAATGTAGAAGGCTATTCATTCAACGCGGAGCTTTCCAACAAAACAGATTGGTTTTTCACCCGATAATTTGCGCTAAATTCGTGGCTGCAGACACGGCAGCATGAAACAAATTTCTAGAGTACTTTTCCTCGCATTTTGGGTTTTCATCCTCTTCGCAGGGAGCCACAGGTGGAGTCTTCAAGGAAACAAACTTCCTGCACTCTTCGGTTTTTTAAGCCCATTTGAAGGGATCTATGCCAATGCCGAATCTCGATGGAAAGACCAAAAGATCTATCTCGAGGGTGCAGAGGACGAAGTGAAAATCATCTTTGATGAGAGACACGTACCTCATATCTACGCACAAAGTCTATCGGACGCGCTGCTCGCTCAAGGGTACCTGCACGCCAAGGATCGATTGTTTCAGACTGATCTGAGCAGGAGGGCTACACAAGGTCGACTTGCTGAGCTCATCGGAGATCGACTCTTGTCTAGAGACAGTACCGCCATCAGACTGGGCCTGACGGAAACCATACAACAAACAGCTGATCTGTGGAAATCTCAAGGCCAGTCTTTCGAGCTGCTTGAAGACTATTGCAAGGGTTATAACCACTTCGTCCACCAACTTAAGAGCAGACAATATCCTCTAGAATACAAGCTGATCAGTGCAGCTCCGTCTGCTTGGTCCGTCAAGGACGTCATTGCAGTCCTCAAGTCTATGCAGCTCGTACTAGCATTCAGAGCAGAAGAAATCCCACTGACCAATTCAATGAATCTTTTGGGCGACAGCCTCTTTCAAGTATATCACCAGCAATGGAATCCCAAGACCATTCCCATCATTCCTGATCAAAACATCTGGAAAAGCTGGAACTCAGAAGCTTCTCGATCAACTGAGCACAAGGCACTCGGACATCTAGATCCTCTGTGGGATGAGTATAGCGCACAAGGAGTGGGAAGCAATAACTGGGTAGTCGCAGGTAAAAAGAGTAAAACCGGCGCCCCTCTTCTTGCCAATGATCCTCATCTCCGTCTTACCCTACCCTCTGTCTGGTACGAACTTCACATACACACCCCAGACTTCAATGCCTATGGCGTCTCACTTCCTGGAATCCCAGGTATCATCATCGGTTTCAATGATGATATCGCATGGGGTATGACAAATGTGGGACAAGATGTCACGGACTGGTATGAGATCACCTGGGCGGACGAAGAAAAGAACAGCTACATCCTTGACAGCCAAAAAATGGACGTCGAGTGGAAGGAGTATGACATCCCAAAGAAGGATGGCAGTACTGAGACTTGGCGATTTCCTCATTCTACCTGGGGTCCTATATATGACGATAGACCAGGAGCGAAGACCTCTCTAGCCTTGAAGTGGATAGGCAATCATGTAGCCACCGGTGTTGATGAGATGAGCGTCTTTCTCAAGCTTATGTCTGTAGACAATCAAAAGGACAAAGACTTATTACTCCAGAACTTCATCACTCCGGCGCAGAACTTTGTGTATGCGGACAAAAAAGGGAACATAGGACTCAATGTCTCTGGCAAACTCCCCATCAAGCGTCCAGCTCAGGGACGCCTTATACAAGATGGGTCACGCTCGAGTAGTGACTGGTCAGGCTATGTGCCAACCTCTCATAGAGCGCAAGCTAGCAATCCAGAGCAAGGTTTCCTGGCCTCGGCCAATCAGCGATCCACCTCAGAGGCCTACCCATATCACTACGGTGGTGGATTCGACGATTATAGAGGTCGTACGATCAATCGTTATTTGCAAGCAGATGATCTCTTTGACGTGACCGATATGAAGTCATTTCAACTCAGCAACTACAGCATCTGGGCAGATGAAGCCAAGACCAAGTTTCTTGCTCTTCTTGACGAGTCTCAACTCGAGTCATCACTTCAAAAATCTGCAGATATGTTGGCCAATTGGGACGCCAAATTTGATCGAGAAGACCAAGCTCCGATCTTATTTGAGCTGTGGTATGAGCAGTTTTTTGAGCTATGCTTTGATGAATATACCGGCAAACACCTGCAAAAACCAGAGGACTGGATGTTTGTCTCATTGCTAGATTCTCCTTCAGACCTCATATTTGATGTCAAGGAGACAGAAAACGTAGAATCAGCCAATGATCTCGCACTACTGAGCTTTCGAATAGCAAACGCAAAGTACGACGAGCTTCTAGAAGAAAAGAAAGACTATGGCGAGTACAAGGCCTTCGGTATACCACATTTGATGGGTATTGGGTCTCTAGGAAGATTGAACCTCTATGCCTCTGGACACTGGAGTGCACTCAACTCCCTCAGAGAGGCGTCCTCGGTGGCACCAAGCTGGCGCATGATCGTAGACATGCGAGATGGTCAAGCAGCCGAGGGGATATTTCCCGGTGGACCATCTGGAAATCCCGGTAGTCCATTTTATGACAATACGGTAGACGATTGGGTCGAGGGGAATTACTACGAGCTTCAGACCGCAAGTGATCCAGATCAAATTGAGAATGTAAGTCACAGTATCACACTTATTCCGCGATGAAAAATCTATTCGATCTCATTGTCATGATCCTTATGGCCAGCCAGCTTTGCCTACTTATCGGATGGTGGGGACTAGCACTAGTGGCACTCGTATCCGGGCTGCTTCAAGCCTGGTCGGGGACAAAAAGATATGGCCTCGGGATATTGGCAGGTTTGCTCCTATTCGGTGGTCTCTCTGCTTGGACACAACTAGCCAATGATGGTATCCTGACGCAAAGAGTCGCTGGTATTTTTAAAGTGGACAATGGTTGGCTACTCGTTATAGTCACTGGGATATTTGGAGCAGTTATTGCAGGTACGAGCAGATATGCTGGCATATGTCTCAGAGAGTTATTTGGGCGAAAGCCTGATGCAAGTATGAGCTAAGTCGAGCTGGTAGAAGCCCAGAGCAGTGAGCACTCACGACGAACACAAGCATCACGACCTACGGAGAAAAATACACGAGGTCATTACCGAAGCTGATACGCCAGCGGGAAGGTGGTTTGATATCATCCTATTCCTCTTCATCTTGGCCAGTGTGGCAATTGTGATGCTGGAGACCATGGACAGCCTCGCTAAGTATACGTCGCTCTTCATTGCCCTGGAATGGATCTTTACGATCTTCTTTACTATCGAATATGGCCTGAGACTTTACAGCACCTATAAGCCAATGAAGTATGCCACGAGCTTCTTTGGTGTCATTGACCTCTTGGCCATCATTCCGACGTATCTTGGACTCCTCTTTGGCGGCTATAAGTCACTGATGGTCATTAGGGCTCTTCGCCTCCTTCGTATCTTCAGAATCCTCAAGCTCGCCAAGTTTACTCGTCAGGGGAAACTCATACTTTCTAGCCTGCGCCATAGCTTCCCTAAAATCTTTGTCTTTCTCCTTTTTGTGGTGGTGGTGGTCATGATCTTTGGTGCTATCATGTATCTGATCGAAGGTGGCAACAATGACGGCTTTGACAGTATCCCGCGATCAGTTTATTGGGCGATTGTGACCCTCACGACAGTAGGATACGGAGATATCACGCCAAGCACACCACTGGGTCAATTTATCGCTGCTTGCGTCATGCTCTTAGGATATGCTGTGATCGCAGTTCCGACTGGTATCATCAGCAGTGAAATCGTGCGATCCAATCAGCTCACAGAACCAGAAGCACTAGAGTCGACCAATACCCAGATCTGTCAGTTTTGCAGCAAAGCAGGCCACGCTGACGATGCAGAATACTGTAAGCACTGCGGAGAGAGTCTCACTGCCTAAATTCTACCACTTACTCTTGGGATAGCGCATGACATTGAGCAGGCGCTTGACGCTGTAGTCTCCGCTACCATTGACAAAGATGACGAGCAAGCCTCCAGCGATAGCAATATTTCTCATAAAGATGAGGGAATTGACCCGTCTCACTGCCTCAGCATCATTCCACCAGGAATAAGCAATAAAAGTGATCGGTATCCAGTAAAGTAGAAGCAAAAAAGCTCCCAAGCGTGCTCTATACCCGATCAAGATCAACGTAGCACCAAGTATGAGTACAAAGATTCCTCCGCTGATGAGCATGTCTTGATTCCAAGTGATCTTATATATATCAAGAGCCTCCTTGGTGTCTTTGAAGAACTTAATGGTATCGTATGCCTCAAAAAAGAAGAGAAATGCGATGAAAATACGTGCAATAAGATCGGCGCTGGCTTTCACAAATATGCTTGAGTTGCGAAGATAGTCATGCCTGGCTTATGCATCCATAGCGACGGCTATTCGCTGTGCGACACGCATACCATCAAGGGCTGCAGACATGATCCCACCAGCATAGCCAGCACCTTCTGCACAGGGATACAATGCCGGCAGGTCTGGGTGCCTGAGGCTCTCAGGATCTCGTGGGATGCGCACCGGAGCACTGGTGCGACTTTCTACGGCGATGATCTGTGCCTTGGGGTGAAGAAAACCCCTCAGTTTCTTACCGAATATTAAGAATCCTTCCCGCAAGCGATGACTCACCTCCTGCGGTAGCTCTAGATCAAGCCGACAAGGATATAGTCCCGGTATGTAGGAACTAGGTCCAAGCTGTATTGTATCGCGTCCCTCGATGAAGTCCATGAGATTCTGCGCCGGAGCTGCTTGCGAGCCAGATCCAAGACTCCACATGTGCTGCTCGATTTGCTTTTGATATCTCATAGTCTTCAGAGCATCATCCCCACAACTCTCAGGCAAGGAATCCACAGGGATCTCCACGACCATACCCGAATTGGCATATGGAGAATCTCTGCGCGATAGGCTCATACCATTGATGACCAGCTCACCAGGCTCTGTAGATGTCGGGACGATCAATCCTCCTGGACACATGCAGAAGCTATACACAGCACGGTCATCCACTCTACAGCTCAAGCTATATCTAGCAGCAGGTAAATCGCCTCGCTGTTGGCGACGATACTGAATCCTGTCGATCGCGGGCTGAGGGTGCTCTATCCGTACTCCGAGGGAAAAATCTTTGGCCTCCAGGCTCAGGCCTTTGCGGTGCAATATGGTGTAGATGTCTCTCGCTGAGTGCCCTGTCGCCAGTATGAGGGCTTTCGCCCAAATGATCTGCTTTCGATCGGCAAATTTCAGGCCCAGTTTCCCATCGTTTTCTTCCCAGTCTATCAATCGGTGATCAAAATAGACTTCTCCTCCGTGATGCTCTATGGTCTCACGGATGGCAGATACGATCTGAGGAAGCTTGTTGCTACCGATATGAGGATGTGCATCGGTGAGGATATCTTCTTTGGCACCATGCTCTGCAAGAATCTCCAATACATCTCGGACTGGACCTCGCTTGTGCGAGCGCGTGTAGAGCTTCCCATCTGAGTAGGTCCCTGCTCCACCTTCTCCAAAGCAGTAGTTGCTGTCAGGATTGACAATCCCATCTTGTTGCACTGCTCTAAGATCACGTCGGCGCTGTCGTACATCTTTACCGCGGTCATAGATGATCGGTTTGAGACCTAGCTTTAAACATTGCAATGCTGCAAAGTAGCCGGCAGGCCCTGCCCCGATGATATGTACAGCTTCGGCATCGCGTACATTACGGTACTGATCACGATGAGATTGATATGACTCTGGCATCTCATCGATATACAGACGATATCTGAGCACATAGTGAGCCTGCTTACGAGCGTCTATGGACTTTTTCAGGAGTCTATGCGCTTTAAGCTCACCATCCTCAGGCTTGTGTTGACGGTGCACACGATCGCGCAGATAGTCGGCTGCGTCGATCATACTGGGATCTACTTTGATCACCACATCTCTGATCATGCCATGGCCGCTTTGATCGCCAATGCTCCTTCAAGTACCTCACGCATCTTACTAAGATGCAACATATTAGCACCGTCCGAAAGCGCCTCTTCTGGTCGTGGATGTGTTTCTATAAAGAGCGCATCCGCTCCTGCTGCCATGGCCGTGCGAGCCATGAGTCCGATATATTCGGGCTGCCCACCTGTCACCCCTGAGCTGGTGTTTGGCCTTTGGAGGCTGTGTGTACAGTCCATGACGACCCGATCACCATAGTTTTTCATCTCAAGTACTCCTCGGAAGTCCACCACCAGGTCTCCGTAGCCAAAGCTATTTCCTCGTTCTGTGAGCCAGCACTCCGTACCAGGAATAGACTTAACCTTAGCGACCGCATGCTGCATAGATCCAGCGGACATAAACTGCCCCTTCTTGATATTGACGATACAACCCGAGCGCGCTGCTTCGAGCAACAAGGCCGTTTGACGACAAAGAAAGGCTGGGATCTGAAGGACATCGACAGATTGAGCCACTTGTGCGATCTCATAGCTCTCATGCACATCAGTCGTACAAGTGAGTCCTAAATCCGATCGGATGAGTGATAGCACCTCAAGCGCCTTAGCATCACCAATACCAGTGAAACTGTCGAGACGAGTTCGATTTGCTTTGCGATAGGAGCCTTTGAATACCAATGGGATCCCGAGCTCATTACATAGCTCCTTGAGATGTCCCGCTATGTCTAGCGCCATTCCCTCACCCTCGATGGCACATGGGCCACTGATGAGCAGAAACTTATCCTGAGGTATATCTGTCATACCGCAAAGGTATCACAGCTTGAAACTCCAAGTATCTATACCGAGATCAGACTTGAGACTATTGCCTACTTGATTTGCACGTGCACAATTGCATCGCACACCAACGCGGTTGAGCTTGCCATGCAGCTGATTGTAGGTATTGTCATATGTCTTAGAGAGCTTACGCTCAAATGCATCTGCATTGGCCTTGCTCCCAAATGCGCCTGCCACCACGACGCATCCACCGCTAGATGCTTTTGGAGCTGGCTTCACGACTTCTCGGATTTCTTGCTTGGCTTCTTTAAGAGGAGCAGTAGATGTCACTGGTGCTGATATTTCATCAGATTGAGTCTCCTCTGGCTCCTCGCCTTCTAGGTTATTTTCCTCTGAAGAAAGAGTCTCGCTCACCTCACTATGAGATACTTGATGGACGTAGTGACTGGTGCTATCTGAGTCCGTCATGATAAGGCTAGACGACTGCTCTTCTTGGGCAAGTCTGTCTGCGTCATTGGCAGCGGCCTTTTTGTTAATCATTTTTGCAACAGCGATGAGACCGATACTCAGCACGAGCAGCGTCAAGATCATCCATACCCAACTCATCCATCCTTTGCTTGCCTCTGATCTATTGGTCTCTGAACTTGCAGAGCTTGGCGTTGTCCCTAAGCCAGTCTTCAAGGGTTCTGCGGCGGTGGTTGCGGTCGCTGCGACTGCAGCCTTGGGAGGATCATCCTGTGGAGCACGCTTGACCGGCTCAAAACCGGGATTGAGAAAATTCACCCATTGATCGGCTGCTCTGAACTGAGTCCTACCTCCAGCATCAGTGTAAAACTTGCCCAATCCGTGCCATTCGACCTCTGCATCCTTGATATCTGTCTTGAGTTGATCAAAGTAACTTGACATTTCTGCTTTGACCTCAGCAGCGTCCATTCCTAGCTGATCGGTGAAAAATCCTGAAAGATTTTCTGCCTGACCATCATTGGCCAAGAAGCTCATAGATCTGCTAGGGGGATGTACTGTCTTCTCATCGGTCAGCCCAGATGCTATTGACTCGACTTTGAGAACACCAAGACCTGGCAAGAGTGCTTTGGACTCACGCGACAATGCGTGGATGACAGAACGAATAAGATGTATTTCGAATGCTTTCATGACTTATGATCAAAAGTAGTCATATTTAGCTCAATGTAAATCAACAAGATAGCTACGATTGCACTTATACCTACAAGTATACCCCCTTTGTAGAAAGGAGACAAGTCATGGACGCCAAATCGCCTGTAAATATTGCCGCTCTCCCCTATAAGTGCAGCTTTTTGTCCAGATCAGCTCAGAGCCATTTTGACGAAAGTCACATCTTAAAACTCCTCATCGTCAATCAACTGTATCGTCTGGTGTGCCGCAGCAGTAGCTGTGAGGACCAAGCAAAAGAAAGCGCCAACGATGGGAATCATGAACAGCAGCATGAAGGCAGCCCCATTCCCAATAGCGACAGCGCGGTGCTTGCGCACGAAGAGTATACTATTTTGAACATCGTAGTATCGCTCCATCGTGAAGTCCATGTTGCCAAAACCCGCGTAATAACTCTGTACCAGAAAAATCAGGGGCACCGTCACAAAATTGACCATCGGGATGAAGCTCAGTAGCCAGAGAGGTATCACGATAATGAGCTCCCTGAGCAGATTGCGCACACTGACGCGTAGACCTCTGATCAGATCACTGATGAATGCCGAGAGTTCAAAGGGCTTCTCCTCAGCCCCCATCATCTTCTCTTCCATCTTCGCACTGAGCATACTCATAAAGGGAGAAGAAGCAATGAGTATCAAATACTTACCGACCAGCAGCGTGGCGATACCGATCACGACATTGGCCAGCCAGCCATCTATGACCTCTTTGAATCCTTGTGCCCACTCCCAAGTGACCCAAGACAACATCCAATCACCGATACCGTCTCTGAATTGCCATACACCTACCATGATCGATACGCCGATAACCAGTGTCACAATGATCGGTGCGATTGCATATGGCCATAGTCTGTATCGTGTCAAGAGCTGCGGTGCTCTGAAGACATAAAGAAAGGACTTGAGTGCTTGCTGTATCATGATCCAAAGATGTCCTCTCTCGCAAAAGAGAGATACAGAAATCTACAAATACAAGAAAATGATCGACAGGCGTTGAACAGTGAGCAACAACCTGGTCTTCTTATCCTTCTATGATAGTAATCGCTAGGAAGCGGCTACAACCTTTTTCTTCCGCTTTGTCTTAAAGAGCTCGACCAATTGCTTCTCCGTCATGAAGCCCATATCAAGGAAGTAAGCTTTGACGAACTTCTTGATGTCTTGGTAGTCACGACCACGCTTATCAGTGTAGTGCTTCAACAATTTCTTGATGTAGACAAGACTAGTCTCTTTGATGCTCTGGTTGAACTTCTGATTGTCAAAGAGGCTCATGTAGCTTGTGAAGGTCTTGGTCCACTCAAAGTACTCAGCATATTGATCAACTCCAAGAGCTTGAATGCCTTTGTCAAAGCTGTAGAGGAATAGTTGTCGGATTGCCTGGTTGGGCAATGATAATCCCTCGTGGCGCGTCTGAAACTTGTTGACAGCATCAAGCGTGTCTTGATGCAAGTATCCCTTGGTGTAGAGCTCTTGCAAGACATCCATATACTGGAGGAACTCATCATCGATACTGCGATCTACAGCAGGATGTAAGCGACCATGTAGGTCCTGATTGAATCCTAGACCTCGGTCTAGCAAAGCCAAGATAAACTGGAAAAACTGCTCATCAAAGTCTTCGGCTTTTCGCTGCGTATTAAGTCTAGCGGCGACTTGCATACCGTCCTTGTCATTAAACCTCATGAAGACGGAGGCGATCAAGACGATATCATTGTAACCTTCTTGATCAAAATAATTTTGGTCGTTGATAAGGGCAAGTAATGGTGTTACGATTGATGAATTATCAAGATCGTGCGTCACACGATAGATCAAAAAGTCTCGGAGATCAGCAAACTCGATGAGAAACTCTGTGCGGTCTGCAGGAAACTTAGCTGTAGCAAAGTTGAAATTGACAAACTGCTTGGCGTAGATCTTGTGAGCTCGTAGTCTCTCATCCAAATCTCTAAACTTGTCTTGCTTTTGAGTCAGGAAGTAATTTTTTGCACGCTTGGATTGCATCTCATTGATGAGATTGGTAATCCAGATATCGCTACTCAGCGCAAACCCTACTTGGACCCCTTGACCAGTCCTACCTGCGATATACTCGAAGTTGGCTGACTTGGCCATGGCGAGTATCACTTGACGAAACTGCTCTTGAGGTCGGACGTACTTCAGGTGTTCATTGACACGTCCTCTCAGGACACTGTAGCCTAGCAGCTTGGGCATATATAGGCCTTCAAATGAGGGGTCTAAAAATGCGAGCTCCAAAGCAGTGAGCTGGAGTGGATGCTCGGCGGCAACCTGCTCGTACAATTGGTGCATGTATGGCTCATAAGCCTGTACAATCGCCTTGTAATCCGTTTCTTCCTCGGTATCCAAGAAAGTCGCAAGCGCTTCTGACTGCTGAATTGCATTTGCAATTTGGTCGGCGCGCTCTTGATAAGCTGAAAATAGCTCTTGCATGATGGAGATTTTTTGGATGATGGAGCTCTTATGCTCCGATCTTATTCAAAAAAGTGAGAAAAAAGTTGGAGCTAGCCCCTACTCTTCTTCAGCAGCTGCCACAGGTACGGCCTTCGCCTCACCAGAGATCATCTGGTGCCACTTAGCTTTCTCTTCTGCAGTCTGGGCAAATCTCTCTGCCACCTTGCTCTCCTTGGCATCCACAAATTCTTTGAACTTGGCATTGGCATCCTCGATGGACATAGCGCCTTTGTTCACTCCACGCATCAGATGCTTATAGTACATTACTCCTTTGAATCTTAAGATCGCACGTGCAGTATCCGTAGGCTGTGCGCCTTTGGTCAGCCAATCATAGGCCTTCATGCGATCTAGCTCAATTGTAGCTGGTGAAGTCATCGGATTGTACGATCCGATTTTTTCGATGAAGCGACCATCTCTTGGAGATCTTGAGTCGGCGACCACGATATGATAATAAGGTCGTTGTTTTCGCCCTCTACGGGCAAGTCTAATTTTTACTGGCATGTCTGTTAAAATTTATTTGGATGAACCATTACCCCTCGTGCAATCAATGCACAGTGGATTTCAACGTTGCAAAAATACATCATTCCCCCAAGATTTTGCTCACATGCCTTGAGACTACCACATGATCATGAACTTTGCCATATCAGATCTCATTGTAGAGAGCCTATGACGATATCAGAACTGGACCAGAAAATTGCCGTAGAGATTGATCTATGTCGTGAGCAGATTGACGCTTACGCGCAAATGGGTCTCCGCCTTTTCGCCTCCTCCTCCTTTCAGTCTCACAGCATTCCGATGCTACATATATTGAGTCGGTTGGGAGAGATAGACATACCCATATACTTCATTCAAACTGGATTTCACTTCCCAGAGACCTTGAGTTTTCGTGATCGCGTCAGCAAGGACTTCGGACTCAGAGTGGTCAATGTGAGCAGCCCGATATCTCTATCCGAGCAGATGGGCAGCGGGCCACACATGCTCTTTGCAAGCAATCCTGATCGATGCTGCCATTTCAATAAGGTTCTACCCCTTCAGCTTGCTTTATCGGAAAATGATGTATGGATCAACGGCGTAAGGAAAGATCAAAATAGCAATAGAGCAAGTTTCAACTACGAAGAAAAAACCGCAGAGGGCAAGATCCGTTTTCACCCAATGCTCAATTGGAGTGCAGAGATGATCGAACATTACAGCAAGCTTCACAAGTTACCAGTCCATCCGCTTCACTATGAGAACTATGTGAGTATTGGCTGCCAACCATGTACTCGCAAAGTGAGTAACTATGAGAGCTTTGATGAGCGAGAAGGACGATGGCAGGGACTAAATAAGACAGAATGCGGTCTTCACACTCAATTGATCGCAAAATGAGAATACTTATTACCGGAGGTGCCGGATATATTGGGATGAGCCTCATCCACAAACTGATGAAATCAACGAGTGTTGAAGAGCTGGTCATCTACGACAACCTCGCAAGAGGCAACTACAGTTTTTTTCTCGGACAAGTATTCTCTCATCCTGCCAAGTGCCGACTGGTACAGGGTGACCTGATGGATAGTCACCGGCTCAAAGAAGTTCTTGAAGGGATCGATGTGGTGATCCATCTCGCAGCCAAGGTGAGCACACCATTTAGTGACAAGGACGCCCACGCCTATGACCAAGTCAATCACTGGGGAAGCGCACAACTCGCGATCGCAATAGAAGAATCTCAGGTCAATCGTGTGATATATCTGAGTTCTGCTTCAGTCTACGGAAGTACAGAGATCGCTGTGAATGAGTTTTACACACCAAACCCCAAAACATTTTACGGGATCTCCAAGCTTGCTGGAGAAAAACAGATCAAGCGTCTTTCTTCTTCGAGAGATATCTACATCCTAAGAGCAGCCAATGTCTATGGACATAATCCAGCCATGCGGATCGATGCAGTGATCAATAAGTTTATGTTTTTGGCAAACTATAGAGGCAGGCTTACCATAGATGGAGATGGGAGTCAGTACCGATCATTCATCCATGTGGAGAAACTTGCTCAGATCATTGCTGGACTGATAGAATCTGAAGCCAAGCCAGGAGTCTACAATATTGCAGAACACAATCTCACTATTTCTGCGTTGGTCTCTCAGATCAAGGCCTTGTATCCTGAGCTTGAAGTACTGAGCATTAATCACAATATGCCGCTCCGTACCATACAGGTCAATACGGATTGTAAAATCTTCCAGCATGTATCGCTTCCGCAAAAATCACTCAATCAGGAGTTGCAGGAATTCCAACAGGCATTCAACTTTTGAGGTAGCTAAGCACCAATTTTTGCCTTAACATCAGCTGCTTCTGTCAATTGCACAATACTTTTGGCGGAAGCCATGAGGTACTTACAACTTGCATTCTTCAATATCTGCATCGCGCTTACCCTGAGTGCACAGCCACAGACGGTGGGCACATTCATCAATGACAGTGCTAGTCATGACGGATTGACTCTCTTGTCACCAGCCACATACAACGTCAGTTACCTGATAGACAACTGTGGAGCCGAAGTCCATCGATGGACCAGCGAGTTTAGTCCCGGATTATCTTCCTACCTGATGCCTGAGGGTAGATTGCTCAGGACGGCACGATTTGGCGGCTCTTTCAATGGTGGTGGTGCAGGAGGCCGGCTTGAGATTATCAGTTGGGACGATGAATTGCTTTGGTCCTGGAATTACAGTAGTAGCACAGCGCGTCAGCATCATGATGTAGAGTTGATGCCTAATGGAAATATACTCGTATTGGCATGGGAAGGAGTGCCACGAGACTCAGCGATCGCTCTGGGTCGGATTCCTGCCAATGCTCCAGAAAGCATTTTATGGTCTGAACACATCCTTGAGATCAAGCCCATTGGTATAGACAGTGCAGAGATCGTATGGGAATGGCATGTGACTGATCATATCGTCCAAGAATTTGACACTTCTTTGAGCACATATGGGCTGATCCATGAGAATCCCGGAAAGATTGATATCAACTATGGCAATACGCGCTCTACGGACTGGCTCCACTGCAACAGTGTTGACTACAATCCCGAGCGTGACCAGATTATCATCAGCTGCAGAAACTACAGTGAGATATGGGTCATAGATCACAGTACTACGAGTGCTGAGGCAGCCACTGACGTGGGCGGTCTCAGAGGGAAAGGAGGAGACTTGCTCTATCGATGGGGAAACCCTAGGACATATCGACGAGGAGATGAAGCAGATCAACTGCTTTGGTCACAACATGATGCTCGATGGATAGATGTAGCTGGCCCAGACTCTGGCAAAATCTCCGTCTACAGCAACGGTAACGGCAGACCAGGTCCAGATTTCAGCGAAGTAGTGATTTGGGAAATCCCATATCTAGAAGACGGATCTATCGAGACACCTCCGTCAGAAGCATTTGGCCCGCTATCTGGGACTACCGTAAGTAGTGATGCACGGATCGATTTTTCCTCAAGCATCATGTCTGGAGCACAACCATTGCCCAATGGTCATCTTCTCATCAGCCAAGGCACACGAGGAAGAGCGTATGAGCTGGACATCGATGGAAATCTCTACTGGGAATACCAGAATCCGGTAGGAGCAGGTGGTCCTGTCAGACAGAGCGAATCACCAAGGTCTGCACAAGTCTTCCGGTATGTGCGCTACACTAGAGACGACCAACGACTCTCAGGACTAGACCTGACTCCAGGAGAGCCTATAGAGCTAGACCCAGTAGACTATGGCTGCAACATTATCCTTGATAGCGTCATGACATCTGTCAATCGTCTAGATCAGCTGCCCCTGAGGATTTATCCCAATCCAAGCGTTGATTACCTCATCGTAGAAAGTGATGACAGTACGCCTCTTGAAATTCAAATCCTAGATCTCAGTGGTAGAGAATTGTATAGATCAATTTCGTCAAGCTCGAGAATCCAAATCACTCACGACCTAGCGCAAGGAGTGTACTGGCTCCGATCTGTCTCACGATCAGAAAATAAGCAGCGATTAGACAAAGTGATAGTGCACTAGGCAAAAAGCTTGAACCCAATTCGTGCATTAGGATTTTTTCGAGCATTCCGCCTTAGAGATAAGTCGCTGATATTGAACGCCTTGCACATATAAAGATGACACTTTTGTCTGTAACAGTTTGTTTCGGTTAAGAAGCCTTTTTCCTAATGAGAAATCTCCTAGAAAAGTTGGCTGTGTCGAGTCTTCGAGTCTAGCGTATTTCTGCTTCATAATCAGGCACTTACTCTCCTCGCCATAGCTTGCTATGCCTTGTCGACCAAGCACCCGATTCTATTGCATAAATCCTCTATCCTTCGAAGCCTAACGCACGAATTGGGTTGAAAAAAATCTAGGCTTTTGCAGTGTCTTTTAGTAAAATGTCACGTCATAGCTATGTATGATGGATAATCATCATATTTTTAGCTTGAGTTTTCTAACATAAAAAAATCGCAAAATGAGCAAATTCGAAGAGTGCATCGAAACGTACAAAGCTGAGTTTAAAAAAATTGGCGTAAGCTACGATGAAGATCTTCTCCGCAAGGTAGCAAAAGCTTGTGGACCATCTATTTACAATGCAGACGCATCCAAAGTTTCTTCTTCTGATCAAGCAGAGCTAGACAGAGTGAAGGACAGCTTTATCGCCAATAAACTAGGCGTAACGTCTGGAGCAGATGAGGCAATCGCCAAAGTCGTGGAGACTTTTGGCAGCAGCAATAGAAACAAGTACAGAGCAATGTTTTACTACATGCTTACTGTACACTTTGGCAAAGAGTCTGTCTACGCATAGTCGACTAGCTGAAGTACTAGAAATTATGATAAAGCCCATGGTGAACACCATGGGCTTTTTTCATTTTAGATCGACCTTATTTTTTGCAATTGCTTCAGTGCGGTGATGGTTTGGGCAGGATCTTCGGACTTAAAGACACTGCTGCCTGCGACAAGTACATCAGCACCCGCCTGAAGAAGCTTTTCGGCATTTTGGAGACCCACTCCACCATCGATCTCGATCAGCGTATCAAGATTGCGCACAATGATCTTTTCTTTGAGTTGTTCAACTTTGGCCAGTGTGCGATAGATAAACTTCTGCCCGCCAAAACCAGGATTCACTGACATCAAACAGACCAGATCAAGATCTTCCAGCACATCGTCGAGAAGATCCACCGAGCTATGTGGATTGAGTGCAACTCCCACTTTAATATCCTTTGACCGGATAGCTTCTATGGTCCGATGCAAATGACTACATGCCTCAAGATGGACAGTCAACACGGCAGCTCCAGCCTCTACGAAATCCTGGATATATCGATCCGGATCTGCTAGCATGAGATGTACATCTAGAGGCTTCTCGCACAGGTCATGCATGGTCTTACAGATTGAGGGACCAAAACTAATATTAGGCACGAAGTGCCCATCCATGATATCTACATGAAGCCAGTCGGCATCACTGCGGTTGATCATCTCAAGGTCTCGCTCGAGGTTTCCAAAGTTTGCGGCAAGTACAGATGGTGCGATAAGATGTGACATGGTACAAAGATCGACAACCAGTCGGCAATCGACACCGAGACTCAACATATGATTTGAGCCCCGGCGATCGACCATGTCCCTTGGACTGTGGGGTTATCACTGAGAGACAGATATATATGTCTCGTCAATGGTAATATGTGACCGGGAAAACAATAAAATCTTCAATTAATCTTTCAAAGCAGGCAAAGCGCACATCCTAAGCATGACATCAACGACGGCCCTTACGTCTCGCTCACAGTACGCGACGATACTTTCCAGATCCTGCTTTTCATAGTAGTAGTTCCCTACTTCACTTCCATCGATACCATCTTTAGGGCTAGGCACGCCTAGTGTCTGCGTGAGAAGATCAAGAGAGACGAATGCCTTGTAATCACCAAACTTCCATTGCTCCAAAGTATCAAGGAAGTACTTGACCTCCCATGGCTTCTTGCCGCGAACGTCCAAGATTTCGGGAATCTTCAGACCATGAATGATCATGCGGCGACAGACATAAGGTATGTCAAATTCTCTGATGTTGTGACCACAGAAATGATGCTGCGAGCTCGAATAAAAATGCTCATCGATCAACTTCGCAAAATCACGCAAGATTTGTTCCTCATCATCTCCAGAAAATGACTTTGTTCTAAGCTCATAGTCCTCCTCACCTTGTCGGTTGAGATAGCCCACAGATATACAGATAATCTTACCAAATTCTGAATAGATCGCAGCTCTCTGAGTATAGGACTGCTCAGGTGTCATTATGGTTGGATCATTTCTGAATATGACATTGTGCTTCTTTTGCCAAGCCTTGGCCCAAGACGGGTCCATCTCGTCATATTCGCGATATTGGGAGACAGTCTCAATGTCAAGAAATAGCGTTTTGCTTAATTGTTTCATTGAATACATACCAATTCGAAGTTTAGCTTGGTTAATAGCTGAAAAAGATCAATCCTCAGTGAGAAAAGTAAGCATCTTTGACGCTGAGTATATCAACCCATCAACAATATTAAGACTATGGCTTCTAGAAATTCCACACCTCTGTTTGCAGTGCTGATCATAGCACTCGTAGGTATTGCAGCATTTCTTGCTTACAATAAGATTCAAAACGAGAAGAAGCTCAGAGCCCAGACCGAGGCTCTACTGGAGCAAGAGATTCTCACCAATGAACTCAACACACGCGTCGAGCGAATGATCGGAGAGCTTGATGCGGCCACAGAGAATAATGAGAGACTCAATGAAGTGGTCGACAATCAAAAAACCGAAATCGAACTTCAAAAGCAGAAGATCAACAGTCTCATAAGGAATAAAAACGACCTCAAGAAAGCAAAGGAAGAGCTTGCACAGCTAGAGGCTCGGATGGACAGTTATCTCACAGAGATCAACAAGCTGAAAGCCGAGGTCAGTCAGCTTTCTGATGCCAATGCACAGCTCAATGTGCAAAATGAAACGCTCAATCGCAATATCGTAGAGATTGAAGAAGAAAAAGAAGGCCTACTTGTCAGCAAAGGACTTTTGGAAGAGCAAAACACTGAACTCTCCAAGTCCAACAACATGCTCAATGCAAAGGTCACAAAGGCCTCAGCCATCAAAATGAGCCTCGTCGATATTCACGGCACCAAGCTTCGCAGCAACGGTGCCTATGCAAAGACGCATAAGGCGAGCAAGATGACTGGCATACAAGTGTGCATGAATCTTCAAGACAATGCGCTCGTGAGTGAGGCTAATGAGACTTTCTTCCTCAGGGTGATCAATCCCCTTGGCGAGACCATCTCTCAAAACACAGGTCAAAAACTCCTTGACAATGATAGCGGAGCTGATGTGCTCTACAGCACCTCATTTGAACTTGACTATGACGGTAGTGCAGATGAATGCATGGTATGGGAACCCACTACTCCTTTCACACCAGGAGCTCACACAGTCGAAATGTACAACAAGGGCTACCTGGTAGCAAGTCAAGAATATATTGTCAAATAGTCTTTTGACTGATCATATTGAGCACTTGCTTGTTGAGTGTGCATGAGCGACGAAAAGCAAAGTGAATTTGTCAATCCGATTGATCCTGACAAAGTCGTGGACAATCCTGGCTTGGTGGAGTACGCACACCACATCGGCAGTGCAGCTATCAAGCCAGCAGATAAGTCTAAGATCCTTGGGAGATCCATGTCGAGTATGTACGAGCAGACCGATATGCAGCTCTCTCAGATCAGAAGACAAATGGAGCATCTCGTAGAGGAGGTCAAGGCCATACAAGCGCGTAAAGTCATCTCTGAAAAGATCTACCAGACCAAGCTGGGTTTCACACCACTCATCTCCAAGCACTACTATCTTTATCAACGAGAAGATGAGTCTTACATGCTATCAATCGTCGCTCCTGACGAATGGGGAAGATCAAGCAGACTCAGATTTGTAGCCAGCACCAAACTGCTCAGTGATCATACTTGGGACATCATCGAGACCAACGAAGAACTATTTGAAGCTTTTTCTACTTAGTGCACTCTGCCTGAGCATACAAGTGTCGTATACACAAGAGATCAAGACACAGATCTATGGAAGAGCACAAGGCTTGAGATTAGACGACCTGCGAGGAGCTCAAAGCACATCACAAGGTCTCTTGATATTCAATACGAACGAAGTCGTCCGTAGTCTAAATGGGGATTTTCATTCGTATGCCATCTTGGGAGCAGACTTCGAAGTTCAGCGGCTCTGCCAGTACAGGCAAATTATGATCATCTCAGATGGCCTAGAAACCCGAGCAATTCTACTAGGCACTGGGGAGACAATCTCGATCCCTCAACTTTTTGAGCTGTCTGACCTTATCGTGCATCAAGATATCCTTTATCTCAGCAATCCAAAAGGTCTATGGAGGATCGTCGATCATGCACAAGTGCACCGTCCAGAGCTGATCACCACTGATATCAAGAATGCCAAGTTGGCCTCAGACGGTGAGGAGATTTTTGCAGCCGCATCAAGTGGTCTGTGGAAAATATCAGACTTATCTCTCCTGTGCCCTGAGCCAACTGTCCATGTGGTGTCATCTACCCTTGGTCCAGTATTTATGACCGAGGACGGGTGGATCAAAAGGCATCAGGATCAAGAGGTCTTCACGATCCTATCAGATGGCAATATTGAATCATTTACTGTCCTAGAGGACCAGCTCGTGGTGAAGCTAGATGATGCTGTCTACAGCTATGACATCGGTCACCCTAGAGCTTATCTCAAGCACCTATCCGATGATTTACTCTCCACTGATTCAGACATGATTCAGCTCAGCAATGACCGGAGCATCATCGTCAGTGAGGATCGACTGACGATCCTGAGCCTTGCGGCCAAATACCAAGTGCCGGAGGAAAGTCTACGATGGCTCTATGACGGACATGATTGGCTCGTCCTATCTAATGACTCCTTGTGGAAATCTATTTCAAACCAAGCAGCATTCGCGCCAGATGCGGATCGTCATGATGCCGAGCACATCATCTATGATGGTCAGATGAGCTATTTCATCGCAGATAGCCCTAGATTGATACAGCAGTATGTCGACAGATCCCAACTCATTTCCGATATTTCTGGTGATGAGATACGCGGACTGCTGCTCACAGAGGGGTATCTTCTGCTCGCTACAGCAAATGAATATGCTAGTCTCAACCTGTCAGGGCCTTCGCCGCTCAGGACGCTTTGGCAAACCCATGACACTCAAAATGAGTGCATCCGTACCCGGACGCGACTGATCTGCCGTAGCGACTCCCTGATATCAGCATTGGACTCTTCGATCAGTATCCAGTACTGCGATATCTCAACGAAAGATTTGGCCTCAGCTTCATCCCAGATCTATGCTCTCCAAGATGATCAGATCTTGGAGATCAATCTAGCGCCATGCGGCAGTGAGCCCTTGTCATTGGTGAATAGTGCTAGTCAGCTTTGGTCGAGTGCTGATTATCTCCTCTACAGCCAAGATGACTCGGTATTTGCCTATGATCCTACATCTCAACAGAGTCGCAAGCTATTTTCAATGAATCATGGGGAGCAAATACTTATCTCTGATGCTTCATCACCATCCATCATATTGCAGTCTAGAGAGGGCTCAGAAATTGTAAATGTCCAGAGGCTCTTCACCCAAGTATCACCTCCTCAGATGGTGCTGAGATCTTGGTCTCAAGGAGACTATGACAAGACTTATCTTGGAGAACCTAGTTTGAGTTTGTCTGGCTCGACACTCACACTCAAGCTGGCAGCCCAGACCAGTGTCGACTACCAAGACGTAGAGTACAGGTACAAGATCGGAGAAGAAAAGTACTCATCGTGGACGTCACACTCCACGATAAGAATCTCCATCCCTCAAGGCAAGGATGAGAGGCTTCAGCTCCAGTGCAAGACCCTCAACGGCATCAGTGCACCCTTGCGATTGACAGTCAATCATCCAATGCCAGATCGTGCCAGTCGCATTATGGTATGGATTGGCCTCGCCGTATCTGCACTCCTTTTACTCCTCATATTGCACAATCGGCATCTCGCTCAGACTAGACGACGACAAGAAGAGCTCAATCTCAGAGAAAAACAAAAATCCCGACTGCTGAGCCTCGAGAACAAGGCACTGCAGCTGCAAATGAACCCCCACTTTATCTTCAATTCACTCCAAAGTATCAAGAATGCGCTAGACAAGCGCCCACCTGAGGTCATTGAATCCGAGATCAATCGTTTTGCCAAGATCATGCGGAAGTTCCTTGACCATAGTAGACAAGAGAAGGTCAGTCTCGAAGACGAGATAGAACTCTTGAGCGAGTACCTTGAGTTGCAAAATGAACTGCGCTCACCGCAAGTTCACTTGAGCATCATGGGCTCAGCATTGGAAGAATCGGCTCTCATTCATATACCACCGCTCAATCTTCAGCCCTTCGTAGAAAATGCACTGATCCATGCCTTTGATGAGAGCATCGCATCTCCAGAAATCACAATTTCATTTGAGGATCATGATAACTCCCTGATCTGCTCCATCTCAGATAATGGTATCGGACGTAGGGCTTCCGCCAAAAAGATCAGTCCATCTGGACACAAGTCACATGCCACAGCCATTATTACAGAGAGGTTGAAATCTCATGACCCACAGGCAGTCCAGTACATCGATCACGCCGGAGGGACTACTGTTCGCATCAGTCTTCCTATCTTGGAGTGAATGAATGCAATCATCATAGAGGACACCGCAGTACATCTAGATCATCTATTGAAGCTTTTGGACGAAAGTCCGCAAGAGATTGAGGTCATCGGTGTGGCTAGATCTGTGAAGCAGGCGAAGTCACTTATCAGTCAAAACCAGGCAGATCTGATTTTTTTGGATGTAGAGATCCAAGGGGGGACTGCTTTTGACCTTCTGGAGAGTCTGGGGGAGATCAGCACACCGATCATCTTCACCACCGCTAGGGAGGAATATGCCTTAGCCGCCTTTCGCTGGGCGGCAATCGACTATCTCCTCAAGCCGCTCGATGCCAAACTTCTGGAAGAGGCTCTTGCACGTCTTGATCGATCTGGGGCTACTCAAGAATCGAGGTTGGAACTCATGAAGGGATTCCTGACCAATAAGCGTGATCGTATCGCTCTGCACACACAGGAGCAAGTGCATATCGTGAAGATTGAGCAAATCGTGAGATGCGAGGCAGATGGTAACTATAGCCTCATTCATCTTCAAGACAAAAAGAAAATCCTGGTCACCAAAACATTGAAGGAATATGATACAATGCTCCAGGACCAGGACTTTCTGAGGGTTCACCAATCCCATTTGGTGAACATGCTGCAAGTCAATTCATTTGTCAAGATGGATGGCGGCTACTTGCTGATGCAAGATGGGTCTAAGGTTCCTGTGTCGACTCGGCGAAAAACTTTGGTAATGGAATATCTGAGTCGCTAGGGATCAGGGTTCGCCGCCACCGCACTCGACCTATCTATCACGAGATTACGATCTCAGTGTATCTTGTACGGCATCCTCTACAGGCTCCTCTCGATCATCACCGCATGGCGTCTTGAATCGGAGTTCCACACCTTCCGAAGTCCTGATGATCTTCAGCAGATCACTGCTGCGAGTCTGTATGCGCTTGATACTGCCATCTACATCTTCGACATAGATCAGATCTTCTTGAATTTGTCTTTTCTCTGGGCAATGATCCAGTAGATTAAGCATGATGTGCAGTGCTTCAGACATGCGTACATCCTTTAGATGCAGCAGAGTCTTCGTCGCATTTGGGGTCTTATAGAAGCTCATGTGATGCTCTCCAGGAAAGCTGCGGCTCACGCCAAATGTATGAGCACCGACTACTGTCTCTATATAGCTATCATCTTCGACCTCTTGATCAAGGTATTTCTGGTAGCTGATATCGGAAATGTAGGATTCTAGCAGGATCGGAAGGTCTTCGCAGTCTACGGCGTCATAGCCGAAAAAAGGCATGGGTACAGTGCTAAGAAATCCATCAAAGGCATATCCACGGACTCCGCCGTAATCTACATATACCCAGTGTCCATCGAGCCACTCAACGCGATCATAGCGATGCCATGCTACACTATCGGTAAGGATCTGGACCATCTCGCCAAAATCCATGATGGCGATAACCTTGGCGTCAAAATCAGGCTCTGAACGAAGCTTCAAGCCACTATTAGCTACGACGAAGAGCTCTTCGCCGATAGAGTAATCGAGACTGATCTTGGGAACTTCTGTGCTCGGTCTTTCATGACTAGCATGAGCATATTGGATGCCCAAAGCTGCGATAAGGATCAAAATTGTCTGTTTCATGGTGTAAGATTTTGTAAGTGATACAATCTGTTGACACCATGAAGATGGGCTCTGACAGCTCTCAGCTCAAGCCCAGTTGATTATCCGTAGCGATCTATCGAGTAAACGTCGGCAGAGCTACTCAAGTGTAGACCCATGCAAGTGCTCACCCCACAAAATCGCATTGCACAGCTGCCTCTGTGTCCCTCGGAAGTATGCGCGGAATGCGGGGTTCTCCGTGAAACAAATCACACGAGCTCCCTTGTATCGCGTAGTGATCAAACTCGCCTTACCTGCAAGATGCTCTGCATAGCCACTCGGTGAGTAACCCGATAGCAAAGGAGATCCTATGAAATGTGATGGAGTCGCGTAGACATTGTCCGAGTCTGCAAGATACATGGTACTGCGTTTGAAAATCGGTAGCTGATCATCCCCGTAGCCATAGTTGAGCGGATGAGTCAAGTCAAGCTCTGTCATAAATAGACTCCCACCGATAATCCTTGATCCTTGATCGGCAGATCGGCGATCGTAGGGTCTATCATGGCCATTTCCGCTCGAAGACCACGATCGGTGGAGATCGATGTCTATGACACCATTACTCTTGAGCCAAGAATTAGCACCTCTGAGAGCAATGATCTTGCGATCAGAACTCGCCCAATCTTCTAGGATGGATTTAAATTCTGCAGGATAATTACCATCAGCCATGATGATCGTATTATAGCGATCCCAGTCAGCACGTCTTAGCAGATCGGTGGAGATCAATGTAATCGGATAGTGCAGTCTCTGATCAAACAAGTGCCAAATCTCTCCTGCATCGTAGCTTCTGACCCCTGGGCCTACGATCAATGCAACACTAGGCGCACTAAGCACATCATGCGCAGGACTTCCTGGGTTGACACCTGCTGATTTACCTCCACCATCAAGGGCGTGGACATTGACGCCATACATTTTGGCGGAAGCCACAAGAAGATCATAGATCATTTCATCATCCATTGGCTGATCCTCCAGGCTCAAAAGGGCCATACCTCTCGGATAAGTGCGGCCATTGGACACCGACGTGTACTCCCTATGAGTCACAAGAAGTCTGATACCTTGCTCCATCAAATCAAGGACCATCGGGTAAAACTGGCTAGAACTATTGTCTATCAGATAGGCATAGTCGCTCCGAGTCAACTCTTGACTAGTGAGCTCAACAGCACTGCTCGTCTTGACTGGCTTCGAGGCCTTGCGATAGTCAAGATTATAGGCATGCGGGAGAGTCCAAGCAGAGACGTCATAGAATAGACTATCGACAAACTCTGTCCTCTCCTCAAAGATTGCTTCGATGAGTCGGTGCTGAGGCTGAGTCGTCGGTACATATGCTGAGCGTCCTGATCGTGAGCGATCATATGCGATGTGATGCTGATCTAGGATCTCACAGAACTCATCAAAGAGCTGCTGGTCACCCTTGCTCTCGACTTGCCATCCAGAGTGCCCTATCCCAGCCGCCTCGCGAAGTGCCGAGACATAAAAATCCTTCTGGTACGCTTTGAGCTGGTCTCTCATCTCATGACTCGCACGGAGCGTGGAAAACGAGGTCAGTAGCTGATTCTTTACGGTAAATGGAAAGTCCTTGATGCCATATTTACTCTCTTGGCGGTGGCCCCGAGAACTGGCTTGTTCGAAGAGTATGCCGATGCAGCCCTGAACGTCCGGATAGGTAGATCCTTTGCCGATATAATAGTCATCAAAGGACTCCTCTGTGTAGTATAAACTCTTGACACTATCAAGGATCGCCTCGTGATATCGACCGATTTCTTTGGTAAGATCTTGATTCATCTGAGGAGTGCGTGGATAGGTCCTGGATGGGATACCCGGCTGAAAGAAAAAGCTACGATCCGTCCCCATTTCGTGATGATCTGTGAGGACGACTGGCTTCCACTCTTGGAATGTCTTGATTCGGCCACGGCTCTCTGGATGTTGCAATAGGAGCCAGTCTCGATTGAGATCAAACCAATAGTGGTTGGTCCTTCCACCTGGCCACGCCTCACTAAACTCACGATTGGCTCGATCACTACTTAGCTGCTCTGCTCGATGTGTATTGACCCAACTGGCAAATCGATTGAAACCATCTGGATTGTAACAGGGATCAAGGATGATAACGACATCGTCAAGTTGCTTCTTCAGCTCGCTTGATTGGGCCGCTGCGAGGTAATATGCAAAGAGCAAGGCTGCATTGCCACCACTGGCTTCATTGCCATGTACTGAATATCCTTGATATATCACGACAGGATCTGTGGTACTCAGATTCTTCACTTGATCCTTATCTGATAGCTTAAGCTTATTGGTCTTGATTTCATCGAGTCTAGCAAGATTCGCTGGGCTGCTTACATACAGCTGTACCAGAGGACGCTGCTCATAGCTCCGTCCGTACTCTTTCCAGATCATGCGATCACTGCTAGCTACAAGTTTGTCTAGGTAATAGATCATCTGGTCATGACTCACATGACGATCACCGATCTCATAGCCCAAGACAGATGCAGGCGTCGGGATTTCTGAATCAAAACTTTGATTGCCGAAATAATACTCCAGTGAGCTCTGACCAAATGCTACATGAAGTAGGAAAAGACTGGCGAAGAATGCACAGATACGAATCATAGAATAAGCTTTAACTAGTAGCTTCGCAAGATATTACAATGCGATGGAAATCATCCTCATTTTCTTTATCATAGGGCTATTCATCGCCCTCCTTTTTCTCAATGTGTACTTCCGCCTCAAGGTGCTTAAAGCCTACAAGAGTCTTGTGCAGCATCGGGTACAATTTGATGCAAAAGATGTCTTCAATCGGCAGCGTATCGTGGATGAGATCGTGCCAAGATATCCCCAGCATGAAGAACTCATCCTGAGCTTTATTGATCACATCAGGTATTCAGTGAGGATCGCCATGCTGCTGATATTGCTGATCACTATCTTTGGAGCGGTGCTCATGTACTATCGATGAAGAAGAATTTGCGCATAGGCGTGATAGGTGCAGGACACCTTGGCCGTATTCATATCAAGTGTCTCGTAGAGGAAGGCTACGCAGATTATCTCAGCTTTTTTGAGCCCGATGCTGCGCGTGCGAAGAGTATCTCACAAGAGTTTGACGTAAGGTCTAGCGCCAGTCAGTCTGAGCTCATTGAGTCTTCGGATGCAATCATATTGGTAGCACCGACATCTCTGCATCACGACATTGCACAAGAAGCATTGCGACATGGGAAGCACCTATTTGTAGAGAAGCCAGTCTGCTCTACTGGTGATCAAGCCAAGCGTCTCATGGATCTGGCTTCCGCCAAAAAGCTAAAAGTACAAGTCGGACACGTCGAGAGGTTCAATCCTGCTTTTGTCGAATTTGAGAAGCAAGGGCTGTCGCCAAAATTTATCGAAAGCCATCGCTTGGCCACCTATAATCCTAGAGGTACAGATGTATCCGTGGTCATGGATCTCATGATTCATGACCTTGATCTGCTACTGTATGTAGTTCAATCTCCAGTCAAATCTGTACATGCCATCGGGGTACCACTCATCTCAAAGACGGCTGATATTTGTAACGCTCGCCTAGTATTTGAAAATGGTGCAGTAGCCAATGTCACCGCTAGTCGTGTATCTATGAAGCAAATGAGACGTATGAGATTTTTCCAGCCGGAAGCATACGCGACCATAGACTTCGTAGACAAGCAACTCCAAGTGTACAAAATGAGTGATGATGTCAGCGATGACTCTGACGGATTTGTGCTTGACACACAAATAGGTCCCAAGAAAATCTCAGCATACATTCCTACCCTTGAAACAACCAACGCAATTAAAGAAGAGCAGCGTTGCTTCATCGAAGCGATCACACAGGACACTGATCCCATCGTCAGCCTAAGAGATGGAACTGAAGCTGTGCTCCTCGCTGAGCGAATCACAGAATCTATGATCCTCGAATCTAAACACTGGTAGCGGATGAAGAAATTGGCCCCTCTATGTCTCCTCATTGCGCTACTCTACTCCTGCGAGATTATCAATCCGGCAGAAGAAGTCCCAGCTTTCATAGAGGTGGATGAAGTGAATCTGGACATTAATGTGCTTCAGGGTGGTAATACAAGTGACATCAATCAGCTTCTGGTCTTTTTGGATGGTAACAATATCGGAGGCTACCCGATCCCTGCTCGTATACCGATCTATGGTGATGGAGAACAGAGCGTAACACTGGCAGCAGCAGTAAAGCAGAATGCTCAGTCTTCCACAGCATTGATTTATCCCTTTTACTCTCAAGTCACAGTCACTGACGAGTTTATTCCTGGAGAAAACAGGCGTGTGGAAATGAATATCTCCTACCGAGATAATGCAGTCTTCGCATTTGTCGAAGACTTTGAATTTGGGAATCAATTTGTGGTAGACCAAGACGAAAATCCAGCAACCTCTATCATTGTCTCAAACGAGGAAAGCGCCTCTGGTGCCAATAGTGGCTTGATTACTCTGACCAGAGAGAATCCAGACATTTCTGTGGCCACAGATCCTCTGATTGAGGGAATTCCACTCGATGGATCAGGGATCTATCTTGAAATGGACTATCGCAACGAGGCGGCTTTCTCTGTAGGCCTTGTTGGCGTGGAGGATGGAGAAGAGTTTTCTCAAGAGCTCCTCTTATTGAATACATCTGATGAATGGAAAAAGGCCTATGTGAGATTGACAGATCTCATTCTTGACTCGGGATTTGAGAACTACAGAGTCCTCATTAGAGCTAGGCACAATAGCACAGTAGGAGAATCTTCCAGAATCTTTCTGGACAATTTCAAATTGATTCACTTTTGATATTAGATCGAGCAAAGCGACAAGGTCGAACAGTCTATCGTATGATGGATGTCATCATGGCCATGCTCGCCTGGCTACTTTTTTTCTTATGGCGAAAAAGACTTGAGCAAGGATTTGTTGATCTTGAATTCCTTCAGGATTCCAATTTCTGGCTTGGCCTTACAGGTGTACCTCTCTTTTGGTTTGTCTTCTACTACATATTTGACAAATACGACGATATCTATCGACTTTCCCGACTCACTGTATTGACCAGGACACTGCTCTTGAGTTTGATCGGGGTTACTGTCCTATTCTTCGCGATCATTCTCGATGACTTTGTGCTCGATTACAAAGTCTACTACAAGCTCTACTACCGGCTTTTCCTTTTGCATTTTGGTCTGACGGCCTTGAGCCGTATGGTGATATTGAGTCGAGCTAGTCGACGCCTCAAGACTCGCCAGGTCGGATATCGCACCCTCATGATCGGTGGAGATAAAAGCGCCCTCCATTTATATGAAGACCTGGAAAGTAGAAAGAACAGTCTCGGGCAGAGATTTGTGGGATTTATTAGTGTCAATGGCAAGACCCAGAGGCATCTCAAAAAGCACTTGCCGCAGCTTGGCAAAATCCCAGATCTAGAGCGAATCATGCAGGAGAAGCACATCGAAGAGGTGATCATAGCAATTGAGACATCTGAGCATGATCGCATCCGCGAGATCATGAACATACTATATAGCTTTGATTCGAGCATCTTGGTCAAGATCATACCTGACATGTACGACATCATGCTGGGCACGGTGAAGATGACTCATGTCTATGGTGCCGTACTCATAGAGATCGAAAGAGAGCTTATCTCCCCATGGCAAGCAATCATCAAGAGACTTCTTGATATCGTGATCAGCAGTCTTGCCCTGATCATATTGTCACCCATACTCCTCTTTGTTGCCATACGCGTGCGCATGGACTCACCGGGACCATTGCTATACAGTCAAGAGCGCATCGGGCTCAATGGTAAAGCATTTGAGATCTTTAAGTTTCGCTCGATGTACACAGATGCCGAAGCTCAAGGACCACAGCTCTCTTCGGAGAGCGACAATCGCATCACACCCTGGGGAAAGGTCATACGCAAGTGGAGACTCGATGAGCTGCCACAGTTTTACAATGTCTTGATCGGAGAGATGTCCCTCGTAGGACCGAGGCCTGAGAGACAATTCTACATCGATCAGATCTCTCAGCGTGCTCCTCACGTCAAACACCTTCTCAAAGTCAAGCCTGGGATCACGTCCTGGGGACAAGTCAAATATGGCTATGCGAGCAATGTGGATCAGATGATCCAGCGTCTCAAGTTTGACATCCTTTATATCGAGAACATGAGCTTGGCACTTGATATCAAGATCATGTTCTACACTGTACTGGTTCTATTGCAGGGAAGAGGAAAATAAGTGAGACCCAGTCTCGCGACAGGGCCTCTATCAGATTAGAAATGTTATCGATTTTTACTCTTTGATCAATATTTGCTGAGGGAGAGCGGCATCGCTACTGATCAGGCGCACAGCGTACTTGCCTGCTGAGATTCCTTGCAGATCCAGCTGCGTCCGATCCGCCTGTGCATCAAGCATCTGAGTAAGAATCAACCTTCCAGTGGACATATCGATGAGCTGTACCTCGCTGACCGCATGTTTGTCATTCCAGTCAATATTGACCCTCTCATGTGTGGGATTGGGGAAGACTTGAAGACCAATCTCATGATCATCCTGAGGTCTCAAGGCATTGTCATCATTACTGATCTCATCCTGCAGTCCAATATCGCCATAAAATCTCCATCCGATATCTCTCAGCATATCCTTGGTCACATCTCCAAAGGCGTGAACAGCTTCACCCAATCTCAGATGAGCGGTCATGAAAGCGTCTTCAGTATCGTTGTATACAAGCTCATCTAGGCTGCTAATACTGACAGAGCGATCTCTTTCTTGCTCAAAATGTCTGGGGGCATGAAGCTTCGCGCCAGAAGCTTTAGCGCCATTCCAGAGGATCTCATCACTACGCACAAACTCAGAAAGCCCTTCTGAAAACGTCATGATGTCAAAATCTGTGAGACGATCTCCATTATAGTTTTGGATGTAGTGATCATATATGGCTGGACGTGCTCTAGAGCCTGAGCCTATGCCATACTTGATGCGGTCTGGAGTCCCTGACATGAATACACTCGATGATAATCCAAGGCCTTGAGCCATGCTCTTCATCAGTGCACTTACGAGATCATACTGGTCTGTAGGCGTCTCAGCATCAAGCCCAAAGTACCAAAGACCTGCATCCCCAAGATCACTATTGATGATAATGGTCAAGTCATAACCTGTGCCAGAAAAGTCCTTGCCCTCTAGTTGATTGGCTAGTGAAACCGGGTAATATGTTTCTTGGCGCATGGAGATAGCGTCCTCCTTGGTTTTCATCATAAAGGCACCCTGGCGTGTCAATACGTCAAGATTACCCATTGACTCATAGCGGAAGTCAATGTGTAGTGGCACAGATATCTCAATCTCGTTGAGCCAAACCTCGACAACTCTCGTCACCGCCTCGACAGCCTTTGCTGGCCATGGTGTATCCTGATTCTCTGTCAGACAGATTTCTATCTCAGCTGTTCTCCTTTGTTGGATTTCTTTGGTGTAAGGTATACTGATGTCCGATATGATCTCGGATGCATCCGACTCTGACCATAATATCGTACTTTGAGCAGTGAGAAAATCAGAGGCGAATAAAAAGAGTGTCAGTGCAGTTAGGACTCTAAGCATGGCTTTGGATTGTTGGATTGATGAATTGGTACAAGTTCCTTCGTTTCGACCAAAGTATATACTTCTTTGCAGAAAAACAATATTTTATTCTGATTTTTTTCATTGACAGGCATATTAATTGTACACAAATAGCATTTCGTAACATTTATACACATATGAAAAACTTTATTATCACTCTTCTATTGAGTTCTTTTACGCTAGGCTGCTATGCCGGTGAAGGCATGTGGCTGCCACTGCTCCTCAAGTCCCTCAACGAAGCTGAGATGCAAGGTATGGGCATGAAAATGTCCGCCGAAGACATATACAGCGTCAATCAGGGAAGCCTCAAGGATGCTATTGTACATTTTGGTGGATTTTGCACATCGGAGATCATCTCTGACCAAGGTCTATTGTTGACCAATCATCACTGTGGATATGGCCAGATCCGTTCGCACTCAAGTGTAGAGGCCAACTATCTCAAGGAAGGTTTTTGGGCGAAAGCCCACTCAGAAGAACTCCCTAATCCTGGTCTCACCGCTACGCTGATCCAGCGCATGGAAGATGTGACTGATGCAGTGCTGGAAGGAGTCACTGATGAGATGACAGAGGATGAGCGAAGTGCTGCTATTGATGCCAATATCAAAAAGGTGCAAGGCATGATCAAGAAGGAGAGCTACGAAGACGTTTTCGTCCGCGCATTTTACTATGGGAATGCCTACTACGCGTTTGTTACGATCACTTACAAAGACATTCGGCTCGTAGGGGCACCACCGGAGAGTGTCGGAAAGTTTGGGGCAGATACTGACAACTGGGTCTGGCCTCGTCATACAGGAGATTTCGCACTCTTTCGCATCTATGCTGGGCCTGACAATCTGCCTGCAGATTATAGTGGGGACAATGTACCCTACAAGCCAAAGCACTTCTTACCCATATCCCTTGATGGTGTCGAAGCTGGTGACTTTACCATGGTCTTCGGCTTTCCTGGCCGCACTCAGGAGTACCTGCCAGGTGTAGCGGTGAAGCAAGTGATCGAAGACATCAATCCCGCCAAGATCTCAATCCGCGATGCCGCACTCAAGATCATGGATAAGTACATGCGCACCGACGCAAAGACTAAGATCCAGTATGCTAGCAAATTTGCACGCATCGCCAATGGATGGAAAAAATGGATCGGAGAATCTCAAGGACTTGTCTCAACTGGAGCCCTTGACAAAAAACAAAAACTCGAAAAGCAATTTACCAAGGCGGTCAAGAATAGCCCAAGCGCGCCACAAGAATATCTGGATCTACTCCCTCAATTTGACAAGCTCTATGGAGGCATCCGAGACTACAATGTCATGCGTGAGTACTACAATGAGGTATTTTTCCGCAACACTGAGATCTTCGCGCGAGCAAATCGAATCTTGGCCCTCAAGCGTACCCTGGACAATGATGGCAAAGAGGCTTGGGCCAAAGCACTTGCTCAAAGCAAAGAAGGCCTGCTCGGTGCATTCAAAGATTATCGAGCGGATATCGATCAAGAGGTTGCTACGGAGCTGATGATGCTCTTCTTGGAGAACGTGTCGCAAGACTACCTCCCTCCGACATTGGCCAATGGCATGGTGGACAGAGAAGCCATGGCTACATGGGTGGAAGTACTTTTTGACGACAGTCATCTAAGCTCTGAGTCTAAGCTGCGTGCTCTTCTAGAGGCTGATGCTGAGGCTTTCGCCAAAATGGTCAAGAGCGACGACATCATGAATCTCACAGCCGAAGTACGAAACACATATAACCAAAGGATTTCTCCTGAACAGCGAGAATTGAGCAACCAAATCACCCTCCTGCAACGGACATACATGAAAGCTCAGATGGAAATGTTTCCGGACAAGAGATTTTATCCAGATGCCAACTCTACCCTTAGGATCACATACGGACAGGTAGATGGCTATGAGCCAAAAGATGCCGTCGCATATACACATCAAACTTATCTAGATGGTGTGATAGAAAAGTATGTGCCTGGTGACTATGAATTTGATGTGGATCAAAAGCTGCTGGAGCTCTACGAGAATAAAGACTACGGTCAATATGCTGACGAGACAGGTCGTGTCCCTGTTTGCTTCATCGGCAGCAATCATACCACCGGTGGCAATTCTGGAAGCCCAGCGATAGACGCACACGGCAATCTGATCGGGCTCAATTTTGACCGCACTTGGGAGGGAACCATGAGTGATCTCAACTATGACCCAAGCATCTGTCGCAATATCATGGTGGACATCAGATACGTCCTATTTATGGTGGATAAGCATGCCGGTGCTGGACATCTTGTGGATGAGATGAAACTGGTAAGACCCAAGAGTGACATGGCTAGTAGCCAGAAGATCATGGAAGAGCCTGTGAAGCTCGTGCCGATGACAATGAAAGAACTCAAGCGACAGCAGAAGGAAGCTAGAAAAGAGCTGAAAGAAAAACTCAAAAAAGCAGCATGAATATGAAATCCCCTATACTGACTTCCTTGACACGATTCCTAGTGGCTACTGCCCTACTAGGCATGGCATCCGCGTGCGGACCAGATTCACCTCCAGAACCGGATCCGAGTATACCGGTCGTCGATCTGAGCGAGGATGACTTTTTCATGACTCCAGAAATGAAGATAGCCTCTGTGATACACTCACACGAAGGAAACATCATCGTCTTGGCCAATGAAGGCACTCATTCTTCCAAAGACTTCTTCGCTGGTCAGCTATCCGCAGATCTGACTGGGGTCATACGAAAAAGGTATGCGAGTATTGTCTTGAGGGATCGAGCGGAAGGCATACAGCTGACACAATCAGACAATGTCATCATGGCTCTATATCGCGAAGATATCTCGGGAAGATCAAAGCCTGCTGTCATCCAGTATGACCAGTCACTAAGCACCTTGAGTTCCACTAGCATCCTACTGGATAATCGGAGCGTCATACCGCAGTGCATCGTTGCGCTGGACGATAATAGATGTGCAGTAGTCGGACAAGAGATCGATGGCATCATCAATTACGACGCAGCGATTTTGTACATGGTAGACTTCAACTCCGGTGAAATTACTTCGAGAGACATCGAACTCAAAGGCACCCGCGAGCAAGCTACTAGCTTAGTATATGATCAAGGATCTGATGAAATCATCATGCTAACCCTAGATAATTTCACAGGCGACAAAACAGCAAGCCTTTACAAGATACCAGTGGAAACAGGCGAGCCGTCCGTCCTGAGGATCAAGGAAGGATTGCAAGCTTATGCCGATGCCGGTATCATTCGGATCAATGAGGATCGATCACTGACCGTGGCTGCCACAATATCGCTCTCTCCCAATCAGTCTGACTATCGAGTACACATTTGGAAGATTTCAACAGACTTTGAAGTGCAAAGCGAGATCATTGGCACCCTTAGTGATGGCTGGGTTCTCAGAGGCTTCGAGATATTGGACAATGGTGATTACCTTGTATCAAGCTGGGGCTCGGATATGTACATGAGACGCATGCAACCAGACGGCACCGCGAGATGGACAAAGCGGATTGCAAGCAGCGAAATCATATTGTCAGGAGATGTGATTGCCCCTGAGCAAGACAGGTTTCTGTGGTTTGGTGTGAGTGATCAACTGTCTGGTGACTTTCGCTCATTTTCCATCTTGACGGATGGTGAAGGAAATATCATCGACTAAAGCAGCTGATCAAGTCATGTGTGCGGATTGTCTGATCATCCTCTTGGGGTGACCACAATGAGACACTTGCATGTGCGTTAATGGCTTGACCATATATAAGTCAACCATGAAAGCACTCAAAACCAAAGTCAACAAAAGAGCCATCGTCCGCTGGAAGATTTACCTAGATCGAGCGAGGATGTACCTGAGCTATATCAATTTCGTGATGATAGCCTTTGTCTTTCTCAACGCCATCAAGGATCAGCGAGTACGGGACATCCTTGATGAGAATAAGCTGCTAGTCTACCCTATCGTCATGGTGCTCTTCATCATCGTCTCCTTGATCTTGGGTCGACTGGACACATATCTCGGCATGAGGCGAGAAGAGATGCGCAATCATGCCACTGAGAATCCTGTGACATTTGAGATCTTGACGACACTGAGAGAGATCCGCGCACATCAGATCGCAGAGTCCACTGACTAGATCATCTCTAGCAATTTGGCGAGTGCTCTACTGAGGCCGCTAGGATCTGATCCTCCCGCTGTCGCGAAAAATGCTTGGCCACCACCACCACCTTTAATCTCTGATGCTAGCTGTTTCACGAGAGCACCTGCATTGAGATTCTTGCTTTCTGCTAGGGCCTTGTCCATACCGATCATGAGTTGCGCTCTGCCGCCAGACTCGATCCCAAGGGCCACCAATGCTTCAGGATGCTCTTTGGTCAACTGGAACAAAAGGGTCTTCCCAGCCTTTGCATCCATGAGCTCAATGTGCTCTGCAATCAGAGATAGGCCATTGTGCTCTCGAAGCTTCGACTTGAGTTCTGATTTGATAGTTGCGACTTGCTGTACAGCGAGCTTCTCCAATTTCTTTTGTAAAGACTTTTGATCGGCCAAGACTTGCTTGAGCGCTGCGACACTATCTTGCGAGTTATTCAGAAGTCCCTGGAGCTTTTGAAGCTCATTGAGCTTAGAGTCTACATAGCTCTCTGCGGCTTGCGCCGTGACAGCTTCGATCCTTCTCACTCCTGCGGCGATTGCTGACTCACTTGTAATCTTAAACCAGCCGATCTCTCCTGTACTTTGCACATGGCATCCACCACATAACTCCACACTGTAGTCTGGATCAAAGGTGATCATCCGCACCGTCTCTCCATACTTTTCTCCGAAGAGCATCATCGCCCCTGACTCTTTGGCCTGTGCGATTGGAATACTTCGATCTTCGGTAATCTGCACATTTTCTCGGATCTTGGCATTGACCATTTTCTCCACTCGAGCTAGCTCCTCTGGTGTCATCTTGGCGTGATGGCTGAAGTCAAATCTGAAGTAATCTGCTTGTACGAGTGAGCCTTTTTGCTGGACATGTGTCCCGAGGACCGATCTGAGCGCTGCATGCATAAGATGAGTAGCACTGTGATTCTTGGTGATTGATGCTCTACGCTCACTTGCAACTTGCGCTTTGTAAGCGGCATTGCCATCGGAGGGTAATTCACTCACAAGATGAATGATTAGATCATTCTCTTTGATGGTGTTGAGCACTTTGATTTTCTGTCCCTCGGAGATCAGCACACCTTGATCACCAACCTGTCCACCACCTTCAGGATAGAAAGGCGTCCGATCCAAGACGAGCTGATAGATATCCTTCCCTTTCTGCTGGACCGTGCGATACTTGGTCACTTGGCAAGCATCGGCAGACAGTGAATCATAACCTACAAAACTGGTATCTAGGCTTTCCCTTACCACAACCCAGTCTCCTACACTACGGTCAGAATCAGCCCTACCACGGGCCTTTTGCTCTTCCAAAGCTTGATGAAATCCATCGACATCAAGACGGATACCTTTCTCTTCGGCAATGAGCATCGTCAGATCAATCGGAAAGCCATAGGTGTCATAGAGCAAGAATGCGTCTGCACCTGAGATATCTCCTCCTGCAGAAATCTGCTCGAGTCTTTTGAGCCCAGAGCTTAGCGTGTTGAGGAAAGATTTTTCTTCTTCTCTGATCACATTCTCGATGAACGATTGCTGAGCCTTGATCTCTGGAAAAGTGTCCCCATAGCACTCGGTCATTGTCTTGACCATAAGGTGCATAATTGGTTCTTGGATCTCAAGAAATGAGTAGTAGTACCTGACTGCTCTCCGTAAGATTCTCCTGATCACATAACCGGCTCCCGTATTGGAGGGCATCTGACCATCAGCAATCGCAAAGGTGACTGCCCTGATGTGATCAGAGACGACACGCATCGCGAGATCCTTTTTGGCGGAAGCCTCATATGACGCGCCATACTTGGCTCCAGAGAGCTGCTCAAGCTGCTCGATATATGGACTAAAAACATCTGTGTCATAGCTTGAGACTTTCTGTTGCATGACCATACACAGTCGCTCAAAGCCCATTCCAGTATCGATATGCTTGGCAGGCAATTCCACAAGCTGCCCACTAGCTTGACGATTGTATTGAATGAAGACCAAGTTCCAGATTTCGATGACCTCAGGATGATCCATGTTGACTAGGCTTGCGCCGTCCACTTTGGCTCTGGTATCCGCCGATCTCATATCGATATGGATCTCACTGCAGGGACCACACGGCCCTGTATCACCCATCTCCCAGAAGTTGTCTTTTTTGTCAAATCTGAGGATGCGGTCTTCACTCACCCAGTCCTTCCAGTAACCGGCAGCTTCGAGGTCTGCCTCTAGTCCTTCTTTTTGGTCTCCGCCAAATATGCTTACGTACAAGCGATCCTTCTCTATGCCAAGGATCTCTGTCAGATATTCCCACGCCCAGTCTATCGCCTCTCGCTTGAAGTAGTCGCCAAAAGACCAATTGCCTAACATCTCAAACATGGTGTGGTGGTAGCCGTCACGACCGACTTCGTCAAGATCATTATGCTTCCCAGACACCCTCAGACACTTCTGTGTATCCGCTACCCGAGGATGAATTACTTCCTTGTTGCCAAGAAAGTAGTCCTTGAAGGGGTTCATCCCAGCATTGACAAACATGAGTGTGGGGTCATCTTTGTTGACGATCGGTGCTGAAGGAACGATCTTGTGCTGTTTGCTCTGGAAAAAGTCCAAAAACTTTGCTCTTATTTCGCTTGACTTCATAATTTTCTCTTCAAATGAATATGAGAGATAAAGCATTGAAAGCTATAAATCAGACGCATACACATTATACAAATATTTAATATATGTATATTATGTGGTATTCTACTGATAATCAACCTCCTACATATGTTGCTAAATCTCTTTTTGATCTTAATTGAGCCACAAATCTATTTGGTTTTTCGCTCAAAGCGAGGTACTTTTGACCATTCCACCGGACGAGGAGCGTATCCGTGCTAAATTGGTGAACTGGGAATAGGCTATGGCTAAAATGGGCAACAACAAATACTTCTATAATCAACAAACCCTACAATACGAAAAGGCAGAAAAAACGCTCAAGCAGAAGATCTTCAGATCTATAGGCATTGGTGCTTCGATTCTCCTTAGCTTTTTCGCATTCCACGTTCTTCTCTCGCTGGTTACTGTCTCACCGAGGGAAAAGGATCTTAAAGACGAACTATCTCAAGTCAATCTGGTCTTTGAAGACATGAGTCTCCAAGTAGATCAGATGTCAAGTGTCCTCCAAAACATACAAGATCGCGATGCTTCTGTCCACCGCGTCATGCTGGGCATCGACCCCATAGATCAAGCCGTATGGAATGGTGGTACGGGTGGACACGACAAGTACAAAAACTACGAACAGTTTGACTACAATGGTGAGCAGATCAAAGCTCTAAAGCAAAAAGCAGATCGACTCACGCAGAAGTTAGCTGTCCAGTCCATTTCTCTCGATACGCTCGAGTCACTTGCTCTCGACAGAGAGAACATGCTGAGCTCTATTCCGTCGATCAAGCCAGTGCGAGCTGATAAACTCAAGCGCAAAATGGAGCTACTCAGTGGATTTGGTTACAGAATCCATCCGATCGATAAGATCAGAAAGATGCACTACGGCATAGACTTTACCGCTCCGACAGGCACACCTATCTACGCGACAGGCAAAGGCAAAGTGGTAAAAGTGAAGAAGTCCAATCTTGGATTTGGTAATCATGTGATCATAGATCATGGCTATGGCTACGAGACGCTCTATGCACATATGCACAATATTTCTGTCGAACTCGGACAAGAAGTTGGCAAAGGAGAAGCTATAGGCACTGTCGGTAATACAGGGAGATCTACAGCAGCACATTGCCACTATGAGGTACATCTTAATGGGACTCCTGTCAACCCGATCTATTACTGCCACGATGGCCTGAGTCCAGAAGAATACCAAGAACTCGTACGACGTGCGAGTGTCACCAACTACTCTCTCGATTAATACGGCACCAAGTGCCCCTTCATGCCTTGGTACTGGCATACCAAAAAAGATCGCAAAGGAGCTCCTCTAGCTCCAACGAGTGGATCAGAATCAGAACTTCCTAAAATTTGTCTCAACTGTGAGCTAGAATTTGCTAAACCTGATGCAAGCTACTGTCACAATTGTGGTCAAAAGAACAAGCCCAGCAAAGTCACTATCGGTCAAGTAGGTGCCGACTTCATTGACAATGTATTTAATGTAGATAATCGACTCTGGTCCACATTGCGGATCATGTTCATCCCAGGTCGTCTCACGCGTGAGTACATCAGCGGACACCGGAAGAAATATCTCAATCCGATGCGACTCTTCGTCGTGATGTCTATCATTCACTTCTTAACGATTGGCTATCGCTTTGAGGATCTTATTCTGGCCGCCAATGATGGCTTTAGCCAAGAGATCACCTCAAAGAGATTTTCGAAACCAGTCGTGGATTCAATGATGACGTATATTTCAAGCATCAGAGAATACGAGGAGCTTTCACAAGCGAATAAAGTAGGTCTTGATAGTCTCGATCAAAAAATACGTTCGGAGTATGACCTTCGAGATTCAGTAGAATTGGACTTTTTGGTTGGTCTTGGTTTCTTTGATGAAGGTTTCAAAGTTGCCTACACGGACATTGACAATGCTACCAATGACGAACTATATGAGAAGTACGAGGTGGAGGGTTGGCTCAAGCGCACCTCATTTAGTCAGACAATCAAAATCTATAAGCATGGTATCGGTCCATTTATTGACTTGATCTATGGTAGCGTCATCTGGGTCATACTGATCACCATTCCCTTGATCGCATTGGTCATGAAGATCATTTATGTCAGGCGCAAGCATTACTGGGTCGAGCATTTGATATTTTTGGTCCATCTGCATTGCCTACTTTTCCTCGTGACCTCGGTGGGATTTGGTCTTATGTACTGCTTTGATAATGACAAGAGCTTCGCTCTTATGGCCATCCCGATCAATGCCGTTTTATTCTGGCTCTCTCTCAAGATGTACTATCGACAAGGCATCATCAAGACGACGATCAAGTGGAGTATGATCGGCTTTGCCTATATCTTCACGATACCATGGATTCTTGCGAGCAGCATTTTTATCAGCTTTTTCCTCTATTGAGCAAATGTCAAGAATGGACAGGCTCGTGACGATGAGAATGGAAATAAGCCAGTAACTTCACTGTAATGGTAGAAATCGACAAACTCACCAAGCTTTACTACACTATTGGTGAAGTGGCGTCTATGTTTGACGTCTCCACTAGCCTTTTGCGCTACTGGGAAGGTGAATTCCCTAATCTACGTCCGATGAAAAATCGCAAAGGTGATCGTCGATTTACCAAGCAGCAGATCACCGAGATAGACAAGATCTACCAGCTTGTCAAAGTCAAAGGATATACTCTTGAAGGAGCGAAGAATGCGATCATCGAGGAAAAAGCGCAGAGCAAGAATCGGGCAGAACTTGTCAAAAAGCTACAGAGAGTAAAGTCAGGTCTCAGAAAATTGAGAGATCAGTTGTAGTCTAAGTTCAAGTATAGACTATCGATGGTCTTCTATCCTCAACATCCGATCACAAAGTTCAAGATCCATGCGCTCGTTACTTGCGATGATGACGATCCTGTCCTTCTTGCAAGTAAGAATCTGATCTTTCATCCAACTCTTGTACCGATCATCCAGATTGGAGCTAGGCTCATCGAGCAGAAGTATAGGAGTTGCTGTATTCAAGATTAGCGCAAGATGAAGTCTATGAGCCATCCCACTAGAGAGCTCCCTGACGAGCTTGTCCCTATGATCTGATAACTCAGCAATACTCAGAATGTCCTCAGGAGTGGAGATTTGCTTCATCTCACGGAAGCGCATGTGATATGCCACCAGCTCATGCAGTCTAAAGTCCTGTGGTGCGGAGATGTATGGGGCCGAAAAACTGATGTGCTCACTCAGAGAATCAGCTTTGATGATCAGATCTCCTATAGATAGTTCGACATTTCCCTTGCTCGGTGTCACAAAACCTGCAATAATCTTCATCAAAGTAGACTTACCAGATCCATTAGGACCTGATATTCCTATCGTTTCATTTTGACGAAAGTCAAAATCTATATGCTTGAATAGCCAGTGAGACTGGTACTTCTTAGAGACGTCTCTAAGAGTGAAAACCATTGGTGGGAGACTTAGGTCTGTAGCCCTTCATGATACCGCGCTCTGAGCGATCGAGGAAATCAAGTACGACTTTTTTCTCAGCACAGTCAGGAATCTGCTCTTGGATATCAACCTTGCTCTTTTTGAGATTGTGCCCCTTGATGAAGAGGATGCGATAGATATCCTGGATGCGATGAATCTGATCCCTGTCAAATCCTCGTCGCTTGAGCCCTACACTATTGATACCAACAAACGAAAGTGGCTCTCTAGCCGCTTTGACGAATGGTGGCACATCTTTGCGGACCAGTGATCCTCCCCCAATCATACTATGCGCACCAATATGCACAAACTGATGTACAGCGGCCATGCCCCCAAGCACTGCATACTCTCCGACCTCGATATGTCCAGCGAGGTTGACATTGTTGGCCAGGATGCAATTATTGCTGATGACACAGTCGTGCGCAATGTGCACATAGGCCATGATGAGGCTACGCTCACCGATATAGGTCTTGTAGTTGGCCCGAGTTCCACGATTGAGTGTGCAATATTCTCGTATGACTACATTATCGGCTATTTCCAGGACACTGTCTTCCCCATCAAACTTTAAATCCTGAGGCACTCCTCCGAGAACAGCTCCCGGGTAAATCTTACAGTTTTTCCCGATGTGTGTATGCTCGAGGATAGAGACATTGGGGCCAATCCATGAATTGTCACCGATAGTGACATTCTTGTCAATAGTGACGAAAGGGGAGATATGTACATTGTTCCCGATTTTTGCTTCGGGATGCACTACATTGAGTTGGACAGTGCTGGTTGTATTCATTTCATTTTCAGTATTTGGGCGGTCAACTCGCCTTCCGATACGAGCTTGTCACCCACATATGCAGTGCCATACATGTGGCATATGCCTCGTCGTACTGGTGATAATAACTCCATTCTGAGTATCAAAGTATCCCCAGGACGCACAAGATGCTTAAACTTGAACTTATCGATTTTGATAAAGTAGGTATTCCAGTTTCCGGGGTCTTCCTTCTGCGAAAGTACAAAAACACCACCAGTCTGTGCCAGTGCTTCTACTTGTAAGACGCCAGGGAAAACAGGATTGTTGGGAAAGTGGCCCTGAAAGTATGACTGATCGAAGCTGATATTCTTGACACCGACGATATGATTCTCGCCGATCTCTACGATCTTATCCACGAGAAGAAACGGGTATCTGTGCGGGATCAGATTCTGTATGGTCATCGTATCCATGACTGGCTCAGCAGCTGGATTGTAGATTGGCATTCCTTTGAGCTTCTTGTATTGGCGAAACTCATCCTTGAGAATCTTCGTGAAGGCAACATTCGCTGTATGGCCCGGCTTACGCGCTACGATCTTTGCTTGGATTGGCTTGCCTAGCAGATAGAGATCACCGATGACGTCAAGCAGCTTATGGCGGGCAGGTTCATTCTTGAAGTGAAGATCCACAGTATTGAGGATACCTTCTTGATCTACTGTCACGCTTGGCTTGCCTAGCTTCTTGGCAAGACGATCCAATTCGTCCTGAGCCATAACTGTATCCGCGATCACAATACTATTATCAAGGTCGCCACCCTTGATCAGATCTTGCTCCAGCAGATACTCCAGTTCCTTGACAAAAACAAAAGTCCGATTGGGCGCAATCTCTGCTTCATAATTGTCTAGAGATTTCAGCACTGCGTACTGCTGACCAAGCACGTGGCTCTCAAAGTCAATCATGACAGTCAGCTCAAAGCTATCGGCAGGATAAGCAATGATCTCGACCCCTGTCTCGGGATCACTGTACTTGATGGTTTTGGTGGGCTTGAAGATTTCTCGGTCTGCACCTTGATCCTCAACACCTACATTCTTGATCGCGCGATAAAATGGCATCGCACTGCCATCGAGTATAGGCACTTCAGGTCCGTCGATCTCGACCAATGCATTGTCGACCTGCAGCGCTGCTAGGGCCGAAAGAAGGTGCTCAACCGTGGAGACCGCAGCTCCAGTCGTAGCGATGGTAGTCCCTCTCTGCGTGGAGAAGACTCTGCTCACATCAGCATTGATCTCAGGTCGACCGTCAAGATCCACGCGAACAAATCTGATTCCATGATCAGCTTCTGCTGGCTTGATGACCAGCCTAGCAGTCTTACCAGAGTGCAAGCCTATCCCATTGACCTCTACCGGCTCACATAGAGTATGCTGTGTAGTGTAAAAACTCATGATGTTTGATTCTTGAGCGTTTCAAGCTCTTTTTCTAGACGCCTGACCGTCCTCGCCAGATCCGGGAGATTTTTGAAGACAGATGCAGCTCGCCAAAACTGTCGATTATCTATCGCTGGCGCTCCGCAGAGCTGAGCGTTCTCTTGTTTGACACTGCTATTGACGCCTGACTGAGCTGCAAACATCGCGCCGTCTGCGACGGTAAGGTGGCCTGCAAAGCCTACTTGTCCACCAACAAGGATGTGCTTGCCAAGTCTGGTGCTACCTGCAACCCCGACCTGCGCTGCTAGACCAGAATGTTCGCCAATCTCACAATTGTGACCGACCTGGACGAGATTATCAATCTTGACTCCTTTGCGCAAAATAGTCGATCCCATCATGGCTCGATCTACACAGCTATTGACGCCGATCTCGACATGATCTTCAAGGATCACATTACCGATCTGAGGTATCTTGGTAAATTCCCTTTTGTCATTCTGTGAAAACCCAAATCCCTCGCTACCAATCACGGCATTCTGATGCAGTATACAGTGATCTCCTACAATACAATTGTCGAGGATTTTGACTCCCTCATGCAATCTGACCGATTTCCCGAGCTGCACATCGTGACCCACGTAGCTCAGAGCACCGAGGATACAGTTGTCGCCGATTGTACTTCCGCTCCGCACGATCACGTGCTCACCAATCGTGACATTCTGACCTATCGTGGCGCCTTCTTCCACGATAGCACTGGCGTGGATTTCACCATTGGCTTCCGACTTGGGGGCGAAGGCCTCCATCAAAGTCTGCATCGAGGCTCTGACGTTGTCGACTTGTATCATCGTGGGAGCGATCGACTCTTTAGGTTCAAAATCCTTATTGACCAGGAGAATCGACGCCCTGCTCTCGTACGCATATGACTCATATTTGGCTTCCGCCAAAAAGCTTATCGTACCTTCTTTTCCTTCTTCAATTCGGCTCGGTGCGCTGACCTGCACGGTCGGATCACCTACCACTTCACCGTCTAGCAATTTTGCCAGCTCTTGTGCTGTAATTTGCATACTTCAAAATTAGCCAATACCACCGACAGTAGAGCCAGAACAACGCAGGTATCGACGAGTACACCATTAACTTTGAGCCGTGACCAAAATACCTTCATTCCAATCGATCTACCCAGCAGATCTTATCACAGCCTACTGGCCAGGCATCTCGCCAGATCAGCTTGAGATCAATGATTCAGTGAAGGATTTATTTGAGCTTAGTGGAACGATATCGATTCATCACTTGGCGGACCTGCCTCTCGAAATGCCTGCACAAGTAACCATTGCGGCTCTGAGTCCACGAAAGCTGCCAGCACTCTCACATGTGCATCTAGCACAAGAGCCCGAGATCATCCGTATACAGCGTACGTCCTTTTCTGAAGCTGGTAACTCGGTGGAGCTCACGGACCTTCCCCCGAGTACCTCGACAGCCTCACCCAAGATCAGTATTCTAGAGCTGACGCCTCGTCCGGGAGCTGGTATACTTGCCATCGTCTGTGACCGTGAAGATATTTCGACCAGAAAACAACTGATGAAATATCATCATCATGACACGGCACTACTCAGTAACGAGGAAAGGCTATTAGCCAAGTGCTTAGCAACTCATGGCTGCAAAGAAGTGGGAATCAGGCTCGAGCATCTAGAGCATAGAGGATACCAACTAGCGCTGTGCATTCGACGAGAGGACGGGTCACTCTGGCGCTGGCATCAGAGGTATAGCACCTTTGCTGATGCTCATGAGTATGCTTGGCAGTCCCTGAGAGCTCACCCAGATCTGTCATCGATAATCAGTCGCTGATCGTGCGCTATGGGAGGATTGAAAAAGTACTTCGGCCCATCTACACTAGTCGCAGCTGCATTCATAGGACCAGGCACAGTGACAGTCTGCACACTGGCTGGTGTGAAATCAGGCTATACCCTACTGTGGGCAGTCCTTGTCTCTACAGTAGCTGCGATATTGCTCCAAGAAATGTCAGCCAGAATCGGACTCATCACCAAGGCAGGCCTCGGCACGGCCATTCGTGACCAGCTAGAGCCTGGATGGCTCAGATCTGCCATCATAGTTATCGTATGCTCAGCCATCATCCTTGGCAATGCTGCCTACCAATCTGGCAATCTAAGTGGTGCACGACTTGGTCTCGATGCTGCGCTCGGTGACCATCCTGCTTGGATCTGGCTGATCGGTGTATTGGCAGCGAGTCTCTTGTGGAGTGGACGCTATCGTTGGATCCAAAATTTCCTCATTGGCCTGGTTCTGCTCATGAGTCTCGTATTCCTGATCAGCTTGATTGTCATACGGCCGAGCCTCAAAGACATCCTTTCATCTTTCCTGAGCTTCAGGACTGGCCAGAGCGACTTCATCTCAGTCATCACACTGATCGGCACGACCATCGTACCATACAATCTTTTTTTGCACGCATCTCTGGTCAGTCAAAAATGGCATCAGGAGCAGGAGCTCGGAGCGCTTAGGGTAGAAAATCTGATCGCTGTGGGTCTTGGAGGTATGATCAGTGCTATGGTTCTGATCACATCTGCCAGTACTCTCCATGGCACGGGGATAGAAATCCAAAGTGCGGCAGCAATGGCTCAGCAATTGGAACCGCTCCTCGGATCATGGAGTAAATTGAGCTTTGGCATTGGGCTTTTTGCTGCAGGCCTCAGCAGTGCGCTCACTGCACCTCTAGCAGCAGGACTGGCTGCTCGTGGACTTTTTGGCTGGTCAACTGACCTCAAAGACTACAGATTCAGGATTGTCTGGGTGAGTATCTTGGTCTGTGGCATCCTGGTCAGCACCTTGGACATCAGTGCTCTACATATCATCCAATTTGCCCAATTTGCCAATGGTCTGGCATTGCCCATTATGATTCTTTTACTCATCTACCTTGCCAATCAAAAACGAATACTTGGGAAATATACCAACGGAATATGGCAGAATGCTCTCAGTGCGCTGCTTCTGCTCGGGAGCCTTTTCCTTAGCTTCAAGGGATTTTACTCGGTATGGACGACTTACTTTGGCTGAGATGTTGATCAACTGCGACATGGGCGAATATCATGACTCTGCTACAGCACTGAGAGAGCAAAGGATCATGCCACTCATAGATATCGCAAATATTGCCTGTGGAGGACACATTGGAGATGAACTGAGCATGCAGACCACTGTGGAGCTTTGCTTAGCTCATGAAGTCTTGATTTCTGCACATCCTAGTTTCGAAGATCGTGACTCATTTGGGCGAAAGCCTCAGCCCATCGACTCCATCCAGCTTCATGCGCTACTCGATCATCAGTGCACTGCTCTGTACGAAGCTTGCGTGCGCCTGTCGGCAAAATGTACATACATCAAAGCTCACGGTGCACTCTATCACCTCGTCAATGATGATCCAGAAGCGAGCATCGCCTTCATCACTTGGCTGGACCAAAATCAGCTTGAGCTCCTACCCATCTGCCGCCTCCACAGTCACCTAGAGAGGACACTGGTTCGAAATAACATTCCACACTTAAAAGAAATATTCGCCGATAGAGGCTATGATCGTCATGGACGGCTCATCCAGCGAGGAGAGCCTGGTGCGGTCCTAGAAACAAAAGCAATTGCTCGCCATGTCAATGATCTCTTAAGCGATCTTGGTAATATGGCTGACACCATATGCATCCACAGTGATCATGATGACTCTATCGAAACAGCTCGCTCAATCCGTCATATCCTCAGAGATGACTAGCCTTGTGCATCTTGCGGGTAAGAGTCTCAAGCTAGAACATCTGGTAGCTGGCGTCGCTGAGGCTGAGGAAGAGAATGGCACCAAATACTATCGACTGGTCGCTGAGAGCATGATCACAGCTAAAGAAATTTGGTTTATTGCCACACAGTTGCTCCGATACCAAGCCAATGATCTGGCTGATGTGATCGCAGGAGAGTCAGAAATCCTATTGATATTCAGGAGTAAAAAATCAAAGCTGGCTGCGGCCAAAATCGAATTGGCTGATGAAGAAAATCATCACCCAAAAAGGCATTTTCGTCTCCCGCTTGCACTACATCCTAGACCTAGTCACATTGCTCAAGACGACTGGCTCGTGATAGAATCCAAGATTCATACAGAGACTTTTGAAATCAGGACACCTGGTTTTTTACCCGGCTTTGTCTATTGCAATTCTAAGCTCGGTGTCAAACTGAATCGGCTCTCTACACCAGATATGCAGGTAGCCCCTGGGTCTGTGGGACTGATCAGTGATCGACTGGGCATCTACAGTCTTCCGTCACCAGCGGGCTGGAATATTATCGGACAGACCATTGTGGATGTGACGCCTGAGACCTGGCATCGTGGTGAGCTCTCAGTCGGTGACGAGATCTCATTCTTTGAGGTCAGCAGTGAAGAATTGGAGAGATTCGCTAAGAGTACACAAGATCTATCAAGGTGGAGGACATAGCACGGATCACTAGAGCAGCAGGCTACTGTAGCGTGCAAGATGTATCACGCGTCGGCTGGCGACTGTACGGCATTGCACCTAGCGGATTTCTGGTAGAGACACTCGCTACAGAGTCGCGACTTGCTCTCGGCACATCTTCAGTCACCACATTCGAATTTATGCTCCGTGGCCCCAGATGGGAGATTCTCTCAGATTTACAATTTGCCATCTCAGGCTCTGAAGATTCCTGGCGACTCAACGGTAGCACCATCGTCTCAGGCACCTCATACACCGCAGCCCCTGGAGACATCTTGGAAGGACTGTACCTGAGGGGAAGTAGTGTGAGCTACCTCAGTATTGCCGCTGAGCTGAATGTACGCTGTGCCTATGGCTCACGGTCCATGCATAGTAGCTCACCACTGGTGGACTTTGATCTACAGGCAGATGTCGTCCTCAAAGGCAAGCCAGCTGTGAGAGCGGTTGATCAGCAAATCATCACTCTGAGACCAGAAAGCTCTCTGAAGCTCCTCCGAGCGCCAGAAAGTGACTGCATCCTCCAGTGGAAAAAGCTCTGTGAGCTAGAGTGGACCAAATCACCACAGAGCAATCGTATGTCCACTTTGCTAACAGGTGACCAGATATCTACAAAGTATAGCGAAATCCCAACCGCCGGCTTGATTCCAGGGATGATCCAGCTGCTCCCAGACGGTAGACTCAATGTGATACAGGTCGATGGCCAGACGACTGGAGGATATCCTCGAGTGGCATTCCTGCCAGATTTTTCTCGACAGCATCTTGCGCTGCTTCCTGCAGGCACCAAGCTACGATTCACAGAAGCTTGATAGAGAAGAGATAACACATCTACATTATGCAACTATGTGTGGAGTAGGACTCTATCTTTACACAGATGAGTAAGAAGACCCCCAAGCAAGCAAAGTCGCAGTCGTCCCAAAAGTCACGGGATACCTACTCTGCCAAGAACTTTTGGACAGATCGCACTCGGCTTTTGATCTTACTAGGGATCTTGGTGATATCCGCCATCGCGTATTGGCCTGCTCGAGATACCCAACTTGTCAACTGGGATGACGACCGCAATATCTACGACAATCCATTGATCGAAGATCTTAGCTTCAATGGGCTCAAAGAGATATTCACAGAGGATATCATCGGCAATTACAATCCGCTGACCATCCTCAGTTTTGCCATCGAAAGGAAAATCTATGGCGCGGAGGTCATCTCAGCCAAGAAGGCCTATCCATTTGTGGTGGTCAATGTGCTACTACATCTGCTGTGCATATATCTCGTCTTTCGCATCGGGATCGAGATGAAACTCAAGCAATGGGCGCTACTCTTCTCTACTGTCCTCTTTGCCCTACATCCGATGCGCGTAGAGTCCATATCTTGGGCCACTGAGCGAAAAGATGTCCTCTATGGTGCATTCTTTTTTGCCTCTCTACTCTACTACGTGCTGCGACTCAGATACAAAGAGGAGCGGTTTCTATACATCGCGCTCGCCCTCATGATTCCCGCATGTCTGGCCAAGATCCAAGCAGTAAGTCTTCCGCTCGCGATGCTAGCATTCGACTTTTACTTCCGTCGAAAAATCCGACTCAAGCTCCTGATCGAGAAGATTCCTTTCTTTGCCCTATCGATCGCCACAGGTTTGGTCGGTGTATATATGCTCAAGAAATTTGGAAGTCTTGAGCAAACAACTACGTCCTATGGATTTGGCCAACGACTCTTGATTGGCTCCTACTCTCTAGTCGTCTACCTGATCAAGTCGATCGTACCTTATGAGATGGTCGCACTGTATCCCTATCCACCAAGATTGGGATGGCAGTTTCCCGCATCACTGATTGGCTCACTAGCATTTTTCGGGCTTAGTGTCTTGGCATTTTTGCGTCGCTGGAGATTAGTCTTCTGTGGTCTGACATTCTTTTTTGTCAACGTGGTTTTCCTCCTACAGATCTTAGCCGCCGGTCAAGGATTCATTGCAGATCGCTTCACCTATGTCGCCTATCTAGGATTGTTTTGGATTTATGGTCTAGTACTCCAGACAGTCATAGATCTCAAGCCCTCTTTCAAGATCCCATTACTGGTAGTAGCACTCTGTGTCAGTGGCGTTTATGGGTTTTTAGGCTTTCGCCAAAAAGCTGCGTGGAACAATAGCCAGACCCTTTGGACGACAGTCCTCAAAAAATATGATCGGACTCCTCTACCCTACAGAAATCGAGGCAATCACTTCCGAGATACTGGCCAAAACGATCTAGCACTCCAAGACTACAGCTCCGCCATCCGACTAGAGCCGAATAATCACCAACACTACAATAGTCGAGGAAAGCTCTACTTCACGGCCAAGCGGCACAATGAGGCCATCAGTGACTACAGTAGAGCACTCGAGCTTTCTCCTGGTGACGCGAGCTACTGGGCCAATCGAGGTGCTGCCTATGCACAAGCTGGACGGCTACAAGAAGCGCTGAAAGATCTCAATCAATGCCTGTCGCTTGACCCAAATTACCTCACAGGCTTGCTTAATCGTAGCTTAATCCATAGACAACTAGGACGCCCACAAGATGCTCTCAGGGATGTTACTAGCTACCTCGGCATCAATCCTCGCAATATCGGGATGTGGATCGAGAAGAGCAATTTATTGAGTCAACTTGGTCGTCACCAGCAGGTGCTCGAAAGCCTCAACCAAGCCATTGCCATTTCTCCCTCCACAGGACGGCTATTTGCACTGAGGGCTCAGACAATGCTCAATCTCGGCAATGCAGATGCTGCCCGACGAGATGTTCAAAAAGCACAATCTTTGGGTCACCAAGTCAATCAAAATCTCCTGCAAAGGATACGCTAATGCTCCACAGGCTCTATATCAAAAACTACGCGATCATCGATGAGATCAATCTCCAGTTCCAGGAGGGATTTGTCGTGATGACGGGAGAGACTGGTGCCGGCAAGTCCATCATCATGGGAGCGCTAGATCTCATCTTGGGATCAAGATCCAACAGCTCAGCACTCAATCCAGACCGCGGCAGCACTGTGATCGAAGCAGTATTTGGTCAGATTGACACGCTCACACAAGCCGAAAAAGATGACTATGAAGTGGAGGACGATGAACTCACCATACGTCGAGTCATCACTAGCTCGGGAAAATCTAGATGCTTTGTCAATGATCTACCAGTAAGCTTGACGCAGTTGAGCGCTCTACGGAGCAAGTTGATTGATATCCACAGACAATTTGACAATAGTTGGCTCTTTGCAGAAGCTAGTCAGCTCTTGCTCTTGGACTCGCTCAGCGGCCAAGTCAAAGCTAGGGATGCCTATCATAGTAAGTACCTGGAGTTACTCACCGCCAAGAGAGAGCTCGACCAAGCCATCGATCAACAGAATCAATTGCTCCAGCAGCAAGACTTCATCACGTATCAATGGACGGAGCTCGATGGTCTAGCGCTAGACGAGATGGATCAAGATGCCCTCGAGGCCGAGCAAGCCAAGCTGGCCAATGTATCCGATATCAAGGAGAGTCTCTCAAGTAGTGTTCATATCCTAGAAGAAGGGGAGCAAAATGTACTAGATCTCCTCCGACAAAGTCTCCAGGCGATCAGTGGAAGTGCTGTAGACGAACAGAACAAGACTCGCTGGTCACAAGTCATCGAAAACTCCATCGAAGAACTGAGAGAACTCAGTAACGCACTCCAGGATTATTCTGATAGTGCGGAGTCCGATCCTGCCAGACTTGCAGAGATCGACGGCAGACTCGATCAACTATATCGCCTACAACAAAAGCATCAGGTCCAGACCGTAGCTGAGCTCATCACATTGCGTGATCAGTGGGCAGATCAGATTCATGCTGGCCAAAACAGTGAAGCCAATATTGAAGGTCTCAAATCGAGGATCAATGAGCTAGAAAGTGATCTACGTCAGCGTGCAGAGAAAATCTCCAAAAAGCGAAAGACCACCGCGCCTAAATTTGCCAGCGCGGTGCTCAACAAATTGAGTGATCTTTCTATGCCCAATGCACAGCTAGAAGTATCTCTAGCGCGGAATGACACACTTGGCCCTTGGGGTATCGACGAGATGCAGCTCTTATTCACAGCCAACAAAGGGCAACAACTGAGTGACTTCCGCAAGATTGCCTCTGGAGGTGAAAGGTCTAGGCTCGCACTCTGTATCAAAGCGGAGGTGGCCGACAAAATGACCATGCCGACACTGGTCTTTGATGAGATTGACGCGGGTGTCTCCGGTGATGTTTCTCTCAAGATGGGACAGATGCTGAGATCACTATCACATTCGCATCAGGTCATTTGCATTACGCATAGTGCTCAGATCGCTGCGGCTGGCTCTCAGCATCTGTTCATCTACAAGATTGATCAAGGAGCGACGACTGAGACTCAAATCAAGGAATTGGCAACTGATGATCGAATCCATGAAATCGCCAAGATGCTCAGCAGCGATCCACCGAGCAAAGAAGCCAAGGCAAATGCAACTCAGCTTTTAGCGCTCAGCTAATTCATTCTTATGCCATGATTGTTCGGTAATTGATCTCGCATCAAGTACCTTTGATATTCATCAAAAATCAGTTGAAATCATGGGATTATTCTCTTTTATGAAAGGTGCCGGTAAGAAGCTCTTCGGACGGAAGAAGGAAGAAGCAGCACCAGTAGAATTAAGCAAAACAGATGCACTAAGAGCAGAAATCGCGGCTCTCGGCATTCCAGTATCTGATCTTAAGATCGAGATATCTGAAATGATATCGGTGTCTGGAACTACTGAGACCAATGCAGACCGTGAAAAGGTCATCTTGGCTCTAGGAAATGTTGAAAACATTGGATGTGTCGATGACAACATCCATGTGAACAATCCAGAACCTGCAGCAAAATTCCATGTGGTTGAAAGCGGAGACACGCTCTCTAAGATTGCCAAGGAGGTCTATGGCGACGCTATGAGATACAATGAGATTTTCGAGGCGAATAAGCCGATGCTATCTCATCCAGATAAAATCTATCCTGGGCAGACACTGCGCATACCGATGTAGTGGACCTATGTCTAGAAATGATACAGCGGCAGATGCCGCTGAAAGCAGGGCCTATGTCAATGAGACATGGGCCTTGTCATTGAAGATCAAATTTGTTAACACTAAGATCAAACGCCCTTCTTAGCTTCGATACTTATCTCAGCAATCAAAAGATAGGATTGTGGTGGAATTGGGATAAATTTGACCACTCAAAAGAATGCTGCTAGAGTCGCCTTGACATGGAGATATTTTACCTCGTAATCATCATTGCCTTGTTCCTCCTGGCAATTTCTGATCTTGTCGTTGGCGTTAGCAATGACGCAGTCAACTTTCTCAATTCAGCCATAGGCTCCAAAGCGAGCAATCCCAAGATCATATTTGGCATAGCGGCACTGGGCATCATCGTAGGCTGTACTTTTTCGAGTGGGATGATGGAGGTGGCCCGGAAAGGCATCTTTCATCCAGAGTACTTCTATTTTAATGAGCTCATCCTGCTATTTCTCGCAGTGATGGTGACGGATGTCATATTACTAGACGCCTTCAACAGTTTTGGCATGCCGACCTCTACGACTGTGTCTATTGTCTTTGAGCTTCTCGGCGCAGCAGTGGCCCTGAGCCTCATCAAGATCTTCACCAGTGACGATGGACTTAGTATGGCTCAGTATATCAATTCTGACCAAGCACTGCTCATCATCTCAGGCATCTTGCTCTCTGTCGTCATCGCCTTTACAGCTGGGGCCTTGATACAATATCTGACTAGACTACTATTTTCCTTTGCTCCTCAGCAGAGGCTCAGGTGGTGGGGAGCGATCTGGGGCGGTCTTGCGATCACCGCGATCACCTACTTCATGATCGTCAAGGGATCCAAAGGCGCATCCTTCATGACAGATTCCATCAAAGCTTGGATTTCTGACCGTACAGGATTGATCCTCCTCATGAGCTTTGGATTTTGGGCTGTAGTTCTGCAGTTGCTCATCTTATTTACTCGGATCAATATCCTTCGCATCATCGTGTTAGTAGGCACATTTTCGCTTGCTATGGCCTTTGCGGGAAATGATTTGGTCAACTTCATTGGAGTACCTCTGGCAGGATACAATTCTTATCAGATATGGATAGACTCTGGTGCTGGTGATCCAAGCTCTTTGGCAATGGATGCCCTGGCAGGGAAAGTGCCTACTCCGACCCTCTTGCTCATGATCGCAGGTCTCATTATGACTATCACACTGATCATGTCTAAGAAAGCTCGCAGTGTAGTACAAACATCATTGGATCTGGGGCGTCAGGATGAAGGCTCGGAGAGATTTGAGAGTTATGCTATATCAAGGAGTATGGTGCGTAATGTGAGTCGAGCGGCCGACTTTGTCACTGGGCTCATACCGACTTCCGTCAAAAAGTCTATCGAGAAACAGTTTGATGAAACACCCTTCAAGAAGGAGCAGGCAAAAATGGGAGATGACGCTCCGTCCTTCGATCTTTTGCGGGCGGCCGTCACACTTGTGGTGGCATCTGTCTTGATCACCTTGGGTACAAATCTGAAGTTGCCCCTCAGTACGACCTATGTCACATTTATGGTCTTCATGGGCACTTCGTTGGCTGATGGCGCTTGGGGAAGAGAGAGTGCTGTCTATCGAGTATCTGGAGTACTATCGGTCATCGGAGGTTGGTTTTTCACGGCATTCTCAGCCTTCACGATTGCTTTCATTTTCGCTAATATTTTCTACTGGGGCGGAACGATTGCGATCATTGCAGTACTTCTTTTAGCAGTATTTATCATTTATCGATCTCATCGCTATCACGAGGATCGTCTAGAGGAGCAAGTCGCTTTTGAGCGCGGTCTTATCGATGAGACCATCAGCAAAGAAGAATCCATCGAGCGAGTCGTGGACTACATGGAGAATATCTTCTCTGGTCTGAATGACAATATTCAACAAGCCATCATCGGACTCAAAAATGAAGACCTACAGCTGCTCAAAAAAACCAAGAAGTCCTTTGACAAGCTCAAGAAAAAAACCGGCAAGATCGAGAAAAAGACCAATAGCGCGATCGGTAAGATAGAGGGAGACGAAACTGAAGCAGCGCACTTGATGATCCTCGTCGCTGACTATCTCAATGATATCGTCCGCCATGCCGATGAGATCATCCCCAGAGCTCTGGAGCACACAGATAATAATCACAAAGCATTGCTGAGTGCGCAGATAGATGAACTCAGCACACTGCAAGAAACACTTGCACATCAGCTTGATCTCACCGCAAAGCTGTATACAAAGCAAAATGAAAATATCTTGCTGGATGCCAGTAATAAGCTGAGTGAGTTCCTGGACTTGAGCATGCATACGCGCAAGTCTCAGATCAAGCGGATCAAATCCAAAGAGATCGGCACCAGCAACAGTCTTCTCGTACTCAACATGCTCTCAGGAATGAGAAATATCGCCTTGACTAGTGGAAGGATGCTCCGTATTTATGAGAATCTGCTCGGGCCAACACCAGAGGAAGAAAAAGGAGAATAGCTTATGGGAGCTTACTCCTTGAGGGGCACAGAAGTCGCATAGTCCCTAGTGATGCGCTCTGTGAGATCATCAAGTCTCTGCTTGATTCCCTGTTCTGATTTTCCATTGACAATCATTCCGACGTGATAGGACTTGTCCAAAGTCCAGCAGATGTCATCAGCGGCATATTTGTTATAGTCCGGGTGCTCCGCATTGCTGAGGGTCACTACGATGCCTGCATTAGACTTTTTGGCCTTGGGTGCTTTGTACTTCGCTCCGGACAATTTTGCTGATTCCAGACGTGCCCATTCATTCCAGAGATTGACGTCTGTGGCGAAATACACCATCTCGGCGAGATGAGCTCCACCTACTCTTGCACTGGTCTCTAAAAACACGAAGCCACGATCAGACTTGATGTACTCTGAGTGAGAGGCTCCGAAGTTCATCCCAAAGGCTTTCAGCACCTTCTGATTGAGTTGAGTAAGTTCTTTGGTCTCTGGATCCATGACATCGATCGTCTGAGATCTAAAGATTCCGCCGCCGTGAGCTACCTCAAAGGGCGGCTGCAAGTATCTACTCGCTCTTGAGAACAGGACCTTGTATTGATCACTGAGTGAATCCACATGATATACTGCACCTGGCTTAAACTCTTCGATGAGGTACTTGTGTCGAAGGTCTTGATGCTCTTCACTCCACTTCCAAAAATCCTCAGCACTACCTATCTTCCTGATACCAAGCGCACCCGCATCCATCCGAGGCTTGACGAGCCAAGGTCCCTCACTGGAATCAAGAAATGTCTGAATGTCTGCATCATTGAAAAGTGCTGAGAAACCCGGAACTGGAATCTCATGTCGCTGCGCTTGCATCCTCATAGCAAGCTTGTCAAAAAAATGCCTTGCCGTGGTCTGCCCCATGCCAGGACTTCGAAACTCCTCACGTAACAATGCCGCCTTGCTCACATCATAGTCGTCCAGTGCAATGATCTTATCTATTCCCTTGGACTGAAAGACATAGGCGGTGCCTCTGATCAGGTGATCGATATTCCAGACTCTTCCATCGGATTCAGACATGTAAAATGCCTCGTCGATGGCTTCCCATGGCCAAGGCTTGTGACGCTGATTCTCGGAGGTGACCAGAAATACTTGATGACCCAGTTCTTTCAGAGCTACAAGAAAGTCTGTGCCCTTGTATTCGCAGGTGATGCAAAGAAAATTCATATTAGCTTTTGGTAAGGCTTGACATCCAGGTGTACAACAAATCTATGCCATAGCCTGTACCGGACTTATCCTTATGTCCAGGCATTTTGGCGAAAGCCATCGCAGCAATATCTAAGTGAGCCCATGCATCATGCTCACCGACAAAATACTCGAGAAACTTCCCAGCTGTAATGGCTCCAGCGACTGGTGCGGCAGAGAGATTCTTGATATCTGCGATGTCCGATTCCATATGCTTGCCATACTCGGACCATGCCGGTAATCGCCATGTGCGCTCACCGATGTGATAGCCGATATCCATCAGCGACTTGGCCAGTGCATCGTTATGCGTCATGAGACCACTCGTCTGAAATCCGAGAGAACGCACGACACTTCCCGTCAAAGTAGCCAAATCGATCAAATAATCCGAGGGATAGTGTTTTTGGGCGTAAGCCAGCCCATCTGCCAAGATCAGTCTGCCCTCAGCATCTGTATTGATCACCTCGATGGTCTTACCAGAATAGCTCTCGATGACGTCACCAGGTTTGATGGCCCGTGTGCCGACAGAGTTGTCCGTGGTCGGGACGATTACCGTCAGATTGATTGGTAATTGAGTCGAGGCTACTAGGTCAATGGTGCCCATGACTGCCGCAGCACCTCCCATGTCACTCTTCATGTAGTGCATATTATTGCCGCCTTTGATGGAAACACCACCCGTATCAAAGGTCACTCCCTTGCCCACAAGCACCACATGGGCTGCATCACTTGCAGTACGATACTCTGCAATCAAGCACTTGGCGGGCACTTCACTGCCGCGATTGACCGCCAGCAGAGCATGAAATCCTTCTTTCTGGAGCTCTGCCATGTCCATGACCCTGAGACTATAGCCATGACGCTCGCTGGATGCACGCAGCCAGGCCTCCATCTCGAGGGTAGTTTTCCGATTGGATGGAGCATCTACCAGATCGATAATGGATAGTATGCTAGATCTTTTGGCGGAAGCCAGCTCAAGACAAGCTTTCATCCGCTCATCACTGTAATGGATAGCGAGCTCCGTAGTCTTATCAGTCTTGTCGGTCTTGTAGAGTCTACCATCATGTTGTTGGATGCTCAATCCGATCAGCGACTGCTCGATGTATAGCTCATAGGGCATGCTTTCAAAATCCGCTTGCTCATCTGCGAGTACGGCAATGTGATGAATCGAACCAAGATCTAACTTATCAAACCTGTGTGCGAGGGAATACTTGTTGAGATCTGAATGCTCCGCCTTGACTTGAATCGCTACGATCTGCTGCCCACGACCTTGAGACCTCATGACAAAACAGTCACAGGAAGCCTCCAATTTTCTCTTCAGGTAGCTTTCTGAGACTTCGACTCCCAATGAATTGAGGAGCTGCTCTAGCTGGGTATCCTGATCGTAATAAAGCAGATGAAGATCAGCTTGCTCAGGAACTCCGTGGCTCAGGGGTATTTGCTGTAGGTATTTCATTTAATCTTCGAAAAATAGCCATTTGACGGCGTCTGGAAATATCTGAGACCAATAGGACTCATTATGCTCGCCTTCTGGATTGATGACAATCTTGTAGGTATTGAGATCCTCACGATGCTGGCCTTGACCCAAAGAATCTCTGAATCGCTGTATGTGACTTGTCATCGTTTCACTCTCCTTGGCTCCTCCGTAGATGAAGATGCGCATCGGCAAGGTGTAGTCGTACTTAAAAGCATCAAAGTAGATCTCATCCGAGTACCAAAAAGAGGGACTAAAAATCATCAGTCGTGAAAATGCCTCAGGATATACGATACCAATGTAGGCACTGATCAAACCGCCCATACTACTCCCTCCTATAGCGTTGTACTCACGCTCGGGTCTTGTACGGTAGTGCTTGTCGATATGTGGCTTCAGCGTATCAATGACAAACTCTGCATAGAGCTTGCCTTGCCCTTTACCAAAATCTCGGTGATAATAAGGACTATACTCATCAATGCGCTTCTCTTCTCCATGGTCTACGGCCACGATGATAAAGTCTCCTGCATCCTCCATAAAAAGGCTAGCCATGTGCTGGTCCACATCCCACTTGCCATAAGGTCCAGGCTCCCCGAAGAGATTCTGTGCATCTTGAAGATAAAGGACTCGATAGCGCTTGTCTCTAGCAATATGATAGTCAGAAGGCAACAATACATACACTCGACGCTGGCGATCAAGCTGCGGCAAGTCAAAACTCTCGGAAACCAGCTCTATACTAGGCTTGTACCGTGCGACTTGGGGAGAGAAATTTTGCATAAAAATGGCTGCAAAATTAGCTGATTGTGAGCTGATTAGCGCTTTCGCGCAAAAGAAACTTGGCACTCAATGACAATCGCATTACAAATTCTTTACATAGAAGCATACGATATCGGCTCCCATCGAAATAACTTTGCAGCGTCTTGTAACACAAAGGCGTTATGGACATATAGATAATAAAAGATGAATATTAACAGTTACTTCAGTAAGCATTAACCGTCAAATAACACAACCTAACACACACGACGGGTTATACTTGTAACAAACCAAAACACACGATATAAGTAGATAGCTACCTAAACACAACACTACTACACAAAACCTTTAACCTAAGACATTATGAAAAATTTATTGCTTTTCGCGGCAGTATCACTGCTATCTGTAAGCCTACTCCAGGCGCAGTCTCCATACATAGGCATCAAGACTGGTATTCAAAAGCACACCGTGGATGTGAGCGGTTCCTTTGTGGATTTCAACACGGTCATCGATGAAGTGACCCATGCAACTTTTGGTCTTGTGGCAGGCCTAGATCTATCGGACAAGTTCTCTCTCCAGACGGAGATAAACTACACGAGGAGAGGTTTTGAGACTGAAGCTGGCACCAGCATTTCCATTCTTGGCGCCGATGTCCCGGCTGCTGTAAGTGCGGCTACCAAGCTCGACTATATCGAGGTTCCACTTCTTGCCAAGTATAGATTTGGCAATGGTCCATTGAAGTTTTACGCAGAAGGTGGTGGATATGCAGGATATGCTGCATCAGCCAATATCGAAGTCAAAGGCAGATTTCTCTTTGATGTAGTCATCATGGATGAAGAGATCAATCTCAATGACGAGTCCTTCAATCGATTTGACTATGGACTCAGCTACGGAGCCGGTGTCGAGTATGAGCTTGAGACAGGCCGCTTTGTCTTCGGTGTCAGAGGTCAGCAATCTATGAACAATATGCTTGATGACACGACGCTTGATCTCAACTTGAGAAACAGTTCTCTAGGAGCGACTGTGAGCTACGTACACCTTTTCTAAGTACTAACTTGGTTTCAACACCCATTTAGATATCCCAGGACCCTTGAGTCCTGGAAAGTTTGAGTTTAGGCCCGAAAAAGTTCGGGCCTTTTTTTATGGATGATTTTCACTCAACCAAATGTCCCCATAGTATTGTGTATAACTCACTATGTTACCTGATCCATCGTCACATCCCACTACCCCATCGTGAAAGCCTTTCAGGATGAATGCTCTTGCAGCCCGGCGAGCATTTTCATCTGCAGTGCGCTCATCCTTGCCTTTCTTCTTTTCCTCTACAAATACGCGATCATACTCTTGCAGATATCTCTCGTCTTGTGGATGGGTTAGTTTTTCATTGTCGTGCTCACTTCCTTTGAGTTCAAGCTTAGCCTCTATAGCCAGCCAAGCACCTTCGGCCTCTTCATAGATGCACTTGTCGATATAGTCCTGTTTTTTCATCCCCTTGGCTTCCGCGGTCTTGCCCATAAAGTCATACCAAGCATGATTCACTTCGTGGACGAAGGTCAGTGCCATCTCTTCTATGGCTTCATTACCATCAAGCGTAATCTTGGGTGCGCTATACTCGCTCGGCAGTCCTGGCGCTATTTCAATGCCAAGACACTTTCCATCCTTCTTATAGAAGCCGGAGTTCATCGCGTCAAAATGGTGCACCGCGGTCCTTCCCGTTGGGCTATTCTGCAGAATGGTCTTGATCTTACTCAGATAGTCGGAGGTTGAAAGATTGGCACTTGCCGTACTGGTCAAGGCAAAATCAGGAGGCATGATACCTGCCATAGAATTTCCATAGCTATGGATAGGATCAGAACTATCTGTACGGATAGCATCTGGTGCAAATAAAGACGAGAGCGACATGAATAGTTTTTTGGGGTGGCGTGGATCTCGTAAAAGTAGTGGTGTTTGGAGCTATCTAATTCTGCTAGCCTTGACCGCCGTCAATTGGCCTCCTCTACTCGATCACGGCGTCGATTGCGCCAGTACATGAAGATGATGCCGGCTATCAAAAGATATGGCGTCGCCAGCATGTAGAGGATACCGTTGTTTAATCCTAGCCCATCAGTACCGCCACCCTGCAAGTTTGACTCAGCTGCCGCTTTACACATGGCACATTGAGCCTCTAGGTCTTGCGCTAGAAGGCTGGTAATGAATACAAGCGCTGCCATCAAAATGATATGTCTATATCTCTTATCCATTGACTATCCCATACAAGGTCTTAGCATCAAATAACAAGCCGGTCCAGTAAACGCGACATAAAGCCAGATCGGAAAGACCCATCTGGCCATCTTCTTGTGTCGAGCGTAATCCCCGCTGAACGCCCTATTGAATGTAAACAAGATCAAGGGTAAAATGATTGCAGCCAAGATGATATGACTGATCAAAAGTATGAAGTACACAGTCCTGATGCCTCCTTCACCACAATAAGTCACAGCTTCATTGGTAATGTGATAGAGAATGTAGCTAACAAGAAATACTACACTCAGCCCCATCGCCACATAAATACTTTGCTGATGCGCTTTGGGCTTTCCGGTTTTTATAAAATACAAGGCCAGTAGAAGTACTACACCACAGATCGCATTTACTGTAGAGTGAAAGGCTGGCAAAAAGCTTGTATCAAATCCTAGATCAATAGAAATTCGGCGCATTCCACCGACGACTATGAGCACCACGACAGTGATCACAAGAGCAATGCGATTGAGTTTTTTCTCTAGTTGTGCATCATGTGTCTTTCTCATCACTTGCGTTTAATACTCAGACGATCTTTGCTTTCTTTGGGGACGACAAAGGCCAAGTGCTGTACCATACTCTTCCAGATGTTCTCACTGCTCTTGTACGCATACCTAACCATACCATCCTTATCTATCAAGAGGATGTCATTCTCACTATCTAGAGTGGTATAGTCGTATGGAGCTCGCATGTCGTAGCCGTAATCACCAGAGATGCTCATGTCAAAAGCACCTGCTTGCCCCTGATGATATATGGTTACGAGATTGGGATTGTTATTGAATTGCTTCCTGACCCGTTGTAAATTCTCTCGATTGGCCAATCGAGTATCATCCACCAATAGAAGTGCTTTTCCATCAAGGCTATCAGCGTACAAGCCTACTGGCAGCACATCTATATCAAAGCTATCCAAATGACCCTTGGCAGCTGTTTCTTGAAAGACCTTCTTACTGTAGTTGAATCCCTTTTGCAGATAGTACCAGGACATCGCAGGGAAAGCAACGAGCAGTAGGAAAAGACCTACGAGGGCAAAATTTCTTCGAGATTTGGGTGGCTGTGTTTCTGTCATACAAGCACTGCCCGTGGCAGTATCATTCTATGATCTTTACATCGTTGAAGCCAATTTGTTGACCAGAACCAGAGATTTCTATACGGTCTTTTGCAGTATCTCCATCAATTCTGGCTCTTCTGTCTTTCCATGCATCACCTTCCCAAAAGAATGCAATGATGGCCCACACTAGAAGTAATGTAGGAAGGAGCACAGTCTTAGCCATCATCTTCACCTCATATTTCATGTGCATAAACTCATAGACAATGAAATAAGCCTTGTACAAGGATAGCGCGATGATAATGATGGCTGTCGCCCAAAGGAGCCATGTAGGAACGCTGTTAATACCCGGTATATGACCTTTTCCCATCAAGGAGAAAAATACCTCAATCAGCGTCACAATGAAGAGAAGCCAAAATCCCTTCATTACTGCTTTCTTAGCGTCTTGGTATGATAGTGTACTCATGATGTTTTTTCTTTAAAGTGATCTGATCCGGCTCCTCTGCTATAGTAGATAGAATACGAGGAATACAAATACCCAAACCAAATCGACAAAGTGCCAATAGAGTCCAATTTTCTCTACCATTTCATAACCGTTACGTCTCTTTACATAGATGCCGCTCATGACATTGATCATGATGATCAGCAAGAACACAACTCCTGAAAAAACGTGAAATCCGTGAAATCCAGTAATAAAGAAAAATAATGCTCCGAATGCCTTAGGACCAAATTGCTCCTTGGTGATGGTATTGCCATCAGCCGTCTTGTAGGCACCAAATTGATAGTTTGGATTCCCACTATGCTTCGTAATCAGATATGGCTGATTTTCATCAAATGATTCTCCTGCAAGTACGTGTCCGTGGTGATCTTCCTTGACCCAAAATCGATTTTTGGCGATGTCGTCAGTCACCCCTGGAGCTAGGTAGTATGTGGTCATGCCGTGATGATGATGACCATCCCCGTGATCGCCTGCATGACTGTGATCATCGTCACCAGTGACTTCATGTGCAGTGAAACCTGCTGCTAGGAGCTCGTCCCCTGACAAGTAAGTACCGGCTTCAGAGTGGTTAGAAAATGGATTCTTGGTGATGGTCATTCCCTCCGTCTTGATCAGATTCGTCCACTCCCATGCTTGACATCCGAGAAATCCTAAACCTCCAAAAATGGTCATCAGCATCCAAAATGCTACGCCACTCTTGTTTTCTCTATGTCCCTCCTGTACGGCACGAACCATGGTCACGGAACTCACAATCAACAAGAATGACATGATCGTCACGAATATCAATGGAAGCTCTTGCCAACTGTCTGGAAAAAACGAAAACGGATGTGTCTGAAATACATGATCAGGCACAGGCCAAGTCGGCATAGAGAATCTCAAAGAGCCATAAGCTATGAGGAAGCCCGCAAAGGTGAATGCATCAGATAGTAAGAAGTACCACATCATCAACTTGCCGTAGCTCGCCTTGAATGGTTCGCCCCCACCTGACCAGTCAGGTTTTAAGAGATCTTCGTCGTGTTCGTGTGTGACTGTTTCGGTCGCCATACGGAAATTACATTTGCCAAATCATAAAAAACAGTAGATAGAGCCAAAGGATATCTACAAAATGCCAATATATCGCGCTGATCTCTAATCGGATCAGCCTTCTTTCTGTGACTTTGAATGTGGTCGTGAACGCTCTCAAAACGCACACAAGTAAGACTGCAATTCCACCCAGCACATGCGCTGCATGGAGCCCACTGATCGCATAGACGAAAGAGCCAGAGGGATTACCATCGATAGCGATACCGCCAGCATCGAGTGTCAACCAGCCCTGATATTGCAGTATCATGAAACTGAATCCCAAAATAGCTGCTAGTATCATGAAAAGCTTGTACAAAGCTTCATTCCCTTTCTTGTATGCCCTGATACTGAAGTGTACTGACAGGCTGCTCAAGACGATCACGACAGCAGAGTAGTAGAACTGATTGGGCATATAAAACTCTAGCCAGTTTCCAGCAGCACGTCTGACCACAAATGCACTTGTAAGTCCGGCAAACATCATGATGATACTTGCTAGTGATACATACAGCGCAAACTTGTGCGGATGCAGTTTGCTCCGGTTATAGCTATTGGTAAGTTTTATGTTGCTCATAGTTTCCACTTATACCAGCCAAAATATCATGAGCACAACAGGCAAATAAAAGAAAGAGGAAAACATCAACTTGAGCGCTGTGCTTCTTTCCATCTTCTGATGAAACTGCCAAGAAAAATATGCATAGACCACTGTCATCACCGCGACGAGCGCAAGAGAGACATAGCTATCAAGACCAAAATACGCCATGATACCACATACTGCAAGCATTACAAGACAGCTCAGAAAACTATGCATTCCAAGTCCGCGATGTATCTCCCCTCCTTGAGTAGGCAACAATTTGTAGCCAGCTTTCTGGTAGTCATCAAAGCCAATGTAGCCGATCGACCAGAAATGAGGCAATTGCCATAGGTACTGAAGCGCAAATAGCGCCAGACCTAACCAGGTAATATCGCCTTGTGCTGCTGCACATCCAATGAGCACCGGAAATGCACCTGGAATCCCGCCGATCCATACGGACACAGGCGAAAAACGCTTCATCGGTGTGTACACAAAAGCGTAGAGCACCATAGAGGACATGCCTAAGATGGCAGAAGCTGGATTGATTGCCGCTAGAGCCGTGATTCCAATGAGACACATCATACCAGCGATGAAAACTGCTTCTGAGATCTTCATCCTACCCGTGGGTAATGGACGATTTTCTGTCCTGGACATCAGTGCATCAAAATCCTTCTCAAATACTTGATTGAGTGCATTGGCCGCAGCGGTCGTAGCCATACCACCTACCGTCAGCAATAGCATCACATCTATACTCAAAGCTGATCCAGCTGCTATCAGATATGCCAGCACAGCGGAGAACACGACCAAAGCTGAAAGTCTCAACTTGATCAGAGACAGAAGGTCGCTAAGCTTAGTAGCTTCCTTAGGTATACTATATGTCTTCGTTCTTTCTCTCATGTGCTTCTAATGCACCTCAGATTCATCTTCACTCACAGGCACGTGCTGCGGAATAAACTCATATCCATCCTTGCCGTAGTCATATGCCCATCTGTGTACTGTAGGCAGATTACCTGGCCAGTTTCCGTGTCCTGCGTGTATCGGAGTTGTCCACTCGAGTGTATTAGCTCCCCATGGATTGATGGACTTGACCTTACGACCAAACCAAATACTGCGGAAGAAATTGATCACGAAGAGGACTTGAAGACCAAATACGATGGCAGCACTCACAGTGATGAACATATTCAACTCAGTAAACTGTCCGAAAGCATCAAAAATGTCAAACTTGTAGTATCTCCTTGGTACACCAGCAAGACCAGTGTAGTGCATGGGCCAGAAGATGGCATAAGCACCGATCATCGTACCCCAGAAGTGGATCTTACCAAGAGTCTCATTCATAAAACGCCCAAACATCTTAGGATACCAGTGATAGATACCCGCAAACATGCCAAAGAAGGCAGCGACTCCCATTACAATGTGGAAGTGAGCGATGACAAAGTATGTGTCATGCAATTGAATGTCAATCGCACTGTTTCCTAGAAAAATACCTGTCAGACCTCCTGAAATGAATAGAGATACAAATCCAATTGCGAATAGCATCGGAGTATTGAGTCTGATATTACCTCCATAAAGAGTCGTAATCCAATTGAAGACCTTGACTGCAGATGGTACGGCAATGATCAGCGTAAAAATCACGAAGATGTTGGAGATAAATGGATTCACACCTGCCATGAACATGTGGTGAGCCCACACAATGAATGATAGGAATGCAATCGCAAGGATAGAAATTACCATCGCTCTGTACCCGAAGATCGGCTTCCGCGCATGCACACTGAGCACCTCTGAGGTCAGCCCCATGGCAGGTAATATGATAATGTATACTTCAGGGTGTCCCAAGAACCAGAACAAGTGCTGGAACAAGATTGGGCTACCACCAGCATAATCCAGAATCTGTCCTTTGATGACAATCTCATTCAAGAAGAAACTCGTTCCGAGACTTCTGTCAAATGTCAATAGGAAGAATGCACTCGCCAATACTGGGAATGACAGTAGACCGATAATGGCCGTAATAAAGAAAGCCCAGATTGTCAATGGCATTCTCCAGAGACTCATTCCCTTGGTACGAAGATTCAATACAGTAGTAATGTAATTGACACCTCCCAGCAGCACAGAGACTACGAAGAAAACCAAACTCACTATCCAAAGCGTCGCTCCGGCCCCAGAACCATCCGAGGCCTGAGGTAATGCACTGAGAGGCGGATATCCTGTCCAGCCTCCAGAGAACGGTCCTGTCGCAATGAAAAGCGAGTAAAACATGATCACACTCGACAAAAAGAAGAACCAATAGCTGAGCATATTCATGAAAGGCGAAGCCATATCACGCGCTCCAAGCTGCAAGGGTATCAAGAGATTGGAAAATGTCCCACTAAGACCAGCAGTCAATACCATAAATACGATGATCGTACCGTGCATGGTCACAAGGGCATAGTAGAAGTTTGGATCAAGTGTACCTACTCCATTGTCCATATTGATCCACTTACCGAGAAGTGGTTTGAGCCATGCCATATTGCTATCTGGGAACCCCAGCTGCAATCTAAAGATGATGGACATCGCTGCACCGATGAGAGCCCAGATCATACCAGTAATCAAAAACTGGCGCGCGATGATCTTGTGATCCATCGAAAAGATATATGTCATGATGAAGTTGGACTGGTACTTGTCCCCATGATGATGTTCATGGAAGTGATCATCGTAACCAGATTCCTTGATCAGTTTCTCCGTATCATAATTCTTCACTAGTACTTCAGACATCTTACTTATGATTAAAGGGTGATGATTTTAAATTCAGTACGTCGGTTGTTAGCCCTGCCTTCATCTGTCTCATTGCTGTCAACAGGTTTGTTCTGACCATATCCTTGTGAGGTCAAGCGTGATGCATTCACGCCTTTGCCTGTCAAGTATGCCTGTACGGCATCTGCTCTGGCTTGAGACAGCTCTTGATTGGCTCCAGCATCTCCTACATTATCCGTATGCCCTCCTAGTTCCAATGTCATAGACTTGTATTCGTTCATCAGATCTACCACATTGTTGAGCTCATACTTACTATCAGCAGTGAGTCTTGCACTTCCGGTCTCAAACTGTACATATTTGAGCCTGATGATACGCTCTTCTGGATCTTCGTAATCACGCACATCATTGAAGGCATCCATGAGCTCTCCTCTGCGCGCTTTGATATCATAATCCAGAAGTTGTCCCTTATACGGGTCGGCATCAGTATTTCGGATATTCTGGATGTAATATGGCGTCTGCTCACTCATCCACTGCTCGTACTCTTCTTCTGAGACGATCTCCACGATCTTTCTCATGGAGAAGTGACCTTGGCCACAGAGCTCTGCACATGCCAGCTCAAAGTTGAAAGCCTTCCATCTTGGATCGCTTGTCGGATCAGATGGGTCGCTTGGCACTTCCCAGTCTGGATGACCTTTGAGTCTCTGACGATACTCTTCTGTAGTAATCGTAGGGGTGAATATGAAGTAAGAAGGAGTACCAGGGACAGCATCCATCTTGACTCGTTGGTGTGGCAGATAAAAATTGTGCAACACATCCTTTGCAAGGATTCTTACTCTGACCTTCTGATTGACTGGCAACACGATCTTGTCTGGCAAGAAGTCATCGTGATTGGCCGCATCTTCCCAGTCTTGTCCGAGTTGGTTGGTTCCTGACGTGAGGCGGAAATCTCTTTCTCCGATCACACCATCTGCTCCTGGGTAGCGCAGATGCCATAGCCACTGCTCTCCTGTTGCCTCTATTTCAATGTAATCGTCATCTTCGTCGACATCCATCATGGTATCATTCCAGACGATGAGTCCTTGAACCACGAGGAAAGCCATGACCACCGTTGGGATCAAGGTCCATATGACCTCAAGTTTATTGTCATGAGCAAAAAACTTTGCCACCCTGCCTTCTTTCATCCTGTACTTCCAGGCGAAGTAGAATAAGACTACCTGGGTGATGACAAATACAATACCTGTGAAAAACAGTGTCCAATTGAACAGACTATCAATCTGCTCTCCGTGCACAGAGGCTGCTTTATTCGGCCCGTAAGCCAGCATCACATCCTTGTAGTACCACGCAGATCCTATACAAAAGATCAGGAAACCCACCATGAATATGAGCAGCCACATTGCCGTTGCATTGTTTTTGCGCAAGCTGTGTCCTTCCTCACCACGCACTTTAGATGACAGCTCAGTCAGACGACCGATCTGTACAAAGATCACCGCAATGAGTATGATAGATAATATGAGTAATAATGCCTTCATTGTCTCTTAGCTTCTCTCTATTAAGTATGGTGATGCAAACTTTCTTGGATGTAAGGATCCCCTTTAGCAATCAATGGTGCTTTGGTCAGTCGGCTGAAAATGAAGAATAAAAATCCAGCAAGGAAGCCGATAAATATGCCGATCTCCAACAGTCCTGGGAAACTCATTCCTTTGATCGCAACATGAGCACCTTCATGTGCGTGCGCGTATGCCTCGTGAGCAGTGTGCACCACCCCTGGCTTTATCATCAAGAAGAAATCCCACCAGTGTCCGAAAAGAACTACTAGCGAAACGAGGATCAATGTTCCTGTCTTTCGCTTGGTGTCATTTCTCATCAAAACGAAAAATGGGAAGACGAAATTGATCAGTAGATTTCCATAGAAAAGCACGGGATAGTTGTCATATCGCTCTCGGAAGTAAATTGTTTCCTCTCCTACGTTTCCATACCAGATCAACATAAACTGTGAAAACCAGAGGTATGTCCAGAATATGCTAAATGCAAAAAGGAACTTCCCGAGATCATGGAAGTGCTCCATATTGACGAACTCATAGTAGCCTCTAGACTTCAAGTATAGCAGTACCAGAATCGTCACACATATCATGCTCACAAACCAACTGGCACCTGTATACCATGCAAAAAGTGTAGAGTACCAATGTGCATCTACGCTCATCAACCATAGCCATATTGCCCCGGCGCTCGTGAAACCTGCTATGGGAAGAAATACTGCTGCCCACACCTTGCTCTTGCGGAATGCTGAGAAGTCTGACGGATCAGACTTCTTGTCCTCTGCAAGAGAGAACTTTCGTAGTCTGCTATGGAAAAGCAACCACACCGCACACATACCTACTCCCAAGATGGTGTACATCATAGGATTGAGCAATGCAGACTTATGCTTGAGTATGGGATCAAAGATGTCCGAACTCGGATCCAAGGAAGCAGCATCAGTCCAGTGATAGAGATGGTGCGCATGCAGCCACACTCCTACAGTGATGATCCCCATGAGGATCAATCCAATGAGCAAAAACTGACCAAAGGCTTCCCACACGCGCTTGAAGACGACATGCCATCCTGCGTAGGCTGTGATACAGACAGCAAGGAAGAATGTTGACATCAGTGCTATTCCCGTGAAGAATAGCGAATTGTGCAAGAAGTTGGACCAAAATCTAGAATGATATCCATCTGGATTATGGAAGAAGCTCGCAGCAAGACATATGGCACCTAGTCCCATCAAGACAAGAAGTACAGTCTTGAGTCTGCCGTCAAATGTATAGTTCATTTTGATGTCCATGCCTACTTGTGTTCTTTGTCATGACCGTGATCACCTTCTTGGTGATCATGTCCGTGGTCTTCGTTGTGATTATCTCCATGGTCATGTCCATCGCCATGACCTTCATGATCACCTTCATGCGCTTTATGCTCATCATGATGTGCACCATGATGCGCATCATGGCTGTGATCGTCCCCATGTCCTAGTGCAAAGTGATCTCTATTCATCACCTCTGGTGCTTCAAAGGAAGCATAGAAGCTTGCACCAGTCATATTGCTATTCAGTGTGTTCTCCTCTTCATTGTAAGCCAGCTTTTGGTCTTTTGCCTGCAATGACCGGATGTAATGAATGACATTCCATCTCTCGCTGTAGCTCATCTTATCAGCGTAAGCTCCCATGACATTTTTACCTTGCATAATGGCATGATAATATAGACCGTCTGTCGTATCCCTGAACTTGGCATCCAACAGATTTGCAGGTACTGCTGGATATGGGCCTCCCTCTCTTGCAAGGTGTCCATCTCCCCCACCGCCTTTGCCGTGACAAATACCGCAGAAAACATCGTAGAGTTCTTTCCCTTGAGCTAATCCTGATGCAGTAATCGGCAGGGGATTTTGAGTGATTTCATTTGCCGCACGCGTACGCTCAGCATCAGAATCACCATAGTCATAGGCCACTGAACCGTTGACAGGAATTGCCATCTCATTGGTTTGTGTAAGACCTTTGAAGTTTTGCTCTAGTCGAGCAGCTTCAGCAGGAGATCTCATGCTCAAGCCCATCGCTCCCCTCGCCACCGTACCAGCAACTGGTTCCTTGGGCATCGCGTACTTCTTGTAATCGTTTTCTTCACTGAAGGTATTGAGTCCATAGTAGTTATAGATATTGGACTCATAGGCTACGGAGTGTGCCATATCAGGCATAAACTCGTGCCCCCTTTTCTCTCCACCAGCTGGTGAACAAGCCACCAAGACTGCAAGGAGTGTCGCTATCGAAAGTAATTTGGTCATTTTCATGCGTCGATCTCCTTACTGTTTACTTCACTAGCGCCAGTTTCCTGGAAAAAGGACTTGAACTTATTGATGTCCCCGTCCGTCGCTGTGGTTTCATTGAATGCTATGCAAAATTTGTCGTCTGTGATTCTAGGATCCAGGATGGGATTGGTGATTCCAGGACCCATTCCTGATACTGTGTAGAATGTGACAACCATTCCGATGGCAGCGAAGAGCACGGTAAGCTCAAATGTAATCGGAATGAAAGATGGTACAGGCCAATATGGCTTACCGCCAAATATTACAGGCCAGTCTCTGGTAAAAATCCAGCTCATGCCTAGGAATGCAGTCAGCGTTCCTAATAGTCCATAGACAAATCCTGTGATGTGTAGTCTGGACTCCGCCAATCCAAGGATTGGGTCCAAACCGTGCACCGGAAATGGCGTGTAGACATTGAAGATGTCTAGATGATCATCCTTAGCTTTTTGTACAGCCTTGAGCAAATCTGTCTCATCGGTGTACAGACCGTAGATGATGTGATTGGATGTATGATGATGTCCCATAGTATCGATTAGTGGTGAGCTGGCGCCTCCAACTCTGCCTTTTCATGATGTGCTTTGTGCTTTTCTACGTACTGGTCACCTCCAGCCTTCAAGATCGACTTGACCTCGGCGATAGCGACCACAGGAGCTACTCGGACAAAGATCAGATAGAGCGTAAAGAAGAGCCCCATGGTTCCAAGATAGATTCCTACCTCTACCCACGTAGGCTTGTAGAAACTCCAGCTTGATGGTAGATAGTCTCTAGCCAGTGTCGTCGCAATGATCACAAACCTCTCAAACCACATACCGATATTGATGAAGATCGACATGAAGAACGTGAATGTGATACTGCGTCTCAATTTCTTATTCCAAAAGAACTGTGGAGAAATCACATTACAGGCCATCATACCAAAGTATGACCACCAGTAAATCCCAACTGCCCTATTGAAGAAAGCAAACTGCTCATAAATGTATCCGGAGTACCAAGCGATAAAGAGCTCGGTCAAATAAGCCACACCGACGATTGACCCAGTAGCCAAGATGACCTTGTTCATCGACTCAATGTGCTCTACAGTGATGTAGTCTTGCAGATTGAGGACTTTCCTTGTGATCAACATCAAGGTCTGCACCATCGCAAATCCTGAGAAGATCGCTCCAGCCACAAAATATGGCGGGAAGATCGTCGTGTGCCAACCTGGTATAACTGAAGTGGCAAAGTCAAAACTTACAATCGTGTGTACTGAAAGTACAAGCGGAGTTGCAATACCGGCGAGTACCAGAGAAAGTGATTCCCATCTCTGCCAGTGCTTTGCTGCACCAGTCCAGCCAAATGCCAAGAAAGTGTATACCTTCTTTCTAATTCCTTTTGCACGGTCTCTTACCGTGGCAAAATCAGGTACTAGACCTGTATACCAGAACAATAGAGATACCGTGAAGTATGTACTGATCGCAAAAAGGTCCCATAAGAGTGGCGAGTTGAAGTTTGGCCAGAGAGGCCCCCTTGTATTAGGGTATGGGAAAAAGTAAAAAACTACCCATGCACGACCAACGTGTATGCCTGGAAAAAGTGCCGCACAGAGAACGGCAAAAATCGTCATCGCCTCAGCAGCACGGTTTACACCAGTACGCCACTTCTGTCTGAAGAGGAGCAAGATCGCAGAGATCAATGTACCCGCGTGACCGATACCGATCCACCATACGAAGTTGGTGATATCCCAGGCCCAACCAATCGTCCGGTTGGATCCCCAAGTACCGATTCCTTTCCAGATCGTCCATGCTATACAGAATAGACCAAATCCCAAGACAGATACTGAGATCAAGAAGGCAATAACCCATGTGGCGTTCGGAGCTCGCTCCGTAGGGCTACATAGATCTTCTGTGATCTGGTGGTAAGTCTTGGACCCTGTGATCAGGGGCTGTCTTACGGGTGATATAGGTGCGCTCATAGCGTTATTTTATTCGTAGAGACTATGCCTCTAGTGATTTGTCTTTGTTGTTGATTCGTGCTGAGTACTGTACCGAGCTTTGTACATTGACCTCTTCCAGAGCAATGTAATTGAGCGGTGAAGCAAACTTGGTCATGAGTTCACCATCAGGATTGTTACGATCACCGAATGTGATGGCACCTGTAGGACAAGCCGTCTGACAAGCCGTCTTCACATCTGCATCTCTGAGCTTACGCCCCTCTTTCTTCGCTGTCAGCTTACCTTCTTGCAGTCTCTGAGCACAGAAACTACACTTCTCGATGACTCCTCTAGATCTGACAGTGACATCAGGATTGAGGACCATACGCGTAAGGTCATCTGCACCAAACTCAAGACCTGTACCCTGGACGAGCTCTGGCTCATTGTCTGGCCATGTATCAGCTGTCGTATAATCCAACCAGTTGAACCTTCTGACTTTGTACGGGCAGTTGTTGGCACAGTATCTCGTTCCGACACATCTGTTGTAAGCCATCTGGTTGAGACCTTCTGAGCTATGGTTGGTCGCATTGACCGGACATACATTCTCACAAGGAGCATTGTCACAGTGCTGGCACATCATCGGCTGATAGACCACACTTGGATTTTCTACATCACCATAGTAGTATCTATCGATTCGCAGCCAAGTCATCTCGTGATGTCTCGCGACTTCTTTCTTTCCAACGACTGGCACATTGTTCTCTGCCATACAGGCCACCGTACAAGCACCACATCCGGTACAAGCGTTGAGATCCACATGCATCCCCCAGTGATGACCTTGATTGTAGAGATCATCGTGTCCAGGGTAAAGTCCAGCAGCATTGAGGTACTGATGGTGTTCTCTTTCATGCTGTAGGTCATGCGTAAAATCGTGAAGATCATCTGCATGCGCTCTTCTGATGATGGAGCGATCTACGAGCGATCCTTGAAATCCCTTGACAGGTAGTGTCGCAATCGCTTGCTCATCAGCATTGATGATTTCACCTGTCTCACCTTCAGGCGCGGTCACACCCATCGTATGATGATACTGCACACTCGAGTACCACTTTTCTTTTCTCTTTGTACTACCCTTCCAGTCTACTTCAGTGCTATAGTACTGTGTATATCCTTCGCTATCTACTGGTAGCTGAGGATAGAGATCTACACCGATCCCTTTGCTACAAGTACCACCTGCTCCTCTTCCGTACCCCAGAGCAATGGACATCGTGTCTTTGGCCTGTCCAAATTGCTTGATACAAGGTGTCGTGATGCTGTTTTCTCCAAAACCTATCTCTACAATCTCACTATCGTGCTCGACGCCTTGAAATCCTTCGAAGTTGCGATTTCCATCAAATGACACAGGTACTGCCAGGTAGTTACCCCATGAGCATCTTGTCACTGGATCTGGCATCTCTTGAAGCCAAGGGTTATTGGCGTAAGATCCGTCTCCAAGAGCGACTTTCTCGATGAAATCGATCTCTAGACCTGCTGATGGCTTGGTGACTCTTGAGCCATAGCTTGCGGCGTTTCCGCCAAATGAAGCCTCTGCTCCACCACTCGTCTCGAAGACTCCATCTTGAAGTACATAGTTCCAGAAAGTATCAAAGCTCGCAAACTGGGATTGTCCAGCGAATGCTGTACTCTTCCAGTTCATTTTCACGTAAGTGTGATAATCAGGCGTCTCATCACTGACCATGCCAGCCCAAGTCATCAAACTCTCCTCTGCTTGACGCGTCTCAAAGAGTGGTGAGATTGTCGGCTGTATCGTAGAGAGCATTCCCTTCTTGGCTTCTACATCTCCCCAAGACTCCAGATTGTGATGGATCGGTGCGATGTGATCAGCAAGAAGAGTGGTCTCGTCCTTTTTGTACGCAAGAGCAACTTTGGTTTTTACCTTACTCGCAGCTTCAACAAATGCTGCTGCTTCTGGGATATTGTAAGCTGGATTAGCTCCCCAAGTGATGAGCATATCAACGTTGCCTGCCTGCATATCTCTCAAGAAAGCACGCAGCTCTTTGTCTGAACCTTTACGCTGAAGACTCGCATGGGCAAATCCCATCGTCTTGCCATAGTTGCCTAGGACAGCATTGATACCATTGATGAGCATCTGCTCAGCTTTGTTATTGCTATCTGAGATCACAATAGAGTGACCACTTGCTCCTCTAAGATTTTTCGCAGCAGCGTCTAGGACTTTCTTGGCATTGTCGGATAGACTGCCAGTAGGTGCAGAACCACCTGCTACCTTATTATATACATATGCAATCGCCGATCCCATCTGAGATGGCTTGATGACTGCACGGTGATCAGCATTGGATCCTGAGAGAGACATCCCTGTCTCTACTTGGAAGTGTCTACTCAGATTGGGATTCTTAAGGTCTTTGACTTTCCTGCGATCTGCATAGTCTGCAGCAAACTCCACAGGACTGATCCATGTACCTAGGAAGTCAGCGCCAAAGCTCACGATCACATCTGCTTTGTCGAAGTGATAATCAGGAATGACTCGCTCTCCGAAGCTCTCTTCATTGGCATCTAGCATGGCGGCAGACGAAATCGCGTCATACTGCACGTGCTTGAGATTGAATTTGGCTGACATGTCGCTAATTAGCTTCAGCGCAGAAGGACTCATGATGGTCGGAGTAAGAAGGACCGCGTTTCTTGCACTCTTGAGTGCTGTACTCACATTTTTGTCGATATCAGACCAGTCGGCTGCAGCCCATCCATCAGTAGCTTTTGACATCGGCTCTCTGAGTCTGTCAATATCGTAGAGGTCAAGCACAGAAGCTTGAGCTCTAGCACTCGTACCACCGCGGCTGAAAGATGAGAGAGAGTTACCCTCAATCTTGATCGGTCGTCCTTCTCTGGTCTTCACAGTCACTGGTAGCACATCCGCACCATGCACGAAGGTTGTCGCATAGTATGTTGCCACACCAGGCACGATAGTGTCTGGTTTGACGACGTAAGGGATGGCTCTCTTGACAGGAATCTCACAGCTGGCCATTGCCGCTGCTCCTACCCCAAAGCCTAGATACTTGAGAAAATCTCTTCGGTTGGAGCTCAGATTGTTTTCTACAGCGAGATCAGTCGCACCTGGCAGACTGGTTTCTTTCTGTGCATTCTGAAGGAACTGCTCGTCTCTGGTGAGATCTTCTTCTCCAATCCAGATGGTTTCTTTCGTTGTCTTCATAGATACTGGTCTTGGGAGATTAGTAGTGACATTTTTGACATTCCAAACCTCCTATATCTTCCACGGTCACGGCCTTGCGTGAACCATTGGCGATTTCGTCATGATATTTTGTGTAGCTGGCGTAGTACTCATTGTCCTTGAACTGTACTTCCGTCTCTCTGTGGCAGTTAATACACCATCCCATACTCAGCGGACTGTGCTGTGCAAGTACTTCCATCTCTTCTACCGGTCCGTGGCAAGTCTGACACTCGATCTCACCGACAGTGACATGCTGGGCGTGATTGAAGTATACGTGATCTGGGAGGTGGTGGATGCGCGCCCATTCGATCGGGCCATAAATCTTGTCCTTTGTCTCGTTGGTCAAAGACGCCACGAGATTGTCCCACTGCTCAGATACGAGCTCTTCTCCTGTCTGGTCTAGAGCGGATAGCTCCTCAGCTAGTAGATAGTTGTCAGTGATCCACTCCTTGTAGATGTTCTCTAAACTATCTCGGCCAATATTCTCAATGTCATCGATGTATAAATCAGTATTGGGATCATACCCGACTGATGCGAAGATCTTGGTGATCTCTGCAGTACCATGCTTACTGCCTACTTTAATCGCTTTATGGCAATTCATACAGGTGTTTGCCGCTGGGATGACAGAGTGCTTCGATCTTCTCGCCCCATCGTGACAATATTGACACTCGATCTGATTAAGTCCAGCATGCGTCTCATGTGAGAAGGCAATCGGCTGCTCTGGTGCATAACCTTGCTGGCGACCCAGCGATATTGCATTATTGACTGTAAAGTATCCTGCGAGCACGATCAAGCCGAAGAGCACAAATCCTACGACTGACTTGCTGGTGAGTGATTCGAGTAGGGTCTTTCTCTCGGCCGGTGCGTTGCCCTCTTTAAGCTGCACCATGTAGTTGAGGTTGCTGATCACACGTGCCAGCACGATGGCTAAAACTCCAAGGAGGCCAAAGAGTCCGAAGTAGACCCAGTTGCTGGTTTCTTTTTCGACGACAGCGCCGCCACCAGCAACCTGACCAACTACTGGCACTCCGTTCACATAGATATCATCGATGTAGGCTAATATGTTGGAGATATTTTCGTCTGTCAAGTTGGGAAAAGCAGTCATGACAGAACCGTTGTACTCATTGTAGATCTCAACGGCTCTTGGATTGCCTTCGGCCACGAGTGCCTGTGAATTACGAATCCAGCGATAAAGATCTTCTGGATAATCGGCCCAACGCTCTTCTACCCCGCCAAGTGCTGGCCCTGTCATCTTCGCCTTCATGTTGGCATTGTGACACGATTGGCAGTTGGTGCGGAAGAGAGACTTCCCTTCGGCGAGGTCCTGAGCTTGCAAGGAACCCATCCCGAGGAGGAGGATCATGCTCAACAGAGATGAGAAAATAATTTGTGATCGACGCATAGTCAGATTTTTACAGTTCTGTGCGGTGCAAAAGTACTTTTCCACTCAGTCATTTAACAGAAGTTTAGGGTCATTTGATATCTATTTAGACCGCATCTAAACAGATATGCAATCAACTGAATATCAGACGGATACAGCCGCTTTAATGTGCGGATGAGGATCGTAATTCTCCAGTTGGAAATCCTCATATACAAAATCTTCTAATTTGTTGACTTCAGGGTTGATCTTCAGTGTCGGTAGCGGACGTGGTTCTCGACCGAGTTGGAGCTTGGCTTGCTCGAGATGATTGGTGTACAAATGCACATCTCCAAAGCTGTGCACAAACTCACCAGGCTCTAAGCCACAGACCTGTGCCATCATCATCGTGAGAAGCGCATAAGAAGCAATATTGAAAGGCACCCCGAGGAAGGTATCTGCTGATCTCTGGTAGAGTTGACAGGACAACTTCCCTTCTGCGACATAAAACTGAAATAGGCAGTGACATGGACTCAGCGCCATGTCAGGTAGATCAGCCACATTCCAAGCATTGACGATAATCCTTCGTGAATCGGGGTTGTTTTTGATGAGGTCAAGGGCTTGCTGAATCTGATCGAAGACCTTCCCATCCTTGCCTTCCCAAGAGCGCCATTGCTTGCCATAGACGGGACCAAGATCTCCATCTTCTCTTGCCCACTCATTCCATATCCGCACACCATGGTCTTGCAAGTACTTGACATTGGTATCTCCTTGGATGAACCAGAGCAGTTCGTAGATAATGGACTTGAGGTGAAGTTTCTTTGTGGTGCAAAGTGGGAATCCCTCGGACAGATCAAAGCGCATCTGATAACCGAAACAACTGATAGTACCTGTCCCTGTGCGATCCGACTTGGTGACGCCGTGATCCAAGATGTGCTGAAGGAGTTTGTGGTACTGTTTCATTGGCTGGGCAAATATTAGGATTTTTTTGATATGTGTTTTGGTTTTGAGTTGTTAGTTGATAGTTCATGGTTCTTAGTTCATGGTTCTTAGTTCATGGTTCTTAGTTCTTAGATCGGAGTTTCTTCATGCCTGAAATACGTTGACCGTGGACCGAAACCGTGAACCGTTCTGTGATTTTGTTTGCTGTGCCTCCCGGCGCCAGCTTCTGTGTACTGGACCCTCCCAAACCCTCCCTTGAAATGGAGGGCTTAAAAGCTTAAAAAGTGATGTGTTCTTGAAGCTCAACGCTCGACGCGCTCGAGAAGGAGAATTTGGCGAGGACCCGAGAACCGTGAGCCGTAGACCGATATCCTATGCTGCTTGCTGTGCGCGTCTCGCACCAGCTTCGGTGTACTAAAACCTCCCAAACCCTCCCTTGAAATGGAGGGCTTAAAAAGTGAGGTGTCTGAGAAACTCGGCGCGGGGACGCGCTCGAGAAGCATGCTTGGGTCAACTCCATGCTGTTTGCTGTGCGCCTTCCGGCGCCAGCTTCTCAGCACTCAAAGGCGCTCGAGAAACACTATTTCTGATCACAAGCCTAATTTTAGTAACCACAAAAAACTCAGATGAGCGAAATTCCGATTCCTGAAGATTTTCAAAGCTGGGCCAAGGGTCGCCTCGGCAAGGAATCTTCCAAGTTTTTGAGTCATTTGGACGAAAGTCCGATCCGTGGTATGCTCGTCAATCCGCGGAAAGATCTGGAGGTAGAGGGACTCGAAAAAGTAGCGTGGAACCCTCTTGGTTGCTATGTACCGGAAGGGCATAAATTTAGCACGGATCCCCTCTGGCATGCCGGTACTTACTACTCCATGGACGCAAGCTGTATGTTTCTCGGACATGTCTACAATGAGATCTTCCAAGACGACAACTCAAGGCCAAAGCGGGTTCTCGATCTCTGCGCTGCACCCGGAGGCAAGAGCCTCGTCCTGTCGAGCGTCATGAGAGAAAATGAACTGCTCGTCAGCAATGAAATCAGCAAACTCAGAGCCGCTACTCTCAAAGAAAATCTCCTCAAATGGGGCGCAGCTCACAACTACATTCTGCGTCAAAAACCAGAGCAGTTTCAGCGAATGCCCGGCTTCTATGATCTCGTGGTGGTCGACGCTCCATGTAGCGGTGAAGGGATGTTTCGCAAGCGACCCAAATCGCGAGAACAATGGTCTAGTGATAAGGTCAAGATGAATGCTGATCGACAAAAAGCCATCCTCAAGAGCGCAGTGGTATGTCTTCAAAAAGATGGCCATCTTGTCTACTGCACCTGCACCTTCAATGATCAAGAAAATATCGAAATCGTCCAATGGCTTTGCAAGGAGTACGGGATGAACTCTGTAGAGATCAAAACTGAAAAAGCTTGGAATATCGAAGAACGCAAAGAAGGAAATTGTGTCGGCTACCAGTTTTGGCCGCACAAGGTCAAGGGCGAGGGGTTTTTCATCGCAGTACTCAAGCACGGCAATGGCGAACAGATCGACCATGACCGCTATAGGTCTCGTCGTAAGATCAAACCCTATCCTAAAAAACACTATCTACGCATCAAGAGATTTTTCAATTTGCCGGAAGGCTACGCTCTGCACGAAAAAGACACCAAAGCGATTACATGTTGTCACGAAGAGCTGATGGATGATATCATGGCGCTCAATGGCCTGTACAGACCTAGCTACTATGGCGTAGAGATCGGCATGATGAACAAGGATATCTTCTTACCGCTGCACGCGCTGGCACTCAATGCCGTAGTGACCTCTCGTCAGCGCAAGGTCGAACTGAGCTATGCAGAAGCACTACAATATTTGCGTCGCGAGACTCTCGACCTAGACTATGATCGCCCTGGCTGGGTACAAGCTTCCTATCAGGACATCAGTCTTGGCTGGATGAAAGTGCTGATCCGAAAGATCAACAACCACTACCCCATCAATTGGCGGTTGAAAAAATAATTTTTAGCTTCACGACTTGTAAGACACTTAGCTATCAGGGTCATAGGGATCTTGAAGCTCCAGAAACATCACTATGAAGACCAGAATTAATCTCTTTCTCCTTGCCTTTTTGTCACCTTTTTTCCTACTTGCGCAAAATGCCGAAGCACGAGGAATAGACGAAAGAATCAATGATGCATTTACACCATTTTCGGAGTGGTGGGTCGGAGTCGTATTGCATGCCTTCCCTGGGACCAAGGGGCTTTTTGGACTCGAGGATGGCATACCTACAATCATCTTCATACTGGTTTTTGGTGCCCTGTTTTTCACGATTTACTTTGGATTTATCAATGTCCGTCGATTCCCTCTCGCAATCAATGTCGTCCGAGGAAAGTATGACGAGCTAGAAGGGCACTCGGTAGAGGCTCAGACCATGGTCAATATCGATGGTGGAGATATCGTCGACACGATCAGAGATGAAAGCAAAGATGGAGAGGTCAGTCACTTCCAAGCGCTAGCCACCGCGGTCTCAGGCACCGTCGGTAATGGAAACATTGCCGGAGTGGCACTTGCTATTGCCATCGGAGGTCCAGGAGCTACATTTTGGATGATCATTTGCGGACTTATCGGTATGAGTACCAAGTTCGTAGAGTGTACTCTTGGCGTGAAGTTTAGAGATGTGGATGAGGACGGCACTGTGTACGGTGGTCCGATGTACTACTTGTCTCGTGGTCTCAAGGAGCGTGGATTTGGGACACTTGGCATGGCGCTTGCGGCGATATTCGCCCTCTTCTGCGTGCTGGCTTCATTTGGGGGTGGCAATGCCGCACAGTCCAATCAGGCTGCCATGCAGCTTGTAGATCAATTTGGCATGAGTGGTGGTGGAGCACGGACGATTATAGGGATCGTGATTGCCCTGCTTGTTGGTGTGATCATCATCGGTGGGATCAAGCGTATCGCAAGTGTGACGGAGAAGATCGTGCCCTTCATGGCTCTGATGTACATCTTAGCTTGCCTGTATATTATCATCATCAACTTTGGAAAGGTTGATGATGCATTTGGCCAGATTTTCGGTCAAGCATTCTCCATGAAAGCAGGTATTGGTGGCCTGATCGGCGTCTTGATTACAGGATTCAGACGTGCAGCATTTTCCAATGAAGCTGGAGCAGGATCCGCGTCCATCGCACACTCAGCTGTCAAGACGAAGTACGCCGCATCTGAAGGACTCGTCGCCCTCCTGGAGCCATTCATCGATACCGTAGTAATCTGTACGATGACAGCGCTCGTCATCATCATCTTCAATCATGGTGGTGCGGAGTTTGCTTACGGTGGTGACGGATCAGGAGCGGTAATCATTGATGGACAGTCGCTAGAGGGTGCTGGTATTACGGCAGCAGCTTTCGGGGAGTATATTCCATTTTCAGGACCATTCTTGACATTGGCCGTCGTGCTATTTGCCTTGAGCACCATGATCTCATGGTCATACTACGGCCTACAGAGTTGGATGTATCTCTTCGGACGTAATAAGTGGGCCGACATCAGCTACAAGGTGCTTTTCTTGATCTTCATTGTCATCGGAGCTGCTGGCGATATGAGTGCAGTCTGGGGCTTTTCGGATGCCATGATCTTGGCACTCGTATTCCCTAATATGATAGGGCTCGTGCTACTCTATCCTTATGTCAAAGAAGAGCTCAATAGGTATCTCTCAGCGATCAAGGCGGGTTCATAGCTTGAAATGACAGACTACCTCCTTCTCCTTGGCTCCAATCTAGGCGATCGTGAGGCATACTTGCGGACTGCCGTCCAAATGCTCAGTCAGAGAACAAGTCATTTGCGCGAAAGCGCCATCTATGAAACTGCTGCATGGGGTGTCGAGGATCAACAAGGATTCTTGAATCAGGCTGTCATGATCAGTACGGAGATGGAGCCATCGGAGCTCCTGGCTTTCGCCAAAAATCTTGAAACAGAAATAGGTCGCTGCCACCGACAAAGGTGGCATGAGCGAGAGATAGACATCGACATCTTGCTTTGGTCAGGAGGTCGGTATAGCTCAGACGATTTGATGATTCCACATCGGCATTTGCCCGAAAGGGCTTTTGCTCTCGTGCCGGCTGTAGAAATTGCAGCTCACTGGCCAGCGGACGAATATGGCTCTACCGTACTGGATCTGCTCGAAAAAACAGAGGATCAACTCGAGGTACATATATTCAAAATTTAAATATATGTTTGAGGTCTCATGGGATCTATTCCGTATCGCTATGTCTGTATAGAAGGCAATATAGGGGCTGGCAAGACGACGCTCTGTGAGCGCATGCACAAAGAGCACAACTGCTCTCTGATCCTAGAGGAATTTGCTGAAAATCCATTTCTCCCGTACTTCTACAAGAACCCCGACAAATACGCCTTCCCACTGGAGCTCTTCTTCATGACAGAGCGCTACAAGCAATTGCAAGACAAGTTGCAGGCACAAGATCTCTTCACAGAGTTTATCCTGGCAGACTACATGTTTATCAAGACATTGCTTTTCGCCAATATCAATCTCAAGAGCGACGAGTTCAAGATCTTCCAGCAGCTTTATCTCACTTTACACCAAAATATCGCTGCACCTGATCTCATCATCTATCTGCATCGAGATATAGAACAGCTCCAGAAGCAGATCAAAGGTAGAGGACGCAGCTATGAGCAGCGTATCAAGGACGATTACCTCAGTGCCATACAGGATGCGTACTTCAATTATTTTCGCTCAGAGCCCAATCTACCCATCGTGATTGTCAATATCAATCATGTCAATTTCATGGAGCAGCAGGAGCAGTATGATGAGCTACAAAGGATTTTCCGGACCAGTTATCAACCCGGCATCCATCATGTATCACTAGTGAGTAGCTAGCATGTCTTGATCGATGTGCTCTGAGCATTGATCGAATTCCAGTCTCTGGCTTGAACTGATTCTCTACCTTTATCATTGATCATTACTAGACAAAAGCAATCCAAGTGAAGAGTTTTATCAAATACACCATAGCAGCGTTTATCGGAGCAGGACTTGCCTTCATGGCAGTTCTATTTCTCTGCATGCTATTTGGCATCGCACTTATCGGCTCTGCATCGAGCCAAAATAAGAAAGAAGGAATCAAGAGTGACGCTGTGCTCAAAATCACAGCGAGTCAGTTTTTTCCAGAAAAAACAAACAATGTGCAGCAGCAAGGCACCTTCAGCATAGAGACTGATGATGTACTAGGCTACTACGATCTGATCAAGGGAATCCGCGAGGCTAAGGACTCGCGCAAGGTCAAGGGGATCTACTTGCAACTCATGAATGTACCCATGGGCCATACACAACTGCACGGGCTGATCGATGAGATCGAATCCTTCAAAGAGTCAGGAAAGTTTGTCTACGCCTATGCAGATATCTACACACAGCATGCCTACGCGCTGGCAACAGCAGCTGACAGCGTCTTCATACACCCTATGGGCAAGATTGAGCTCAAGGGATATGCAAGCATCAGGCCTTACTTCAAGGATCTGAGAGAGAAGCTCGGCATCGAGGTAGATATCTACAATACGGGAGATTTCAAATCTGCTGGTGAAAACTATGTGCGAGGAGAGATGTCAGAAGCAAACCGTCAACAAACACTCGAGTATCTCAGTGAAATGAAGGAGGTGCTCTTCACAGAAATTGCTGAGAATCGAGACCTCACTTATGACGCTGTCGATACTTACGCAGATGCTTACATGACCACGACCGCTGCGGAAGCAATCGAAAAAGGATTTGCTGATGTCAGTGCCTACGAGGCAGAGGTGATGGATCACATTCATGCCGAGCTTGGGCTCGAGGAAGACAAGAAAGTAAAATTCATGGAGATGGCGGACTTCGTGCAGTCTGTGTCCTTGAGTCAGGGCAGCGGTGATAATCGCATTGCGCTCGTATTTGCCGAAGGACAGATCCTGGATGACAATGAAAATCGCGGAATCATCTCAGATGAGCGCTATGTGCCTCTCATTGACAAGCTCACGGACGACGATAAGATCAAAGGCATGGTCCTTAGAGTCAATAGCCCTGGTGGCAGTGTCATTGCCAGTGATAATATCTATGCCGCCCTACTGAGATTCCAAGCTGCTGATAAAAAGATCGTAGTATCCATGGGAGATGTGGCGGCAAGTGGAGGATACTATATCTCTATGAATGCTGATCACATCTACGCCGAAGAAAGCACCATCACTGGTAGCATCGGAGTCGTGAGTATGATCCCCAATGTCAGCAAAGCGCTGAGAGATAAGGTTGGCATCAACTACGAAACAGTCGCTACTGACCCGCTAGCAGGTGGATTTACCTTGGTCAATGAATGGGGCCCTGAAGAGCAGGCGACGTTCCGTCGGATGACCGATGAGTTCTACAACTTCTTCTTGGAGAAAGTCTCAGCTGGTCGTGGTATCGCAGTGGAAGACCTCAAGTCTGGTATCGCTGGCGGTCGAGTGTGGACTGGCCAAAAAGCACTGGAGCTTGGACTCATCGACGAAATCGGTGGTCTTGAGGATGCCATCGCCAAAGCCGCGGAGCTCACGGAGCTAGAAGAGTATAAGATCGCAGAATATCCAAAGCTCCAAGCGCCGCTACTGGAAATGCTCGAAAAACTTCAAGACTCTCCTCTCAAGGCAGAAGTCCAGCTCGATTTCGAGTCTATCATGTCCGAGCTACCTGGCATGCAGTCTAGTCTACAACTGCTAGAAGGCGGCATGCATCAAGCGATCCTCTTAGAGGAGGTCAGATAGGAGGACCGTTTTTGATTTGAGATTTTAGATTTCTGATTTTCATTTCATTGATTGGATTGATCTTATGGCGGGTGATGTAGGCGTCAAATTCAGTTGCCCTTCAGTCCGATTGAGGACAGTCTGTGGGTAACATCTCAACAATTTTTTGGTATGTGTTTTTACTATCCGTTGCGCAAGCGACTAATCGTAAATACACAATCAAAAAACACAAAAAATGAAACACTTCGCATCTTTTGCACTAGCAGTGCTATTGAGTCTTGGCCTCATGGCGAGCACCAATCCTGTCATCGACGGATCTGTAGATCTCGAGAAGAGCACTGTCAACTGGACAGGCTACAAGGTTACAGGAAAGCACTATGGCACGGTAAATCTAAAATCTGCGGACCTCAGCATCGAAGGTGCACAGATCAAAGGATCATTCGTCATTGATATGACGAGCATTGCGACCAAGGATATTTCAGGAGGTGGAGCTGCCAAGCTTGATGGACACTTGAAGTCTGGAGATTTCTTCGGTGTAGAGAAGTATCCTGAGGCAAGATTTGAGATCACTAGCTCCAATCCGGGCAAGGTTGACGGCACTGTCAAGGTCAGAGGAAATCTCACGATCAAAGAGACTACGGCTCCGATCAGCTTCCTAGTATCAATGACTGAAGATGGAGATTACACGGTGGCGACTGCAGAAATCACAGTCGACCGCACCACCTACGATGTCAGATATGGCAGTGGAAAGTTTTTTGACAACCTTGGAGACAAGGCGATCTATGACGACTTCGATCTGACAGTGACATTGTACGTGAGCAAGTAGTAGGAATTTGTTGAAAATCGATCAGGTCCTTGATCTGATCACTTGCAGGAGGTCTTTTCCATTCGGAGAAGGCCTTCTGTTTTTGATGTGGGGTTTTGATTGAAGAATGGCACTTGCGAATAGTTTGACTCTTCTTAGCGAGCTTTCAAAACGAGAACATAGGCATCTTCGGTAAAGAAGATCATACTGGAACTAGAGATTGGAATCAATATGTTATATCTATTAAACATATACTTTTATCATATGAAAAACATATCTCTCAAACTGGATCCAGCAATACTGAAAGAGACCGATTTCATAGTCAGCAAGACCCATCAAAGTCGCAATCGCTACATCAATGAGGCCATTGAGCACTTTAATCGCATCAAGCGCAGAGCACTATTGACGGCCCAGCTTGAATTAGAATCAAAGTTATTGGCGGAAGAATCACTGGCTATCTTGAGAGAATTCGAAGCTATTGATGATGCGAGAGAGGTTTGACATTTGGTTGGCGGATCTGACCCCGAGATTCGGAACGGAGCCAGGCAAGACCAGGCCAGTCCTTATCGTACAGACCAATCTTCTCAATGGGATTCACTCATCGACTTTGATATGCCCCATTACAACCAGACAAAGTTTTCATGAAAAATCGCGCTTGCTAAGAATTGCCTTAGATACTGCAAGCACAGGACTGACGAAAGAGAGTTCTGTGATGATCGACCAGTTGAGAGCTATTGACAATCGGCGATTGATCAAGAAAATCGGAGTGATCAACACAGCTACTCGTATGGGAGTAGAAATCGGACTGCGCACTGTGCTCGATCTCAATACATGATCTTCTAGCTGAGGCAGTGACTTGTCTCACAGGGAAATGATCTGTCGAACTACTTGCCCATCTCCTCTGTATAGACCGACCATTTGTACAGGCTCAATGCCCTGAGATCAGAGCTGGATAGGATTGTTTGCCTCCAAGATTCTTTGTTGGCAGATAGCCACCGCCCTACGAGATGTCTTATCACTGGTAGGTCAGTGCGCCGGTGCATTTTCTGTAAGCGCGTATGATTGGTAATCTTCTCAGCTTTTGTCAGCTCAGCGAGATGAAGGACTGACTCTTTTACTCTAGCTAGATACTCTTCATCCGGATAGAGCTCGTCATGAAGCACTGGATTGTCAATATGGTGGCATTTGATTCCTGCCAAGTTTAAGCGATGAGCAAAGAGAGTGTCCTCATGGCCATAGCGCTTGAGTTCTTCATCGAATGGATAGGACTTCCAAAGAGATTTTTTGATGGCGAAGTTGTTGGACCTAAAGGCTGCTGCACCTACTCTACTTCTCGTAGATAAATCAAGCGCTTCCAGCTGCTTACCATAGTTCCAATGAAGCTCACATCCGTCTGGTGCATTGCTGGGATAACTCGTACCGCCATAAATCCAATCCGCTTCTTTCATAGCCTCAAGATATGAGGCAATGAAATCTTCCTTGATCACTAGACTATCGGCATCGATAAAGACTAGCCAGTCATACTTGGCCTGTCTTGCAAGCCAATTGCGATTGGCCGACCGGCCAAGATTTGACGCTTGCTTCACTGCCCGGAAATGAGCAGGTGTAACGAGATTCTCCATTTGCGCGAAAGCGCTACTCTCTGGATCATCATCAGACAAAATGATCTCATAGCTCATATCACCTGCCTGTGAGATTAGCTCAAGGACCAACTCACGTGCATCAGTATCATAAGAAGGAAGAAGGATGGAGAGCATTGCGTCAAAGTTAGAGAGAGAGGCATTACTTTCGGAGTATGGAATTGTACGTCATACGGCATGGTCAGACTGATTACAACAAGCGCGGCATCATCCAAGGTCGCAGTGTGGACTCATCGCTCAATGAGCATGGTCGCATCCAAGCCAAGCTATTTGTGGCTGAATATGGTCACATTCCGTTTGACTACGTTTTCACATCCAGTCAAAAGAGGTCTCAGGAAAGCGTCCAACATTTCATTGATCGCGGAGATCGGCACTTGGTCTATTCACAACTGGATGAGATCAGCTGGGGTAAATCGGAAGGCATACCGACGAGCAAGGAATCATATGAAGCTTATATGCACTGCCGCAAGGCTTGGGAAGAAGGCGACTATACGGCTCGCCTTGATGGTGGAGAATCTCTAGAGGAATTGTCTCATCGCGTGGAAGAATTCGTCGAGGAGATGGAAGCTATGACATTTGAAAGGGCCTTGATTTGTAGTCATGGACGGACTCTCAGAGTCTTATTCGCCCACTTGTTTCGTGAGGAGCTGTCTCGCCTACAGCAATATGATCATGGAAATTTCCATCTCTTTCACTTGCAGTGGAAAGGCTACAAGTGGGAAGCCTTGCGGCAAAATGATCGGTCTCACTTGAGCCTGAGCTGAGTCCTGAGTTGCTCGTCCATGGGCTGATTGTGCGACCAATAGTCGATTTTCAACTCCTCCATGCGCTTGGCGACAGTCTTGCCACGGCCAGTCTCCTCAGACCACTGCAGGATACGCCATGGATAGGCGGCTTCAAACTGTATTTCTAGCTTGCGATTGACATCTTGATAATCCACGCGGTAGGTCCAGATATTGCCCTCCTTTTTGGCGGAAGCCAGAGCCGATAGAGGCTTGTAGCTGGTATGAAAAAGCCGAGTTGACAAGGTGGCAGGCAAGAGTTCTACCCTACCCAGCGGCAGTTGAGCAGGATTGATCCTCACGGTAAGAAAGATCTCCTCCTCGGTGTAGGCATCATCCACTCGGTATTCTTGATCCCCTTCTGACTCAAAGTAGGACCTCTGTAGTACTTCATACTTGGAAGAGCGATGATTGATCTGCATGTATGTATGCCCACACCACTCTTGGATACTCGTCGCTATCTTCATCACCCGCTGATCCTCATAACTGTCCATCGGCTTGAAAGCACTGGTCATCGTGGTGTAGGGATAGATGCCTGTCAGAAAATTACGGGTGTGATTGAGCTTGAGCACAGATACCTTGTCACTAGTCCTCGGATTGTCTAGCTTGACTTGTTTGGACCGCGAAAAATCCTCGGTGACATAGATCATCACTGCCTCGCCGTCGTGTGACTGACCATAGCGCGATTGGACAAGTTCATAGCTCGTAATTTCCGCTTTGCCATCATACCAGTATGCATTGCGCTGCTCTTCCTTGGGAAGTTCTATGTCGATCCTTGCGGTACTCTGAGCTTTACAACTCATGAGTAGGCACATCTGAAGTATCAGAGTGTATGTAAGATATTTCATGTCAAAATATTTCTTGGTGTAGTGAAGTAGAGTATAAGAAGAGCGATGAAGGACTGCTTGTTGAGTCAAGCTAGGTTAAATGTCGCTGTCATACCCTGAGATCCTCAAGTGCTGCGGCAAATTGCTCTACATTTGTGACCCGTAATTCATGAGGAAGATGCAGAAATTATTGGCAGTTGTACTTTGCTGTCTCGTAGGTTTGGGGGCTTTCGCCCAAAATGGTATTATCAGAGGAAATGTATACGACCAGGATAGTGGAGAGCCCATCCTCTTTGGCAACGTATTTCTGACTGGAACAAATCTGGGAGCTACGACAGATGATCAAGGCTTCTACACGATCACCAATGTGCCAGCAGGTGATTACACTCTGGTAGCCACCTATGTAGGATATGACAGCACCAGTGAAGCGATCAGCCTCAATAGCGGTCAGATCCTCCTGAAGAATCTCTTCATGTCTACCAGCGGGATTCAACTGGGAACAGTCGATATCTCTGCTGAAAAACAAAAGGCAAAGACAGAAGTCCAGATCTCGACAGTCACTGTGACGCCTAGACAAATCAAGTCCCTGCCCTCTGCTGGTGGTGAGCCGGATATCGCACAGTATCTGCCAGTACTTCCTGGAGTCATTTTCACCGGAGATCAGGGTGGCCAGCTCTACATCAGAGGTGGGTCACCTGTACAGAATAAAATCTTGCTGGACGGGATGACCATCATTCAGCCCTTTCATAGCATCGGATTTTTCTCAGTCTTTGAGACTGAGACGATCCGTACTGTAGATGTCCTCACAGGTGGCTTCAATGCCGAGCATGGCGGAAGGATTTCTGCCGTAGTCGATATCAAGACACGAGAAGGAAACAAGAAGCGTCTTGGCGGACTGCTCAGTGCGAGTCCATTCCAGGCCAAAGCTCTGATCGAAGGTCCGATCGTACCCCTCAAGGAAGACGGCTCTAGTATCAGCTTCCTTGTCACGGCAAAACAGTCTCTGATCGAGCGTACTTCCAAGACATTATATGACTATGCTTCAGATAATGAGGACGGGATTCCATTCGGCTTCAGAGACCTGTATGGTAAGATCAGCCTAGTCTCTGACAACGGTAGTAAGCTCAATGTATTTGGCTTCAACTTCACCGATGACGTCCTCTTCAATGGAGTGGCCGATCTCAACTGGAACAGTGTGGGTGGTGGACTCAACTTCAATGTCATCCCTAGTGGGAGTAATCTGGTGATCGATGGGATTGTCTCTTTTTCCAACTATGAGCTAGAGCTCAAAGAGGCAGATGATGCACCGAGAACAAGTGGCATCAGCGGATTTAACATCGGATTGAATTTCACAAACTACGGTACTGATAGCGAATTTAAGTATGGCCTTCAGCTCGAGGGATTCCGTACTGATTTCCGCTTTCGCAACTTCCTCGGGAACACCATCGAGCAATTTCAAAATACTACAGAGATCTCTACCTATGGTAAGTATCGCAGGAAGCTCAATAATCTCATCATCGAGCCTAGCTTACGAGTGCAGTACTATGCCTCTCTGTCAGAGTTTTCTGTCGAGCCTAGGCTTGGCATCAAATACAATATTGCACCACGAGTACGATTTAAGCTCGGTGCAGGCTACTACAGCCAGAATCTCATCAGTACTACGAGTGATCTGGATGTGGTCAACCTCTTTCAAGGATTCCTGAGTGGGCCTGAGTCTTCATTGACAGACCCAGAGACTGGAGAGCGTAGTACTACGAGATTGCAGAAGTCTCGACACGCAGTGGCAGGCTTTGAGATAGATCTCACGCCAAGTCTGACGCTCAATGTAGAGCCTTACTATAAGGAATTTACCCAGTTGATAGCGCTGAATCGAAACAAGCTTAGTGGAGCGGAACCTGATTTTCAAGCAGAGACTGGTGATGCTTACGGACTTGATTTTTTGCTCAAGTATGACAAGGCGCCATACTTCTTCTGGGCGACTTACTCTCTCGGTAAGGTAACGAGATTTGATGGTGAGCAGACCTACCCTACAGTCTTTGATCGCAGGCACAATGTCAACTTGCTCGCTTCGGTGCAGTTTGGATCAGATCGCTCCTGGGAGGCTGGGGCACGATGGAATATGGGATCAGGGTTTCCATTTACCCTCACACAGGGATTTTATGGTCGCCTCAATATCTCTGAGGGCTCAGATCTCAACTATGTCCAAGAGAATCCAGGCCTCGGGATCTTGCTGGATGAAAGAAGGAATGCCGGTCGTCTCCCCTACTATCACCGTCTAGATCTCAGCCTCAAGAAGACCATCACATTCGGTCAAAGAAATAAGCTCATCGCCACGATAAGTGCGACGAATGCGTACAATCGTGAAAATATCTTCTTCTTCGATAGAGTCAGGCTTGAGCGCGTAGACCAGCTTCCGATCTTACCGAGCGCGGGCTTGACCTGGGAGTTCTAGTCAGGCATTGAGGCTATCCGGATAGAAGTCGGTCTCCATGACAAGGAGAGAGCTAATCCAAAGGTTAAAGTAACACCTCTGTCGTAATGAAATCTTGATTCTAGAGTTGAGTATACAGTGCTGTAGCTCCGATTTATCCACTTATAAATCTGAGATATGCAAAAACTCATTACCCTTAGCTTCTTACTTTTTGGCGTAAGCCTGTGCGTCACGGCGCAAGAAATCACTAGACATATCGCTGTCACTGGAAGTGCAGAGATTATCGTCCCACCTGACGAACTCGAACTCGAAATCACCTTGACACAGCAGCACTCCAAAGGCAATCACAGCACATTTGAAGAATTGGAGTCCAAGTTTTTTCAAACACTTGCGCGACACGGTATCGCCAAGGACGAAGTCTACTTCGGTAATCCACAGTACTACTGGTACTACTGGTGGAGTCATCGCAGATATCACCGCGGACAAAAGTCTTATCGGCTCCGATTGGATGCAGATACAGACTTCATGGCACTCATGCAAGATCTGGATTTTGAAGGAGTACAAACCGTACGTATCACTGACTCAAGCAACGAAGAGATCCAGAAACTGCGGAAGGAAGTGAAGATTGCAGCCGTCAAGGCGGCAAAAGACAAGGCTTCCTATATGCTGGAGGCTGTAGACGAAAAACTGGGAAATCTCCTCACCATGACCGAAGTCGAAGACAACGGATGGCGATGGCGCAATCAAAATGTCATCAGTAATGTCAGCATGGAATCACGTGGAGGTGACTCAGATATTGCACAAGTCGCTGAGATCAAACTCCGCTATGAGGTCAAAGCCCAGTTTGCCATCGCAGAATGACAAGTTATTTGCTAAATGCCTTAAGCTCTCGATAGCCTTGGAGCTTGCCATTTTTATAGCTTTCAGATCTGACGATGCCTACTCCCTTGGCGTACCAGTCGACGGACTGCGTGGATACATTGGCAACCATGACTTTGGCTCTTGAGCTGTAGCTGATTTTGATACAGTCAAATGTTCCTGCAGCTGTCGTGATCTCTTCAAATGCCTCTACTTTGCGATCCGTGTGCTCGACGGTCGTCTTCATGGTCATCGGACCAGAAGAGCTAGAAAGTTGCATACTCACGTCTGACAGACGGTCACCGACTTGGGCATCAAAAGGAATGGTAAAGTCATCAGAGCTGATGTCCATCTCCATGCCAGCCATAGACTGGGCTACCATCGAGCTGTAGAGCTCTGACATACTGACTTTAAATTCACCTTCACTGCAGCTAGCGGTGAAGCTGGACTCTATCTCTTCCTTTCCGAAGCTCATGGTCATATCATACTCTGCTACGATCTCTGAGCCCTGGTCTGCGAGGCTAGTAAGAGTGTAGCTGGTAGTACCTTGTTCTTTGCCTTTCTTGTTGTAGTCAACAATGGTCCAGCTTGCTCCTTCTACGAATGGGAAATACGCTTGGCAGTCTTGTGCAGATAATGCAGTTGCGCTGATGATTAGCGACGCCACGAGTACGAATGTGGTTCTCATGAAATTGGGTTTTTTGAGGGTTATGGTTTTATTGAATGTAGGATCAAAATTAGATAGGATCCATGGTTTTGAAGTACTCATTGAGCTCTTTGTAATCTAGGCGTCCTCTTGACTGCTTGAGATAGTCAAGGATACCGACGGCTTTTTTGAGTCGTGTTGCCTCTGTCTTTGGCTTGGCTACCATGTAGATTAAACTTCTCTGTCGCCCCGGTGTCAAGGCATGGAAGTACTTCTCTCCTTCGATATCTATCAAGAGTAGCTCGGCAAATTCTTCTGGCATAGCCATTCCATACTCACTCGTATCTGGCTCAAGCTCCACTTCGACCTCATCTCCCATCTCTACACCTAGTTTCCGACGGGATTCCTTGTTGACCGTAATGAAGTGAGATCCATCCCCTCGAGGCGTCATGGCGTTGTGCTTGCGGATCTGACCATTGAGTGTACAAATGACTCGCTTGTGATCTTTGGACCTCATGGCGACGACGACATCATCAGGAACAGTCACTCCCGAGTAGGAGATCCCTTCAAAAATAGACTCGAGCTTGGCGCGAAACTTCATGGATCAAAGATAGAGCACTGAAAAAATGTCTTAATCTTATGCCTAGATGAGTCACAGCAGATATGAGCGGCAAGTAATACTCAGTGCGATAGGACAAGAAGGTCAAAGCAGACTGGCATCTAGCGACGTTGCCATCGTCGGATGTGGAGGACTAGGCGCCATCGCAGCAGCATACTTGGCAGGCGCTGGCGTGGGGACTTTGCTCCTGATCGATGGAGACCACGTGGATCGCAGCAATCTTCACCGCCAAGTGCTCTATGCAGATCGCAATCACGAGCATGGCGTCAAGTCTGAGCTCCTTAAGACCCGCTTGAAAGAGCTCAATCCAAGTATAAAGGTGAGGGCTTTCGCCCAAATGCTGCGAAAAGACAATATCGATGATTGCCTAGATGAATGCGACTTGGTACTCGAATGCACGGATGATATCATGTGCAAGTATCTGGTCAATGACTATTGCCACATGATGAATATCCCCGTGGTCTATGGAGCGATTGATCGTCACGAGGGCTATGTCAGTCTCTTTGACAATGAGTCTGAAAAATCGATCCATCTCAGAGACATCTTCCCAGAGCCAGATATGAGCATCCCTTCCTGTAGTGAAGTAGGTGTCTGGAATATGATCGCTGGTATCATCGGACTCTTTCAAGCCAATGAAGCCATGAAGTACATCCTAGGTAGGCAAGAGGTTCTCAGTGATCAGCTCCTCCACTACCATGCTCTTACAAATGAGCAGTTGAAGATCAAACTGCGCAAAAATTGGACACTCGACATCAAGGAGCTCTGGGTAAAGGAGAGTTATAGTGGCAAGTCTTGTCAGATCGAGCTCCTCGAATGGAGCGAATTGCTCGAGAATCCAGCCGAGTACCGGCTCATCTCACTCCTGTCTGAGGCAGAGGATCAGTACAGCAGTCAGCCTGTTGAAAGAATCCGAGCTTCTGACTGGATGCAGATTCAACCGGAGAGTAAATCAACAATTGCTCTCTACTGTAAAATGGGCAGAGTGTCTCAACAAGTCGCTCAGAAGCTACAAAACAAATATCCTCAGCTTTCTGTGTACAGTCTCAAAGGTGGACTGAGGGAATACATCAAAATACAACTCATCTAGACATATGGCCAAGTTCTTTGATCACGTGAATTCCGAGCTCAAGGCGTTCATCTCACAACAGCACATATTTCATGTAGCAACTGCCACAGAAACCAGCAGTATCAACCTTTCTCCCAAGGGCATGGACAGCCTCAGAGTGATCGATGATCAAACCATCGTCTGGCTCAATCTCACTGGCAGTGGCAATGAGACATCAGGACATCTCCAAGAAAATAGTCGGATGACCATCATGTGGTGCAGCTTTGACGAAAAGCCATTGATACTGAGGGCTTACGGTCAGGCCAAAGCCTATCATGAGGGCGATGAAGAATATGGGCAGTACATCGGAGAATTTGATTCATCTCCAGGTGCGCGTCAGATCATCGTCTTGTGCGTGGAGCGCATGCAGACTTCCTGTGGCTTTGCAGTGCCAAGGATGGACTTTGTCGGTGAGCGCACTGTGCTTCGAGACTGGGGAGAAGCAAAAGGTCGTGAAGGCATCAAGGCATACTGGAGGCAAAAAAATCTCAAGAGCATCGATGGCAAGGATATTCAGATGCCCAATGTCTAAATATGACTAGGGCCTAGCATTCACCCAATATGAACCATCCGTCAGATGCTCTTTTTTCCAGATTGGGACATGAAGCTTGAGCTGATCAATGGCGTGCTCACATGCGACGAAAGCTTCTTTGCGATGGACACACGACACGGCGATCACTACTGCAATTTCCTTGAGGCTCACTGCACCGGTGCGGTGGTGAATTGAAACGCGCTGAACATCATACGAGTGCGTCAGTTCTTCAGCAATCTTTTGGAGCTCGGATATTGCCATCGGGCCATATACCTCAAAGTCAAGATGAGTGACTTGTTGACCCATGTTATGATCTCGTACCGTACCTACAAACAGGACTACTCCACCACATGAAGGATGTAGCACGTGTTGATAGCAAGCATCTATAGAAAGAGGAGTCTCGCTGATCTGTATGTCATGTCTATCCTCCACTGACTGGTGGAATTATGGCAATCTCATCATCTGCACCTAGGGCATGATCATCTGAAGCATATTCAAGATTGACGGCGATCATGAACTGAGTAAGTCCCTTGAGCTCTGGATACTTCTTGAGCAACTCTGCTCTTAGGTCTCCGACAGTTTTGGGCGAAAGCCCATCTGCAGGTAACATATCTGCCCCCACAATGTCTTTGACGATTCCAAAACACTTAATCTTCATACTCCGAGCAGTAAATATCTATATAGCAAACGAAGACCTACAAAGATGACTACGCATGCCGTGACTTTCTTCAACAATGATGGAGTCAACCAGCGGATGGTCAGATTTACTCCAATAGATCCTCCTATCAATACCGCCAGTAGCAGAGGAGCGATATCTCGTGCCGAAAGGGACCATCCATGACGATAGATCTGGCCTAGGAGTCCAGCAATCGAATTGACCAAAATGAAAAAAGAGGTGGTGGCCGCAATGACTTTTGCCCGCTGCCAATTGCTCAGGTGGAGAATCGGAGAAAGGAAAATCCCACCACCAATACCCACTACACCAGAAATAAATCCAATCCCTCCACCAATGGAAGCAGTAGGAAAAGCTGATATCCCTCGTACTTTGCGATCTGCCGGAAACAACATCAACGCGCCTGCTACCAAGAGGAATACAGCCAGTAGGATGAAATAAATTGCCTCAGTCAATGCCAGCATCCCTCCTAGATAGGCAAGAGGCACACTCAAGAGCACAAGCGGCAAGACCTTTGGAAAGCGTAGGAGGCCTGCTCGAAAATGCCAAAATACCGAACCAGCCACAACGACTATGTTGCATAGAAGAGCAATCATACGGAAATCAACAAATGCCAATCCACTCAAAGCCAACAGCGCAAGATAGCTGGAGCCACCACCAAGCCCTGTTGAAGAGTATATCAGGGCGACGAGAAAAAAGCTAGCGATCAGAAGAATCTCATGCACGGAGCGAAAGTACTAAAGACAGCTCTTGCTTGGGGCCCATTACCTACTTTTAGGCAAGAGATGAAGGAGATCCGGCAGATACTCGCATTCTACAGTGAGAACCGTCATAGTGCTAAGAAAATGGCACTGGCCACAGTAGTAGCTATCGAAGGGTCATCCTATCGACGGATCGGTGCGCGTATGCTTGTCAGCGACGACGGCAACTGGATAGGAGGCATCAGTGGCGGCTGTCTCGAAGGTGATGCATTGAGACATGCGCAGAAAGTCATACACTCCTCTATGCCAAGAGTCGTAAGCTATGACACACAAGACCCAGAATCAAAAGATATCGGAATCGGACTAGGATGTCGAGGAAAGATAGATATCCTGCTAGCACCAATGGAAAGCCTCGAAGCCATGACACACCTGGAGCACTTGAGAGATATTCTAGAAGAGGATGGAGACCAATATTTATTTCACATAACTGCTGCAAGTGAGCAAAGCCTACTCGGCAAGACTTTCAGATCTCTCGATGATTGTGCCGCTACACTAGGACTTACTGTATCGAGCTTCAACACAGGGCACACAGAACAAGCGGAGAGCTCACACTCTATTGAGCTAGGAGATAAAAAGACCAAAATACTCTGCGAATATTTCAGAAAGAACATTTCTCTCTGCATATTCGGCCATGGATATGATATACGAAGCATGACTGCACAAGCACGACAAATGGGATGGCAGTATCACCTTGTCGGCAGACTGGCAAAGCTCCATAAAGACATCGTATTGCAAGCCGAAAGTGCTGTAGACTACGAGGCATTTGAGCCCAGCAAGTACGGCCACTCTTGCGAATTTCTGCTTATGACGCATGATTACGATAAAGATCTTCGCATCCTACAACAAATCGTACCAAATGAAGGACAATACATCGGCATACTTGGTCCGAAAAATCGATTACAAAATCTTCAGGAAGACTGCACAAATGAGACGATAAATTGGGAAGCCATTCATGCGCCCATAGGCCTCGACATAGGAGCAGAAAATCCTGACGAGATTGCGATCTCAGTAGTAGCCGAGATCATCGCCCATCACAGAAATCGCAGAGGCACTTCACTCAAGTATCGTGACAAACCAATTTATGAGCGATACGACTAACATCCTACGAGACAAGCAAGGACGCGCCATGAATTATCTGAGACTCGCCATCACAGATAAATGTAATTTGCGCTGTAGTTACTGCATGCCAGAAGAAGGCATAACATTTGCGCCAAGAAAAGATCTCATGAGCTATGAAGAGATCTTGAGACTTATAGTTCTGCTGAGTGAGCACGGAGTCAATAAAATCCGAATTACGGGAGGCGAACCATTTTTACGCAAGGACCTTATCCACTTTCTCAAAGAACTCAAAGGAATCCGCAAAATCGAAAAAATAGCCATCACGACCAATGGCACAATCACTGCTCGTCATCTAGATGAACTATGGGAGCTGGATATTCGCGATATAAATCTGAGCATTGACTCCGTTGATCGACAGAGATTTATGAAGATCACACGGAGAGATCAGTGCGATCAGGTTTGGGACTGCTATACACAGATGCGAGACCGGGGATTCCGCCTAAAGATCAATGCTGTCGTGATGAAAAATCTCAACGTCGACGATATCATCCCACTAGTGGCATTGACCAAACAAGAAGATGTCAGTGTACGATTTATTGAAGAAATGCCCTTCAATGGAAGCGATGAAAATAAAATTGGTCTGGAATGGAATTACCTAAAGATCCTCGAACATATCACAGAAGAATATGGTACGCCAAAAAAATTAAAAGATCCAAAAAATAGCACAAGTTTAAACTATCAAATTCCTGGACACAAAGGAAGCTTTGGAATCATCCCTGCGTATACACGTTCGTTCTGTGGCAGTTGTAATCGTCTGCGACTGACTCCTCAAGGGGTCCTGAAAACTTGCCTGTATGATGAAGGCGTATTTAGCATCCGAGACCTCATGCGATCAGGGGCAACTGATGATGAACTCATGGCCGCCATTCAAGACGCTCTCGCCCATCGCGCTAAAGATGGCTGGGAAGCTGAGAGATCAAGAGTGCAAAACATTGTCGAGTCTATGGCAAATATTGGAGGTTGATGGACTCACTGATCAGTACAGAAGAAGCAAGCAAGATCATCATGGCATCGACTCGCAACTATGGCCATGAGGAAGTGAAGCTTGAGCAATCGCTAGGACGGATCACCGCTACTGAGTGGAAGGCAGATCGGGATTTCCCGCCGTATGATCGCGTTGCGATGGATGGTATTGCCATTCATAGAGATGCGCTTACTACCGGTACAACACGATTTCAGATCCAAGGCATAGCGGCAGCCGGAAATCCAAGGATGACTTTGCATCGCAAAGATCATTGTCTCGAAGTCATGACTGGCTCCATCCTTCCCCATGGAACCAATCTTGTCATTCCCTACGAATTGATTGAAATAGAGGGATCAATGGCCAATCTGTCTTCGGATTCTTGGAAGGAATGGCAAAACATTCATCGCCAAGGAAACGATCGGAAAAAAGGTGATATACTACTCAAGGCTGGCCATAAAATATCGGCAGCCGAAATAGCTACAGCGGCCACAATCGGAATGGAGAGATTGACTGTCAAAACTCATCCGTCGGTAGCGATTGTCTCCACTGGGGATGAGTTAGTCCCTATCGGCGACATTCCTCTTGCACATCAAATCAGAATGTCCAATAGCGCCATGATTGCAAGTGAGCTTCGCAACAGGAAGATATATTCTAGCATCACACATATCGCCGACTCTCCACAAGAAATTTCGACGTCTCTTGCCAAAATTATTTCGGAGCACGATGTTTTGATTCTCTCTGGTGGTGTGAGCAAAGGAAAATTTGATTACATACCCGATAGTCTGCAAAAGCTCAGAATCAAGAAACACTTTCACGGCATAGCCCAAAAACCAGGAAAGCCATTTTGGTTTGGCAGTTCAGAGGATTGTGTTGTCTTCGCCCTCCCGGGAAATCCTGTGTCATCATTTTTTTGTTTGCACCGCTACGTGATCCCGTGGCTGGATGGATGTCTTGGCATTGAAGCTATGTGCACATATGCGAAGCTTATGCAAGATGTCCCAGCCAAAAAAACACTCGACTATTTTATCCAGGTCAAAGTCCACGCTGATCTGAATGCATATACTAGTATCACGCCTATAGAAGGTGGTGGTAGTGGTGACCTTGCAAATCTGATGAGTTGCGATGCATTTGCGAAAATACCTGCTGGGCAAGATCAATTCAAAAATAGCCTTGTAGAGTATATCCGCTATCGATAGGGACAGTTCAATACCATCAGATCGTTTACAAATTGACTTCTTGGCTCCTACGAATTGATATCCAGCGATGAACAAGTCGTATGACATGAGTACTGCTTGCCAGTAGTGCAGCAACCGAAAGAATCAAGGCATGATTGATGCGCTGAGGCTGAATATACCTGACAGTATCTGGACACGTGATACATTGTCTCACCTTAACATTCACATCAATGAGACAAATAAATAGGGTGAAGAAAATAATTGCGAGACAACCAAGAAAAATACGAGTTATCGATTCTTTGAGCTCCATATACATCGTATCAAGAGCTGTGACCAAGAAGTAGATACCAAAACCTGAGAAATACATCACTGGCTCAAAAGAAATAATATACTTCCCACGAAAAATCAAGTCATAACTTGTCGTCCAACGATAAAATTGGAGCACCAGCGATCTAGCGTGTGGATAGAGCAATATGGTAATCAGCATCCCTATGCCAAAGACCACCAAAAAGTGAATAAACTTCTTCACGAATTTCTCCCTTTGGCAGATAATTTCGTTTTGGCGAAAGCCATATCCTCCGGAGTATTGGCATTGAAGATTTTTGATTGATCTGCCAAGTGGACTTGCTCGATATCTGAATTGATCAATACTTTGCGTGGGCATGAATATCCTGCGCTGACAAACTGCAAGATACGAGAATATGATCGTGGCTCCCAGATGGTGACAAGCGGCTCAGCGAAGCCTGTGTCCGTATTCATAAATGCAGTAGCAAATTTTGAAGGATCTCTAGCTCTGACCAATAGATCTATGGTCTCTTCATCTAGCAATGGCAGATCACAAGACACCACAAGCCATGCGCTATCGGGATATTCACGAAATGCGCTTAGAATTCCACCCATTGGACCAAGTCCAAGAAAGCTATCAGCGATACCATTTTCTCTGTGGTCAGAACCAGCATGCGAATAAAATACTCGTTTACAAAACTGTTGACACTGCTCAAATACATGAGAGGCCTGATCTTTTTGATGATAAACGAGTTGTGCTTTATCAGTTCCCATTCGTTCACTCCTACCGCCAGTCAGCACTAGCCCATACAGTGGAGCCACTCTTGATTGATAGTCTGCATAGATGAGCGATGCGAGCTTCTCCATCTCACATCGCTTGATCATCTGTGCCTCTGGAAATCGCTCCAAGATCTTGAAAAAATAGTCATGGATGTCATCTTCATTATTCTCTACTACCACGTATCTCAAATCGGTGATGCGATCCAGCTTCCTTTGCAAGGACTCTTTCTTCTTTGGATCCATGAAGACGATTTGAGCTGCTCCTGCAAAATGATTCCCATTGACCAAGACTGCATCAAGATGCGATAACATGGGTCGCACATGCCAGGGATCCGCAGCTTGGTTTGTCATGAGAAGTCTTTGATCGATCTGATCAGTAATCTGGGCGGCGAGCGCTGATTGACTCTCACTAGACTGATGATCTGCATCGATATAGCCAAGCGACAATCTTCCGCGAAGTGCCTTTGATATCTGCGCTACACACTCAGCGATGACAGAACAAGGAGCTCCGATCAAGGTCCACTCTTGTGGATGATATTTTCCTCCTCGCGGTCTAGAGAGCCTGGTATGCTTCTGATGCTTAGCCATGTCGATCAAAATCTCGTTTTCCTCCAGATTTATGGATCAATTGTGTCATTTCTATCTTGATATCATGGCTCATGGCTTTGCACATATCATAGATGGTCAATGCTGCTATACTCGCTCCAGTGAGTGCCTCCATTTCGACACCCGTCTTACCAGCGGTCTTCACCATACAGCTCACCACGGCATGATGGCCCTCAAGCTCGATTTGCACGTCGCACTTTTGGATGGGGAGAGGATGACACAGTGGAATCAGCTCTGCACATCGCTTGACGGCCATGATCCCGGCGATGATAGCTGTCTGGAAAACTGGACCCTTCTTGGTATGAATCTCCTTGTCTTTAAGTACTTCCAGCACATTGGGCGGAAGCCACACTCTGGACTCTGCTATTGCCTTGCGTTCCGTCATAGTCTTGGCCGAGACATCCACCATACTGGGCTTTCCTTGTGCATCAATGTGGGAGAAGTGTGACATAGCTTGCTTTTGCTTAAAGTTAGACTGTTCACCAGTGAAGGATCACGTAGAAATACGAAGCCAGGCGCAGTAACTCATTTGCCTAGCATCGTAAACTCTGAAATGTCGGGTTGACTGGATTCGAACCAGCGGCCACACGCCCCCCAGACGTGTACTCTACCGGACTGAGCTACAACCCGAGAGTGAGAAAAGAAGTGGAACATACTGGATTCGAACCAGTGACCTCTGCCCTGTCAAGGCAGCGCTCTAAACCAACTGAGCTAATGTTCCAAACGAAGGGAGCGCAAAGATAAATACTTGACATTAACTGGCATTGTCCGATAGAATATGAATTGAGCTACACCTGCCGTCTCACTGTTCCAATGATGAGAAAGACTCATTCCGATTTGAACAATAAAGCATAGCATTCTATTATGTTAGTATTACTTACTTATCACCGATTGAATTTTATTGATTTCGGACTCCTAAACACACACAAATGCAGAACTCAAGCTTTTACTACATGAGACACAGAAACATCAGTTACCGACCACTATTCGGTTTTGGCCTTGCTGTCATATATCAACGACCCAAAGTCTTACTTGGAAGCTCCTTCAAGATGTGACCCTCCAATCTCATTACACTCAATCACTTTACAAAAACTAGATCTATGTCAATCAGAACCATCATTTTTTCATTAGCACTGCTGAGCCTCTCCCTTTTGGCTCCTAGGCTTGTAGCACAAGATGTCGTCAATTGGCTGCAGGACGGAGATGTTCATTTTCGACTTCTCGAGTTTGAAAGTGCCATGGCAAGTTATGATATGCACATAGCAGACCATCCGCAAGATCCGAAGGGATTTATCCACCGAGCTCGACTCCATGCAGTATTAGGAAACCAAGTAGCATCACGCAATGATCTGACAATAGCGCACAAGCTAAATCCGCTCTCGTATCTTTCGGTAGATTCTGACTTACGATCAAGCTACGTCTCATCCAAATTTTATGATTATGAATCAAACAGCTTGGATGATGCATTTTACAAATCACCGATACGTCTTGAGGACTATAAATTGTATCTCGAAGAACATAATAGTTTCTCTGAGCCCGACTCTGTACTCATGCGCATCCTGACCAATATCAAAGTCGGTGATTTCCGTCAAGCTGATTTTGCCTTAAGTACAATAACGATGACATCGGACAACTTGCCCATCTTGTACGACATGCATGGACTCGTTGATCTCAAACAAGGAAAAATTGTATCAGCCATTGATTTTTTCTCCTTATCCATCGATATGGCACCGGAGTACCCCTTGTCATATCATAACCGCGCCGTGAGCTACAAAGCATTGGGTCAATACGAGCAAGCCCATCTAGATATCACTGAAGCTCTTCTGATACAAGACGACCTACCCGTCCTACATTTTACCGATGCTAAAATCTACCAAAAAAAGAACAACATTGCCAAAGCCATGGCATCCTATGAAAGAGCACTGGAATTGGATGAGACTTATGTAGAGGCCATCACAAACTACAGTCAGTTATTGAAATACATCGGAGAATTTGACAAATCCCTGGTGAGCATCAACACGGCACTGATTAGCGGTAATGAGACCCTTGAAAGCAAGTACTTACAAGCCAATCGAAATTTCGTCTATGGAAATTTTCGACTTGCCAAAAAAGGCTTTGAAGAATACCTAGACAGCCACCCGAACGACCCAGACGTTATCTACAATTTAGGTCTTTCGGAAGTTCTCCTACACAGCTATGAAGAGGGGTGTGAGCATATCTCACTCAGTCTGCAATTGCAACAAAATGACAAAAGAAATGATATCTACGAATCATTCTGTGCACACAGATTTTAAGAAGACGACTCAGATATCAAGCCGATGAGATCATCACACCATGACTTTCTCCAGCCGCGCTGTATCTCGTCGAATACAATGACATAAACTCTAGTGGCTCTAGATCGTACAGGGCGAATGATCGAGAAAATCCTATCTTGCCAGAAGAGGGAAAGTCCCTATTTTGCGATCGCAAATAGCAAGTATGAAGAAGGTCTCAATTGAAATAGATAATCATGTCGCCACAGTTCGCCTTTCGCGTCCTGACAAGCTCAATGCCCTTGACATTGAGATGTTTGATGAGATTATTGCTGCTGGACAGGTGGTGCAAAATGATAAGACCGTGCGAGTCGTAGTGCTTCATGGCCAGGGACGCGCCTTCTGTGCAGGGCTCGACTTGCAAAATCTGATGGCCGCCGGTCAAGAATTCTTGCGACCGCTAAGCGATCGCACTCATGGAATGGCAAATCGATGGCAGCAGGCAGTCTGGACATGGAGAGAATGTGATGTGCCAGTGATAGCCGCAGTACACGGCGTGGCTTTTGGTGGTGGGCTACAGATCATGTCAGGCGCTGATATTCGCATCATCCACCCGGATACACGACTGAGCATCATGGAGCTCAAGTGGGGCATCATTCCAGATATGGGCGGGACTCAGCTCTGGCGTCACAATGTCAGAGATGATGTTTTGAGGGAGATGATCTATACTCACAAGGAATTTGACGGTAGTCAGGCAGTGGCCTATGGCTTTGCGACCAGGACGCATGATGAGCCACTTGAAGAAGCCATTCGCCTGGCGAAAGACATTGCCAGTAAAAGTCCAAGTGCGATCGTGCAGGCAAAAAACATGCTCAATCAATGCCATTACCTTGGTGAGGAGGACGGCCTCTTACTTGAATCTATCTTGCAAGACAAAATCATTCGTAAGGAAAATCAGATGGAAGCTGTCATGAGTCAGATGCAGAAGCGACAAGCCGAGTATCAGGGTTATCGGAAATAGACGATATGGCTTTCGCCAAAATGGATTATAACTCCTTGCCAAATGGAAATCAAGACCGAATATATCGAAGTCCAGAAGACCGCTCGCTACGCCACATACGGCTCAATATCACCCAAGACAAAGTACTACTGGTACGTCCTTCATGGATCAAGCATGACCTGTGAGCAAATGCTCTACAAATTTGAAAATTGGGATCCAGAGAAGCACTTCATCGTCGCACCAGAGGGGCTCAATCGTCTCTACACCAAGGGACTCAGTGGAGATCCAGTCTCCACTTGGATGACGAGGAGGGATCGACAATATGAAATCAACGATTACAGTAAGTATTTAAGTCAGTTACATCAGAAGTACCTATCTCAACTCCCTCAGAAAACAAAGAAAATTATTCTTGGATTCTCACAGGGAGGGACAACCATGTATCGATGGCTACATCATTCACGCGTGGATATAGATATTCTTCTCTCCTACTCTTCTTGGATTCCAGAAGATATTGATCTACACAAAAGTCAGAGCGACATATATTCAACAAGCCAGATTTACACCTACGGCAATCAAGATCAATACCTATCCCAAGATAGAATCAAGGCCATGCAAGATGTCATCTCACAAAACGATCTCAGTGTGAAAGTTATTGAATACCAGGGCACACACAAAGTAGATAAAGAGCACCTTAAGATCCTTTTTGAAAAGGAGATCCAGTAGCTTAATCATTGAGTTTTTTGAGCTCTTCTCGAATCAGTTCGACAAGGTACTGATGATCAATTGCCGTGGCCATTTCCAGCCCTTGGATAAAATATTTCTTGGCAGCATCCCTATCACCCAATTTCATCATTGTGATACCCATCGCTCTTTGATCCCATGGCGAAGGTTCATCTCGTAAGCTCATCGCGAGCTCAGTGAGTAACTTGGCTTTCTCAAGTTCTATTCCTCGCTCCCTGTAGTAGCTAGCCGCGATGACATAGTCCATGATATTTTGGTCAAGCTCCTCTTGCATGTGAGCTTCCATTGCCTCTCGTGTATGAAACTGAATAGGCACTCTCACTGAGACATTCTCCCAACTCACACCGAGGGAAGCACTAGTTTCCGTGATGTCGTAAATATTGATCGTGAAAGTTTGTTCAGGAGTATCAAGGAACTGGACCGGAACTTCATCAAGATAAATGAGCTTGGCTGAGTCTAGCTCCATAGGGACATCGAAGTAATTGGTATCACGGTACAAATAAAACTTCCAGCTTCTCCGCCCTGGCAAGGTCTGCAGGGCATAAGTACCAGCCTCAATCGTTTGTGAGCCGATATCCACGCGGTGACTAAATCTGATGGTTGTATTCTCATTGGCACCAGTCCGCCACAACTGATCATAGGGCACCAATCCACCAAAGATCTTGCGCCCTTTCATCTGCGGTCGGGAAAATTTAATCTCTACATCAGTTGCCCCTACTCTTTGAATGATTGTTTGTGCAGGACTCGGTCGCAAGTACTCGACTTGTGCATCAAGCAATGTACTACAGCTGACAGCAATGAAATAAATAATAATAACCGCTCTCATCTGGTGGACTTGTGATGTGAAACTACAAAGCTTGCACTTTCACTCGGAGTCCCTGAGCTTTATAGAGCGCAGTTAACAGAAATAATTATTGCTTAACACACTTGATCAGTCCGGACTGACTAGCCGCTCTCCATCGCACAAAATATATGCCCTTTGACCATGAAGAAGAATTCACCGATACATTGCCTGAAGCTGACTCGGTACTATACTGTTCTACGCCATTGACGTTTGATATGCTTATAGCGACTTCACTGACGTCCTGTACTTGCAAGAAGAGTTGATCAGAAAATATCGTGGATGTGAGCTCAACCCGTGCAGGATAAATGTCACTTGTAGATGTCGATATTGCTTGAATCTTCAATATCTCACCACTACTAAAAGCCGCTAAATAAAGCTCTCCATTCTTGTCTTCACCAAAACTACCGATCTCACCACCAAAAGTCTTGGCTACCTGTGTATTATTCCCATCACGATCAAGTGCATAAATATTGCCAGAACAAAAATCACCGTATATATAGTATCCATCCATGAAGGCATATTGAGAACCACGATAGACATATCCACCCGTCACCGAGCAGTCATCCGTGCTAGCGTGATCTATATCATAAATGGGAAAGACATAGTCGGCCTCATTGCATCCACCAAGATTGAAAGCGAGATCACCTTCATAACAGCGCCAACCATAATTTTCTCCACCCTCAGAATCCGCGGGTTGAAAATCAATTTCCTCGCGAGCATTTTGTCCAACATCGCCAATCCAGAGATCGCCAGTTTGTCTGTCAAAAGAATATCTCCATGGATTGCGCAGACCTAAGGCCCAAATCTCATCTAGGGTAAAATCATCATCCGCAAAAGGATTATCCTCAGGTATGCAGTATGACTGATCACAATCTACGTCAATGCGCAGCATCTTGCCGAGCAGATCTTGCCGATTTTGTCCAGCATCATTCGGGTCGCCACCAGAACCACCGTCTCCAGTTCCGATGTAGAGGTATCCATCTGGTCCAAAGGCCAAGTCTCCTCCATTGTGATTGGAGAATGTCTGATCGATGATCATGATGACCTCCTCACTATTGGGATCAGCAATGACAGGATCGTCGCCTACATGAAAACTACTGATCACCGTGGCGCCATCCGGTCGGCGGGTATAGTTGACAAAGAACCGGCCATTCTCCGAGTAATCAGGATGAAACTCCAGTCCAAGAAGTCCTTGCTCATTACCTGATGATCTGACCTTATCTCTGATGTCCAAGAAGTCGACATCATTGACTTCTCCTGCAGCATTGACGATCTTGATCATTCCACGTTTTTCGACAATGTAGAGATCATCTGAACCGTGATTCTGGATGTCAACAGGAAGATTGAAGCCATCAGCGAATGGTAGTAGCTCGACTTCAAACTGCGCATCAAGACTAAAAAAACAGCCAAATAGTACAAGAGGGGCAAAAATTCTAGACAACATATACTGCGTTTTTTATGATCGTGAAGTTAAGGCTTCGGGCTGTGTAGGAGTGTCGTCCAAATACTAGACAAATTGTCTTAGTCATGCAATATTTCCATTCTTGTCAAAACTCACATATGGATTATAGGCCAATTCCCACAGATGCCCGTCTGGATCTGCGATATAGCCGCTGTGACCGCCCCAAAATACTTTTTGGGCGTCCTTGACGATCGTCACGCCATTTGCGCGAAAGCGCTCCATCATCTTGTACAATTCCTCCTCAGATCTCGTGCAATATGCTAGCGTGATGGCTTTGAATCCACTGCCCTCGTGATCAATACCAACATCTTCTGCAAGTTTGGCCTTGGGATATAGCGAGAGCATCATTCCATTGAGCTGATAAAACTTGACATTGTCATTGCTTGCTCCAGTGGCTTGCCAGCCAAATATATTTTCATAAAAGGAGGACGACACTTCCAAATCGGCTACGCCTAAGGTGATGATACTGACTCTACTTTCCACTTTTTGCTGCTTTACGATTTCCTGTACGCATATTGATCATCTCGACTACTGCCGCAAATGCCATGGCGAAATAAATATATCCCTTGGGGATATGAAAATCGAGACCTTCCGCCATCAGACTGACACCAATAAGCATCAAAAATGAGAGGGCTAATATTTTAATTGCCGGATTGCGATTGACAAAATCACTGAGTTTGCCCGCAGCTAAGATCATAATAACGATAGCGACCACGACTGCTGCAATCATGACACCGAGATTATCTGCCATACCTACTGCCGTGATCACAGAGTCAAAAGAAAAGACGATGTCTATCAGCAAAATCTGAAATACTACTGTACCCAGCTTAGCAGCCTTCGTCATATTAGGATTGGCCTCATTATTCTCTACTTTCTCATGAATTTCTTTGACTGCCTTGTATAATAAAAACAAGCCTCCGAGTATCAATATGAGGTCGCGACCCGAAATGCCCACATCCATCACTGTAAAAAGATCCTTCGTAAGACCCATAATCCAAGTAATCGAGAAAAGCAAAAGTATCCTTGCGATCAAAGCAAGGCTCAATCCTATCAATCTTGCTTTGGCCTGCTGTTCTTGTGGCAGCTTATTGGCTAGTATGGAAATGAAAATCAAATTATCCACACCGAGCACAATCTCGAGTGCACAAAGTGTGAGAAAAGCAGTCCATATGTCAGGATTTGTGATCCAATCCATGAGGAGTCATTTTTGATATGTGATTTGTGATTTACGGTTTTGTAAGATTGGTGTATCTCGTACTAATGAAGCACTTAGTTAACCTCCTGCATTTTTCTGATTTGTTTTAAGAGTACTTTCTTCGGTGTGAGGGGCACCATGGCAAGCATCATTCTTTGTGATATTGACATCCCTGATATCACATCAAGCTTTCCTGCCAGCATAGCATTGTAGCCATCTTTTGCGACTTGATATGCCGAGTACGGCTTATTGAATAGTTCGGTCTTGTCCATATCGGCCGTCTTGGCAAATTCAGTATCGGTTGCCCCTGGCATCAAGTTGGTGATTGTCACTGCCGAGTCATGTAGCTCTTCGGCCACAGCATTGCTGAGAAACTGCACATATGACTTGGTGGCATAGTAGACGGCTTGGAGCGGGCCAGGCATGTATGAAGCAGTAGATGAATTATTGAGGATCTTGCCACTATTTCTTGCAATCATCTCTGGAAGGTAGAGATGCATGAGCTCTGTAACTGCTGTCATATTGAGATGAATCATTTGCAACTGACGCTCCCAAGAGAGCTCATGAAATTTCCCACGCAGACCAAATCCAGCATTATTGATTAAATAATCAACTTGATGCCCCGCTGACTTCAGCTCATGATATAGCTCAGTAGCGGCACCTGGCACACTGAGGTCTTTGACCACCGGAAAAATGTCAACACTATGTTCTTTTTCCAACTCAAGTTTTATCGTCTCCAGCTTATCTAGACGTCGTGCTACGATAATGGCATGACCACCATGCTCCGCATGCACTTTAGCAATTTGTCTGCCGATGCCACTACTGGCTCCTGTGATGAGTGCTAGCTTGCTCATAGAATTAGTGATAACTATAGATTAACTTTTCGATACTGCTCCCACTTCCATGCGCTCGAGCACATGTCATCTAGTTCCATCTCAGCTTGCCAGCCAAGTACTTCATTTGCACGATCAGTGCTCGCATAGATTTCTACAATATCACCAGCTCGACGATCATAGATCTTATATGGCACCTCTTTACCAACTGCTTTGCTCACCGACTTGACAACCTCGAGTACGCTATGACCTTTCCCCGTGCCGATATTGAAAATCTCAAAGTTCTTCTCCATCTCAGTTCTTAGTATGCGCTGGGTAGCTACGACATGTGCCTTGGCAAGATCCACGACATGGATATAGTCTCTGATGGCTGTCCCGTCAGGCGTAGGATAATCATTGCCCCAGATGCGCAGATGATCTCGTTCACCACTCGCTGTTTGCATCACATAGGGCAGCAGATTGGCGGGCACACCAGCAGGAAGCTCTCCGATGGTACCACTGGCATGCGCTCCGATCGGATTGAAATATCTCAAGGCGATACAATCGAGTGGCATCTCCTTGCCATGACAGACATCTCGTAGGATGTCTTCACTCATTTTCTTCGTATTTCCATAAGGCGATTCGGCTGGCATGACCGGGCTTGACTCTGTGACAGGCAGGCTTTGGGGTTGGCCATAGACGGTACAGCTCGAAGAGAATATCAAGGGCGTGATGGAATTCCGAGCCATGGCGCGCAGTATGCACATCAGTGACCCAAGATTGTTTGCATAGTACTGCAGCGGCTTCTCTACACTCTCTCCTACAGCCTTGCTTGCCGCAAAATGTATCACACCGACAATGTCATCATACTCTTCAAATAATGCATCGCAGGCTGACTGATCGCTCAGCTCGATTTCGCGAAAGACACAGTCAGTAATACATAAGGCTTGAATTGCGGGTAAAACCCTCAAATCACTGTTGCTCAGATTGTCAGCTATCAGCACATCAAAGCCCGCCGCCGAAAGCTCGACAGTGGTATGTGAACCTATATACCCGAGTCCTCCAGCCACGAGGATTCTCTTGCCATTCATACCCTCACATTGTTTTTTCCAGATATACTACAGACAGACTATCAAGATCTTATATATTTGCTGCCCATCTAATGGATCAAAACTAAACAATAATCATGGCAAAGGTTAAACTAGAGTACATCTGGCTCGACGGCTACATTCCGACCCAGATGATGCGTAGCAAAACAAAGGTGGTGGACGACACCAAGATCACGGGTAATATCGATGATCTTCCCCTATGGTCTTTTGATGGATCAAGCACCAATCAGGCGCCGGGAGGTAGCTCTGATTGCATCCTCAAGCCCGTCCGAATGTTCGTAGACCCAGCAAGGCAGAATGGCTATCTCGTCATGTGTGAGGTCATGAATGCCGACGGCACTCCTCACGTTTCCAATGGCAGAGCGACCATCGACGACGATGACAATGACTTTTGGTTTGGCTACGAGCAGGAGTACACCTTGTGGGACCTGGAGTATCACACACCACTTGGCTTCCCAGCGAGTGGATACTACCCTCCTCCACAAGGACCATATTATTGTTCCGTAGGTGCAGAGTATGCGGTAGGGCGAGAGATTGTCGAGCGGCACCTAGATCTGTGCATCGCAGCTGACATTAATATAGAAGGTGTCAACGCAGAGGTAATGAAAGGCCAATGGGAATATCAGATATTCGCCAAAGGGGCTAAAGAGGCAGGTGATCAGCTATGGGTAGCTAGATATCTGATGGAGCGTGTAGGTGAAGAATTTGGCGTACGTATCAATCTTCATCCCAAGCCTGTACAAGGCGACTGGAACGGATCTGGCATGCACATCAACTTCTCCAATACTACATTGAGAACATGCGGATCCAAAGAGACCTACGAAGAGATCTGTGAGAAGTTCAGACCAGTCCATGCAGAGCATATTGCAGTTTACGGTTCGGACAACCATCTCAGATTGACTGGCCTACACGAGACTCAATCAATAGACAAATTTTCCTACGGTGTATCTGACCGTGGTGCATCAATACGTATTCCGATTGCAACAGTGGAGAGCGGGTGGAAAGGATGGCTTGAAGATAGAAGGCCAGCGTCCAACTGCGACCCTTACAAGGCTTCGGCACGTATCATCAAGACAGTGAAGAGCTAGTCTCTGCCCATTGGGACTAGGACTCTGTATAGTGCATGAATGTATCCTGTGCTATACGGGCGGCTTGCTCTGAGAGCGGGCTTTCGCCCAAAAACTGAGCCGGTTTCTCGCAAGAGGAGCCGGTTTTTTTGTTCATGAGATTGAGGCAAAAGCCTCAAACCGAAGAAAAAACAAGAATTGTTCAAATTTTTTTTTGGATTCTTGAATTATTCGTTACATTTGGTCGACCAATTATTGGTCAACCAATTATTGGTCAACCAAAATGAAACCAGACCATGCTAGACAATCTAGATAAGATTCAGGTGCAAAATCCTGTGGATCTCATCATCTCGCAGATCAGACATCTCATCGTCTCCGGTGCAATCCAACCTGGTGAAAAGTTACCTCCTGAGAGGAAACTGGCGGAAAAGCTAGGTGTTAGCAGAAGTCAGGTACGAGAAGCTATTAACAAGCTCCAGTTCTACGGTATACTTAAAGTTCTTCCTCAAAGTGGCACAGTAGTCACTGGTATTGGCATCGTCGCCCTTGAGGGCTTAATCACAGACATTTTGAAAATCGAAGATTCAGACTTTAAGAGTCTCGTCGAGACCCGTATCCTCCTCGAAAAGGAAACGGCGAGACTTGCCGCTATCCATAGGGACAAAGATGATCTCGTAGAACTAAGCAATGCGCTTGAGGCATATATCCAAAAACTAGAGGAGGGCGACTCAGCAGTGGAGGAAGATCTTCTTTTCCACGTCAAAATTGCAGAAGCGAGTAAGAACTCAGTACTCAAGACCCTCATGATGATCATCACTCCAGACCTCGTTAAAAGCTTCATTAAGCTGAAGGTCTGCAGCACAAATAACAACCAAAAAACCATCCAAGAGCATCGCAAAATCTTACAAATGATCAGCGATCAGAATGAAGATGGTGCTGTAGAAGCCATGAATGAGCATCTCAATGATATCAAAGACTTCAGTAAAACATTTCAACTCTATCAATAAGGATGAAGGGAATACCACTCTCAGTTTTCTTCACTCCTATCATTACATTAATTCATAAACTATGATTCACTACTTTACAAGTCACAAAGCTAGGAGCTTGACTATGTCTTTGTTTCTGGCAGTATTTACCACCTTCCTTGCGTTTGGGCAAACCTACTCAGGCAAGCTAGTCGATGGAAGTGGAGAGGCACTTATTGGCGCCTCCGTTTGGATCGATGGTACAGACAACAGTACTTCCACCGACCTCAATGGTGATTTCTCAATTGTTGCAAAACCCGGCGACGTACTTCGCATGACCTATGTCGGATTCCAAGAGCAAAGTATGACGCTCACCAATGAGACTAATCTCAACATCGTCATGCAAGAAGATTCGCGAGCTTTGGATGAGGTCGTAGTGATCGGATACGGCTCCGTCAAGAAATCACATCTCACAGGAGCCGTCTCCAAGGTAAACAATGAAAAACTCGACCAGCTGCCACTCTCTCGAGCAGATGACGCCCTGGTCGGACAGGTATCTGGTGTCAATATTGCCGCCACAGAAGGTGAGGCAGGCTCTGCCCCTACTATCCGTATACGGGGTACAGGATCTATGGTAGCTAGTTCTGATCCTCTGATCGTTGTTGATGGCCTTATCGTAGACAATGACTTTCTCGGGTCGATGGACATGAATGACGTGCAGTCATTTGAAATCCTCAAAGACGCAGCATCATCAGCAATTTACGGATCGAGAGGAGCAAATGGCGTGATCCTTATTACCACCAAAGATGGAATAGCCGGTAAGACAAAATTCACTTACAATGCCTTCCATGGTTTCAAAGAAGCATTGCGCAGCGACCCATACGATTTTAGCTTAGCGCGCACAGCAGCAGCTCAGGAAGCAGCACTCGGAGAGTTATCAGATCGTACGCGATATAAGCAACTTATCGGTACGGACAGAGATTGGCAAGATGTCATCTTCGATGGTGGAATGATCACCAGTCATTCTCTCAGCGCTCGCGGTGGCAGCGACAATACCACCTTTAGCAGCACTTTCAGCTATACACATGATGAAGGCGTACTATTGACCGATGATTTCAAGAGGTACAATATGAACTTCAAAATCAGAACCAAAATCAATGATAGACTAAAGTTTGGTGCGAGCATTGCACCATCTTACACGGACAGAAGAAGATTTGACGGCTCTACTCATGATATACTCAGACAGACACCATGGCTTCCACTCTACCACGATGAAGAGACCATAAAGTTTGTTGACAGAAACGCCTACCCTGATGTAGAAGTGGGTGATTATGCATGGCAAAGGCACTTTGACAATTACGATCTAGATGGAGACGGCGGTGATACTGATATTAGTAATACCTCCAATGCCAATCCAGCAGCTAAGGTCCTTGAAAGAGATCGCAATGAATACCGTTTCAAAGTATTCGGTAGCACCTTCCTAGAATTCAAAATCCTTGATGGCCTCAAGTTCAGAACAGTTCTATCTGGAGATTATCAAGACACTGAAGCCACAAGATGGCAAGGACTCAATGCCCATAGAAATGGTGCTTCAAACATCCAATATGATGTCAACAACTTCAAAGGAATACACTTGGTCAATGAGAACTACTTGACCTATGATCGCGAGTTTGGTGGACATGAGATCAACGCAGTTCTTGGTATTTCAGCAGAAAGGTGGGATTTCAACACAAGCTCAGCTTCTGCGACTGGATATGAAAATGATCTGATCCAAACCATTTCAGGAGGTACTACAATCACAGGTGCAAACTCAGATGAATACCAAGATCGATTTAGATCACTTTTTGGTCGTATCAACTACGCCTACAATTACAAGTATCTAGCTTCTGTGAGTTTCAGAAGAGACGGTAGCTCGAGATTTGGACCTGAAAACAAATATGGGGTATTCCCTGCCGCGTCTGTGGGATGGGTAGTCTCTGAAGAAGGATTCCTACAGGACAGTAAAATATTTGACTTTTTGAAGCTTAGAGTCAGCTATGGATTGACCGGAAACAATGGTATCCGAACAGGAAATACACTGACAGATTACTATCCATATCTCGCACTACTCGGACCATCCTCTGCGATTGTCGATGGATCCATTGCATCTGGTATCTAAGCCAATAATATTGCCAACTCACTTCTTGGATGGGAATCTTCAAAAGAGATCAATCCTGGTATTGACTTTGTATTGTTTGACGGATTTCTTTCTGGATCTGTGGATTACTACAATCGCCAGAGTGAAGATCTTCTTTTGAACAATCCAGTGTCCTATACTACCGGATTCTCTGAGGCTCTTGTAAATCTTGGCAAAGTAGAAAACAAAGGTTTCGAAGTTGAGCTCCGAACGAATAATGTGATGACCAAAAAATTCAGATGGACATCGACATTTATCGCTTCTCGCAATGAAAACACGCTTCTTGATTTTGCTGATTCTGATGGCCAGATCCAAAACGTGGATAGCAAGAGAGCAGCTGAGTGGATCAATCTAGAAGGGAATCCAATATCATCCTACTATGGTTGGGTCGTAGACCGAGACATCCCACTAGAGTACATCAATGATCCTTATCACCCAGTGGGTGCTGAGGCCCAAGATGTCTACGTCAAGGATCTGAATGGTGATGGAATCATTGATGATGATGACAAAACAATTCTTGGAAATCCTTATCCAGATCTGGTGTGGAGCTTTGGTAACAATATCAGCTTCATGGGCTTTGATTTCGGCTTCATGTTCCAAGGTACACATGGCGCGGAGATCAGAAACATGGGCGATCAGTATCTTTTCAATCACTTCAATAGTGCTCAAGATTTTGATCCTGCAACGACTCCAGATCAGGAGTTCATCAAGCAGAAGATTTTTACGGATGACATCATTCAGGACGCTTCCTATGTCGCGCTGAGAAACATCAACATCGGCTACAACCTGCCAAGCAGTTTCTTAGCAAAAACAAAAAATGCGATCTCGAAGGCTAGAATTTATGTCTCAGGTCAAAACATCTGGTATTCGGTGGCTGATGACTACACAGGATTCAATCCTGAGTCTATCAATAACACCAGTCCAACAACTTGGGGATATCAGAGAGCAGGATCACCTATTCAGAAAATCTATACCGTTGGTTTGAACATTGAATTTTAATCAAACCCTTCGCATAGTCAATAAATAAAAAAAGATGAAAAGATCATATTATATAGTCCTGATTGCTGCTGCCATGACATTGTCATCCTGCAGCGAGGACTTTCTCAACCCTGTTCCAGTATCCGCAGTTAGTGCAGCAGGATACTATGAAACCGAAGCTCAAGTCGAAGCTGGTGTCATCAATATGTACGATGGTATTCAGGGAATAAACTCAACGAGCACCAACGATAATCACGGCATTCAAGTAGAATTTTACTTGACAGAGATGCGCAGTGACAACACTCGTGCTAAAAATCCAGAAGGAGAAGCGGCTCAATTCGAATCTTACACGGTAGAGTCCACAAACGGAATCGTAGCTGATTACTACCGAAGCATGTATGATGTCATTTTCCGTGCCAATACAGTACTTGACAATCTAGATGCTGCTGAGACCAAGCGGGCACAATTTGAAGGTGAAGCAAAGTTCGTAAGAGCTTATGCCTACTTTAACTTGGTACGCATGTTCGGAGATGTGCCACTCCTCGACAGAGTGATCTCTCCAGGAGAAACAGAAATGCAATTTACACGTGTCAGCACAGGCAATATCTACCAGCTTATCGTGAGTGACTTAGGCACTGCAGTGGCCAATCTAGATGACAGCTATAAGACAAGGGCGTCTAAGTCTGCGGCCCAAGCACTACTTGCCAAAGTGCATTTGACACTTGGCAACTACGATGATGCCAAGACCCTCTGCGAGTCCGTCATGTCCGCAGGTTTTGCTCTTGAAGCTAATTTCAAAGATGTCTTTTTCAATGAGTTGAACGATGAGATCATCTTCGCGATTGGATACATTCCAGATGACAACAATGACAGTCAGAATTTCTCCGCAGAATGGTTGAATGCCGTAGGCCGTACCAATGGTGTCAACTATGTCACAGACGAGGCAAGAGCAGCACTAGATGAGCTGGGAGGCAATCGAACATTGTACTCATACCGTCAAGATGCGATTCAACAAGAACAGTATCAAGTAGTAAAATACATTCCTGATGGTGACGACGCTTTGGGTATTGCTGCCACCTCAAGTGATCCTACTTCTGCTGGAAACGACTGGATTGTCATTAGATATGCTGATGTTCTTCTCATGCATGTGGAAGCCAGTATAGGAAGTGGTGTAAACACAGTAGATCCAGCGGCGATAGCATCATTCCAAGCTGTGAGAGATAGAGCAGGATTGACTTCTACCGTCACAGAAGTGACTAAGCAGATGCTATCTGATGAAAGAAGAGTCGAACTTGCCTTTGAAAATCATAGGCTATTTGACTTGATCAGATTTGGCTTTGCCATAGATGTCTTAAGCAAACATGCTACAGACAACGGAGCTAGCTTTAGCGGTACAAGTTTGCTATTGCCCATCCCTCAGAGAGAGATAGGCTTGAGCAACGGTTTGCTGACGCAAAATCCAGGATACTAATCATTCATAAATTAGAAAAATCGATAAATAGAACGTTATGAAAACTAGTTCAATAAAGATCGGAGTACCACTCACAGCGCTGTTTACATTCATATGCCTCACATCCTGTGATTTTGATTTCGTCCTTCCAGAAGCTGGATCCATTGCAGATGCTACTTTGCCTAGTGCAGCCTTCAGCTTCTCGCAGACCAGTCCAGATGACTTTAGAATTGTGACTTTCACCAATGAGTCTGCCAGCTCTACCGATTTCAGCTGGGACTTCGGTACTGGCGATACATCTACTGAGAGTGACCCTTCTTATCTGTTTGAAGCAGGTGAAGGAACATACACAGTGACACTTACAGTCAGTGATAAGAATGGTGTCAGTGATCAAATTACACAAGACATTACAGTCATTGAGCCTGAAGAGCCAGATGCAATTGTACCTACTGTACTCAATGGAGATTTTACGAATGGACAAGACGACTGGAAGGTGAGTTCTTTCACAGATGGAACAACGAGTCCATTTAACTCCTCGAGCGACGGGTCCAATATTGATTATGATGGTAACGACACAGGAGCCAAGACGCCTGGTGCAAAATGGACTATGAGCACATCTGGTGGACCACTGGCTAGCTCAAGTTCGAGATATGCGTACCAAGCGTTCACAGTGTCTGCAAATACAACTTACATCTTGGAGTGGGAATATGCTATCAAGGATGATCCTGCTATCGAGGTTGAAGATGGTGATAGATGCTTTGTACAGATTCTTGACGGTCACTTTTCTGATGGAGCAGCAGCCGTCGATGCTGGCATTCTGAGTTCTACTCGTTGCGATATTGCTCTAGGAAAAGGAAATTTCACAAGAGTCGAAGCTGAATTTGATACGAACGAGTCAGGTGAAATTGCCATATGGATGTGGGCAGTGACAGCAGAAGATCTGTACATAGACAATGTCAAACTATATCCTAAAGAGTAAGTAAGTCTTCCAGAATCTTTACTCAAGGCAAATTCAATAATGATGACAGAGTTCTTCTCGAAGGTATTCGCTCTTTTGTTCCTTGCTCTAGTAGCAGCTTGTAGCCCAGAAGAGCCAACACCACCCCCGAGGGAAGAACCTGTCATAGAAGTAGAGCCAACAGTCAATATCGCAGACATAGATCTGAGTAATTGGAAGGTAACCTTGCCCATAGGGAATCCTACAGAGGTTGAGCCACCTCAAATATTGGATTACTCCAATGTCGAGGTGCTCAAACCTTACATGTTTGATGATTTGGATGAAGAAGCCTTGGTCTTTTATACCACGCCTGGTAGTACTACCACCAACACCAGTTACTCAAGAACAGAGCTCCGAGAACAGATGGTCCCTGGTTCAAACAGAACCAACTGGACATTTGCGCAAGGAGGCAAGATGACTGGTAGGCTTAGGCTCAGTAACATCTCTACCAAAACAAATGGTGAGGAGCACCGAACAATTGTAATGCAGATTCATGGGAGACTGACAGATGCTCAGCGAGATCTCATCGGAGCATCGGACAACAACGCTCCGCCTGTAGTAAAGATTTACTGGGATGAAGGTCAGATAGACTTTCGTCGAAAAATATTGAAGGATACGACAATCAATGACGTTGACATTCTGAAAAAAGATGCATGGAAGGATGAGTCACACATCTTTGATGAGTTTGTAGGGAATGAACCATTTGATCTTCTCATAGAGGCAAAAGATGGCTACTTGAAAGTAAGTCTTAACGCCTCTCAAGAGTTTATTTTCGAAGATATCCACATGAAAAGATGGGGCATATTTGAAAATTATTTCAAAGCCGGAAACTATCTACAAACCACAGATGAGGGCTCATTTGCCGAGGTCAAATACTTTGAACTTGACGTACAACATTAAAAAAGGTGAGAGTTTTTTAATCAATAGAAAAAGTGCTCTTGTAGCACTTTTTCTTTTTGCACCAAGTTGCGTGGAAAGCCAGGTAGGCAATGTTATAGCTTTGGCTTTCAAGGTGATAGCCCAGAGAATACATACCGACACGCTATTCATAAAAGGGATGAACAGCTAAATAGATAATTTCAAATAAAAGTAGAATTACATGAGTCTTCACGATGAAATAAAAGCAACCAAAGAATATTGGCATGACGATGAAACTCCCTGGGAACAAGTCGCTGAAGGTCTTGATAGACAAATCATGGGACATGACGGAAAAATCATGCTGGTGAAAGCAAGGTTTAAAACTGGTGCAGTCGGTCAACTTCACAAGCATTATCACTCTCAAGTGACATATGTAGATAGCGGTGAGTTTGAGATGACCATTGGCGATGATATTCGCATTATCAAAGCTGGTGACTCGTACTACATTCCTCCACATGTGATGCACGGATGTGTGTGTAAGAAACCTGGTATCCTCATTGATGTATTCAGTCCTGCTCGTGAGGATTTCTTGGGACACGAACAACTTGACCTGAAATCATGGCCATAGTCACAAAACAACGACAAGGAAGATTACGCTGGGTCATTGTCAGCCTGGTCGCTGTTGCAGCCATCATCAACTATATTGACCGACAAGCCTTCGGTGCACTGTGGCCTGATATAGCCTCAGAGCTTTTTCCCAATATGGATGATGACGGATCAAAGGCTATATATGGGACGATCTCAGCAATCTTCATTCTGTCTTATGCAGCAGGACAAAGCATATTCGGAAAAATATTTGACTGGATCGGGACTCGTATTGGCTTTGCCATATCAATAGGTGTCTGGTCTTTTGCTACCATGCTACATGCAATTGCAGGTGGGTTTTGGAGCTTCTCTATATTCCGATCAATTCTTGGTATTGCAGAAGCAGGTAACTGGCCAGGAGCAGCTAAAGCCAATGCAGAATGGTTTCCTACCAAGGAGCGTGCTTTTGCGCAAGGTATTTTTAACTCAGGTGCTGCCATAGGCGGTATCGTTGCTTATCCTCTCATTGGTATACTCGCGATCTATCTGTCTTGGCAGTCTATATTTATATGCGTCGGACTTTTGGGATTTTTATGGCTGTTACCTTGGCTCTACATCGTCAAATCACCTCCTGAGCGCCATCCCTGGCTATCTGAGTCGGAAAGAACTTATATACTCACTGGACAACAAAATGAGGACTCGGATGGCGATGGAGAACCAGATGGATATAGCCCAAATACCGCTGAACTCCTCTCTCGCAAGGAAAGCTGGGGCGTGATCATTGCCTCCGGAGCTATAGATCCTATCTGGTGGCTATTCATCGTCTGGATACCCATATACCTCAATGAGGTCTTTGGTATGGATGTCAAAGAAATCGCATTTTCAGCTTGGGTTCCTTACGTAGGTGCCATGCTGGGAGCTTGGTTTGGTGGCCTACTCGCACAGAAAAAACTAAGCACGGGTTCTACAGTAGATGCGACACGCAAATATGTAATCACTCTTGGATGCATCATTATGATACCATGCTTCATACTTTTGAGATATCCAGGATCAGTATCAGTACTAAAGACATTTGGTGTCGAGGAGAGAGCTGCAATCGCAATGGCAGATCCTCAAGTCAAGAAACTCATGAACAATAAGGTCTTCAAGAAACTATTCAAAGATGAGAGCTTCGTGAGGAGCATCTCTGGTAAGAATCTTGAAGAAATCAAGGCTCAAGCTCAATTCGCCGAAGCCATGCGAACAGCCAAATGGGCAACACCCAAAGATGATGCCTCTGCTGAAGAAAGAAATGCTCTGAAGTATGGTCCTCCGACTGACGAAGGAATATCAGCAATGGCCTATGTCAGCGAAATTCTCAGGGCACGAAAAACTGCAGCCATCATTGCTATCCTGATCATGGCAATCCTACTCTTTGGATTTCAAACAGCAATTGGCAATGTGCAGACACTTCCAAGTGATATGTTCAGTGGCAAAGTTGTTGGGACACTTTCTGGCTTTGCCGGAACTGCGGCAAAACTGTCAGCTTTTGGCATGACCGCCTTAATACCTATTATTACAAAAGGAGGCAACTACATACCAGCATTTTTGGTTGGTGGGGTCTTGGCCTTGGTTGCCCTAGCTGCTGTTTGGCTACTTTGCCCAAAAATTCAGCCACTAGAACGTCTGAAAGTAAAATATTAAAAAAACAAGCAATACTATTTATGAAACTCAAAGGAAAAATAGCTGTAGTAACTGGTGCAACCGGAGGCATAGGATACGAAGTAGCTACTCAACTATGTAAGGAGGGATGCCATGTCATCATGAATGGACTTGATGATGCGAGAGGTGCAGAGTGTCTTAAGACATTGACAGATGCAGGATACTCTGCAGAATATCACAGCTTTGACGTCACGAATGAAGATCTCGTAAATCAGCACATACAAGCTATTGGTGACAAACATGGTAGTATTGATATCGTGGTCAACAATGCTGGTGGCCTTGGTGGAAGATCTCGATTTGAGGTGATGACCACGGAGTTTTATCGTTCTGTCATGGCACTCAATCTGGACTCAGTATTTTTTGTATCACGAGCAGCTATTCCATACCTTAAAAAGGGCACCCATCCTACGATCATCAATTTCACTTCCAATGCAGCTTGGAATGCTGGAGGACCAGGGGCCGGCATCTACGGAACCTCCAAGGCCGGAGTCCACACGATTACTCGAGCCTTGGCGAAGGATCTTGCAGAATATGGCATCCGTGTCAATGCAGTTTCCCCCGGAACAATAGATACACCATTCCACTCTCAGATCAAATCCACCAAGCCAGAGGTATTCGCTTCTTGGGCAAACAATATCATGCTGGGTCGATTGGGTCAGCCCAAGGATGTAGCATCCGTGGTTGCCTTTCTGGCGAGTGAAGATGCCGCTTTTATCACGGCTGAGACCATACAAATTGGAGGTGGTCAAGCACTTGGAATTTAATCTTCATTAGCTTTTAGATTCTTCATGAAAAAGATTGTCACATTTGGTGAGATCATGCTACGCTTAAGTCCTCCAGGCTTCAAGCGTTTTTCGCAGACCTATCACTTTGATATCGTATATGGCGGTGGTGAGAGCAATGTCGCCGTGGCCTTGGCAAATTTTGGACTCGATAGTCACTTCGTCTCTAGAATCCCCGCGAATGATATCGGGGACTGCGCTGTCATGGAATTGCGCAAACGCAATGTCAATACACAGCACGTACTTCGAGAAGGTGAGCGACTCGGTATTTACTTCCTAGAGACTGGAGCCGTCAGCCGAGGGAGCAAGGTCATTTATGATCGCGCTCATTCTGGTATGGCGACCATCGGTAAGGGACAAATCGATTGGGAAGAGGTATTTGACGGTGCCAGCTGGTTCCACTGGACTGGAATCACTCCTGCCCTCTCCCAAGGAGCTGCTGACGCATGTCTTGAGGCAATTCAGATGGCCAATCAACTGGGCGTTACTGTCTCCACAGATCTAAACTACCGGAAAAAACTGTGGAAGTATGGTAAAAGCCCTATGGATATCATGCCCGAGCTTGTTGCTGGATGCGACATCATTCTTGGCAATGAAGAGGATGCAGAGAAGCACTTTGGCATTCATCCAGACGGGGTTGATGTCACTCAAGGTTCATCGGTAGATTCAAAAGCTTATGAATCTGTTTTGGTGAAATTGGCAGACATGTTCCCAAGGGCTCAAAAGTTTATCACCACCCTAAGAGGATCCATCTCCGCATCACATAATACTTGGTCTGGGATTCTTTATAATCGTGAAGAGTTTCTTACGGCCCCAGAATATCAGATCACACATATCGTCGACCGCGTCGGTGGAGGTGATAGCTTCATGTCTGCACTGATTTATGGTCTACTCGAGTATCAGGATGATCAGAAGGCGCTAAACTTCGCTGTGGCGGCATCTTGTCTTAAACATACGATCAAGGGGGATGCCAATCTAGTAAGCATTGAGGAAGTAGAAAAACTCATGTCTGGAGATGCGAGTGGAAGAGTATCAAGATAAATAAGATCTATGCACAATCGTATCGACGTCGCACTGAAGATGGAAGAGCAGGGAATGGTGCCCCTGTTCTATCATCATGATCTGGAGACTTGCAAGCAAGTGCTAAAAGCATGCTATGACGGCGGGTCTCGCGTCCTAGAATTTACCAATCGCGGTGCCTTCGCACATGAGATCTTCTCCGACCTGAGCAAATATGCTCTGTCAGAGTTGCCCGGTATGTATCTTGGCATTGGGTCTATCCCTGATGCAGCGACAGCAGCTATCTTCATTCAGGCCGCCGCCGCCTTCATCGTGACACCATCTTTTCGCAGAGACGTCGCGCTTTGTTGTAATCGACGAAAGATACTCTGGTCTGCAGGCTGTGGCTCCCTCACGGAAATTGGAGAAGCCGAAGAACTCGGATGTGAAATGGTCAAACTTTTTCCAGGAAGTGTTTATGGACCAAATTTTGTCAAGTCTGCCAAAGCACCACAGCCTTGGACTAAGATCATGATTACTGGTGGCGTATCTCCGACAGAGGATAACCTCAGATCTTGGTTTGATGCAGGAGCTACTTGTGTCGGAATGGGCTCAAAGCTTATCACAAAGTCAATTATTGAAAATAAAGATTTTGATAAGCTAGGTGCTAAGGTCAAAGAGACCCTTGACCTCATCAAGAATATTCGATCCTAGACAGCATTAATCCTTCTTGGACTAGTGAAATAGTATGTGAAGCACCATCAGCGACACTCCAAGCAATAAACCTTTCCACGCCACTGATCTATCAGCACTCTTCAGTACATTTTGGCGAAAGTCACCCCCTAGGAGAAGATTGAGAATCAGTATCAATACCAGCCCACTGAGGATCACCCACATCGCACGGACAAAGTAGTTCATATCTGGCATACCAAACTTGAGCGCGAGATTTACAGGCACACTCATCAGAAAGGCTAAGAGTACAATCCATTTTCGCTTGACGAACATAAATGCAGCAGAGCAGATCAGAATCACAATTCCACAATTCACATAATATCTCATCTCATTGAGCTGATGCGTAAAAGCCTCTCCTGCATTACTGAGCTTGGAAGAAGCAAGGAAACAAGCCATCAGCACACCCGTGATCAGAGTAAACTCGATCGTCATCCTGCCTGCAGAGATTAATTCCGCATCCGATGCTTCTTTGTTGATATACTCCTTGTAGATATCAATGGACCACAATGTGGCCAGCGAATTGAAAAGTGAATCAACCGTGCTCATAAGAGAAGCAAAGAGAGCACAAATAATCACACCGCGTAGTCCAGGTCCCAAAAAATTGCTTACTAGATAGGGAAAGGTCTCATCAGGATCCTTCAGTGCATCCGGTCCCAGAATACCAACGAGAGCTATCCCTGGGACGACTATGAGCAATGCCATGAAGTACTTCATCACCCCTCCAGCCATCAGACCAACCTGAGCATGCTTCAGATTTCGGGCTGCAAGAGATCGCTGGATCACCGATTGGTTTGCACACCAGTAATTGATATTGAGTAGAAAGAGGCCAAATATGTGGGTCCAAGGCAACTTTGGGTGATCAGCATCCAGGTGCAAATGCATCATTTCCGGAGTCTTCTCATACAACTGTGACCACCCACCAAGTTCTTGGAGAGAAGCAAATAAAATGATCGTCCCTCCGAGAATAAGTATCGAAAATTGAATCAAATCCGTCTTGACAACCGCTGCCAAACCTCCCAAGTACGTGTATATAGCAGAGAACACACCCAAAAACACAATGAGTACACATACTCTCACAAGTCTGTGCTGAGAAATCCAAGAGAGCAAATCACCGAAGATCAGCTCCGCCGCGTATGCCCCCCAAAACAATGCAGCCCCCAGACCAATGGTCGAAAACAAGGCAATATTGGCAACTGAATAGGCAGTCCCTACCCATTCACCCAATTGAGACTTAATCCACTGCGTGATCGTGATGACCCTTTGACTCAGGTACATCGGCACAAAAATGAAAGCCGCCATGAGGATGCCTTGTATCGCATTGATCTCAAGACTGGCTTGAGCGATGCCATACAGATAGGCACTCCCCATCATACCGAGAAACTGATAGCCCTGTACATTGGTCGCTATCGTCGAGATAGCTACACTGTACCAGGGAAGATTGCGATCGCTCAGAAAGTATGCTTCCTTGGTGTCCTCTGTCGTCTTGGAACCGCGCAAAGCCATAAACATCACGGCACAGAAATAGACAAGAACGATCAGCGCATCTACAAGCATGATCGAAGCTAAGAAAATATCACATTCCTCACAAAACAATGCCCCGGATACAAGAAAGCCAAAGCATCCACCGTTGAGAGAACACTGATAGCTGCTTTACTTCTTCCATTTTTTCACACGACCTAGCTCCATGCTCCATGAAGAAGATTCTGCTATTGCATCTTGTCCTATTATCCATTATACCATCATACGCTCAAGAAAATTGGAACGAAGGTCTTGTCCAATGGACTGAGGAAGGCATAACGACCAACTTTATCGTGCCTATTACCCGATTTAGCTTTCTCAAGCAGACTGCGGATGATCAGGCTGTGGGTCGCCTCTTGCTCTTTAACTCGGTGGGAGCAGGTGTCAGTTTCCAAAAAATGAAGCTGCAAAAGTTTAATATAGGATATGACATCAGTGAAAACTGGGTCACAAATATGGTATATCGGTATGGTGTGCAACTTGGAGTCTTGTTCTCTACACGAGACTCAGGCGAAGAAATAGAATCGCGATTTGCTCCGACATTTGGCATCACCATCCTAGACTTTCATATCGGCTATGGCTATGAGATGGGGAGCCGTTCTGCAAAGGAATCCCCACATTTTATTGCAATCTCATATGGAATTTCACTCAGCAATCTCAATACAATAAGCCCCAACAAATCTTATAAGAGTACGCACACTTCCGTGCAAATGACACGTCTCATGAGGCGAGAATCCAAAAAGAAGAGGCGTGCACGACATTGTAGCGGCCAGAAAGTGAATAAATGTTAATCACGGTTATTTCGACGAGACAAGTGTAACATTCGTCGATATCAATCGTAATCACCTCGACCGAGCGATACTTTCGTCCTGTCAACCGAAACACACAACTGACGAAAACCTCTAATCGATGAAACACACTCTACTCATGCTCGCAGTGAGCCTTTCCTTATGTACCTTAACCGCACAATCCAGTAGTATCCAGGGCGCCATCAGCTCTAGTGAAGGAGCTGTGTCATTTGCCACGGTAGTACTCTACTCCTCTGCTGATAGTACTCTTATCAAAGCAGACTACACCAATGAACAAGGCCTGTATAAGCTTGACTTCTTGTCTCCCGGCGACTACTATGTTGAAGTGAGCTTCGTAGGATATGAGAGCTATATTTCACCAGTATTTACACTGAAGACGGATGAAAATAAAGAGCTAGACACCGTCACCTTAAGCACCGCTTCTACATCACTAGAAGAAGTCGTCGTAGAAACTACGAAGCCACTTGTACAAGTGCTACCGGATCGTACAGTATTTAATGTAGAAGGCAATGTCAATAGTACTGGAAATGATGGTCTTGAACTCTTGAGAAAATCTCCAGGTGTCGTTGTAGATAATAATGAAAATATCATTCTTCAGGGCAAGAATGGGGTCATGATATATATTGACGGAAAGCCCAGCAATCTCGGTGGGGATGATCTTGTGGCTTACTTAAAGACCCTCCAGTCCAGTGATATCGAAGCCATCGAGATCATTACAAGCCCTTCATCCAAGTATGATGCAGAAGGCAATGCAGGCATCATCAATATTAAACTGATCAGAGACAAATCGCTCGGTACAAACGGAAGTGTCAATCTGGGACTACAGCAGGGCGTCACGCCAAAAATCAATGGAGGTATCAGGCTTAATACACGTCGGAAAAATGTTGCTCTATTTGGTAGTTACAACTACAATGATGGCAAATATCGCAACACCATGGAGCTCAACCGAATCCAAGGAACTGATAAACTGATACAAGAATCGGTGATGGATACGCGGAACACATCGCACAACTATCGAGCAGGAGCAGATTTTTATCTCGGAAAAAAACATACCGTGGGAGTAATTGCCAGCGGATACTTCAGTGACAGTGAATTAAACTCAAATATATTCACAGAGCTGTATACACTCCCAACGGCCATAAAGGTGGAAAACCTAAGGGCCAAAAATGAGGTTCTGAGCTCAAACAGCAGTCACAATTTTAACCTAAATTATGTCTACAAAATCAAGGAGCAAACGCAGCTGAGTGTAGATCTCGACTACGGCACCTTTGAAAGTGAAGCAGAGTCTTTTCAGCCGAATATATACTCCGACCCTATCACAAATCAAGTAACACAGAGATTTGACTATTCCAACTTCACACCTACAGATATCGACATCTATACAGCCAAAGCTGACCTAGAAGCACCACTGTCCGACGGCAAGCTTGGTCTGGGTGTCAAGTATGCTAGTGTCATCACAGATAATGCTATTGACTTCTATAATGTCATCGATGATGAGAAGATCCTTGATGTCAATCGCACGAATGACTTTCAGTACACAGAAAATGTATTTGCAGCTTACAGCAATTACTCTGCACAAAAAGATAAACTGGGATACCAAATAGGCTTGCGACTAGAGCATACATATTCGCTGGGTGACCTAGATGCGATGGTAGCTGTGGCCGATGAGCAAGTAGAAAGATCATACACCAATCTCTTCCCGAATCTTGGCCTGACTTACCAGCTCAATGAGAAAAATATGCTGCGCTTGAACTATTCAAGAAGACTGGATAGACCAAATTATCAAAATCTCAATCCGTTTGAATTTAGACTTGACGAGCTGACATTTCAGAAAGGAAATCCATTTCTCAACCCACAATACAGTAATTCAATCGAATTAACTCATCAATTTAATTATCGTCTCAATACGAGTCTCTCATTTACGAGAACCACTGATCTGATGACAGAAATCACAGATACAGCTGGCACTAGGCAGGCATTCATTACCAATATAAATCTGGCATCTCAAGATGTCATATCTCTCAACGTGAGCTACCCATTTGCTCCTACAAAATGGTGGAATGTGTTTGCCAACGTCAGTGCATTTAGAATTTCCAATAGCTCCATCATTGAAGAAGGCAAAGAAATAGATATCACCGTCACTGCTGCCAATGTATTTATGCAGCACAGTTTTAACCTGCCGAAGGGAGTCAACCTCGAGCTGAGTGGCTTCTATGCCTCCCCATCTGTCTGGGGTGGAAACTTCAAGACCAATTCAATCTGGTCCATGGACTTTGGTGCGAAGAAATCTATTCTTGATGGAAAAGGAAATTTAAAACTGAGTGTATCTGATATATTTTTCACGCAACCTTGGGTCGGAAAGAATTCACTTGGTGAATTGCAGATTGATGCAATGGGAACGTGGGAAAGCAGAAGAGTTCGCTTGAATTTCACTTACAACTTCGGAAGCAAAGATGTAAAGTCTGCACGCAAACGAAGTACAGGTCTCGAAGATGAGGCCAGTCGGATTAGCACCGGCAACTAGGCATGTATGGTATTTTAGTTTTCAAATAGTCTTAGGACTAAGAGCCCGTGAAAGCACGGGCTTTTTTTATGTCCATTCCTTAAGAACTAGCAACCATCAGAATTACAGAATTTAGGGCAATCTCTGTCCCGTGCTTGCTTGCCAGAGTCTGTACCAATCTTCACGACTGAGCTCAAGCTTGCTGGCCTCTATTGCCGATTTCACTCGCTCTATTTTGGTCGAGCCTATGATCGGCTGGATATGCACAGGATGACTACTGAGCCAAGCCAGTAGGATCTGGTCTGTACTGACACCATAGCTGTCCTGCATCTCGCAGGCTGCGACATATACGCGCTGAGCGCGATCTGACCTGTCCTTGCGGAAAAATTCTCCTCCACCCAAGGGTGACCAAGCCTGAACCGCGACGTCATGCTGGAGATGATGATCTAGCAGACCATCTTCAAATGGATCTAGATGCAGGAGTGATATCTCGATTTGATGAGCGCTCAAGGGAAAGTAGCAGTGCAAGAGTTCAAACTGACTCCTTGAAAAATTTGATACGCCAAACTCCAAGACCTTCCCATCAGCCTTGAGTCTTGTAAAAGCCTCTGCAAGCTCAGCGGGATCCATGAGATAGTCTGGACGATGCAACAGTAGCATATCAATGTGATCAGTCCTCAAATTTTCAAGAGATTGCTCTACGGATCTGATGACGTGAGCTGCACTGCTATCGTAGCTCTTGATCTGATGCTGCGGACGAGCATCACACACTCTGCGGATACCACACTTCGTGATGAGACGTATTTTTTGGCGCAAGCCATCCACTCTCTTCAATACTCGACCAAACTCCTCCTCCGTAGTGTAGTCGCCATAAATATCGGCGTGATCAAATGTATTGGCCCCAAGATCTAGGCAAGCCTCGATAAAGTCTCCATATGCTTCGGTGGAGTAATTGGCTCCCCAATTCCCAAGTCTCATGCAGCCGATGATGATATCCATATCTTTCTTCATAGTGGTATGATCAATTGTTACATTCTAGGAGCTAGGCCTAGAGGTGTGAGTGGTGTGTCGATAGGTCGCCGTCCCAACTGCTCTGCCAAGGAAATGTTCTCTAGCTCGGGTAAGACATAACGTGCAAAATAGTCGCATTCATCTAAGTGGGGATAGCCACTCAAGATGAATGCCTCAATGCCCATATCCATATATGACCTGAGCTTGGAAATTATCTGATCTGGAGTACCTACGATGGCTGCTCCACAGCCAGATCGCGCTCTACCGATACCCGTCCAAAGTTGATCTTCTACAAATCCTTCTCTGTCGGAGGCCTCTCTCATCTCAGCCTGCCGAGAGACACCATAGCTTTTGGCATCGAGCGCACGCTCACGAATCTCTCTACCCGTCTCAGCCTCTAGCTCACTCATGATGAGCCTAGACCACTCGATCGCTTCTGCTTCTGTCTCACGTACGATCACATGCACTCTCAAGCCATACTTGACCTTGCGGTCATACTCGGAGGCTTTCTGATTCATATTGCTCATGAGCTGAGCCAGACGATCCTGAGTCTCGGGCCACATCAGATAGACATCACAATGCTGGGCACAAAGCTCCACACCAGGAGGACTATATCCACCGAAATATAAAAGCGGACCTCCATTCTGCTGATAAGGCTTGACAGGTTCAGTACCGAGTTTCAAATTGTAAAACTGTCCTTGAAAATCGATCTCGTCCTGAGTCCATGCCTGTTTCAGGATCTCAATGACTTCTCGACTCCGCTGATAGCGATCTGTCGATGGTAGATCCTCACCAGGTTGATTGCTCGATATGATATTGAGCGTCAATCTTCCCTCCAGGATATGATCCAGCGTAGCCACTGATCTTGCCAGCATGGCAGGATGTTGCTCTCCACAGCGCACAGCTGGCAGTAGGCTAATCTGCTTTGTGATCGCTGCACAAGCCGATGCAAAGGTCCAAGTGTCCTGCCCCACCTGATAGGAGCTCGGACAGAGGATATTTCTGAAACCGTGATCATCTGCCCTTTTGACAATCGCAGAGGCATTGGCCCAACTACTCCTGTAGCGATCCGGCATTTTCCCCAGACGATCTGTGTCTCCGTTACATATAGGGGCAAACCATGCGATCTCGGATTGGTACTTCGATGAATTCATACATATCAGGCTTTCGCCAAAATGATTTGTTGCTAAAATAGACTTCCCTTGCCAAAGACATCTACGATCAAAGGCTCAAATAGCTCCTTTCTCATACTTCACCACATACCGCATTGAGGCGAGGTGGTTCACAGTCAATCAGATCACTCATGCTCCCAATAAGAACAAGACGGACATCTTTCTCTCAGACATATGACAATACCCAAGGAAGAGTAGTAAATTGAGCACAATGCCGAAGACCATGCAACTTCTAGACATACAACTTTCGCTCTTCTTCATGGCCATGTTGATGTTCATCCAAATGCCACTGGAGGCACAAAATGATCCTGAGCTAGAAAAACACATTATAGAGCTCAAGACACTTACTGACCAGCAGCAGATGGATAGTGTTCACCGCATGGCAGAGGGTATTTTGGCGAAAGCCAGATCTACAAGCTCGCAAATCCTAGAGATCAAGAATATCCAAGCATTTGCTCTAGAGGTGAACGACAAAGACGAAGAGGCTTTGCGCTTAATCTATGAAGTACAAGAAGAAGCTGAGAAAAGTCTAGACTGGGAAAATCTAGCAGAATCTTTCCTCAATCTTGCTCGCCTGCAAGAAAAAATACAGCGCAGAGAAAATGCTCAATTGGCACTTGATAAAGCACTAGCTCTGATCGAACAGCACAATCTTGCTTACTCCCGTCCAAGATACCACATCCGGCAATCGAGCCTCTATCGGGTGAGTGGCAAGAATGACGAAGCTTTGGTCCATGCCAATAAAGCCTATGAGCTCGCACCCGTCTATGGAGATAATGAAGACTTTGCCACATCACGTATGCTGAAGGCATATACAGATCATACCCTCAGTGGCGAACAACGAATCTCTGTCCTCAATGAAGCCGCTGAGAGATATGCGAAAATGCAGAACTGGGGCGCACATGCCTTCATGCTCAATGCGACTGCAAACTACAAGGCCGCAAACAGAAAGCTCGAGCAGGCACTGGGATACTCGAGAGAGAGTCTTCAATCAGCAAAAAAAGCTGTAGCCGCCAATCCAGCCAATGAGGAAGCACTCTACATCATGCATGAAGAGTACTCCCACATGCTAGCGAGAGTCGGAAGATATAAAGAAGCATTTGCCCACAGGGATAGTGCTGCAATCCTACAGGCTAGAGCAATCGTCAGCGAACAAAATGAGAAGATAGTCCAAATTGAAAATAACTATCAAAGTGAAATCTACCAGAACGAGCTTTCTGAAAATAAATCTCGACTCAAGTCACAAAAAATCATTTCGAGGTTATTCGGAATTATAGCCCTGCTATTGGCACTAGCTGGGATAACAGGTATGCTACTCTATCAGAGGCAAAAAAGATCTAGCAGGCTCATAGAAAAACAAAAAACAGAGCTTGAGCGAAATCAAGCCGACATTGAGGATTCCTTGGAAAGACAAAGAAGCCTCACTGCGGAATTACACCACAGGGTCAAAAATAATCTTCAGGTGATCATCAGTCTCCTGGAATTACAAGGTAATAATGCCGAAAACAAAAAAGAACAAACCGCCTATAGCACCATGGCAGACCGCCTTATGAGCATGGCAGACATTCATCAAATGTTGTACGTTGATACCAGAGATCATAGAAAAGAGCTTTATCCATTTGTCAAGAAACTATTTGACAATTTCAGTGCGCTTGGAGACGAAACACTTGACTTTGAGTATCACCTCGATATCAATATGAGCGATATAGGAGAAGGTCATTTGATGCCACTAGGTATCATCCTGCATGAGCTCCTTGTCAACAGTCACAAATATGGACGAGATCCACAGGGAAATCTCGAGGTCTCCATTTCGATCCAAGAAATCTCAGACCAAAAATGGAAATTGATCTATCAAGACAATGGTGATGGTCGTAAAAGTGTCACTGATGAGTCGGACCACAAAGGACTCGGCACCTATCTTATCAATAGTATGGTAAGGCAAATGCTAGGAACCTGGAAGCGCGAAGAAGGGCCTGGAATGAGATACATCATGGAATTCCCAAAATAAAATCAGATCTTTAGGACGCCTTAGAAATGCCCCATGAATAAAACCAAAATCCTATTGGTTGAAGATGAGATTATCATCTCTGATGCCATCATGCGATACTTTGAAGCCAAAGACTATCGCGTGGTGGGACAAGCTGTGTCATTTGAGACTGGCCTAGATATGTTCCTGACTCACAAGCCCGATATCACACTCATGGATATCCGACTGCGTGGAGAGCGAACAGGTATAGAACTCGCAGAAATAATCAAGTCTCATGACCCAAATCATCCGATCATCTTTCTCACCTCGCAGGTAGACGAACAAACAATCAATCGAGCCAAGACGGTAATTCCAGCGGCCTATCTCAGCAAACCCATTCAAAAACAAAGTCTCTTCGCCTCTGTGGCGGTGGCAGAATTTGCCCTCAAGGCTAGACATCTCGAGACGGTTTACCTCCAGATCAAATCAGAAAATATCAAGATTCCCATAGAACATATCAGTCATATCGCAGCAGATCATATCTACAGCAAGATCCACATGCTCGATGATGGATCCAAATCGATCCGGATGTCTCTTTCGGCAATCCTTGAATTGCTACCACCAGAGAGTTTCTGTCGAGTGCACCGCAGCTACATCATCAATACCACAAAAGTCTCACACATGGAGAATCAAAGTATCATCGTCGCTGGTCATAGCATACCCGTGAGTCGATCCAAAAAATCTGAGCTCAAAGAAATGCTTAGCCTCTCTTAAGCTCGTATTCCTTGTATTTCTGGTCATTCAGATCATATTCAGGGCCATTCAGAACATTATTAGCTTAAGTGTTCACAAGATCAAGTAGGCAACTCTATCTTTCATCGGCCTTAGAAGTCCTAAATGCAGCTTGTAAAATTGGCTACTTGGTGAAAGAAAGTACAATTATATTGCAAGCGCGTATAGTGGAGTCAAGATACCCGTACTCCATACCAATTGAAACTTAATTCATACAGGAGTACTGGCAGGTCCTAGTGCAGTGGGGCCTGCCTTTTTTTGTCATTCCAGAATGACTTGAGCGTGCTACTTCCGAAAAGCTGGTCTACCCTCTTCGCTTTTAAGCCACTCTTTTACCCATTGATTTTCTTCAAAACTGATGTCAGAAAAACCTAAGGCACTCATCACCTCCTGTGGCGAAACGATTCCGACCTTGGAGCCTATACCTGCCCGTAGCAAAAAATTGGCATGCATTTTATCACCGACATAAAATGAGTGTAAAAAGTAGAACCAGCGATCATCTACATCAATCACTTTGGTACGAAGCTGATATCTGGTCCACAAAGGCAGTCTATGCCTCCAAGCTCCAGAACTTCCTGCAGCAAGAAGGAACCATTTTTTTTCGCGAAGCACCTTCATCAGACCCATCAGTCTTGCATGCTTGATGCGCCCGAGATCACACATGGCATAGTATCTTCCATTGTTCAACTCAGGATAAAAGTCTCGATCAAAAAGACCTACTCGAAGATCAATGCTCGACTCAGCTTTGGGATCAAAGTTTGGATCTTTCTTGGTGGTCAGATAGGTCTTGGCGAAGCGGATGAATGGGTACATAAAAAAAGAAAAAGGCATCACGAGGATGCCTTTATTTTTCGAAATAAAACAATTTAGTTCTAGTCCAAGATAATCAACTTGGTCATATTGATCTCTTGATTCTCAATAAGTCGGGCGTAGTAGACCCCGCCAGCATATTCGTCGACGCGAATCCACAGCGTCGAAGCGCCAGCGTCAATTTTCTGTCGGTAGAGGCTCTGCCCCTTCTGATCAAGTATTACAAACTCAGAGTCGGAAATAAGCGTCTTTTTAAAATCAATTCGTACTAGGCCAGATGCCGGATTAGGCACTAGCTCCATTTGGGCGACAGCCCTCACAGTCTCTCCGATACTGGTCGTCAAAAAACCATTGAAAAATTCCAGAGTCGCAGCGCCAGCGGGAAAGAAGCACGCTCCATGATTCAGAGTAGATCCTTTGCTCATAGACATTACATCTGCTGCACCTGCAGCATTCATGACGCTATCCGTGAAGGGCGAATTGGTGTACGGGACTTGTTCGTCTGCTTCGCAGTAAAATAATCTTGTTGGTGCATCTGGCACCCAGTCGTAGAGATCTTGCTCTCTCAGGGCGACAAGGATCGGATGATCTTCTGGAGACTGATTGGTCAGTATGCTGACCACTGTATCCTGCAGCATGTCCCGAGGATTGAGTCCACCAGTCTGTCCTCGCAGAGTAAGCCCCAAGCTCGTACCAAGACCAGCTAGATTGAGGCTACCAGCTTCAAAGAGCTCGATCGCTGTCACATAAGGCGCCTTGAAGATGTCCGAAATATCCTCGTAGACATCACCATAGACTTGATTGAGGCCGACGACGACATAGGGCAGAAAGATGATACCCGGAGAGTAATCTAGGTCGTCAACCACCCTTTCTCTCATGATGCCACTTACACTATATGGACCTGACATAGGACTGGATGCCGTGACTGTATAGCGCTGATCAGGATCTTCCTGAAGATACTTGTGAAGTGCCATAGCCGCATGTCCTCCTTGGCTGTAGCCTGTGACAAACACTTGATCGTTCAAGGTTACTGCCTCTTGACTCGCTATCTCTTCTGCTGCGATCATCATGTCATAAGCTACCCAGGCCTCCGACTCCGCATGTATATAGGGATGAAAGCCCTTGGACGCTCCCAGACCAAGGAAGTCTGGTGCCAATGAATAGTATCCATGTCCCGCAAAGTAGATGGCGGGATAGCCATTGGATTGTAGATTGGAAGGAATATCTCCATTGTCTGTGGTACCATGCTGATAGACCAGATAAGGGAGCTCCTCTCCCTCTAGGCCACTTGGAGCAGCCAAAAGACCGCTTGCTGTATCGATGGCACCACTGACACTAGTAGTGGTGTATAGCACTTGATAGATTTTGGCACCATGTATGGCAGGGGCAAGTCCACTCGGGCCCGTATTAATTTCTGTATTGATCGTCTCGGCACTCCACTCCGCTAGGAGGGTATAACTGACAAGATCTTGGGCGTAGCTCCCGCAAGTAAAAACAAGGCTGAGAATAGAAAAGAGTAGAGTTTTTTTCATGATTGTGTTGATATAAGATGTGAATCTATACATACGACGTGAGGATCTCTCAATAGTTTCGCCAAACGCTGATAATTCTTCTCACTTTGCTTGGTAAATCCTTGTCAGATCATCATCTTTCCAATAGGCATTATGCATTTAGGAATCGACATAGGAAGTTCATCCGTCAAGGTGGCACTGATAGATCGGGAAGGGCGTGCCATTGCTGAGGTCCGCGAACCTAGCCAAGAGATGCCGATGAAGAGTCTACAAGCTGGTTGGGCAGAGCAAGATCCTGAAATGTGGTGGCAATACACTTGTGAGGCAATCGAGAAGATCACTTCACAGCTCGAGACGTCTGATATCCTGTCCATCGGTCTGGCACACCAGATGCATGGACTGGTCTTGGTGGATCAACAAGGCAATCTGCTGCGTGATGCCATCATCTGGTGCGATAGTCGCGCCGTGCCCTATGGAAGTTTACTCGCAGATCATATCGGCACGAAGCAGTGTCTAGATAGCATGCTCAATCTTCCTGGCAACTTTACTGCATCCAAGCTTGCATGGATCAGGGAACATGAGCCAGATATCTATAAGAAGATCGCCTGCGTCATGCTTCCTGGAGACTACATCTGCTATCGACTCACAGGTGAACTGTCCACCACGGCAGGAAATCTATCGGAGGGGTGCTTTTGGGATTTCAAGGGGCACCGGCTTTCGCCAAAAATCCTAGAAGCTCTGGGTCTCTCGATCGATCACTTTCCCGCCATCTTGCAATGTATGGATAATCATGGCGTAACACGTGGCCAGATAGACATCAATGGACTTCCAGATGAGATTCCCGTATGCTACAAGGCTGGTGACCAACCCAATAATGCCTATGCTCTCGGCGTCACAGAGCCTGGTCAAGTAGCAGGCACAGGTGGCACATCAGGCGTCATCTACGCAGTGACTGACAAGCTAGTCGCTGACCCATCCCAGGCGGTCAACTCCTTTGCCCACTTCAACCACAGCTCCAAGACCTCACGCATAGGCATCCTTCTGTGTATCAACTCCGTCGGCATACTCTATGCCTGGATGAGAAGAATGCTAGGCGATCTCAGTTATGGTCATATGGAGGAGCTTGCTTCTAGAGCACCAGTAGGAAGTGATGGTCTAGCCATCATCCCATTTGGCAATGGTGCAGAGCGTATGCTCGGCAATCAACCCTCTAGTGCCAGCATACATGGCATCCAGCTCAACCGTCATGACCAATCACATCTAATCAGAGCAGCACTAGAAGGTCTGGCCTTTTCTTATGCTCATGGTATAGAGAAGATGAGAGCGCTTGGCGTTGAGATTCATCACTTCCGCGTCGGCAACGATAATCTCTTTCAATCAGAGATATTCGCACAGTCACTCGCGGATCTCAGTCAATGTGAGATAGAGGTGATCGAGTGCTCTGGAGCTGTCGGGGCTGCTCGTGGCGGAGCCCATGGAGGCGGACATCAACTAGCGATACAAGATCAGATACATTTTACCTATTCACCCAGACCTCTATCTGATAGTCTCTCAGAAGCTTATCAGCAATGGTCCGACATCCTTCAGAAACAATACCCATGACAAGCTACTTTCCATCTATCGATAAAATATCCTTCGAAGGCAAAAAATCGAAGAATCCACTGGCTTTCAAGTACTACAATCCAGATGAACTTGTGGCCGGAAAATCCCTCAAAGATCACTTCAAATTTGCGGTGGCCTATTGGCACTCATTCTGCAATACTGGTGGAGATCCATTTGGCCCAGGGACCAAGACATATGCTTGGGACAAAGGAGATGATGCGATCTCAAGAGCCAAAAACAAAATGGATGCTGCCTGGGAATTCATGGACAAAATCGGCATCGACTACTTCTGCTTTCATGATTTTGATCTGATTGAAGAAGGAAAAAACCTAGAAGAATCTCAACGACGACTGGAGGCGATTGGCGACTATGCTCTAGAGCACATGGCAAAAAATCCCAAGAAGCTCCTATGGGGCACAGCCAACTTATTCAGCAATCCGAGATACATGAATGGCGCAGCCACCAATCCAGACTTTCAGGTGGTGGCCTATGCTGCTGCACAAGTGAAAAACGCCCTTGACATCACGATGAAACTCGGAGGAGAAAACTATGTCTTCTGGGGTGGTCGCGAGGGTTATATGTCCTTGCTCAATACAGACATGCATCGCGAGAAAGAGCACCTTGCGAGATTTCTCCATATGGCGAAGGACTATGCTCGCTCCAATGGCTTTACAGGCTGTTTTTTCATCGAGCCCAAGCCTATGGAACCTAGTAAACATCAGTATGATTTTGACTGTGAGACCGTCATCGGTTTTTTGAGACACTATGGACTCCAAGATGACTTCAAGATCAATATAGAGGTCAATCACGCCACACTGGCCAATCACACCTTTGCCCATGAGCTACAGGTTGCAGCAGACGCCAATATGCTCGGCAGCATGGACGCCAATCGGGGCGACTATCAGAATGGCTGGGACACCGATCAGTTTCCCGTGGACCTCTATGAGCTCACGGAAGCCATGTTGGTCTTCCTGGAGGCAGGAGGACTGCAAGGTGGAGGGATCAACTTCGATGCCAAGACAAGGAGAAATAGTACTGACCTAGAGGATTTATTTATAGCACATATTGGTGGGATGGATGCATTTGCCAGAGCGCTTATCACTGCCGACGAAATCCTCAAAGAATCCGACTATCGGGCTCTGCGTGCACAGAGGTATAGCAGCTTTGACTCCGGACATGGAAAGCAGTGGGAATCTGGAAAGCTAGACATCACTCGCATGTATGCGATCGCTGAAGAAATCGGTGAGCCCCAGCAGCGAAGTGCTAAGCAAGAGCTATTTGAGAATATTATCAATCAGCACTTGTAGGCCCTATGATATAGAGGGCCTTTCGGCCAAATGAATCGGATCTGCGACTAGTGATTTTCAAAGACAATTTCTGCCTTACCAGCAGGTATTGCAACTGCATATAGCAGTCCATTGACTCTGATCACTTTTGCCGCTTCGCCGTTGACTGTAACTTGCAATCCTTGAGGATTCCATAATTCTGAAATTACAGCAAGCTGGGGTGTCTGCGTATTGCTACTGTAAACTCTACGATCAGGGCTGTAATCTGTGAGAAAGATTGTGCCCTTCCCATCACCGACTTGGACAGTCTTGAGCTCATCTTGAAACTCCGCTCCCAGCACAAGGGCCTCCACTCGAGGCTCGATAAATCCTGTAGCGACCATCTCCGCATTGGGATCGTCGACTTTCACAAGATTGTCGATAATCCACGCAGGACCGTAGGTATCAGTGTTGTACGATATAGCACCCTGCTCATCGATAATGGCTCCGAAGTTGAGCATATTGAAGATCTTGCTCGGATTTTCACTCGCAAAAAACTGATCCACTACAGCCTGAAAACGATTGTTGAGAGCTACAGCGTCAGCCGTCTGTGTGTACTTGGAGCTCGTCATGTAGTTGGGACCAAGATGATTGTATTGTTTATCATATACTCGGAAGTATTTGAGCCTCGCCAGTGAGCGCGGCATCTCAGAGCGATCAAGATTGTCAAAATTGTGGACTGTGGAGCATCGGAATCCTATGATATCCGATGGCTGCTTGAGCTCAACTTCATTTTTACAGGAGAAAAGTGTCAATGCGACCAAGCAATATCGAAAGAAGTACTTCATACATTAAAATTATTGATAATATATGAAACCCTATAGATCAGGCCCCAAAAGAAAAAACCCGAGCGGAAGTCCACTCGGGTTTTCAATGTATCATTGGTGATTTGCTACCTAGGCAGCTATGACTCTTCACTAATCCAAGACAATCATCTTCTTCACACCACTACAAGCATCACTGCCATCTTGCGGTGCAGCGCTGAGCTCGTAGATGTATACGCCTCCGGCATTCAGGTCACTTCGATTGAGCTTGATCTGGTGAATACCTGCCGCATACTCGCCTTCGATGACCTTGACAGCACTTCCTTTCGCATCGGTGATACTGATGTTGACATCACTGGCTTTCGCCAAAATGAACTCAATCATCGTCTCCGACTGAAATGGATTTGGGTAGTTGTTCCATCGGACCAGTTCTTGGCTTACGAGAGGTCGGGCATCGAACCACTCTAGCTCAACGACCATATTGTTGCTCGCAGAAGTGTATGCTTCACTCCTCAGCAGGTTTGATGACATACTGATCAATTCACTTAGTCGCCCAGCCACATTTGCACGTAAGTGCAGCGTAAATAGGACTTCCTTGTCTCGGAGCGACACGGAGCTTCCATCACTCCAGCTCATCGCCAGTGACCCTATCTCTGACTGCCTTCCGATGTTCTGTTCAGTCATATTCATCGATCCACCCTCAAGACTCTCTAGCTCTACTCCTTCCATCTCCCAAGTCATTTGAAATCCAAGCACATCGGAAAATTGATGTGCCAAGACATCAAGTTCCAGCCTTTCACCAGGACTTACATCTCGGTCTTCAACACTAAGTAGAAGTGATCCATCGGGTGTTCGATCTTCTGACTGGAGCAGACCTGATGCCATGGCAGAGCGATTGACATCCCCCATTTTTACACCATAGAAATCAATATCCATTCTCTCTTCATAGACGTCTACGAGATCCCAGGACTCAGTGAGCAATTCAGCGTCCTGGAGATTATCAAGATCGATCGATGCATTTAGGAATCGCCAATTCGGGCTATTAGGAAATCCCGACGGATAATGGCCCAAGAGTAATCTTCTAATGTCCGCCAAATCTGCTGCAGAAACACCGCCTGAGCCGTTTACATCTGCGGAGACAAACTGATCCAAGGACTCAAAGGATCGCAGGCCTAACAAATGGGCTTGGATCAAGACGATATCAAAGGTGCTGACACCATTGAGGATATCTCCATCTTTAGCCGCGGTCAGTCGGTAGTTATTGAATAGAGGATTACCATAAGTCTGATAGCGCCCCTCCTCATCGGTCAGATAATCAATGGTGTGGCTACTGGTCCGATTTTCCTGAAAGACCGTCACATCTGGCATGGGTTCTCCACTCACTGTAGCAACTTGACCTCCAAAGCTAAGGTAGAGCGGATCACCGCAGTCATCGCGGCCCTGCACATTGATGAATGTCTGGCAGAAATCTTGATTTCCAGCATCATCTGTAATCCACACTTCTATGAGGCGTGGACCAGCTTCGTGGCATGGGATGGTCAAAAATATGTCATCGGTATCCTCTGAGAAACTCGTCACATAATCACCACAGTTGTCAGAGGCTCCTGCATCAAAGTCGCTCGACCAAATTGTCACCTCATCATTGGCCTCCATGATGACTGTCACTGTACCGGGAAAACAACGAGGCTCGGGTGCAACACAATCAGCAATAATCAATCTCTGAAGAAACTGAGTACTCTCCCCACATGTATCCGTCACTAGCCATGAAATCATATGGTCGCCGACCGGATAAGAACCACTCAGCATCACACCATTCCCTGTCTCGTCTACTTGACCATCGTCAAACAGATCCATCTCATAGCTCGTCATCAGTTCACTACAGCCTCCTGCTACCTCGATGACGACATCTACTTCAGTCTCACAAGCCGTGGAGCTTGAATCACAATAGACGATGGTGTCCTGAGCGATAATCTCAAGGTCCTGTGAGTACATCGACATAGGGGACATCAATAAAAAACCAGCCAATAAGAATAGGGATCTCCTCCAGTACGTCGGACTTGGAAATAGGGATTTGTTCATGGTAATCATTTGCGCACGTAGCGGGTGAGGATGGGAATATTCCCTCGATGTGTACGTCATCGCTTGACCTGATTAAATGTAGTCATAAAATCTCACTTCCCATCTGCCCTGCACGCTAGAATGAAAAAACCCGAGCGGAAGTCCACTCGGGTTTTCTATTTATGATTTAGGATTTATGATAGGTGATTTGCTACCGAGACAACTATCACTATTCACTAATCCAAGACAATCATCTTCTTCACACCACTCCAAGCATCGCTGCCATCTTGCGGTGTAGCGCTGAGCTCGTAGATGTATACGCCTCCAGCATTCAGATCACTTCGCTTGAGCTTGATCTGATGGATACCTGCTGCATACTCGCCTTCGATGACTTTGACAGTACTTCCTTTTGCATCGGTGATGCTGATGTTCACATCACTGGCTTTCGCCAATCTAAACTCAATCATCGTTTCCTCATCGAATGGATTTGGTGTGTTTTGCTCAAGAGTCCAATTGAAGTCTTGTACACGCTCTTCTGTTCTCCAGGCGAGGGCCACATCAAGATTGATGCTTTCCTCACTGTAGGCTTCTATCGTCGTGATCTCTGAGCTCAATGACAGCATCTCGCTCATACGACCTGTCTCAGTCGCAGTCAGAAGTAGAGTGAATAGCACTTCTTCATCAGCGATGCTTACCGCTTCACCTTCACTCCAGCTCATGGTCACTATGCCCTGATCTGATCTACGTGTGCCGATATTGCCAGCCGCTATGTCAATAGCACCAGCTTCGATTCCCTCGTAGTCCAGACCTGCAAGATTCCAAGTCATCTGGTATCCAAGCATTTGACGGAAGTCGCTCGCCAGGATCTCTAGTCTGAGCTGATCTCCCTGAGACACTTTGGCATCCATCATCGCTAAGACCAAACTACCATCAGGTGTACGATCTTCTGTACCCATCAGACCATTTGGACTTGCATTGCCAGTGAGGTCACCCACTTTGACACCGATGAAGTTGTTATCTAGATCGTCTGTCGTGAGATCAGTCACATCGATAATCTCCTCAAATGGCCATGGATCTGTGATGTCATCCCACTCTTGCGTGATATCAACAAATCTCCAGCTCGTGTTGTCTGGGAACTCATCATATTCACCGAGTAGCAATCTTCTCAGTTCGACCATATCAAGAGCAGTGACTCCCTCATTATTATTGATATCAGCCGCGAGGTACTTGTATGCCACATCAAATGGCTCCAGACCTAGCAGATGCTTCTGGATCTTGACGATGTCAAATGTACTGACACCATTCATCGGATCATCATTTTTGAAGCCGCCTAGCTCATAGTCCTCAGTCAGGAGTACATCCTCAAAGACATATGTACCATCGTCTTCAGTCATGGTAGTCTGGTATGGTGTAGCTGGTAGGATATCCAAGCTGATCTCGACGTCTTCGATGCCTTCCTCATCCTCTGTGATCACGAGACCACCGACATCACCACTGATACCATTACATGCATCATTGTTGTCCTGGATGAAGATGAAGGTCTCACAGAAGTCTTGATTTCCTGCAGCATCGGTCACCCAAAGCTGTACAGTCTGTGTACCCAGCTGCTCACAGTTGAATGTGATGAACTGATCATCCACATCCTCTGAGAAACTCACTGTCACATCACCACAGTTATCGTCGCTACCGGCATCAAAATCGCTCGCCCAGATTGTCACTTCTCCTACACTCTCCATGATCACTGTGATCAATCCGCTGAAGCACTTAGGACTTGGCTTCTTGCAGTCTTGCACGCTGAATGCCTGAGTCAACTCAGTAAGATTACCACAGCCATCTACAGCTCTCCATGTGATCGTGTGATCACCAAATGGATAGAAGCCACTGGCATCATCTCCTGGAGCCGCCACATCGATGTCTCCATCATTGAAGGCGTCTATGAAGTAGCTAATATCCACTTCTGCACTGCAATCATCCGTAGCGGACATGACCAGATCAATGTAGCCTTCGCAGTTACTAGATGTGCTATCACAAGAGACGAGCTCAAGCTCTCCTGTCATCTCAGGACCTATGCTGTTGCTCAACTTGATCACCTGCGTGTATATCCACTGTCCTGCACCTGTGATCTCATCATACTGGCACCAGTCTAGGATCTTCCACGTACGTAAGATCTTGATACATGCATCTGGATCATTCACAAAGAGCTCGTCTTCATAATTGACCAAGATATCTGCACAGACATCTCCGTAGATGATTGGCTCACCAGTCACACTTGGATCGTCCATCAAGTCTTCCGTACACACATCCTCCAGCGTCACATCACATGGCCAATCCACATTGTCAGAGTTGCTCCATCCTGGCTCACCTGGACATACCAGGTCAGTGATGATGAATGGATCAAACTCTTCGAAGGTGATGACCTGCTGGCAAGTCGCAGTGCGACCACCTGCATCTGTAGCAGTGAACATTCTTGTCAGAGTACCTCTTCCACACTCGATATTGATGCTCACATCTATGTCAATCTCAGCAGTACAGTTGTCACCAAAGACACCATCGATACCCCATACGTGATCGCCTGGGAAGTTAGGATTACCATGGCCTGACACTACGACATCTCCTCTGATTTCACCATCTAGTACTACCGCACCAAATGTGCGATCTGCAGGATCGGTGATCGCAAATGGATCATACTCAAAGTCACAACTCACTGTGATGCTCGGAGGACAAAGGACTACCGGTGGCAGCTCATCCTGTACGAGTGTCTCGAGGTCACAATCATTGTAAGTACCATAGAGATCACCACCTGGACGCATACGCGCTGGATCTATCGGTCCTTCTCCTGGATCTACTTCAAAGACTCTCATAGTCACACCCACTCTATTGCCTACTTCATCACAGCAGAATCTCACATAATCATCGAAGTAGACTTGTGTACCGATCTTAATCGGATCATCATCACCATCATTGGCATTGAGTCCATCACAAGTGACACAAACATTGAATGTTCCGTCAAATCCATCTGTCGTGCCACAGAGCTCATCCGTCTTGATGACTTTGAACCATACATCCTTGCAGTTGTCATGGCTGCCATCGTCAAATGTCTCTGCATAGGCTAGACCAGTACCGTCGATCGTGACGCTCACCACTGTATTCTCGTCGCATACAGCTGTCGGTGCCTGATTGTCAATTACCGTCACAGTGATCGTTCTCGTCGCGATATTGAAGCACTCATCGATGATGATGTAAGTCACTTCTGTCTCACCCACTGGAATATCTGTCAAGATGTACTGATCAGTTCCTAGTTGTACAAGATTACCAGCAGTGTAGGATACATTGAACTCATATCCACTGCAATCCTCTACCTGAGGAATGGTAACATTCCATACACCTACGCACTCATCCGTCAAGGTAGATACAGTGACGTCAGAGATATTGGAAATGACCGGATCTGCATCATCCCACACGATAATACGCTGAGTGAACTCGATCGGGTTGTCATCGCTTAGCTCTTGGCAAAGGTTACTGACAGACCATGTACGCTGGATCTCGTAGCTATTGCCACATCCAGTGAGGATCTTATCCCAATTGGCAAATGTCAAATCACAGAATGGAATATCATTCGGCACGATCTCTATGCCATCAATCATTGGGAAGCCCGTGTTTCCTGGCTCGATCAATGAAGGATCTGCACTCACCTCTGCACATGTAAATGCAGGATTATCAAAATCATCATAGTCATCCGGGAAGGTCACCTGACTTACGTCAAATGTCTGTAGGACGATGCGCTGTTCACAGACAGTAGAGTTCCCTGATACATCCGTGATTGTCCATGTTCTTGTGATTTCTACTCTTGGATCATCACATCTGTCATTATCAACAATGACGTCAGAGTAATCTACTGTGAAATCTCCAGGTCCTGGACAGCTCGTAGGTATAGGGAAACCTGTGATACTCGGATCGCTCAGAGCATTACAAGGTAGCAAGGTATCTGCAGGACAAATAACCTCTGGGAAGAGCTTATTCTCCACAAATACATATCCCCAACAGATATTACCTCCACCACAAGTATCGGTCACCATGGCAATCAATGTATCACCTACATTCTCGCTAGTGACGAACGGACTTGTCGGAATCGGAGGAGCACCGTCCTCTTCATGTAGAGTCACCACATAGCAATCATAACAGGCATATGGACCTCCTTCTAGGATCATATCCGGAAGGACTTCACCTTCACAGTCTGCATCCAAACTCAGATTGATCTGATCATTGCATGCCAGAGCTCCTGTTGGATTCGGATACTCTTCTACCGTGAGATTGAAGCTACAGCTCACTTCGTTTCCGCCTTCGTCGATGGCTACGATCGTGATCTCCGTCACACCGATCGGGAATGGAATTCCATTTGGTGTGATGCTGAATGAATCAATATCACAATTGTCCGTCAGTACGTCAGGCTCAAAATGCTGGATCGTCTCGCACTCACCTGGATCCAAGGTGATCGTGATATTGGCAGGACATTCTAGCACAGGTACTAGTGTGTCGAGCACTGTCACCACGGAGGCGCAGATGCCCTCATTTCCACAAGGATCCACGACGGTGAGGATGACATCGTTGTCTCCGATATTGTCACAAGTGAAGCGATTCTTACTGATGCTGAATGTGAGGAATTCTTCCTCAGCAGCATTGTCGAAGCTTCCATCATTCACATCGTTGGAGCTGATGATTACCTCTCCATTTTCATCCAGGTAGACTGTAATGTCTTGACAGATAGCTGTCGGTCTTGTCACGTCTTCCACTTCGATAATCTGGACATCGCTGCTGCTATTGGCGCACTCATCGGTCAATACCCAAGTACGTGTGATGGTATAAGTGTAGAAGCAGCACATGGACTGATCGTCACACTGCGTACTGTCGTCACTGAATTCCATCGTAATGCCTGGCACTGTAGAGAGTCCATGAATGATTCCTAGGAATCCATCTGGGAAGATCGTATCGACCTCTTCACTACAGTTGTCGAAGATATTGTCAGGATATCCAGTATTATCTGGGTGTCCACTATCCTCAGAGCTGATCGTGATGTCTGGCGCTTCGTCAAAGACTGGCGCGACTGTATCGATCACAAAGAGCTTCTGGATGTGGAAGCACTGATTACCACTGGCATCACTGATCCACCAAGTTCGCTTGAGGGTATAAGTGTTTGCGCAGAGGATATCAAATGTATCCTGGCTGAAGCTATCTACCACCTCCTCTGACGGTGTGCAGTTGTCCACTGTATGCCATGCAGGATTGAGCTCAAAGGGCTCTGGAATCGCATCGCAAGTCACAACTTCATCCAATGGAAGTGTCGTCACAAAATCTGGGCACTCAGTATCGAGAACCTCGATCGTGAATGTACAAGTGGCACTGTTGCCATCTGCATCTTCTGCCATATAGGTCACTGTGTACGTACTATCCACTTCTAGGAAGTCACCTGAGATCGGTCCAGCGATCTGAGTCACATCGAGTTCCTCATCACAATTGTCAAAGGCCACTGGTGCTGCCCAGTTGACCAAGGCTCCACACTGATCTGGATCAGTACCGAAGGTCAATGGACCAGGACAATTCTGGAAGAATGGATCTTCGATATCGACGACAGTAATCTCTACGATACAAGTCGTTTCATTACCACTCTGATCTGTGACTGTCACCTCTGCAAGTACCACATTGCCTACTTCATCACTCAAGCTGACACCAGCTAGTGGCGTCTGCACGATACTGACTACGCTACAGTTGTCTTCTGCATCAGTCACAAGGCTTACAAGGTCTGGCATGATCGCATCACAACCAGGTACATTGATCGCGTTGTCCACATCACTGAATGGACAAGTAAATGTCGGAGCGATGGTATCAAGGACTGTCACTTCTGCCACGCAGACGGCACTGTTGCCATGCTCATCAGTCACTGTCAATGTCACATTATTCTCACCTAGACCACCCATCGGCGGAATACTCATTCCTGGAACGAATACATGAGTACCGATAGGCATTGGAGTAGCAGAACTCGCATTATCGGCTTCACCATCCCACTCGTTAGCTCCTGCAAAAGTCCAGTTACCTGGCATAAAGCTGGCGTCCGGTCCAGTGCTATTCACTCTGTAAGCCCAGCTATCTAAGTAATCCCAGACTTGACCTGATCCGTCGGTATTGACATCACCAAAGACATCTAGGACTGAGCCATTCTTGAACAGTTCAACTGCATCGTCTCCATTGATCAACATTGCAGTAGTCGAGTACAAGAAGCTCGGCGTCGATCCAAACCAGGTTGTGAAACTCATCTCTTCACTCACGACATAGATGTAGCTGCCTGCAGGCACAAAGACTGATGGGAAGCTAAACTCTTCTCCATCGGTTCCACCACCGTTGTTAGCAGATCCTATACCGTAGATACCAAGATCAGGAATGTCGATAGCCGCATAAAGCTCAATTCCTTTTGGTAGGCCACCAGAGAGTGTCGCATCAAAAGCACCGCTGATCACAAGGTCAACAGGATCACCTGCTACACCAGGAGCCCCTTCACAACCGAAGTTGGCCAGATCAATGCTCAGCGTGATTGGACTACAGTTTTCTGTGCTACCACCATCAACATCCTCCGGTGTGATGCTTGCTGAGCCATTCTCATCCAGATAGATCACTAGATCTTGACAGACTGCTGTAGGCATGTCATTGTCAAGGACCGTCACGAGGAATCCACAGGTATCAGTATTGCCAGCAGCATCATATGCGACCCACTCTACGTAGGTGTCACCGAGTGGGAAGATCGCTCCACTGGTCAGACCTTGCGTCAAGATCACGCTATCTACTCCACAATTATCATCTACTGTCGGTAAGCTGTATGTCACTGTCGCATCACAATCATCTGCATTGGTCGCGATGATAATGCTATCTGGACAAGTCACGAAGATTGGATTGACATCATCCACTACGGTCACTGTGAAGCTACAGCCTGCTGTATTACCAGACTGATCTACCACTACATAGCTTACCGTCGTCGTTCCTATCTCAAAGTTTCTCGATGCAGCCAAGTTGCCTGACTGGAGGTCAGCGAAGATGTCAAATGCGCCATCGATACTTCCATCAGGATTGGTGTAGCTCACGGAGTAAGCCTCAAACCCACAACCGTCTTCTGGCGTAGGATGCGTCCACTCGTAAAGTGTATCGCAAGATCCATCAGCTGTGCTGAGTGGTCCTACATCCTGAGGACAGGTAATGGTAGGATTAGAGACATCTTCTACGATCACTATTTGCACGACAGTGTCACTATTACCACAGAGATCTGTACCAATCCAAGTCCGTGTGATCTGGAAGTCATTGATACCAGTAAGACTATCAAGGGTCTCACTGAAGTCTACGTTGACCTCGTCTCCACAGTTGTCTACCCAGTCGACCACTGGTACGGCTGGAATACTATCTCCACAGCCCACAGTCGTATCTGCAAACATTGCCGGGCTAGGTATCGGTGCTTCTTCATCGAGTACTGTGATCGTCTGAGAAGCACTAGCGCTATTACCAGCACCATCAGTGACGATCCAGTTGCGCGTGATCACGAAGCTATTGGCACAGTCAAGTGTATCAATCGTCTCAAAGAACGAAACATCAACCAATAGGCAGTTGTCATCAATGACAGGATCTACGACTGCTGGTATACTATCTCCGCAGGCTACTGTCGTGTCATTAGCAACGCCAGTAATGGTCGGCAGAGACTCGTCAATCGTCACAGTAAACATGCTAGAGTCGGCACAGCTTTCTTCAGTAGCCGTATCACCGACGATATAGTAAACCACGTAGGTACCAATCTCGTCAGCAACAAGCACGTCACCACTGACGATCGATGTAGCGCTACCGGTACCACCTGTACCTGGAGCTGCTCCACCGACCCATTCAAAACGTCCACCAGGAGTGGTCGTTCCTACGATGAAGGCCTGTGTGAGATCTGTTTGACGATTGATGCCTTCACAGCTAGCAAAGTCTTGCGTGCTCGCATCAACCTCGTCGATTTGGATCACCTCAAGCACGAATGTGCAGAGCGTCTGATTGCCTGCAATATCAGTAGCCAAATAAGTCACACTATAGATACCCGGACTTAGCTCCGTGCCAGGTCTAGGGCCAGCAATCTGCTGGACAGTATCCATCTCACAATTGTCAGTAGCGACAGGAGTATTCCAGATCGGTAAGATCTCACAGAGGAATGGATCTACACCGACTGTCAATGTATCTGGACAGTTGACAAATTCCGGAGCTACCTCATCGGCCACGGTGACGGTAAAGCTGCACTCAGCACTATTGCCTGCTGCATCATATACCAAGTAATCAATCGTCGTCGTACCTACTGTGAAGCGTCTACTCGCTGGGAGCATGGAGTCGATCACTCCCATCTCCGTCAATTGAAGTACGCCAGTGAAAATATCCATTGGTCCTTCAATTGTACCATCTGGATTGGTATATGTCACAGTGTATCCCTCTAGTCCACAGTTGTCTGTAGGACTTGGGTGCGTCCAAGAGTAGATCGTATCACAGCTTCCATCAGCAGTAGTCAGAGGACCGACATCATCGGGACAAGTGATCATCGGCGTCTCGGTATCTAGTACCGTGACAGTAAATGAACACGTATCTGAATATCCACAGCTGTCGGTGATCAAAAAGACATTCTCAGTCACCCCTACCGGGAATATACTTCCACTTGGCAGTCCAGCAATCTGCTCCACAGGACCCTCCGCGCTCAACGAGCCATCAAGGAAGGTGATGATTGTAGGAGGATCTTGACTCGGGAAGCAATCCACTGAAGTACTAGAGAAACCGCAGCTTCCCACCGTACTCGAATTCCAAGTTGTCCCTGAAACAAATCCATTGAAATTAGCGCCCAATGGCCATCCAGAATCACTTGATGGAAGCACATTCAGCTCCACCAAGACAAAGCTACTTGCTGGTATGGTCGCACTCATTGGAATCACTATATCATCATTCTGTGCTGCAGGACCGTAGGTAATGCTACCTGAGGCAATCGCTGTCAAGTCACTGAATGGAATAGAACATTCCATACTGACATCACTCACGATATATACCCTTGCATCGATCGACTGCGTACCTACGGTAAATCCACTAGACTTAAATCTCACATTTGTCAATTCGAAGTCATCAGAATATCCGCTTAGATCTATCAAAGAATAATAGCTATTCTCTACTTGACTATTGGAAAATCCACAGCCAAAGCCAGTCGCAGCCACTGTGTCAGCGGCATTGGTAATGCTAAGCATGTTGCCGGCATTGCTGCTTCCTCCCACAGAGATTAATCCATCAGGACAGATGTCTGAGAATGTAGGCATGTCATACTCCACAAGAGCACCACACGCACCAGGATCATTCTCTACCTCCACGTCATCTGGACAAGTCAGCACAGGCGGTGAGTCTACAAGCACGGTAAACATGCTCGTATCCGCACAGCTGACATCACTAGCCGTATCTCCCACGATATAGTAGATCACATAGGTACCGCTGTCTTGTGCCACAAGTACATCTCCACTCACGACAGAAGCATCGCTACCCGTACCTCCGGTACCAGGAGCTGCTCCACCGACCCACTCAAAGCGTCCACCAGGAGTCGTCGTACCCACGATGAAGCTCTGGGTCAGATCTGTTTGCTGATTGTATCGCGCACAAGACTTAAAGTCCTCTGTACTCGCATCCACCTCATCAATCTGGATGATCTCGAGGGTGAATGTGCATGATGTAGTATTACCTGCCGTATCTGTTGCTGTATACGTAACAGTATAGAGACCAGGGCTCAGCTCTGTACCTGGTGTTGGCCCTGCCGTTTGCACGACAGTGTCAAGGGCACAATTGTCCGTAGCCACAGGCGCACTCCAGATCGGTAAGATCTCACATAGGAATGGATCTACACCCACTGTCAGTGTATCTGGACAGTTGACGAAGCGTGGTGCTACATTGTCAATGACAATTACTGTATACGTACAAGTATCAGCATTACCAGATATATCCGCTGCGTAGTAAGTCACAGTCGTCACACCCACACCGAAGTTGCGCGGTACGATTGAGTCTGCACCCGAACCGATCGAGAAAAAGTCTCCCAAGTTTTGAGGACCATCCACTGTACCGTCAGGATTGCTGAAAGTCACCAGGAACTCACCAATCGGACAGTTATCTGTCACCACTGGTAGATCTAGTTCTATGAGTGTATCGCAAGAGCCATCAGCCGTAAATGCTACAACATCTGCTGGACACTCGAGTACTGGTGTGGTCGTATCCACGACTGTCACAGTCCAGCTGCACTCTGACACATTGCCAGATGCGTCTGTTGCCGTCCACGTATTGACAGTCTCCCCTAGTGGGAAGAAGCTGCCACTTGGTAGACCGGCAGTTTGTATCAGTGCGGGAGACATTGCAATAATTCTCACCATGCCATTCCCCATTTGAGCTCCTGCAGTCGTCATACCTCCGGTGACTCCGCCTATGTAGCTCGAGCCACCTCCTGCTGCGCATCCGGCTCCGCCACCATACCAGCCGCCTCCACCACCAGAAGCAGTACAACATGCATCAGTAGATCCTCCCAATCCAAATCCTGAAGGTGTTATTACAAAACCTGAAACATTCGAAGATCCGCCAGCTGATTGTGTTCCACCTAGGCCATTCTCATTAAAGCCTGTGTCAAATCCATCTTGGCCAATAAGGCCACCACCGACTCCACCTCCCGACGTACCGCATGATCCACCACCACCAGCAGCAACTAGAACTCGATCAACCAATGTGTTACCACCTTGTCTTACGTCACTAGCTCCGCCACCAGCTCCGCGGGTCTCACCTGATCTAGCTTGAGAATCTCCACCTCCATTAAAGCCTCCACCACCAACAGTGGTAATGGCTCTTGTCTCTCCTTCACCTCCAACATATATCTCGAGCACTTCGCCCGGTGTGACGGCTAGCAATCCCGAAGCGAAACCTCCTGGACCACCTTCGGCGAAAAAACCAAAGTTTCCATCACCACCTTGGGCACCCCAAGCCTCTATCAAAATCTCTGTCACACCACTAGGAACGACATATTGCTGCGGAGCACCAGTAAACATGAAGGTTGTGGTATCTCCATCTCCTCCAAGAATACTCAAGTCTCCATCACAATTGTCGAATGCCGTCACCTCATACTCATAGAGTGCATTGCAAGCAGTATCCGAAGCATAAATAATCGTATCACCTGGACAGAAAATCTCTGGCACTTGAACATCAGATACAATCACCCAGAAGCAGCAAGTGTCACTAAGCACACCATTATTATCTGGATCATCGCTCTCGGTAGCTATATAGCATACCTGCGTAGAGTCAAGCTCAAATGTCTCGCCACTTGCGTCATCCATACCAGTAGCCAGTGTATCACCAGCTGTACTGATCAGGTAATATGTCACGTCCACCGGACAATTGTCAAAGTCATTCAAGACACTCAATGTGCCCTCTGGTGCTGTCCAAGAGCATAGATCAGGATCTGTCTCACGCTCTAGGAAGTTTCCTGGGCAGGTGAGCAGAGGTATCTGCGTATCAATGATCTCTACCACAAATGTGCAAGTACTGACGTTGCCTGCCTCATCCGTCGCTTCGTAGGTGATCGTATGGAACCCGATCGGAAGATCGGTACCATTGAGACCAGTTGTCTCGATCACTGTATCCATTGCACAGTTGTCTGTTGCCACCGGCGTAGACCAGTTGACATTGGTCGCGCAGAGGTCCACATTACTGCCGAAGACCAGCGTGTCTGTAGGGCAGTTGACGAAAACGGGATCAACATTATCAAGGACAGTCACAGTATACGTACAAGTGTCAGCATTACCCGATACATCAGCTGCGTAGTATGTCACAATCGTCACACCTACCTCGAAGTTGCGCGGTACTATCGAGTCTGCACCAGATCCGATCAAGAAGAAGTCTCCCAAGTTTTGAGGACCGTCAACCGTACCGTCAGGATTACTGAAAGTCACCAAGAACTCACCAATCGGACAGTTATCTGTCACCACTGGTAGATCTAGTTCTATCAGTGTGTCACAAGAGCCATCAGCCGTAAATGCTACAACATCTGCTGGACACTCGAGAACTGGTGTAGTACTATCCACCACTGTCACAGTCCAGCTGCACTCTGACACATTGCCAGATGCGTCTGTCGCCGTCCACGTATTGACAGTTTCTCCTAGTGGGAAGAAGCTGCCACTTGGTAGACCTGCAGTCTGCACGAGTTGTTGCGTGCCCATGGTAATGATTCTTACGAGACCATTACCCATTTGGACTCCAGTCGTAGTCATTCCTCCAGCTACTCCACCGATGTATGAGGAACCGCCACCGCCGCCGCAGCCTGAGCCACCGCCATACCAGCCACCGCCGCCGCCTGAGCAACGCGTGTTTCCACAATCACTCCCTCCTAAACCAAAATCTCCAGCTAAACAACAAGAATTTGCCATTGATCCTATGCCACCTGTAGATGAAGTCCCTCCAGCTCCATTATCGATACTAAGGTCAGCTGTTGCATCATCACCTGTCAGTCCACCTCCGGCTCCACCTTCGAAGCCTGCGAGACAAGTTCCACCTCCGCCTCCAGCGACAATGACTCTATCCATAAGTGTGGATCCTCCCTGACGTACGTCAGATGCACCACCACCAGCTCCATGGGGCGAGCCACTTCCAGTTGAGCCTCCTCCATTGAAGCCTCCTGCTAGACCTACAGGGCTTTCGCCTACATAGATTTCTAGCACCTCACCTGGTGTGACAGTGAGTAAACCAGAAGCATAACCACCAAGACCTCCTCTCACATTGTTTCCAGCTCCTCCTTGTGCGCCTAGAGCCTCGATCATAACCTCCGTCACCCCTGCTGGCACTACATACTGCTGAGTCGCACCAGTAAACATGAATGTAGTCGTATCACCTCCAACGGCTGATAGGACACCATCACAGTTGTCTGTACCAGTCACTTCATAGTCATAGAGCGCAAGGCAAGCGGTATCTGAAGCATAAATAATCGTATCACCCGGACAGAAGATCTCTGGTACCTGCGTGTCAGATACAATCACCCAGAAGCAACATGTATCACTGAGCACTCCATTATTATCTGGATCATCGCTCTCAGTAGCTACATAGCATACCTGTGTAGAGTCAAGCTCAAATGTCTCGCCACTCGCATCATCCATACCAGTGGCTAGTGTATCACCAGCCGTACTGATCAAGTAATACGTCACATCGATCGGACAATTGTCAAAGTCATTCAAAACGCTCAATGTACCCTCTGGCGCTGTCCAAGAGCATAGATCTGGATCTGTCTCACGCTCTAGGAAGTTTCCTGGACAAGTCAGCAGCGGTATCTGTGTATCAATAATCTCAACCATGAATGTACATGTACTCACATTGCCTGCCTCATCCGTCGCTTCGTAGCTAATCGTGTGGAATCCGATCGGAAGATCGGTGCCATTGAGACCAGTCGTCTCGATCACTGTATCCATCGCACAGTTGTCTGTTGCTACTGGTGTAGACCAGTTCACATTGGTCGCGCAGAGATCCACATTGCTACCAAAGACGAGGGTGTCTGTAGGGCAGTTGACGAATATTGGAGCTTCATCGTCAGTCACAGTAACTGTGAAACTGCATGTCGCAATATTTCCAGCAAGGTCACTCACTAAGTACTCTACAGTCGACACCCCAACGCCAAAATTTCTGGTCATAATCGTGTCTTCGTAGCTCTGAAGAAGACTTCTCACGTCATATGGTCCATCAATGGCGCCATCTGCGTCTGTGAATAGAACGCTGTAATCTGTAATCTCGCAGTTGTCCATTCCGATAGGATGTGGCCAACTGAGCTGAGCAACGCAATTGCCAAAATCTCCAGCACTGGTCATGATAGCTGTATCCACTGGGCAATCGATCATAGGATCTTGCTCATCAAGAACTGTCACTGTAAAGCTGCAAGTACTCTGATTTCCAGATTCGTCAGTAGCTCTAAAGATATTTTCGGTAGTTCCTACTGGGAAGAAGCTTCCAGAGCCGAGTCCAGCTATTTGCTCGATAGAGCCACCTTCAATGGCATACCTGATAATGACAAGACCGTCACCCATCTGGATACCACCGACGTTCATCGGATCCATACCAGCGTTGAAGGAACCTCCTCCACCGCCATGGTCAGGATCATCTCCACCTGCGCCACCGGAGTATCCGCCGCCGCCGCCGCCGCCGCCGAACCAGGCGCCGCCGCCGCCACCGCCGCCAAAGCCGCCGAGACCTCCTGGAGCACCTGAAGTATTTACTTCGGTTCCTCCAGCCCAAGTGGGCAAACCAGATCCTCCAAAAGGAAGGGGAGCTCCATCACTCAACCAACCTGCACCTCCACCTGAGGATGCAGAGCCAAAGACTAGACCACCAACTCCACCATTACCACCCATTCCTGGGGTACCAGGAACAAAGTTGAAGCCTCCAGAAAATGTTCCCTGTATACCTCCATCAGGTCCCACTTGACCATCTGCCTCTGGATGAAGTGGATCCCCCTGCAAATAATTGCATCGTCCTCCACCGCCACCAGCAGCTATCAATAGATTATTTCCAGCATCATAGATGAATGAACCACCACCACCGCCAGAGCTAGCTTGTGGAGATGTAGGAGGAATGGGCTCTCCTCCTTGTTGACCAACGACTACATTCAAAATTTGGCCCGGAGTCACTGCAAATGTACCAGTGATCTGAGCTCCACTACCACCAGGCCCAGCGATACCACCGCCGCCTGCAGCTCCTCTGGCCTCAATCGTAATTTCAAAGACATCATCAGGGATGACATATTGTTCTACCGCTCCTGTAAACGTGAGACTATCAGCCCCCATGACGCCAAGCGCTGAACAATTGTCAGAAAACTCTGGCATTTCAAATTCCACAACTGCTCCACAAGTATCAAGATCTGCCACCACCACGGTATCGGCAGGACAGACGATTTCTGGAACTGTGACGTCTACTACTACTACTAGGAAGCAACACGTATCTGTAAGCATACCGTTGTTGTCAGGATCAGAGGTTTCGATTGCGTAATAGCAAACCTGAGTAGTACCTAACTCGAATGTGTCAAGACTTGCGTCATCCATTCCAGTGCCGACAGACATACCCGCTGTGTCAAATAGCTCATAGGTCACAGCTACTGGACAATTGTCAAAATCATTGAGCAAGCTCAATATGCCTGCTGGTGCGATCCACTGACAATTGCTATCTGCTTCTGCGGTAATCTGATTTCCTGGACAGGTCAAAAGAGGTACCTGTGTATCTAGCACTTCGATCACGAAGGTGCAAGTCGTATCATTTCCTGCTACATCTGTCGCTGTATAACTTACTGTATGGAAACCTATACCTAGCTCAGTACCATTGAGTCCAGTGGTCTCGATCACTGTATCCATCGCACAGTTGTCCTCCGCCACTGGAGTACTCCAGTTAACATTTGCTCCACAGAGATCTGGATCACCTGCAAAGACAAGTGTGTCTGTAGGGCAGTTGACGAAGGCTGGGGCTTCTGTGTCTTCTACAATCAGTAAAGCGAATGACTCTTCCTCGCAGCTGTTTTGAGTACCTACTGTATATCTTATGTTATAGGTACCAAATTCTGTGAACTCGAATTCATCTCCACCAATCAAAAAAGGCACAGTGAGTCCCATGGCTGTTGCTCCTGAGCCACCTATGATAGCAAAGTCTCCTCCTTCTGTTGTACCACCCTGTGCATTTGTGACAAACATGTTGGTCATGTTGTAATTGCTAGGACAGATTGTATCATTCTGGATGGTAGGGTTGACATCATCTATGACGAGAATACTGACACAATGCATGGCTGCTTCACAAGTTGAGTCGCTGACTGGGAAGGAATAGCAAAGTAAGTAGCTCCCTACAGTGTTGGCTCCCATAATATCTAGCGTCGGCGAAGCAGCCGAACCTCCGAGCATAAATTGCGTATACGGATACGGACAGTCAGGTGCTGTACATCCGATTTCATAGCCATCTACCGTCCAGACACCACCTTCCATGACAGGATTTAGTTGTATGGGGCCACCTCCTGGTGAGCCTGCGCCATTTCCTGCACAGATCGAGGTCTGATTGGGGCTAAACATCGCATTGGCTGTATCTGCCGTAACTGTAACGTTGTAGCTGCAGGTATCACTGTTGCCTGATCCATCCGCAGCATAAAAGAGAACATTCGTCGTACCAATCTCGAAGAATCTAAAGGCAATAGAATCCCCTGTAATAGCGAATAAGCTTGCCACATCTTGTGGGCCCTCTTGAGATCCATTAGGATTGGTATAGACCACTGAAAACTGCGTAATTGGACAGTTATCACTGGCATCTGGAATAGGTAACTCTAGTACATAACCACAATTACCGCTGGTATCCAATGAAGCCATGACAGTTGTATCTGAAGCACAAGTCAACTCTGGTGCTACAGTATCAAGCACCGTCACTGTCCAGCTACAGCTGGCCATATTGCCTGCAGCGTCAGTAGCAACAAAAGTGTTTAATGTGGTGCCTACAGGATAAGAAGACCCACTCGGTAGACCACTTGTTTGCTCGGTCATGAGATCTGAAACCATGAGAGGCGTGATGATGACAAGACCATCTCCCATATTATCCACAGTGCCCGTTGGGTTGGTTCCAGCATTGAAGGAACCACCTCCGCCACCATCAAAATCAGGGCTACCATCACCATTGGCTCCACCGCCACCGGAGTAGCCACCGCCACCTCCAGATCCCATGTTGTCAGATCCGCCTCCGCCGCCGCCGCCGAAGCCCCCGTCGCCACCTTCATCAATACCATCATTATATCTTAAGCCACCAACACCACCATTTAGTGGTGTCCTTCCACCATTTGCTCCGCCAAAAGCAGCTCCCGTGAAAGAGTAGTCTGTAGCGTTTTGGCCACCTGTACCATCAGTAAGCCAACCGGAACCGCCACCAGCCCAATAGCTGAAGTTCATGCCACCAAGATTGTTTCGCCCGCCGTTCCCGGCCATACCACCATTGGTCAAGCCTTGGGCATCATTGCCATTCGTTGTCAAGCTAGCATCGATACCAGCATAAACATCTGGATTTCCAGCACCACCACCACCACCGGCGGCAATAAGTGGATTGGCAGTGGAAGCGACATCCCAAACAAACGTTCCTCCTCCTCCACCAGCAGCTGCATTATCTTCGGACACAGATCTGGTATCTTCTCCTCGCTGACCTACTAGGACATTGAGTACCTGACCTGCAGTCAGATTGAATTCTCCACTTAGGGAAGCTCCTAGGCCACCTGAAGATGGCCCGGGAATATAAAGGTCATTTCCACCTTGAGCACCTCTGGCTTCTATACGATAAAGACCAGTAGCAGGTACGACCCACTCTTGGATTCCTTGAGTCGTGATGATTACATTTCCATCAAGCTCAGATCCAGCATAGGCTGCGTCAATCTGCGCCTGTGTTGGTCCTGTTCTTCCTAGAGCACCTGCAGTCGTAAAGTTGAATGGTCCGCCAATAGAGGCAGTTCCATCAACATTGCAACTGTCGGCCACTTCTGGCCCTGTGTATATATATAAAGCCACGCAAGCACTATCTGGAGCATAAATAATGGTGTCCGCTGGGCACTCGAAAATCGGTGGAAGAACGTCCTCCACAATTACCCAGAAGCAACATGTATCACTGAGCATGCCATTGCCATCTGGATCTGTATTTTCTGTCGCTACGTAGCAGACTTGCGTGCTACCTAGCTGGAAGGTTTCTCCACTTGCATCATCCATGCCCATGCCTAGTGTATCTCCAGCTTCGCTGATCAAGAAATACGCTACATCTACTGGACAATTGTCAAAGTCATTCAATGGACTCAAGTGATCCATGGGCGCTACCCATACACACATGCTATCTGCATCTCTGATCACTGTACTTGGGCAGGTCAAGAGTGGGATCTGCGTATCCGTCACCTCGATCACAAAGGTGCAAGTCGTATCATTTCCTGCTGCATCTGTCGCTGTATAGCTCACTGTATGGAAACCTATCCCGAGCTCAGTACCATTGAGACCAGTGGTCTCAATCACGGTATCCATCGCGCAGTTGTCTTCTGCTATTGGCGTACTCCAGTTCACAAAAGCTCCACAGAGATCTGGATCGCCTGCAAAGACGAGCGTGTCCGCTGGGCAATTGACAAAGACTGGTGCTTCGTCGTCTGTGACTGTCACGGTATAGGAACAGGTATCAAAGTTCCCAGAAGCATCAGCTACGTAGAAACTGACAGTGGTAATTCCTAAAGCATAGCTTCTAGGAACAATTGAGTCCCCATTGATAATGAATAGGGTTGTCAAATCCTGCGGTCCTTCAATACTTCCATCAGGGTTTGTGTAACTGACATTAAATTGCTCAATAGGGCAATTGTCAGAAACTATAGGTAGCGTAAGATCCACAACAGTTTCACAATTTCCTGTTGTATCCATGCTCGTAGTTGCAACGATGTCAGCTGGACACTGAATTTCTGGAGCAACTGTATCAAGTACGGTCACAGTCCAGCTGCATTCAGAAATATTTCCCGCAGAATCGGTAATTGCCCATGTATTCGTAGTAATCCCCAATGGGAAGGCAGAACCACTTGGTAGTCCTGCTATCTGAATCGCCCCTGGAGTTCTAATCGCTATAATCCTGACCAGACCATCACCCATCTGAACTCCTGGCACCGTAGATCCAGCAGTAACACCTCCAACGTAGCTAGATCCTCCACCACCGCCGCCGCCAGGGGTCGTGTCCGAACCATTTGCTCCTGATCCGCCACCAAAGTATCCGCCGCCGCCGCCGCCGCCGCCGCCGGTTCCATTATGAAAGGCTGTCGACCCATTTCCACCTAATCCGAGCGAACCAGATCCACCAATCATCCATGAAGCTCGTAAACAAGCGGTGTTTCCAGCATAAACTCCAGCTCCACCACCTCCTATTTGATCGCCTGCGGAACCTGTTCCGCCACCACCGCCGGCACAATTGCAAGGAGTACCGACTCCATTGGTTCCAGTGCTACCGGTTAAGCCACCACCATCTCCGCCATTTCCACCCGGACCTGACACTTGACAAGATGGCCAAACACCATTATGCCCTGCTCCGCCACCACCACCGGCAACTAATACTCGATTTGCCAATCCTGCTCCGCCTTGTCGAACATCACTGGCCCCTCCGCCAGTTCCACCGGTGTCACCCTGAGGAGCTCCACCGAACACTGTATTGCCATTTGTTCCACCGGCTCCTCCCCCATTGAAACCATTTTGGCCACCGACATTCACCGTGATTATTTCACCTGGTGTAACCGAAAGCAGACCAGTTGCAAATCCACCATTTCCACCAGTTCCGCCAATTGTCGCATCAGCGCCTTGTGCACCCCATGACTCAATCAAGAGTTCTGCAACACCAGCAGGCACCACATATTGCTGTGCTGCACCAGTGAACATAAACATCGAAGTATCCATAACTGGACCTGACTCTCCATCACAGCTATCAGCAGCAGTGACTTCATACTCATATAAAGCAAGACATGCTGTATCCGGCGCATAAATGACCGTATCTGATGGACATTCTACGATCGGCGCCGTCACATCTACCACCTCCACATCAAAGCAGCAAGAATCAACTTGCATACCATTGGCATCTTCAGTAATTGTGTAGCACACGGTGCTCACACCAAGATTGAATACAGTACCCATCGCTGATCCTGCCGTACCGGCTGCAACAGAGGTCGCTCCTGTGATCTCATGCGTGATCGTGAAGTCACAATTGTCGTCGCTGAAGTTGGGATCCACTTGCGGCCCACTCGTCCAGTTGCACATATCGGCATCAGCTTCTGCTACCACGGTATTGCTCGGGCATAGGATCATCGGATCTTGATCATCCGTGACAGTGACCATGAACTCACATGTGTCAGGTACAGTAGTACCATCCGTAGCGATATAGGTCACTGTGTATGTGCCTACATCCCATTGTGTACCTTGCGCTGGACCTGCGTCTAGTCTTGCCACTGTGACATCACCACAGTTGTCTTCTGCTTGTGGATCAAACCACATGACTACACCACCACACTGATCGATGCTATTGGAGACGATAAAGTCATTGGGGCAGTAATCAAAGCTGGGTCTCTCGTCGTCTGTGACGGTCACTGTGAAGCTGCAAGAAGCCACATTTCCAGCAAAGTCCTCAACAAAGTATGTCACAGTCGTCATACCGACCTCGAAGTTGCGATTGGCGGTATCTAGACCACCTGAAGTGTTCCCACCATTATTAGGGTCAAAGACATAGGCCGGATGAGGGCCATCGATGGTCCCATCAGGATTGGTATATCTGACAGTGTAGCTCTGAAGGCCACAATTGTCCATCGGTGTAGGAATCGTCCATCCATACTGCGCATAGCACTCACCATCTCCTCCTGTACTGGATCCAATCGCTGTCGTCAAACCAGTGCAGCTGATCGTAGGATCTTCATCATCAGTGATCGTAATCGTGAAAGAGCAGGTATCTGTACTGCCTTGCGCATCAGAGAACTCGAAGATATTGGTGGTCGTACCGACTGGGAACATAGATCCGCTAGGGAGTCCTGCCACTTGGCGCAAGCCTGCTTGAGACATGTCCACAGTCAAAGGTGTAATGATCACCTGTCCATCACCCATGTTCACGCCAGCCATAGCCATAGGATTGGTTCCTCCATTAAAAGAACCGCCGCCGCCGCCGCCTTCATTATTATCGGTCGCTCCGCCACCACCTGAGTAGCCTCCACCACCTGCACCTCTATCACCAGCTCCTCCGCCACCACCAAAACCACCTGGGGCATTTGTACCGGGACCTGCCTCACCTCCTACACCGCCATTCACGAACGCCTGTCCGCCTTGAAGGGTATTATTGCGATAATTACCACCATTCGTCAAGAAGCCACCTCCTCCACTCGCCCAAGTACTTCCGGATGAAGGATCTCCGTTTGTCGTTGCAGTTCCCCCATTCGTCCCACTGGCTGCAGCTCCTCCACCACCATTGATACCACCTGGACCATCACCAAATCCTCCTCCTACATTAGTAGGAGACTGACCTGCAGTACCGACGGCACCATCAGAGAATCCGTTAATTCCTGGTATTCCCTTTCCATGTCCACCACCGCCACCTGCGACGACAAGTGGATTATTACCTATCTGAGTCACAACGAAGCTTCCTCCTCCACCACTTCCATGGCTGTTGTCCATCGTAGAACCAGCTTGTCCTACCAGAATTTGGAGCACCTCACCAGCTGTGAGATTGAACTCACCGGAAATACTCGCTCCCAGACCTCCTACATCGCCACCTTGCGCACCGAATGCTTGAATCTGATACAGACCAGTCGCTGGTACTGTCCAAAGTTGAATACCAGCCATGGAAGTGACATTGCCATCGAGATTGGTGCCTGCATAGGCCGCATCAAGCTGGCCCTGTGTAGGACCTAATCTGCCTGTGGCTCCTCCTGTAGAAAAGTTGAAAGGCATTCCACCACCTCCGCCTCCGAGGTCCAAGTCACAATTGTCCATCGGTTCAGGATCATCAAACTCGATCACAGCACCGCACATACCTGGATCTACCGACTGATTGATATCAGCCGGGCAAGTGAGCTCAGGGGCTACTGTGTCTACGACGAAAACCTCAAAGCTGCAAGAACTCATATTCCCTGCATCATCTGTAGCGGTGACAGTCACTGTATCCAGAGTTCCTCCCTCGAGCATGGTCATAGCTGGAGGATCCTGCGTCCAACTAAGTTCACAATTGTCCATGGCCTGAAACTCCAGCGTATAGTCTGGCAGGCTCGCCATACAATCTTCATCTGCAAGGATCGTCTGCTGCTCAAATGGGCAATTGACAATCACAGGATCTTCTGTATCAATCACCATGATGGTGAATGTGCAGGTATCAGCATTGCCGGAGGCATCTGTAGCCTCATACATTATCTCATAGCTTCCAGTGTCCTGTATACTTCCTTGTGCGATGCCCGATATCTGTGTGATGGTCACATCACCACTACAGTCTGTCGCTTCTGGCACTGGCCAGAGGACGCTAGTCTCACACTCATTGGTAAATACATCAATGGTAAATCCTGCATTGCAGGATGTGAAAACCGGAGGGTCAGAATCACTCACCACCACCTCGAATGTGCATGTCGAGCTCTCTCCATAGCTATCTGTCGCCGTGGCAGTCACCGTAGTGGTACCAATGGGAAAGCTGCTACCCGAAGCTGGGCTGTAACTAAAAGTCACGGGACAGTCATCAGTAGCGGTCGCCATGAACGTGACGGGACCACTCATACAGGTCCCCATGATATTACTCTCCATGACTGTCGATGGACAGGTAATGACTGGAGCAATGGCTTTGATAGCGATCTCTGACATGACAGATGCCATATCGGATGCGTCCCCATTCTCGACAGTGACCGTGAGATCTCGCGTGTCTGTGCTCATCGCACAAGACTGCTCGTAAGTGACGTGCTGTGCGATACTAGAGATGATCATGTCATTGACATTGTCTCCAAAGACCTCAAAATTGTCGATATACAATGAGGCTCCAGCAGCCAATCCACAAGTCCTGTCATAGGTCCCTGAAACGAAGACGAATCTGTAATCACCTGTGGTAGGGACATTGACGGACTGGGTAGTCCACGCAGACGAAGCACCAAATTGATCCAATGTGATCGTCGTAGCTCCTGTATTGACATTCAATAGATAACCAAAGACATCATACCAATCACTGCCATTGATCGCTCTCCAATCAAATCTCAACATATCGCCAGCTTGTGCTTGAAAGACATCACTATGCGCATAGCCACCATGTACCACATCACAACCAAATCGTGTGGTACCATTATTAAACAATCTCAAAGAAGTATTGCCATCTGTGGATTGAGAGTTGTCAAGTGCATGACTGTATGAAAAAAACTGCGGGACATTGTTATCCTGGTTAGTCGTATTGCCGGGATAGGTGCCAGTCTCAGGTGTGACAAATCCCGCAATACCGGTGTCTCCAAGATCTACGCGTGTATCCGACACCGTCCAGCCCATGAGGCCCATCTCAAAGGATGGATTGGTAAAGTTGGAGCTGAAATTGATGCGGAGATCATTGCCATTCATACCATTTTGGACTGCATCGATCGAGCCGATGATGTCAGTGCCTGTGCCATTACCAATCAGAACGGCATTACCCATCACTGAGATCGCTCCGACTGCATTGGGATTGGGATCGCTAAACATGGCTAACTGGTCAAAGGCATTGCTATTGGTGATATCAAACTCGATATATCCATTTCCGTACTGACTTCCACCGACAAGGGTGAAGTTGGGATGGATCACGATCGGCGCTTGGCCTTCTGTGTAGCAAGTGTCCTCCGTGTTGGAGATGACCTGAGCATGCAAGCTGTTCACAATGCAGCAGCACGAGAACAAAAGGGCAAGGAGCGTTGACTTGAGATAATTGGAATTCGTCATGGCAATTGAGTGTATTGAGGGGTTGGCATATGGCATATACCAGAAAGCTTGGCAGATGTGCCAAGCCCTGTATGATTCGCGTAAAATTTTGAAAAATGAGTCAGGGACACTAGGTCGACGGGTGTCAACCAAATAAGGCAAGACGAACCTAAGGCAGTTCGATTCCACTGATTCATGGGCAGTGTTGAGGTTTACTGGAGTCAAAAATGACAAGAATCTAACAGAATGCCAAAATATTTGAAGACTATGTTCTGAATGACATTCGGGATTGAATCCCTTCTAAATCTACATATTACACATATTGACATATATGTATATGTATTGTTCTGACCAGAAACTCCTTAGAGACAAAATGCCTCCTCTCTGGGAGCAACTTCCTCAAAATCAGCTTTGGATCGATTCTAGAACATTTGTTCTGAATGACATATTTCTGTTCTGAATGTCATCGAAAATTGCAAAGCACATTTGGGCGAAAGCCTCAAGTAAGACACATAGGTATAACATGAAGCATAGCGCATACGCATGCTACTGACAAGCCTCTATGATGGCCTCAAACACAGCCGCACTATCTACCACAAACCCTTCATTTAGTTCTACGTAACTACCAGCTTCCATCACCACCGAAAAGCCCGAGAGCACCATCCCATCTGAACTCACCCCTATCTTGGCGCGATAAATACCACTCGCTATGGCTCCTGGCACATCAAGAAATTCCACTGCACACGGATCCAGCACAAATCCATCCTTGACAAAAACAGTGTAGCTCCTTGGAGGCAACTGAAACCTGATCGAATTGGATGCATCGACCACTGTCATCAGGCTATCCGATCGCACCAGCACATCAACCAGTGTATCTCCTACAGAGAGATTGGTCATATTGAGTCCTTGTGTGATGTCCAGCGTGTCTCCAGCAAAATTGATCGCAACGACCACCTCCTCTCCATAGGTGGATCCACTCAGCTGATAGATCACAGTCGTATTGTCAAATCCGTTGTGGAATGTCTGTGCATATGGAGTGCCGACTCTGCTCAAATAATCCACACTCCCTGCTCCATCTATGAACTCCTGCAATGCAGCAATGAGCAGATCAATCTCAGCCTTCAAGCCAGTAGTATTGCTACTTGCACCTCCGGCAATCGGATTCTGAGAAGAGCTCTCCCAGTCGTAGTAGTCAGGATAAAATACAGAGGGAACACCAAGCTGATTATTCGTCAAGATGTAGGCATAGGCTAAGATCGGATCATTGCGCACCAGGGCATTGAAGCCACTGCTATCTCTGAAGTCATGATTATTGACAAAAGTGACGATGTTGAATCCTGATCGCCCACCAGCATCATGCAGACCGCTTGTAAAAAGATTCCGCGCATCGTAGCCAAACTGATCGCAAGCTTGTCTCAGATTTTCTCGGAGATTGAAATCGAAGATCTTTGGCGTAATCGCTGCAGCCGTTCCGGGATCCAGACCGGCGATCACATCGTCGAGCCATCCATTGAGCTCAGCGATATTGGTGCTAAACCACTCTCCCACCACTAGTGATGGATCTTTGCCTACAGCGTGCATACGATTGAGCATATCGCTGACAAAGCTGGCAGGAAAGTGCTTGATCGCGTCCATACGCAATCCGCGTACTGCCAAGCTATCCCAATTCCACTCTGTGTAGGCGATCAAAGTATCCGTCGTAGAACTCACAGAATGATCATAGTCATAGAAAAACCACATGTAATCCAGATCACCACAGAGGCAAGTGGGATTGCCATTGGGTCGAAAATTGGCTCCTGTCATGCCTCCGCGGCCGCTCGCGCAGTCTGTGAAGTCCGTATAGGTCTGATACCGAAGATCTCCGACGACATCGGCATTGGCACTCGTGCTCCAGATGCCGTAGATGCGATGATCTGAGTAGCCGCCAGAAGTATTGGTCAAGTAAATCTGTATCGTATCGGATGCGTTGAAATCTGCAGCACTTAGCGTAAGTCGAAACTCATCGACTGTACACCCACTGCCATCCACATTGGCCAGCAGATCGACACCTAGCTGGACATCATCAAAGCCCTGACCACAGTCTCCACCGCCATTGGGTTCACTTTCCATGTCTTCTGGCTGACCTTGAAATCCCACCTTGCTGGTCTGAATGTATAGCTTGTAGCCATCCCCATGAAAGTCTGGATGATTGCTAGGACTAGAAATCTTGATATAATACTCACCCGCTCCATTGCTCGTACCAGTGCCTATCGGCAATATATTTCTAAATCTGTCAGAAGGGAAAGGCTGATCCCCATTGGAGTACTTGGTACTGTTGAAGTTTTCGATCCAGCCCTCGACACTTGCATTATTCTCTGGAGCGCCGCCATCGCGATGATTGTAGATGACATCTGCGACTGGATCGATCCCTGCCGCTGATAGAGCGTCGACCATATTGTCCAGAGCGACTCTAGTCCCCAGACCACTGGTCTCGTTGCCGATGAAGAGATCCTTGGGATCGTAGCCATTGCTTCCTTGTCCTGACGAGGCGATTGCATGAGGAGGAAACCAGACATGAGTATATCCGGCTTCTGCTAGCTCTGTGGCTTTGAGATTGAGCGTATCTGCCCAGCTGTATCCTGCATCGGTCTTGGGGTAGTCCCAGTACCATCCCTGTAACATGACTTGCTGTGAGGATAGATGGGCTTTCGCTAAAATGAGCATTGCGATCAGACAGAACAGTCTCGTAGGAAGGTGCTGCAGTTTCATAGAGGCTTGGTTTCTGCTGATGAATATAGCTCATCTCAGCACAGAAATGCAAGTCGCTGGCCGGATTTATTGTCATATTGACACGAAGCTAGTTGAGCTACCATCCACCGACGCCTCCTCCGCCGCCGCCGCCGCCAGAGAATCCACCGCCAAAACTACCGGAAAATCCGCCACCGCCGCCATCAGAAGATGGCTTGGTCGAGGTGGTGCGGATGTCTGAATTGACATCCCGATGAAAATTGCCCAAATAATAGTACGAGCGACCGCTGTTCCACTGTGGCCTATAGCCTGCTTTGTCCAGTACGGACTTGAATGTACTGGACCATTTGTGCTCGACACCCAGAGCATAAGCATAGGGAAGCATCTCCTCGAAGTGCTCTGGCGTCATATCTGGAGGATTGAGGAGATTCATCCGATCCTTTTCTGCCATCTCCAGATACATCTGAAAGCCTTTGATCTCCGACTGCAACTTGAGCTTCTCTCTCGTGGGCTGTATGATCAGCCATCGATAGATGATGATGGCTATGAGGGCACAGGCTCCGAAGATGGCGAGCGACTTGATCGTAGCATACTCTCCTACACCAAATCGCGTCGATAAGAAGTAGCTCAGCCCCACAGCACCTATGGATAGCAAAATCGGTAAGGCAATGTACTGCAAGTTATTCCCTTCCTTGACAAATTCATCGTGCTCTGCAACCAGTGCATTGCGATGACTCGCAGTAGCACCTGCTACTTTGGAATTGTAGTCGCCATCAAAAGTGACTTGATTTTTCTTGCCAAAGACATTTGCCTGGATATAGTATTCTTCATCTGGCAGCGAACGATCAGCTTTCTTGAGTTTGGTCAAGGTGTACAACTTGGACTTGCCCAGAATGCTGCCCTTCTCCATCGAACTGATCTTGAGATATCCTTTCACAGCAAGTGATATGATGGCTGCGGTCAATGATCGAGATTTGTAGCCCTCTGAGAGTATGTAGCTCATGGATCCGGCGCTGAGATCATCTGGCGGATGGAAACCTACGGTCGCAGGAGGCGTGGGAGGATCTATCCCATAGCGAAACCAGGTATAGATGAAATATCCCAGCATACCGACACCGGTAAGAATCAGCACCAATAAACTACCAAATCGATGAAACCAACTTGGCGGACTGACGATGCCTTTGTCAAATCCTACAGCGACTGTCATCCCTTCATTTGGCCGTAAGGCTCGATCTGCCCTGTACTTGATGACTGATCTATCTGTAGACTCTACAGCTGTCAGCTCATTACCAGTACTCCCGTAGACACCAGAGTAAGCCGCTTGCTGAAGTATAGATGTACCCTGCGGCAGATGGATGGTCGCACTTGAGTTTTCGATAGGAAACTGCACTCCTGTGCCGATGACATTCCAGTAGATCTCGTCATAGTCGTCAAACATGACAACTTGACCTGGGACGCGGTACTTGATTTCATACTCAAAATAGCCGGACGGCAAAAAGTAATCTGACTGTCCCAGATAGAGCACGAGATCCGAAGAAACCTTCTTCGTGAGATATGGCTCCTGCTTACCATCCCTGGTGATCGAGTTGATCTTGTAGTGCACCTTGGTACGCTGGCCTTTGATATCACGGTGTAGAGGAAAATTCCTCGTGATACCTCTTCGGATCCGACGTCCATTGGCATAGACTCGTATCTTTTCGATCACGTCGATGGAGCGATCTGTATTGACCGTGAGATCGACATGATAATCTGTGATGCGCTCAGCCTCTGTCTGTGCAGCGATCTCTGTGCTCAGTCCGAGGCCCATCCAGATGATGATCGACAGCAGAGCTCTCATGATACGATTTTGGGGTATTCTCATGCTCTACTTAGAACTTCACTTGAGGATTGGCTCTCTCGGACTCGTTCTCGATCTCAAAGTAGTCTTGCTGCTCAAATCCAAATGGACCGGCAAGCATATTGCTTGGGAAAGACTCTATGGCAATGTTGAGCTCTCTTACCGTGGCATTGTAGTATCTTCTTGCCTTCTCAATATCAGATTCTATACCTGTCAGCTGATTTTGCAAATTGACGAATGACTGATTTGCTTTGAGATCCGGATAAGCTTCACTCAGGGCAAATACATTGGCAAGAGCGCTATTGAGTTGTTTCTCGGCAGATTCTTGTGCCTTCACATTGCCTGCAGATTGTGCTTGGTTTCGCGCTTCGATCACAGCATTCAAAGTATCCTTTTCGTGGGAAGCATATCCTTTGACAGTCTCGATCAGATTGGGTATGAGGTCATAGCGCTTCTTCAGCTGTACATCAATGCCAGCCCAAGCTTCTTCGCTCATTGAGCGCTTGCGCACGAGTTTATTGTACAGATTGATCACCCAGAAGATGATGAGGACAGGAATGAGGAGTAAGAGTAAGTATCGCATTCTACTTTGTTTGGTTTGTTCAGCTTCTACAACGCAAGCGGTGCAGATTGATTCCTAAAGGTCAGTATTTCTCGATGAGCGATGATTGATACTCGACGAATCTATTTTGAGTAGACGAATTAGGCTTTCGCCAAAATATCTTTGTGCTAGATTCAGTGATTATGACATTCAGAGAAAAACTCCGAGTTTACGGACGATTTATACGATTTGGGCTCTTCACGGCTACGATTGTCTTTCGCGTACTCATCAATGCCTACTTCAATAAAAAGCCCCTCCAGAAAGGGATGGACATTCGTCAAGAGTGGGCCAATAAAGCGATCAGCGGCATCTACAAGTTTCGCATCGACAAGAAGGGTCAGGTGCCACAGGGGCAACATCTCTACGTGAGCAATCACCGATCTAGTATCGACCCCATCGTACTGCTACAAGATGTGAGAGCTAGTCCTGTCTCGCGAGCCGATGTCGAGCACTACCCTCTTGTCGGTCGAGGATCCAAGGCGACGGGTATCATCTTCGTCGATAAGGAAAATCGCCGAAGTCGAGCAGCCACTCTTCAAGCCATAGAAGCGGCATTCAAGCGTGGTGAGAGCGTGGTGCTATTCCCTGAAGGAAAGACGCATGCTGAGGATCTCACCATCCGCTTTCACATTGGTTCCTTCAGAGCTGCGGCCGAGCACAATGTGCCTGTGTTCCCGATGGCCATTGACTATAAGGTACGAGAAGACTACTGGACGCATGAGGATCCTTTTCTAGTGCATTTTAATAAACAGTTTGGAAGGCGAGATGAGACGCAGTGCAAGGTAAGATTTGGCCAAAGCATTGCTCCTTCTACACCAGAAGAGATGATGGCTCAAGCCCAGAGTTGGATCAACGGTCAGATTGAGGAGATGCGTGAGGAGTGGAAGAGGGATTTTTGATTTTTGATTTTGGATTTTGGATTTTGGATTTTGGATTTGAGCAGAAGCCAATTCGGCTTATTTGCTGTGCGCCAATCGTGTTTGCCGTGCGACTCCTGGCACCAGCTTTTCTAGGAAGAAGTTCTTCCAAGCAACAAATTAATCTTTAGAGTTACTCGGCGCCAGAAGGCGCACGAGAAACATATGAAGATTTTGTCAGATTCTTCTGTCCACCCTATTTAGGCATGGAGAAACTATCAACTCTCAAACTATAATAAGATCGACATATCACTGCTCGGCTGCACTGGATCTGGCAAGTCAGTCTCATCGAGCATCTGTCGGATATCTCTCTCGATACCTACTGCCATGCTGCTGATCGGCACATCATTGAAAAGACCTTCGAATGGATTTTCCGAAAAGTCTCCGATCTTATCCATCAACCAGAAGACCCAAGAGCAGAGGGCAGAAAAGGGAATGGCCAGCCAAAGCATGAAGCTGTGCTCTCCGCCAACGGTAAATACATCAAGCATTCCGAAAGGAAGTAGAATGATAAAAATCTTGACGAAATAGTGGTTCACTGACGAGTACTGTCGTGGAAATGGAAAGTTCTTAATACGCTCGGCTTTGCCCTGTAGCGTGTAAAATTCGGTGATCATGTTTTGCATCTGCAGATGACGGAAATGCTCCAAAGTATTTTCTGCTCTCAATGCTGCTAACTCTCTAGATTGCAGACTGAGAAGATGGCTACTGCGGTTGCCTTTGGTCTTGATGTAATCAAAGTCTGCTTGACTTAAATAGGATTTGATTACGTCTAACTTTTCTTCCTTGTACTCCGAGCCAAATACCTCGCGGTAGTACTGATCATTGCTCGCATTGTGCTCCCAAGGCTTGAGCTTGCGCAGCTCTAGGGCAAAACATCTGAGCCAAGCCACGTGGCGATGGACCAGTCTTTTGGTGATGCTCTGTAGTTCTCCTTCGGATAGTGGAAGCTCTCGGTGACTATTGGAAATATGATCTCTTGCCATCACGGTAAATGACCTTGAAGCGTTGACGATACCACCCCATATCTTCCGAGCTTCCCAGAGTCTGTCATAGCTCGAATTGTTCTTGAAGCCGAGATAAAAAGCTACGGCAATACCAATCAATGACAGCGGCTGCCAAGGTATGTGCATCCAATGCCAATCAGTGAGAGCATGAATGACTATAGGCAAGGCTGCCCAGCATATAAAGAATACAATGGATCTCCATGTCCAGCGCACCGTGTGCCACAATTTGTATCGTTGTCCTGTTTGCATATCTGGATTTTATCGCTTTCGCGAAAATAGTGATCGGCATCAATTGGACTTAGTCCATCAAAAAAGAAAGTCCGACACTCCAATAGTTCCTATCTCGAATCTCAGACACGCCCCAGCCATAGGCAAAGTCGAGTACAAGATCGCCCAGCAACCAAAACTCGAGGGCACCGCCTGCATAGTTCGTAGTGGGAATGTCTAGATTGAAGTCATTGCCAAAAAACTCGAGATAAACAGCGATTTCATCCATCACAGCGATTCGCGTACTGAGAGAATAGTTAAGGCTCGATAGATCTCCATCTCCTTTGGTGTAGCCCAAATTGGCACCTACGATGAAGATGTCGTTGATATACTTCTCGGCGATGATGCGACCAGTGACATTTAAGTCATTTGGGCGAAAGCCCTCACTCCGAGCTCCAGGTATATCAAACTCAAGGAGCGTACTGATCGCTGGCATAAATCTACCCTCAGGAATCAAAGCAATCTTGGTGGACAACTGTACCGGAGCAACTTCGCTCAATAGGTTGCTGATATCCGATTCCTGAATGTAAAACTTGCGATGACCGATGCGTGCTCTTAGCTCCACCGACTTCAACAAGCCATATCGGGCTAACACAGTATTTCCTGCCAGATCGAGTTGACTGAGACCAAGGTCGTGCAGCTGAAAATATCCGTACTCAATCTGCCCCTTGGACTTGTCCAATGTACCCGCGGTGGCATAGGCAAAAGAGCGATCCGTGATCGGATAATCTTGACAAAACAGTGGCATCGAAAACAACACCAACATAATGCCGGCAAAATAGGATCTATTCATGCTGCGAAGGTAGATCGCCGCCTGTGAATTACCAGTCTTTTTTCTTGAGAAGCAGGTATGAGAGTAGAATAAATACCGTCGACCAGATCAAAGCCACAATGACTCTTTGCCAACTCACAAAATCTTGAATTTCTTGAAGGAAGTACTTGCCAAATGGCTGAGTCACAACTCTATTGATGGCAGTTACAGGCAATATTTCAGCCACTTGCCGCCAAAACTGAGAAAGATTCTCATAATGACTTAAAAATAGACTGAGCAAGGGCTCGAACATATAGGTGTAAATCGCAAGCCCAATAATCAAAAATCCCGGTCTCGGAAAAAGCAGTGTCAACATCAGGCAAAATGCCAAGTAACCAAATATGATGATGAAATGACCTCCCACAAATTGGAGTCCTTCGAGGATGTAGTGGAGACCTTGTACTCGGGAATAAAGCAATCCTGCAGTAAGTGCCACAAGGAATACAACCACACTAGAAAATGCAGCCATGACGCCATTGAACAGCAGCTTTCCCTTGAGGTATTCTCCGATGCTCTGACCGTCAATAATATTCTGACGGAGTGTACGATTGCGAATTTCATTGGCGACGATGGTCACTACGATGCAGCCTAAAAACAGCTTGAATACCGAGGAAAGATAGGCCATATTTTGCCAGACATCCTGCAAGTCAAAAATGGGAAACATCGTGGGATCAAGTCCTCTAAATTCTGCACCCTGATTCTTGAAAAAAAGCAGCAAACTGCGTGCTCCAATCACGAGTCCAAATATTGCCACAGCATAGATGCCTGCAAAGATCCAAAAGCCCTTGAAGGACTTCAGCTTGTACCACTCTATCTTGATCAACCTATTCATGCTCATCAAGAATTTTGAGGAATTCTTGCTCAAGGCTTCCTCCTCGTTTCACAAGATGAGTGAGGCTGATACCCGATTGATACAACTGTACATTGAGTGCAGCAGGATTGATGTCTCCCGACTGCTTTATTTCTATGTAAGAGGTGGTCGATGAAATATTGCTAGAGCCAAAGCGCTCTTCTAAATATGACCTCAGTGCAGACATATCTTCTGACGCGATCTCGATCACGGATTGACCATCCAAAGCCTCACCCACGCTCCCTTGATAGAGCTTCTTTCCTTTTTGGAGCACCATGAAGTGAGTACAGACCTTCTGCACCTCATCAAGCAAATGGCTGGCCAGGATAATGGTCTTACCCATCCGAGCAATATCTGTGATCAGCTGTCTTATCTGAACGATTCCTTTAGGATCTAGACCATTGGTCGGCTCATCCAGGATCAGTACTTCTGGATCTGAAATCAGAGCAGAGGCAATGGCCAAGCGTTGCTTCATCCCAAGACTATAGGTCTTGAAGGCGTCGTGCCTTCGTTCATAGAGACCTACAAGATCCAGCACTTTATCGATCCGATCATGACTGGTCTCTTTGATCTCTGCAGCTACCTGAAGATTTTGATAGGCTGACATATATGGATAAAAGCAAGGATGCTCAAGTATGGCTCCGATATTTCGTCTTAGCTCTGCACGTGGTGTTTGACCAAACCACTCATAGCTTCCACTCGTTGGTTTGAGCACATTGAGCAGCATACCTAGCGTAGTGGTTTTTCCACTACCATTAGGCCCAAGTAGTCCGAAGATCATACCCCGTTCTATCTCGAGATCCAAACCTTCTAAGGCCGTGACTCGACGATATTGTTTTCTGAGAGCTGAAGTCTTGAGTACAATTTCACTCATTGATCAAAGGGCTCTTGATCAGGGGCTTGATCTTGAATGGCAGGCTCTTCAGGGTCATTTTGACCTTGCTGCTTTGATCTGAGAGCAAAAATGTCTTTGAATCCCAACTCTTGCATCACCGGATCTTGAGCGATATTGGCGTAGACTTTGGCAAGTCTTAAGATATTGATATTTCCCATGAATTGTGAGATAAAGTACTCACCATCAAAGCTGCCAATGATAATCTTCTCATGCTTCTTTTTTCGACAAAGGATGTGAAAATCCTGAGCACCGCCAGACATGCTCAGACACTCTTCAAATCCTTCTTGTTCGATCATCAGTCTTCTTATACTATCCAGCTTCACACCATCCACCTTCCTGTCAGATAGTCTGATAAAGGCAATGTGCTCAATCTCATCTGTGAGCTTGTTGAAGTCTGCGTCATTGGAGAAGTTGACCATGCGCAGCGTACTCGGATAGAGGTACAATGGCATATGCCCCATCCGCTGCTCTTTGATCGACTCAAAGACTTGACTCTGTGCCATCAGCTGATCGGACCAGAGTCCGATCGCTGATAGGCTGATGCATATACAAAACAGTATTTTTTTCACAAGATCTGCTCTGTGCTATCCTACTCTTTTCCGATACTTTCCAGTCTCTCCAGACCTCTGATCTCCATGACTCTCGCCATCTTAGAAATCGCCTTGAGATCGATCTCACCGAAGAGAGTCATGATGGCAAATTCATTGCTGCCGCCCATGACCATGAGAAGCTCAGAGATCTGCTTTCCATCTCTTTTGATCATAAATCTCACGCGCTCTTGCTTGTCATCGACTGACATGAGCTCTTCGTATCCTGCGCCCTTGACTGCCGTCAGACTTTCTTTGAAAAGTGGCATCCCATTCTGGTCATCTCTGAAGAGAACTTTGAGACCCTCAAGCTTTGCGATAGCATCTAGGACTTCTTGCTCTACTTCATTTTCACTGTCAAGCTCGATGAAGAGGTCAAACATTTGTTGAGAGACACTAACTCTAGTGAAATTCTCGTCCAGTTCATATTTATCAAAGATGTTTTGGACGGCTTTGCTTTGCGCAAAAATGGCTGGCATACTGAGCATGATTGCTAGAACCAATGCTGATGATTTTTTCAATAGTGTATTCATTTTTGAATTCTTTTTTGTGTGGAGGAAAATTTTGCCAAATTCTGAGTACTCAATTGGGCATTGTTATTCAATTTATTTGATAAGACTGCGAGAGAGAGTTTGGTCTGCTCATAGGCGAGTCTTACTTCCGTGTCTGTGTAGCTCCGTGCGCTGTGCTGTGATTGCCAATACCATCCGGCTAGAGATATAGCGACAACCATAGAAGCTGCACGCAGCCAAGTCTTAGGTCTGAGTCTAGTGACTTTAGTGGTCTTTGGTTTTTCCACTTCATTCCATAGAGGCTGAAGCATATTTTCCGAAGGCTCAATGGCATTGAAGTCCGACAAGAGCTTGAAGTACTCCTGATCTTCATCTTGTCGATAGGGAGCGTCCTTTTTGAGCGAAAGCTCCTCTTGGATATTCGTCTCACCAGTCCAATACTTCTGTATCATATCATCCATCATGGACTCCATAGTTGATCGTTGATTGTAATGCTTCTCTCATCTTCATTCGTGCCCTGTAGAGATTGACTTTAACATCCGTCGCATTCAATCCCATTATTTTTTGGATCTCCTGATTGCTATACATCATGAATTCACGCAATCGGAAGATTTCTTTTTGTTTATCCGGCAGCTGATCCATCAGCTCTGACAGGCGACTGATGATGTCTCTTTGTTCAAGGCGTTTGGAGACATTATCTGCGCTCTGCACACCCACTACAGCATCGAGACTGCCATTTCTATTTGCCTTTGACTTCAAGATATCTAGTGCTCGATTTCTCAGGCATCTGATACACCAGGCTTCCATATTTTCTGGAGCACCTGAAGCTTGACATCTTTCCCACAGCTTCATCAAGATGTCTTGGACCGCATCCTCTGCCTTTGCAGGAGTCTGGAGATAACTCAAGGCATAGCGAAAGAACTTCTCCTTCCGTGAGTTGACAAACTGTGAAAAGTCTTTTGGGCTCATTTCTACAAGGCAGACGATTGATATGCTGCTGCGTTACAACTGAAGATAGCGCTCTTCTTCAAAGTGACCGATTAAATCGATGAATGAAACCACAAAACTGACCAACAGACAGGATGATAGAATTTCAAAGATTCCATAACTTGCGCCCAGAACCATGAAGAAACTCATAGGATACCTCAAATCCAGCCAAGACCCACGCTGTCCCATATCTGATCTTGCGATCAAAAAGCTTGAAAAGCAAGGCTTTCATGTCATGTGCGAATCTGGCTTGGGTGATCGCATCGGCTTCAAAGCGCCTCATGAGTCTAGCCGTGACCAGATCTTGTCTGCCGCAAGTGTCATCTTCTGTGCGGATCCTCCGAGTGCGACAGAGCTTGCCAAAGCCAAGGATGATTGCATGGTTATCTCTTTTTATGCACCATTTGAACCAGGATTTGACCTAAACAGTCACATTGATAAGGAGAAGAGCGGCCTGCGCGTATTCTCTATGGACATGATTCCGCGCACGACACTGGCACAGAGCATGGATGTGCTGAGTAGCATGGCGAGTATCTCTGGATATCAAGCCGTATTGCTAGCTGCACAGAAGCTGCCAAGATACTTTCCGATGCTCATGACAGCCGCGGGGACCATCAGGCCCGCACAGGTCCTGATTCTGGGCGCCGGGGTCGCAGGTCTGCAAGCCATCGCGACTGCGCGACGGCTGGGTGCCAAGGTCGAAGCCTTTGATGTGCGTGCAGCTGTCAAAGAAGAAGTACAGAGTCTTGGTGCCAAGTTCGTCGAGGTAGAGGGCTCCACAGACGACTCTGCTGCAGGAGGCTACGCCGTCGAGCAGACTGAAGACTACAAGAGACGGCAAGGTGAGGCGATCGCCAACTCCGTAGCCAAAGCTGATGTGGTGATCACGACTGCACAGCTACGAGGAAGGCGCGCACCAAGACTGATCACAGATGAGATGCTCCAGCGCATGAAGCATGGATCTGTCGTCATCGATATGGCAAGTAGCTCAGGTGGAAACTGCGCAGGATCGCAAGACGGAGAGGAAGTGTATAGGCATGGAGTATTGATCATCGGAGACTCTGCCTTGTATCTCAAGACCTTGCAAGATGCGAGTGATCTTCTTGCCAACAACATTGTCAACTACGTGAAGATTTTTGACAACGGTGAATCTTTGGCATTTGACCCAGAAGATGAGATCCAGTACAAGTCCATGATATACCCCAAAGCTGAAGACAAATGATCCAAGCCATCCTTGACAATCTACAGACGATCTATCTGATCATCTTCGCCATATTTCTTGGCTTTGAGTTGATCTCCAAGGTACCATCGGTACTGCACACACCGCTCATGTCCGGAGCCAATGCCATCAGTGGTATCGTGCTTGTGGGATCTATCCTGTTTTTGAGATCTTGTGCCTCGGATGATTACATCTCACTAGGCATAGGTAGTCTTGCCATGATCATGGCGGTCATCAATATCGTCGGTGGCTTTGCCGTCACCAATCGCATGCTAGGCATGTTTAAGAAAAAGAGCTCATGACGACCTTACTTATCGTACAGACGGCATATCTGATCGGAGCGATTTGCTTCATCTTAGGACTGAGAGGATTGAGTGATCCTCGTACGGCTCGACGGGGCAATCTGATTGCGGCGCTAGGGATGGGACTGGCAATTGTAGCTTCACTCTTCTACCCTATCGCAGATGATCAGGGCAACTATCTCTGGATCTTCGGCTCATTGATCGTGGGTTCTGCGATCGGATGGTACAAGGCTGCCAAGGTCGAGATGACTGGCATGCCGCAGCTAGTTTCGATTTTCAATGGTTTGGGAGGTGGCTCGGCCATGCTCTTAGCATTCTTAGAGCTTCGCGCTCAAATGGATAGTGCCGACAAGGTGACCTTAGGTGTGATTGCCTTCACCTTATTTGTGGGTGCTGTGTCCTTCTCTGGGAGCATCCTTGCCTACCTCAAGCTCGATGGCAAGGTCCGAGACAAACATGTGATCCTGCCTGGACATGGATGGATCAATCTGATATTATTGGCAGCGTCGATAGCGCTTCTAGTCTTATTGATCATCTCCCCGAGTATCGGGATGGCACTCGCTGCTCTCGGACTCTTTTTAGTCTATGGTTTTTCCTTCGTCGCGCCGATAGGTGGCGCGGATATGCCCGTGGTCATTTCCTTACTCAACAGTGTCACTGGAATCAGCGCTGCTACAGCGGGCTTTCTCTACGGCAACCAGATCATGATTCTTGGAGGGATCCTCGTGGGTGCGAGTGGTACCATACTGACAGTCTTGATGTGTGAAGCGATGAATCGCTCCTTGCTCAATGTGATCATCGGTGGATTTGGCACGAGTACAGCAAGCTCGGCATCTCAGTCTGATCAAGACCTTAGCGTGCAGACGGCTCAGCCCATGGACGTAGCCATCCTGCTCAACTACGCCAGTCGAGTGATCTTAGTGCCAGGCTATGGTATGGCCGTAGCACAAGCGCAGAAGTATGCCAAAGAGCTGGACGAAATGCTATCCAAGCGCGATGTCGAGATGTACTACGGCATCCATCCAGTAGCAGGTCGCATGCCTGGACATATGAATGTCCTCCTGGCAGAAGTCGATATCTCCTATGACAAACTCTACGATCTCGACCAGTCCAATGATGCCATCGGAGAGACGGATGTGGCCCTCATTGTGGGTGCCAATGATGTCGTCAATCCAAGTGCTCTGGATGATCCTGGTAGCAGTATATATGGTATGCCTGTCTTGGAAGTGTGGAATGCGCAGCAGGTTGTAGTCTTTAAGCGATCGATGAAACCTGGCTACGCTGGAATCCAGAATCCACTCTTCTTCAAGGATAATACCAAGATGCTCTTCGGTGATGCAGCGGACTCCCTCAAAAAGATCATCGATGAGCTTAAGAATCTCTAGATCGCTTTCGCGAAAATGAACTCTAGCTGGAAAAAACACCTCACGGAGCTATTCATGGTCACTCTAGGCGTCCTCTTGGCATTTGCCTTGAGCGCTTGGTGGCAAAACCGACAAGAGAAACAAAGAATACACACGGATCTCGATAACATTCACCAAGAACTACAGCACAACTATGATGCATTGTTGTCGGCCTATGTCCATCATCAGAAAATCATCTATGAAATAGATAGCTGCCCCGCTCAGCTTGTGATGCAACTTCGCCCTCCTCGTACAGTAGACCTCGCCTGGCAATCCAGTGATCAGAGCCAGCTGAGAAAGAGAATTGATAATGATCGCTACTTGCGCCTGCTCCGCATATATCAGTACAATCAGGTGCTGAATAAACATACCACTGAGGCCTCTAGCGTCATGACCCAGATCAATGTGATGAGTCCATATCTGATGGCAGAAACACTGCTACAATCTCCATCCAAGGAGCAGCTAGATGGATTCCGATTGATACGCAGAAAGTCATGGAAACCCATATTTGAAGACTGGGTCAACTATGAGGTGGAGCAGATCTTGGAGATACGTGGGTATTTTAGGAGATATGGTGGCAACTAGCCTCTACCTCGGAGATTAACATATAATTCACACCAGCCCATTTTGGCGAAAGCCGTCCTCCGACTATCTTGCAGCCGAAATCATTTACCACATCAAAATCTAATCAATGACTCATCTAGAAAGAGCGCAAGACCTCGCCAACATGCTCAACCAAGGACAAGCTATGGAGGCCCTTGAGAAGCACTACGCTGAAAATGTCCAAGTATGGGAAATGCCTACTGGCGAACAGCGAGATGGTCGCGCTGCTCAAATCGAAGCCATGAAAGAGTGGTTTGGCAGCATCAAAGAACATCATGGAGGTGGTTGCACTGCAGTCACGGCCAATGAAGAAGCGCAGACAACTTGTATCGAAAGCTGGACTGACATCACCATGCAAAATGGCCACCGAATGAAAATGTCTGAAATTGGTATCCAAAAATGGAAAGACGGTAAGATCGTAGAAGAGAAATTCTACTACAACATGCCTGGCCATTAAATGGTCTAGAGCGAGTAGAGGATGAGATCAAGAGTAACCAAATCGGCGAAGCTTGGTCTCATCATCTCTCCATCCATCTCTCACCTTCACGTAGAGCTGCAAGAAGATCTGATGACCTAGAAATTCCTGTATGCTCTCTCTAGAGGCAATACCCAGTTTCTTGATGGCTTGCCCTCCTTTGCCGATGATGATGGCCTTCTGAGTCTTGCGATTGACGTAGATAATCGCCTCTATCCTTGTAAACTGCTTGCCGTCTTTTTCTTCTTGCTTGAAGTTTTCGATGACGACCTGACACGAGTATGGTACTTCTTTAGAATACTGCTCCAAGATCTTCTCGCGGATCATCTCCGAGATGAAAAATCTCATGGGCCGATCACTCAGCTCATCCTTCGGAAAATATGGCGGACTCTCCGGGAGACACTCAATAATATCTTCATGGACGTCTGAGACTCCATCTTCATGCAGTGCTGAGATGAGCTGTACCTTGTCAAAGTCAAATACCTCAGACCATGCCTGATGAAGCTGCTCAGCTTGTCCTTCCTTTGCTTGATCAACCTTGTTGATGAGCAGATGGATGGGTACATCCTTGAGCTTGCGCATCTTGCCCTCGAGCTGATCGTCTAGACCTGGATCCTCGTAGATGTCTACCATGAGCAGGAGTAGATCTGCATCTTCAAATACGCTGAAGGCCCAGCGATTCATCACCTTCTGCATGTTGTACTTGGGTTCTGTAATGATCCCAGGAGTATCGGAGAAGACAATCTGATAGTCGTCCTCATTGTAGATGCCAAAAATCCGATGGCGTGTAGTCTGCGGCTTGCTCGTAGCGATGACGAGTCGCTCTCCCATGAGTGCATTGAGCAAGGTAGACTTGCCCACATTGGGTCTCCCGAGGATATTCACAAATCCTGCTCGATGACTCATCCGATACGAGTGATTTGATTATCGAGTCGCTGTTCGATCTCCTTCATGAGATTCATCGGCTTATATCGTCGCCAGTTGATATCGTCTAGCTGCTCGCCCATGCGGATGTATCTATCGATATATATTGACTCCATCTCCTGTTTGACATGTGGATGCGGACTCAGCAGGCAGACGAAGCCATTTTCTTCTGCAACCTCCTCATACCACTCAGCATAGTAGTCGTCTTCGTCGGCATGGAAGTTCATCACGTTTTCTGCAATCAAGACGTACTTGCTGATCTCTGATGTCATCAGGGTATCAATCACATTGCGCTTGAGATGCATGATATCATTGTGGATGCAATCGTTCCACTCGCCGATCAGCTCTATGATGGCATATGATGCATCATAGTCGACATAGAGGATCTTCGCATACAGCGTCGGTGAGCCAAATTCATCCCACTGGGGATGGATGTAGTAATTGTACACCTTCTGATGGAAGCGAAACTCATCGTAGGTCCGCCCATAGAATGGCGAAGCCTCATCTCGCGAGGCTTGATACTCTGCAATCCAATTGAAATATGGCTCTATATCATGCACCTCACAAAGGTAGGTAGCGACCTGCTCTTGCACTTGTCCGATGGACGATCAGATTTGTGTAATTTCAATTACAGATGGCAAAGCGCATCCTCATCACGGGTCCAGAGTGCAGTGGCAAGACTACCCTTGCCACAGAGTTGGCTAGATTCTATGGGACTCTATGGGTGCCTGAGTACGCTCGCCGATATCTCAATAATATCGGACGCCCCTACGAGGAGCATGACCTACTTGTCATCGCCCGAAATCAGGTCAAAGAAGAGAAAGAGGCAGCGGACTCTGGTGCGCCTTTTATCATACTAGACACCTCGCTACTTGTCATTAAGATCTGGTCAGAGTACAAGTACGGACGAGTGGATCCATGGATCCAGGAGCAGTGGGAATCAGCGGAGTACGACGTGATTCTCCTTTGCAAGCCCGACATCGAATGGGAATTTGACCCATTGAGAGAATCTCCACAGTTTCGCGATCAGCTCTATCAAGCCTACAAGAAGTATCTCAATGATGGCTTGCGCAAGCACAAGGTGATCACTGGACAAGCCAATGCGCGACTCGAAAAAGCCGTGAAGTATGTACAGAATACCTTGATGGGCTAGGTCTTAAGATGACTTTAACCCAATTCGTGCATTAGGAATTCTTTGAAACCTCTTCTTTGATGTAAGCAGCTGATATGGAATGGTTTGTCTAGGCGAAGATCACACTTTGGTTTGTAACATCTTCTTACAGTGACTGATCCTCTTCCAAGCGAAAAATCTTGTGGAAGAAGTTCCTTTGTCTGGTCTTCGCGTCTAGCGCATTTCTGCTTCATAATCAGGCACTTACCCTTCTCGCCATAGCTCACTATGCCTTGTCGACCAATTACCTGATTCTTCTGCATAAATCCACTATCCATCGAAGCCTAATGCACAAATTGGGTTTTATGAAATCATTTCATGGCTCCGGTCGTTGAATAGCCGAATATTGTGCTATGAAGAGACTCGCGATCTTACTGCTCCTTTTGGCGACAGCCTATTTGCCTGTAAAGGCCTCCTACCTGCTCATCTACATGGATGAGACACAATCCGAACACCTCAAGGCATATGGAATCACCTACTGGGTTCTTGAAGCAGGCGCGGAAACTTGGTGGCTGCTCAACTATCGAGGTGGCTCTTTTGCGATAGAGTACCTGCCTGAAATCGAAAAAGAGTGCAAAACACGAGGTGTATCCTATGAGGTCATCGCCGATGGTCAGTTCAATGCAATCCTAGAAGAGATCGGCAGGCCAGATCGCAATATGGAGGGCATCAAGCTGGAAAAAGCACCGAAGATCGCGGTCTACTCCCCAGATGTGAATGCTCGGGGAGAGAAAATACAGCCCTGGGATGACGCCGTGACTTTGGCGCTGACCTATGCGGAGATTCCTTACGAGACGGTGTATGATCGAGAGGTCCTTAGCGATGAACTAGCACTCTATGATTGGCTGCACTTGCATCATGAAGACTTTACCGGTCAGTATGGTAAGTTCTACCGGAGCTTTGGCACTCAAGCCTGGTATAGAGAGAACCAAAAAGCCATGGAGGCGCTTGCCACAGAGCTAGGCTTTGAAAAGGTCTCACAGCTCAAGCTGGCTGTCGCCAAAAAGATTAAAGACTATGTCGGTGGCGGCGGATTTATGTTTGCCATGTGCTCCGCGACGGATAGTTATGATATTGCGCTCGCTGCTGAGGGCTTGGATATATGTGCTCCGATGTTTGACGGAGACGCTCAAGATATATCAGCCCCTAAGAAGCTGGATTTTTCCAAGACGCTGGCTTTCAAGGAGTTTGACCTCGTACAGGATCCGATGGTCTACGAGTTTAGCAATATCGACCGGCAAGGCCAAGGAATCGCGCCAGATCAAGATTACTTTACACTCTTTGACTTCAGTGCCAAGTGGGATCCTGTGCCGACGATGTTGACACAAAATCATACGCGGACTGTCAAAGGATTTATGGGACAGACGACAGCATTTAAGCGTGGACTGATCAAGTCAGAGGTACTCATCCTGGGCGAGAACAAAGCCATCAATGAGGCACGCTACATCCATGGCAAACATGGCTATGGGACGTGGACTTGGTACGGCGGTCACGATCCCGAAGACTACCGTCACTTTATCAAAGATCCAGATACGGACCTTACTCTTCATCCGCAGAGCCCGGGCTACAGACTTATCCTCAACAATGTCCTATTTCCCGCGGCTAAAAAGAAGAAGCGCAAGACCTAGACGAAGCTGAGGCTGAGACATATCTTTGCCGCTGTAAAATCAAATCACCCTTTATGCTAAAGAGTGCTGTAATCACCGGTATGGGCATGTATGTGCCAGAGCAAGTAGTGACCAATGATGATCTCGCTACCGTCATGGACACCTCAGATGAGTGGATTCAAGAACGTACCGGGATCAAAGAAAGAAGATATGGCAAGAGGAACGAGGAATCTCCCGTGTCTTTTGCCAAACATGCCTCCGAGCAAGCCATCGCAGAGGCAGGCATTGATAAGAATGAGATAGACTTCATTATATTCGCGACGCTCAGTAGCGATTACTTCTTTCCAGGATGTGGCGTGCTACTGCAGCGAGAGCTCGGCATCACCAATACCGAGATCGGCGCCCTTGATGTCAGGAATCAGTGTAGCGGATTTGTCTATGCACTCTCCGTGGCAGATCAGTTTATCAAGACAGGCATGTACAAGAAAATCCTGGTCGTAGGCTCTGAGATGCACTCGATGGGTCTTGACTTTAGCACGCGCGGCCGAGGCGTGACCGTGATCTTTGGCGATGGCGCTGGTGCGGCGATCGTAGAGCCCACAGAAGACGAAGGTCGTGGGATCTTGAGCACACATCTCCACTCCAATGGTGAAGGGGCTGAGCAGCTTTGCATGATCAATCCGGGCGCTCACGGTGGCCGGTATGATGACGTGGACTACGGGTATCCAGAGACAAGATTCGGGTCGACATTTATCACGCAGAAGATGCTTGATAATGGTCTCAACTATCCATACATGAACGGACAGGCAGTCTTCAAAATGGCCGTCAGGAAGTTTCCAGAAGTCATCGGCGAGGCATTAGCACAGAACGAGTTATCAACTTCTGATATTGATATTTTCGTACCACATCAGGCCAATTTGCGAATTAGTCAGTTCGTTCAGAAAGTACTTAAGCTCAATGATGATCAAGTCGTCAACAACATTCAGAAGTATGGCAACACGACCGCAGCCTCTATCCCGATCGCTCTCTGTGAGGCATGGAAGGATGGTCGGATCAACAAAGGGGATTTGGTCTGTCTTGCAGCATTTGGCAGCGGATTTACCTGGGCGAGTGCGCTTATCCGCTGGTAGGTCGACACTCGGCGGCAGCTCTTAGAGCATTGCTCCCTCACTATTGACTCTCACAAAATTTCTGAAGTTGTCTCGCGTCACATTGTACTCTGCTGCTTGATATGCATTGACAAATGTTCTTGAGAGTCGCTTGGTACGCTTAGAGGACCATTTGATTTCAAATCCAGACACATTGGTACCCATCTCTTCGACGTAGTCAATTTCTTGTTGCTGCTTGGTCCTCCAGAAATAGTTTCTGGTATATCTCTTATGATATTCATTTTGCTTGACTCGCTCTGAGATCAAGAAGTTTTCCCACAGAGCTCCTTTGTCTGTTCTAAGATCAAGGTCGTCAAAATTGCCAAGGATCGAATTTCTGATGCCTACGTCATAGAAGTACACCTTGCGCCCTTTGCGGATTTCATTGCGCTGATTGCGGCTGTAGCTTCTGAGGCTAAAAACAACAAAGGCTTTTTCGAGAATATCAATATACTTATCGACTGTCTTTTGATCTATCCCGAGCAAGCGTGACAGCTCGGAACTATTGACTTCGCTGCCTATCTGTAGGGCTAGTGCCCGGACGAGATTGTCCAAGATGTGAGACTTACGCAGATTGGTAAGGGTCAAGATATCCTTGTAGAGATATCCATCGACGAGATTGCGCAAGATCTCAATCTCATCACCAGGATTGTTGATGACATCAGGATAGAAACCATAGAGAAGTCGATTCTCTAAGTCCTGCTCTGCTGCCAAGTATCCGACGTGATCTTCATACTCTTCCCAACTGATAGGATACAACTCAAAGGACCACTTCCTGCCAGTGAGCGACTCATTGACTGCACCCTGCAGATCGAGAGATGAAGAGCCACTGATCCACAGCTGTACGTGCGGCAATTGATCAATGATGATTTTCGCTGTGATCCCAATATTATCGATCCTCTGGGCCTCATCTATGAACATCACTGTGTTATCTCCGATCAACTGTCGTATTTGCTGCGTGGAAATATCCATCAATAGTGTCCTAGCTGCGGGGTCATCCCCGTCATAAAACAAGTAGTCACCATCACCTAGCAGGGATCTAATGAGACTGGTCTTCCCCACTTGCCTTGCCCCAAGCAGGACGATAGCTTTTCCAGCACCGATCCTCTTGCGTATACGGTTTGATATTACTCGTTGTATCACATCATAAACATAACGATTTCGGAATTAATTCCGAAATCGTTATAACTTTTTAGGACTTTATTCCTATATAGTTATGTTTTTTAAGGATTATAATCCTATATAGTTATAATTTTTTTGGTTTACTATCATATGTAGTTATACTTTTCCAGGATTCTATTCCGATTTAGTTATACTTTTCTAGGATTATATTCCGATTTAATTATACTTTTCGAGGATTCAACGCTCGTAGCACTGAATCTTTCTAGCATTTTGTTCCTATTTCGCTATGCTATTACAGGATTATATTCCTATTTCGTTATGTTTATTTCGTATTGTAGGTATTTGCGATTGGGATGATTAAAACGTCATAGCTATCGAATCACATTTTTTTAGAGCTGCGATTATGCTGTGATCTGCATATGACGCTAGGTGTATCAACCTGTAAAAAGTCACAAAAAATTTGACCTAATTTCGCGATTCTAGCGTTTATACCTCAGTCGACAATGTACATGAACACCCATCCATCTCGCATACAGCCATGTCCATCAGGCCTGTTGGTCATGACAAGACTTTGCATATTGGCTATGTGTACAGTGGCACTTATTCCCCACAGCGCTTCCGCGCAAATGGATGACAGCTGGAAACTTTCCAAAAACAAAAAGGAAATCTCCATCTACACCCGAAAGGTGGAAGGTGTAGGTCTCAAGGAATTCAATGCACAGATGACGGTGGATGCAACTGTCGATGAAGTGAAAGAGCGCATCTCAGCAGTCGATGACTACACCAGTTGGATGCACAACATGGTAGGCTGTTCCAAGAGTGAGGAGACCGATGAAGGCTTCTTGACCTACTGCCATCAAGCAGCACCATGGCCAGCACGAGATCGAGACATTGCTGTCAGACTCAAGTTTGAACCACTAGATGGTGGCGGCTTCTATGTGCGTATGATTTGCGAACCTGAAGCTATCAAGCTCAATGAGGATTTGATACGCGTCACTAAAGTAGAGGGTTTCTGGAAAGTCTACCCTCTCGAAGATGGCAGCACACATGTCGAGCAGCAGGTCTTAGCTGATCCCGCCGGAGTGATCCCGCTATGGTTGGCCAATATGGTCGTGACAGATAATCCCTACAAGAGTTATCAGGCGCTGCGAAGTCTCTTGGAAGGGAATGAAGCAGAAGAATAATCGAATTAGTTCTTCCTATCCCCTTCCACTATTCGTCGAATCTCATTGGCGTCTTGTCTGTTGTCGAATACCCCAAGTATTGTGATCAGTGAACTATCATGAATGTAATAAATCGAGATATATTTTGTCACAACACACTTATGCAGGTCTTGCCGAAATTGAGAATGAGCATATAATGAGGGGAAGCGTCTTATCCCGACGAGTCTATCGTCGAGCTTGATAATGAATTCCTTCTTGACTTTTGCCCCCCAATTCACGCTCTAGATATTCTAGAATTAACTCTAACTGTCGCTGAGCCGTACGAGTCAGCTTGACATCGCGGCTCATGTTCGCCGAGATGACATAAAACTCTCATAGTCTATGGTCTTGCCTTCGAGACTTTCTTGAATTGATATCTTGATCATTTCTTGTTGATGAATGTCAAGTTCGTTCCAAAAATCTCCTGTATTCTGAGACTGCTCAAGCAATTGCCTAACTTGCAAAATGACTCCCTCGTCTTCAGTATTTATGATTTGACGGATCAGCTGTAACTTTTGATGAGAGACTTCCATCTGCGATAGTGTTTGACCTAAAAGTAAAACACATTTTCTCGTACCTTGAGTTCAACTCGCTCCATAACCACCATACATAAATTCACCAAAGCTTGAATTTTGATCCTAGAAATCTGCGCATCCAATCTTACATCTTGCCTCAATGCTCAACTTGGTGGTGCCGATCGCATAGAGCTATGCGAGAATCTTGCAGTCGGTGGATTGACGCCGAGTCAAGAACTCATGGATCAGGCTTTCGCCAAAATGAAGATTCCCTTTCATGTACTAATCCGACCAAGAGCGGGTGACTTTATCTACAGTCCAGAAGAGGCAGATCTTATGTCCCATCAGATCCAAGCTGCCAAAGCCGCAGGTGCTGTCGGAATCGTCATCGGAGCTCTTGATTCTCAAGGGAGCTTAGATCTTGACTTGGCCGGTCGATTTCGAGACGAATGCGCCGAGGTCAAGCTTATCTTCCATCGAGCTATCGATGTGTGCAGCACTCCCTGGGAAGCAATTGACAAGCTCGTTGCGCTAGGATATGATGGACTCTTGACCAGTGGATTTGCACCTACAGCAGTGGAAGGAATCGACAGCCTACGGCAAATCGTCAATCACTGTCCTACAGGATTTGAAGTCATTGCAGCCTCTGGTATCAATCGCGATAATGCTGCAGCTCTCACCACCATCCGTCTATCTGGTATTCATGCCAGTGCTACTGGAGCTAGGAAAACTCCATTACTCGAACAGTTTGGCCAAAATCAACTGCCAGTTGAATCATCCACCATGAGTAGAGTTGATGAAATCAAAGCATTACATCGATTAATCAAGATCTGACGATCTACGTTTGAGTCGATAGCTCACGGATGGAGAAATATTATAACCTGAGCCACCGTCAAACAATCTGTAACTTAAACCCGCTTTCACACCTACTTGGACTCGATCAGAGATATCAAGTGCGATCAGGAACTTAAGCTGAATTCCGAGCCCCGCCCAATCCCTTGTGCGATTCCGTGGCTCGTAGTATGTCCCCCAATCAAAACATCCTGCTCTGTAGATCTGTCCCCCTGTGATATACATGGGCCCTGCTCCCATGAGAAAACTCCATTTGCCTTGATCTACGACACGATAGTATGCTGCCAATTCCCAAATTTGCGAAGAGGTAAATCTGATATCACCCACTGTCTCAGGACAAGGTCGTCTCTTTTGCTCTACCGTGTAGAGATCGCTGTAGGGTAAATAATAATTGTTGTATGCGAGCTCGAATGTCCAGGGAATTTCGTCTTCAGAATACTGGAAATAAAAACCAGATGGCAATAAGGGCAACCCTCCAATCGTCGTGCTTCTACTCCCCACTTGAGGTGTACCATCAAAGAAGTTGACAAAGTTGTTGTTGACACCAAATCGAAGATTTTCCAAAAATGGACCTTGAGCCTGGCAAGTCAACAAAACCGCTGATGATGCGAAAACAAAAAGAAGCTGTTTAGAAATGTGATCCATACCCTCGGACCAAAACTAGCAGATTTTCTCATCCTTGCAGTTATGTCTACGTACTGCTCCTGGTGGCATTTGCGCGCCATCAATCAGACCGATGGTCGATCCAAAAGAGATTAGTCCAACGGAAACATTCATCTTTCACGCACTAGCATCTCTCCTAATAATAAAGCGCAACTTTGCAGCTTCAAAATTTAGACCTAAGACACATGCAATCCATCCGCAATATTGCTATCATCGCCCACGTCGATCACGGAAAGACGACGCTCGTGGACAAAATCATCCATGAGTGCAAAGTCCTTGATGACCGAAAAGACACTGGCGAACTCATCCTGGACAATCAAGATCTTGAGCGTGAACGTGGTATTACAATAACCTCCAAGAATGTAGCAGCTCAGTTCAGAGACACCAAGATCAACATCATCGACACGCCGGGTCACGCCGACTTTGGTGGTGAAGTGGAGCGAGTGCTCAAGATGGCGGATGGTGTGCTTCTCCTTGTCGACGCCTTTGAAGGTCCGATGCCACAGACGCGCTTCGTCCTGAGCAAGGCGATAGAGCTGGGGCTCAAGCCCATCTTGGTGGTCAACAAAGTGGACAAGGAAAACTGCCGACCTGAAGATGTGCAAAGTGATGTATTTGATCTCATGTTCAATCTTGATGCGACAGAAGATCAGCTAGATTTTGAGACACTCTTTGGCTCATCCAAGTACGGCTGGATGTCATATGACTACAAGCAACAGACAAAGGATATCATCCCTCTACTCCAAGCCGTAGTCGATCAGATTCCAGAAGCACCGTACAATGAAGGTCCTGCTCAGATGCAGATTACATCTCTGGACTACAGCCAGTTTACTGGAAGGATTGCCATCGGCCGTATATTCAGAGGTGATCTGGTAGCCGGTCAAGACTACATGCTGATGAAGAAAGACGGCACGCAAAAAAAAGTGCGTATCAAAGAGCTACATGTCTTTGAAGGTCTCGGCAAAGCGAAGGTCGATACAGCTCGTAGCGGAGACATCTGTGCCATCGTGGGAGTCGATGGATTTGATATCGGAGACACCATCGCTGATCTGGAGCAGCCAGAGGCCATGCCTACCATCAGTGTAGATGAGCCCACCATGAGCATGCTCTTTACGATCAACACTTCTCCATTTTTCGGGAAGGAAGGCAAGTTTGTCACTTCGAGACATCTACGCGATCGTCTATACAAGGAAACCGAAAAGAATCTCGCTCTCCGTGTGGTCGATACTGACAGTGAAGACAAGTTTAATGTCTATGGAAGAGGAGTACTTCACCTCTCCGTACTGATCGAGACCATGAGACGTGAGGGCTATGAGCTCCAAGTCGGTAAGCCGGAGGTGATCTTCAAGACGATCGATGGAGCCAAGTGCGAGCCCATAGAGTCACTGGTGATTGACGTACCAGAAGAGTTCTCAGGCAAAGCCATCGAGCTGGTCACCCAGCGCAAAGGTCTTCTGGAAGTCATGGAGCCCAAAGGCGATGTCCAACATCTAGAATTCAAGATCCCATCTCGAGGTCTTATCGGTCTGAGAAACAATATGCTCACCGCCACTGCTGGACAAGCGGTGATGACGCACAGATTCGTCGCCTACGAGCCCTACAAGGGAGAGCTTCCGAGTAGAACCAAAGGATCTCTCGTATCAGGCATGGAAGGTCAAGCGCTAGCCTATGCACTAGATCGCTTACAGGATAGAGGCAGATTCTTCGTGGATCCAGGAGATAAAGTCTACAAAGGCCAAGTGATCGGAGAACATAGCCGAGACAATGATCTCGAGGTCAATGTCATCAAGGGAAAAAAACTCACCAATATGCGTGCCTCAGGTAGTGATGACAGTGCCAAGCTCGCTCCGAAGCTCGTCTTCTCCTTGGAAGAAGCAATGGAGTACATCAGAGACGATGAGTACCTCGAGGTGACGCCTGAGAGCCTCAGAATGAGAAAGATATAGACTAGAAACCTGCAATTTTCGGCATATGTGGGAGTATCCTGCTCATCTTGACCAAGGATTGCACTACATTTAGCGCAGAGAGACATTAACAAGTTTTTTGGTTAGACCCCCTGCTTGTTAAACATCCACGGCTGGCTGCTTCGGCAGCCAGCTTCTTTTTCCCCAAAATAGTCTAGAGGCCCCAAATTGGGTGAAAGCAAGCTGAAACAACTACAGATCGATCCGAGCTAAGGTGATAGAACCACTATTGCTTCACAATTCTTCCTAGTTCTATGTGACCGTCCGGAGTACTCAACTGCAGGGTGTAGACTCCTGGACTCAGGCTGCTCAGGTCGAGCTTGTGATGTCCATATGCAGCAAGTACCAATCGGCCATGTATGTCGAAGAGCCTAGCCTCAAGATCTTGAGAGATGGGCTCCACGTCCGAGGATATTTGAAGTTGGTTCATTGCAGGATTGGGTTGAATCATATACCTCTTTGATGTGATGGTTTCTCTCGATCCGATCCGATCTTCTGAAACCCTCGTACGTGACTGCGCGCGATTGAACAAAGGATGATCTCCGAGCACGCCATCTTCATCTAAGGGTGCATAGACTTCCAGGCTCGATTTGAGCAGATTTCCATCTTGGATGGCTTGAATCTCATCGCCATTCATGCCACTCCTGTATAACAGCCAATTGCGCACAGAGAATTCCCCCGGTGCATTGTAGCCTCCGAGATTGACAAGCTCTGGCTCAATCGCCTCAATAGCAGTACCGATCAAGCGTCCATCTAGATAAAGATAGCTGCGAGCTTGAGCATAGTAGTGACTGAGGGTGACCCGATGCCACTGCCCATCTGTGATGATGGAGGTATCTCTGAGGGTGACATCTTCACTGTCACGATACTCGAGCTTACCGTCATCGAGGATGTTGAGGGAAATACTCGACCTACTGTCATCACCAAGGTCTATCGTACTGATTTCTCCTGGCATATTCGATTGAAATTCAAAACTGTGGGTAAATGCATGAGCCGTCTCATCAAAATGAGTGGTCAGAAAGCGATTGAGATCTGTGCCTAGAGCATACTTGGTCTCAGTCTCTGCCCACTCAGGTTGCTTTTTGCCATCTGAGATGGCATCAAAGAGGCTAGGCGGAAAGGCATAGCTGTACTCTAGATGTCCAGCAAGATTGGGATGGCCAAAGTCCTCTTGATATCCTGTCGCCCAGTTGCCCGTCCCATTATCGATGGCACCAAGCACATTGATACTTGCGAGATTCCAAGAGTGTATAAGCAGATTCATGTCTTTGATGTACTGGTAATCTAGAGCGTCAAAATCTTGTCTGGGATAACAGTTGACCACAACGGGTGTAATATTCTGAGACTCTGCCAATGCTACAAGCTCAAGCATATTGTCACGAAACTGATCAAAAACCATCTGACCACCATTGACAATTCCCTCGTTGCCAAGGGATAGCCCCAGCACGACATACTCTGGACAAAGACCAGGCACATCTCGTGCCCAGCGATCCAGCACCTTGACCGTATTGTCACCACCTACTGAGAGATTGAAGAGATCCCACTCCGCACCTAGACCTTCTGCCGCTCGCTCTTCGAGCAACTGTTTGTACTGAAAGGCATAGCCCATGTCATCTGGAGCGCCTTGGCCACGAGCTACCGATGAACCTACGACTGCAATCAAGTTTTCACTCGACTCTTCGCAGAGCTCTAGAGATGTATATTCTGTTACCCTAAAAGCATTCAGATACCCAAAGCTGCCAAGCTCTTGACCAAACTCCAGGATGATGCGCCCCTCCACATCTGGAAATACCAGGTCTGTGGTGTAGAAGCTATTGTTATTTCCATCATAGTCATCCGCACCGATGCCCTCTCCACCAGTAGTCATAGAGCCAGACACACCATTGGCACCAAAAGCAGTGACCGCTGTCCTTACCAAGCTCTCACTACTCCGACTGGAGAAGCAGTGGATCCTGTAGCCACTACTTGTAGATAGACCTGATATCTGTATCTGGCCAGTATTTCCAGTACGGAAGTAGTCCTGTGTCGCTGTGGCCACGGCAAAGTCACCCAAAAGTGAATCACTGACTTCGAGAAGGCCACCATCTTCTATGCCATTATCCGTCATACTCTTGATCACCTGAAGGCTGATGTCAGTCGACGCACCTGCGATATCCCGTACATCTATAGAAGGACCAGAGCTAAATGGTGAGGTGATATTGTTCCAAGTATTGCCGTATACATCTGGACTCATAGTAGCATTGCCATCCACACCATCATCTGGACCAAGATCTACCAAAAAATGGCTCACGACCTGAGCTGCAACGCTGATGGTCTTGGTATCGCTGACCTCAGAGTCCGGCTCTTGTGACATCGCTTGCACAGTAATCTCACCATTGACCATCGGGATCAAAAGGCCATCTTCTCTAATATTGGCCATGGATCTCTCTCGCACGGACCAGCTCACTCCTTGAAACTGAGCAGAATCCGGGAACACCGCGGCCGACATCTGACTCGCACCACCATTTTCTCCGATGTCCTCTCCACTGATGACGATACTATCTACAAGGACGATGTCGGCGGCCTCGTATTCCTCAAGGATGAGTGCGCCAATGTAGGCGAAGTCTCCTGCCTCTCTACTCACTGTGATGGTCAGACTTCCATCTGCACGGGCAGTGAGAACGTCACTAGCTAGCACAGTATCATTGTTACCATCATAACCTCCACTGCCGATGTCGAGTCCACTCGTCTGCAGACTGTAGCTCTGGCTCTGAGCTGACTCTACGGTATAGTTTGTGATGCGGGTCTGGGTGTTTTCTCTCGTGGCAAAGAAAAGGAGTCGATAGCTCCTAGTTGGATCGAGTCCTGATATGGAAAATGAAGAGCTGCCAGTGGTAAAGAAATAGTCTTGGGTCACGGTCGCGATTGCCAGCTCTCCCAATAGGGCTTCGTCTGGCGCAAGGAGACCACCGTGATTGATACCATTAGTAGAAAAAGTTGAAACAAGCGTCAAGCTGTAAGCGGATTCTTCGCCCAAGTCATTGGTGAGATCGATGCTGCTGCCTTGTGCGCTAGTAGGGACATTGTTCCAAGCCCTTGCAAGGCGATCCGGACTTTCTGTGGCATTACCATTGACTCCATCGTCAGGGCCAAAATCAATCAAAAAACTCTGCAAAGGCTCTTGTGCTTCAAGGGCACTGAGTAAAAAGACTGAAAATAGGCATGTCCAGATGACTGAGGATTTTCTCCTCCTTGGACCGATACGAAATAGATTCCCTTTCATGGTCTCAAACTAGGCAAAAGATGCTCAGGATAGTGCAGGTTGACTCAACTATACTATCGCTGGTACCGTTAGTTACACATCAGCAAGCTCATCATCAAATATCAGCTCAGCGACCGCGATGTAGATCGGATCATCAACATGGCCTGGGAAGATCGCACGCCATTTGAGGCCATTGAGACCCAGTTTGGCCTGAGTGAGAAGGAAGTCATACAGCTCATGAAGTCGCAGATGCGGCTCAACAACTGGAAGAAGTGGCGCGCTCGTGTACAGGGACGCAAGACCAAGCATCGTGCCCTGCGATCCTCAGACGTAGACCGACATCACTCCAAGTCACAGCGTCAGATCACCGGCAATCGGATCTCCAAGAAGAAGTACTGATTGCGTCAATTTTAGGCTAACTTGTGCGCTCATTAATGCATCCATATGAAGCGCGTTATCTGGCTCCTACTTTATCTCACAATCAGCATCAGTGCATTTGGGCAAGAGCCCTCAAAAAATCCTATAGATCTCAGCCAATATGAGCATGAAGCGGGATTCTTTGATCTCTATCATAGCTCTGAAACGGGTAAGCTGCTACTCGGGATACCCAAGGACCAGCGAGATTTTCTCTACAGTTCTGGTCTGGCCTCTGGCCTTGGATCCAATGATATCGGTCTTGATCGTGGGCAGCTCGGTGATGAGAAGGTGGTATATCTGATGCCTTCTGGCAAAAAGCTCCTCCTTATCCAGCGAAATCTCGACTATCGGGCAGTCAGTGACAATGAAGCAGAGAGGAAGGCGGTCGAGGAAGCATTTGCTCAATCTGTACTGAGCTCCTTCCCAATTGTCAAGGAAGAGGATGCGAGATGGATCGTTGATGCCAGCAAATTTGTCATAAGAGATGCTCACGGCACTGCCAAGCGGGTGACGGATCGCAAACAAGGCAGCTTCAAACTCGACAAAGAGAGGAGTGCCATCTATCCTGATCGATGCAAGAGCTTTCCCGATAATACCGAGATGGAAGCACTACTGACATTCGCTGGGGAAGCCAAAGGCAACTGGCTCAGGAGTGTAAGTCCAGACAATAGTTCATTTGCAGTGAGGCAGCATCATAGCTTCGTAAGATTACCGGACGACAAATACGAGCCTCGCGCCTATCATGCGCAGTCCGGCTACATCCACCTCGAGTACAAGGACTATGCACAGCCGATCTCGGAGAGTCTTGAGCGGCGATACATCTTGAGACATCGCCTGGAAAAAATCAATCCCGGATCAGCACCAAGTGAAGCAGTGGAACCGATCATTTACTACATCGACCCAGGATGTCCTGAGCCCATCAAGTCAGCCCTGATTGAAGGAGGGCAATGGTGGAATCAAGCCTTCACGGCAGCAGGCTATATCAATGCATTTCAGATCAAAGAGCTACCAGCAGAAGCCGACCCACTTGATGTACGTTACAATATCATCCAATGGGTCCATCGCTCGACGCGAGGATGGTCCTATGGAGCATCCGTGATAGATCCACGCACAGGTGAAATCATCAAGGGACACGTGAGTCTAGGATCATTGCGCGTGCGACAAGATTATCTCATTGCACAAGGTCTTAAAGCTGCATTTGACGGAAGTCAGGATGACAAAGAACTTGTGGAAATGGCCCTGGCACGTCTCAGACAACTCAGTGCTCACGAAATCGGGCATACCATCGGACTCGTACACAACTTTGCTGCCAGTACTGCAGATCGAGCCAGTGTGATGGACTATCCGCATCCCTATATCACCTTGACTGAAGATGGCAGAATGGACTTTGGTGCTGCCTACGATACTGGTATCGGCGAGTGGGACATACAGGCCATCAAATATGGCTACGCTGACTTTGGGAAAGACGAGAAGATCGGTCTGATGTCTGTGTTAAAAGAGACTAACGACATGAGCATACCATTTGTCTCGGATCGAGATGCGCGTGATCCATCAGGTGCTCATCCGCTGGGTCATCTTTGGGACAATGGTGCAGATCCTACCGCAGAATTGCATAGACTCTTGGATCTCCGGGAAGTCGCGCTCAGCGAGATCGGCGCGGACAACATTCCTAGTGATCGCCCTCTATCCTACTTGCAGAACGTCATCGTTCCGACCTACTTCATGCATCGCTACCAGGTGGAGGCTGTCGCCAAAATCATCGGATACCGAGATTACAGCTATGCCTATAAAGACTTGTCTTCACCGGCTAGTCCTGAGTTTAGCCAAGAGGCTGCGCTCTCTGCCATCCTGAAAAGTATGAGACCCGAGCGACTACAATTGCCTGCCGACTTGAAGGATGAGATCAAGCCACTGGCCCAAGGATATAACGATCGTCGCGAGCTGAGTGAAGGGAACATGGGTCCGATCTTCGACCCAGTGAGTCTAGCAGCAGCCCATATTGATCATTGCTATCGCTTCATCTTGGATCCTCAGCGTCTCAATCGCGTCGCAGTCCAAGAAAGAGGACAGCTCGATCTTCCCCGACTGCTAGATATCATCTCCGCAAGATTTGACTATACCAGCTATGCTGGTGAACAGCTTCAATTTCAATTGCTAGAGGAGCAAAGATTCATACATGCTCTGATCCGCGCTTCACGAGATAGCAAGTTGCATGACTCTGCTCGTGCTGAGATTCAGCAGTTTTTGAGATTCTACAGGACCGGGCGCAGCTACAATCGCACCGTCACTCCTCATGTCAATTATCTGATACGAGAAATCCAAATGTCACTTGAGCATCCCACAGAATACGAGGTCTCAGCCAGATTTGACTTGCCACCAGGATCTCCAATCGGATGTGGCGGGGTGCATTGATGGACTGCATAAATGAATGAGTGATTGAATGATTTGCCAAGTGGGTGAGTGAATACATCTTGAGGGCGTGAACTTTTTGGACTCTGTCTGGAATTATTCCTTAGATTTATCAGGTCAATCAATCAGCAATGGACGACCCCTCGATACGGGTAGCATCTACAACACAAGACTTCGACGCAGCCAGAGTGCTCTTCTTGGACTATGCAGACTCTTATGGTCTTGACTTCGGGTACTTGGATTTTGAATTTGAGCTGAGTACTCTTGAGCAACTCTATCAGTCTCCGAATGGACTCATCTACTTGATGTCCAATGAGGACGAAAAGGATATGGGAGTAGCTGCTGTCAAGCAGATTGACGAACAGAATATTGAGCTAAAGCGCCTGTACATAGCTAGTAAATATCGCAGCTCTGAGTCGACGATGATGCTCATGGATAAGATCCTTGAGGCTGTCGCCCAAAAAGGATTTCGCTCCATCAATGCGCATTTTATCCCTGAAATGCATGAAGCCGTGGCAGTATGCCGTAGTCTGGGATTCACCGATTGTCCTCCCTTCAAGTATGACCATGTGCATGGGTCGATCTTTTTGAAGTTGGATTTGGGATAGTTGTTAGTTGAAAAATGGACTATCAACTATACACACCCAGCGTGCAACTCCAAAACTGACGTAACTTTCCCATGGCAAGCACACATGGATTATATCATCTACAGCATACCTATATTTTTCATCCTCATCGGGGTGGAGCTCATCATATCTCGAATCAAGGGGGCTCAGCTCTATCGCTTTCATGATGCAGTGACCAATATCAGCTGTGGCGTGGTGCAGCAAGTGACTGGTGCCTTCTTGAAGACTATCTTAATCGTAGGATACATCTATCTGTACGAGCAATACCGTATGTGGGATGTGGAAAACTCCGTCTTGAGCTATGCCATCTTGTTCATTGCGGTGGATTTCTTTTATTATTGGTTTCATCGGATGGCGCATGAGGTCAATATCTTTTGGGGCACGCATATCGTGCATCATCAGAGTGAAGACTACAACTTCTCTGTGGCCTTGCGCCAAAGCAGTCTTCAAGCACTGGTAAGCACTTCATTCTACTTACCATTGGCGATCCTAGGATTTCACCCGGCGGCCTTTGTGACGATCAGCAGCTTTCAGACACTCTATCAGTTTTGGATCCATACCAAGACGATTGACAAGCTACCGAGATGGGTGGAGTACATCTTTAATACACCGTCTCATCATCGCGTACACCACGGACGCAATCCAGAGTACATTGATAAGAACCATGGCGGTACACTGATCATTTTTGACAGGATGTTTGGCACATTTCAGCCAGAGGTCGCTCCAGTGGTCTATGGTGTCACAAAGTCTCTAGATAGCTGGAATCCTATCTGGGCCAATATGGACTACTATGCTGACCTGCGAGAGGACTGGAAGCGGATCCCTTCTTGGGGTGATCGAGCGCGTCTACTGCTACAAAAGCCCGGATGGCTTCCAGAGAGTATGGGTGGATATCGTGCGCCCAAGGCTGTCGTCAGAGGAGAGGAGATCCGATATGACACGACAGTGAACAAGTGGATGAACATCTACGCCCTTTTTCAGTATGTCCTGATCCTCGGATTGGCGAGTTGGTTCTTGTTTGAGATGACAAGCCTAGTGCGGTATGTCCAGCTTGGATTCAGTCTATGGATCTTATGGAGTCTTGTGCATATCGGTGCACTATTTGAGCAGACGAGATGGGTACGTTGGGCAGAGCCCGTGCGACTCGTGCTCTATCCATTGTTTGCTCTAGTGATTCCAGTTTTTGATGGTACGATTGGATGGATTGCCATGGCGGCAGTCACGGTGCTGAGTCTTTACATTTTCGCGAAAGCGAGATCCTCCGAGGCATGATACATATGAGGATAAAAGCCTATACTTACAGGCCAAATCGATAGACACCCATGGAACAATTCAGAACTGTCGTAGAGATCCCTGTGCAGTGGGGAGATATGGATGCTGCGCAGCATGTGAACAATGTTGTCTACCTCAAGTGGGTAGAGGCGGCACGCGTAAAGCTATTTACCGAGCTTAATGGAGGCAGCCTACAGAATCAATCTGTCGGGCCGATCCTGGCATGGCAGGAATGTAAGTACATCGCTCCTGTCTTCTATCCAGATTCGGTCATGGTCGGATGTCGCGTCAGTAAGACGGAAGGAGATCGGATGATCCTCGAGACCAAGATCTACAGCAAGAAAGATATGTCTCTGGTAGCCATCAGTCGCCAGATGATCGTGGCATACGACTACATCCAAAAGAAGAAGCTCGTGATTCCCGATGAGTGGAAGGTGGGCTGATGCGCGGTCATAGTCTCTCTAGTTGAGGCCAGTGCGGTAGTATCCAAACATAGCTCGAAAGGATTAGCCGTCAAAATGAAGATTTTGTGAACCTTTGGTGCTTTCAGTGCATTAGAGTCGATAAGAGCTACCTTTGTGGTTCGTTTATTGAAGATCGAGATCGCTGTAAGAAGTTAATGCCTTGTCGATCGCGCTGATTATCAGCTTTTTATTTATTTTAATTTTTTCTAATGAACATTTTTGTTGCTAAGCTTTCTTGGGATACTAATGAGTATGCTTTGGAAAGTGCCTTCTCCGCATTCGGTGAAGTAGAATCTGCCAAGATCATCTATGATCGCATTGAAAACCGATCCAAAGGATTTGGATTTGTAGAGATGCCAAATGATGATGAGGCCCGCAAAGCGATTGAAGCTTTGGATGGAAGTGAACTTGACGGTCGTAATATCGTGGTCAAGGAAGCTAGACCGCGCGAACCGAGAAGATAGATATATCGGTAAAGCAAAATGAGAGTTCCGGTGAGTGATCATCGGAACTTTTTTTATGGACCTAAGGTTATGATTGTCCCTCTTGATGAAGAGGTGACAAAGTCCGTGAAGAGCCAGAGCTAATGGCGCGGACATTGACATATGGGGCTGACCGGTATTGACAGGAAATGTATTGGATCAGTAAGCATGCCGGAGCAGGGTTGTTCACTCCGTCAACAAATGATGATCAAACTTTACATGGCAATACTAGCTATGCAATGGCTGCCTAATCAGAATTGATTACAAAGCCTTAATGCCCTACGCTTGACGTCTGATACACAGCGTGGCGCGTTTAACAAACCCTCAGACTAGGAGTATATAGGTCTCGACGTACTTCGAAATTTAAGAGAATAATCCTGTAGTGAAGTTGTCTGGTGACTTGCTGCAGGCCGAAAACTTGATATCAGACTAAGCATGTAGAAAGCTTTTGCGGACTTTCTCTGGACGCGAGTTCGATTCTCGCCAGCTCCACGAATTGGGGTGTAGGTAAGTATAACTGCACATTGGAATTAGCGCGATCATCGGGCGTGGGTACATCCACCAAGAGTCGATCCTATGATGATCGGAACAACTCTACTTGCTACATTGATAAATCCTCTCGTATGAAAGTCAAGATCACCTATTACACTGCCCTCTTGTTCATCATCTCCTGCACTCACAGCTATGCTGATAGCTGGCTGGATCCGAGCTGGAGAGTAATGCTCGATAGCTCCGATGTCATTGCACTTGTCGAATACATATCAGAAGGTGGTGATCGCGCTCGAGCTAAGCCAATAAAAATCTATCAAGGTGAACTAGAGGACACGTGCATTTGGATCAGTGGATTCGCCAATAGATATGGACCATACGACAGCATGCGCGTGGGCGACCAATATCTTGTCTTCATCAATCAGTACAAGCCCACCGAGAGTAGCTTAGCAAACTGGCAAAAGACAGTAGAAGAAGACCCTAGTCTGACAGCATACTTCGAAGGCATCAAAGCCGGCAAGGTATACCATGTCTGGACTCCGACTTCTGGTGACCTGCACGTCAAAGGAAAAAAGCTACAATACGACCTACTTAGCACTACCCAATCCGGAGAAGCAAAATATTTTCGACTCAAAGAATTCGAGAGCTTTCTCCAGAGCTATTTTGCCGTTGACAAATCGAGTTTTCACGCGAATACTGTCAAAAAACTCCAGAAAAAAGCAAAGTCTGCAAAACGCGTCCAGCTCATTATGATGCTCTACTTTACGGGATACGATGCTTATCATGACATCTACCGAGACCTTGCAGATCACCATGATCCTGTTACGCAGTTTGCCCTAGCCAGGCTGCTCGGTCAAACAGGAGGCACTCAGGCGAGAGACTTACTCATCAAACTCCTAGATTCCGAAAATAGTATCGTCCAAGGAGAGGTCGTACGCCAGTTGTCAAAAGAAGATCCGAACATCATCGGGCCTATACTGCTAAGCAAGCTCGAATCAGGCGGTCTTGGTGGAGTTTACCCTACGAATATTATGGACCCCGTCATGAACTCTCTTGACGGTGGGAAATTGGAAATCATCCAAACCCTTGGCGAAATGGCTTATCAGCCCGCTGGACAGTACCTACTTCCACTTTTGGAAATACCAGACGACATTCTCATGAGTGTAGTGGTACACGCACTTGAAAAAATTGGCAACACGGAATATCACACATACCTGAGCCGACACCTTGAAAGTAGAGAAAGCTCATTGATCTTTGACATATGTCGTCTCATCAAGGACTATGCTATCGAAGAGTGTAAACCAGCGCTCATGGAGTACATCTCAGATCACAATCGGAATGAGCACCCGCCTCGCGATTATACCATATCTCCTTGGTCAGGTATTTCATCCTTTGACGATGAGGAAACACGAACCTTTCTTCTCGACGACTTCAATCGACATGTCAACACTGACACTATCGAGAGCAGATACTGGAATTCGTGGACAAAAACATATCTCGAAGCTTTCATTCAGCTCGAGGAAGAAAGGGCCAAATCACTAGTCTATGATGCAATCTATCACTGGACTGGTATTCATCAAGAATTTATCACTCACCCAGAGCTCTTTGAGATCAAGTCCGAACTACAAGATTCCATCACAGAACTGTGCAAACTAAGCTTGACCAAAGAAGAGATCGTAGATGTACAATCACTGGTCTGGATAGATAATGGACATGAATACACTAAGTCATTCCACTCATCATATAGGACAAAAATCCTCATTGACATTAGTCCAGAAAATTTAGACCTATCCAAGAGGGATGAAATTTGGCATAAAATGTCTCGCATAAGAAAACATCTAAGTGAAACCATCAACCTAGCTAGCGAAAATATCGGCATCCGATCAGGTGCCTTTGTAATGGGAGTTGATGATCGCGTGGATGATCAAATGTCCAGATTTGATATGCACAATGTTTACCGATACATTCTTAAATTTCCTTAGGAAAATGACCTCCATTTTCTAGAAGCACTCCAAGAGAATGGGATCTTCACAGATAGCTATGCAATAAAAACTCTCGAAGATAAAATTGCCAAATTGCGAAAAATACTTGCTAAGGAGTAGCTGCTATCACTCACTACTTCATGCTGAGCAACGTCACTACACCACTCCAACGCAATAGTACCCGAGAGCAGCGAATTAATCGTGTGTTATGTTATAGTAGTAATGAGATTTCATATTTTTTCTGCACCTTATTATCTCCTAGGTGCTCTGGCCTTGACCTTTGCATTCGCGACACTCAATGCCCAGAGTGGCGTGCAGCTACTGACTCAAGATGCTCTGGACGGATACACCTTGGTATACAAACGAAATAGTTCTGTAGCCTACCTGATTGACAATTGTGGGAAGGTCGTCAACAAATGGGTAAATTCCGGAGGATATAATCTAGACGTCAAGCTCACCAAAGACGGTACGCTCATCTCGAGTGATAAGGGTCGACGAGCCATTACCGAACAAAGATGGAGTGGCAGTATCATCAGAAGCATTAGCCTAGCAGAGACCGATCTGTATCCCGACTATGATCTTGTCAAAATGAACAATGGGAATTTTCTCTGCAAGGCCTATCGGATCTTGAGCGCAGCAGAACTTGACTCTCTAGGACTTGATCTTAGCAAACATGGCAGTAGGAGGCATGCCGATGTGATCATAGAAATCAATAGCGATTCCGAGGTCGTATGGGAATGGAATCCCTTCGACCACGCGATTCAAGAAAGGGACTCGACCAAGGCAAACTTCGGCAACGTCGCTGACCATCCCGAGCTCATCAACTTAGATGCGCTCAGTCAGGGCGAGAACGAAGATATATTTATGATCAATGGGTTTGACTACAATGAAGAGCTTGATCAAATCGCCTTAAGTTTCAGGTTACTATCTGAGGTAGTAATTGTAGACCACTCCACAACTCCCAATGAGTCGAGTGGACATACGGGTGGAAATCTAGGAATCGGAGGAGATATCGCATACCGCTGGGGCAATCCAGCTAACTATGGTCGTGGCACGGAAGAAGATCGACGACTTTATTTCCAGCACAATCCCAATTGGATCAAATTCGGAGAGCACAAAGGAAAACTCATCATATTCAATAATGGACTCGCCAGACCTGGGAAAGACTTTTCAGATATGCCAATTATTGACCTGCCAATTGATGCCATGGGCCGTTACATCTTGGAGACGGACCGAGCATTTGGTCCCAACACACCTGACTTGGTGATCAATGAGAACGGGGAATTGAATATCAACTCTCCTTACACCTCCTCAGTCGAGGTCTTGAGCAATGGTAACTACTTCATCACCTCTGGAAGTGAAGGTCGTATTCTGGAATTCAATCCTGAGCTCAAGCTGGTATGGGAATACTACGTACCTCTCGGCTCTGTTTACCGTACGTACAAATATGGGTCTGACTTTCCAGGGTTAGACCTCGAAAATCTTCGGCCTGTAGGTATAATTCCTGGAGATCTGAGTAGCTATCCTTGTGAAACCGATACTACGGAGAATCTTCCAATGGTGAGCTCCTTACAATGGGAACTGACAGAAGGAAAGAGTCTAAGAATATTAGGTCCTCCTGGCACAAGGTACTTTCATACATTGATCAACATACACAGGCAGATCACTGGTAGTTATGTACAAGATAATGTTGAGCTGATCATTCCTACCGACCATCTTACACCAGGCATATACCTACTATTCACAAAGGAGCCAAGCGGCCTTTTGACCAATCAAAAAATATTTATTCCCTACTAAATTCAATATCGATGTGCACAAATTGTGCAAGTCAAACTCCACCATGTCCAAAAACAACGAAGTTATTTCTGAAGGAGTCACTCGGCTCCACAGGAAAATCAAAGGACCGTCCTGATGACTCAGCCAGACAGCGAAATCGTCATAAAACACGTTCTTCTCGTATAGAAACTATTTCATGAGAATCCTGAAGCGGTGTACTATCATTCTAGTCGTTGTCGCATTTGTATCATGTGCCAAGCAGCTCCAATCCCAATCCGGCGTCCAACTCCTCACAGAAGACGCCTTGGAAGGCTACACCTTAGCATACGGCCCACAGCAAACAGCCTATCTCATTGACAACTGTGGTGAGATTGTCAATCAATGGAGCATGCCATCAGGCATTGACCAGAAACTCACCCGAGACGGCACACTGCTTCATGCGGATAGAGAGCGACGTCTGATCTACGAGACGAGCTGGGATGGACAGACAGAAACCGTCTATAACCTCGCTGGGCTTAATCTCCTACCAGATTACGATCAGATCAAAATGCCCAATGGCAATATGCTTTCCAAAGCCCTTCGTCCCATGACCAGCGAAGAATTGGATGCCCTTGGCTATGATCTTGATATGCACGGCGGTTCACGATATGCTGATGTCATCATAGAAATCAATCGTGAATCTGAAGTGGTGTGGGAATGGAATCCACTGGATCATGTAATACAGCAGAGGGACTCCACAAAGGCAAACTACGGCATCGTCGCTGATCATCCCGAGCTCATCAATCTTGACGCGCGCCCTGCTTTTAATTGGCGGTCCGAAATCTTCATGATCAATGGATTTGATTATAATGAGGAGCTCGATCAAATTGCAGTAAGCCTTCGACTATTTTGTGAAATCGTCATCGTAGATCATTCTACCACAGCGGAAGAATCAAAAGGTCATACCGGAGGCAGGCTTGGCAGAGGCGGTGACATCGCATACCGCTGGGGAAATCCTGCCAACTACGGTCGAGCAACTGTCGATGATCAATTTCTATTTTTCCAGCACTACCCCAATTGGATCAAATACGGTGAGCACAAAGGGAAACTAATCGTGTTCAACAATGGTCTTCGGAGGCCTGGCCGTGATTATTCCGACGTCCCGATCATTGCACCACCAATGGACAGTGCCGGCAACTATATCATCGAGGACGATCATGCCTTTGGCCCTGTAATACCTGACCTTGTCATCAATGAAGAGGCAAATCTTGAGATCAACTCAGATTATACATCCTCAGCAGACGTCTTGAGTAATGGCAATTTCTTGATCACCGCTGGAAGTCTGGGCAGGATTCTCGAGCTCAGTCCAGACCTCGAACCCGTGTGGGACTTTTTCATTCCCAATGGCTACCCATTTCGGACCTACAAGTACGACCTAGCTTATCAAGCATTGGACGGACGTGATCTGACGCCTTCCGGCAAAATGCCAGGCGACAACAGTAACTATCCTTGTGATCTGACCACCAGTACTCATGAGATCGACTTATCCAAGATTCCTCAAATGATCCTCATGAGCAATGAGCAATTAAAGATCAATGCACCGAGTGAAATGACATTCACATATCAGATATTTACCGCCGACGGACGACTTTGCCTAGAGACCTCTCCTCAATACGGAGAAAACTATATCGACATAGCCCATCTGTCAACAGGTCTGTATCTGCTGCGGGCATATTCCTCAAATGTTCCAATATTCATCGGAAAATTTGTGGTGAGTCAAGACTAGGCGTCCTCAATGCTTACTCAAAATTTACAGGAGTTGAAAAAACTTCGTAAGTTCAAGGCATTACTTCAACACTCACTCCAATCCCCTGACTATGCTCAGATCACTTCGTTATCTCAATCTTCTATTGATCGTTTTATTCTTCTCTTGTGGAGATGATCCAGAAGCGCCTAGCGCTCCTAGCTGCGAAAAGTATGCACATCTGGGCTCACTAGATCAGATTGAAGCATTCTTCACTTACGACGGTGAATCGTTGACCATCAACTCAGATCTTCAACAAGAAGACATTCTCGAATTTGATGAAATCGAAAGCGAGTTCTTATTGTTCCTGGCTTTTGAGCCAAAAGTCGATTCCATTTTTTTTACTGATGAGACCGCCGAATTGAGCTTCAGTCAACAGACAGGACGGCTACAGCTCTCAAGATCCACCAGTGCGCTCGACGACTGCTGGATCGATGCCATGACCGAGCCGGGTATGGAATTTTATCTGCAGCACTGTGATGATCGATCATACATAGAAAACTATATGATCGTTTATCTCAGTAGCTGTGAAGATGGTAAATGGTGTATCGATCTTGTCAGCTTTCTACCGCCAGAGAATTTGATTGACCAATATGGGCTAGAGCAGCAAGTGAACCAACTCATCAGATTTCCAGAAGAAGCAGATGCTTATTGGGTCAGAGTGTATCGTCCAGAATTTCGGTGCGTGGAATGATGTAATATACCATAGAACAAATGACAGATCAAAAACGGACATCTCACTCCGAGTAATGCTTAGTGCCAATAAATTAACATGAGAAAATTTGTCCTGTACTTCTCCCTATTCGTCATGTCATGGATATCAACCAAGGCACAGAATCCAGAAAGATTCGCTGCTGAAATTCAGAAATTCAGCGACAAAATAATTACCGAGAGCACACGATACACCGTCTTCACAGGAAGCTCAAGTATCCGTATGTGGCAGAGTCTTCATGAAGACTGTCCTCGAGAGCATCTAATCAATACAGGCTTTGGCGGATCACATATGTCTGATCTTCTTTATTACCTCGAAGAAACCATATTGAGATTCAATCCAGATGAAGTTTATATCTATGAAGGCGACAATGATATCGCAGCCGGAAAATCTGTCAAAAACATCCTTGAGACGACCAGGTCTATCATAGAGAGGCTCAAAGCTCACAACCCCTCTATAAAAATCTACCTCATTAGTGCCAAGCCCAGTCCAGCAAGATGGCAATTTCAAAAAGAATACGAAGCGCTCAATATGGCATTTCACCGACTTTGTTCCAATGAAGACAAAGTCCAATTCATGGATATTTGGGATCCAATGCTGGACCAGAATGGCAGACCCAAGTCTCATATCTTCGTTCAAGACAGCTTGCATATGAATAGTACTGGCTATAAGATCTGGGCGGATAAAATATGTAGAGAATTTACTACCGACGATCGCTAGACATTTAATCCAATTCATGCATTAGGCTTCGACGGATAGGGGATTTATGCGATAGAATCAGATGCTTCTCAGACAAGGGATATCAGGCTATCGCGTGGAGGATAAGTGTCTGATAGTATAGCAGAAATACGCTATACGCGAAGAAACGAAAATATCAACTCGGCACTCCGATTCTACAATAGAAAGCGAAGAGCTTAACTGCAAGAAAAAATTACTGAAAAGAATCTCCTGACTTGTACGAATGATTGACAATCGAGAGCCTATCTCATGAGTTATGACCTCAACAAATCCATCACGCATGAAATGGTTGAATTGTAGTCATCGAGCATTTCTGCTATTCAAGGAAATGCCTCAAGCAAAACTCTAAGCAAGTCCCCATCAAAAAAAAGCCGGAGGAATCACTTCCCCCGGCCAATATCTTATCACAAGCGCTCTACCTCAACAGTGTCACATCACCTGCCACCATTTCCACTTCTCCATCTGAGAGTCTTACCTTGGCCTTGTAAACGAAGACCTGACTTGCAGACTCACGTCCAGATTGCATGCCGTTCCATCCCTTCATTTGGGCGACAGCCACATTGGCTTCTCGGAAGACCTCAGCACCCCACCGATTGTAAATACTAAACTCCTCAATGATTGCTCCTGGATCCTTAGCTGCAAGCGCAAAGTGATCATTGACACCGTCGGCATTCGGTGTGAATACATTGGGAGCAAAAATATTTCTTGATGGCAGTACGACCACCTTTGTCTCAAGAAGATAGAGACAACCATTGCTATCCGTAATCATGATCTCATAGCTCTGCGTAGAGTCGAGATCGGCCACAGGTGTGAAGCAGTCCGTACAGCTCAAGCCTGTGGCAGGAGTCCATGTCACCACTACGCCAGATTCATCTGTATCCCCCAGAATCGGCAATTCAATCACTTCCCCTTCCTCTACGGTAAATAGCCCCGCAATCCCAAACTCCAAGTCGCCAAGAGGATCAATGACATACTGAGCAAATTGACTACAACCACTGCTATCAATGACCGTCACGCCATACGTGCCCTCAGACAGGCCTTCAATCATTGGGGAATTATCAGCTTCTGGATCCCAGATAAAATCAAATGGTCCATCACCAGTCACTGTCAGAGAAATAGATGCACCAGCCGTAGCACTGTCACAGCTATTTTCTATCTCAGCAGATATATCAATCGGTGATCCGACCATCAAGCTCAGCATGAGCGTCGTATCACACCCACTCGTAGAGTCACTCAATAGCACAGTATAATTACCTGACTCAAAAAATGCCATCCCAGCCCTGACAATGCTATCACCATTGCATATCTGAGCACTCTCTGTGACCGTCACTGCAGCACATCCTGGGGCTAGCAGAAGATCAATTTCTACGGGTCCGCAAGCAGTTGCATCCAAGGTCAGTGAATCGATGATAGACTGAAATCCACTAGAAACATCATGATCAAGGTGTATCAAATAGTTACCCCGCTCTGCAATCACATCACTCTGACCACTGGCATCTGTACTCTCATTACTTTCCGTACCTGAGTCAGTATTTTCTAGAATCCAATCAATATTTCCGACTGCGATATCTCCTCCAGAGACCACGCCATCACCATCAGCATCTTCCCAGATTCTCACTCGTATATTCACACTATCATCTGGTACAATATTCACCATCACCACTGAGTCACAGCCAAGGCTTGATAAATAATGATGCTCAAATACACCTGGCGCGATCCAAGAACTATCACCAAATGCCACTGTGTCACCTTCGCAAGCATAGAGCTCTACATCTGGACCTTGTACGCGACAATTTTCCATGATGAGAAGCGTGACTGAAACTGAATCATCACATCCGACAAGCTGGGCAGCTTGACTATCAATAACCACTTTCCATCTAGGATGCAATTCTCCACGATCGATCAATGCCAAATAATCATCTGCCGGAAAATCAACAAAATCAAACTGACCGTCTTCTTCCGTTTCTGTACTACCCATTTGCACGTCAGTGCTCGACTCTATCACCACGGTGATACCCGCCACAGCCGTATCCGTACCACTCACTGCCCCATCTCCATCTACGTCATCTAGCACCTCTACAGTCACGACACCTACGCCTGTGTAAAGCGTCACATCTAGAGGATCACTCTCCGCGACACAGCCATTGGTGGTGGTAATTTCAAAATGATAGGAGCCATCTTGATCGATCAAAAAGTCATCTGGAAATGTAGTCCCGGTTTCTATGGAAATACCATCACGGAATATTTCATAGGATGCAACACCTGCGAGGGCAGGAAGGCAAAGTGTATGCGGATCACAAAGATCAAAACAGCCACCCGGCAAGCGATCCACGGGTGCTGATGGGCGAATATTTAATTCATTGGAAATACTACTACATCCATTTGCATTGAAGGCCTCCACGGTATAAGTACCAGCAGCTGTCACTTCGATACTTGTTCCCGTCGCCCCATTGGACCATACATATTCCAGGCTCGGGTCGACATTGGTCACCGCCAAGATATTGGCATCAAAACTGCAGGCACTTCCGCTGGCCAGTCTGATGTTTGGTACGGCTGGATTGGCAATGACTTCGACCTCCACATATGAGGTATCTGAAGGACAACCAGTATCAGGATCTATACCCACCACCCAGTACTCCGTGACGCCGTCATCTGGCAGAGGATTGACATGTCCGTCAAATATAATCTCATGGTTGGTCGAGCCTGTGCTCCATAAATAATTGAGAGCTACATCAGAAAATACTTGTAATTCAAAAAGGTCTCCCTCACAGAGCATCAGTCTGTCTTGCCATGGCCCTGGATCCTCATCGATATATATTCTTCTGGCTTTCGCCAAAATGAGGGGTGTCGGATTCACGGTGATAAATACAGCGTCTGTCGTAAATGAACAGCCAAAAGCATCCTCGATAAATACACTGTAATTATCACTTTGGGTGACATCGATCGCCTCTGTAGATTCTCCATTACTCCACTGCCAAGACGTCGCCCCAAGAGGACTCGTAAGAGTTGCTGTATCTCCTTGACAAAGAACATCTGAGGGCTGCACATCAATGTCACCGGCAAGCAGATTGGCCATGATATCAATGGTGGTGGTATTCGTCCCTCGGCAACCATATATATCATCACCACTGACACTGATGGTATATTGACCATCATCGTCATAGCTATGAATCACGGCTGCACTCATGGCTGTATTTTCTGAGCTCGTCGGATCACCAAAGTCCCAAGCAATATCGAGCACACTATCATCAATCTCAAATAATACACCCACTTCTTCGCAGCCTTCTGCTCTATGTGCGATCGTGAGATCTGGTCCGTCAGAGACGAAGATGGATTCCGTGTGTGTGGATGTACATCCTGAGGCAGCTGTGATCGATAGACTTACGTCAAAAGTTCCACCAGCTGTAAATGCATGTGTAGGATTTTGATCGCTGGAAGTATTATTGACCCCGCTTGCAGGATCATCAAAATCCCAAGACCAAGAAATAATCGATTCCGACGGAATAAATGTGCTCAGATCGTTGAACTCTATATCCTCACCAGCACAAGCCGTGACACCCAGGAAATCTGATACCATTCTCACAGAATCTGTGAAAATCCAGTAGTGCGTGCAGGCAGGATCCTCGTATGGAAACCCCGCTAATTTCCCGGTAAATACAATCTGATAATATCCAGGCAAATCATAGGAGTAGTTGAGCTCATCACCAATGACGACCGAGATCGCACCCTGACTAATGGTACGCACGACCCATCTACCTGTACCAGGAACATAGTCTGGCTCCTGTATGGTATATCTTTTTGTCTCGCAGGTCAGTTCTTCGATATCCACATCAAAATCATATAGACGCAAGGGGCATCCCAATCCAGGATCCGCATCTACAACACACGAATCTATGGGACAACAGCCGCCTAGTGTAGCGGGGAGACTGGAAGAGCTGCAGCCAAATTCATTGGTCGCAACCACCTGGTACTCCCCGACGTCGGTAGCAAGGTACCTAGGACCTGTACCTACACTAGATCCATTAAAGAACCACTCAAAACTGTAATCTATGCCATCTGTATTGGCTACAAGACGTACCCCATTGACGATGTCTGCGCATGTCACATATGCATCAGGAGATGTCAGACTCACCTCTGGATAAGGCAACTCTTCAATCTGAAAGCTCTGTTGGCTACTACAGCCAAAAGCATCCGTCACCAGCACACGGTAATATCCAGGCAGGAGATCGGCGCTTGTATTATTGGATACTATGGTCCCAGCTGCATCTATCCATCGATGAGTGAGTGAAGGCTGATCAGTGCTGATCGTCTCTCGCTCATTGCCGCAGCTAGAGAAATTTCCCAGTATTGTAAAGCTTGGTAGATCTCTCACGGTAATTTCTTTGTCAATCGCACCTGCACAAGTCTCTAGTCGTAGAGTCGCCGTACCTGACTTGGTCCAAAAGATGTCGATTTCATTGGTATTATTTTGCAGGAGTTCGCCCATGTCATCAGGTATGACTCTCCACTGGTAATCAGATGCCCCGATCAGCTCTACGCTATATGACTCAATCGACTCGAGGCAGACCGTATCTCCACTTGTAGTAATTTCTCCTGCTACCCCTCCTGTCACTGTCAAGCCAATCGCCGCCGAGCGACAATCAGTATACTGAAGATTGACATGATATGCATTGACCTCATAAGGCGCATCTGGACCAAAGGCATGCGTAATGGATTGTCCAGAATAGGTGAAGGTATTCGCACCATCTATCACTTCCCATGCCGTGCCATATTCTCCAGATCTGGTGATGGTATAGCCATAGGGAATTCCAGGGCAGATATTTTCTTCTCCAGTAATGGCAAGCGGCTCAGTGGGCACTTCGGATACTTCTACGAGCTTGCGCGCAATTTCATTGCAGACATCATCAGACTCATGGATCGCTACCCAGTAGTAGTTGCCAAGTGGAATCGAAAAATTGAAGGTCGCCGTGCTCGCTGTCGAAGAAGAAAAAACTACCGCTCCTTGATCGTCTTGTAATTCCCATCGTGCCATGACGGGCGCAGGCACTGAAAATCCCGCAAGAGCACTCGCCGTGGCATCATCACCTTGGCAGACATAAGGAGCTGCCTCGATAAACATATTGGGCGTGATCTGGACATCAAATGATGCATCTCCACCACACTCTAAAAAACAATTATCATAGACCACATCGATGCGAGCAGAACTTACAGCATTGACATCATTCCACAAGACGACGATGCTATTACCTCCATCATTTTCCACAATGGTTCCATTGGCTGATAAAGACCAATTGTAGCTTGTCCCAGGAAAATAAGGAGCACTGTAAATCGACAGTTCGCCACTACAGACACTTGCATCACCCGAGATAGGACCATCAGGAGAAATAATAGGTACTCTAAATCGATTGCTCGAACTACAATAAACCGAGGCACAACTAGATACTGCTAGATCAATAAATCCATCAGGACCTGAATGCCATATGACTTCAATAAAGTCATCACTAGATTCTCCACCGTCGATGACAGTACCATTACTTGATACAGTCCAATCGAATACTGTACAGCCATCTGTCACAGCGGTATATCTCTGACGCGTTTCTGGACATACCGAATTTACACAGCTCAGAGTGGGAGAAGCTGCATTGTCTACTTTGACAAATACACATTTTTCATCACTACACTCACACACTCCATTTGCCGTCATGCGAAGCTCATATACACCAGGCAGCTCATATCGATACTGCAACTCGCTATCCTCCGAGCTATTGCCGTCACCAAAGCCCCAAGAATAATCGAGTCCATTGGTAGAAATATTCTTTAAATCAATTTCTTGAAAACGACAGACTTCAACTGTATCACCATCCGAATAAGATTGACCGTCCAATAGAAAATCAGCAATCGGCTCATCCATCACTTGAATACAGATACTCTCGACAAAGCAATAATCATCATAGCCAACCGTCACATTTCCAGGTGTCGTCCAATCCACTTCGATATACCAGCCAAAATCTCGCACTTCCGCATCACCGGTTACCATCCAACTACCATTGCCGACAGAGTTGGAATTTTCAAATCTCATGGTAGATCCTACACATACATGCTCACAGTCGTTAAAATCTTCTGAGCATCCATCGAGTCTGATTTCTCCAAATCCTTCTCCCACCCATACATTGATTTCTACTGTATCAATCTCATTTGGTGATGCCACGACGGCAGAAATGATATATTCTCCCCCGACAAAATATGTCACGATCAGAAAAGCCGTATCCTCGACCATATCAACATCCCAAGGTCTATCAATATTCCAATCTAGGATCTCATACTCATCTGTCTCGCAGAAGAGAAAGTACTCTGCCGTCACTGGCGGGCACTCAAGCTCGCGAGGCCCTTCTATGAAGCAATTAATCTGCGCAGAAAGAGAGAGGGACAAAACAAGGTAGAAGAAAATTGTGCTAAGGATTCTCATAGTGTCTTAAGGTTTTTGACTTCCTTATTTGAGAGACATCTCATGAGCGATCTGTTGTCCAAAATCATCAAAATAAAAATCTTTATTTCGAGGCAACGAAATGAACCCAAGCACCCTCTACGGCCTTCAATATCTGACGATTTTGCTGCGCAAAAACCCATAATCTACGTGGTCTAGCTGGGTTTTTGCCCTTATCTTCATATCACACAAAATACCTAAACCATGCTACGCCAAATTACCACAGTCCTTTTGTCGACCATGACACTCGTACTCTGTGCTCAGCAAATCACACCAGCAGGTGGCGGAGAATATATCCTACCTGATCAGACAGAGTGTCTCAGTGATGAGCAGAGACTAGAGATCATCGAGGCCAATCGCAGCTCCATCAAGCAACTGATGGAGCAAGGTATCATCAGTGTACTAGACTTGAGGCGACCACCGAGTTTTGGATGGCCATTGAGCTGGGAGGAGAATACTCAGTTTGAACATCCCTACTTCAATAACAACTTCGTCGATCTCAATCCTGAGCTTGGTCCTCTTTCCTGGAATCAGTTTAGCGCAAGCAATCTAGACTACAACTGTGGCAACCGCAGTTATGATACCAATACGGGATACAATCATGCGGGCACAGATATGTCTCTCTGGCCATTCAGTTGGCTCCAACACGAAGAGAACACCGTGTCCGTAGTGGCGGCTGATGATGGTGTCATCATCAACAAGCTGGACGGAAATCCTGACCAAAACTGCTCCTGTGTTGGGAATTGGAATGCTGTGTACTTAAGGCATGCCGATGGCTCTATCTCGTGGTATGGGCACCTCAAGCGTAATTTACTGACTACAAAGTCCATAGGAGCTTCAGTGAGCAAGGGAGAGTATCTTGGCATCGTAGGGAGCTCAGGTTGTAGTACCGGGCCACATCTTCACTTTGAGGTCTATGATCCTGACGGGAATATCGTGGAGCCATTTGCAGGCAACTGCAATGAGACCGTCGATGAATCATGGTGGGATGATCAGCAAGCGTACCACGATCCACATATCAATGCCATATTCACCCATGATGCCCCGCCAGAATTTGGCTGTAGAGACAATGAAGTTCCCAATCTGCAGGAGCAATTTGACCCAGGTGATCAGATCTATACCGCATTTTACTATCGAGACCAGCTTCAAGGACAGATCTCCACGATGCGCTTGATCCAACCAGATGGAGCATTGTACAATCAGTGGACGCATTCATCTCCTCAGACTTATACGGCTTCGTACTGGTACTGGTGGTGGTTTTTACCAGATCAAGGCCCCTTTGGCACCTGGACGGTAGAGTGCGAGATCGATGGGAAGCTTGCGCAAAAAGAATTTGAATATGGTGATTTGAGTACGAACTCCACAGATCTCAATCAAGACAATCTATCTATCTCTCCCATCCCTAGCCAAGGAAAGATCATCATCTCAGGCATAGACGGCCCATATGGATACAATCTCATAGATGTGCGCGGACAGATCGTAAGGAGTAAAACCAAATTGAACACCAATCAACTCGACTTCACCGATATCACGAATGGCATGTACTATCTCGAGCTATGGACACAAGATGGATATAAAACTCTCGAGAAAATAATTCTAACACGATAAGTGAAAAGATTCCACCAGACGTGTCAAGAATACTCAATATATTTCGCAAAGAATCCATCGCCAATCGCCAGATGAAGAATTATATCCTGTACGCCATTGGCGAAATAGTGCTGATCGTCCTAGGTATTCTCATAGCGCTACAAATTAGCAATTGGAACGATGAGAAAAAGGAAGAAAAACTTGCCAAGGAAATGTTGTCAGAAATCGAAACTGCTATTGGTGGCGACCTGGCAGAAATGGACAATTTCCTCTACAGTCAAAAAAATGTACTTCAATGTCAACAGATCTTTGACCAGTGGCTTTCTTCTGACTCTGCATTTCCTGACTCTCTTTCCAGATACCTCCAGCGCATATTCATTGCCACAGAGTATAGTGTAAACTCATCAGGCTACGAAACACTCAAGCAAGAAGGACTCCATCGCATCAAAAATGACTCGCTGAGAAATGCAATCGCCAATCTGTATGAAGTAAAATACCCGACTTTTCTAAAGTTTATCGATATCTATGAGAGGTTTCTAGAAGGTCTGATAGTCCACAATCAGGATCACTTCAATGAGCTGAGCTATATCTCACCGACCATGAGGCCAAGATCCGATAGAGCTCTCCAAACTGATGAAGTATATCAATACAATCTCAAGACGCTGATCAATTTCAATCAGCTTCTGATGTTTCAAGCAGGTCAAACGCGGAAAGATATAGAGGCTACACAGGAGTTGTTTTGATCCCTAGAGAACTTCAGAAAGTTTTGACCACAGACTTACTTCTTATCAAGAAGGAGAAATTTATGAAGTCCCGATGTCGCAGTGTCATGCCAAATTCGGACAAAGTAGATCCCTCTTTGTAAATAGCTCAAATCAATACTCTCTTTACTTCGAATCAAACCAGCCTTCACTCTTACTCCAAGATCTGAGATAATCTCATAGTGAAAAGATCGATCCTGATCATCAAATGAGAGTCTGAGCTCATCGCTGGCGGGATTAGGATATAGCGTCAAATCAATGAGGGAAGCTTTTCTGAACTCCTGACTCGTGCTTGTGATAAAATCTCTTGGACTAATCACTACTTCCTTGATCCATCCACGTTGAAAAAACGGTAGATCTGGATCATCTTGTGTAACGAGTATTTCTCCGAAGGATAACGCTGAGGTATCGGATGTCTTCTCGAGACCGTAGAATGCATGTCTGACATAATGCACATCCTTCTTAGAAAATGCAGAATCGTACAGAACATTTCCGTTGTGATCAAATAACAGTAGTATGGCAGGATCAGAGACTATTGAGCTATCCTCTGATAGTGAATCGACGAATCTAGTAGTTCCACATGCCAAAAAACTTGTGTCGCTCCATTTGATGAGATCATGAAAACCTACTTGCTGAACAAGTGAGCCTATATTCTTAGGACGCTCTACATGCCATAAAATCTCTGACAATGACGAATCCACTTTGATCACACGAGGAAAATTGGTGAATCCTGTGAACCATGCCGGCTGATATGCACTGTCAGAGGTCACATACAGGTTTTCCTGATTATCTGAGACAATAGATCTTGGAATACCAAACGAAGGTCCGTTTATATCACTCAAAAAAATCTGCATTGACTTCTTTGATACTAAGCTATACTTCGCGAGATATAATCGTCGTTTCAAATCAAACTGAGAAAGATTTTCACTAGAAGCGGTGCCTGCAATTGCAATATGATCAGCCTCCAAAGCGGTAATGGAATAAAATCTTGTATTAAACGTGTCGTGATTGGACAACAGGGCAAGTTGATCATAGCTAGAGGCACCAAGCTCATACACAAGTAAAAGGCCCCGAATGAGGACTTCTGCTGTATCAATAATCGAGCCAATGATGATGAATTGGGAATCAGATGTACAGATGAAATCCTGAATAGAGTAACCGCCATTATCTACACTATCAGGCAGACTTGGCAAAGTAATGATGTCTGGAACTCGCGAAGTATCTGAAAAGGACAAAAGTGTAATTGAATCCTTATTCTCTGCAATACGCTCTTGTCTCAAGTAGTACAGATTCTCTCCTTGACGTCAAATCCTGTAGGACGCATCTGCATCTGTATACGGCGATTCGACGAAGGACTCTATAGTTCTATTCTCTGTATCAATTTGGGAGAATCGGGTGTGCAGAATCGGCCATACAGAAGTGTCACTCTGATAGCCTACCGTCAGCAAACCTTTTGGCAATAAAACGCCATCATGAAAAGTATTGGCACCCGTCGTATCAAAATACTCGAATTGACCAATGACGCCTGCACTCCAAGACAAAACTATAACGAAACAAAGCCAAAAACGTCTCATGCTTTCCATACTATCCTGTGCCCCAATTTTTCCGCATCACCAAAAGACTCGCCAAAAATATCGCGAGTCCTATTCCGAACTTCAGCCAATCTCCATAGATTAAATAACCAACAGAAAACAAGGCTGAATACACCAAAAATATTCCAGCAAACATCAAAAGCAATTCGCGTGGAAGTTGTCCTTGTGTCACTTCGTCTTCGGTGATCAGGCCATCCGCGATGGCCTTGTTGACCACAGGCTTCCAGCCGACGGCATGAGGTCTGATTTTGCGATAAAATCTCTGCAATACAAGTTGATCAGTCGGCCGTGTCATGAAGGTCACCAATACCCATACCGCAGTCGTCACAGCTACACAGATCAAAAGCTCAGATCCACCACTTAATTTTCCTTGTAGAGGAAACTTGAACAACATGGCCATGACAAATGAAGCGATCATCGCACTGATCTCACTGTAGGCGTTAATACGCCACCAAAACCAGCGCAAGATGTATAGCAATCCAGTGCCAGCACCTAGCAAGACGATGATATCAAATGCTTGTTTGGCATTTTTTAAATACAAAGCGACCACAGCTGCACCGATCATCATGAGGACCGTGGAGATCCGTCCGACTCGGACCATATCTTTTTCGCTACACTCTGGATCTACGAAGCGTCTATAAACATCATTGGCCATGTAACTAGATCCCCAGTTGAGATGAGTGGATATCGTCGACATGAAAGCAGCGATCAAAGAGGCAATCACCAGGCCGAGTAATCCTCTTGGCAAATAGCTCAACATCGCAGGATATGCCAGATCATGCCCCAATATATCATCTCCTACTCCTGGAAAGCTCGCCTGGATAGAGGTCAAATCTGGAAAGATCACGAGTGATGCCAATGCAATCAAAATCCATGGCCACGGGCGCAGGGCATAGTGAGCAATGTTAAAGAACAAGGTAGCTGCCACGGCATTTTTTTCATCCTTGGCCGAGAGCATACGCTGTGCGATATATCCGCCGCCACCAGGCTCTGCACCAGGGTAATAGGCCGCCCACCACTGCACCGCCAGAGGTATCACCAACAAGGCAATCAGGCTATCCGCGTCTCTAGGAATCAAATCAAGTTTGTCCGATACATTTGGATGAGAGATCAATTCTGATAGCCCACCGACCTCAGGGAGATTGACGATGATCACTGCTGCCCAGATCGTACCGATCATCGCAAGGATAAACTGAAAAAAATCCGTCAATAAAATACCGCGCAATCCACCCAGTACAGAGTAAACCACTGTCACAATGGACGCGAGCAACAAGGTCTGCACAGGTGAGATACCTAGCAATACACCTCCTATCTTGATCCCTGCCAGACAGACCGTCGCCATCACAAGGATATTGAAAATCACTCCGAGATAAATGGCTCGAAATCCTCGCAAAAAACTCGCTTCAACCCCACTGTATCGAAGCTCATTGAACTCTAGATCGGTCACCACACCGCTACGACGCCAGAGCTTGGCATAGATGAATACCGTCAGCATCCCAGTCACCAGGAATGCCCACCACACCCAGTTTCCCGAGACACCGTCTTTGCGCACAATGTCAGTCACCAGATTGGGCGTGTCAGCGCTAAAAGTAGTAGCGACCATTGAGACGCCCAGCAGCCACCAAGGCATGTTACGACCTGATAAGAAAAACTCAGAGGAGTCCTTCCCCGCCCTACTCGCGGCATAGAGTCCGATCAGCAGTGACACGACAAAAAAAGCTCCAATGATGATCCAGTCTAGTTGTGATAGATTCATGGAAGACAAGGTACGAAAATTTGGAAGCTATCAGGTCTTAAGCTTGCAGGCTGGATCTATCCAACGAGATCGCATATATTGTGAGTCAATGCTCTGATCGAAGATGCCTTGATCCGGACCCTCCTCGATCCTCCCTTGAAAGAGAGGAAGCTGTCAACTATCTTCAGGACGATATTAAATTAGGACGAAATACTTGGCTGCAAGCTCTACATCAAAGATGCCTTGGTCCGATACTTTGCCTTGATGCAAAGTATCCAAAAATCAAGGCTGTACACGTTTCTTCACGCTGCGAGAGCTCGCAACACTCCTAAGGCATGCAAACTCGTCCCTTGGAATCTTCACGATTCACCTTGCTTTTCCTTTTCATCCTTCGCCATCTAGCACTTATTTGGACTTCATACAGTGCATGCCTCTTAACGGGCGTTGCGAACTTTCTCACTAAAACGTGTAAGGCCAATCAAAGAGGAACCAGTCCCTTTCTAAAACTAAACTGTCTTCCGTGAGCTCGTGGCAAATGGAGACGAGGCGTCCTGGGTAACTGACCGATCCCTTTGGGTCGATGCCCTCAGGCGGCATCGAAGGGAAGGCACCGCGAAGCGGATGGGATGGCTTGATATAAAGACGCCTTAGTCCGGACCCTCCTCGATCCTCCCTTGAAAGGGAGGAAGATGTCAACTATCTTCAGGACGATATACAATTAGGACGAAATGTAAACATAGATTCCTTCCCCTCGTGAGGGGAAGGTGCCGAAGGCGGATGGGGTAACTGACCGATCCCTTTGGGTCGATGCCCTCAGGCGGCATCGAAGGGAAGGCACCGCGAAGCGGATGGGATGGCTTGATATAAAGACGCCTAGGTCCGGACCCTCCTCGATCCTCCCTTGAAAGGGAGGAAGATGTCAACAGCATTCAGGACGATACAGGTGCCGAAGGTGGATGGGGTTCAGATCCCTTCAAATAAACCGAATCACTTCCTCCTTTACCCATCCTTCTTCCAGATTGGGCAGGATGATGAGTCTCCACTCACCAAGTTGATCTCGGGTCTTGACCTTGGTGCCAGGCGGAATCTTTCGGATGGTCTTAGCGATAGACTCAGGTGCTGCGTAGAGCTCTTGACTCGCTTCAGTGATGACACCCTCATTGGGTCGAAACTCGTACTTGGCCCGCCAAGCACCAAAAATGAGTGATACCATACATAGAAATGACATAACAAACGGCGCACTTCTGGGCAACTTGCTTTCTCTCTCCGTATGAAGAAAATAATAACTCATACTCGCAGCAAAAGCGAACAAAATACTCAGTACTGCCCATATCGTGCTGCGCCACATATCTCTGATGGCAAGCCCCCAATTGAGTAGAAAAAAACCCTTGAGATCAGTCCAGCGATGATCCAATTTTTTCTGACAATTTTCTATGGCAGAGTTGATCACTTTATTATTTCTACCCCATTTTCTCGCTTTTTCGAAGTAGAGGATTGCCTCTGCATATTGTTCAGACTCGTAGGCGGAGAGACCTGCATTGGTATACAGTTTTTTCGAGCCATATCCTTCTGCGACCAGTGCATCATATGCCCCTAGAGCCTCCTTGTACCGGCCTCGTTCGTAAGCTGCATCTGCACCGCTGATCACGGCAGTTAGCTCCTCTGTCTGTTGGCAAGACTGCAACAGCAAACAAAGGGTCATGAATGATATCAGGCAAGCACGAATCATAGGCGCAAATCTAATATCTGCGCGGGTCTCAGATCATACTTCCAGACGAATCCCTCTAGCCTTTCCGTCTCGTGCGCGTACTTCGACATAGGATAATATTTTAGCTCAGGCTGCTTGAGCCAATGGATTTTTTTGACTTCATTATTATCAAAGTCGATTCTGATCTTACTGCTGATACTACGATTGAGTCCGATGAATTCTTTTTCGTCATTGCGGACATAGTAGATCGACTCCGCATTGCCATCCACTTGCACGTCATCAAGCTTATTTTCTGCGAAGTACCCATCGATATATTTCCCTCTGATCTGCTGATAGTAAGGCTTTGCCTCCAAGGAAATGATCAAGCCATTTTCTCTCATTTCTAGCAAGTCCGCCTTGCCGTCTGCCAGCTTGAGAGACATCGTATCAGAGCTTAGCTGGGTACTATCCATCCAGAGCATCGGCTGTCGCCAAAATCGGAGTGTACTATCGCCATCATTGTAGCTCAAGCTATCGCAGACACCTTGCATATCATCACTGAAAATCCTCACGTCATAGAAGGCATGCAACTCTTTGACACTATCTTCTCGTTCGTAGCTGATCAGCGTATCCGCACAGATATAAAGCGTGTCTTGGATATCGGTCTCAAGCTTGAGGATCGGTCTACCGCCAAATGCTCTGACGTAGCCATCAGCTTGCCTAAACATCAGCGTATCTGTATCAATCGCCAGATCGTTGATCGTATCCTTGTAGACGACATTGCCATAGGCATATCCCCAGTCCGTATCCTTTTGGGCGAAAGCCATCCGATCCGCATCAAGACTCATGGTCACATCCTCATAGTGGCTCCTCTGGGTACTTTGAAACTCCTCAGTCTCTGTATTGAAGATCAACTCATCTCCTTGCATGGTCTGATCATTGCTCTTCATATATCCATCACCGAGTACCTTACCATCTCCACTCTGCCGGTTATAAGCAATAAAGTCTCCGTCGGCGGTCATATCGGATGATACATAGTAGGCATTACCAATCAAGTTGATACTATCGAGTCGACTGTAATACTCAATCGTATCTGCTCGCGCATCCATATCCTGTCCAGTGAAGCGAGCATTGCGCTCAAAGGATGCATAGCCTGTGCCATAATCGTAGTATCCATCTTCACAGTACATATCTCCGGCCTCCATCTTGATATCAGTCGGCGCTTCAAATAACACCTGCTTCAGTCCCGTGAGGTACCTCAAAGTATCTGTGCGCACATCCAGACTATCACTATATACATAGACGCTATCTGCCACTTCAAAAAGCCTCGCCTGCCTGTAGTACACGCCGCGTTGACTGTAAATCTCAGCACGCTCATCCTCGAGCAGCGATGTACCGTAGTACCTGACCGTCTCCCGATCCATATCGTAGCTCAGGCGACGTGTCGTGAGTCGCTGACTACCACTCTCCATCAGTACATCCCCGAAGATCTCTGCGACACTGGAGTCACCTTGATACACCAACGAATCCCCAAAGAGTCTGGTGGTATCATTGCGCAGGATGACTACTTCCCCCATAGCTGTGACCGTATTGTCCTCGAAGTAGGCGGAGTCACAGTATAGATAGCTACTATCATGATAGAAGACCACATCTCCGCGGAGAAACTGCCTACTTTTTCCCTCCTCTTGTGAAAGGAGTATATAGTCTGACCGAAGGATACGCACAAGCTCCGTGCTGTCAGTTTGAGTACTATCAGGGACTGGAATCATCGGTGTAGGCCTCTGAGCACAGAGATTTGCACCTGCGGCCATGCTTGCCAGCAAAATGAAAAATCTACAAAGTCTTGTTCTCAGAATCTGCACGTCGCAATAGATAACTCCATTATCTCCGGAAGTATTCCGTGATAAGAAGTTCTTAGCACTTTCGTGCAAATATCAATCCATTGCCTCGATTTTTTTCCAGAGTTCTTCGGCCTCTGCTGTCTTGGCATCTGAGCGTGTGCGATCGATCTTGGACAGATCAAAGGCCTCCTTGAGCATTGCCTCGTGTTTAGCGATGAGTTTTTCCTTCTCTGACTTCTTTTTGAATAGTCCAAACATGCCATTGATATTATAGCCGTGTAATGCTGATAGGCATCTATTGTTCAAGCAAAGACAGCACTTCTTGAGCGAGTTGCATCCCGATCGCCACGCCCATACCACCGAGTCCGATGGCCTTAATGACGCCGTCCGTCTCAAGCTTGACAGAGGGCTCAGGTCGATCATGTACGCCTAGTAGGCCTGACCAGTGGAACTGTGGCTCAATCTCGGGTACCACGAAGAGGGACTGCGCTTTCGCGCAAATGAGCTGCTGCGCCTCAGTGGTCTCTACCATCTCGACAGTCTCTTCTGCTTTGCCGAGCAGATGTCTTCCACCTCCAGCAAGAAGTCTCCGACCGACATTGCGGAAATAAAAATATCCTCGATCCATATGGATGCAGGCTTTCCATGGGATATCCATGCGCTGCGACATGATGATTTGATTGCGCACAGGTCTCAGGCCTTTGGCTTCCGCCAAATGAGTGCTGAGTCCATTTGTCGCGAAGATGAGACGATCTGTGCGAAGCTTGAGTCCTTGGTCACTGCTCAGGAGCCAAGCGTCTATTCCCGCCCGCTCATAAGACTGAATGCGTACACCAGGGATGATCCTCACACCGCGCTGTCGCAAGATCTTGTGCACTACGGATAGCAGGTGAGCTGGCTGTATCTGTCCTTCAGACTCATGCTTTATCGACTGCACATTTGGGCGGAAGCCCTTGACTTCCCCTGCTGGACTGAAGTAGTCTGGGATATCTGAGATATCCTTCATGAGCCGATTGAGTCCATCAAGCTGATCACGACTGTCGAGATAAGACTCAGTGAGATCTTGTGGATAAAGCTCGTAGCCTTCTACCCAGTCATGCGGTACGCTGTAATATTCGAGAAATGCTGCAAGAAGTCTGCGGCCTTTCCAGCGACGCTCTACGAGTTCCGCCATACGATCCCAACTCGCCTCATCTGCTGTGGCCAATAGTTCGGAGGCTGAGCCTGTACAAATAAAACCAGCATTCTTGGTGCTAGCACCTTGAGGCATGGCGTGTGCATCGATCAGTTGGATACCTGCTTTGGGATATTTGCGCGACAGCGCCTCTGCGATAAAACTACCTGTGAGTCCCGCACCGACGATGGTGAAGTCCGCGTGTGCCGCTAGCAGCTGTCGTTCCCAGTAACTGTAAGCCATAATTACCTAACAACTAGACGTCCAAAATGATCGTATTGGCTCTAACTTCGCGAAATAATCTGACAAAATGCTACAAAGGATACAAACGATATGGATGTTGCTCGCGGCGATCGTGATGGCACTACTCTTCAAGTTGCCCATGGCCAAGAGCCTGAAAAACAATGAAGGCATGGTGCTCAATGGTAGCCTCGAGTCTATCGATCATGTCGCTCTCATCTCTGTCAATGCACTCTCTCTGGTACTGATCATAGCAGCCATCGCGCTCTTCAAGAATCGTCCACTGCAGCTCAAGCTCAATGCCGTCAATATGCTCATCGCTTTGGCATTACCGATCGCGGCATACTTTCTGCTCCGCTCAGAGCAAGGACAAGGGCCAATACTGAGCCTCGTGCCAGGCAGTTTTTTCCCTGCTTTAGCGATTTTACTGCTGATCTTGGCGAATCGAGCCATCCGTAAGGATGACAAGTTGGTCAAGAGTGCGGATCGATTGAGATAAGTTTTACTGTCCTGTGTCTGCGTAGTCTAGCGCTACATTGACCATCAGTTCCACTCCAAGGCGCATACTACTGTCATCGATGTAGAAATCCGGTGTGTGGTGAGGCGCTGCTTCTGACGCTGGTGTATCAAGAGACTTTCCGCCGAGAAACCAGAAGAATGACGGAATCTCATTGGCATAATAGCTGAAGTCTTCTCCGCCAGTGATGGCAGGAATCACCTGGACCTTGTCCTCCCCGGCAGTTGCAAATACGGTAGGGATCATCCGTCGTGTAAGCTCGGGATGATTGTAAGTCACTGGCACGTACTTGAAGATATCTACCTCTACAGTCGCTCCTTGTGCTGCCGCTATGTGCTCTGCGGTGTGGCGGATCTTCTTGTGGATAAGATTTTGCATAGCTGTGTCCAGTGTGCGGATCGTACCCACTAGGGTTACTTCCTCTGGAATGATATTATTGCGTACTCCACCCTCGATCTTACCGACTGAGATGACGGCAGCATTGCGCGTGAGATCGGTCTGTCGGGAGATGATGGTCTGAAGTCCCATGACGATCTGCGCTGCTGTGACGATAGGATCCACTCCACCCCAAGGGCGTGATCCATGTGTCTGCTTTCCATGCACCTTGATTTCAAAACGGTCACTCGCTGCAAGTAGACCGCCCACGCGATACTGCACCGTCCCTAGATCACTTCCTGATCCGATGTGCTGACCAAACATCACCTCGATGCCAAATCTGTCAAGCAGCCCTTCCTTGACCATGAGCTTGGCTCCACCTTCCTCTCCTGGAGGCGATCCTTCTTCTGCAGGCTGAAAGACAAAGACGATTTTGCCTTTTACTTGATCCTTCATACCTGTCAATATCTTGGCCGCACCCATCAGCATGGCGGTGTGCGTATCATGTCCACAGGCATGCATGACGCCTGTTTCTTTGCCCAGGTAAGTCGTCCGCACCTTGGATGCATATGGTACTGGAGTCCGCTCAGTTACTGGAAGCGCATCGATGTCCGCTCGCAGTCCGACGGTGGGGCCCGGTTGCCCGCCTTGAAGCACGGCTACGACGCCAGTATGCGCGATACCTGTGTGTACCTCGAGACCGAGCTCCTCCATATGCTTGGCGATGTACTTTGCAGTCTCAAATTCTCGATTGGACAACTCAGGATTCTGATGGAAGTGATGTCGCCATTCGATCACCTGCGGCTCTATGGAGCGCGCGAGTGCGGAAATATCAGCTTTGGACTGGGCATTTAATTGCAACATTGTTGCGACTAATACAAAGAGAATCAAGAACTTACGGTACATTTTTATTTGCTTTGAAGCGAATATAGGAAATGCCCCGTAAATCACCCTTACGCCGCCGGCAATCCAAAGACAAAGCTCGTCCCCTGATTGACTTTGCTCATGACTTCGATATTGGATTGATGGAGATCTAGGATGCGCTTGACGATGGCAAGGCCGAGGCCTGCACCTTGCTTTTTGGTTTGCGGCTGATTGCGATCCAATTGCTGAAATCTTTCGAAGACAATGGATAGTTCTTCTTGACGCATACCTACTCCTGTATCGGCGACTGTGCAGAGTATCTGTTTGCCATCTGGCTTGATGGCAATATCAATGTGATCGTCTCGCTCGGTGAACTTGAGCGCATTGTCGATGAGATTTTGAAATACTCTCTCAACCATGGCAATGTCACCTTTGACCAGTGGTAGATCGGGGTCCACTTCTAGCCGAATATCAATGCCTTTCTCTTCTGCTAGGATGGAATATTTTTGGACGAGATCATTGAGCAAATCGGCAAGAGAGAAGTTCTCCACTTCAATGAGTGTTTCCACAGCCTCCAGCTTGGATAGCTCAAAAAGTTGATTGACCATCTTATTGAGCTTCGTAGAGCTGCGGAAGATGGTTTCTAGTATTTTGGATTTTTCTTCTTCTGCTAGCGAGTCTTTTTTGAGCAGGAGCGTCTCAGAGTATCCCTGTACGATGGACAGAGGTGTCCTGAGATCATGAGAGATATTGGCGACTAGATCTCGGCGCATCTGATCAAGCGTTTTGATCTTGTCAATATTACCGCTGATATTATCCGCCATGGCATTGAAGTCAGTGGCAAGATTCTCAAAGTCATTGACCTCATTGAGATCGATGCGTGCTTTGTAGTTCTGGGCGGAGAACTTACCGACAGTGGACTGTATATGGCGCAGCTGACCTGTAAATCTCCAGAGCAACCAAGAAGCAACGATTGCGCCCAGCAGGAGTGCCAATCCGAAAATACAGGTGCCCAATTTCATGAAATAATTATTGAAGACACTCGACATCACTGCATACTGATCTTCACCGGCTAGGATAATGTACACATAGCCTGTAGTCTTTCCGTTTTCCTCGATCGCCGCTGCAGAAAATACATTTTGCTTGTCGTCATGTCGTGGATCTTGACCGAGGTAACACTTTTCTCGATTTCCTTCATCCTCGATAAATTTCAAGATCGGCTCGAGCGGTACCTTATCCTTTACGACTTTTTTGTAGGGTGCAACATAAGTAATGATATTTCCCTCTGTGTCCAACAAATAAACTTCTACACTTGGATTGATGACCATCATCGATGACATCACTTTATGAATAGCGAGAGTATCAACTTCTCCATCGACGAGAGGTTTTACCTCGGCTATCATGCTCTTGGCGATACCACCATTGAGTTTTTGATTGGATTCCATGAGGGCACCCTTGGCGGTGTTGCCTACGATGAGCAAATAGACCGCGCCTAGAGTGAGTAGCAATCCTACAGTAAGTCCAAATAATTTCCAATAAAATATATTCTTTTTCATAGCTAGAGGTCTTCATTGAATCGATAACCGATGCCCCATGCGGTCAATATATATTGAGGACTTTTTTGATCAGCTTCTATTTTGGATCTTAGGCGATTGATATGTGAATTGACCGTATGCTCATATCCATCAAAATCATATCCCCATATCTGTTTGAGCAATTGACTTCTAGAATAGCTCTTCCCTGGATTGGATGCCATGAGTGATAACAGCTCAAATTCCTTTTTACTCAGCTCTATTCTCTCACCACCGAGGCTCACTTTCATCTTATCCACATCGATATGCAGATCACCTTTCACCATCACAGCCTGATTTTGCGTCCTAGCTTGTGCCTTTGTCCGGCGCAATATGGCATGGACTCGTGCGAGAAGTTCTCGGATCCCAAATGGCTTGGTGAGATAATCATCAGCACCACTCTCTAGACCAAGGACCTTATCAATTTCCTCAGACTTTGCTGTCAACATCAAGATAGGAGTCTCCGTGCCAGCTGATCTGAGTCTCCTACATACTTCTAGGCCACTGAGAGTAGGTAGCATGAGGTCCAGAATGATCAAGTCGTAATCTGAGCCATCACCAAGCTCTAGTCCATGCATACCATCATAGGCCTTGTCCACTTCTGCTCCCATGTCCTTGAGATGCAACTCTACGAGATCTACGATATCGCGATCGTCTTCTATGATCAGTATTTTCATTTCTTCGCTTTGCTTTTTTCTTCAACAATCTTCTACAAGATAGCTTGCCTTGAAATCCGCTACTTCACAAAAGTGTCTCCTGCACTACCAATTTTCCAAGCGAAATAGACGATGTGATAGTTTTGTGATATTTCCGTGAAAGTCTCGCGATGGTCTCCAGATAGTTTTGCCAGCGTTGCAAACATTCAATCAAATCATCAAAGGATTTTTACAATGAGAAAAAGAAACGGTACATTTTTATTGGCAATATTATTTGCCATGATGGCTATGGCCAGCCTAGAGGCACAAGTCGTCATCAATGAAGTGAGCGAGGACGGATCTGTCGAGCTCAAAAACTCAGGAAATAGCATGGTCAACGTCGGCAGCTATTGGCTCTGTGATTTTCCTACATACGATCGTATCAGTGATCTAAGTGTAGAGTGCGGAAGCATGGCACTCGCACCAGGAGCGATTCTGGTGGTCAATGGCTTTGATGCCATCGATGGTGTGGACGGAGAGCTCGGATTATATACGACCAATAGCTTTGCCGACCCTGATGCCATCGTCGACTATCTTGAGTGGGGAAGTGCTGGACACCAAAGAGCTAGCGTTGCTATGCAGGCAGGCATCTGGTCTCCAGGAATTTTCGTTTCCTCCTTCGGTGCTGGTGAATCCATCAAGTATGATGGTGAAGGAAATCTTGACACAGATTTTATCGTATCTGACACACCAGACCTCTGTGAAGAAAATGACATAGGTCAAGGCGGTTGCGAAGCTGCTGGAGGCACCCTGACAGGAGGTCCTTTTGAATTTTGTGTAGATGGTGAGGCTGATTTTATCTCTGGCATAGAACTGAGTGGAAACTCAGGTACGAATAGTGCATGGATCGTCACAGACGAACAAGGAAATATCCTCGGTCTGCCTCCGATGCCAAGTGCAGTAGATTTTGACGAGGCTGGTCCAGGTATCTGCTTGATCTGGCACATCAGCTTCGAAGATGATCTCACCGGTCTAGAAGGTGGAAACAATGTCTCTGATCTTGAGGGATGCTTTGATATCTCCAATTCTGTGAGTGTCTCAAGACTAGAATCAGATGGTGGGACACTGATTGGTGGTCCTTTCGAATTTTGTGTGGATGGCACGCCAGACTTTGTCTCGGATATCACACTGGAAGGAAACACTGGACCCAACAATGCTTGGATCATCACAGATGAAGAAGGTAATATTCTTGGGCTTCCACCGATGCCTGGTGTGGTTGATTTTGACGAAGCCGGCGGCGGTGTATGTCTCATATGGAATATCAGCTATCAGGATGGACTTACTGGTCTCGAAGGCGGTAACAATGTCTCTGATCTTGAGGGATGCTTCGATATTTCGAACTCAATTAGCGTGACACGTATCGATGCAGACGGTGGCACCTTGACCGGCGGTCCTTTTGAGTTTTGTGTTGATGGAGAAGCAGATTTCGTTTCTGGAATTACATTAGAAGGCAACTCTGGACCCAACAATGCCTGGATCATCACAGATGAAGAAGGCAATATTCTTGGTCTACCACCAATGCCTGGTGTCGTAGACTTTGATGCCGCGGGACCTGGTATCTGTCTGATCTGGAATATCAGTTTTGAAGATGGTCTCACGGGTCTCGACGGCGGTAGTAATGTGTCAGATCTCGAAGGTTGCTTTGACATCTCCAATGCGGTAACTGTCACTAGACTGAATTCAACTGCTGGCACATTAACTGGCGGACCCTTTGAATTTTGCGTCGATGGCACGCCAGATTTTGTCTCTGACATTGTCCTAGAAGGCAATGAAGCCGATACCAATAGATGGGTCATCACGGATGGAGAAGGAAATATCCTTGGACTTCCACCAATGCCTGGAGTCGTTGATTTTGATGCCGCAGGTACTGGTATCTGCCTGATCTACAGTATCGGCTACAGTGGAAATATCTCAGGACTTGCTGCTGGCAATCATCTAGATGATATCACCGGATGTTTTAGCCTCACCAATGCTGTCTCCGTAGTACGTACTACTGGTGGTGCTGCATGCGATGATGCTTGCGCAAATGAAGGTGGCGTACTTGCCGGTGGCAATTTTGAATTTTGTGTCGATGGCACCGCTGATTTTGTATCTGGTGTCACGGTCTCTGGAAACTCTGGAAGTAATGATGCATGGGTCGTCACTGATGCAGTAGGAAATATCCTAGGCATTCCGCCTTCGCCAGAAGTCGTTGATTTTGATGAAGCAGGACCAGGCGTATGTATCATCTGGAATGTCAGCTATGAAGATGGCATTGAAGGACTAGAAGGTGGTGGAAACATCTTTGATGGCCTCGTTGGCTGCTATAGCATTTCCACGCCAGTGGTCGTAGAGCGAAATGAACCAAGCGGTGGCACACTTACAGGAGGTCCATTTGAGTTTTGTGTTGACGGTACACCAGACTTCGTATCAGGTATTACTCTGGAAGGAAACACTGGACCCAATAATGCATGGATCATCACAGACGAGGAAGGCAATATTCTTGGGCTTCCACCAATGCCTGGTGTCGTTGACTTTGATGCCGCAGGACCTGGCATCTGCTTGATCTGGAATATCAGTTTTGAAGATGGACTGACCGGTCTCGAAGGTGGAAATAATGTTGCTGATCTGGAAGGATGCTTTGATATATCCAACTCTGTCACTGTCACTAGACTGGCAGCAAACGGAGGTACACTTACAGGAGGACCATTTGAGTTTTGTGTAGATGGACGCGCAGATTTTGTATCTGGTGTCGAGCTTTCAGGCCAATCAGGAGATGAGCAAAGATGGGTCGTCACTGATGAAGATGGCAACATTCTAGGTCTACCACCATCACCTGATGCCGTAGATTTTGATGCTGCTGGTGTAGGCGTGTGCTTTATTTGGAATCTGAGCTACAGTGGTGAGATCACTGGACTTGATGCCGGGAACAATGTCAGTGACATCACTGGTTGCTTCTCACTATCCAATAGTGTCCGCGTAGATCGCGTAGATAGTGGTGGAGCTTGTACGACATCGACACTAGACCAAAACGAAATCCGCAGCTTCACTGTATATCCCAATCCAGCTAGTGCTGTCACACGTGTACAGTATGATCTTGACATAGATATCAAAGATGCACGACTGAGCCTCCATGATCTCCATGGCAGAACCATCGAGCAATTTGAGATCACAGCACAGCGTGATCAGCAAGATATCCAGCTCAATAATCTATCAAAAGGTCTGTACCTCGTCAAATTACAAGTCAATGATGCTGTCGTCGTGAGACGGCTCGTAGTACAATAATCTCGTAGTAAGGGATTTGATTGTGAGGGAGGGCAACTGTGGTTGTTCCTCCCTTTTTTTTGATTTCACTGTATCATGGCTATAAGTCTCATTTCGTTTGATTTCAAGACTAGGTCCATGAAGACATGCTGGAGTCAGCGTATCAACCCAAGCAGAGACTACTTGGGGTATCAGAATTTAGCTCAACGAACCCTCTATGCGACTCTAAATCTTTACCGCTACTACGCTACAAAAAATACTCTCCTTATTTTTTGTTGCATACAATATTGAATCAAATCGCAGCGACACCACTTCTGACCTAATATAACTCTGACCCTTTTTGTAAAAGTCTTGATATGAAAACGGCATTTCATTCTTCTTGAACTCTTTGACGAATTCCTTAAATGTGAAGAATGGCTTTAGCGCTTTACTTATGTTCCTGATTTTTTCAAGAATTTCATCAACCTGATCATCCTCAACTTTGTAAGTTAGAAAAACTTGTCGCAAAAGAATTTCTTTACCTTCCTCTGTAATGTATTCCTTGTACCGCTCTGGATTATCGGATTTAGTTTTCTCAACCAATCCTTTTTCTTTCTTACTCAACTCTTGAACTGAGGTATAATTCCTAACCAAGAACTTTGATTTCACCTTTCCCTCAAATGAACAAAACACCTTACATATATACATAACCCTATCCAACTCCCCCTTCTTCCCTAACTTAGTTGCCAATGTAAACTCTTCCACGTAGAGCGGTCGATTATAAAGTATTTGACCATATCCATCTTCAGTACCAACCCAAGTTCCTATTTCAAATATTTCTTTCATTAAGTCTTTTCTTGATGCAGTTTAATATGATCCTATTTTTTCATAAACTCAATATTTCGAGGATCTGTCATTTGCCCTGGATCATCCTTGACCATAGTTTTATGATGTCCATCAACTCCTTTTCCTTTTTCGTATTTCACACCTAAACCATCTACTCCTGCAGCCTGGTCTTTTCTCGCATCTCTCACTCCTGCGTTACGCATACTCTTCTTGAACTTCTTTTTCTCCGATGCTGGCAAAGACTCATAGATCTTATCGATATACTTATTCTCTAAGTCTTGAAGTTTGTCAAATGCTTTGGCGACCTTCTTTCCGAACTTTGTTGCACCATAAACATCGCCTACAACTGGAACCAACTCTATTGCAGTTTCCCACCAAGAATTATCCAGAATTTCAAGCACTCCATCCAGATCTTTTGCAAATTGCTTAGCCATATTTTTTGACATATAATTTTGCAATCTTCCTCTGATTTGCTTTTTAGCATATGCTCGAATTCCGGCTTTAACACCTTGTTTTGCCACCATTTTAGCCAACACAGAAATAGGGCTTCTTCCATCAGGATCTGTATACACTATCGGATTATCCAAAGTATAATTATACGGAGACCATCCTGGAAACTTGTGTACTAATGGATCAACACTTAAAAACCTCGAAACCTTTGGATCATAGTAACGGGCTCCATAATAATATAAGCCTGTTTCACAATCCTGCTCCTTGCCCGTAAACCTGTAAGGGGTCGACCAGTCTTCTCTCATTTCTTGAACGAAGGCTTCACCAAAAGCAATATACTCGAGATGCTCTATCACCTGGCCGCTCGCATCCGTGATGTAGGAACTAGATCCGAGATGGTCTGATGAGTAGTAGTACTGACTGCCTTCATTCTGGGTATTGTTGAGGATGAGATCCTCTCCTTGTTGATTGGGCTCTTCTATGTAGTTGCTCAAGTCGATTTCGAAATGATCATAGTTCTCTTGCATGGCCATTTCTAGCTGAATCCTCTTCAAGGCGTCTGAGCTCCCTTCAGAATCCGAAAGGCTCGATGGATCTACTCCAGCATTGTAGTCATTGGACTGACCGATCTTAGAGACTATCCGCTGTGAACCAAGGTATATGTGCTTGGTGTACTCCCCATTTTGTCGGATGACCAGATGGGGCCCTACATAGAGGGTGTAGTCTATGGGCTCTGAATCCACTTCAAATCCGATTTTCATGACTTCTCAGTGTGTACTTCACTCGATGACTCAACAGTATCAAATCTAATGATATCACAATCTGAGCTCAAAGCCTTATCAGCCATGCTATCAGGGTCGAGACTCAAATAGAACCCTTTCTCATCTTCCAACAATTTGTAGTCTTCAACCACATAAGAGTAGAACGATCCACAATCATGAGAAAAGGAAAACTCTCGGACCCCGCCAAACTCAAGATTCAACGTAGCGACTTCTCTGCTATTTAATCGTTTCACAAAAACGGCACTGACAGTCATAGCACCAGCTTCATCAATAATCACTTTGAGCTAACGCAATTCAGCGTCAAGCAAGTAGTGAAAGTGCATGTATATATGCTTCAATGCCTCTGTCATACTCATGGAAAGATAAGTCAATTCTTATTGAGATCTGCGGCCCTGGATCTTCTTTCTCATCCACTCGAGTCAGCATCAGAGTAAGGAAATCCATCTCTTGCGAGAAGTCACGAAAACATCCAAAAGTCATATGGGACTCAACATCGATGCCTATAAGTGACAACTATTTGAATAGCAGAAAGATCAATTTATTTCAAATAAAACCATCCATTTTTGCCACCCATCCACCTGTCAAGATCTATTGAATCATATCGTAAGTGCCCTGAGGGTTTAAACATATCATAGACCCCTGGCGATGTAATAGACAAGTAGACAGATCCATCATGCAAAATTCGTAGTGAGGTAATCCGCCGCTCGAATAAATCTTCAACAGTCTCTGCTACTGGCCAATCAGGCAATCCACAAAATCGAATGCTATCAACACTAAGCAAGGCGGAACCATGACTATCATATGAGTACATCAATGAAGACTTACAAGAAGAAGAATCAATGTACTCGACTAAAACACTGGCACCGGATGTATCAGGAACACCACGCATGAATATGAAACATTCTCCAAATCCTGAATAGTCTAAATCTGATAGTTGATCAAATCTGTCAAAATTGCTCTGTCTCATGTTGCCACTGCAACTCAGAGCCACACAAGCTAGCATGAGAAAGGTCACCCAAAATCTGACATTCATGACTCTAAAAAAGTGCATACTAACAGGATCAGTATGTGATCTTGAAGATGTCAGAATTCATAAGTATCTGTCTAAACACCATGACAGATCGATACCACCTGGTAACGACCTAAGCTCCGAAAATCATATACTCTTCCTTTGAAAAAGGCTAGCACTCAGACTTCATAGAGCTCAAAAGTCGAAAATGGATCACCCTAAAATTGAATCACGTCATCAACTCGAGAAAATCACCCCTTGGTCATAGCACTCCGACCTCCAATACAGAAAAAACTCCATCAGTCTGACTCAGCTCAATCTCCATCCAGCCTATCACATCTACATCATCCTTCACTAGCTTCAATCCCATGATATAGCTGGAGCTCTCATCGAGGGACCAGACACGCCATGTTTCTGCCCAGCGATCGTCCCCACAGTAATCCACTGAGATCAATGGATGAGACATACTCCCATCCCATCTAAGTGGAGTATCCAAGGCCTCTTTGATATCACCTATCGTTAATGGAAACAAAGTAGGCTCAGATGCCTTTCGCAAAACTTGATTCTCACCGAGAGAAAATAGACGCCCGATATAAGCACCGGAAGGTTCTGACGATTCGAAATCGGCAAATAAATATTTGATCTCAAAATCCTCAACACCATCATCATTCAAATCTATGGTAAAAGGTGTAGGGATAATAGGTTCTATCTCAGTACAATTGATATCCGATGATTCGCTATTCTCCATCGGCATATTCATCTCTTCACCCTCTGCGCAACTCAAGACACAAAAAGTCATCAAGAATCCTAAAACAATTGCCGTGATTTTCATATAGCCTACAAATAGTTCTGACATCTCGATTCTTACTAGATGGTAGTAATAAATATATTACTATTTCTTCCTCCTCTTAGACCTCTTCGCCTGTGGATTAAACGACACAGCCAAGCCGAGCCAGTACTTCAACCCTGCCTCAGTGTCAAATCCCTCAGGTGTCACATAAATGTATCCCCGCATCGGTCTACCCGTAAAGTCCATAGGCAAGCACTCTGATCGCTCTATATGCTCATCATAAGCCTTCTCCCCTATCCGACACATGAGCAGACTCTCACCATACTTCTTATCGATGTGAATACCACAAAGCATCTTCTCGTCTAGTGAAAAAACCAAACCACCCATCATCTGCTTATCAGTGAAATCTGCGCCAAGATCATCTAGTGCGACGCGTATCCTATCCCCCAAGATCGGATCGAACGCCATCTCTATACTGTCTTACCCTCCTTACGGAATTCCTTCCTGATCCCAATCACAAGATCATTAAACTTGACGAGTGGCTCATTGCGCTCCACAGCTTTGAGCGCACAGTATCTGAGGACATTGATGATTGCACCTCCAGCCATTTCAAATTCCTTAGAGATATGATTAAGATCAATCTTCTCCTCTAGTTCAAGTCCCTTGAAGCTATTTTCCCAAAGTACAAGTCGCTGATCTGGTCGAGGCATCGGGAAATAGATCATCGATTGAAATCTTCTCGCAAATGCCTCGTCAATATTCTTCTTCAAGTTAGTCGCCAATATGATGATACCTGGAAACTCCTCGATACGCTGAAGCAAAAAAGCGATCTCCTGATTGGCATAGCGATCCTTGGCATCGGAGGTGCTGGTCCTCTTTCCGAAAATGGCATCCGCCTCATCGAAAAATAATATCCAATTTTTGTACTCAGCACTGTCAAATATATTCGCCAAATTCTTTTCGGTTTCACCGATATACTTTGATACAACCTTACTCAAATCTACACGATAGACATCCATTTCCACGTCCTTGCCTATCAGACTTGCCGTCAAAGTCTTACCTGTACCTGGTGGGCCATAAAAGAGAGTACGGAATCCTGGCTTGATTCTTTTTTCAAGCTTCCAGTCCTCCATGATGGTCTTGTTGTGCGTGATCCAGCTCTTAATCTCATCGATCTCTTCCATGAGTGCCTCATCCACTACGAGATCTTCCCAGTTGAGCTTGGTGGTCAAGCGCTGTGCTGGAAAACTCATCGAAAATTTCGGCTTGTAAGCCTTACCCGTCGTCACTAGAGACAAGACATCCTGCCCTACATGAAGCGAACCACTGAAAAGTGGCTCTGTCGTACTCGCCCGCTCTATCTTGACGATACGATGCTTATTGAAAAAGTGATCATCATCAAAAATCTCAATCAGCTTAAATCTTGTTGCAAGATTATTTCCTGATATCACAAATGCTGCTGTCTCACCAGTCGGTAAAAAACCACTGTGATTCAATCCCTTCACTCCACCAAACTCTGTGAAACCGCGACCGTATTTTTCATTGCGGGTGAAAAATACATCTAACACTTGCGGGCAGACATGTGGAGCCAGTGCCAATAGGAATACCAATCTCTCCTCGAGATTCATATTGTAGTGTCTCACAAAATCACCGTACACAGATGGCTGGTCCGTGAGGTCAGGTGCTTGCACATTGGACTCACCATTACTCTGCTCCTGCTGAAAATAGACTTGAAACCTCTTCTTGATCACATTGTGCAACCAGTCAAATTCCCCGGCGAGGGCTTGAGAATTGCGCACATGAGGCTCGAGCTCTACGACTGTTTGTTTTTTGGCCAATGAGCTAGGATTAATACTCTGTGTAGTCTAGAAGGCTATACTCTGACACATCATAGTTGCTAAAATCAAAGTTGCCCTCCACAATCTCAGTCATTTTGATGCCAATCGTCTCTCCTGACTCTAGTTCGATCAGTGCATCTAGCGATGGCAGTCTTGTCGGATTGAGCTCATGAAGATTATTTTCTAGTATCTCAAGGTAGTTAAGCTCCATGAGAAACTTGGCATAGTCGAGCTCGATCTCTCGCGTGATCCAGTTGATCACTTGGGTATTGTCAGTATCGAGATAGTACTTACGACAGATATAGTCATTCATCATATCTGTATCGCTCGTCTTTTCTATCGTATAGGACGACTCGTCCACTTCTTCAAAGTACTTGAACCAGTCTTTGGTCCCTGTAAGTCGGTCGTTGACATTCTTGGCGACGATGACACTCTTGTTGCTATTGTTGACATAGATGAAGTCTATATCATGATAGCCTTCCTCAGGAATCATGATCGAGCTGTACTTTTTAGAAATATACTTGAAAGGAAGGATCACTGCATTGCCTTCAGCATCAGCAATCTCCACGTGAAATTTCATTTTCCCCACAAATCCATTTTGCGGAAGCTCATCTACATCCTTCTCCTTGCTCACGACTGGACTATCATAGTCCTCATCCTCGTACTTGTTATTCCTCGACTTACCCTCAGCAGCATCTTCGGCCTTGTTAAGTCCATCGGCAACTGTGCGATCTACTTTGCGCTGGATCCTCCTAGAGATCTTACGCTCTGTTCGATTGATGATCTTGTCCAGATCTATGAGCTGTGCCTCACCATCTGTGCAAAAGAACAAGATCGCGAAAGCAAAGAGTATCTTTTTCATGAGTATAGGTCTATTGGTGTATGAATTTAAAACTTATTATAGTCCCAGTCAACTTTGATGGTGTACATGACCCATCTCATCCTGATCATAGAGAAGCCCCAAGGTAATTTGCCGATGAGCAGGTCATAAGACTTCTTATCCACCTTCAGGATCCAAGAACTATGGTCTTTATTATAAAGAACACCATTTCGGAGTAGAAATGATCCCCTCAGAGCATTTATTGACGTATTCTTAAGAGCTTTCCACTGATCGACGACAGCACCTAGCAGCTTTCCTACGAGTCGCTTCTCAGTCTCGGTGATGATAAATCCAGGCTCTATGGGCTCATCGATCGGGAATCCACACATGACCTTATTGAGGACAAGATGGTATTCCTCGTACTCCTCTGAGTTGGTAGAGAGGAAATGAAGCAGCACCACAGCCTTTGCCTGTATCTCCTTGCTGACAAACTGCCCATCCTCGTCCAAGTAGTCGAGCTTCTCGAAGAGCGTCGATAAGAATGGCCACACGAGCACAAGGCCAGCATTTTTCACAGGGATCTCTTGAAGATCTCCATAAGTATCCCACAGTTTCTTGTAAGTTCTCATACGGCTAGATTCGTCAGGAAATACGGAGTCAAATCTTCGTCGAAGATCAGTTTTCTTGATACTTTCTTTGAGTTCCCGGATGACTTTAGACTCTTGGATATTGTTCTGACTTTCGTCAAAAAGCGCTGCAAGGATGCGCTTGGCTTGCTGGGAAGTCGCTAGCAGCTCGATAAAGAGACGAATCAAAGTCTCTGCTTGATAATTGCTCCTTTGGATCCGAGAAATCAAGAGCACCTCGACTTTGGTCAGAAAGGCGTGATACTCAGTCGGCACAGACGCTCTCAGACTCGTCAGGTCTAACCACATCTGTGTTTCCAATCCGATCTCATTATTTGTACTCCACTGGCGGAGCAAGGGCTCCCCTACCCAGGTAAAATCAGTACGCATCACATCTGTGATGGACATAGCTGATATTGCCTTCTGTATCTCTTCGATGCGCTGAGTAGCTTGCTCCTCCAAGATCTCCGGAGAAGAGCTACTTACTCCTTGCCTCAAAAAATCCAAAAGCACATCCGGCTCAGTCACGAAGGAGATGGGCTCATTTTCCTCACTAGATTCTTCGCGCTCATCAAAGCTGTAGACTGGCTTCCAAGCGGTCTTCATCGGAATTTCCCATGGCAGCTCTCTCAAAGCATCCTGAAGATTGATGGGAAAGTAGCGATACGTATCCATGAGTCGCAATATTTCCATATATAGCTGGAAGTAGACCTCTCGCGTATCCTGAGATAATTCATCTTTCAACTCCCTGATCAGACGATGATGCGCATAGACCGACGATTCCGTGAGCACTTTGAGCATTTCAAAGAGGTGCTGGACCTGAGTCTCTTGGCTGATATGTCGGATGATTTGCTGCTGCAGAGTATCGCTCTGTTTTTTGATCTCTCGGAAGAGTGTCGTCGTGAATGAAGGCACATGGACGACCATACGCTTCATAAGCTTGGAGGTAGAGTAGCTCTGTACTTCTGTCATTTTTTTGAGCTCCGGCAAGTCCGACTCTTGGGCTTCCCACCACCAAGGCAACTCCTCCTGTGTGGCCATGTGAAATAGCAAGTTGATCTCCCGATTTCTGGGTGCCACTTCTTTGGGTCTGAATGCCAGCAACTTGAGCGCCGACTTCAGCTTCTTGGAGATCATGGGACTATTCAGATAGTCCATGATCGTCTTCTCACGATCTTCTAGCGAGCTAAACAGCTCCTGCACGAGAGAAAATATATCCACACCACTCAGATCAGTAAGATCACCAAAGTATCTTTTTCCAGGGCTCGGATCTCTACGAATCTCTGCAACCTGACTCTCCAGCGCATCCGCCATGACAGTATTGGCAATCTCGTTCACTTGCTGATCATCGATAGGTAAATAGCGACGTATGGCTCTCGACAGATCACGATGCTGTGCCTCTATACGCCCGATCTCGGCTCGATCGACTAGCAACTCATCCAAGGATGTGTCCTGATCAGTGGTCAGAGCGTCTCGCTTTATTTCATCTGCGATGGCCAGATAGCCAGGCAGGTAGTTTTTATACTGTTGTGTCGTAAGTTGCTTTCGCAAAAATGTCTCGAGAGCACGAGAATTACTTGAAGCCAAGCTGAGTACTTTCTTCCTGGCCGCGGTGAAATCTGGAAAGCTGGTACTTTCAGCTTTCATCTGATCTATCACATAGAGATATACCTGCTCGGGTTGCAGATGTGAACTAATCAGTGCCGACCATTTGGCGTAAGCCGATGGGCTTAAGAGCTGCTTGATCCTTTGCAACTCTTGTGGGCGTATATCACGAGAGAGGATCTTCCTGACAAGCTCTAGAGGCTTCTCCTCCACCCAAGACTCGATGATTTTTCCTAGATCTTCCTCCTCCCGTTCGTGACCACCGTGGAGAAATCCATCAGACACAATCTGCTTCAATAGCTGGGTCTCCCGATATCTGATATTCACCACTTCGCTATAGTCAGACCTCTTTGCCCTAGCAGACCGTCCTGTCTTATAATCTTGAAAGGCCACAATCTGAGCTGGTGACATTTTCTCACCGCGCGTCATATGTCGAGCTAGCCAAGCTGTCAACTTTCTTCGAATCCCCTGGATCATATGGCTCTGCAGCTGACTACTCTTTGCCGTGCCGATATTCAATGTGATACGATCAAATCGATGTACCCGATCTGGTACATCATACTCATCAAGAATTTCTAAGAGGAGCTTCTCTATCTGACGACGATAAAGGCTGATGATGTCAGCATACAACTTCTCATGCTGACGCGAGTGGGGTAAGTCGATGACAAACTTGAGCCTACCGATTTTGTGTGATAGAGTCGCCATCGCTGATTATCAGATGATGGCTCCTATCATGGAAGACATCTCCTTGTCGATCATCTCTGCCCCATCGAGCTTATTGCGCAGTGCTTTCATGAGCACATAGGAGAGATCGTCAAGATTGGCACTTGACCCCGTACTGGATTTTTGAGTGATCCAAGCCTGATATACCCTTTCAAACTCTGACATTTCATCAAGTGATAGCCAGATGAAGTTCATCTTAAGATGGGCCGGGAAATTCGCCTTTACAAGCATCTCAAAGAGCTTCTTGGACTTGTCATTTTGGAAGCTACCAGAGTACCTAGGAGCTACTGCTGAGCACTGAAAAGAAAATGGATCTGACTCAAATTCCATCCCTTGCTTGGAGACTTGCTCCATGCTCATAGCATTTTCGAGTGCATTCTCTTTTTTGGCGGAAGCCTTTACAAACTGGATGCAGTACTTCACATGATCATCTGCAGAACTCTTCTTAATAAAGCTATTATTCTCAAATAGCAATTTGGACTTGGCGCCATGAAGCTTGACAACGTAGTTTTTACCTTGCTTTTCGACTTTGTAATTCTTCTTGTCCTGTCCATGCTGCAGGATATCCTTGACAAAGTCTTCCTTCGCCATCTCGGGATCACCCTCAATGATTCCACTAGATGCGAGCACTCCCTGATCACTGTAGATCGTAAATTTCACGGACTCACCTGTTGGCCTCAACAGTATGTGCTCAATGAGATGAAATCCCTCGCTCTTGACATTGTAGTCACTGATCTTCTGTATGAAGGCCTCAAGGGCTTCTTCACAGTCTTCTACGCTTTTGCCTTGATAGACAGGAAATTCATTATTGGTGACCGGGCTTCGATAGTTGATCTGATACTGCTTCCCTGTGCTTCCCACAGGATCGATAGAATATTGATTGCGGTCCACACCGCAGGCCATCACTTCTGCCAGCAAATCTGGATTGCTTGAGGAAAAACTAAAGGATTTGTCATCCACTTTGGCAGTGGATTTTGCCTTACTAGTCTTCAAGTCTTTCTCACCCTGGAGTGAAGAAAGTGCATTTTGTGGATCTGCCTGTAGATTGAAGAGATAATTCACTTTTTCTGTTACGGCAGTACTCAGTATTTTAGTCGATTCGTCAACATTGCCGTAATCTACACCTTTGCCTCGATTGCGGCTGATATTCACATAGTCACGCAGAAGCGCGATTTTGGAGCGAATACTTTTCTCTAGAAACCCATCTCGATTATAGGCATTACTCTCTCGCTGGATGGCATTGGCAGATTCGGTCAAAAACTCCTCCCCTAATCTTCCCATGAGATGATCCAAAAATCTTGATCGGCGCACCAGATAGTTGTCATATTTCTCGATTAGATCCGAGTGTGCATTTTCAAATGCGTCCCATTGCCCCAAGATCTCTTCAATCATCGGGACATGATGTAAGTTCTGACCAAAATAACTGGCGTCAAAGTCATCCAGGCTGAAAAGCTTGTCAACATTGACCAATTGGGCCAGATAGTTTGCCAGCAGCTGCTCGATAAGGACCAGGTATCCCTTGAGCTGTTTGGCATATGCCTTATTCTCACTAGTCTCTTTTCCTTGGATACCATACTCCGTGATTCCGTAGATCCGCGGAAATGTGTTCTGGAGAGAATAATAAAACTGAATATCCTCTTTGGCGCGTTGGGTTTCAACTTTTTTGTTTGGGGTGGAGAGAATACGTTTGTGTTTTTTCTGTGACTTGGCGGATAAGATCTCGAGTGAATATCTCAGCACCTCATTGTTGAGAGAATAGACAATACCATCAGACACGAGCTGTATCTGCTCACGATCGATATTCCCTTCGATATCCAGAGATGGGTAAGTATCATCTGGGAGTTCAATAAATTCTTCATTGTAAGCCTCACCGTCAATATATACAGTAAAGTTGTTGATCGAAACTACGCCAGGGACATTAGAGATGATCTTGATGAGCTTGGATCGATAGATCCGATTGACCTTTTCGATGGACGAATTGTCCAGAGACTTATTAGAAATAAATCCGTTTTTCGCGACTGGGCCATCGTAGACCTCTTCGAGGCTGTGACCCATTGCCAACATCTCATCGAGATTGAGGAAGGAGTGATGAGGAGACAGTTCTTCAGCAAGACGATGATATATATCTGATAGCACAGATTCGCCGATGACATTGCTTCCCACAGAGATAATCGCCCCGACTTGTACTTTCTGAGCTTTGAGGATTTTGATTTCGTCAAAGTCTTCGCAGAGGTTGCGATTTTGGGATAGGAGGCTCTTAATCGCATCATAGGTGCCCTGAGGATCGGCATGATCTTCTAGCTGCAACTGCACTTTGTACAGACCCAATACTGCAAGACCGAGGCGAGAACTCTTCAATGGTACGAGCCACGCATTTTTTACCGATGGGATATGATCTATGATCAGCTTGCGATAGTCTTGCAGCGTAATCGGAGCACATGGATAGATATCATCAATCTTAAAGAGGGTGTGCTTGGTTTTAGCTTCAATAGTCTGCGCGGACCTATCGCTGTAGAATAGGTCTTCAATATCAAAGTTGGTCTTGTATCCTAGCTCTGTGAGGGCATAGCAAATATTCTCCAAGATGGTGACACCTGGATCGTGCTCATTGTAATCTGTCCAGATATCGCCGCAGAGCTCTTGCACTTTTTCTATTCCTTCTTTTTTCAGTGCCACAAAGTCCATAGACTTGGGATACTCTCGGAATTTTTCTATGCTTTCTGGTTCTTTCATTCCGGGCTTTGGTCATTTGGTTTTTGGGTATGGAGTTGAGCATTGACCTGCTCATTAATCTTGCCTATGATCTCATAGACATCCTGGAAAGGTTGCTGCCCTAAGGCCTTGAATATGACATTGACTTCTTCGAAGCTTAGTCTCAAAGCGATGTCGATATCCTCGCTCTCCATTTATTTTCTTTTGATTGTCAGTGATTTTTTCCTGCCGGTCGAGCTGGAGCCTCCAATCGCACTTTGGATATTGGCAAATGCATCTGCCTTGGTATCTCTGGATGCTGCTGCACTTGGAGGTGCTCCTCGCATTGGGTAGTCATCGAGCTCAAAGTTTTTGTCCCAAAGCAATTTGACACGATAAAAGATTTTTTTGGCCTGACCACCCTTCATGCCATAATGTCCTCTACTCTTGACATGGATGCTGTAGGTGATCTCACCTTCTGGCCCAGGATCTTCGTCCTTGACCCATTTGAACTTGATACGATTCCAAAACTTGCCCCAGAGCCAGCTGCTACCCGACTGTACACTGTCCATTTGATATTTGAATCCACCCTTGCTATGGGAGAGAAGCATAGTGGCTCTGGTCAATGCAAATCTTCGATCGGCTTCATCATTGATATGAGCAAATATCTCAAAAGCCACACATCCTTTGAGTCCTTTGGTCGCCGGAATGGCATGCCATTTCCCATCAGCAAAGATGGTCCCCTTGGCGTAGCTACCGACAAATCCGAGTGCCGACACCATACCATGCACATCAAGTGCGTACCGAGGCCTCTCTGTATTGATACCGACCTTGCCTCCTGCTTGGATAAACAGCCTTGTACGACCTGCCTCTTGGATACTAAATCCATTGGTCTCAGACTCTGTATCTAGTCTAAAACTCCATAGAGGCTCAGATTTATCTGAGATCTTTTCAAAAAAGCTGAGAAGCTTCTTATCTGCTCCTTTGGGTGAAAGCGCAAGTCCATACTCCCGATTGATCGCAAGACCATCGTCCTTAATATTGAGCGCACTATCTACAAGATGTTCAAATGCCTTATCGTGAAAGCCTCCTTTATAGATTTTGTACAGTTCGGATCTAGTATGCTGTGCCATGTAGTCGGGTTTACCTCTTGATACTTACTTGGTATATTTCTTTTTCCTTTTTCGGAGCTTCTACTTCCTTTTTCTTGATCGTTGGATTGATAATCTTGATATACTTTTTCATACCAAGGATATTGAGTCGATCTTGAAATCTGATCACTGTCTCTGTATCAATGCGCCTTTCCGGATTTTCTTCATCCTCGCGGTCGATGATATCAAACTCATGATCAGCATCTGGAATAAATATGCCCCAAGGACGTGCATAGATCACTGAGCTATTTTCTTCCTCCGCGGTGTCCTGCAGCTTAAACAAGCCATTCTCTTCTACGATGTGTAATATGCTGAATCGCGTCAAAAACTTCACATAGTCTAGTCCCTTGATAAAGTCTTGTAAGACATTCTCATTCAACTGGCCACCGATTTCGATAAGTCTATGACTATCATCTAGCCATGGCGCAATGAAGCTCCGGATGTCACTATGCAGACGTTGTATTGAGCTACCATTATTGTGCCCATCAATAAACTTTACCTTGGCGAGTACACGGATGTATTCATAAACTGGATTCACCACTCTCATTTTGACAAATGGTGAGGTCCGTGCTTTCAAATAATCTTGTATTCGCTCAAGTTTTTTAAAGTTGAACTTGGGCGTATCAAGATCTATATACTTTGACTTTCTGGGAACCACAACGATAGACAAGCCATCTAGGTGCGCGATTCCCGTTCGACTATCCTCTTCGTCTTTTTTCAGATTTTTGGAGGCCTGCACAAAATCCTCTGGTAGTGGATTGGTCGAGTAACTCAGACATTTCACTTGATGTACCTCGTCAAACTCATTGATGACGAGTCGCTCGTAATCACCATGTGAGATTGCGCGATTTTTATGCTTGAGCCTTTCCGATACTCGACTAAAGAAGTCTTCTGCCGACTCAGCAGATCTCCCTCCAAATGACTCATACGGCTGAGAAACTCCACTGATGGCTCCATTGCCTCCTGCCATACCATTGAGCGTGTGAGGCGCCAGGACCTTGAGCTGCTCTTCGTCATCGAGCCGCTCGAGCAGAACTGCATTGGTATGGATAGATAATGCATGAGACAAGAGTTCGGTGTCACCCTCGACCTCGACTTTGAGCCAAGACAGCTTGTCATTGAGGATGCTATTATTCTTTGATATAGCTCGAGGAAGTTGAAGGCTGACAATACCGCTTTTGGTAAAGTCGTCCGTCGTATCTCTCAGCACATCACGCTCGTCCAAAGCTCGCCACTCATTGCGCACGAGCACAGACCATCTGATCTTGGGAGCCACAAAATCAATAAATGATTTGGTATGCTTATTACTCAACTGAAAATGCATCGAAATACTTTCCGGTGCCTTGATGCCCTCGAGTCCGATAAAAAGATATCCATCAGCGTCGTATCGTGGCAATATTTCTGGACGATAGCAACGACCTCGGCTATAGGTATTTTCCGTCCCGAATGGATGGAGGTGATATAGTCGCTCTGTGGATCCAGAGTCTCCTTGCTGCACAGAAATATATACGCGAGAAGAATATCCGATCTCAAGAGATTTTAGATTGGGCGTATATGGTGAATTAGGAATTGGCTTATCCTCTTCCTTATCCATCTGTGCATTATTCGTCACCGCTTCGGCAAAGGCATTTTGATATACTGCATGGCCAAATGCGTGATCCGGCGACTTAAGCTCAAGCTTGATGACACCATTATCGACGGTGGAGTCGTAAAAGTCAAGTTCACTACTGTAAGGGTCAGGCTCCAGTTTTAGGCGCTTGACTTTTTCGTCATCCAAGATCAATGTAGAGCGATCAATCGGATAATATGGAGGTAAGTCCTCACTAGGATCATCTCGGTTTTCACCAAAGAGACTGAATGTCAATTCTTCACTCTCGAGGGACGGGTGAAAATCTCCATGAGAAAGAGCACTGATGTGCACGCGGTATTCAGAGGGGTTGTAGTCCTCTGGATATCCCAGATAATGACTTCTGTATTCTTCAACTGTATTGGGTATATCACGCCATTGCATCTTGAAGGTGATATGCTCCAGTTGTTTTTTGAAGATTTCTGGGGCATTGATCAAGAAGGTTGATCCCACAGATGGGTCTGGTCCAAAAAGAGCAATATTGCGACTTCCAGAGATCATCCCATTATCATTGAAGAGCGTCATTTTGCGCAAGCGATCCACCTTGCAGCTGAGCTCCATTCCTAGAAGTCTCAAGTCTCTCAAAAATGAATAGCAAAATGGTTGCTTCTGATCGTTGATAACAATCTTAGCCACGGGCATCCCTTCTTCGAAGCTGTCCTGTCCGTGGAGGCTTGGATCAAATCCAATAATTGCAGGTGCCTCTGCAGGAATCTTGCACTTGATCTCTAGCGCATCGAGCACATCTAAAGTCTTATCAATGGTGTCTACGCTGGTATCTTCTTTCCAGTCACCTGTGCCTACGGCCCTTATGGCCATCGTATTGGCATCTACCTCATACCAGCCATTCTCAGAGGACAGATAGATCCTGAAGCTCCTTCTTTCACCAATCTGATTGAATACTCGCTCGTAAAAAGTCTCTTCCAATGAGAGCATTGGCTCATCATTGGACTTGCGAAATTCATTGATACGGCTTTGTATATCTAGCAGTAGACGCTTGTAAATACGTGTAGACTCTTTCTCAAATTCTAATTTGATCGACAGATCTCGATTCCCTTCAGCAAGGTAAAGGGTATTGCTCGAAATGGCCCACCCAAGTCTTGCCTTGGCCATATTTTCACTGCCCTCGGGTTTATATTCTTGCTCTTCACCAAAGAGTGGCCATGGCTGACTGTCCTTGTTGAAATCCGCACCATGGCCATCAAGACTGTCGGCATTGGGTGCGGCATATATATCTGTCACAAGATCGTACTGAGAGGTGTCAAGATCATCACGACGACTGACGAAGATGGTTTTCAGTTCTTTGACTTGAGCCTGAGTGAGCTCTACTTCATGAGTCGTCTGGTAAACGATATCCTCTCCTTGCTCGTCTATACCTCCACTGACTTGAGCGCCTTTTGGCAAAATGTACCGCTCCTCAGTACCAATATCCATATTGACGTGGACCTGATCCGGCTTGAAAGGCTTGGGCTCTTGCTTGAGTACGTCCGTGTAATAATATCGGAGGTAGCGATCACTGATTTTATTAAAATCCTCCTGTATGTGTTTGAAAATCTGCAAGAAGGTGATCAGAAGACCAATGTGCGGCCCATGATCGCTCTTGGCTACAAGCGACTTGTCAAAATACGATTTGAAGTGATACACCAAGTAGGTCAGTGCAGATTGTAGACTCTTGTATAAAATTCTCAGCTTGAGAAATGCACTATGTAGCTTCTCGGGGAGGCTACTGCCGATAAAAATGTCCTCTGCCGCGACTGTATCAAGCTTCCACCAAGAGTGAAATTCCGAGAAATCTTGAAGGAATGCCTTTGGTCGTTTCATCTCCTTCATGGTCGAGCCAGAAGCATATGCATACAAGGTCTGTACAGAATCCTTGACTTTTTCCTGTAAGATATTGAAGTACTCTGCTTCTACTTGACTCTCAAAGTCTTGTCCTAATAGTGTGATTTTGCTGAATTGTGTAAGCCACTTATCGAAACTCTGAGCAAGAGCATAGATATCTTCAAACTGGTGATTGATCGTGAGTAGCTTCGCCTTCTCTTCTTGACTAGCAAAGTAGTTTTTGATCAGTTGATTGTGCTCCTTGTCAAGCTTGTCAAGATCGGTAGAGATAATACCAGCGAGAATCACGCTCACATTGACAGTGAGAAAACTGCTCCAGTCGCCATCGATCTCATCATTTGTATCATAGAATCTGACCAGCTCTGCATAGTCTGTCACGAAAGCCAAAAGCTCATGCAGTTCACGGTCATCAAGTCTTACAAAATTGGGGTCGAGAGCTTTGAGCAGGCGGGTATAACGGCTTACGCCTTTACCAAAAAATGCATGCGACTGTGCGTTGCCTGTGTAGGTACTCATTTGGGTTGGGGTCTATTCTAGACATCCGCAACTATGGTACCTTCTAGTTTATAGAAAGGGTAAACAATGTTGCTACGGATGTTCACTTTTCTAATGGTGTAAGATATGGAAATTTCTACTAATCCCTCCAGTTCACGGGCGGTATTCACATGGATTTCTTCGAGATTAATCCTGGGCTCATAGTAGAGTACGGCAATCCGGATTGCATCCTTCATCATGTACATGACGCTAGGGTCGATAGACTCAAACATCATATTGTGCAGGTTGCACCCGTAGAAAGGATTTGTGATGCGCTCTCCTGGCCTTGTGGATAGCAAAAGATAGAGACTCTGAGCGATGTCCTCTTCCTCAGAAACGAGGTCGACAGTCATGCTCTTCTTGTCAAATCTGGGCGGGAATGCCCAGCCGGTTCCGAGAAACTCTCTGGTCACTTGCATTTTTGAGGTCTAGTTGATGAATACCATCTGTCCACTGACAGTACACATTCCAGTTGCCTTAAAGGTAGCCATTCCTCCTTCAAAGGTGGCTCCTATCCGACCCTTGGCATTCATATTGAGGCCTTCCATCTTGAGATCACCTGTCGACGAGTTGATATCTACGCCTCCTGGCCCTTTGATATTGACCTTACTTCCCATACCTGCTTCGATATTGACAGCTTTGTGAGACTTGATCTTGATACCACTGCTATCCATGGTAATCACATTATTGTGCTGGTCTTTCAGCTCGATCTTCCTATCCTTATCGCTGAGCGTGATGCTTTGACCTCCGGGCGTCTCGAGGAATATGTCTTTGTCTTTATCTTCAAACCGAAGTTTCAGCTTGCTTTTGGTAATAAAGGCTTGTGTACTGTTATCGCTATTGGGCTGAAGTGGGGTTTTTCGCTTTGAGCTGTAGAGAGAGCCGAGGATGATTGGATATCTTGGGTCACCTTGAACGAAGCCAAGTATCACTTCGTCATCAACCTGAGGATACCAGAAGGCACCGAATTCCTCAGAAGCATAGATCTGTGCTAGTCTTGCCCATATGCCTTCACCACTTTCCTCTAGCAGCGGGATCTTGACTTGGACGCGAGACTCTCCATCTGGATCGCCATGAATCTTGAGCACCTTGCCAATGTAGATACCTTCAACACCTGGCAACAAGCCTGCTGCGGCTGAGGCCTGCACGAGTGGCTTGGTCTCGGTAAACCATTCTGCCTCGATCCCTATCTTGAGCTCAGTAGTCCAGTTACCTTCTTGAACCATGTGGCGCACACCAGATACAAAGGCTTCGCCTTCAAAGTGCTTTCCAATCTTCTTGAGAGTGACCGTTTTATTGGGTAGCGGCTTTGCACTTCCCTGGACAGTGATACTGCCTTGGATGCGGCTAAACCTTGATTTGACAAGCTTAGCCTTGGCCCATGCTGTCAGCTCTCCATCTTCCACGTAGCCCGAATGTCGAAGCTCGTAGTCAAAAGGGTTAAAGTCATTGGCCACGGTTTTGCCTTTTAGGTCGCCATGTGCATTGACAGAGGGCTCCGAGGATTTCTTATCGATGACCTTTTGTTTCTTTGGATCCCAGGAGTAGGTGGTTACATCCTTGAGTTGTGTCCGACCGTTGAAGTAAAGATTGCTCTTGACAATGTCGGTGCCAAAATTGAGCTCAAGCAAAGCCCCGCTGGTACCAGGCTTCTCAACCTTTACCTTATTGTCTTCTGTATAGACAAACAGGCCATTCTTTTCTGCTCGACTCAGCACAAAATCCCAGTCCGTACAATAGTGCTGGATCAGCTGCTTGTGCGTGGTACTGGTAGATTCTACTTCTGCACCGACACCAGCGTCGCTGATAAGCCGTTGCATGACATCACTATCTTTTTTGTCCTTGTGATTTTTGTTGCGTCTCGCCATGGTCATCTTGATGGCCTTGTCGACGCACTCTGCGTATATGACTGAATGCTGTCCTTGACGGATACGTACACCCGTCTTCAGGATCACCCCTTTAAATACAGTTTCGGTATCCTGGTGATAGCCGATTTTGATCTCGACATCCTCTCCAGGCTTTAGCAGTCCCTGGTCTTGTAATTTGAATTCTTGCTTGGCGAGATTCCCATCGAGGACAGTAATCTCAGCTCTTGAGATCTTACCAACCGCTCGCTCGGTCTCTACGGATAGGACTCTTTTCTCTCCATCTAGAAGTTGACCACCGACTTTCACTTCCAGCGATACGAGGTCGGTTTTTTGTCCTATGACAGGGCTATTTCCCATAGATCTATTTGTCTAGTGGTGGGAATACCAGAGGATCGCCCATACGAAGCTGTCGGAAGTTGGTCAGATTATTAACCTCTGCAATCTGGATGTAGTGCGACATATTATCATATACATCTTGGCACATCAGAGGCAAATGATCCCCGTCCAGCACGGTCTTGACATGGGTCATGTCTGGTGATTGGTTATTGGCGTTTTTGGCGGCAGCCTCAAAGTCTTCATGACCGACAAACTTGAGGAATACATTGGCCCGTACTGGTTCTCCATTGGGCTCAAAGAGGTCGTACTCTACAGTAATTTCCTTGAGGTGGCCTTTGAAGCCATAGTGCGCCCAGTTGATGACGAGATAGTAAGGCTTATGGATGCTCCCTTGGTAGTCGCAGACGACCTTGTATAGGTCTCTGACTTGATCTTCGACAGACTTGCTATTGTCTTGGACGACAAAGCCGATGGATGAATTGTCCAAAGTGAGCTCAAATTCAAGCTCATCCTGGTCCATTCCTTGATATTGTTTGACGTCTTTCGAGGTAGAATTATTGGTATTATTGGAATTGAACAGCACAGCTTTTTTGTGCGTCACCTTCATCGGATTGATGTAGGTTTCAAACTGTGCGCTTCCTCCACTCGCTCGAGGCGTGGAAGGGTCTTGGTCAAAGCCCAGTATTTTTAATTTGACTACCTGTTCTTCTGGCATTATCTCTCCTTTTCTCTTTCAAACATCTCTCTGATCTCTTCCCGGCAGGATTCTAATATTCGTTTTTTCATTTCTTGCAGCTCCCGCTCAGATATACCGGAGGATTTCTGGTAGGTGCTGTGACTCAATGGATTTTGATCCACTCTCATCCTTACAACAAGCTCTCTGATCTCTATAGGCATGAAATGATCCTTTATGTCTCAAAGGTCAATTGATCAAACTCAAACTCAACCGTCTCCTCAGCAATAGCGCTTTCCATAGAGTTGAAATCTGATATGGTCCAACTCGTCAAAAATGCGTCTTGCAATACCCATGACATCATCTCGCTATCATTTTCTACACTCTTCAGTGTGATAATCACATTTTGACAATAGAGATCTTCGATGTGGGATTTGGTACCACGATTATTGAAAGCTGCTCTTCTGAGGGAGGCCCAACTCGAGGGGTCGTTCATATAGAGACCCTTCTTCACGGTAACTTTTTTGTACTCAGACTTATCCAATGACTTCCCCGCGTGTGACAATTGACTTGCCTGATTGGTATCCTTGAAGGTATAGGTGATACCAAGTCCAGACACTTCGTGACATCTTATCAGATCTTGTCTCATCCTTCCTCTTCTCGACTTGGAGCTACTTGAACTTGATCCACCACGGGATCGTGCTCCAGAGCCTTTGATCACAGTGACTTCAAAGTAGTACTTGTATAATGGAAAATCATTTGACATCTCTCTACTGACTTACATTAAAACCACGTATCAAATCCTGAGTGCTCAAAAGTCATACTCTCAAATGCCAGGGCATTTTGCTCTGAATTGAGCGTAGGCGAAGTATACTTGGAGGGAATCGCTTGATATACAGTCCAATATACCATTACCTCGCCCTTTGCGTCGAGCAACTCTATGGTCATATCAATACCTGCATTGTCACTGTCGTGAAAATACTTTTCTGGATAGATGGCTTTATCAAATATTTCCATAAACTCATCTTTTCCTTGCACCACACCTCTTTTGAGCGTGATCGGGCTCGTCTTGATGAGTCCTAGCCGCTTTTCAGTGTTGAACAATCTGGTGTGCCCAGGTCTATACTCTATAACCTCAGCAGACTGCTCAAGACCTGTGACTTCTTGGAAAGATATGTAACCATCGTATCCATCAAGCTGCACACGAAAGTGAAAACCAGCTACAGGAAAATCGGACTGTGACATGAGGTCTTTTTCTTACTACTACGGAATGGTAAACTCAATTCCTTCGTGAACGAAGTCAATACTTTCGATCGCAACTTCGTTGGCATCAGACTTCAGGTCAGTACTGACATACTTGATCGGATAGGCACGCTCTATCACGTACTTTGCCATAGGTTCACCCTTTTCATCCATCAGTGTGATCGTGATCGGGATACCTTCTGCATTGGTCCAGTACTTATCGTTGGATCCTTTCATATCAGTGACCTGATCCTTATAGATAGATAGTGTCTCAGCATCATCTTTGAAGATACCTTTCTTCATGGAGATTGTAGAAGTCTTGGTCATACCAAGTCTCTTCTGCGTCACATAGAGCTCACTATCACCATTGCGATATTCAAGAAATTGGTTCTCTTGTTCGAGGCCAGACACCTCCTGAAAAGATATGACGTTGCCATCAATATCTACTTCAAAATGGAATTTAGGAACGGGAAAAACTGCTCCGTCTTTTTTAGCCATTTTATTTAGCTTTTAGGTTTTTTTTGAAAAGGAATGAAGAGATAAAAAGAATCTGCCCGGAGGCAGATTCTCAATTATCGTTCACATTTTCTGATTATCCGTCGAGTGATGTTTCAATCGTCTCGTAGGCAAATTCTATCGATTCGATTGCGACTTCGTTGGCATCAGACTTGAGGTCGGTACCTGTCAATTTGATCGGGAATGCTCTCTCGATATTCCAAGCCATGACAGTTTCACCAGTCTCATCCAAGAGCTCTACGATGATATCCATACGAGTATCCTCGTCACCATAGTAGGCTTTGTCATCATAGATCTGATTGAACAGCTCTAGGAGGCGGTCATCTTCATCAAATACACCTTTCTTGAGGACGAGGTTGCTCGTCTTCATGAGACCGGCTTGCTTGATGGGATGAAAGAACTCACTATCACCATTTCTGTACTCTATGACACTGGTTTCTGCTTCAAGTCCAGAGACTTCTTGGAAGCTCATTTCTTCACCGTCTATTGTGACGCGAAAATGATACTTAGCCACAGGCCATTGATCTTCAAAATCAGCCATTTTATTCGTGTTTTAGTGTGTTATACAAATTATTGAGTCGTGTCTGAATAGGTCTCAGGTTTATTCTCCACCTTCGTCTCCACCGTCATCGCCTCCTTCTTCGCCTTCTTCTTCACCTTCTTCGTCTTCACCACCTTCGTCTACGCCTT
>JAHDGU010000015.1 GCA_020627535.1 Saprospiraceae bacterium
ATCAGTTAGTAAAAGAAAGTAAGCAAGTGCAAACAAGTGCTAATAAACAAACAGTAGTCAGACCGCATTTTGAAATCGTCAAAATCCTTGATGGTGATGGTATGATTGTGAAAAATATTTTCACTAATCAGGAAGAAGAAGTGCGACTACTTGGAATTGATGCACCAGAGATTAAAAAGAGTACCAAGTCTAAAAAGGACGAAAGGGAAGTGCATTTGCCTGTTCAGTTCTTAATTGCATTAGGCTACAAGTCAATGAAGTTTTTAATCCGAAAAACAAGAAAGGTAAAATCAATAACACTTATTCAAGAAGCCAAGAACCTGACCGACCACTACGGCAGAACATTAGCTTATGTGTTATTGCCTAACGGCAAAACACTAAACGAAATTCTTATTCGTCAGGGTTATGCAAAGCCATACAACCAAGTTTATTGCGAACGGTTACCCAAGTATCAAAAGCTAAATTTGAGAGCTAAAGTCAAAAGAAAGGTTTATATTCGCTCACACAATCGTTCTGATTGACAACAGGGTTTTTGCCCTTGTTTTCCTTTGATTATCACGGTTTTGTTGCCTATTTGATGCCCAATCGCCATAAACTCCTGATTATCAATTAAAGTTATATTCTGTATCGGGAAGTGAGCTTGTCTACACGTATGGTGTATCTGTGATTTCTGCCCGACATGTCTGTAATCGTCGACTTTTCTTAACTTTCACGCCGAAATCCTAGGCGCGTCTAGATCAGATCCGAAGGAAGGCTGGTATGAAGACTATAATCATAGAGAATGAGGCAAGATCAAGAGATCTCATGCAATCCTTGATTGAAGAGTACTGCTCTGATCTTGAGATTATCGGATATGCGCCTACAGTGCGGGAGGGCATCGAGAAGATCTCTGATCTCAAGCCTAATCTTGTATTTCTTGATATAGAGTTAGATGATGGCAAGGGTTTTGAGATTTTGAAGGCATTGAGTGACCAAGAGTTCAAGGTGATCTTTACGACAGCCTATGACCAGTATGCCCTCAAGGCTTTTGAATATGCCGCTGTGGACTATGTGCTGAAACCATATGGTCCGAATGAAATTCGCAAAGCTGTGGATCGTGTCAGGTCCATTAACTATCAGCAACAGGCTTATGAAAAGCTCATCAATATGCTGCCCGGCCAAACTCCGAGTTCCAAAACGAAAATTATGTTTACGACACTTGACAGTGTCGAGCTCGTCGAGGCAGAGTCTATCGTGATGTGTATTGCAGACAGTGGTATGACACAGATCTATATGGATGATGGCGAAAGGATTTTTGCCAGTAAGCTACTTGGTGGGATTGAGGACCAATTGGCTGGACGAGACTTCTACCGATCTCATAAGAGTGCGGTGATAAACCTGAAAAAAGTCAAACGTCTTGATATTGCACAAGGAGATGTAATCGTGATGGAAGGTGGACTGACGGCACCGCTTGCGCGACGAAGAAAGATTGAGTTTTTGGACTTGCTGTCCGCGATATGAGCTTATTGAAGCACAGTCTTTATGTGATTTTATTGTGCATTTGCTATATAGGCGTCACAGCACAGAGTCCACCTGATTTTATTATAAAACAGTACACCGTAGACGACGGTCTTCCTAGTAACGAGTGTCATCGGATTTTGCAGGATAGTCTGGGTTACATTTGGATTGCGACGGACAGAGGGCTTGTGCGATATGATGGGTATGAATTTCGGACATTTGGTCCTGAGGCAGGCTTGAGGAATTCAAGTATTGTAGATATGAGTATCCACGGATCAAAAATCTACGTTATGACTCTGTATGGAGATTTGTACGTTGTTGATTATGCATCATTGACTATCTTGCCATATCCGTGGCAAAGGCAAATTGACAAGTACAAGGATCTTTCTCGGATTTATAATTTTTATTTTGATTCCATCGGGAGTGTCTTGATTGAGATTCCAGGCTATGGCGTACTTAGGATCGATGGAAATGGAAAGAGCGATTTAGTTTTGAAAAAAAGTGGTCGTGGAAACTATGCTTCAATGCGACACAGTCATTTTGAGGGCATAGTAATTGGCGGATCAGCGCATACAATAGAAAGCAATTCAGGCGATCTATGGATGGTGGATGGTCTTGATTCATTTCGAATTAATCGAAAATTTGGTGTGCATACAAAAGGGTTAAATAGATTGTACCTCTTGCCACAAAATAGAGCTGTTTATTCGATAAGGGGCATGAATTATTTTGTCGATGAGAATTCAGTTGTATGTGATTCTTTGCACTCGGGATTTACTGGAGTGAGTGACTATAGTTCGGGTATTCTTCATAGTCATCTGGAGGAGTTGGGCTTACTCTTCTCAGATAGTTGGACAGAATTAAAGAAGTCTGTCTCATCACATCTCATATCAAATGAAAGTGTGACTGATTTTTGTATCGATCGAGAAGGTGCAGTATGGGCCTCAACTTTACGAGGAGGAGTGTACAAGCTGAGGCAATCAGATTTTTCATCTGAGATAGGCTATAGAGCCAATGGTCAGTATATAAGTGCCATTGATATCAATGAAAAGGATTTGTACTATGTCGTAAACAATAGATTGGTCTTTCGACAAAACGCTGAGGGCGTCGAGAAAGTTTTTGAGAATATTGACACTGAAATTAGTGATATACAATATGTCGAGGGTGTCGGACTTGTGATTGCATCTCGGCCTCCAGTGATCTTCGGTGAAGATCGAAAAATTGTTAGTTTAAAGGATAGGGTTGACGGATTGGATTTGGAAATTTCTCCAAATACTATAAAAGAACTAGCAGGATTGTACCACTTTATTACTTCAAGAAATATTTACACCTTCGATTCCGCACTGAAACGCCATATTTCTTCAACTTACCTTGCCTCGTCAGATTTCAAGGGAAGACCATATGATATGGTCCAACATGGTAGTGATGATCATCTTGTTGCCACAGATTTTGGCTTAGAGTTGTATGAGAAGGGAGTGTTGGACGAAGTGACTATCCATGGATTGAGAGACTCGGTGAGAATAAATTCGGTTCTCTTATTTCGCGATAAGTGTTTCTTGGCAACTCAAGGGGAGGGTTTGATAGTATTGCGCGACGACACAGTCGAAATGCAATTGCTGGAATCGGATGGATTGGTCAGTAATAATCTTGAAGGATTGCATCTAAGCAGAAAGGGCGGTCTATATCTATTGAGTAAAAATGGATTTAGCGAAATTTCTTTTGCAGAGGATTGGAGCTATGACATAAGAAATTTTAGTGTCGCACATGGTTTGCCATCAAATGAAATTAATGATGTTGTTGAGCGAAATGATACTCTCTACATCGCCACGAGCAATGGTATTGTGACTTTTGATCAGAATTATAGGCCGGCTGCATCAAGTGAGGTTGTGATCGAAAATATGTCAGGAAGTGGTTTTGTGTTTAAGGATAGAGATAGGCTTAAGGCGAGTACTAATAATATCAAGATTGAATTCAAAGCGCTAGATTACTCTGCAGAGGGAGATGTTAGCTATGAGTACAGGGTTAATTCTACTAATTGGGTAAAAACTAAATCCACTACAGTAGATTTCATAGATTTAAGCCCTGACAAGTATACATTTCATGTTCGATCAAAGAATCGGGACGGAATATGGGGCTCTTCGACCGTAGTGAACTGGAGCATTTTGAAACCAGTTTGGAGTCGATGGTACGCTTGGTTGGCCTATTTGATACTAGGGGGTGCCTGTGTCTATTGGCTTTATCGGAGACGAATTGCCCAAATTAAGGAGAGAGCTCATGTCGAAGAAGAGATCAGAAACCTTGAGAAATCAGCACTACAAGCGCAGATGAGTCCACATTTCATTTTTAATAGTCTCAATTCTATCCAAAGCTTTATTACCAGCAATCAGAAGGAAGAGGCCATGAGCTATCTTACGAATTTCGCCCAGCTGATACGAGCTTATCTCAAGGCGTCTGTAGAAAATGAGATTAGTCTGGATGAAGAGGTCAGACTCTTGGATAATTACTTGAGTCTCGAGCGGCTTCGACTTGATGGTCGCTTCGAATATTCGTTTAGCATTGATCATGATATTAATGTTTATGATACGATGATTCCATCAATGCTGATTCAGCCTTTTGTTGAGAATGCCGTGGTTCATGGAATGAAGGGTATGAGGACTCAAGGAATTATTAGAGTAAGCATTGTCAAGGAAGATAAGGGGCTATCAGTTTTAATTGAAGACAACGGGCACTATAGTCATGAGCACAAGTCGGATCATACATCATATGGTAGTGCGATCACCCAGAAACGTTTGCGTCACTTGCATAGCCAAAAGAGTGATATGGACATAGATACTCGTGTATCAGAAGCTGGCACTGCAGTCTCCTTTACAATTCCATTCGCGTCTTGAGGCTCCCACAAAGAGATACGAGAGTTTTTTACAACATCGGCCGACTTCCTGGACTGTGGGTCGTAATTGGTGTTATCATCGGAGTTTTGATGTCACAAGAGATTGGAGCCCAAGGAAATACTGTTCCAAATTTTATCAAAACACAATTTACAGTTGATGAGGGTCTTCCCAGCAATGAGTGTCATCGGATTTTACAAGATAGTTTCGGATACATTTGGATTGCTACGGACAGAGGACTAGTGCGATATGATGGGTATGAGTTTCGAACATTCGGTCCAAATGAAGGATTAGGGCACTCTAGCGTCATTGACATTGTTCTTTCTGGTGAATTACTCTATGTATTGACCTTTTCATCCATAGTTTACACTATCAATGTGAAGACATTAAGGATTGGGAGGTATACTCAGCAAGACCTTCTTGATAGTATACGGATAGGGCCGAAGTATCACAATCTAGCGGTGAGCTATGACGGAGAGATTTGCTTTGAAGGAGGTGGTGTGGGACTTGTCTGTATCAAGGATTCGGCTCGTATATATTTTAATGAGTTACATGACTATAGTGCATATCATGTTCTAGAACATCAGTCCAAGTTAAGCTTGTTTTCGGTCAGTAGATATCCGGATTTACAAACCCCACTAAGGAAGAGATGTAGTAGGTCGAAAGATGAGTTCTGTCTCGTTGTAGATGACAGATTGTATGAGTTTTCTTCAGGCATACGAAGAACCGATGCGCATACCAACGCCTTTTTGCTTGACTCAAGTAGGGTTGTTGTGTCCATGAGAGGGTGCAATTACTTCATTGACAGCGATGGTTTTATATCTCAAAATGTCTACGATGCTCCTCTATCGTCAGTGGAGCCATATGGTCAAGGTTTTTTATGTGGAAGATTAGATCAAGAAGGATTAAAGTGGTTCCCTGGATGGGATGAACTTTTGAAAGATGAAGGAAGCATGCTCATTGACAATTCTAGTGTCACAGATGTCATGTATAGTTCAGAAGGATATATATGGATCACTACACTACTGGATGGAATATATAGGCTAGAATTGCCGGAGATATCTTCCTATATCTCACGTGACGTTGGGGGTAGTGCAATTACAGCCATTGAGACCTTGGATGATGATATGTATGTGGTTCTGGATAGGCGAAGACTGATGCGAATTGGGCCTCGTGAGTCTAAAATCATCTATGAGACAGATAAGGCTGAAATACGCGACTTGGATATTGGGCCAGATGGTGAACTAGTGGTCACGGGGCATAAAATATTGACAATTGATAGTATTGGGTCGATAAACTATTTCAGGAGTACACTAGGTAGGGCAGGATTTGTAGGGGCGAAGAAATGTAGGATATACAATGGAAGAGCTTTTTTTCTTAATAAACAGAATCTCTTGATTTCAGATGACTATCGTCAAGTTTGTACCTCGGAATTATACAAGCCTCTTCACAATAGTGACACCATTCTTTATGATTTTATTGTCTGGTCAGATAGCTTGAATTTTATCGCTAGTCAGACAGGTTTTTTTCAGATTAGCGAGGGTTATCTTGAAGTTCCTTTATCCTTGGAAGCATATAAGGGGCTCCGTGTAAATTGTCTTGAGGCCTATATGGATGCTCTTTTATTGGGTACGCAGGGACAAGGGGTCATTGTATGGAGACCAGACTCTATCATATCGATCCTTGGCAAAGAACAAGGGCTCTCCACTGCTAATATTGAAGCTCTACATGTTTATGATGATCAAGTCTACATTTGCTCCAAAGCAGGTTTAAACCAGGTGGCCATATCTCCAGATTGGGACGTGGAGGTTATTAATTATGGAATCGAGCATGGATTGCCATCTAATGATGTGTCTGATATTGCTGTAGTTAATGATACTGTATATATAGCAACCAGTAAAGGGCTCGCCTTACAGAATCTTGATTACAGAAGGACGGATACAAGTAGAGTGCTCATTGAGTCTTGGTCTGTAGATAGCACTGCTAGTACAGATATGCAGCGAGTTTCGTATGACAAGAATAGCATATCAATTGGATACAGGACTATTGACTACAGTCAAGCTGGTGATGTTGAATATCGCTATCGTGTAAATGCTGGCAAATGGACTGTAAGCACCGCAACCACTGCGGACTTTATCGATCTTCCACCAGGCAAATACTCCTTTCAAGTCCAAGCCAAAAACAGAGATGGCATCTGGGGGCCATCTACGGAGTTAAATTGGAGGATTCTGCAGCCAATTTGGAATCGTTGGTATGCATGGTTGATATACTTGGTTGTAGTTGGTGCTTTGTTGTATTGGATTTATCAACGAAGAATCCGACAACTCAAGGAAAGATCTTATATCGAAGAGGAAATCAGAAACCTTGAGAAATCAGCACTACAAGCGCAGATGAGTCCGCATTTCATTTTTAATAGTCTCAATTCCATCCAAAGCTTTATCACGAGCAATCAGAAGGAAGAGGCCATGAGCTATCTCACCAGCTTTGCGCAATTGATACGAGCCTACCTTAAGGCTTCTGTGGAAAATGAGATTAGCTTGGATGAAGAGATTAGACTTTTGGAGAACTATTTGAGTCTGGAGCAACTGAGGTTGGATGGTCGATTTGAATATTCATTTGCCGTAGATTCAAGTCTTGATCTCTACAATACCATGATGCCATCTATGCTGATTCAGCCTTTTGTCGAGAATGCTGTGGTCCATGGAATGAAGGGGGTCATGGAGAATGGGCGTATTGAAGTCAGAGTCCAAAAGCTTGGCAATGATCTGGCCGTTCAAGTAGAGGATAATGGACGATATGATGAAAATAGCAGGAAAGATCATGTGTCATACGGTAGTTCAATCACTCAGAAGCGACTGCGTCATTTGCACAATGAAGAGAGTGAAATGGAGATAAATACCCAAATCACAGAATCTGGTACTACTGTATCCTTTCTGATTCCAATGTCCTCATGAGAGGCGCTACTTCATATGTGATAAGTGCCGCTGCTCCGAAACATTTCATATATGGCCTGCCAAGCAATGAGTGTCATCGGATGTTGCAAGACAGGCTTGGCTACATTGGGATCGTCACAGATAGAGGTCTTGATTTTGCCGTTCAAAGGCTCAGACCTGCCGTTAAACGCTTGGAGGTTACCGTTCGAGAGTTTTGCCAGTTTTTTTGACATCATTTGTCTAGCTTTCTTAGGTGAAGGCAATACTCTGGGACGGGAACAAGCAGATTCATGGAACGCTATCTTTCGATGAAGAAAGTCTTAAACTGGATATGCTTGACTTCCAAAATACCGCCTTGGTTTTTTGTATTGACTATGCTGATATCAAAGAGGTGAAGCGAAGTAGAGTCTATGACCTTCAGTCTCATGCGCTCAAAATCGTAACAAAAGCCGGACGCTCAAGTACGCTTGTTGTCGACGATATAGCATATGCAGAAAAGCTCATTCAAGGGAAAATAGCGTAGTCAAGCTCTCTTCGATTTGTTTTGTCATTTGACCTGCGTTCGTATCCTGGACCTAGAGTATTTTTACTTCATGCGCCTGTGCTTTCTTGTATTGTTTCCCGTTTGTCTTGCACCTTTGGCTGCACAGTGGTCAGAGACGGTATCCATTGATCTGAAAAATGGCCATTTGCATGGGATCTTGTACATTGCTGATACTTCGGCCACTACTCCTGTAGTCTTTATCCATGCCGGCTCAGGTCCTACAGATCGAGACGGCAATCAGATGGAAGTTGGATCCTCGTGTCTCTTGCTTTTGGCGGAAGCCCTAGCTGAGTATAATATTTCTTCATTGCGAGTCGACAAAAGAGGCATTGGCCTAAGCGCAAGCCCTCATTTTGATGAAAGTCACACGACCATAGATAGCATGATCGGTGATGCCAGGAGATGGCTAGACTTTCTCCAAGAGGATCCGCGGTTTGATGGGATCTATGCCCTAGGTCATAGTGAGGGTGCCCTTATCACGGCAGTTGCTGCACAAGCTCAGACTCTTGATGGATTCATCAACCTCGCAGGTCCAGGTAGACCTTTCGCTCAAGTTCTTAGAGACCAGATCTACAGACAGTCACCTTTTTTAAAACCACAGGTAGAGCCTATTTTCCTTGCTTTGGAGGAAGGTGAGCGTGTGGACAGTGTACCACCTTATTTGATGAGTCTGTTCAGGCCAAGTGTGCAGCCTTACCTCATATCATGGTTTGGATATGATCCAGCAGAGGAGCTGGCCAAAGTGGACTGCCCGGTGATCATCATCAATGGTCGCCATGACATTCAAGTGGATACCGCCGAGGCAATGATACTGCATAGAGCTCGTCCTGATGCTGAGTTTGCGCTGATCGACAGTATGAGTCATATCCTCAAGGTAGCACCGCCAGAGAGGTTTGCCAATATTGCGACCTACAATCAAGAGGATTTGCCGATAATTCCTGAGCTTGTGTCGATCTTGGTCTCTTTCATCCGAGACGAATAGCTACCTTCGCTATTTATGGCTGTAAATCCCAAATCCCAAGCCTTTGGCTCTGAGCCATTGGGTAAGTTGCTTCGTCAGCAGGCGATACCATCGAGTATCGGGATATTGGTCATGTCCATATATTTCCTTGTCGATACATTTTTCATCGGGAGATTTATCAGTACAGAGGGTATCGGTGCGATTACAGTGGTGATGCCAATCATCTTCCTTGTGGCTTGTATCGGAATGGGCCTGGGAGTCGGTGGTGCTTCGATAATCTCAAGAGCCATGGGCGCTGATGATTCTGTGAAGGCAAATCGAACCTTCGGGAATCAAGTCGGTATCACTCTCAGTGTAGCAGTAGGTATAGCCGTACTGGGTTTCATATTTACGGAAGAGATCCTCTGGATTTTTGGAGGGAAGGGGGACATTGCTGCTCCTGCTAAGGACTATTTTGAAATTGTTCTGATTGGATGTCCTTTTTTGGCTTGGGCCATGATGAGCAACAATGTCATTCGAGCAGAAGGCTTCCCCAAGATGGCCATGTTGACGCTGATCATTCCAGCTGTGATCAATGTGGTGCTTGATCCCATCTTTATCATCTGGCTGGATATGGGTATGAAAGGAGCAGGTTGGGCTACCGCTATTTCTTATATTGCCTGTGCTCTTTACACGGCGAGTTTTTTCATCTTTGGTCGTTCTGATCTTCAGTTGAGCTGGAAGGATCTGCTGCCAGACACCCCCATCGTCAAGGAAATGTTCTCCTTGGGATCGGTGACGCTGGCGCGCCAAGGTAGCGTCAGCTTGTTTTCGATCTTGCTGAATAATATGCTCTTTAAATATGGCGGTGAATTGGGCTTATCGATCTTCGGTATTATTAATCGATTTAATCTCTTTGCCATTTTCCCCATATTGGGGATCACTCAGGGCAGTGTACCGATCATCGGCTTCAATTATGGTGCGAGCAAGTGGCTTCGCGTCAAAAAGATGATTCGCTATTCTGTGAGATCGGCAACCATATCAGGCATTATCATATTCGCCATCATGATGCTTTGTACGCCTTACTTGGTCAAGTTGTTTACGACGGATCAAGAATTAATCAAAGCTACTGTTCCAGCCATGAGATTTGTCTTTGTGATGACGCCAATCTTGTCCCTGAATCTCATCGGAGGAGCATATTATCAAGCAATTGGTAAAGCTACTCCTGCACTGTTTTTGACATTATCGAGACAGATATTTTTCTTGATTCCACTAGTAGTCATCATGCCTCTTTATTTTGGCATAGATGGGATTTGGTACAGCTTTCCGATCGCGGACTTTAGTGCTTCTGCCCTTAGCTATATTTTCTTGAGTCGGCAGATCAAAACTCTCAATGGCAAGATAGATGCCTCTCCCTCAGCTGTCACGTAGCTTGCTGGATAAATGTGCTCACTCTTTGATGAAAATAAAATCGACCTTGGCCTCGCCAGCAGATATTTGTGCACGCAAAGTATCATTTGATCGCTGATAGACGATTTTCTTTGGAAATTCGTTTTCTGGATTCTCAGCAACGAAGCTCTTGTCTTGAGTCGATGTGATGGTGAAGAGAACTGTATCGAGTCCAGTGCCAACGATTCTGAGATAAGGCTTGTCGGAATCAAAAAGAAAATCCATCTCTTCACGAAATGTCGTATCGCCTCCTATGGTGCTCACACCGATTCCGTGCAAAGAGCCATTCTTTTCGTGCCATATCTCTCGGGTCAGCTTTTCATTGCTAGTGGAGGCCCTTTGCCATGAGCCTGATAGCCAGTCAAAACCCATGTCTGAAAAATGGGCCACTTCAATATTCTTGTTTCTATGCAACTCACCACCCTTTTTGGCGCAAGCCTGCATCAAAATCAATCCAAGCAAACAATAAAATATCCTACTCATCTCCATGCAAGTTATACCAATCTATCCTTCTACTGGCCAACATGACAAATGAAAGAATAACAAATATACCGATAGCGCCAACAAGAAGTGCATAGCTCTCGAGCTGAAGCAGGACATAGATATAGCCAAAGATGAAGATCATCAGCCCCATGAGGACGCCAACAGCCTTCAGATTTTTGAAAAGCGGCATACTATAAAGACAGACCACAATCACGTGCGCTGACGCCGCGATCCAATAGCTCTGATTGAAGCCCATGTGCTCCGAGAGAGCAAGAAGCACAAGAAAGAACAAACTCATATTGAGACCCACAAGAATATAGCTCATAGGATGGATCGAAATGCGACGCCCGATCTCAAAGAAGAAGTAAACAAGAAATAGAAATGCGACGACCAAGAAACTATAGCGGGTGGCCCTGTGGTTTTTGAGGTAATGATCTACTGGCTTGATCAGCTCGACACCCACTGCACTGTAGTTGATATGGAAGTCTTTGTCCGACCATACTTGTGGATAGTTTCTATTGACAGATAGGACATGCCAGTCTGCCTCAAATCCTGGTGCGAGATCTGACCAGCGATCTGGGATCAGATGCCCTGAAAATTTCTTTGACGCCCACTGGCTTCTGAGATGAAAGTGATTTTCTTTACCTACGGGCTCTAGGTGGATAGACTTCGTTCCTTGTAGGATGATTTTGCCGCTGAAATCATATTGTTGAATGCCAGGATCAAGCCTGACCATACTATGCACACCTTGAGTTCCTTTGGATCCGGGAATCCCCGCCCGGTACTCTATTTCCTCTTGATTCCAGCTCATAGTGAGACTCGTGTCTATTCCTCTGAGGTCAGATATCTCAAGATGGATTGCCGCCTGCTCCCACATGATGACGGAATTGTCTATGGTCAGGAGTTCGATTTCTTTCATGTCAAAACTGCCTTCGATATCGAGATCAGCCGTATAGAGGATGACTTCAAAAATTCCACGTTGTCGCACTGTGTCCGCAAGTGTTCCCTCGATGCGCAGCTCGGCGGGCATCAATGTGATCTTGTGATCGGAGTAGTAGATTTCTCCTTCACTGTTGACATGCGTGGTGCGATACGGGATCTGTAGATAGGGGCCAGTGATCTGCTGTTCTGCACCCCACATTTGAGAGACTTCAGCCTCAGCACTGCTTGCATTGTTTTGTCGCTCCCATACGAGCCTCGTTACCATGCTCTGAGGGATCATCATCAGAAGCAATATGATGAGTACGACGATCAGCTTTACAGCAAATGATCTTTTCAGCCATGCACTGAGCCTGTCGTAGGTAGAGTCTTTTGTCTTGGATTCCATCTTTCTTGTTTTATATCCTCGAAGCTAGGGCGAGCATCGACAAGATAGCAGACTCCTTGATTATACGCAGGGATTCATCGATTATTTGATGAAATCATGCCCTGACCTTCTTTGAAATGCTCTCGATTTCTTCGATGATTTGTGCTGTCTCATCTGGATAGTTTATCCTGACGACAGGAAGTTCGTCGATCCATCTGTCTAGGGCCTTATATGCTGAGGGGTCCCAAGCTTTCAATGATGTGACTCCCAATTGGGACAAGGCCGCGGCATTACATTGCTGTTCGTACTGACCCTTCATCGGGAACACAACCAGGCTTTTCCCAAGAAATAGCGCTTCACTTGGTCCCTCAAATCCTGCGCCCATCAGCACACCGCTACAATTTTCTAGACTCTCAAGCTAGTGCTCTTGCCCTACTGGGTTGACAATGATGTTTCTTTGACGGACTACCTTGCTTACGGACTTATCGAAAATATGCCAGTTCAGATGGTCATATTTTCGCACTAACTGAGTAATTTTTTGCCAGTGAAGAGAAGGCAAGTATACCGTGATGTGACCACTGTTTACAGGCTTCAGACTTCGGATTGCACTCCTGATAATAGGAGTTCTTATATAGTCACGTTATCGATCAAAGTGAAAGCCTATCCTATAGTCGGATGGGGCATATGATCTTAGGAATTTTCTGAAAAGTGAGTTGTTGTTGCCCTTCATTGGGCAGTTTGGGCTGAGTAATGCACATTGATGGCTGAGGGCTATAGAGGGCACGCCTTGCTGTCTCGCTGCCCAGGCGGAGACTGGCTCAAAGTCCGAAATTACAAGGTCGTACGGACGCATATCTAATGCTCGGACATCTTTCAAGAGCTGAAAGAACTTCATCTGCCTCCAGCTTTGCCAATAGTTGATTCCTCCATTGCGCCCTAAAACGTAGCTGGCACCGTGAAAGCGGAATCTTATTTGTGCCTCTATCTTACATTGTGCCTGTGTGCCACTGAGAAGGCAATCGACTTCATGTTTTTTTGCAAGTTCTGGTAAAATTTCTTTAGCTCGGCATATGTGTCCATTTCCAGTAGCTTGCATCCCATAGAGAATTTTCAAAGCAGGTCAAGTAGCGTAGAAGTGGTCATTTGATCTTCTTTACCGGCATCACTTGGCTCTCTGCTTGGAAGATAGTGATGATGGAGTCGCCATTCTCCATAGGAATATTCGAGTGCCGTCAGGTTTTCTACCCAGTCACCACTATTCATGTAGCGTACACGACCTTTTGGGAGGACGACATCCTTGATAGTGGGTTGATGGATATGTCCGCATATGACGAAGTCATAGCCTTTATTGATCGCAAGTTCACATGCCACCTCTTCAAAGGATTGGATATAGGAGACAGCTTTTTTGGTCTTGGCCTTGATCGCTTTTGAGAATGAGTATGGTTCTTTTCCAAATCGTTCCAGCAGCAGGTTTAGAAGTCTATTGATCCGAATGAGGAGATCATAGCTTTTACCTCCGAGCTTGGCAAGCCACTTTGCATGTTGTATGCTGGCATCAAACACGTCTCCATGAAAAATCCAATATTGCTTCCCTGAGATTCTCAGAAATAATTGATCTTGTACTTGAATATTCCCCATCTTGATATCTCCAAATTTCCTGAGCAGGTCATCGTGGTTGCCAGAGAGGTATGTGACTTTCGTTCCCTTTGATGCAAGATGTACGATCTGTTTGATCACCTTTAGGTGCTCTTCTGGAAAGTAGTTTTTCTTGAAGTTCCACATGTCAATAATATCACCATTGAGAATCAAGCTTTCTGGCTTAATGCTCTTGAGATAGTCGAGCAGTTCTCTGACATGACAGCCGTATGTTCCTAGATGCAAATCAGATAGGATGACGACTGATACTTCTCTTCTTGTCATATGCTGTGTACTGTAGGCATGTCTCACTTCATCGCCGTATGCATACAAAGCTCTGTACGGAATGTAATGTAATGGTGAACAAGTTGTTACCAGTGTGTGATTTACATATTTTATTTATTCGTATATGAAAGTGGCGATAAGGCAAACATGCGCCATTATGGCATGCATTGATCGCATTGAGCGCCATTATGGCATGTTTTTTCATGGCTTTCGCCAAAAAGGCACGTATACTACCGCTGGCACCAGAATTGATCTAGCTGGGGTACATTATTGATCGTAAAAACACAAAAGAAAATGACACACAAGAAGACACATCACAAGGGAAGATTTAATCCTTGGAATCTGGATCATCTCATCAATGAAGTACTTAATACCAACCTTGGTGATATCGTCACCAACAATGCTGACTTTGTCCAAAAGACACCACCCATCAATGTGGTCGAATCCGCAGAGTACTTCAAGCTAGAGATGGCAGTGCCTGGCCTATCAAAGAAAGATGTCGCCATCAAAGTCGACGGAGATACGCTGACGCTATCCGCGGATACGGCACATGAAATTTCAGAATCTGAAAAGTGGAGGCTCAAGCAATTTTCCTTTGGGAAATTCAAAAGGACGTACAAGATCCCCAAGACAGTAGATCTTAAGCAGATCAAGGCTCACATGTCTCATGGAATTCTGAGTATCACCATGCACAAAAAAGCCAAAGAAGCGCCGATCAATGTAGAAATCTCCTAAATACTTTTATTCAACCATAAGACACAATTAAATTATGAAACCAGTCAGGTATCACAGCCTCAAGCCATATGCTCCTTCTTTTAGCAGTTTTTTCGATGATTTTTTCACAAAAAACATCAGTGAATTCGTCGGACACGATTACAAGTCAAGCATACCAGCGATTAACATCCTGGAGGACGAAGATCACTACACGATTGAACTTGCAGCACCAGGCTTGCAGAAGTCAGATTTCAACATCAAGGTAGAAAACAACCATCTTGTCGTCAGTGTGGAAAAGGACTCCGATCAGGAAGCCAACTTGGCTAGCTATCGCAGACAGGAGTTTTCTTACTACAAGTTTCAGCGAAAGTTCTTTTTGCCGAAAGGCATCAAAAAAGATAAAATCAATGCGAGCTATGACGCAGGTATTCTCAGTGTGAATCTGCCCAAGTCAGAAGACATCAAGGCAATTGCGCGCACCATTGAGATCAAGTAGTAATTTTTGTTTTTCGTGATATTGGGGCCTCATCTTCCATCAGGGAGATGGGGCTTTTTTGATGATGAAGATATCATCCGTGACACCCGATCGATGGTATTCCCAGCCTTGAGATAAGTACCACTGATATGCAAAGTTTTCTTTGTCGACACTGAGACTTAGTTGTTGCCAGCCTCGTTTCCATCCTTGCTGGACCAGTGCTTTGAGCAGACAACTGCCAATCCCATTTCCACGATGTGCGCGATCTACACTGATGGTGAGCTCTGGTGTCTGGTCATCGACATATGCATGTCCAGGATCATCTCCTGTCAGAAGATTGAACCACGCGGCGCCTACGGTATTGTCGTTCACTCTTGCTACGATTCCAAAGTCTTTTTGACCCCAGCCAGCATAGTATTTCCTCCACTCTGCAGTGTCCAGTATGTCGCGAGGAAATGGAGGGCTTCCCCTTCTCACATAGAGTGCTTGGTAGAGATATTCTTTTCTGAGCTCTTCATCAGAGACACTCATGAGACTGAGTTCAATGTTGATATGATCTTTAGGTCGGAAATCCATAGGGTGTTTTGATATTGGATCGTTATGAGAACTTAGCGAGCTTTAGGGTGTTTCCTTGACTATTCGAAAACGAAGTCTGTACATCTAGCTAGATTGAATCTTTGAATTGAATTTGAGACCTTGGTTGAGCATAGTATTACCCGTATTTCTTGTCATCTCTTCGACAAGTCTATGCGTCGCGTCTGATACTGAAGATAGGATCTTAGCCTTGTGTGCCGAAGCAGAAAAAAAGAAAAGTTCTAACCCAGCAAAGTTTCAAGAGCTTGTCCGTGAGGCACATAGCTTGCTCACTGAGGAAACTAGTCTTGAGATCCAAGCCGAGGTCTACAATCTACTGGGATTCAATGGAGTCTTGACCAAAGATCGGAGCTCTGGACTGGAATACCTACAAAAGGCTGAGGACATCGCAATCCAATTGGATGATCAGTCTCTCTTGGCCAAGATATACCATCATCGAGGATTAAACTTTTATATGCTAGGTCTATATCCCCGAGCAGCAGACAGTTATACACAAGCCGCAAAAATCAATCTTGACCAAGGAAACACAAGGCTGCTCCTGCAACAGTACAATAATCTGGCGCTTGTTCAGCGAGAAATGGGGAACTACGACGAAGCTTTGCGCTATTTGGACAAGATGGACGCCAGCGCTCTGAAGGGAGATAGCACTGAGTTGAATTTGTATCGGGTGAGATCTGCGGCCAATCGGGGATATATCTACATTGATCAAGGGGAGTTTGAAAAATCTCGTGAGCTGCTACACGAGGCATTGACTTTATCCAAGGAGATAAAGGACAGCTTCGCTATTACGGTCGCTTACACGATTCTTGGCGAATCTAATCTTGGTTTGGGAGAGTATGAGAAGACTACAAGCTATATCGATAGCGCTATACATCTTTCAGAGAAGATTGGCTATACCGATGGAAAGACCACCTCATTAGTCGTCAAGGCGAGGACTTATCTTGCAAAAGGGGAGTATGATCGAGCCTTAGAGCAGGTCGAGATATTCAGCAGTGAAATTGACCAAAGAGGACACAGGGATTTACCAGATATGTTGAATATCAAGTACTTATCCTACAAGGGAAAAAATGATCTTGCAAGAGCCCTTACCTCCTTGGAGGAGCTGAGCGAATTGCGCCAAGCAAATGCTTCTGACGGAGACAAACAGCGCATCCGAGATCAACAACTAGACCTTATCGACTATGAGCGAAAGATCGAAAGTGCCGTAGCTCAGGCCAAAGCAGATGCCAATGAAAGTTTGCTTTCTGCTCAGAGAAAGCTCACCAGTGCGGCACTGGTTGCGGTCTTATTTTTTTTCCTCACCACCGCACTCTTCTATTGGCTGCAGCGAGATCGAAAGCGATTTGGAGATGAGCTTCAGGTGGCGATTGACGCCCAGACTGCCGAGCTTAAGCAATCCAATACTGAGCTAGAGCAGTTCGCATATGTAGCATCGCACGACCTGCGGCAGCCACTCACGACGATCAAGGGCTTTACCCATCTCATGGAGAGAAGGCTACAGCTGTCAGAGAACCAAGATGCAAAACTGAGCTCTTACTTGATGCGCATATCGGATAGCAGCGACAGGATGATGGCCCTCATAGAGGATACCCTATCATTTACCAAGCTTGAGAATATTAAGTCCATACCAGCTGAGGATGTGAATCTGGAACTGGTATTGACACGGACTCGACAGTCACTTCATCAATATTGCCTCGATCGAAATGCTCAGATCAACTCTCCAGAAACACTTCCTATCATCACGTCCAATGCTGCGATGATGCAGATGCTCTTTAAAAACCTGGTCGAAAATGGTCTGAAGTATAATGACAAAAAACAGCCTATTGTGACATTGGGCTATGCAGATCGTGAAGACCATCATATTTTAAGGATTAGTGACAATGGCATAGGAATCTCGTCAGATAGTCATGAAGAGGTCTTTGGGATGTTTAAAAGACTTCATACACAGGATAAGTATGAAGGCACTGGAATAGGTCTCGCGATATGTAAAAAAATTGTAGAGCTCCTAAATGGTAGGATAGAGCTGGACAGTGTGCCAGGTGAGGGATCGACTTTTACCATCTCTTTGCCCAAGATGACAATGAATGGAAAGAAAGAGACAGATATTATTCCTCGATGACGATGGTACGACCAATTTTTATCATCAAGAGCTGATTGAGACTCTCGATGACTGGTCAGGAGAATGCAAGTTCTGTATAGAGCCAGAAGCTGCGCTGGAGTTGATGAAGAAGGACGACTTTGACGTACTCTTTCTAGATATCAATATGCCTCGTATCAGTGGATGGGAGTTTCTGGATATCATCGCTGATAAGTTGACACGACTTCCGCGTATTTACATGCTCTCTACTTCTATAGATCCTCGCGATCATCAGCGAGCAGAGTCACATGCTCTGGTCACGGCCTTTTGCGCCAAGCCGCTCGCTCCTTCTCAGCTTGGCGAGCTCATTGCTATTTGATCACTTCCTTCACACTTTGAAAAAAAGAAGCCTGAGTATAGCAATTGCTACACTCAGGCTCAGTGTCATAGGTCTAGGATTATTGAACTACTGAAGAACTACGTGTTTTTCTTCGATGATTTTTCTGAGATTGATGAGAGCATATCGCATACGGCCAAGGGCAGTGTTGATGCTCACGCTAGTGAGCTGTGCGATCTCCTTGAAGCTCATGTCGGCATAGTGTCTTAGGATCACAACCTCTCTTTGCTCCGCTGGAAGCATATCGACGAGGTCCCTTACCTTGGAGTAGGTTTGCTCTTTGACCATCTGCTGTTCCATATTATCATCACCGGACTCAAGCACGTCGAAGATGTCAAACTCATCTGTCGATGAGACCTTGGTCCTGCGCTTGTTTCGGCGAAACTGGTCGACACACATATTGTACGCGATACGCATGGCCCACTGGACAAATTTGCCCTCGTGATTGTATCTTCCCTTGCGCAGGGTGTCGATAATCTTGATAAATACTTCTTGGAAGATATCCTGAGCTACATTCGTGTCCTTGACGAATAGGTAGATCGAAGTATAAATTTTGTCCTTGTGTCTGTTGAGAAGTACCTCAAACGCTCTGTCATTTCCGCCCAAGTATGCATTGATAAGGGCCTTGTCCTCCAACTGTCTCATAACTCTAAATCTTTAGTTTCCCGACTTTGATGAATTAAGAGTACAGTTGTTCTATAAGCGTATGATTTTAAGTGAACTTGATCGTTACTGACCGAAAATTAGGCCATCTTCCTCTTACAAACCTAATATTTAAGTCCATTAACACAATATTAACCGAGAACTTTTTCACATTTTGGTCGCAACTGGTATGGTAAACAATCAGGTCTTCCACGAGGTTTGATCAGTAATTTTGCAGGCTTGTGCTATACGAGAGTGAGACATGTCTGTCTGGTATGGCTTTCGCCAAAATGCGCTGATGACAAAAGAAACAGAAATCTACATAAAGGGAGCAAGAGCCAATAATCTCAAGAATGTAGACCTCAAGATTCCCAAGGACAAGCTTGTCGTAGTGACTGGTCTATCGGGATCGGGGAAGTCCTCATTGATCATGGATACCCTCTTTGCGGAGGGTCAGCGCCGATATGTAGAGAGTCTGAGCTCATACGCCAGGCAGTTTCTCAGTCGGATGAAAAAGCCAGAGGTAGATATGATCACTGGGATCAGTCCTGCAATTGCCATCGAGCAGCGAGTCTCCACGGGATCTGCGCGTAGCACAGTGGGCAGCATGACGGAGATCTATGACTTTTTGCGCCTTCTCTTTGCACGGATTGGAAAGACCTACTCGCCTATATCTGGAAGAGAAGTCACCAAGCACGCAGTCAGTGATGTTGTGGACGACATGATGGAAGAGCCTGATGGCACCAGGGTGCATCTGACTGTTCCGCTCAGCCGCAGATACCATGAAAGAATCTTTAGGCAAGAGCTTGACTTCCTTCTACAGAAAGGATTTACCAGGTTGTTTCATAAACAAGCCGTAATCGATATTGAGGAGTTTCTCGATAAGGGTCTCAAGATCCTCGAGAAGCCTCTCGGCAAGGTCAAAGGCTATGAAGTTCTCATCGATCGATTTGTGGTGAGACCAGGAAGCGAAGATCTGCGTAAGCGGATGAGTCAATCTGCACTTACCGCTTTCGAAGTGGGCGAAGGTGATTGCCATATTCATATCGATGATCGTATGATGCTCGAGTACAACAATCGCTTCGAGCTCGATGGGATGAGCTTTGTGGTGCCGAGTCCACAATTATTCAATTACAATAGCCCTGTAGGAGCTTGTCCACGCTGCGAAGGATATGGGAGGATCCTTGGTATCGATCGTGCCAAGGTGATTCCGGACCCTTCATTGAGTCTATATGAAGGGGCGGTGGTGCCCTGGAGATCTACCAAGGGCAAAGCATGGCTCAATCAATTGCTCCATACCGCCAAGCACTTTGATTTTCCAATTCACAAGCCATGGAATCAGCTCAACAGCGCACAGCAGAGACTGGTATGGAGAGGCAACGATCACTTTGACGGCATTGATGAATACTTCAGAGATCTGCAGGAGAAGACTTATAAAATTCAGAACCGTGTCATCCTTGCTCGCTACAGAGGGCGTACGACCTGTCCAGAGTGTGAAGGTGCTAGACTGAGTGAGCAAGCACTTTGTGTGAAGATTGCTGATATGCGGATCAGTGACCTCATCGACATTCCGATCGACGAACTCAAGGAGATCATTTCGTCTCTCGAGCTCAATGCATTTGACCGAAAGGTCGCAAAACGCCTACTGCTGGAAATCAACAATCGCATAGATACCATGATGAGTGTGGGGCTAGGATATCTGAGCCTTGATCGGCTGGCCTCCACACTCAGTGGTGGAGAGACGCAGCGTATTCATCTCACGCGTACACTTGGAAGCAATCTCACAGACTCGATCTATATCCTGGATGAGCCATCGATAGGCCTACATCCTAAGGATACCGAACGTCTTGTGACGGTGATGAAAAATTTGCGTGATCTAGGCAATACAGTGGTCGTCGTAGAGCACGAAGAGGCGGTGATTACAAATGCGGATTATATTGTAGATCTTGGACCTGGTGCCGGTATCCATGGAGGTGAGGTCTGCTTCGCGGGTCAGTACAAGTCCTTTGTCAAGGAAAAAGACAATCTCACAAGCTCCTATATCACTGGTCGGACCAACATTGAGCTACCTAGTAACAGGCGCAAACAGGTCAATAAGCTTACCATCGTAGATGCATCCAAGCACAATCTGAAAAATATCAATGTCGACATCCCTCTCCAAAATTTTACGGTAATCACCGGAGTGTCTGGCAGTGGAAAATCCACTCTGGTCCGAGATGTCCTCCTTCCAAAGCTCAAGGTGCTTACACAGCATGAAGGCAACTACTCTGATCCTGCACTCAAAGGTGATACTCGCATGATCGATGAAGTTGAGTATATCGGTCAGCGGCCTCTGGGCAAGTCCTCACGCTCCAATCCCGTGACCTACGTCAAGGCATTTGATGCCATCCGAGCGATCATGGCTGATATGCCGCAGTCACGCATACAAGGTTACAAGCCTAAGCACTTCTCCTTCAATGTGGAGGGCGGTAGATGTGAGACCTGCAAAGGCGATGGATACAATATCGTGGAAATGCAGTTTCTGGCAGATGTCAAACTCACTTGTGAAGAATGTGAAGGACGCAGATTCAAACAAGAGATCTGTGAAGTCAAGTACAATGGAAAAAGCATCGACGAGATTCTTGAGCTCAGTGTCGAAGAGGCAATGGAGTTCTTTGCAGATCGCAAAGAGATTAGACAGAAGATTCAGCCACTTTATGACGTGGGACTAGGCTATGTGAAACTAGGCCAATCATCAAGCAGCCTCTCAGGTGGCGAGGCACAGCGGCTCAAGCTCGCTTCCTTCTTGCTCAAGGATCGATCAGATAAGCGCATCTTCTTCATATTTGACGAGCCTACCACAGGTCTCCACTTCCATGATGTGGAGAAACTGCTCTATGCACTCAATGCTCTCGTCGAAAACGGACACACAGTGCTGGTCGTAGAGCACAATCTGGATATCATCAAGTCGGCAGACTGGATCGTAGATCTCGGTCCTGTAGGTGGCAAAGACGGTGGTCATTTGCTCTATCAGGGTCCTCCAGAAGGTCTGATCAAAGTCAAGAAGTCTCACACTGGTGCATTCCTGAAGGATAAGCTATAAGTTGACGGGAAATCAACAGATTCTCGATCAATCGGAACCTCGGATGGCATAGTCTGCATTGAGGAATGTAGATTTGACAAAAGTTCATATATGAAACATTCCTACCTCGTGGTTTGCATGTGTCTCTTGGCCTGCGGCACGACCAAGTATACACCAGAAGACTATCCTGATTCACAAGTGCGATGGGGTAGTGGCGGAGGATTTTCTGGCCAGATGTCGAGGTATGCCCTGCTCGACAATGGAGAGATCTTCTATGCCAAATCGGCGGTAGATAGTATGGTACAAATACATACGATTGATGAAAATCTTGCAAAACAGCTGTGCTCCAATGCGACTTCACTCAATCTATCTCAGCTGCGCAAGGTGCCGACCATCGGCCAGTCTACGATGCAACATTATATGAAGGTCATGGGACCAGATGGCAATGCTGAGGTCCAATGGTCTGACCCTCGGGAAATCCCCAATCCCAGTGTGACCAGACTCTTCAATCAGTTGATGGCTATGGCCAAAAATCCAAGCAAATGAAAAAAACTATCCTCACTCTCTTGTGCGTCATCATCAGCGTACTCATGGCTCAGGCCCAGTTTAAATCCGTAGAGGGTAGTAGCTCTCATCAAGGTGGAGCTAAGACCATCAGTGATCCGCAGGCGCAGTCATCTGACCCACACCCAGTGCAGCCATTTGCGCCAAGGATGATCGACGATGTTGATTTCGCACAGCTAGCCCAGTACTCAAATGTCCAATCTTCGCCGCGTGATTTGCCTGGTTTTTGGATCGATGGACCTCAAGGTCGGGATCCAGGTGATGAGCAGGTTTTTCTTCAGGCTGTCGCCAAAATGCTGAATCTCAATGACGCTAGTAGTGAGCTGCGAGAGCAATCACGCATCAAAGAACAGGGAGCAGAACATGTGCGCTACCAGCAATTTCATCAAGGAATTGAAGTCTATGGTGCTGAATTTCGTGCGCATCGGTACCATGGCATTTGGGCGAAAGCCAATGGGCATATCTATCCTAGTCCTCAGCTTGCATCAGTCATCCCTTCATTGAGTGATAGCGATGCTATTAATGTGGCAACTCAAGATCTGAGATCCATGGGCATTTACCATGAGATATCATCGGATCAGCTTCAATTTGTCGGAGGATCACAAGCATCTGCGAAGCTGGTCATCTATCACGTCAATCGCAAATCCGATGCAGAAAGACTCGTCTATCATGTTCAGATCTTTCCTTCGGTGTCCCAGTCGTGGGACTATTTCATAGATGCTGCAAGTGGAGAAATCATCAGAGCCAATAAGGCGAGTTGTCAATTTCATGCAGATCACAGACAGACGACGGACTGTGCTCATGGACACAATCATGATGATCATGAATCTGTAGCCATCAGACCTCCAGATGGTCCTGCCACGGCCGTTGCAACAGATCTGCTAGGCGTCAATCGTACGATCAATACCTATGAAGTCGGTGGAGATTTTTTCTTGATCGACGCTAGCCGTGACATGTTTAGTCCATCGAGATCCTCTATGCCCAATGAGCCGGTAGGCGTCATCTGGACGATTACAGGGAATGGCACCTCACCTTTCACAGATAACTTTCAAGCAAGTCATGTGGTGAGCGGAAACAATATCTGGACGGATCGCTCAGCCGTATCGGCTCACTTCAATGCTGGCCAAGCCTACGAGTACTTCAAGAATACGCATGGTCGAGAAAGTCTCAATGGTAGTGGAGGAAATATTATCTCTGTGATTGATGTGGTGGACCAAAATGGCAATGAAATGGATAATGCCTTTTGGAATGGGCAAGCAATGTTTTATGGCAACGGAGACCAGGTATTTTCTGATTTGGCCGCGGCACTTGATGTGGCTGGACATGAGATCAGTCATGGAGTAGTGCAGACCACTGCCAATCTAGAGTATATCGGCCAATCTGGAGCGATGAACGAATCTTTTGCTGATATCTTCGGTGCCATGATCGACCGCGATGACTGGCAGATGGGAGAGGATGTGGTCATTGCAGGTTTTCCTTCAGGAGCTCTCAGAGATCTCAGCAATCCCAATCAAGGGCTCGCCGGCCCTCAAGATATTAACAGAGGATGGCAGCCTGATCACATGGATGAGTTTGTAGAACTAGATAATACGCCTGAGCAAGACAATGGAGGCGTCCATATCAATAGTGGAATTCCCAACAAGGCCTTCCATAACTACGCTGTGCTAGTAGGTAAGTCCAAAGCGGAGCGTGTATTTTATCGAGCATTGCTGGTCTACTTGACCAAGTCTTCTCAGTTTGTAGATCTTAGACTGGCTGTGGAGGCTTCCGCCAAAGACCTATTTGGTGATGGGTCAACTGAGATGTCTGCAGCGTCCGAAGCTTTTGTGATGGTCGGTATCGGTAATACTGGAGGCAGTGATACGCAAGAAGATCTAGACACCAATCCAGGAGATGAGTATGTCATCTGTACGGACTGGAATCAGAGCACACTCTATATATTCAATGAAACTACAGGAGAGTTTTTTCTCAATCCTGTGAGAGTGAATGGTGTCAATGTTGATGGTCCTTTTTCCAAGCCAAGTGTGACAGACGATGGTGCCACAGTCGTCTATGTGGCTAGTGATAATACAGTCAGAGCCCTTGGTATTGATTATCAGACAGGTAATGTCACGCAGCAAGTCATTGGCTCAGAGCCCATTTGGCGATCTGCCGTCATCAGTAAAGATGGCAACCGCATTGCTGCAATCACCGATGAGCTGGTCAATGAGATCTTGGTCTTTGACTTTTCTACCGGACAGACTTTGTCCGAGACATTTGAGCTCTTCAATCCCACATTTAGCAATGACCCCAATGTCTCCACTGGAGACGTCGACTATGCAGACGCTATGGAGTTTGATCCGAGTGGTGAGTTCCTCATGTATGATGCGCAGAGCACGATCGAGAGTGATTTTGGTAGTGATATCAGCTACTGGGATATTGGATTCTTGGAAGTTTGGGATGCGGATGCGGAGGACTTTGGGAGCGGTAGGATTGAAAAGCTTTTTTCACAGTTGCCAGAAAATACAAGCATTGGCAACCCGACTTTCTCAAAGAACTCTCCATTCATCATCTCTTTTGACTTTTTTGATGGAAATCAGAATGCCTATGCAGTACTTGGTGCCAATATAGAGACAGGAGATGTGGGGACGATCCATGAGCAATCTGGCCTTGGATATCCAAGCTACTCAGTCACGGATGATCAGATAATCTATGATGATCCTGCCAATGACAATATCAGCATCAAAAATGTCCAGGCTAATAAGATCCAAGGCTCTGGCTCGGATGCAGACTATATTCAAGGAGGTAGATGGGGCACATGGTATGCTGATGGTGAACGTGATCTGACGACTAGCACCTCAGACCCTATAGCGACGATAGAGGCCAATGTATCACCCAATGCATTTACGACCGAGTTTGTCATTGACTTTGGGCGAGTGGTAGAGATCAGTCATCTAGAGATCAGTGATATGAACGGACGATCGGTCTGGCAAGATGGAGCGCAGAGGGATGCCACTCAGAGCTATACAGTAAGACCTAGCAACTTGACACTGGGAGTTTACCTACTGCGAGTAGAGACATCCGAAGGTCGATACATGACGCAGCTGATCAAAAAATAATCAATGTCTCACTTTGATCTCAATCATAAGAATAAATTGACGCTCGTCAAAATGATGCATAGCATACTTGTCGCAGATAAGAAAGAAGATGCTAAGGAATGGCAATATTTTGATTATGTCTGTAAAGAACTTGGGTTGCGTCGAGAGGATATCATAGGAGTAGAGAAAAGTGAAATTCCGCCGATGGAAAAAGATCGGATGGCAATGTTTTACTACCTGCTATTCTTGACAAAGATTGATCAGCAGCTCGATGCAGAAGAAGAGCTGCGTATCCATGAGTTTGCCTTGAAGTTGGGATTTAATGAATTGATGGCGCAAGATTTTATCGAACTGATGAAGGCTCATTTAGACGGGCCAGTAGCAATCGAGGATATGATCGCAGTGATCAAGAAGTATATGAATTGAATTGCGGTGTGAGGAGCTCTTATACCATCGAGAGAGTGCTGGCGCATTCTGGCAGGTGTGTTTATTCTACTTTTCCATATTGGTTGCAAGGAATACGAGCGAGACTCGCATCAGCAGACATCAAAAATTGATTTGGCATATCTGAATCCTAATCTGATTGACACAATTAGGGTCGACAGTAAAGATGGCACCAATTGTTTCAATCACGACCTAGATTCATTGGTTGCGGTAGGCGAACACTATGCTCTTCGACTGGCAGATCATAGTACTCAGAAAGAGTTGATCAATTGGCACATGTTTATAGGTCCTCTCTTAGTTTCACAGCATGACTCGAATCGCTATCGTTTTATCGGTTGTTGCCTTTTGCCGGAAAACGGCAATTAGGACCTCCCATTTAAGAAACACTGCTTTGTCCAGTATGAGTTGGTATTGAAGGATAAATTCTATACATTTTCACGAGTCAATAGGATACCAGCAATAGAATTTGATGAGGATAGATTATCTGAGTTGAGTGCTCATATTAAGGACAGTGTCACATGTCTAGAGGAAGATTGGAGTCTTGCTCATGACTGCATGAATATTATTGAGGAGTATGAGTATCTACTCTTCGCAAGCCTACTGAGTGGCAGTGAGAAGTATAAGAAGGAATATCTGTCACTGCGCGAACGCATCTCTATTGTTAATGCTGGACAGTTTTCGGAGTACTATGAAGGGAATATTTACCTACTGGCTTTGACTGGTTTGATCGACTTTCGAGACTATGATTTAGGTGGGCTCATGACGCATACACCATTGGACGAAGAGGGTAGGCACTGTTACTGAGCTGAGAAGACTAGATCTTGATAAATTTTCCTGCAAAATATTTCTTTGGATCGATACATATTATGACATATACACCTGCACAGAGAGCTGTGATTTCGATCTTCTGACCAAATCCTTCTTGGACAATATCTCCTTTAGAGTTGAAAATAATGTATGGAGCCTCACTTGGTGTGCCAACGAGCGTGATGATACGGGTTGCTGGATTTGGTGTGATGATTATCGGATCAGGAGAAATTGTCAGGAGAGAAGTTTCTAGTCCTTCTCCGGCGAAAAGCTCTTTATTGGGTATCGTACTTCTTACCAATTGTATGGCAATAACTCTTGAATCCCAGCAGCTGGCATCCGATGGGTCTTCTTCACTAAATTCTATTTCGATGTAACTCCAGAGTGTATCATTCCCATTAATCTCGAGAACTGCTATATAGCGATTGGGCTCTCCCGTTTGGTAGTCGGTCCAAAGACAGCCTACAGCTCCTAGAGCGATGGTCACTCTGTCGTCCCACGACTCAAATTTGCTACCACATTCCACCGGAGAAGAAATCAGAAAGGATGAATTTCTGCTTTCAGCATAGTAATGGCCTACATCTGTCAGTATTTCACCACCGATGTTGACATCTTGGATTCCATCTTGATTGATATCGATAGAGTCTATGCCCCATGTATTGACGCAACAAATGGTGTCAAAGAGTTCAAAGCGCTCAACTTGAGCGTGGAGACAACCGATGGTAGCCGTCAATGAAGTAATAAAAGCAAATCGAGAGAAGGCAAATGACATTCGTTTGTTTTTAAGGTAGTTCTCACAATGAAGTATACGTGATATCTCCCGTATTGGCTGCTTTGTACTCATTCTGAATAGCTCTTGTAATATGTTGTCTATCGATCTCTTGCCGTACATACCCGAGATCTCACTCAAAAAATCTCGCTCGACTCTATCTTCCTGACATCACCAGCCACCATTTCACCAAGTAAAATTTTTCCTACGCGCACACGGACGAGCCTGAGTGTGGGATATCCCGCAGCAGCTGTCATTTTTCGGAGTTGACGATACTTTCCCTCGCTGATAGTGATCGATATCCATGAACTTGGGCCATGTCTATCATCTCGGATGCGATAGGGTGGTGGTGTAAAGTTTGGAACAGTGTCGAGTCTGTGGCATGAGCAGGAACGCGTGCGATAAGGACGTTTGTCTACTGTGATTTCGACACCGGTCGACAGTTGTAGAATGGCTTCATCGCTGATTTCGCCATCGACGAGGACATAGTACTCTTTCTCGATTTTTTTGCTTCTCACTCTTTCACTGAGGATTCCATCGGTGGTCAGTAAGAGGAGCCCTTCTGATTTTTCATCGAGTCTGCCGATGGCCATAGTTCCTTCTGGGAAGTCATGTAATTCTCCCAACAATTTTTTCCTTCTTCGAATTTGCTGATTGCTGATGAACTGGGAGATGTATCCTGCTGGTTTGTAAAGAGCGAAGTGATTATGAGACACTTCAGTGTAATTCCCCAATCGCCTAGTCAATATAAACCACCTTCCTCAAAAATCGAATTCCCACAGAAATCTCGATCGTAAAGTTCCTCACCTGTCTGGCAGGTATCGTAATATTTGGGCCACCAGGATTTCTTGGATTGATGATGTCTTCTAGATCAAAAAACTGATTATACTGCGGGCCAATGTCAGGCTGTAAACTCACTTCTAGAAATCCACCGACAAACTCAGAAAACTGATATTCCAGTCCACCACCTCCACTCACACCATAAGTGAATTTATTCACGAAGTCAGTGAAGTAGTAATTGCTATAGAAACTCTGTTCTGCGGCGATCTCAGGTATATTGTTGTCAATATTGTACTCTGCTCGTAAACCAATGCTATAGTATGGTGTAATCGCTGATGCGCCATAAAACTTCTGCTTCACCCCAAAGCCGAGAACAATATTATTGAAGACCAACTCTTGCACAGGAGGATTGAATCTAATACCATCCTGATTGATGACGCCATTGACGCGGATTGCGCTCCCGCGAGCATGATAGCCCAGTTGAGCATAAAAGTCGCGATTGCCTGATTCACTATTGCTCTCAACAAATGCTGCGATGTGATAGCGGAAGAGGAGGTCCCGCTCAAAGTTGTTCCACTTTTGCGATCCGATACTCGAGCCGCCTTTGATCCCAAAATGAGCTCCTTGCGCATAACCGATACTCGCAATGAGGAAGTAAGCAAGGAAAAGAAATAGTGGTTTTTTCATAGCACTAATTTATGCGGATTTCGCTACCTAGTTTGAGTTCATTGCCCTGTAGCTTGTTGAGCCGCTTGAGCTCTTCTACACTCACGCCATAGAGTCTGCTGATGCTATACAATGTTTCGCCTCGCTCCACAAGATGTGTCACTTTCTCCTCAGACACTTTGCTCTCGTTCTTCTTGGGAGATGGATCCAGAGTGATCTCAAAGAGATATTCACCTGTCGCTTTTTCGATACTATGGCTCTCAGTGCGATGCTTGCGCGGATCTGTAGTTTTAGTTGCTTGTCTCGTAGCTAAGTGAGCTGGTAAGCTTTTGAACTTGATTTTTTTACCCTTCTTGGGCCGGTCGTAGGCTCTCATCTTATTGGCCTGCGCCAGGGCATCAGCCTTTATGCCATAGCGCTGAGCGATATCTCGGAGCGTCTCCTGACCATCAGCTTTGTGCCACTTGATGCTACCAGCATAGCCTTGATTCTTTGCTTCTAGGAATATCAGCTCACCATTTTGTAATCTGTGATTTTTGGGCCAGTCATTATATTTTGCGAGAGTTTCAGGACTCATCCCATAGGCTCGTGCAATATCCTCTAGTGCCATAGATTGCTTGTAGCGGAAAGCCTCACTGCCATTGATCTTGCGAGTCTTGATACCTAGATCTTTGGCATTCGCTTGTCGCTCATAACCTTGATTTTCAGGGTCTTCCTTTTTCGCGACAGCGTAAACATCTTCTCCTGTTGTGCTGCGATCATACCCATGAAGGCCATACTTCTCGATCAGAGTGATGAGTAAGTCGGCATACTTTGGATTTGTTGCGTATCCAGATTTTTTCAGGCCTCGTGCCCATGCCTTGTAGTCCATCGGATCTAGCTCAAAGAGAAAGCCATATCGATACGCCTTACGAGGATCTCTGAGAAACTCGGAGTGAAGCACGAAGGACTCCTCTGCACTTGCAAATACGCGGAAGCAGCTGGGTCTCAGACGGCCGTGAGCGTCCTTATCATCATCTTCGCGATAGTAAGTCTCTCCTGCCCAACTAGGGCCACACTTGATACCAAAGTGATTATTGGCCTCTACTGCTAGTGTGCTGCGACCAGAATTGCTTTCAAGGATCCCTTGCGCGAGCTTGATACTTGCCGGCACGCCAGTGGTGATCATCAACTCCTGCGCTATAAGGGAATATTTGGCAATGTAAGACTCTACAGCATTCTCATCAAGAGCGAAACCTTGCTCCCAGTCATCGGCTATGAGGTTGATTGGCAGTAAGAAGCTTATTAATAAGTACTTATACATGACGATCTAGTTTGATATGTCTGTCTTTCTCTATCACAAGTTTTGTGCCGTATTTCTGAGGTCTTTGGGAGAAAAATCCGGAGCAAGAACTTAACATCTCCTTAAGTACCCAAAAGCCCACTACATTTGTCCTAATCGTGGATGATAACAACGCCCGCTATAGCCCATGCAGTCTAGATGAGATACGATCTTAAACATCTCTTTAAGTCTGGGCGCTTTCGCGCAAATACATTGTAGGATTCCAGAACCATTTTTTACACATATATCAATCAACTAAGCACGTATGGACAATTTAATCGAACTTCTACAGTCTCAGCTCGGAGGCAAAGCCATGGACCTCCTAGCATCGCAGATCGGTGGAGGTAATAAAGACGCTACACAGGCTGCTACCAGCGGTATCGTCTCCATGCTCATGTCGGCTATGGCAAAAAACGCCGCGACGCCAGATGGCGCAAATTCTCTGATCTCAGCAATCGACCGCGATCATGATGGGTCAATCCTGGACGATGTCGTTGGCATGCTAGGTGGCGGACGCCAAATCTCCAATCCTAGAGCCGCCAATGGTGAAGGCATACTTGGGCATCTCCTCGGAGCCGGTCAAAAGCGCAATAATGCCGTCGAGATGATCTCTAGGATGAGCGGTCTGGACAAGAGCAATGTCGGAAGTCTGATGGTCCAGCTGGCGCCAATGGTGCTCGGTGCCATGGGCAAAGCAAGAAATCAAGGCAACCTCAACTCCAACAATTTGGTGAGTCTGCTTAGCAATTCTGTCCAGTCAAAAGCCAACAACAATGCTCAGATGGGCCTCATCGGCAAATTCTTGGATAAGGACGGCGATGGATCAGTCTTGGATGACTTGGCGGGTATGGGCCTCGATGCTTTCCTCAAGCGATAAGCAGAGAATCAACAAGATCAAATATTTTTTTGGAAAAGGAGCGCACAATTTGCGCTCCTTTTCGTTCTTTGGATAGATACGATGATGAGATTAGTTATTCTACTTCTAGGCCTAGGACTCATGTCTTCTTGTGGAGATCCGGGTACTCAAGCCGCTAGCGATACCACGAGACCTTCACATGAGTTGGGACTGCAGGAGCTGCTTGAGCGCTCGGCCCAGTACATCAATGTCGGGAGCTACGAACTGGCGATCAAAGACCTGGAAGCGGCCATCCGCCTCGATTCACTCAATCCGCTCATCTACCATCGACTGGCAGACGCCCAGCTGGACTACTACCAGAGCCACAATGCGCTGACGACCATGATTGAGACCAGCAAGAAGTTTCCATCTCATCTGCATACGCAGCTCAAGCTATCAGAGTTTCACTACACTCTGGAGCAGTACGACGAGTCGATGAAGGTGATCGACGCCATCTTGAAAAAAGATCCTCAGCTCGATGAGGCCTACTTCATGATGGGGATGAACTTCAAAGCCAAAGGCGATATCGACAATGCAATCAAGAGCTTTCAGCGGACCACCGAGGTTAATGGTGATCACCATGACGGCTGGCTCATGCTAGGCACATTATACAGCAGCAAGGGAGACGAGCTTGCGCTCAAATGCTTTGACAATGCCATCCTCATCAATCCCAAGTCGGTCGAGGCGATGCATAATAAGGCATTCCATCTTCAAAATACTAATCGCATCGAAGAAGCCAAAAAGCTCTACAGGCAGATCAATGCTCAAAATCCGCAATACACGGATGCTTTCTTCAATACGGGAATTCTCTATCTGGAGCAGGATAGCCTTGCGCAAGCACTAGAGCACTTCAACATCGCCGTCAAGACAGATCCACAGTACGCTATGGGTTATTACTATCTCGGCATCACCTATGAAAAGCTCAACAACTCTAAGGCAGCCCTAGAGATGTACGATCAAGCACTACGAATCGTGCCGGAATTTGTCCGAGCCAAGGATGCTGCGGAGTATTTGAGAGCAAAGACTGAGGGGTAGTTTTTTTGGAGGCCTTTCGGCCAAATGACATGCCTACTCTCATCTATAGGAGTATGAGAGTTCACAAATTGTTTTTGCTAGCTGGAATATCTTTCCCATTCCTGATTGTCATCTGCCTCTATCAAGTTGATCAAAGTCTCAATGAGTCGAAATGGCAACTTAGCACTTTGCGATGGTTAGATCGAGAGATTCACGAAATACATCTCGCCTTGGAGAAGAAGGGTGATTACTATGGTCTATGGATCAAAAATGAATCATCATTGACCAGGCATATAGTGGGACACGGTCTATTCCGAGCAGACAGAATGGATGATGACTATGATTTCATTCAATCGGCTACACACTTCCGATTGAGCACTGATATGAGAGGTCTGGAGGATCACATGCCTCTATTTGGTTGTGCCAATGGACTAGAATTGTTTCCATGGAAACCTGGTACAAAGTATGAAGCGCCATATCTGAATCTTCATGACATCCTTGAGAACTCCAATATGAGACAGGTGTGGTACAAGGCCCTTCCAGAGCTAAGACATGCCAATACCCTTGGAGAGTGCGAAGTTCTGATCAAAGACTATCTCAATGGGCTCGAGGAATCTGATTCGCTCTACTTGTCCGCCATGACGCCTTTACTGACGCTCAGTGCACATCGTCCAAAGGATCGTCACTATAGCAATACTGTCCGTATTTCATGGCAAGAGACGGTCACTAGTTTTCTCCAGCAACATGTGTCTTCGCTATATCCCAATTGAAAGTTGAGAGATTGCTGGAGTAAATTGAATCGCTCACTAGAATCTAAATCCAAGTGTCACCATGCCGAGATGCTGTACGACTTTGCTATCAACGATCTGTCTGGGGATGGCATCGCCAAAGTAGGGCTGAGTGATTTCATCAGCATCAGTATAGGAGTAAGCGAAGTCAATGAAGAAGCTATCTCCTCTATATCCGACACCAGCACGATAGGAGAGATCGAGTTCATCCTGATTATCGTACGGTTGGGTTCTGGCATTGAGCCCTGCTCTCACTCTGAGATGATCCAGCGCGAGCTCTCCACCGACTCTGAGATTGAGTCCATTGGTTAGTTCTCGACTTACCCTGCCGTTGAGCTCTTGCTCAAATTCGTCGATGCTTCCAGCGTTGGTATTGAGATTGAGATTGAAACTCGATGCGCTGTAGTCAAGATATTCGATATCTGCCGATAAGAAGCCCTTATTCTTGAAGAGGTAGCCGACGCCACCACCGAAGACCCAAGGACTGCTAAAGCGATAATCAAAGGTTGCCTCCACTGAGCTACCACTAAGCTCTCTGATACCCGCACCTTCGTCAAATCTATAGGTGACCTCTGTGTTGAAGTTGTCTGTGAGACTATATCTCGTAGGTGTATGTACATAAACTCCGATACGCAAAGCTTGAGTGACTCTGTAGTTGGCTCCGACCTTGAGATTGACGCCGACGCCGCTGGTGGTCAACGATTCTGTAAATTGCAGAAACTCAAAAAACTCGAACTCGTCTGGCTCATCATACTCACTGTATACCTTTTCTTCCTCAAAGCTGATAAATGGAATGCCTAGTGTGGCGCCAATCATCAATTTATGATTGATATTGATCCCCGTGCTCAGGACAAATTCACTCATGGATCCAGATTGATCTACGACTTGTCCTTTGTCCACAAAAGCCACAGGTAGACCAGTAAAGTCAGATTCATAGATCAGGTCATTTTCAAAGTCATAAATGGCTCCAGCATTGAAAGCTGGTAATCCTTCAAAATCATCCAGCTCATTCAAGCTCCGGCCATTGGAAAGTTCGATCCAGCGATCTGTGATGGAGCCTCCAGAAGTGCCTCTCCACTCGATATCACGATTGAAGCTGGACGTATTATTGAAACCGATGCCAAAATTGAGCGCTCGAATCTTCTTGCTGAGCGGTTCAGAGTGTAAGACAAGACCAATATTCCCTAAGAAAAATTGTGAACGCGTGCCATCCATGGGACCTTCTTCGGCTGCTCTCAGCTCCGTCTCAGTCTGCCTGATCGTGAATGCAGGCGTGAGCGTAAATTCAGAGCCTCTGTAAAGAGCCAGTCCAGCTGGATTGGTGCTGAGGGTGCCAAAATCACCGCCCAAAGCCGACATTGCTCCTCCGACCGCGTAGTTTCTCGCCGTACTATTATTGCTGATGTAGCTATAGCGTACTGCATCTAAGATGGTCTGTGCACTGCTTGCTCCTGCTAGCATCAAGGCACAAACTGATATGATGATTCTCTTCATGGATATCTCTGTTGTGAAAAAGGGTGGACAAGTTACCTTATCCACCCCTCATTATATTATCAAAGTTATTGTGCTGCTGGCTATTATCGTCCACCGCGGCGGCCACTGCTTCTTGCAGAGCTTGATCTGCTAGAACTACTAGATCTTGTACCGCTGCTTCTGGAGCTGCTAGATCTACTTGGGCTGTACGATGATCTGCTAGAGCTGCTGGATCTTGTGCCGCTGCTTCTGGAGCTGCTAGATCTACTCGGGCTATATGATCTTGTCGATCTGCTAGAGCTGCTAGATCTCGTTCCTGAACTTCTGGAGCTAGATCTGCTCGGGCTGTATGAGCTACTAGAAGATCTAGAGCTGCTTCTCGTCGTACTTGTTCGTCTGGATGAAGGTGCAGTAGACGTTCTTGTCGTCGTTCGACTTGAGCTTCTTGTGCTAGGCGCAGAAGATCTCGTAGTAGTACTCGGTGCAGATGTGCGTGTCGTCGTGCGAGTAGTGGTAGATCTTGTGCTCGTTCTTGGAGCTGATGTCGTAGTCGATCTAGTTGTAGATCTCGGACTGGTAGTGCGTACTGCAGATCCTTTTCTACTCGTGCTTGTGCCTCGGGTGCGAGGAGAACTTGCCGCTGGTCTTGTACCAGAAGATGTGGCAGAACCTCTCGCACCATAGTTTACAGGTGTGTTGAAGTTGTTTGTGGCGCGATTGGTAGTTCTAGATCCGACCGTATTGACACTCCTGCTTCCGCTAAATCCTGCTGGCGGGCAATAAGCGTTGCTATTGTTGAAGGCATTGAAATTTGCCACAGATCCACCTGGTCCGAAGTTGCTGAATCCACCAAAGCCGTTGTTGAATCCTCGATTCCATCCTCTGTTGTTGAATCCTCTGTTCCAACGGTCCCATCTGTTCCATCTATTGGTGTAGCCAAAGCTGTTCCATCGGTTCCAGTTATCCCAACGATTCCATCTGTTAAATCCTCTGTTCCATCTATTGCGTCTGCTCCATGGATCATTGATCGATACGTAGATCGACGTACCAGGATAGAGAGCTATAGTGCTGTATGGGTTGTAATAGTAGATGTCAGTGTAAAATGGATCGAAGTAGCTGAATGATCTGACTGGTCTACGGAATCTTCTGATTCGACTAGAGTAGCTGTAGTCATAGTCGTACTCGTACTCATGGTCATAGTCATCAAAGGTGTACTCATCGTCATCAGAGGAGTAGTCGTATTCCGCACCTTCATAGCCATAGTCATCCTCGGTCCACTCTGTCTCTACATCAGTGTATACCTCTTCTTCATCTGGATTGTAGTAGAGATCGTCAAACTGCGCATTCACCATACCAATGAAGGCGAAGCTGAGGAAAAGGAGTAATGATTTCTTCATCGATTTCATAGTTTCTTTTTTAGATGGTAGTGTAGTCTGGCACACTCATTCTATTCAAGGGTCAAATTAGTATTTTTGTTCCTGATAGCTCGTTAATAAACGCTTAAAGCAAAGGAGATCAGGACTTTATTTAACAGATCCTTCGCTCTTAAGACGTAAAAATCTCCCTTTAGATACATGGCAAAGCATATTACACCTCGCTCTGAGGACTACTCTAGGTGGTATCAAGATATCGTGAAGAAGGCTGGTCTGGCTGATAATAGCGCTGTGCGCGGGTGCATGGTGATCAAGCCCTATGGCTATGCCATCTGGGAGAAGATGCGTGATCAGCTTGATAAGATGTTCAAGGAGACAGGCCATGTCAATGCTTACTTTCCACTCTTCATCCCCAAGAGTTTTTTGAGCAAGGAAGCGGAGCATGTCGAGGGATTTGCCAAGGAGTGTGCCGTCGTGACTCACCATCGCCTCATGAATGACCCCAATGGCAACGGAGTAGTGGTAGATCCATCCGCCAAGCTGGAAGAAGAGCTCATCGTGAGACCGACATCTGAGACGATCATCTGGAATACCTACAAAGACTGGATCCAATCTTACCGAGATCTGCCCTTGCTCATCAATCAATGGGCCAATGTCGTACGCTGGGAGATGAGGACGCGACCATTCCTCAGGACGGCAGAGTTTCTGTGGCAAGAGGGTCACACAGCACATGCCACGAGCCAAGAAGCTGAGGCAGAGGCGCGACAGATGCATGATGTATATGCAAGATTTTGTGAGGAGTTTATCGCCATGCCAGTGATCAAAGGATCCAAGACGGACAATGAGAAATTTGCCGGTGCAGAGGACACCTACACGATTGAAGCTTTGATGCAAGATGGCAAAGCGCTTCAAGCAGGTACATCACATTTCCTAGGGCAAAACTTCGCCAAGGCATTTGACGTCAAGTACCTCAATAGCGAGAACAAGGAAGAATACGTATGGGCCACCTCCTGGGGTGTCACGACGCGACTAGTGGGTGCTCTGGTCATGACACACAGCGACGATGAGGGTCTCGTGTTGCCACCGAAGCTAGCTCCGATACAGGTCGTGATCGTCCCGATTCCCAAACCTAGTCCAGAGATAGACGAGCTGGCTGAGAAGCTACTTGCAGGCCTTTCGGCCAAAGGGGTGAGTGTCAAGTATGACAAAGACGATACCAAGCGCCCAGGATTCAAATTTGCCGAATACGAGATGAAAGGTGTGCCCGTGAGATTAGGAATCGGCAAAAGAGACCTGGAAAAAGGCGTTGTAGAGGTCGCTAGGAGAGATGAAAAGACCAAAGAATCTGTCGCTGTAGATCAGGTAGAGAATCATGTGCTGAATCTGCTAGATGAGATCCAGGCAAATCTGCTAGACCGTGTGAAGCGATTTCGTGACGATCATATTACTGAGGTCAATAGCTTCGATGAATTCAAAGAAGTCATCGAGGGGAAAGGAGGCTTTGTTTCGGCACACTGGGATGGTACGACCGCCACAGAGAAAAAGATCAAGGAGCTCACCAAGGCGACGATCCGATGCATTCCATTGGATCAAGCAGATGAGTCAGGCACTTGTGTATTGACAGGAGAGCCTAGTGCGAGGCGAGTCCTTTTCGCGAAAGCGTACTAGAACTACTTGTACCGGATCTCAATCACATCTGGCATTTCCTTGCCTTCCATCAGCTCTATGAGCGTGCCTTTGATCTCTACGGTGTTTCCGTCGATCTTGGCTGATCCATCATTACAGGATATGATCTTTCCAGGCGCATGAACGATATAGTTCCACTCCATCTCAAAGATCTCCAGCAACATCATCTTGCCAAAGTCGTCATCTGGCAGTGCTCTGAGACTATCTAGGCTACCCATGATATCTTTCATCTCGGGATCATCAGTGATCTCAGACATATCTTGTTGAGGGATACGGATCTGCTTTGTCTTAGTGTTGTGCTCAAATTCGCTGAACAGCGAGGCTTCTTCGCCCATCGCAGCACCTTGATCTTCCTGCAATCGTGAGAAGGCAGTCATGATCTCTTGATATTGAGCCTCATCATCATACTGCATGAGAAATTTGATGAAGAACTCGTCTGCCACCGAATCCATTCGCATGTGCATTTGAATATTCTTGAGAACTTCTGGATTATCAATTTGTTCCTTTATCGAGTCAGGCATGATGTCATACATGACCATCATAGTATCCATGGATTTCCAGTCTTTGTCAGGCATGGTCTCATCTTCCAGAGATTCCTCGTCACTTTCAAGCTCCATCTCGATCATCATCTGCATCATGTCTTTCATGCCACTCATATCGACAGTAGAGACAGATTTGCCGCTGCCATCAGCATTGAACCACATCTCCTGATTGATGGTGGAGCAGGAGGTCAAAAGGCAAGTAACTGCCCAAAGAAAAATCAGAGTCCTTCTCATATTGCTGGTATTCTGTATGCCAAGATAGTGATTTTGGCATACGACTCACTTGGCCTTGCTGAAGTAGATGAGTTGCTATGAGATCTCCACTATTGATCGGAATCATTGATGGCCATGAGGAGTATCATTGTCGTCAGCAGAATTAGTGCTCATCTTCGATATGTAGAATCACAGCTTAAATAAATACAAGATGATCAAGCTAAAACAACTCATGACACCATTCCCTTACTGCCTGGAGGAAAATGCGCTATTATCAGAGGCTGCCGAGGTATTTGACAAGGGAGCTTTTCATCATTTGCCAGTGCTCTCAGGCGAAGAGTGCGTAGGCCTGCTCAGTAAGACTGACTATCATCAGTTGCAAGATCGGTTTACACGACTGGGCTATGCCGGGATCGAACTGAAGAATCAGAGATTTATGGAGACAGTGCTTGTACGTGATGTGATGTCCAAGGAGCTGGTCACTCTTGACCTAGAGGATGATATATCCAAGGCACTAGATATCTTTCTGGAAAATCGCGTACACTCTATTCTGATTTTTGATTCCAAAAGGCTGGTTGGAATTGTGACAAGTTATGACCTTGCTAGATATTGTAAGCGGCTGGGTCACACAGCTCATTGATCTGTAGTCTATCTTGTACATGCTCAACGGAATCATATCCTTCCTGTATGACAAAGACTACAGGAATCTGCTCATATCAAGTGTCTTGATCCTCTGTGGTGGGGCAACTTTCTATCATTTCGTGGAGGGCTGGTCTTGGGTCGACTCTATTTATTTTTCCTTTATCTCATTGACGACTGTGGGCTTTGGAGATATCACTCCGGAGACTTCTCTCGGCAAGATATTTACCATTTTTTACTTGACCATCGGTATCGGATTGATATTGACCTTCCTTGACATTTTATTCAAGCACTACTCTGTGAGTGCTAGAAATATGCAAAAGGCACAACCGGCAGATCTTGGATCCACTGGAGGGAAAAACTCCTAGGCGATCCTTCTTTGCTACTACATTGGACGAGTAGATGATCATAATCATTGGTCAAGATGATTAACATCATTGATCCGATGAAATGCTCACTTGATCTTTGGGCCATACAACAAAAACACTATCATCATGAAAATTCTATCAGCTTCCCTCTACACAGTTGTTCTTCGATTCTATTTTCTCACTTTTTACGTGATTGGCGTAGTGTTGACAGGACATATGCCCTGGGCGCTCCTAGCATTGCCAATTTTTCTTTCGGCAATCCTTGCCGTGAGAATCTTTCCAGAAAAAGTCAAGCCCGTCACCAGCACCAAAGTTCGTTCCAGTGCACCGACGGCGGTATCTATCAATATCAATAAACAGGCAGCATGAATTTACTAGCACCCATCAGTAGTATCATGACCACTGATCTCATGACTGTGAGTCCTGAGGACACTTTGCAGACAATCCAGGAGATTTTTGATACGACACAGATCAATCACCTTCCCGTGGTATCCAAGCGTAAGCTCGTAGGACTTATCAGCTCCAAAGACTTTCAGCGACAGCTAGGAAAACGCAATGACAGTCGCCAATGGCATTATGAGAAAGATCACATCAGAGCGAAGGATTTTATGACAAGTAAGCTCGCTAAGCTCAATGAGTATGATCGTCTAGATCTTGCTATAGATTTATTCAAGCGCAATCGTTTTCACAGCTTACCTGTGGTAGATAGTCAAGACAATCTCGTCGGTATCGTGACGACGCATGATGTGATCGTCTTGCTCTCCGAGGCAACGACCTTGACCAGAGAGTATGCTTGAATGAGCAATTACTGAGGTATGGATTCGAGTGCCTCTTTCTGGAGGACTTGGATCCTATCTCTATCTACGCTGATGAGGCCTTGAGATTTAAACTCTGACATGGTCCTGATGAGTGTCTCTTTGGCGATCCCAGCGATCTTGGCAAGATCATCTCGGCTGATTTCGACTTCGCTTTGTGAGCCTTCTGTGATCTTCAGGATGGCATTCGCAGTTTTCCTTCTTACCGAGCTATATGCTAATTCGAGGAGTTGCTCTTCGCCATGAGAGATGCGCTCTGCCAGAATTCTCAGCAGAGCGTTGGCACTGTCCGCTTGATTGAGCATGAGATTTTCGATACGATCGATAGCGATATGGAAGACCTCTGCGTGATCCAGGGTCTCAGCACTTTCGCGATGAGACTTCTGTGTCAGCGCATCGACATGACCAAAGAGATCTCCTTCGTCATGGATATTAAGGATCAATTCCTTACCAAATTCATTGCTCCTGTAGGATTTGATACGTCCAGACTTGACCAGGTAGACCCAGTGACATCTTGTACCTGATCGGTAGATGACTTCTGATTTATCGTAAGATCTGAGTTCTGATTCTTGACACAGCTGTAAGATCTCAGCAGTGGCACGGTCTTTTGAGAAAAAACTCCTGCTCTGATTGGTCGTCTGACTTCCACGCTCGGCGGCTTTATTGAGTCTCCTCTGGATAGTCTCGAGAAGATCTGTATCATCAAATGGCTTGGTGAGATAGTCATCTGCACCCAAATTCATCCCTTTGCGGAAATCGATTTTCTCCGATTTTGCTGTCAAGAAGATGAATGGTATATACTTCGTGCTGTCACCACTTGAGAGGATTTTGAGTACCCCATAGCCATCAAGCCTTGGCATCATCACATCACAGAGTATCAAGTCTGGAAGATGCTCCTGTACCATGGCCACTCCTTTGATTCCATCTTCAGCCTGGTAGACTTCATAGCCAGATAGCTCTAGGATCTCCACGAGATTGTCTCTGACTTCGAAGTTGTCTTCTATGACGACAATTTTTTTCATTGGGTCTTGGGAAGTGTGACGGTGAAGGTAGTTCCTTGGCTCTCTTTACTACGAAAAGTGATGCTGCCCTCGAGCATCTCGACATAGCGCTTGACGATATGAAGTCCTAGTCCGGTCCCTTTGATATTTTCGACATTTTGTGCTCGGAAAAATCTAGAGAACAAGTGCTTTTGATCTTGAAGAGGAATCCCAAGGCCATCATCGATCACATGGATCACCACTTGATCTGCTTGATCTTCCATCTGGATCTTGACCGTGCCTTCAGACCGGCCATATTTGATGGCATTGGAGACGAGGTTGAAAAATATGTTTTTCAAGATTCGAGGATCAGAGTCTATGCGGTAGCTGTTCGGGCCATCGAGACTGATGTTGATGCCTCTAGTATCCAAGGCCTTCATCTCTTCGAGTAGCTCTAGGAGGAGTTTTGACAGGTCAATTGACTCTGTGTTTGCCGAGATCTTACCTTCTTCTAGCTTGCTGAGAGATAGAAAGTCATTGAGGATTCCTGTGAGATTGTCCACAGCACTCTTGATCCTACTGATGTGTTTTTCCCGATTGGCTTGCTGTGCCTCGGTAGGGTACTTGGATATCAGTGCTGCACTTGACAGGATGGTACTGAGCGGCGTACGAAACTCGTGCGAGGCCATCGAGACGAATCTACTTTTCAATTCGCTCAGCTCTTTTTCTTTTTGCAGACTCGCTGTCAGCTCTTTCTCACTTTTCTTGAGCGCAGCGTTAGTTGCGAGTAGTCTATTGACTACACTTTCGAGCTCATCAGTTCTCTCCTGGACCTTTTTTTCAAGCGATGCATTGACTTGCTCGAGTTTTTCTCGACCTTCTACGATCTCCGAGATATCATGGACTACACCTGTAAATATGACACGATCATTGAGGAAGACCTCACTCACTGCTAGTCGAAAAGGGAATACGGTGCCGTCTTTTCTCTTGCCCTCAACATTGCGACCGATGCCGATGATCTTGGGTACCCTGGTTGTCACATAATTATTGATGTACTGATCATGCTGGCGTGCATCATCGATCGGCATGAGCATCTTGACATTTTGCCCGATCAGTTCAGACTCATCATAGCCAAAGAGGCTTGAGGCAGCCTTATTGAGACTTTCGATTTCGCCTCTTGCATTGATGGTGATGATGCCGTCAATGGCCATCTCTATGACGGCCTGTAGCCTCGAGGCGATATCTGCGTAGTCGGTACTCATGGATTGATAGGAATCATCCTATTCGATGATTACGGTCATGTGATTCAAAGATACTGGCCTCTAGTTTTGATCCCAAGGACTGAATTTAACCACGCATAAAGATTATCCACTATGGCTTCATTGAAAGTATTTGGCATGCCATCTATCAATCATAAGATGTATATCACTGAACTCACCAAGGAGATCAATAAGACCAAGGTAGAGGTCGATATACAAGAGATAGATGATATAAATGAGATGATGAAGGCGCAGATCAGCTCTATCCCTTCCATCCTATTTGACAATGGGCTGGTGATGAGCAAGGACACTGGACAGGATCTAACGGATTTTTTTAGATCTGTGGGCACTACAGTGAGGGATCTTTATCCGGCTGTCGCCAAAAAGAAAGTTCTAGTCGGTGTAGACTATTCGGCCGCCTCAGACCATGTGCTTCAAGCAATTAGCCACTTTTTGGACAGAAAGTCATGCAGTTTTCACTTTTTTCACGCAGTGAGACCTTATCCGTCTGTTTATGACGCTACTGTTGTCGATATGTCGCCAGACCTCGATCAAGCCAAGTCAGTCATAGAATTCAAAGTGCAACGATATTGTGAAGGTGTGGATTCTGAGTGCGAAGTAGTAAGTGGATTTGCCACGGATGAGATCATCTCTAGGTCAAAAGACTATGACCTCATAATCCTCGGTACCACAGGTGCTGGACAGAAGGGTGAAGTTGCATTCACACTCGGCTCAGTATCGCGCAACGTCGCCATAAATGCCAAGTGCCCCGTACTCTTGATTCCGCAAGACTGGCAGATTAAGGATCTTCAGAGAGTATTGATGGCTGAGGGAATGGAGGATAAGGCATTTGAATCTACCAGCTGGATGCTAGACCAGGACAAGATTGACTTGACGCGCATTCATGTGGCTCAAGAATTTGATTACAATCTGGTTTTTGATGCAACAGTTCTAGTCACCCAGAGATCGATTCCAGATGCCCTGCTAGAAGAGGCGCGAGTCCGCCAGAGTGATCTGGTAGTCCTCAAGAAGACCAAGAAGAACCTGATCAAGAAGTGGATCGAGGGCAGTACCACCAATCAAGTGCTGAGAGATGCAGCTGTACCGATCCTTGTACTCCATCAGATCAAGTCCTGCAGATGCGGTGGCGAATGCAAAAAGTCGCCTGAGCATAGATGTCACCACTAGACATCCCAGGCCAAGTGACGATCTATGGCTAGTATCGATATAATCTCCCAAGACACTGCCCTGGCGAGCCAGGACCTAGCGACTTGTTCTTACTGCAAAGAGAGCTGTGTAGACACAGATATCATTGTCGGAGAAGAGCATTTTTGCTGTCATGGCTGTCAGTCGGTATGGGAGATTCTCCATGAGAGCGATCTAGCGTCATTTTATACCTTGCTCGAGGATCGTCCAGGCTCTATGAGATGGAAAAAGTCAAGTGACTTTGACTTTTTGATGGATCCCGCCATCGAGGATCGACTGGTCAAATTTGGTACCTCAGAGCAAGCCACACTCTTTTTGGACCTTCCGCAGATACACTGTGTAGCCTGTGTGTGGTTGCTCGAGAGACTACCCAAGCTTTTGCCAGGAGTGCAATACTGTCGTGTAGATTTCGGCAAGAAGCGCGCGCGGATCGGCTACAGCAGACTTGAGACCAGTCTCTATGACATTGCACTGCTTCTAGACAAGATCGGCTACAAGGCAAGCTTCGCACATGAAAATATACAGGACGATCACCAAGCACAGAAACCGGTCAATCGCCGTCTCGTCTACCAAATAGGACTAGCAGGATTTTGCTTTGGGAATACCATGTTGCTCAGTTTTCCAGATTATCTTGGATATGAGGCCAATGATGCCTTTCGATACCTTGTTCTCGGCAAAATCGCCTTGGCTGCACCTGTTGTATTTTATTCTGCAGGGGATTTTCTCAAGGAAGCTTACAGATCTATCAGGTATAGGAATATCAGTCTGGATGTGCCGATCGCAATAGGACTCATGGCCTTGTTCACCCAGAGCTGTGTGGAGCTTATTACCGGTAGTGGTCCTGGCTATTTTGATAGCATGATCGGCTTTGTTTTTTTCTTGCTGATCGGTAGATGGTTTCAACAAAAGACCTACAGCCACATCAGATTTGATAGAGATTACAGCTCGTTTTTCCCGATCTCAGTCTTGAGACGCAGTGAGGAAGACTGGAGCAATGTGACTCTTGCAGAGCTGCGTGTGGGAGACGAGATACTCGTCAAGCAGGACCAGGTCGTTCCTTGTGATGGCTATCTGACCAGCGAGCAGACCAAGATTGATTTTAGCTTTGTCACTGGGGAGTCTGATCCGATCTATATCCGACGAGGTTAAGAGCTCAAGGCTGGTGGTAAGATCCTCTCGAGTCCTGCGACTCTCAGAGTGGCCCGTACGGTAACGCAGAGTGATCTCACCCAGCTATGGACTAGCAATGGCAATAGTGACAAGCGATACGTCAAGTTGCTTGATGAAATCGGGAAGTACTTTACCATCGGCATCGTATTGATTGCCTCAGGCACGCTAGCCTATTGGTGGCAGATCAGCGATCGAGCCGCACTGCAAAATTTTATCAGTGTGTTGATCATCGCTTGCCCTTGTGTGCTGGCGCTATCGATACCCTTTGTCTATGGTACCGCTATGCGTCTGCTGCAGAAAGAGAAGATCTACACGCGTGATACCAATAGCCTGCTAAAGCTGAGCGAAATAGACCATGTCGTATTTGACAAGACTGGTACGCTCACCGATCATCCAGCTAGAATGCATCAACTGTACTGCCTGTATGGATGCCTGTGACAATGTCATGGAAAAGATCAATAGACCACTAGGTCTGATCAGAGTAGACAGCCTTGAGGGAATCACTTCAGGAACTAGATCAGTGATCAATACCAGATCGATTGCCTATCTGGCTTTGTTCTTGGCGCTGATCGGACTAGAAGGCTTTCTCTTTGCTGTGAGAGGTGATGTCGAAGCGCTTCTATTGCGTACACCAGGTATGCTCTATCATGAGAATAGACCTGGCATCATCTCCAACCTATACAATTATCAGATCGACAACAAGACAAAAGAAGAGCTCGAAGTGAGATTTGTCATCGAAGGATTTGAGACTGCGGAGATTGAATATATCGGACAGGCTCCTACATTGATGCCCAGTCAAGAGGCTGAGGGTCTACTCTTCATACATATACCCAGAGAGGATCTCACTGAGCGCTCTCTTAAACTCAGGGTAAAAGCCATCAAGGGCGAACGAGTTCTTGATGAGCTCAGCACTACATTTTTCTCACCTGTATCAAACGAATAAGATATGAACTGGGGACATTCACTACTTGGATTTTTTATTTTATACATCAGTTTTTTGGTCTTTGTCGTATTCCAATCTCGCAAAGTGGACCACTCGCTGGTGATGGATAACTACTATGCGCACGATCTACAATATCAGCAGCGGTATGACCAGATTTATGCCAGAGGTGCACTCAAGCATGATCTTGAGTTTGTCAGTGAGCGAAGCAGTTCGCTCTTGACCCTTGACTATGGTCCTGAGCATGGAGACATCGAGATGACGCTCAGCTTTTATCGTGCTATGGACAAGTCCATGGATCGAAGCACTACTTACACTCTACAGGCGGATGAGTGCTGCGTGCAGCACAGCACTGAGAGGCTTCAAGCTGGACTATGGACCGTAGAGGTGGAGTGGACAGAGGGCAATGTGAGCTACTACAAAAAAGATCAGATCACACTTTAGGTCATAGGAGGATGATTGGCGTTTGTTTTTTGATGGGACTATTGGGAAGTGCGCACTGCCTAGGTATGTGCGGAGCACTTGCATTTGGTGTATCGTCACTGCCTGTATATGGCATGAGACAGCAGCTATCACGAGCAGCTATCTATAATTCTGGTCGCGTGTTGTCTTATGCTGGGCTCGGTCTGCTGGTCGGTACACTAGCAGATGCTGCGATATGGCATGAGTGGCAGACATCCCTTTCATTTGTCATGGGAGGCTTTTTGATTGTATTATCTCTACTTTCCCTTGACCTTGAAAAGCTCTTACATCGCTCTTCGTGGGTTACAAGTTACTACAAGCAAGTACAGAGCTTCATCGGGTCGGCCCTCAAGACCAGAGCCGCGCAGTTTCCGCTGGCAGTAGGTGGTCTCAATGGGCTTCTGCCCTGCGGTATGGTATATCTGGCGCTGGCAGCAGGAGTGTCGACGGCATCTGCGATGAAGTCTGCGCTCTGTATGACAGCATTTGGCCTAGGGACTTTCCCACTCATGTTTTTGTTGATGATCATTCCTACTCGTCATCCTATGTTTAGATCTATCAGACGGGTGACCAGTAGGATCTTGCCATTTTGCCAAGCTGGCCTAGGGATATATCTGATCTACAGAGGAATCAGTGCGTCGGCTCCGGTGACACTTAATTACTGGATTGCCATCTTGAATCCCACCATGTGTCATTGATACGGAATACTACCACTTAGGACAGTGGCAACCGCTATCCCAATTGGGCTTGTAAAAGAGTCCGATTCCGACGAAGAAGTTATCTACACCGCCATTGGGCGTCTGGAGTCCTGCATTGGACATGTGTCGAAATCGTCCTTCAATACCCACATCTAGCTTGGACTCTGGTAGAGGGATAAAAAATCCCACACCGATATTGTCCGAAAAGATGAATCCATCAGCCTGTAGACTTGTCTCCGCACTCATATAGTGTGGTCCAGCACCGATGAAGGCATATCCCCAGAGCTTGTCTAGGGTCAGCCAGTCAAATCGAACTCCGAGATTAAGACCTGCATCAAAGGCACTTGTGGTTTGAAGCTCTGGATCTGTAGGGCTCAGACTCACCATCGCGAGCTGTGGCTCTGCATAGAAACTCAGTCTCCTCCAGAAGCTATGATAAAACGGTGCATAGCTGCCATACAAGCGCAATAGATTTGCCCGATACTCTACATTTTCCGGAAGGACCTCGGCATAGACAGGGTAGGAATATCCAGCGCCAATCCACACAGGTTTCACTTTCCTCTGTGCTTCGAGCTCTTGGATGCCAAAGCTCATGATGATGAGGAGTGCTAGTGCTCTTAGTTTCATATGCATTTCAACGATTTGGTGAGGTTTTTCTTGCACCATCTGTGTGCTTGTAAGAGTCTTGATGATCTCGGATAGTTGTATATGACATGTGAGAAAATCAATCTTTGTGTTTGAAGCATTGAATCGAAAAGGCTTCATCCGCTACATGAAGATAGAGCAGTCCATCATTCGTAGAGTCCAGCAATTTTTGGCTGGTATAGAGCCCTTCAGATATTTCTCCGAAGAGGACCTCTTGACCCTTTGCCAAAAGACCGTAGTCTCGGTATACTATAAGGATGAAATGATCTTTCGCCGAGATGAGCATGCTGCAGAGCATTTTTATCTGGTGCGCAAAGGCGCAGTAGAGATTCTGGAGCAGAGGGACAATGTTTATCGTCTTGTAGATAGATGTGGTGAGGCAGATATCTTTGGCATACGCCCTACGATGGCAAATACATCTTATCTCTATGATGCGAGATGTCAGGAAAGTACGATCATCTATGAGATCCCTGTAGAGCAATTCAAGCTCACTTATCGAAATTATCCACGGGCAGTGGACTTTGTTGTACAGCGATTTGCTGCCGGTAGGACTTTTCGGGATGCCTATGAGCCTGTGCTAGAAGAGATTCAAGTCCTTCAGGGAAAGACAGTCATGATCAATCCTGAGCGCAAGAGTTCTCTTGTTTCTATCACGAAGGAGAGTACTGTGGCAGAAGCAGCTCGACTCATGGATGATCATAAGGTCTCATGCGTCATCGTCGTCAATGATGATGGTCACCCTATAGGCATACTGACAGATCGAGACATGCGTCGAATGGTCGCCCTCGAGCTGAGCAGTTCTGCATCCGTACAGGATCATATGAGTTCACCTGTTTACTGTATCGAGCCACGGAGTGATCTACTCAGCGTCCAGCTCGAGATGGTGAGGCACAGCATTAAGCAGATTTGCGTGACGGAGGATGGCACATCGAGGTCTCCAGCAATCAATGTCGTCAGTCAATACGATGTGCTATACGCCAAGGCATCTGATCCGCTCGTTACGATGCGCCGAATTATCAGAGCTAGGAACACGGTTGAACTCAAGGCGATAAGAGATCAGATTGACCGCAGTCTGGCGGAGTTTGCCAATCACGAGGACCAGAGTCGGCTATACCTATCATTGATCAATCAACTCAATGCTCAAATCTGGGTGCGCTGTTGTGAGTTGACCCTAGAAGAGTACAATGAGAGTGCGGCAATGAAAATTGATAAGGAGCAATTTTGCTTCTTCTCCATGGGGAGCGTGGCTCGTCGAGAGCAACTTACCCGGACGGATCAGGATCATGGTATTGTCTACCTCGAGAGTCAAGAGAGCAGACAGACGCATTATATGGCTTTCGCCAAAATTCTAGTTGAGCACTTGAGTGAACTTGGCTACCTCAAGTGTAGTGCAGAAATGATGTCAAGCAATCCAGACTGGTGTCTATCAGTAAGCGAGATGAAGGAGCGGATATCTTCTTGGTTTCTGCGTCCAGAACCGCAGGCGCTCCTAGATTCCAGCACGTTCTTGGATTTTCGTGTCGAGTTTGGCAATCAAGATTTGTCTTCTGGGCTTGTGCAACATATTCGTGATTTGTATCAGCGCAATCCGCTGTATTACAATCTCTTAGCGGAGCAGACAGTCAAGACAGCACCGCCATTGTCATTTTTCCGAAAATTTATCGTCGAGAAAAATGGAGATCATGCAGAGCGATTTGATATCAAAGGAAGGGCCATTGCGCCGCTCATTGATGCAGTGAGAGTGTTGGCCATTGATACGGGATTTTTTAAAAGTTCCAATACACTTGACCGCTTGGATCATTTGGCAACAGCCATACCAGAACAAGCTTTGCTATTCAGGGATTGCCAAGAATCCTTGCTCCATATGATGCGCCTGAGACTTGAGAGGTCACTCCTCACAGAAAATGGAAGATGGATCGATCCCAAGGCTATTCCCAAGATTGATCGATTGAGACTTCGCCGTGCTTTCAAGTCCACACAGAGATTACAGGAGTTGTTGAGTCAGAGATATGCTTCGTGATATGCTAGGCTTTCGCCAAAATGTGCATCCGCCATACGTAAAAGAATATCTTGAGCGATTTGAGCAAGATGGTCATTCTGAGGAGATGATCTCTCTCGATTTGGAGACGACTGACATCAGGGTCAAGCACGCTGAGGTGCTGAGCCTGGGCATGGTTCCATTAGGGAATAGGAAGATCCTTATCGATCAAGCCTCACATGCCTTTTTTGCCGTAAGGCAGCAGGACCGAGAAAATACCAAAGTACACGAGATCATCGCCAATAGCGCTGACCTGAGCTTCCAAGACTATCTGCCTGATTTCCTAGGATCTTTGACCAATAAAGTTATCCTTGGTCACCACATCCAGTACGACATCAATGTCATCAATCGACAGCTCAAAATCGCTGGTCTGCCCAAATTGAAGAATCGCATGGTCGACACCCTTCAGATGATGATCGACTTTGATCGGTATCGCGATCTCAAGCTTACTCAAAAGGGTCAATACTCATTGTACAACTGCTGTGAGCGATTTGGCATCGAAGTGAGTCAGACGCATGATGCGCTCAATGATGCATACTTGACAGCACTGTTATATCTGCATCTCAATCAGTAGATTTCTCAGCAGAACTCGCGTGATCTTTAATGATGTACCACTCATCGCCGTGTTTCCGTAAAACATAGCTGATATGAAGCCGATTGAAATATGGTTGGCCGTCACGATCGGCTTCTCTGTACATAGCTTCTACAGTAGCGGAGGCGAGAGTTTCCCCGACCTCTAGATGCAGTATGTCCGTTTCAAAAGTCCAACTGCTATCCTGAAACCATGATGCTTGAAACTCAGCAAAATCAGTGGCTCCTATCATCCGCTCAAGCCCGCCCATCATAAACTCCATATCTCCATCTGGAGACAATGTCTCACGTAGAGTTCTAATGTCTCGTTTCGATACAGCATCTAGGTGAGTCTCCAAGGTCTCCCTACAGGCAGCAGATGAGGCCTTATTTTCGGTAGTAGCAGAGTTAAGCTTCGGTTCATCTGCACACGCCAGTATCGATAGGGTGAGAAATAGAATTAGAAGGGAGGAATTCTTTCTTATCATCGGATCAAGGTCAGGTCTGCTGACTTCCAGATCTGAAGGCCATTGACCAGTGTATATACGACTCTGCAATGGTAGACGGCTGACTGTGCAGGCCGGCCCTTGAAGTTGCCATCCCACCCTTGTTGACTCTCTTGACTCGTAGCACCCATCTCCTGGTAGACCATATTACCCCATCGGTCATATATGCTGAGCTCATCGAGTCGCACCACTTTTTCACTCCACTGTGGTACAAAGCGATCATTGGTCTCATCCCCATTGGGGCTGAATACATTGGGTAAATACAGCGTATTACCCTGTGCCACTTGTATGTAAATCTCGTCTTCTGCCGTGCATCCAAATTCGTCCCTGATGCTCAATCGATAAATTCCAGAAATAAACGGCCTGATATCAAAATCAAGGCAGTTCTCACAAGGAGTTTCTTGACCAGACCATGATATCTCAGAAAGCACAGATTGGTCCTTATTGATCTCTGCAGAGACATTGACTTCTTCACCGAGTTGGATCTCTTGATCCTCCCCAAGATCGAGCGTCAGAGGCTCAAAGTACAGCAAGCTGATTGTGTCTTCAAATTCACAGCCATTGGCGTCAATGACTAGGACTTGATAATCGCCAGCAACGATGTTTGATAAGCTCAGACGTCCAAGCTCGCCATCCAGATATATATCATAGGGTTCCACACCACCGACAATACCATTAATGACGATAGAGCCATTGTTACCCACATCGCAGTCAGGATCAGTAGCAATCAGATCCACTGCTTGTGGTTGATTGTCTACCTCTTCTACGAGGACAGTGCTGATAGAGATACAGCCATTAGCTTGATTTCTGATGGTCAAGGTGTGTAATCCAGGTGTAGCGATCTGCGGCTCTAAACTTGTGTTATTTTCTTCATTGATTCCTGGGCCTGACCAGCTGATGTCGTAGCCAGCACCTTGATCTGAGTCACCAAGGATCAGATTGACAGATGGTGCCAGACAAGTAATAATATCCGAGACCGAAGCTTCTGCTCTTGGCTCAATCAGGTCGTCGAGTACTGTAATGGTGGTGTCCTTGGCACAGCCATTTTCTTCATTACTCACTAGGAGAGTGTAGCGCCCAGCTTGACCAATCTCTACACTGATATTTTCAATTTCTCCATTGATGTCTGGACCAGACCAGAAGTAGCGGACCTGATCTCCGACCTCGCTACCGGTGCCATCTAGTACGATACGCTCCACGTCACAAGTGATGACATCATAGGGAACAATAGATATCTCGGGAAAGTCTGCATCTTGATCGATCTCTAGACTCATCTGGTTGACACATCCATTGTCTTCATCACGGATGTTGACGACATAGGTTCCAGGTCGATCAATGATGACAACAGATGTGTCAGGGAGCTCGTCCGATAGAGGCCCTTGTAGGCGTTCCCATAAATACTCGAGAGCTCCTTGTCCACTGCTGCCTCCTGCATCAAGAGTGACATCAGGGTTTTGGCAGGTGATGGTAAGGAAGTCGCTCAATAGCGAGACCGATGGAGCCAAGGTATCGATTTGTACCTCGTAGAGCTGTTCAGATTGACATCCATTTTGTCCAGTCACAAGTACACCATAGAGTCCAGCTTGAGATATTTGTGGTCTTGACTGATTTTGATTTTCTGGGGTGATACTTGGCCCTGTCCAGGCGATCACTTGTGCATCAGTACTCAGCTCCAAGGTCACTTCGGTGAGGGCGCAAGTCAATGTATCGACTTGTAGATCGAGAGTGGGGCTCACTGTATCTATTGGCACATTGATAGTGGCTCTGGACTGACAGCCATTGTCCGCTGTCAATACTAGTTCATAGTTTCCGGCTTGACTGATATCAGGCGACTGCTCATTGATATTGCTACCATCAATGCCTGGTCCATCCCATTGGTAGGATCTACCGATGGCATCATTGTCTATAGCAAGTACTGGTGCAAAACACGTCAGTGTATCTGCATCTAGAGTGATCGCCGTCCTTGCAGTATCTCCATAAATGTCTATGGAGGTTCTTGTCGTACAGCCATTAGCTGCAGTGACAATCAGATCATACAGGCCAACCTCAGTGACCCTTGGATTGATCTCATTTTCTATATCCACAGTGATGCCTGGACCATCCCAGAGATAGGAAACGGCTGCATCCGATGAGGCAATGAGACTAGCGATCTGGCTATCACAGCTGATTGTGTCTAGCATTGTCTCAAGATCAGGTGGGATGATGTCCTGGATCACTTCCAAGGTCTCTGATACCACACAGCCCTGCACAGTAGTTATAGTCAGTGTGTATGAGCCAGGCTGATCTACATTGACCTCCGCGGTAGAGTCTCGGAATGAGTCAGGACCTTCCCAATTATATGAGACTTGGGCATCAGTCTGACTGATGACATCAATGTCTGTGTTGCTGCAAGTCAGGGTATCTGCGCTCAGCACTAGTGCAGGTAGATCGTCATCGACGGTCACACGCAGCGCTTCAGCACTGCTGCAGCCATTATCATTGAAGGCGAATAGAAGATATGTGCCTGGCAGATCTACAGTAGGATCAAGGTCATTCTGGTTGAGCACATCAATCCCTGGACCAGCCCAAAAAATACTATCTGCTTGATCCACCTCTCCATTCAGTGTGATTCTGGGAGCTACGCAGGATATCAAAGTATCTGATACATCGATCACCGGTGATATCGTGTCGGCAGCGACGCGGACGATGCTGGTGTTGCTACAGTCCACGCTATCCGTCACGGTGATCCTGTAGGTGCCAGCTATGGCCACGCTGGGATTTGGTAGATTTCTATTGCTGTCATCTATCCCTGGTCCAGTCCATGAAAAGTCGACCTCAACATTTGAACTAGCGACCAATGTGACGGTCGGATCATTGCAACTTATCGTATCATCATTCACGAAGATCATGGGAATGTCCGCACTAGCGGGTATATCCAGGTCATAGATGTCTACACATCCATTGTCCTCACTGATCGTCACTTGATAAAATCCGGGCACCTCAGTCTCAATGACTTCATCATTCATATTCTCCTCAGTGATGCCTGGCCCAGACCATTCTAGTTCGAGACCATCTTCATTGAGCAGAGCTTGAAGTATGACAGTACTATCTCCGCATTCAAATTCGTCTCCGATGATGGTGACATCTGGGGGCATCGTGTCAAGGAAAACAAAGACAAAGCCGGGTACCTCACAATTGCCATTGATACTGACAAAGACTTCATAGAGTCCCCCTTGATCTACGACAGGTGTTGAGTCATTTTCATTTGTATTGTCTATGGCGGGGCCAGCCCATCTGTATTGGAGCTCTGGTCCCATGGCGTTGACGTCTAGCGTGATCTCTCGTCGATCACATCGTATAGTATCTGTATAGCTTGTGAGCTCTGGAGGTTCTGTCTCATCTTCCAGGAAGTATGTCGCACTCGACATACATCCATTGATGCCGGCTGTGACATTGACAGTGTAGAGTCCAGGAGTGCTGGTCAGGATAGATTCATTGAATCTCTGTGCTGTTCCTACGCCTGGTCCACCCCAGATAAATTCGGTAAGCGCCATGTCAGACTCCACGAAAAGCTCCACTTCTAGATCGAGGCAGGTGAGAGGCGCATCTTGCATAATCTCTATGGTCGGATGCATGGTGTCAATGCTGATGGATACTGACTGCTCCGAGGTGCATCCATTGGTGCCAGTCACGGTTACCGAGTAGACACCTGCTTGATCAGTCACTTGATTCATATCCGTCTCTGTATCCGGACCTATGCCAGGTCCTTCCCACAGGAAGGTAGCTCCCTCCTCCACGTTTCCGATATTGATCGATGACTGAGGGAAGAGACAGGTGAGATCTACTGGGTCAATGATTGTAAATTCCGGTTCTTCAAAGTTTTCTACCACCTCAAACTCATAGCTATTCCCGCATTCTTCGGGGTTTTCTATCACAACAGTGTAGGTGCCTGCAGCATCCACTTCGACAGAGCTACCGGTAGTACTCCCCACGATGTTACCGTCATCTGTATCCCAGACATAGCTGTCATCTCCTGAGCTGACAATGACATTTGGTGTGATGACGAGTGAGGCATTGTTACAATCGATCTCGTAGGGGTCATCAAACTCTAGCTCAGGTATTGGAAATGAGCTCTCGAGTACTACCACACTACCAGTATCGCTACATAGGAGACCACTCTCTGCGTCTGGCCCCTCGATGATGACTGTGTAGGTGCCAGGTCCTTCGATCAATATGGTCTCAGTATTGGCTCCATCAAGGATGACTCCGTCCTCCGTACTCCACTCATGTGTGAATTCGTCTGGGTCATTGCCCTCTACGATGATGGTCTGATCACCTGCGCAAAGCGTGAAATCATCCGGTAGCATTGTAGATATATTATCACATATAGGCGTTTCGCACTCGACACCATCCGGGTCACAGAAGATGATCTCAAAGCCTTGGATATCTCCGAAACTTCCGACAAGATTGTCTAGAAAGTCAAGAGACCAAGTACCATTGACTGGACCTGTATCAAAGTCTTCTAGACAACCGCTAGCAGGGTGATAGGTCCCTGTATACTCAATATTGAAAGTGTTCTCAAATGGGCAGTTGTTCCATACTCCAGGCATGCCTGGATCGGGAGCAGGGGCATCAGCACAAGGAATGAAAGTAACGTCCCATGTGTTTCCGTTGGTAAAGCCGCAGAGTGTAAATGGGCCTACGAGCTGAATAGTCTGTCCGGCAGGACTTGTGAGATCGATGGTCATGTCACCGATGTCTCCATGTACAAATTGCATCCTGACTGCACAGACACCTTGATCGGGGTGGCTAAGATCATCATTTGTGATTCCAGATACCTCGATCGGAATCGTTCCAGGTGTCAGGTCGATGGTACGCACTGGACACGCAGTACACATACAAGACTGCGCCTGAATTCCTTGGCCTCCTAGCAATGCTAGAAGCAAGATGATCACTTGATTGGTTCTTATTCTAATCTTCACAATACCCACAGACATCAGGAATTATTCGTCAAGATCAGTAGGGGTATCTCTATCGGCATTGCCGATTTTCTCCTTAGTCCTCGATAAATATAGACAAGCTTCGGGCCAATTTCGTTGTCTGTGTTCGACGATTATGGCCTTATCATTAGATATAGCTACGGTTTTAGGGAGAAAATGAGCGCTTTCGCGCAAAAAAAATTCGTGATTCGTTACATTTGGGCATCCAAAAATTCAATGAACGAAATCAAGGTATGAAAACAAACAAACTACTCACGCTACTCATCTTGGGTGCTATGCTTGCGAGCTGTGTAAGCAAAAAGGAGTTTACCGCTTTGCAATCTGAGCTCGACCTGGCCAAAACAGATGTGGAGACGCTCAATGCTGATCTTTCACGTCAAGTAAAAGCACTAGACGCTTGCGAACAGCAAAAGTCTCAAATGGAGGCTGAGCTTAACTCTTGCAAGAGTAACCTCGACCTAAGACAAGAGCAAATCGCAGATCTTAGATCTCAAATCGACGATATCAAGACTCAGAGAGACAAGCAGCTCTCGACTGTAGACAATCTTACAACACTGTCTCAATCAGCGACAGAAAATATCGAAAAGACACTGGCAAAGCTAGAAGAGAAGGACCGCTATATCGGACTGCTTCAGTCAGCAAAGACGAGAGCTGATTCCATCAATCTCGTACTGGCTGTCAATCTCAAGAATCAACTTGCTGATGGTGTTGCAGATCAAGACATCGAAATCAAGGTGGATAAGACTGTTGTCATGGTCAATCTATCTGACAAGATGCTATACAGATCTGGAAGTGCATCTCTCAATACCGATGCCAAAAGAGTACTTGGTAAAATCGCTCAGATCGTCCAGTCCAGACCCAATCTAGAGGTAATGGTTGAAGGAAATACTGATGACGATCCGATCAAGACTGCTTGTCTCGAAGACAACTGGGATTTATCGGTGAAGCGAGCGACTGCTGTGATCAGAGTATTGCAGGACGACTATGGTATTGCTGCCAACAGGCTTGTGGCGGCTGGCCGTGGTGAGCACAATCCTATCGCTGACAATGAGACAAGCGAAGGCAAGTCGGCCAATAGAAGGACTCGTATCATCATTATGCCTAAGCTAGACGAGTTTTATGATCTACTAGACCCTGATAAAGTTCCTGAGTAGAATCATTCAGTTAAACAATCAAGAAATAGAGACCTCGAAGCTTTGCTTTGGGGTCTTTTCATTTTGCCGAAAGGCTAGATACATCTGTCAGTGTCATGTGTATATGAGGAATCCCGTCCTCTAGATAACTCTCTCCCTCTGCCACAAATCCGAGAGACTCATAAAATGACTGGATATAGCACTGTGCCGAAAGTTCAATCTCTCGATGATCATAAGTAACACGACACTGGTCCAAGGTATAGAGCATGAGCGCTCTTCCAATGCCTGATGCCCTGTGGGATTGCCTGACGACCACACGTCCGATCGCCAGTCTGGCCTCTCGCTCAAGTATGCGCGCATATGCGACCAATATTCCATCTTGATGGATCATACAGTGCAAGGCATCAAGATCAAGACCATCGATATCTTGGTAGACGCAGTCTTGTTCCACTACAAAGATCTCGGACCTCAGTCTGAGAATATCGTGCGCTGCGTAAGCATTGAGATGATTCCAGGTGGAAGTAGTATAGTGAAGGGTCTCGCCTGACACAAACTTACAGTAAGAGGTACTCGATCATGGCGATCATGCCTGCAAGTCCCATGCAGCTCGTCATCAAAAGCCAATAGTCCTTAAAGTATGCCACCACTCCAGTCAGGAGTAAGACTAGACAAAATACATCCCGGCTCACAATCATTTTGCCATCCATGTCAAGCATAGATATCATCGTGAGTGACACAAAAAGGAGGATCCAAAACTGCTCAGCCCTGTCGGTATTGTGCTGAGACTGTGTTTGATTCATAATTCGATTAGTTCAGCTGTTTTGCAAGTACACATGTCTCCTTGTATTCTTGCACTTCTCCATCTTCGAAGAACACTTGTGCGAAAATCACATAAATACCTGGTCGCACCAAATTTCCTTCATGGTTTTCTCCTGACCATCTTAAGAAATCTTGCTGACCGAGAAGCTGATTACTTGCTAGAAGACGAACTTGCCTTCCTTCTGCATCATAAATGCCAACGGTCGCCAAGGCGCTTGGACGATCTGGATGTAGTCTTAAGACGAGAAAGTCTTTGTATCCGTCACCATTTGGGCTAAATACTTCATTCTCTACGAGCAGTCCGGGACTTGATTGCATGGAGCTACTCGGAGTAGACTGCGAATTGACGGCTGTCGGTGTGGCACCGCCAGATGCATCTGAGGCCGAATGCCAATTGGAAGCAAGATTGGTGGAGCTATTTCCATCAACGCGCTCAAGAGATCTCCCTTTCGTCTCATCTATGAATGCTTGATGCAGATCTGGCGTGTAGTCAAATGAATCAATGACTGTCCGCTCCGAGCTGCCCAGCCAAATGACACTCACATTACCGCGTGCGATGTTCATCGCAGGGATCTCTTGTTGGTAGAGTTTGTCGGGAAATGCTACAGGGTATCGAGATAGAATGTCCTGTCGATCACTGGTCCAGACCAAAATCTCTCCAGGCGCTATTTGGCCTGGTTCTGTGATAAAATCCAGCTGGTCATTGTCGACATTGAGTAAGGCAAGACCCGCGAGGCTTAGTGTCTTGGAGCTGATGTTTTGCAATTCTATGAAATCCGCTCCACCGCTGAAAGGATCAAAGAGGATTTCATTAACGACGATGTCTCCAGGAATCGGATCAAATGGTATGTTAACAACTACGGTCGTATCTGTCACGAGGATGTCACCTTGACAATCCACGACATTCTCCGATAGGCTGATTCGCAGGCTCTCGCCAGCAGTGACCTCACGATCAAGGACCAAGAGGATTTGATCCCCATCATGCATATAGTCCACGATCTGAGCATCTAGGGCAGAGGTATTAATGAGATTTGACCAGAGTTGCTCATCTTTCAAGGGCATGTTAAATAGCAGTAGAATTTCACTGGCGTTGACAAATCTCCATGAGGCCAAGCTCAGCGTGACATTGAGGTCATCGAGTACACTATTTTCTGCTCCTGGGGTAGCACCTAGGTCAGCTTGACTCGCGCGCCAGTTGGATGATGCGAGGCAAAGTTCTTGCGGATCGATAAGCTCGAGACTGTATCCACCTTGATCTCGGTCGGCATCTCGATACCAATCATCAGTCCAGTCCACACGATCAATTTCTTCGGTATCAGAGAGGAGCGCTATTGGCTCACCACCATTGGTGATGCCAGGAAATCTCACCAGTCCGAGTCCATTTTCGAGCCCGAAAGCCACCACATCTTCTTCTTCTGTGATCAATACGTAGGCCCTAGGTTCCAAGACGTAATCTGAGAGAGACAAGTCGTCATTGCCTATTTGCAGGTTGAGAGTAGACAGCTGGATGAATTTATCTGAGCGATTGTAGAGCTCGATCCACTCGGCCTCAGGTTGAGCCACGACAGGGCTAGGATCAGCCATAATCTCAGATATACGAATGTCACCAAATGCGGCTTCTTCTATTAGCAAAAAATCAAAGCTCATACTCTGCTCGGCTTTCGCGATACCATTACAATCTCGAGCTTCAGTAAGGTCAAGAGTGTAGCTTGTAGCATTGGTCATATCCATCTCATACTGAAGGCTCACCTCTTTACCAGTAGACATCACCGAGCTGAGACTACCAAGACTCGGAGTCATGACGTATCGATCGGCTTGATCCATCCAGAACTCATCTAGATCTGCGTCAAATGTGAGTCTGAGTGTATTGGAAGATAGAATTTCTATGTCTATGAGGTCCGGACCATCACCAGCAAGGAGAGAAGTACTGTCCACTATAATATTGTCAAAAAAGAAGGAGCTGCTGCGACTTGTGGTATAGTCACATTTGAGCCCAAAATAGAGTTGCTCAGCCATAGGCAGTGGACTCATCGTTCCTTGACGCTCATCCTCGAGACATACAGCGCCATCATAGCTGGTGCTGAAATTCCAGCTGGATAAATCGGTCGTCAGTCGAGCAGTCAAGCTAGCCGAGGGATCTGCCAAAAGTCCATCCTCTCCGCGATCGACCAGCACTTCCACACCATCTGTGTATTGATAGATCTCCCAGGTATCAGACAGACCTGTCTCACCCCATTTTATCACAAGGGCATTATTGTAGGGCAATGACGCTTGGTCAGCATAGAGTATGATCTCTACTTGATTGCTCGTACTTGGGGAGAAGTCGAGATTGGCAAAAAATTCCCAAACATGTTGCCCATCGACAGCCCAAGGATACTGAGACCATATGACAGAGTTTCCTGCCTCCGCGGCATTGAGTCTAAGGACTCCATCTTCTATGACGAAGTCTCCTGTGTCACCTTCCCAGGTGGGATTGCTCCCCAGTTCGCCATCTTCAAAGCTCTCAGACATTTGGGCGAAAGCCCCGAAAGCCAATAATGAAAATGTCAAAATGAGTATGCTCTGTCTCACTGATGATAGATTGTCAATCAAATGTCTGCTTATATCACAATATGCCTCGATATTTTGCACGTTAAAAGCGCAACTTTGCGATCCTTGTCCTTAAAAATTAACTCAAAGGAACGATGAAAATTGCCATCGCAGGTGTGACTGGACTTGTGGGTCAGAAGCTGCTCGAGATACTCTCAGAGCGGGGTTTTCCTTGTGATCAGCTCATACCGATTGCCTCGCCAAGATCAGAGGGGAAGCAATTGGAGTGGAGAGGGAAAAATCACACCATAGTCGGCGCAGCTCAAGGACTTTCTCAGAAGCCAGACCTCGCTTTCTTTGCCGCAGGTGGCGATTTTTCCAAGGAGTGGGCACCGCGATTTGCGGAGACTGGTGCATATGTGATCGACAAAAGCTCAGCTTGGCGCATGGTCAAGGGTATACCGCTGGTCATCCCAGAGATCAATAGCCATGCGATGACGGATCAGACGCGGATCATCGCTAGTCCCAACTGTTCTACTTCTCAGCTCGTCTTGGCGCTCAAACCGCTCCAGGATCACTTTGGCCTAGAGCGTGTGGTCGTCTCAACCTACCAGTCTATGTCTGGCTCAGGTGTCAAGGCAATGGAGCAATATGATCAGGAGTTGATAGATCCTGCTTCGGCGAACAAGTGCTACAGCTATCAAATACTAGATAACTGCATACCACAGTGTGATGTATTTCTCGACAATGGTTACACCAAAGAAGAAATGAAGCTCATCGAGGAGAGCCGGAAGATCTTGGGTCTGCAAGATCTCGCCATTACTGCTACAGCTGTCAGAGTGCCCGTCAAGGTTGGACATTCTGAGTCTGTGAGCATTACTTTGTCCGAAGATTTTACCTTAGTAGATATCAGACAGTGCCTGGCAGATATGCCTGGTATCAAGCTGGTAGACGATCATAGTAAATTACAGTATCCGATGCCACTACATGCTGCAGGCGATGACCTTACGCATGTGGGACGCATCAGAAGAGATGAATCACTGCCACGAAGCCTACACCTATGGGTCGTGTCAGATAATCTTCGCAAAGGTGCGGCGACGAATGCCGTACAAATCGCAGAGAGTCTGATACACCAAGGTCTGCTCAAGGCAGTATATGCGTAGTACCAGGGCGCAAGCCCGATAGACAAGAACGACAGTATGAAAACGAGAGTAGTCGTATGGGGAGAAAACGACAAAGCCGAAAAACTCCTCCTAGCGATAGAGCTGAAAGCAGAAGACAATGCAGTAGTCATCAAGAGCTTCCCAGAGGCCGTGGCTACAGAGGCATTTCACAAAAAACTGATGGACAGTTGGCGTAGCGGTGAGAGTATTCCATGGCCAGCGGATCATCAGGAGATCAATCGTCCACTGAGCCTCACAGAGAGCCTATTGCCTGATGGCCTGAAGGTGATGAGATCAGATATTATCTCACGTGCACAGACTGAGTGGCACTTTGTAGTGCTGTCGCACAAATTGAGCTCCGCCTACAAGAGCGAGCTCGAAGACCTCAAAGAAAAAATTTCTCGTCTCGACGGCTATGAAGCAAAGATTTGGGAAGAGCTGAAGGGTTTTTGGGACAAGGTGCAAGTCCAAGTCCGGGAAAAGAATCTATTCTGGGATCACTTCCGAGATCTCAAGTCAGGTACTAATGAGCTCTTTGATGCGCTCAAGGAGAAAAGGAAAAAACTCAATGATACCATCTCGGAAAAGTCTAGGGAGAATCTTGCATTTTTCGGAGAGAAGCTTGATGTCATAGAGGACAAGATCGAAAAGGGACTCGGCCTCCAACCCATATTCCAGCAGCTCAGAGATCTTCAGGGCAAGCTCAAGGATCACGAATTTACAAGAGGCGATCAAAATAAGCTGTGGAAGCGTATTGACAAGGCTTTTAAGGCTGTCAAAACAAAGAGATTTGGTGATGGAGCCCAGGCTGCGTCCAATGCTGTCGAGCGACTCACAAAGCGCTATGACGGGCTCCTCGGTGCTGTAGATCGCATGACAAGGTCGATCAATCGTGATCAAAAGGATCTGATGTTTGAGACCAAGAGACTCAATGCCAGTGATGGTCAACTCGAGAGTCAGATCCGGGCGGCCAAGATCACCATGATCGAGGAGCGCATCAGGTCCAAGCAGGAGAAGCTAGACGATATGAATCGGACCAAGGCAGAGCTCGAAGACAAGATCGAAAGAGCCAAAGAAAAAGAGGCAGATCGTCAAGAAAAAACCAAGATCAGAGAAGAGCAAACTGCTCTCAAAGAGAAGGTGAAATCCGATATCGCGAGCAAGCAGATTTCCTCCGAAGACGAGGCGAAGCTCGCCAGGGCTGCCGCTGAGATCAAAGAAGCAAAAAGTAAAAAAGCGAAAAAGGCTACGGCCCAAACCAAGGTGCCAAACTTGGTGCTAGATATCGCTGCGGCGACTAAGCTCTTGAGCTAGCCTAGAGGAACTATTCTGTCCACTAGCTCATTGAATCGGCTACCAAACCATGTAGAGATATGACGGATCATGCCGAGTTTTCTAAGCGACTCATTGCTATGCTTATAGACTATCTGATTGTCTTTGGGCTTTACTCTCTATTTTTCGCTGGTGCAAGTCGTGCGAGTGGTCTGGCGTACAACGAACTGTCTACTGCTGCCTTAGCAGGTATATTTTCAGGTCAGGGTATGGTCTTCTTGTTATATCATGCAGTCTTGGAGAGCTCGAGACATCAAGCGACTTGGGGCAAGCGCCTCATGAAGATCGTGGTCACCGACAGAGAAGGTGAGAGAATCATGTTTGGTAGAGCCTTTATACGTACACTGGGCAAATATCTCAGTGGTGCTATACTCTTTATAGGGTACGCTATGGCACTCTTTACACAAGAAAGGCAGGCACTGCATGATCTACTGGCAGGTACGCTTGTACTTGAGGAAGAGTGAATTGGTAGATAATTTGGCTGTACCCATCAGAAAAAACAAGGTCTACCAGCCCATAGACACCTACTTTTGCAGCGCTTTTTGAGAGCTAGTTTATGGAAAAAAATCAACTGATAGGATTCTTGCTCATCATGGGATTGATCTTGGCCATGTCCATCGTCAATGCCCCCTCCAAAGAAGAAATTGCAGAGCAACAAAGGATCAAGGATAGCATTGCGCAAGCTGAAGAACTTGTCGATCAGCAAGCCACTGAGACTGTAGCTCGTGCGACGATCGATACGTCTACAGTGAATCAAGATAGCTTGGATCGCGTCGACCGCCGCAATAGCTTCGGATCATTTGCGCAAGCGGCTACTGGTAAGGAACAAACGTCTAGCTTGGAATCCGATGTCCTGCGTCTCGAGTTTAGCAACAAAGGTGGGCGGATATCGCAGGTAGAACTCAAGCAATTTCATCGACTGGTAGAGAATCCTGGCGCTGATGATCTTCAAGAGCCTTTAGTACTACTTGAAAATGATAAAAACAGATGGGAATACCTGCTGCAGAATGAAGGTAGATCTATCCGGACTGGTGATTTATACTTTACCCCGAAGATTTCTGGAAACCAAATCAGCTACACTGCCGATCTAGGTCAAGGACGTCAGATCGTGCAGACATATACGGTCAATGATGGAAGCTATGTCATCGACTACGATGTCAACTTCAAGAATATGGATGGCAATCTTGATGGTGATCAGGTCAAGTTTTACTGGGAAAATCACCTCAAACCGATCGAAAAAAACGATCGATACGAGCGTACCATGTACTCAGCCTTCTACTATCGTGATAGCAAAGAAGATGTTGACGATACAGGGATGCGACGTGGAAAGCTCAAGGACCTTGAGAACGAGCGACTAGACTGGATCAGCAGTGGTCAACAGTTTTTCAACACGACCGTAATTCCTGATGAGCCCTTCTATGGTAAGACGGTCGAGACGATCATAGGTGAAGAGGATAGCGACCTTCTTAAGACTTTCAGATCGACCATGGGTGTGCCAGTCGGTAGAGGTAGTGATCAAGGACTGAGTATGAAAATCTACTCCGGTCCCAATGACTTTGAGATTCTCAAGGACATGAATATGGACATTGAGCAAGTAGTGCCATTTGGCTGGGGAATCTTCGGCACCATCAATCGCTGGATTGTTCGTCCTCTTTTCAATCTGCTACTCGGGCTTTTTTCCAGCAAGGGACTTGTGATCATCATCTTGACGCTGATTGTCAAGGCAATACTCTATCCTCTGACTTACAAGATGCTGCACTCGCAGGCCAAGATGTCTGCTCTCAAGCCACAGCTAGCAGGCCTCAAAGAAAAGTATGATGGAGACCAGCAGAAGGTGCAGATGGAGACCATGAAGATCTACCGAGAGTATGGTGTCAATCCTCTTGGAGGATGCCTGCCGATGGTGGCGCAGATGCCGATCTGGATCGCCTTGTATCGGTTCTTCCCTGCGAGTATTGAATTTCGTCAATCGTCTTTCCTCTGGGCCAATGATCTATCGAGCTACGACGCCTTCTTCCAGTTGCCCTTTGAGATGCCATTTGGGATGGGATCGCATCTGAGTCTCTTCACACTACTCTGGGCAGTGACGACAGTTATCTACACCTACTACAATACGCGGCATATGGATATGAGCATCAATCCTGCGATGAAGTGGATGCAGTATCTCATGCCCATCATGTTTCTAGGTTTCTTCAATAGCTATGCATCCGGTCTTACCTGTTATCTGCTTTTCAGTAATATTTTTAATATCACGCAGACCATTGGCACCAAGAAGCTCGTCTTCAATGATGACAAGATCATGGCTGAGCTCAATAAGAAGAAAGCCAAACCCAAGAAAAAAGGTGGATTCCAAGAGCGTTTGCAAAAGGCTCTGGCGGAGCAGCAAAAGATAGCTGCTGAGCGAGAAAAATCTCGCAAGAAGTAGTGATCTGAGAGATGCCTACCTTCGTCTCTAGATGTCTGATTCAGCCCAAGCCAACCCTCAAAAAGTAGCCGTCATTGGCTCTGGAAGCTTTGGAACAGCGATCGCATTGCTGATTGCTGATAAGGCTGAAGTCTTGCTTTATAGTCGCAAAGAGGAGACTGCAGAGCGGATCAATTCTGAAAGGAAAAATCACGGATATGACCTGCCTGACAGCATTACAGCCACGGCCGATATTGCACAGGTCTGTCGAGAGTGTAGGTTGATATTTCCTGTAGTGCCCTCAAAGCACATGTGCTCCACCATGCAGCGCTTTGCTCCTCAGCTCACACCCGGCCATATATTGATCCATGCGACCAAGGGATTTGACCTGTATAAGGTGAGTGAGGATGAGATGATGACGCAAGATATTTCTCGTCGCAACATCCGTACCATGAGCGAGGTGATCGAGCAAGAAAGCGCTGTAGTCAGGATTGGTTGCCTGTCAGGGCCCAATCTTGCCAAGGAAATTATGGAAGGTCAGCCTACAGCAACAGTCATCGCATCGGAGTTTGATGAGGTGATTGAACTCGGTCGGCACTATCTCAGTGGTTCTCGATTTTATGTCTTTGGATCTCATGACATCGTCGGAGCAGAGATGGCAGGCGCCTTGAAGAATATCATTGCGATTGCATCCGGACTCCTAGTAGGTAAAGGGCTCGGGAAGAATATGCAGGGTATGTTGATTACACGAGGTCTCAATGAGATGATTCATCTCGGTAAGGCTATGGGAAGTGGATACAAAGCATTTCTAGGCACAGCTGGTATCGGAGATCTTGTAGCGACAGCAACAAGTACCAATAGTAGAAATTTCAAATTTGGTCTCAAGCTGAGCGAAGGAAAGTCAATCGACGAGATCTATGAAGAGACAGATGAGCTCGCCGAAGGTGTCAGGACTCTTCGCATTGCACAGCAGCTCATCAAGCACTATGACCTGAGACTGCCGATCATTGAACTGCTCTATCGAGTCATCTTTGAGCAGAGTCCGCTTATCGAGAGCATCGAGAAGGTGATGAGATTCCCATTTGCACATGACGTAGACTTCCTTGACTGATATGGACGAACACAATCTCCTCTATTGTCCCAATTGTAATCATCAGCTCGATGTCGACGAGATGATGGCCAAGACCTACGAGCAGATGCTGCAGCGGAGGCTTGCAGAAGAGCGTGAGCGAGTACGAAATGAGGTCTCGGAGAAACAAAAATTACTGGAGCAGCAAAAGCAAGAATTCGAACAGCGCAAGGCCAAGGAAAACGAACTCTTCAAAGAACGACTGCAAAAAGCGCTTTTGACCGAAAGGTCTCAGATCAAAGATCAGATCGCAGAAGACTTCAAGCTTCAAATCCAATCATCACAAGATGAGCTCAAGCGCAAAGACGAGCGTCTGGCCGAGATGACCAAGTTGCAGATTGAGCTGGAACGCGCACAGAGAGAAGCCAACCTGAGACAGGAGCAACAAAAACTAGTATTTGAGCGACAGCTCCATTCTGCTAAAGTAGATTGGGAAAAGGAAATCTCAGCTCGCGAAAAAGCACAATCAGATCTCAAGATCGCCGAACTCAATAAGCAACTTGACGACCAAAAGAAGCTCGTCGACGAGATGAAGCGTAAGGCCGAACAGGGCTCAATGCAACTGCAAGGTGAGATCCTTGAACTTCAGATAGAGGATCAGCTCAGAAAGAAGTTTCCTCGTGACTTGATAGAAGAGGTCTCAAAGGGAGTTCGAGGAGCAGATGTGATCCAGACCGTCATGAATGATCAGATGCAAGCCTGCGGTAAGATCATCATAGAGTCCAAGCGAACCAAGGCATATAGTGAAGGCTGGACAGACAAGCTCAAACAAGACATGCGAGCTGCCGGTGGAGATATTGCAGTGCTGATCACGGAGACAATGCCCAGAGATCAAGAGAAGATGGGGATCCGCGACGGAGTCTGGGTCTGTAGCTACCAAGAGTACCTCGAATTGATCTCTTTACTCAGACATATGATACAGCGTCTCCATCACACCAAAGCAGCCAATGAAAACAAGGCAGATAAAATGGAGATCCTCTATCGGTTTCTGATCAGTGAGGAGTTCAAACAACAAATCGAGTCAATCATCGGAGGCTTTTCTAAGCTCAAGGATGAGCTGGCCAAGGAGCAGCGAGCCATGAAACGGATCTGGAAGGAGCGTGAGAAATATATCGAGCGAATTCTAGAAGGGACTATCGATATGCATGCGTCGATCCAGGCCATCTCCGGACATAGTTTGCCCACCATCGATATTCTGGAGTTACCGGATCAAGGCGAAAACGAGATTGATTCGTAGAAAAACCATAGCACTTCGTAGAAAGCGGAAATCTTTCCGATCAATTTCGCATTGGAAGTCTTGGATATTGGAGAATTTCACGTCATGAATGAATCATTGAAAAATATATTCGCTCCCGGCGATCAGCTTGACAGCAAAAGCGTAGAGTTTTTGATCAATGCGCTTGCGAGTAATAGCCAGCAGGGATTTGACTATCTCAAGTTCAAGGCGGCTATGCATCAGCTACAGGGCCTAGGTATGGATGAGGCGACTTCCGTCAAAAATGCATTTGTCACGGCCTCCACAGTAGGCTTGAGCAAAGACAAATTGATCCACAGCTCTGAGATCTATCGCAAGGTGCTCGTCCAGGAGCGTGAGCAGTTTGACGCTGCGATGCGCAACCAGCTTGAGAAGCGTGTCGCTTCCAAGGAAGATGAGACTGAGTATCTCAAGGAGAAGATCATCGAATACAAGCAGAAGATTGCTGAGCTGGAAGAAAATATTCGCTCTTACGAGCAAAAGGTAGCCAATGCGGATTCAGAAATTGATCGAGAAAAGGAAAAGATCCTTTCTACCCAAAACAAATTTGAAGAGGTACATAGCGTCTTTATGGAGACGATGGAGAAAGACCTCAAGCTCTTCAAGGAAATTTTATAAATTGCACAGAAATACAAAAAGATGGCAGCGGACTTTAGCAGCATAGAAAATCAAGGGAAACCCAAGTCATTCTGGAAGCGACCAGAAGGGGTGACAGGCACAGTAGTACTAGTAGGACTCCTTGGCCTTGCAGGGTGGTTGATCGTGAGCAATATTGCAGCATTAGCGGCATTCGCCAGTTCGGCTCTTGGCCTTGCAGTGACCTTGTTGGCTCTAGGAGCTATCATCTATATGGTACTAGATCCCAAAGTGCGTACCCTTGTCGGCTATGCCTACAAGAGTTTCATGCGATGGATCACAGGAATCTTTGTGACCATTGATCCGATTGGCATCTTGAAAAACTATGTCGAAGATCTTCAAGACAATCTGAGCAAAATGAGCAAGCAAATTGGCTCTCTCAGAGGACAAATGCGAAAGCTGAAGGATATCATGAAGAGCAATGACAAAGAGATCGAAGACAATCTCAGGCTGGCCAAAGTAGCTCGTGACAAGAGCAATCAGAAGGCTATGGCACTTAGCTCTAGAAAAGCAGCAAGGCTGAAGGAGAGCAACGCGAAGTACACTGCACTGCTGAGCAAAATGGAGGTGCTCCATAGGGTCTTGACCAAGATGTACGAAAACTCGGAAGTCCTTCTTGAAGATACCAAGGATCAAGTCAAGGTCAAAGAGCAGGAGCGTAAGGCGATCCGCACGTCTCACAGTGCGATGAAGTCTGCGATGAATATTATCTCCGGTAATACAGATCAACGCATGATGTTTGATCAGGCCATGGAGGCCATCGCTGATGACGTCAGCAACAAGATCGGTGAGATGGAACAGTTCATGGATATGTCCAGCAACTTCATGGACAGCATCGATCTGCAAAATGGCATGTTTGAAGAGCAGGGGATGAAGATGTTAGAGGAGTGGGAGAAAAAGTCTTCACTACTCCTCCTAGGAGATGGTCAGACCACCGACGATACGCTAGATCTCAGTAGTCCCACTCGTCAGAAAAGTACCATCAAAAAAGGGGCTGGTTCTGGAAGCGAGTATGACAATCTATTTGAGTAAAGTCAGTCCCTCTTGGTCCCCATAAATACGCTGACGCCACTTGGCAAGGGATTGCCGGATGCCCTCCTTTGTGATACAATCTGTCCTGTATGCCACAATGCATCTGCAAGAGGACCATTGAGCTGATGCCAAAATGGAAAGCTCGATCGACGATCGCCACGGCTAAATACGATTTCCAAACCCTCGAGATTCAGGTCGGGATTTGATCTCAAGATATCACTTGCCTCCATCAGAAAGTATAGAGTTGCCTTGCGCTTCTCTTCCCAGCTCAATCCAGAGATCTCTAGTGGTCTTATATTGTCCTTTCCCGCCGCAGTATTGTATACAACTTCACAGAGACCATAGAGGTGATCTAGGGTTTCTGCACTAGTCCGAGAGGTCTCACTTGGTCGATAACTCAGATCTTCTGGTCTCAGACCTTCCGTGGCCCAGTAGTATCTGAAACCGAGACCATCGATCATGCGTGCGACAGATGTTGCAGCCGTATAGTGCTCCGGAGCATCAGGAATCTCATAGTAGGGATTGCCATCAGCATCCAGATGGTAATCAGTATTGCGCTTTGTTATTCCATACATTGTGGTTTCTAGATACTTGGCATTCCACTTCCCATCCACATATGATCCGACGACAAATCGGTATTCATCATCTGATTGATAGAGCCAGGCATCTGTCACTAGGCTTCCACCGTACTCGTAGTGGTAGTAGATATCTCGTCCGACAGTGGTGACCTCACCAGTGGTCAGTCCGCCAAATACGTCAAACTCCCAAAAGAGCATTTTGCCGGAAGGCACATCCATCCTCCTGAGGCCATGGTTGCGCTCCCCATACTGAGTCTGTTCCTCGTCGACATATCCCATTGAGTTGGTGAGGATGACTGTGCTGTCCAGACCATAGGCAAAGCTGATGTCCTGACGAAACTTTGATCCATCGCCCCAAGTGCCCTGAGCGGACCACACTTTGTCCAGCAATGGTTCAAATACTTCCATTTGGGCTTGGCCGCCGATAGAGGCTGTAACTAGGAGGATTATCAACTGTGTTGTCTTCATATTGGCAAAATTACGATGAGCCTAAAGCTCTCAAGATCGAGAGGCTTTTGAGCTCTCCGAAGCTTTCGATGTGATTGCGATAGTAGCGGATGAGTTTATCGGTGAGTGATGACCGTGTAGTCTTGGCTATGCCGTTCGGCAAAATGTCTCGTGGGCTTGTGCTTAGTGATTCGAAATATTGGTAGACTTCTTCACTGATGTAGTCTTGGCCTACGACCTCGTGTCCAAGGCTATGTCCCTCGCGCAGATCAAAAGCTAGATGACCTTCTTGCAGATTGGGCCCAAAGCCGATCAGTCTGCTGAGCTCAATCATGTAAATATTGGCTGTGTGGCTGAGGTGATCATTCTCATCGAGGGAGAGTAGCTTCTCATGAAGAAATTGATAGAGTCCAACTGACTCTTCATTCTCCTTGACACTCTTCCGAAAGACCTCAATGTAAAAATTGAGTACTGAGATCTTGGCGATATCTGTCATGATAGTCTGATATACATGTGACATCTGTAGATCCTTGACGCGCGCCAGACTGCCTTTGGATGGGTAGGCGATAAGCTTGACGATATTTCCGACTTGTAGCATGCCTGCAGAGATCTTCGCGCTTTTTTTTCGCACTCCTCCGATGATCAAAGACAGCAGCCCGTCACTCTGTGAGTAGGCATCGAAGATCAGGCTGCTTTCGCGGTACTTGATCGTCCTAAGGATGATGGCTTCTGTTTCGATCATCAGCGCAGCTTGTAGACTCCTGCGATTGGAGTATCACGCGCATCGATACGGATGATTTCATTTTGCCGTATCAGCGGGTATTGGTTCTTCACATATTTGCTATGATCATCCCAGAGATAAATGGTGATGAAGTAGTCCGCCTCATTGATATCACTCACTGCAGAGATGCGAGCTAGATCCTTTGCATCGAGCATTTGCATGTTGTATTTCCCGATCGGGAAACTACTATAGATCTTGATGTCGGAATTCGGATCCTGCTCCAAGAGCTTTTGGATGACAGGAAAGTATGAAACACCCCAATAGTCTTGGTCAAAACGATTGAAACTATCCGCAGCCACTAGAGAATTGAAGTAGACGGCTTGGATAGGATGCAGTGCGAGGATCTTATAGATGGGTCCGATTGACAGCAAGACGCATGCGGTGGCTAGTATTAGGTGTTGACTAGCCCATTTGGCCTTGAGCCGCATGGTGGTTTGCGTACAGATCCAGTGCAAGCCTGTACTCATCAATACAACCATGGGAGCGTAAAGGAAGTACATATGTCTCCAACCATTATAGAGATTGGGATCTTTGATGAAGATAGCAAAGAGTACAGCCGCCAACATCGCTAGACACACAAGATCCATCAGTTGCTTGGGTCCCTTGACCAATTTTTTGAAGGAGCGGGTCTTCCAGATCTGCAAGATGCCATGGCTGCTTGTGACGACCATGCCGACGATGAGGAGAAGGATGAATAGAATGGGCGTGGTAATACCGATCCACGCTGGGATATAGTGCCAGGGCATATCTGAGGCATTGTAGACTTGGCCAAAGTATACCAACTGACTATCCCACTGGCTTGAGAGTCTGGCACCTGCTGCGACGGCAAGTTCGTCTTGTAGTAGACGCTCGAGTCTTTGTGGGGAAAGCGCTATGAAGAGAACCCCGTTGATCACAAGATAGGCCAGGATCTGAGTCAGTCTCGCTTTTAGATGCTTCCACTCACCATGTCCCTTGAGGAGAATGGTCGCGTAGGCAGCCAATGTCATGAGCATCACAGTCAGACCAGGGATCCTCGCATTGATAGCCAAGCTGCAGGTGACCGCATGGAGGATGATGTTGCCCCATGTGGGTTTTTGCAAACTACGCATCAGGGTGTACAGCGCGATACTGATAAACGAGAGCAAGACGAGGTCCTTGGGATTATAGAAGGAATGGCCAAAGATGCGTGGGTGAAGGATATACAGCAGTAGCCCGGCTATTGCCAGTCCAGAACCGAATCTGCGTCGCAATAGCCTCCACATACAGAGTGCTGCAAGAGCGCTGAGTAAGAAAATCATCAAATGCCTAAGGCGAAAGACAGAGCTAAAATCGCTCAGCCCAAGCATTCTCTCCACGGCAAAACAACTCATGCTGTAGACCATGCCATAGCCGACGGGCGATCCAAACTCTCTCACGCCAGCCTCTACCACTTGCGTCCCTAGGAGATCATCTACGATCTGCCAGGCTCCGATGCCATGATTGCGCTGGAGGATCTCATCCCATGAGTATCCAAAGTCCGTGTAGATCAGGATGCCAACCAGCAGATAGATACCCATGATGATCCAGCCGGAGATGTCCCATAGCCTGTGCTGGGCAAATTGCGTTGTCTGCTTATGGCTTTGGCTTTTTGACATCAGATATTACATATGAAGATATTCACTCATGTATGAGCATACGAAGAAAAATGGCTTCAATCCGAGGGACTGAAGCCATTTTGACATCAATGCACTGATTGATTTAGTCCTTCTTGATCGGACCATCTGTAGAGGTGGTCATGCCTGTTACCATATCTCTGAGGATGAAAATGGTCTCCTCTAGGTAGTGATCTTTCTGAAGATTTTTGATCCAGCTATCATTGCGATCTATCCTTGAGCTATCTGCCTGTATGAAGGCAAGATCTTGCTCTAGATTTTCGATATCAAGAGCAGCGATCGGCTGATAGATATCTTTCGCTGCTTCAGCGTCTTGTTCGCGCTGAGTCATCATAGCATCATACCCTGAGTAGTCCAGCGGGAAGCTCTTCATATCTCTGAGAGTCTTGAGCCGCTCTGCATTTTCCAAGACTTTGCTGAATGTCTCACTGCCATCGATCCGCTCTGATGATTTTCTTTGGAGTTCCTCCCGATTTGGGATAGTACTGACAGTATTGACATACTCCACGTCATCGATCTCTGTCCATGGCAGTGGTTTGTTAAGCTCTTTCTCACCGCTATCAATGTAGTGATAGTTGTCTGGTAGAATCAAATCAGGCACGACACCCTTGAGCTGTGTAGACCCACCATCGACTCGGTAAAATTTCTGCATCGTCACCTTGATCTCGCCGAGTGGCTTGTGCTCGTTATTCATCACATATCTGTCTAGATCGATGAATCTCTGTACAGTGCCCTTGCCAAATGTACTATTGGAACCTACGATGACGGCACGATCATAGTCCTGCAGAGCAGCAGCTATGATTTCAGAAGCACTGGCGCTATTGTGATTGACCATGACTACCAGTGGGCCATCGTACTGTACTTTCTCATCATCGTCTTCATAGACCGAGGCGGCTCGACCTCGACTTTTGACTTGTACGACAGGTCCATCTTCGATGAAAAACCCGGTCATGCGTACGACATCACGGAGTGATCCACCCCCATTGTTCCTGAGGTCAAGGATGATTCCATTGACACCATGTTGATTCAGCTTTTCAATTTCTTTTTCGATATCCGTCGCACAGCTATTCCCTTCGGGATCATCAAAGTCTGCATAGAATCTTGGCAGTCTGATATAGCCGATATCTTCCATGACACCTGCATGATCTAGGACCACGGATTTGGCTTTTCCTTCGTCGAGGATCACTTTGTCCCTTACGATGGTGATTTCCTGCTCGCTTTGGTCGACTTTGCGGACCTTGAGGATGACTTTGGTGCCCTTGGCTCCTCTGATCATGCCTACGACATCATCTATACGCATGCCCACAGCATTCACTGGCTCTTCTCCTTCTTGTGCGACTGTCAATATCGCATCATCCTCGGAGAGGTCTTTTTGCTTGTAAGCTGGTCCACCTGGTACAATATTGGCGACCTTGACATATGCACCATCTGCACGAAGTCTAGCACCGATGCCCTCGAGACTTCTGCCCATGTTGATGTCAAAGTCTTCCTTTTGTTTTGGGCTGAAGTAGTCACTATGAGGATCGTAAAGATTGGTCATCGCATTGAGATAATCACCAAATCGATCAGCTCTTCTCAGTTTGCCGAGTCTTTCAAACCAGTCGTCATAGAGTTCTTTGACTTCTGTACGGCTTTTGATTTCTAGTTCTTCATCAGAGAGCATTTCTTCCTCCGTGGCATTTTCCTCTTGTGAGCTCTTTAGCTCTCTGTATTTGCCTAGTGCTTCATACTTCAGTGATTGTCTCCAGCGATCCCTTAGCCCATCTGTGCTCGAGGCATAGGGTAGAAGGTCGTAGTCCATATCGATAGACTCTGCTGTCGAGTAGTCAAATGGCTGTTCCATGATTTCATTGACATACTGTTCTCCTCTCTTGATACCAGCCTCTAGCAGGCGATAGCTTTCATCAAAAAACTCAGTCGTCCTAGCATTGATTTGATCATCTAGCTCCAGTTTGTACACTGTGAGAGATGCATACTCATCATCGGTCAGAAACTTTTTGCCGTAGTCCAGTCTCTCCATGTACAAATCAAAAAGTTCTTGACTGAACTCATCATTGAGAGTAATGGGCTCAAAATGTGCCCGCTGCAAGATCTGCACGACCGCTCCTAGCTGAGCCGCTTCTTTCTCTGACTCCAGAGTTTCTTGATAAAAAGCAGTCGATACGACCAGTACAGTCAATATCAGAAAACTCAGGATTGAATACTTCCACTTCATAGTCTGTTCTGTTTCACGTCTCAAGTTACGAGAATTAAAGATGATCGATATGCGAGTCAAACACTCACCTCTGTGTAAACGAATGTAAGGCCACAATGATCGATCCTGAGCAAGGATTAACGGAATTTAAACATCTGAGTCCACTTGTTAATCATTGTGAAGCTTTGCTATCCGACAGTTGAAGCAGGATAGTCTTTGAACTCTTGCTTTTATATTTGTTGTTCATTCGAGTAGATGAAGCAGATTTTACTACTTAGCACTTTCATTCTATTGTCCTTCGGCGCTTTCGCGCAAAAGGCTGGCAGTGCTGTGGTGTCCTCTGAGAAAGTAGAAATCGTTATCTATCCCAATCCGGCTGTTGATTTCATTGCTTTGGAGCACAACAATGAAGAGATCAAGAAGCTCGAGATCAGGAACATAGTAGGTGCAAAGCTTGCTGAGTTTGAAGTGAGATCAGAGGCCAGGTACGACCTTAGTGGTCTCGCAAGAGGCTTGTACTTGGTGCAAGTGCTGGATGAAAAAGACCAGTTGATAGCCACTAGGCGCATCAAAAAGCAATAGGCACAGTTCGTTTGTCTTTATCATTGGCGCCATGGCCTGTGCAGTGCTTTGAGCCGCCAATCCATTAGGATAAGTATTTGGCCACGATCGGCAGTCTGCGGCCCATCCCAAAGGCCTTTCTAGAAACGCGGAGAACAGGTGCCGTCTGGTATCTCTTAAATTCATTGATATTCACTAGCCTCAGCACTCGTCGCACTAGAGCCTCATCGATGCCCATCTCGATCATCTCCTGCGGTCCTCGGCGATTTTCGATGTACTCGACGAGCACCTTGTCAAGGAGATCATACTCTGGCAAGGAGTCGCTATCCTTCTGGTCATGTCTGAGCTCGGCGCTGGGAGGCTTGGTGATGATATGAGATGGAATGATCTCTTCAGCTCTATTGATCCATCTACAAATCTCAAAGACCTCCGTCTTGTAGATGTCGCCAATTACAGAGAGTCCTCCACAGAGATCGCCATAGAGCGTGCCATATCCCACCGCCATCTCCGACTTGTTCGTCGTATTGAGCAAGATGTATTTCTCTTTATTGCTAAATGCCATGAGCAGCGTACCTCTGATACGAGCCTGGAGGTTTTCTTCCGTGACATCAAAGTCATAGTCCTTGAAGTATGGATGCAAGGTTTGATTGAAGCCCTCGTACAATTCATTGATTCTGATGAGTTCAGCATCGATGCCCAGATTGCTGACGAGTTCTTCGGCATCGCTCACTGAGTGGCCCGAGGAATACGGTGATGGCATGAGCAGTACCTTGACATTTTTAGGGCCTAGTGCCTTGGCGGCAAAATATGCTGTGAGCGCGGAGTCGATACCTCCTGATAAACCCAAAATGGCCTTGGTGAATCCTAGCTTCCCAAAGTAGTCCTTGAGGCCAAGAATGATGGCATCATGGATGAGTTGATTCTTGTTTCGATCATTACTTTGATCTCGACTCTCTGCCTTGATATGGTCGAGAGTGACACTCTCTTGAGCTTCCTTGAAGTATGGCAGTTCACGACAGACATTGCCTTGAGCTCCCACGACCAGTGATCCCCCATCAAAGATCAGCTCTGTCTGTGCGCCTACATGATTGACGTAGATCATGGGGATCCCATAGCGCGCGACATTCGCCTGGACCACCTCAGTGCGCACATTGGCTTGGTCCCAGTGAAATGGCGATGCGCTCAGATTGATTGCAAGATCAGGCTTTTGGGTGATGAGATGATCCATCGGGCAGGTGCGGTACATGGGGTTTTCATTCCCGACATTCCAGATGTCTTCGCAGACAGTGATAGCCAGACGGACTCCCTTGTACTCTATGACATCAAATTCGTCTGCTGGTTCGAAGTATCGATACTCATCAAAGACATCGTAGGTCGGAAGTAGCGCTTTCTTTGCGACATGCTGGACCTCTCCCTCATGGAGAAATATGGCGGCATTGAACAGATCCTTGCCCTCGATCAAAGGATTGCGGACTGGAGCTCCGACGAGTATTGCAATGTCATGACTCAACTTTGCCAAGTCCGATACCACAGTCTCGCACTCTTCGATAAAATCTTCAAACTCCAGAAAATCTCTCGGAGGATAGCCACACACACTGAGCTCGCTGAAGACGACAAGGTCACAACGGTCGGCTTTGGCCTGCTCTATGGCTTGTTTCATCTTAGCGGCGTTTCCGCCAAAATTTCCAATGTGATAGTTGAGTTGTGCTAGGCTGATCTTCATACCTACAAAGTAAGCCAGTGCCATGTGAAATGTTCATGCTTCTCATATGAGCTTTTCTTACATTTGTCGACCTTCTACACTATGTCAACATTTGTCGTATCAGCACGGAAGTATCGTCCAGCCCGATTTCATGAAGTCATCGGTCAGGAGCAGGTGTCTCAGACACTCAAGCGCGCTCTTCAACAAGATCGTGTCGCTCAATCCTTCCTCTTCTGCGGTCCACATGGTGTAGGGAAGACGACCTGCGCGCGTATTTTGGCGAAAGCCCTCAACTGCACCAATAGATCTGAAGACTTCGAGCCTTGTGGCACTTGTGGGAGCTGTGAGTCATTCAATAAGAATGCTTCCTTCAATATCCTCGAGCTCGATGCCGCTTCCAATAATAGTGTAGATCATATGCGGCAGCTCACGGAGCAAGTGAGGTTTGCTCCGCAAGAAGGCCGATATAAGGTCTTTATCATTGATGAGGTTCATATGCTTTCCTCCTCTGCCTTCAATGCATTTTTGAAGACGCTGGAAGAGCCTCCGAGCTATGCCATATTCATCTTGGCTACGACTGAGAAGCACAAGATCTTACCGACGATTTTATCACGCTGCCAGATCTTTGAGTTTAATCGGATCAGCACTTCTGATATCGTAGGACATCTCCTGGGTATAGCAGACCAAGAGCAAGTGAAGATCAGTGAAGAGGCTCTGCACACCATCGCCAAGAAGGCAAATGGAGCCATGAGAGATGCGCTGTCCCTCTATGACAAGATAATCTCAAGTGTCGGCAGTCAAGTCGAAAGATCTGATGTGGTCAAACATCTGAGTCTGCTCGATGAAGAGGCATACTTTGAGATCGTGGAGCACATGCTCACAGAAAATATGCCTGGAGTGATGTTGTCCTTCGATGAGATCATTCGAGAAGGTTTTCAGCCAGAGATATTTGTCCAGGGTCTTTCCGATCACTTCAGAAATCTACTGATGTCTCAAAATGAAGCCACTGTGAGACTCTTAGATGTGCCAGAATCTGTCCAAGATAAGTATCTGCAGCAGGGTCAGCTCGCCTCATCAAGTTTTTCACTGAGTGGACTAGACTTACTGAATCAATGTGATCTTGCGCTGCCTCGCAGTAGTAACAAGCGTCTCCAAGTAGAGCTCTGCTTAGCGAAGATTACCTATTTGCTGAGAGCCTTAAAGAGAGATGTCTTCGCTCCAGATGATAAAAAAAAACTTGAAGCGGCAGTAAATCCGGTCTCTCCTCCAAAGCCTGAAGTAACTCAAGCCCCAAGTCAGCCGTCGCATGTCCCACCTGCAAGTGTTTCTGAGCATAGTCGGACGGATGAGTCGTCTCCATCGAGCTCGGCTACCATGACATCAGCGAGTTCATCTTCCTCTGCGACCAGACCATTGCGGTCATCTGCCAAGAAGAAACTGGTAAGTCTGGGAGACTTTGACAATATCGAAGCGGAGATCCGTGAGCAACTTGAGCAAAAAGATGAGGTGCGAGAGCTAGATCTTGAGAGCCTCACGGCTCACTGGTTGAGCTATGCAGAAGAGAAGCTTGACGCCGCCGCAAGTAAGGCAGCCTTCAGAAATGCCGAGTTGGAGCTAGAAGAGAATCGCCTCTCTGTGCGGGTAGCCAATCGTCTGCAGAAATATAACATCGTAGACGAGAAGGATCTGCTCGAATACCTTTGGGCGAAAGCCAAAAACCGCTCCCTCGAGATCGATGTGATGATAGACCCTGACATGGCCCAGGAGCCTCAGGACGTGAAGATGCCACTGACCAACAAAGACATTTATGACGAGATGGTACAGATCAATCCCCTATTGCCCAAGTTTCTCAAAGAATTGGGCCTAAGTGAAGACAAAGACATATAAATCAGATATTTGAAAGAGCACAAACACTTAGATCATCTCAGTGTTGTGATAGGAAGATAGCAGTTACATGGAGTCACAAAATCTTTGGTACTTAGAAAATGTAGATGTCCTCGGGATATTCTGTCCCAAGAAGATGGGACACCACGAGGGTGATCACTTCACCAAGACCTACAAGAAAGGAGAATACATCTATGTGCCTGACGACAAGAGCAATCTGATATTTTTTATCAACTCTGGTCGTGTTAAGATCGGTTCTTATGGCAAAGGTGGGAAGGAAGTTACCAAGGCGATCCTGCAAGATGGAGAGGTCTTCGGAGAGCTTTCCATGATCGGACAGCAAAAGAGACAGGATTTTGCTGAAGCACTCGAGGAGGTCAATGTCTGTGGCATTTCCGTCGAGCAAATGAAAGCGCTCTTCAAAGATCACAACAAGCTCAATTTGTTTTTTCTCAAGATTATCGGCTCTCGAGTCCTCGAGATGGAAAATAGACTTGAATCCCTTGTCTTCAAGGATTCCCGCACAAGAGTGGTAGAGTTTCTCGTAGATCTAGTCAAGAAGCGTGGAGAGAGAGTGGGCTACGAGCATGTGGTGAGACGATTCATCACACATCAGGACATCGCTAATCTCACGGCCACGAGTAGGCAGACGGTCACGACCGTACTCAATGAGCTCAAGTCCAAGAATCTTCTGACGTTTAACCGAAAGCGCCTCTTGGTGCGCGATCTTGAAGCCCTTCAGGCCGAAGCCTGAGACAAGTACTTTTGCGCCATGTTGTACTCCCTGGCCAAACCAATTTTATTTTCGCTAGATGCCGAGAAGGCCCATGGGCTCACTCTCAAAACTTTCAGTGCAGCTAGCGCAATGCCACTGATAGGATCAGGACTTCGATCGCAATATCGATATGATCATCCCGGCCTCGAGCGCCGCGTCATGGGACTTGACTTTGACAATCCCGTCGGTCTTGCAGCTGGATTTGATAAGGACGCCGCCCATATTGATCTTATGAGCCAGCTAGGCTTTGGATTCATAGAAATTGGTACGGTGACTCCGCGCCCACAGGCTGGGAATCCTAAGCCTCGACTCTTTCGTCTGCGACAGGATCAATCTCTGATCAACAGAATGGGATTCAACAATGGTGGTCTAGAACTTGCGATCACAAATCTGAAAAAGAGAACCGCGAAACTTGTCATCGGTGGGAATATCGGGAAGAATAAGGATACTCCGAATGAGCAAGCAGCGGAAGACTATGTCAAGGGCTATCAAGGATTGTACCCATATGTGGACTACTTTGTGGTAAATGTGAGTTCTCCAAATACACCGGGACTACGCGAGCTGCAAAACAAGGAACCACTCCTCGAGCTACTATCCACATTGGCAGAGCTCAACGCTCAGCAAGCCGAGAGCAAACCGATCTTGCTCAAAGTAGCACCAGATATCACAGACGGTCAGCGTAAGGACATCGCGGACATCATTGAGCAGATCGACCTCACAGGTCTCGTAAGTTGCAATACGACGATACGGCGAGATCTGAACAGTGCCAGCAGTCGAGAGCTGGAGAAGATTGGCCCCGGTGGTCTATCCGGACACGTGATCCACGATATGGCACTAGAGCAACTCAGGTGGTTCAGAAAGGCCTTAGGTTCTTCGAGAGTCATCATTGGGGTAGGTGGTATCGATAGTCCGATGCGCGCCGGAGCGATGCTCGCTGCTGGCGCAGATCTCATTCAGATTTACTCGGGACTCATCTATCAGGGACCACAACTGATCAAGCGAATCAAGAAATCACTGGTTTATAAAGGGTAATTCCCATCCTGGGAGTCAAAATCTCTCAAGAGGTATTGCGTTGATTGTCAATGTGATAGAGTTTTTCAGCAAGCTTTGAGTATCACAAAATGGCTCGGAGGGCTCGTGTGATGAGGACGAGTGATCGTTTTCTTTGTACTGGCTAAAAAGAAAAAAGGCTTTCCCCCACAAGAACAACGGCTAATTGAAACGGAGGGAAAACCAGCAAAGATTAACTGCTCAAAGATATCATTTCTGTTGAGAGCCGCAAGTGTCTATCCCTCTTCCTGAGGCACGTACTCAAGATTTATTTTTCTGCTGGCAAGGTCAGCTTCTTTGACAAGGACATCAACCTTGTCTCCCACCTTAAGTATGGTCCCGCTTCGTTTCCCGACGGCCTTGAGTCGAGACTCTTCTAGCGTATATGCCTCTGGCATGCTGTCAAAGAGTACGAGACCTTCGGCTTTGCTTTCGGTCATCTCCACGAAAAATCCCATATCAATGAAACCGTTGATCATTCCAGTGAGGACTTGCCCTTCGTACTGACTCATATACTTCACTTGGAAGTACTTGATACTTTCTCTTTCTGCTTTCTGAGCTTTGCGCTCTTGCCGAGAGATGTGCTTGCACTGCACTTCGAGTTTTGCTTTTTTCCAGCGCTTGTCTTCTGTGAGGTTGGCTTGCAAGATGCGATGCACTAGGACGTCGGAGTATCTCCTGATGGGAGAGGTGAAGTGTGTGTAATCGTCAAATGCAAGACCATAGTGCCCGATATTGTCAGGTGAGTACTCTGCCTTAGCCATTGCGCGTATACCCATAGGTTCCAAGATCTTGAATCTAGGATCCTCCATGACAGCTTTGCGCAGTTTGGCAAATGACTTGGCGATTTGCTTGGGATTGTCAAAGTTGAGAGATAGTCCCATTTCTAAGCCAAAGAGCTTGACATCTTGGAGTTTGTCTTCATCTGGAAGGTCATGGACGCGATAGACAAATGGTACGGGTGGTGTACTCTTCTTACGAATGTATCGTGCCACTTCCCGATTTGCCAAGAGCATAAATTCTTCTACGAGTAGATGAGCATCCTTGCGATCCTTGACATAAACAGACACTGGATTGCCATCGTCGTCCAACTTAAATCTCACCTCATCTGTCTCAAAATTGAGTGAGCCATCTCGGAAGCGCGCTTTGCGATACTTCTTGGCGATTTTATTGAGGAGCAGTAGTGCTTCCGCAAAATGAGTATCTGCTTCTGCTCCTTCTAGTACCTGCTGTGCTTCGCTATAAGTGAATCTGCGATCACTGTGGATGATACTTTTGCCGAAGTCTCGCTTGATGATATTATAGGCTTGATCTAGTTCAAACCATGCTGAGAAGCTGTACCTATCCTCATTGGGTCTGAGGGAACAAAGATTATTGGATAGCTTTTCAGGTAGCATTGGCAGTACTCGATCCACAAGATAGACAGAGGTGGATCGGTCCAGAGCTTCTTCGTCCAGAGCCGTGCCGGCAGGTACATAATGCGTGACATCAGCGATATGCACGCCTAGGCGATATCCGTCTTCTTTGACCTCTATGGACAGTGCATCATCAAAGTCTTTGGCGTCAGCCGGATCTATCGTGAAGGTCAGCACTTCTCTGAAGTCCATGCGCTTGGCTGCTTCTGCATCATCCACGATGAGGACATCAGGAATCTGATCTGCTTGTGCCAGTGAAGCCTTGGTATGCTGTAATTCAAATCCCTCTGTCATCAAGATGCTGCTCATCTGGATATCATCGGCAGACATATCGGTCATCAAAGATTGAATTTCTCCTTCATGATCGATATTGGCATCATCGCTCCAGTGTAAAATCTTGACGATTACTGGATCACCAGCGGCTAGACTTTTCCACCGTTGGGCATTGAGGACGCGTATATCGATGATCTGACCCTTGTGCTCAGCTGTCACATAGGGTTGTTCCTTGAGGTATCTCAGCGTGCCTTGGAAGCTCTCCACCGCGCGATCGATGATTTTGATCACCTTGCCTTCTGGGCGGTATCCTGACTTGCCTTTGTATTCTACTTCGACCAGATCCCCATGAAGTGCCCCTGAGAGCTTGCGACGATTGACATAGATATCCATCTCCATGCCATCGACTAAGATGAAAGCGGCGCCACTGCGGATCATATCGACGTAGCCCTGAGCCACACTCGGCTTAGCATACTTCTGCTTGCCTTGTGCGAAGATAAATTTGTTGCCATCTAGCTCTCTCACGATACCCTGCTTGTCCAGCTGCCTCAACATTTCGGTGACTTGCGGTGCGCTATTTTGGATCTTGAGTTTCTTGATGAGTTGCTTGGCATGAAATTGTGCCTTGGGCTTGGATCTCAGCGTGCGAATGAGTGCTGATTTCAAGGCTCCTCTGCTGAGGTAGATGTTCTTTGGCTTTTTCTTTTTGGCCATATAGCTTGATTGGCTTTAGTCTATTGATAGTACAATGCTGCCATCCGAACTGATCTGCCATACTTCTGACAGTGATTCAGATTGCTGATCAGACTCTCCTCTTTGCATCGCGTAGATTAATCCATCCTCGTCAATGACAGCAGCCTGATGGTTGACGCCCTGTGCTTCATCAACCGTCAAGTGGGCGATCTCCACATGACTGATCATATGACCTGAGTGGTCATAGCTTACTAGTATGCACTTGTATGATAGTAAATCTAGTTCCCAGATGATCACTGGTACATAAGCTTCTTGACTGGGGAGAGAAAAGGCTGGAATCCATTCACCGAGTTCTTTTTCATCACGCCACGTAAAGACGAATTCGTACAGGAGCTCATAGGGCAGTGCCTTATTGATCTTGCTGATCTCTTGGATGGATGACGAACTGATGTTGACAGCTGGTTCTACGACCGGAAAGTAGCTGAGATAGCTGAGGAAGGCTTGACGCCGAGGGTCCATTTTTTGCATCGGTTGCAAACATAGATTTATTCTAAATAGAATCTCGGACTGAGCAGCCCGGGCATAGGACTGTTTGGTCAGTATCTGAGATTGACTAGATTTGCTTCACTAAGACAAAAGAGCAAGCCATATGTGGATTACACGTTTTCTTACGAGCTCTATCGGCAAAAAATGGGTGATGAGTCTGACAGGGCTTTTCCTTATCGTTTTTTTGCTCGTACATCTCTCGGGTAATCTTTCCATCTTCTATCCTGATGCTGGAAAGACCTTCAATATTTATGCAGACTTCATGGCCAATAATCCCATCATCGGGACCATTGGCTTTGGATTGTATGCCATGATCCTCATCCATGCCATCCAAGGCGTATTACTTTCTTTGAAGAATAAGAAGGCCAAAGGGCAGGCTTACGCCAAAAGAGATACGCAAGGAAGCTGGGCGTCAAAGAATATGGCCTTGCTTGGAATTCTTATACTGGCATTTCTCTTCATCCATATGGGTGACTTCTGGTGGAAGGTCAAGTGGGCCGCAGATAGCCCGATTGTTGCCGTTGACTATGGCAACGGAGAGATTGGTAACCTTTATGAGCGAGTGGTCATCTCCTTTTCTAAGCCATGGATCGTGATTAGCTACATCGTTGGGCTGATAGGATTGGCATTTCACTTATGGCATGGATTCGAGTCGGCCTTCCAGACTTTGGGCCTCAATCACAAGAAGTATACACCATTGATCTCAGGTCTCGGCAAACTATATAGCATCTTGATACCTCTTGGATACGCTACGATGCCACTGTATATCCTTTTCTTCAAATCATAAGCCGACTAAAAGAATCTGATATGAAACTAGAGAATAAAGTCCCGGCAGGTGATCTCGCAGAGAAATGGACGCAATATAGGTCCACGATGAACCTCGTCGCGCCCAATAACAAAAGAAGAATTGAAGTCATTGTCGTAGGAACTGGTCTAGCAGGTGCTGCGGCAGCAGCGACACTGGGTGAACTTGGCTACAAGGTCAAGTGCTTTACCTTTCATGACAGTCCACGCAGAGCGCACAGTATTGCTGCGCAGGGTGGTATCAATGCCGCTAAAAACTATCAAAATGATGGTGACAGTGTCTACCGGCTGTTTTATGATACGATCAAGGGTGGAGATTATCGTAGTCGAGAGGCCAATGTTCATAGACTCGCAGAAGTAAGTCGCAACATTATCGATCAGTGCGTAGCCCAGGGCGTGCCATTCGCCAGAGAGTACGGCGGTCTCTTAGCCAATAGATCATTTGGTGGAGTGCAAGTGTCAAGGACATTCTACGCTAGAGGCCAGACTGGTCAACAGCTGCTGATAGGTGCATACCAAGCACTCAGTCGCCAGATCTCCAATGGCTCAGTACAGATGTACAATCGTCATGAGATGCTTGATCTGGTCAAGGTTGATGGTAAAGCGAGAGGAATCATAGCGAGGAATCTTGTCACAGGAAAGCTTGAAAGATTTGCAGCACACTGCGTAGTGCTAGCCACTGGAGGCTATGGTAATGTCTACTATCTCAGTACCAATGCCATGAATAGCAATGTCTCCGCCGCGTGGAAGGCAGTCAAGAGAGGTGCTCTGATGGCCAATCCGTGCTACGTACAGATTCACCCTACGTGTATTCCAGAATCTGGAGAATATCAGTCCAAACTGACCCTCATGTCTGAGAGCCTCAGAAATGATGGCCGTGTCTGGGTGCCTAAGAAGGTCGAAGATGCTGAGGCGATCAGAGAAGGTCGCAAGACGGGAGTGGATATACCAGAAGAGGACAGAGACTATTATCTCGAGAGACGATATCCTGCATTTGGAAACCTCGTGCCTCGTGATGTCGCATCACGTGCGGCAAAAATCGAGTGCGATGCCGGGAAAGGAATCGTGAAGACGGGAAGAGGTGTCTATCTAGACTTCCATGCAGCATTTGAACGCTATGGAGCTTCCAAGGCGACATCACTCAACATTAGCAACCCGAGCCAAGAAAAGATCCTGGAACTCGGTCGAGAAGTTGTCAAAGAAAAGTACGGCAATCTCTTCCAGATGTATGAAAAGATCACTGGCGAGAATCCATATCGAATGCCGATGAAGATCTATCCAGCCGTGCACTACACCATGGGTGGTTTGTGGGTAGACTACAATCTCGAAACCAATGTACCTGGTCTCTTCGCACTCGGTGAGGCGAACTTCTCAGATCATGGCGCGAATCGCCTAGGAGCTTCTGCCTTGATGCAAGGCCTGGCTGATGGGTACTTCGTGATACCCTACACTATAGGGCAGTTTCTTGCAGACGAAATCCGTACACCGATGATCAGCACAGATTTGCCAGAGTTTGAAAAAGCAGAAAGCGACACCAGAGCGAATCTACAAAGACTCAAAGAGGTCAACGGCTCCCAGAGTGTTGAGAGCTTCCACCGCAGACTTGGTCGTATCATGTGGGAGTACTGCGGTATGAGCAGAAGCGAAAGCGGACTGGCCAAAGCCCTACAAATGGTCAAGGAGCTCAGAGAAGAGTTTTGGAACGACGTCTTCGTACCTGGTGACCTAGATGATTTCAATCCAGAACTAGAAAAAGCCAATCGTGTGGCTGACTTCCTAGAGATGGGTGAAGTGATGATCAGAGATGCCATGGCCAGAGACGAAAGCTGCGGTGGACACTTCCGCGAAGAATACGCAACAGAAGATGGAGAAGCACTCAGAAGGGACAAAGAATATGCCTACGTGGCGGCTTGGTCATGGAATGAGGGGAATCCAGAAGTACATAAAGAAGATTTGGCATTTGAGAATGTGGAGTTAAAGACGAGGAGTTATAAGTGATCGAAGAACGTGGAACGGAAACCGTGAACCGTGATACTCACACTAACAAACTGCTATGATGGACTACAAAGACTTAGATGCCTGGAAAAAGGCCTGTCTTCTTTGTCAAAAAGTGGTTAAAACATTGAAATCTGTAGAAGTACAGAATCGAGTTCTTGCTAATCAGCTCTACAAATCTGCGATATCTGTCCCTTCGAATATTGCTGAAGGAATGGGGCGTCAGTACGCGAAGGAGAAGATTCACTTTTTGCATATAGCTAGAGGATCTTCTTATGAGCTAGAAACTCAGCTTCTTATTGCTGATCGTTGTGGTATTGCTCGTTTCAGTGTTGAAACGCAAGAATTGATGAAAGATGTGCAGATGTTAATACAAGGATGGATAAGGCACTTGAAAAGAGAAAGTCATAAATAAACACGTTCAACGGTTTCGGTTCACGGTCATCGGGCCTAACAGAAATGCGAACTCAATATTTGGTCAATGAAACTAACGCTCAAAATCTGGAGACAAAAATCCGCTAACGCAAAAGGCGGTTTCGAAACGTATCAAGTACAGGCAGAGCCAGATATGTCTTTCTTGGAGATGCTCGATGTGCTCAATGAGCAACTCGTGGCAGAGAAGAAGGAACCCATAGCATTTGCCCATGACTGTCGTGAAGGAATCTGTGGCACTTGTAATCTCGTAATAGACGGTCGCCCACATGGCCCACAAAAAGGTACGACGACTTGCCAGTTGCACATGAGACACTACAAGGATGGAGAGACCATCGTCATTGAGCCATTCAGAGCTAGTGCATTTCCGGTCATCAGAGACCTCGTCGTGGATAGATCATCTTTTGACAATATCATCCAAGCTGGTGGATACATTTCCGTCAATACGGGACAAGCAGTCGATGGCAATGCGATTCCTATAGAAAAGGAGCAAGCGAGTAAGGCATTCGATGCCGCCACTTGTATAGGTTGCGGTGCATGTGTCGCTGCATGTCCCAATGGTTCTGCCATGCTCTTCACGAGTGCCAAGGTCTCGCATCTGGCTCTTTTACCGCAAGGCGAGGTCGAGAGCAAGAAACGTGTCTATGAAATGGTCAATCAGATGGATACTGAGGGATTTGGTCAGTGCAGCAATGTAGGTGCATGTGAAGCAGAATGTCCCAAGGAAATCTCAATAGACAATATCGCCAGACTCAATCGACTCTACTTCGGTAGTGTATTCGGCTCGGACCAAGGGAAATAATTTCCGTAGACCGTAGACCGTAGACCGTAGACCGTAGACCGTAGACCGTAGACCGTAG
>JAHDGU010000023.1 GCA_020627535.1 Saprospiraceae bacterium
TAAGTTAGGGGTACCTTCAAGTCACGCTTTTTTTAATCGTTTTGGACAGGTGTGACTTCAATAGTAAACATTCCATTCTCCTGGTAAAGATCAAGATCATAGTAATTGGTCAAAAGTTCAACACGAGATTTTTGCAGGAATTGCAGTTCGTAATTCTCTGCTCCTCCGGCAGGATTTCTTACGAATACTTCTATGAATTGCCTCGGCTCTCCTTCACATTTATATACGGCAGGATGGTCGAGGTACTGGAATCCCTCTTGATATTCACGGAACCTGAATAGATAGACACCTGGTCTGTCAAAGGCTAGATTTACGTGGAATCGATATTGCTCCTCATCCTCAGCGAATGTGAGTGCATATTCATTTATGGCGTTTGTGATCCCGTTGCTCGAGGATATAGTATCCAGTCGTCCAGTAACCAAAGTAGGATTGGCCGAGAATTGAAAATTGGTTGTTGAATCCGAGACATCAGCTAGTATCATGGATAATAAGAAATCAAATCCCTCAAGGTATATGTCTGGTCGATATCCCACGACTTCAACTGTTTTAGAAAACTCAGAGATGACTTTGACGGTATCTCCTACATGGATCACATTGTTCTCGGCTTGGGTATGAATAGGCACCCCAAGGATTAATACATCTCCATATTGGTCTTCATCGCAGGCGTCGCAAGAGCTATAGAGGCCAAGGGCCAGGATAAGAAACAGGAGAAGTAGGCTATCAGATTCCATGATCTTAAGTCTATGATCCCCTTGGACGAAGCTTGAAGTCCGCATTTCCGTTATTCCGTTCTTCATGTCCATGTCAACTGGCTATTCTCATTCGATCACCTCAACCGCATACATTCCTACATCTTGGAACTCTTCGAACTCATAGTACCAAGCCAAATCTGCAATGTTTGACTTGGCAATAAAGACGCTGTCATAGTTGAATCTATCGCCATAAGGATTCCTCACCATAATCTCGAAAAACTCTCGGGGCTCGCCCTCACAGTTCAAAGTGGCAGGATGTCTGAGATATTTGAAACCTTCTTGGTGTTCTTGAAAGCCCACATAGTACAGTCCAGGATCATGAAAGACTATGGTAGCTTCAAATTGGTATCTGTCTTCGGTTTCTTCGTGGGTAATGGCATAGGCGTTCAAGGTGCCAGGTGAAACTAAGCTCGAAGAAATAGTGTCAATAAACCCTTTTTGCGCCAATACTTCGTGCTCAAAATCTGTATTGAAAGTACTAGAAGAAATTTCCTCAATAATGAATGTTAATAAGAAATTAAAATTTTCAATGAGCATTTTGTCAGAATGGTACACAACCTCCATGTTCTTAGAGAATGATGACACAAGCTTGACGGTGTCCCCAAGTGTTATCGAGGAAGAATCTGAAATTGTATGAATTGGAACACCTAAAACTAGTGCATCTCCATTGGGGTATTCACATTCTTGATTTTCACATGAGCACAAGAGTAGTGCTAAAGGGTATATAAGTATCCGGAGGGCCTTAGTGACTTCATTAAAAACCATAACTTGAAAATAGGGCATTGAAATCGTTTATATTATTTCCTGATGATGATCCAATCTCTGACCACATAATGTCTTTGTATTGATTAACATCTAATGGAGCACTTTCCAGGGGTAGCAAGATTTCAGGAAGTGTTATATTCTTACCCATATCGACAATGTTCGAGGCTTCCTGAGATAAAAGTAGTCCATCTGGAAATGAGCCATTCTCATCATATAAATCGAACACGAGGCCTTCTGGTAGAAATTCCAAAGCCAGAATCTCAGCTGATTCTTCTGGGCTAAGATTTTGGCGTTGAGCTGCACGATTTGTCCAGAAAGTCCTGTTTTCTATGAGATTGATGTATCTCGAGAACGTCGGAAGACCAGGATTTGAATGACTTAGACCATACTGAGCATCACTCGTTATGTGCTCTATGGAAAATGCTTGTGACTCTGCGATTTCTATAAGACCTGCCCCAGGTAGTGTTCCATCTCCGTAAGGCTGGATTTGGTTGGTTCCGGCTACTCCTACAATGTAGTCGATAATTCCAGAATACCAAGTCTGACCAGCCACCTCAAATTGACTGGCATGAGTGAGCTCATGAAACACTGTGCTTTTGATGACATCAGATGCTCTTACCCTTGTGGTTTCAATATTCCCATTCCTGAGTATACTTCGCTCGAGTGGAAGAAAGATATCGGGTTTGGCCCCAGTCCATAGAGCCTCCCACAGCGGGAATGGTACAGCAATCGGATCAGGTTCAAATTGAAATTGCTGAAAAAGAGTTTGTAGTTCGACTAGAGAATAGTTTAAGGGGCCCATGACATTAAACATGGGCGCGGAGGCAGCTCCGCTCCAATTGTTTAGCAATATTTGTAATCGCCCGTCTACTTCGGGCAATTCAGTGAGATCATCATAGAATTCGTGTACAGCATTGTTCACCGTGGCTGCAGAAAATGATTGACCAAGTCTTCTTTGCTCCTCAGTGTTTTGATTGATTCGTAGGCACAGATTGTTCCATGTCCGGTTGTCACTTTGTAATCTCCACTTGTGCTTGACAGGCTTTAACATCGCATTCCAAAATCGAACTCCGCGAGCAGAATGTATTCTAAGCCTATCCGTGACTCTGTCACGAAATACGACTTTCAGTTTCATGCGCTTGACATCGTAGATCTTGTCTATGTTCCAGCAGCCTTTCTCATCTGTATCGGTACTTCTCCAAAGAAATCCAAAGTATCTGCGGGTTGTCTTGATTTTGACATGCTTGATGCCTCCATCCTCTAGCTCGTTGTTCTCTGTTGCTTGTGTTTCCTCTACTGTGACACGACCACCAGGCTTTTTAGGATTGAATGAGGTGAGGCAATCACAGTTTTGCTCGAAGCCAAAAGGCGTGTCATTGTTATCCTCTTCTTGGATCAGGACACACTCCCATCTGCACACTCCGGGCTCAAACTCTAGCTCCGTCAGCACGGCTTGCTCTCCAGGTCCACAGTCAGGTTCTTCATTAATGACCATATCACATAGTGGAAATGGGTCAATGGATCCAGTAAGTCCCATGCCAAAATCGCTGAGATATTGTGGAAAATTTTCCTTGTCAGAATCACCGAGTGGATTTGGGCGTGGTGCAGCCGACTGTTAGGATAATCGAAACTAGAGAAATGGAAACGAGTGTAAAGACGTGATAAAATCTACGCATGTCAGTAAGGGTTTATGAATTAATGCAGTCACAAGGTATGCCGTTTTTGATTAGGATGCAAGCTCCAAGATGAATTATCTTCTTAGACAAAATCTAAATAAGATCTTTCCCTGAGCAAATCAAGCTGTGCGGCCTTGTAATACCTGATAAACTTATCTTTGCAGCGATTTTGAATCAAGCGCAATTTTCATGAAATCGAGGCCAATTTTGAAGACGAAATTTACCCTTCTTACCACCCTGTTCTTCAGCTTTTCTGCCTGTTTTGGGCAAGCTGGCGGCCAAGGATCGAGTCTTGTCAATATCTTACTCATCGTAGCGGCTCTCGTGGCTGTCTTTGTCCTGCTGCTCCTGGCTGATAACATCATGCGTGTCGAGGCCAAGTCTCAGGGATTTGACAGTGAGAGTGGGGACTTTGGCCTAATGCCCAAGCTCGGAAATCTGTTTGCCAAAAAAGCGCCTGCTTACACAGCAGGAGCTAGCACACATGTGCTCAAAGCAGGACATGATATCAAGCTAGAGGGGGCGCCAGCAGCACATTTTGCGGAAGCAAAAGTCAATCGATATGCGGTCCAGCCTCAAAACTTCCGCGGCATCTTCCCGATCCCTAAGCTGCATGTAGCCGTGGGTGATGAAGTCCTCGCTGGAGAACCTCTATTCTACGATAAAGACAGACCAGAGCTTAAGTATGTAGCACCTGTCTCTGGTGAAGTCGTAGCCATCAATCGCGGCGCCAAGAGATCTATCGCTGAGATCGTGATCCTTGCGGATAAAGATCAGAAGCATCGGGAATTACCCGCGATAGACTGGAAAGCAGCAAGCAGGGAGGAACTCTCTCAGTACATCCAAGCCAATGGTGCTTGGCCTCTGCTCAGGCAAAGACCCTATGACATCGTCGCCAATCCTGACGAGACTCCAAGAGATATATTCGTCAGTTCATTTGATACAGCGCCTGGAGCGCCAGACAGTGAGCTGATCATCCGTGGCAACGAAAAGGCATTTCAGACAGGGTTGTCTGTGCTCAGCAAACTCACCGATGGCAGCGTCCATCTTGGCCTCAATGGCAATGGAGAGTCCAAGCCGAGTGCTGCATTTGCGGAAGCGCAAGACGTGAAGCTGCACTACTTCAGTGGTGCTCACCCTGCAGGCAATGTTGGTATCCAGATGCATCACATTGCGCCTGTCGGAAGAGATGGTGTGGTCTGGACACTCGGAGTTCAAGAAGTGATCTCGCTAGGTAACATGTTCGAGAACAGAGCATTTGACGGAAGTCGGATCATAAGCCTCACAGGGAACCTGCTCAAAGACCCTGCACATGTGCGCACTTATCTAGGAGCTAATATCGGCGATCTGCTCAATGGTCAGATCGATGGCGATGACAAGTACAGAGCAGTATCTGGTGATCTGCTCAGTGGTGATGAGAAGACTGGAGATCAGTTTGTCAATTTTTACGACGATCAGGTATCTGTGGTCAAGGAAGGCGATCACTATGAGATGTTCGGTTGGTTGTCTCCATTTGCTGTCAAGCCTAGTATCAGTCCTGCGATCCCATCATCGATCTTCACGGATATCGAGCATGATGTGACGACCAATACCAATGGTGAGACAAGAGCCTTCGTCGTGACAGGCCAATACGAAAAAGTGATGCCTATGGATATCTATCCGCAGCACTTGATGAAGGCCATCATGAGCAATGATATCGAGCGTATGGAAGGTCTAGGGATCCTAGAGCTTGCAGAAGAAGACGTGGCCTTGTGTGAATTCGTCTGTACGAGCAAGATGCCACTCCAAGAGATCCTCAGAGATGGGCTCGACTACCTACGCGAACAAGATTAGACGACAGAGATCAAGATCAAATAAAAGCAAAGAATCAAGCATATGGGTCTTTTAGACTTTTTCAAAAAAATCGAACCGAGCAAAGACAAGAAGATTGCGCATACGGCTTTTGATGCCTTCTTCACTTTTGCTTTTTCGCCCAATAGCGTGACCAAGGGAAAAGGTGTGCACATCAGAGACGGTATGGATCTGAAGCGTACGATGTTCCAAGTCGTGATTGCACTACAATTGTGTTACGTATTCGGTACTTATAATATAGGTCACCAGCACTTCAAAGCGCTCGGGATGTATCCAGATCTCTTTCAGGCTTTCCATCTGAAGCTGTTTTACGGACTGACCAAGTTGATCCCACTCTTCGTGGTGGCCAATGTGGTCGGTCTGGGTATCGAATTTCTCTACGCAGCGAAGAAAGGACACTCTGTTGAAGAAGGATTCCTCGTCACAGGTGCGTTGATCCCATTGATCATGCCGCCAGATCTTCCGCTATGGATGTTGGCACTCTCTGTTGCATTTGCAGTTGTGCTAGGTAAGGAGGCATTCGGTGGTACGGGAATGAATATTTGGAATATCGCCCTGCTATCGCGGGTGTTTATCTTCTTTGCGTATCCGCTAGATATTTCTGGTGATGAAGTATGGGTCTCTGGCCTGGAAAGCACCAAGGCGATGTCTGCAGTAGACTACGGCTGGATACATACCAATGTATTGAATCCAATCTTTGGCTGGTTTGGCGGGGCGCAGTATGACGTCGGGGCCACTGTGGCCGACGGATTTACAGGGGCGACGCCGCTGATCCTAGCTTATCAAGATGGCTGGGAAGCCGTGACGCAGCACTATAGTTCGGCCCAGATGTTCTGGGGGACGATCCCGGGCAGTATCGGTGAGACGAGCAAGCCATTCATCATCTTCGGTGCGATTTATCTCATTGCGATGGGAATCGGATCATGGAGAATCATGTCAAGCATGTTTATCGGTGCAGCAATCTCTGCGCTCTTGATGAATGCTTGGGGCGCGACGCCATTCATGACTGTGCCATGGTACTATCAGTTTTACATGGGTAGCTTCTTCTTTGCGATGGCATTCATGGCTACGGATCCAGTGACGGCAGCAGGGACGACCCGCGGAAAGTTGCTCTATGGCTTCATGATAGGATTCGTCGGGATGATCATTCGCGTGCTCAATCCTGCCTATCCAGAAGGCTGGATGCTAGCGATCCTTCTGTTCAATACTTTCTCCCCACTATTTGATCACAATGTTCTACAGAAGAACATGGCAAAACGATTGAAGAATGCGTAATAACAGTGTCATCGTATTTGTACTGGCCATGACGCTCATCGTCGGTACTATATTGACAGCCCTCTTCATGTGGTTGTCACCGAGATTCAAAGTGAATGAAATCTTGGCCAACAAAAAGGCCGTCCTCACGTCCGTCGAGAGCTATTTGCCCAACAAGGTCAAGGACCTTGAGAATGAGGCTGTCGAGGAGATCTTCCGCAGCAATGTGGAGCAGTATGTCGTAGACTTTGAAGGTGATCCTGTCGATCAAGACATCATCATCAATGCAGGATATCCGAGTGGTATGGCAGAGGAGATCGACATGGCCAAAGAAGAGAAGAAAGCTGAGGAGGACAAGCTCTTTCCAGTATTCGTCTATCAGGCGGAGAACGGAGACAAAGTGTATGTCACCTCAGTGCGTGGCAATGGCCTATGGGATAAGATCTGGGGCAATGTCGCGATCAAGGATGATTTCAATACCGTGGCCGGTGTTGCATTTGATCACAAGGGTGAGACGCCAGGTCTCGGGGCTGAGATCAAAGACAATCCCGCATTCGGCGCACAATTTGCTGGAAAGCAGATCTTCAATGCTGCTGGCGAGTATGTCAGCGTCAATGTACAAAAAGGAGGAGCACGTGAGGCATATGCGCAGTACGAGGTCGACGGTATCACTGGTGCGACCATCACAGCAAATGGTGTCCGTGACATGATGTACAATGGTATCCAAGACTATCTTCCCTACTTCGAAAAAGTCCAGGGAGAAAGCAAATAATTAAGAACTAGTAGACTCTGAAATAATATGGCTGAGACAGCAACAACTACAGTAGTCAAAACCGACGAGCCCAAGTTGCCATTTGGGAAAAAGGAAAGAAGACTGATCACTGATCCGCTTGGTGACAATAACCCGATTACCATACAGGTACTCGGTATCTGCTCTGCACTTGCCGTCACTACTCAGGTGATCCCGTCAGTGGTGATCTCGATCGCAGTGATTTTCGTCTGTGCATTTAGTAACGTCATCATATCGATGTTGAGAAATCACATTCCTAAGCAGGTACGGATGATCGTGCAGCTCGTGGTGATTGCCACGCTTGTGACAGTCGTAGAATTTGTGCTCAAGGCATTTAGTTATGATGTGTACAAGCAGCTCTCGGTATTTATTGGGCTGATCATCACCAACTGTATCATCATGGGTCGCCTCGAGGCATTTGCCATGGCGAATAATCCTTGGAGATCATTCCTCGATGGTATTGGAAATGGGCTGGGCTATGGTGCGATCCTGGTCGCAGTGGCCATTCTGAGAGAGTTTTTTGGGAAAGGTGCTATTGCCGGTATGCAGATCATCGGTCCCAATGCGGACTATCTGATCAATACATCTGAGAGCTGGCTCTTCGGATGGTATGCACCGAACAACCTTTTTGTATTCCCGCCAGCAGCGATGTTTATCATCGCCGTCATGATCTGGATCCAAAGGACTTACAGACCAAATCTGGTAGACATCAGCTAATCTAATTTCAGAAAGACCTTACACGAGATATACTATGGATTTTCTCAATCTATTCATCAAAGCGGCCTTCATCGAGAATATGGTTCTTGCATACTTCCTGGGTATGTGTAGTTACCTTGCCGTATCAAAGACTGTAAAGACGGCTGTAGGACTTGGGCTTGCAGTGATTTTTGTACTCGGTATCACGATGCCGATCAACTGGCTCATCAATACCTACCTGCTAGATGGTGGAATCATGGGTATGGATTTGACATTCTTGAGGCTCATCCTCTTCATCGCGGTCATCGCCTCTATGGTACAGCTCGTGGAGATGATCATCGAGAAGATCTCTCCTTCGCTCTACAACAGCCTCGGTATTTTCCTTCCTCTCATCACGGTAAACTGTGCGATCCTCGGTGGCTCTCTTTTCATGGTGACCAGAGAGTACAATCTGATCGATAGTGTGGCTTTTGGTCTCGGAGGTGGATTTGGATGGTTCCTAGCTGTAATCGCGATTGCTGCGATCAGAGAGAAGATCAGATACAGCAATGTACCTCCAGGACTCAGAGGACTCGGTATGGCATTCCTATTGACAGGGTTGATGGGTATTGCATTCATGAGCCTGATGGGGATTGATCCTGCAGCCCTTACGGGCAAATAAAACGACAGTATTCACTGAAAAATAAAAACAGAAGAAACAGATGCTATTTGTAGTTGCACTTATTGTTTTTAGCGCCATCATTTTGCTGCTTTCCCTTGGCCTCATGGCTGCGAGAAGAAGACTGGTCCCTCAGGGTGAGGTATCTATCGTCGTCAATGGTGATACAGAGAATCCGCTCATGGTACAGCCAGGAGCTACTTTGCTTTCTGTGCTATCAGACTCCAGCGTATTCCTTCCTTCTGCCTGTGGTGGAGGTGGAACTTGCGCAATGTGCGAGTGCCATGTCGATGCTGGTGGAGGTGAAGTACTGCCTACAGAGATGAATCACCTCTCGCGCAAAGAAGCAGCCGAGAACAAGCGTCTTGCTTGCCAAGTGAAAGTGAGAGAAAATATGGAGATCCGCGTACCAGAAGAGGTATTCGGTATCAAAAAATGGGAGTGCGAAGTCGTATCCAATGACAATGTCGCATCCTTCATCAAAGAGTTTGTGGTCAAATTGCCAGAAGGTGAGACGCTTGACTTTGAGTCTGGAGGATACATCCAGATCGATGTCCCTGAGGTAGAAGTAGACTTCAAGAATATGGATATCTCTGCGCATCCCGAGCACCATGATACGCCAGACAAGTTTCAGTCTGAGTGGGACAAATTTGGTCTATGGGATCTGAAGATGAAGAATGATGAGCCACAGTTCCGTGCTTACTCCATGGCCAATCACCCAGCTGAGGGAAATATCGTGATGCTCAATATCCGTATTGCGACGCCGCCGTGGGATCGTGCGAAAAATGCTTGGATGGATGTCAATCCAGGTGTATGTAGCTCCTACGTATTTGATCTCAAGCCTGGTGACAAGTGTACGATTTCTGGTCCTTACGGAGAGTTTTTTATCAAGGAGACGAAGAAGGAGATGGTATACATCGGTGGTGGTGCCGGAATGGCGCCATTGAGATCACACCTCTTCCACCTCTTCCACACATTGAAGACAACCGATCGCAAGGTGTCATACTGGTATGGCGGTCGTACGAGGAGAGAACTGTTTTACATTGATCAATTCAGAGAGATCGAGAAGAACTTCCCCAACTTCAAGTTCTATGTGGCACTTGACAATCCACTGCCAGAGGATAACTGGCAGGTGAAGGAAGATATCGATAGCCCGGGTGATGGCTTCAAAGGATACATCATGAGTGTATGTTATGAAGAATATCTGAAGAATCATCCAGAGCCAGAAGAGATTGAGTACTATTTCTGTGGACCTCCGATGATGAACCAGTCGGTCATCAAGACACTCGATGAGCTAGGAGTACCAGAAGAGAATATTGCTTTTGATGACTTTGGAGGGTAGGTAAAGTATCAAGTTTGATAGAAATAAGGTGCCGATTCACATTTGTGGATCGGCATTTATTATTGTATGCACCCAACCATTTTTGCCTGCTATGACCTCTTGCTATATGAGAGGAAATCTAGATCAATGATATCAGATATAATATTCAGGTATATCGGGCGACTTATTTCAATGATTCTTTGTAGTTCATTTTACTGCTGCCTGCAAGCACAAAACCCTATGTCTAGTCAGGAGACCTCCAAAGCGCGATCTGCACTTTCTGTTGATGTTGTTGATATCTTGTCTAGTAAGATGAATGTCTACGCAGAGATTAGCCTGCCACATAGAAGAAGTCTTGAGTTTGGTGTGAGCTGGGCAAACCGATCATATTTAGACGAACCAATTTCATATCGTAATCTTTCTGTGAGGCACAAGTGGTTTTTGCCATTCCTGTCAAATGCTGAGCTGGCGTTAGAAGGCTTATATGTTGCCGGAGGATTAGGATATGATCGTTACAGACGGCAAAGTCAACATTCTAGTTCTTACTTTTTGGAGGACGCGATTGATGTCACTTTGGATCTTGGGAGTCAATGGTTGCTCAAAGACCGTTTTAAAGTGGACGTATTTGTCGGAGGATCAATGCAATATAAGTCCACTGAGCATCTTAATCTTGAGGAGATACTGCAATCGAAAGATATTTTCTTTAGTCCTCAGATAGGACTGCGCATCGGTATGGCTCTCTAAGAATATCATCGGTAATTTTTGCATTCCGATGGAGTCGATGACCGTTAAGACTGTTAAGCTCTTCTTAAGTAACCCAGCCATTTTGGACTTGACCCTGCTCTAGTCAGATATATCATTCACCCTATAAAATGTATATCATGAAAGGCAGTATTTTCCCAATCTTACTTTTTTCTGTTTTGGGCTTTAGCGCCTATGCTCAGGTACGAGACTCTGCTCAGCAGAAATCCGGCCCCAAATTTGGCTTGTCTATAGACCTAGTTGACCTCGGATCTGATAAGATCAATCTATTCGGGGAGATGGCACTCTCGGATCAGCGCAGTTTGGAAATCGGCCTGAGAGCCAATCCTCGAAGTTTTGAAGATCGGCCGACTTATTCCAATTATGGTGTTTCGATCAGACATAAGTGGTTTCTTCCTATGAAGACTGGGAAAAATACCGTGATGGATGGTCTCTATCTTGCAGGTGGTCTCAGCTATGATCGAATTCGACAAAATTTTGGTGGAGATTATTATCGACAGTTTGATCTAGCGTCTCTCAATCTTGATGTTGGCTACCAGTGGTTGATTGCTGATCGATTTAAAGCAGATGTATTTCTCCGGCATCAGTTTCAGCTGAGCTATAAGAATGAGCCTCTAAGGAGCATCTACAATTCTAAGTATCTTTCGACAAGAACAGAGCTTGGCCTCAGGGTCGGAGGTGTCTTTGGTAAAAGGCGAAACAAATAAGTGTGCGGAATCAACGTATGTGCAGTCCACTCACGTCTTTAGAAAAAAATTTCAAAATCTCAAACCAACAATCATGCAATCCATCAAGCCCATATTTTTCTTCGTTCTTTCCCTTTGCTTTACTTCTTGTGTCGCGCCGTATGGTGATCTCCAGACGGCAGAGACTCTAGATGAGGGAGAATTGGAGGTCGGAGCCAACTATGCCAATTACAGCGCTGACCCGGATCAGCAAAATGCTCAGCAGGAGCAATTGGGTCTACAAGTAGCATATGGTCTCCGGGAGAGACTCGATGTGCGATTGTCCTATTCCTATTTGTTTTCGGCGATAGGCGGTGAAGAGTCTCACATCCTTGGCATCGGGCCTAAATATGAGATCATCAAAGACAAGTTTTCAGTTTATTGGCCAGTAGGGACGGCTTTGGATCTCGAGGGGTTCTGGCAGATGCATCCGACGCTGCTCTATACAGTGCCCGTAGTTGCAGATCGATTTAGTGTCACGGCTTCGCCCAAGTACTTGTGGTCACTGGACAACAACACCAATGATGCCTTTGCGGCCAACTTCATCTTGGAATACCGCACAAAGAATGACAGATTTGCGGTGAGGGGCAATATCGGCTGGCTCTATGGCGAGTCAGAGGAGAAGTCATTTGACTTTCTCAATCGTCAATACACAGTGGGATTCATTTCCAAATTTGGTCTTGGTGTCAGTGCTGCTTCTGATGAGATGTAGCGGATGTAGGCACCGTAGATAAAGTCGCGTCGTGGATCAAATTCTTTTTGGGAATACATGAGAGACGAAGCAAATAGTTGTGCTAATTTCGCAGGAAGCTTTTTCGCCCGCCCATGTACAACGCTCAAAGGATCTTGGTCACCTCTGCACTGCCGTATGCCAATGGTCCATTGCATATCGGGCATCTGACAGGAGCTTATCTTCCTGCAGACATCTACGTACGTTTTCAGCGCCTCATGGGCAAGGACGTGGTGTATGTCTGTGGCTCTGATGAGCACGGTGCGGCCATCACGATCAGAGCGCGACAAGAAGGTGTCTCTCCTCAGGAAATCATAGACAAATATCATGTGCTCTTCGAGGAGGCCTTTAGAGGCATGAATATCTCCTTTGATATCTATCATCGCACCTCAGCGAAGATTCATCACGAGACAAGTCAGGAGTTTTTCCGGCACCTCGAAGCACAAGGTGAATTTGAGAAGCAGACATCCGAGCAGTACTACGATCCTGAGGCGGAGCAATTTCTTGCAGATCGATATATCACAGGGACTTGCCCCAAGTGTAGCTATGATAAGGCGTACGGAGATCAATGTGAAAACTGTGGGTCGTCTCTCTCTCCCAATGAGCTGATTGACCCAAAGTCGACGATCACTGACGCCAAGCCGATTTTAAAAGAGACCTTCCATTGGTACTTGCCATTGCAGAAATATGAAGCTTGGCTCAGAGAATGGATCGAACAAGGCAAGCTCGACGGTAAGGAGTTGCATGATGCGAGTCTTTGGAAGAATCACGTACTGGGACAATGCAAATCCTGGCTGGACAATGGTCTCTTGCCAAGAGCGATGACGCGAGATCTGGACTGGGGAGTCGATGTGCCGCAGGAAATAGAAGGCAGTGATGGCAAGAAGCTCTATGTATGGATGGATGCGCCCATCGGTTATATTTCTGCCACCAAGGAGTGGGCCAAGCAAAATGATAAAGACTGGAAAGACTACTGGCAATCAGAAGACAGCAGTCTGATTCACTTCATAGGCAAGGATAATATTGTTTTTCACTGCTTGATATTCCCTGCCATCCTTAAAGCGCACGGAGGATATGTGCTTCCGCAAAATGTGCCGGCCAATCAGTTTCTCAATCTCGAAGGAGAGAAATTGAGTACTTCTCGGAATTGGGCTATTTGGGTCAATGACTATCTCAAAGAATGGGAGGGGAAAGAGGACGAGCTGAGATTCTATCTGGCCAAGAATATGCCAGAGCAAAAAGACAGTGATTTTTCGTGGAAGGGATTTCAGGAAGCTAATAATAATGAGCTCGTCAATAATTTGGCCAATTTCATCAATCGGGTGCTCGTGCTTACGCACAAATACTACGACGGTGTCGTACCAGAAATTGACGAAGATCTAGATATAGCGGGTCCGAGAAGTGAAGACGAATTTGCATTTCACGACAGTGAATATTTATTTCTCTTTGATCAGCTTCATGACTATTCGCAGAAGATCAGGAGATTTCAATTTAGGGATGGCTTGAAGTCACTACTTGAGATCAGCTCCTATGGCAATCAACTCTTGCAGTTCAATGCACCGTGGAAGCTGGTCAAAGAAGATCCAGAGCGTACTAAGGTCGTCATGCATCTCGCCATCCAATATGTGACTCTGCTCTCAGTCTTGATGGAGCCGTATTTGCCGCAAGCATCTGCAAGGCTGAGATCCATGCTGGCACTCGAGCCCCTCAAGGGCCAAGGAGAGCTCCTTGAGATTGGTAATCAAATGGCCGAGGGAGAACACATCCTGCCGAGTGGTCACCAGATATCAGCTTCCGAGCATTTATTTTCACGCATCGATGATAAGTTGATCGAAGCTGAAGTTGAAGAATTGAAAGCGAAGGCCAATATGCAAGAAGCAAGTTCTCAAGTTGATAGCTCTTTGCCCCCGATCAAGTCCGAAATCGTATTTGATGATTTCAGCAAAATTGATCTGCGCACTGCCACGATCTTGGAGGCAGAAAAAGTGCCTAAGACGGACAAGCTTCTGAAGCTGAGCGTCGACATGGGTTCAGAGCAGAGAACCATCGTCTCAGGTATTGCTGAGCACTTTGATCCAGCCGATCTTCCTGGACAGGCGGTAGTCGTCGTGGCCAATCTTGCTCCTCGCAAGATGAGAGGCGTAGAATCCCAGGGCATGATCCTCATGGCAGAGAATGAAGCAGGTAAGCTCGCCTTTGTATCGCCCTCAGAGGGCTTTGCAAAAGGATTTGTAGTCCGATAAGCCTACTAGGCCGTCTAGTTATTATATCTTTCAACGCGAATGTGGCTCTCGGCTAGAATAGGCGGAGGCTAATAAACTCGTGGCATCATGACAAAAAAGATCAAAGCGGATAGTGTATCTCCAAGTAAGGGTGTAGTGGAAGCTCCAATCGAGGCTGTCGAGACTCAAGTTGTTACCAAGGGGCTCCAAGGAAATTCCGTTGTCGCCAAGAGTCAAGCTGAGACCGTGAAGAAGGCTGCCAAGAGTAAGACCATGGATACCTATCTGAAAAATCAGAATAGGATGCTCATGAGTTCGATATCGATTGCCGATAAGAAAGCGGCGATATTGGTCCGCTTGAATACGACCATTGTATCGAGTCTCATTGTGGTGGAGGGATTTCTCAGTGCAGATCTTAGCTTAAACAAATTCATTCTGCCTGTATTGATCGTGGGATTGTCATTGTCCCTCCTCTTTGCGATCATGGTAGCGAAACCGTTTAGTTATACCCTGTACAAGGTGCTCAATAAAATCATCAAGCCTAAGTATCCTCTGCTTGAGGAAAACAATTTTTTCTTGATCGAGAATGTAGCGTTTGAAGAGTATGAAAAGTCTATGAACAAGGTCATGGCCTCTCAGGACTTGCAATTTGGCAATCTTACCAGATTCAATTATTTCATGAGTCGTAGCATATCTCAGAAGTATGTCATGCTCGAAGTTGCCTATGCGTTTTTCATGTTGACACTTTTTGTGGTGATGGTTCTGTATATATTTTCTAAAATCTAGGAATGTCAATAATTTGGTATCCGACAGATTCAGGTCTGATGCGAAATAGATGAGAAGGAATGAAGATTGACGCCAATAGGATGAAGCTAGCGCTGGGAGGCTTATTGATTTTTCTTGTAGCACTGATGACCTATCAGATGCTAGAATTGCCGCTCTGGGGGTATAGGCCACTTTTGCTCAATCTTGGCGTTTGGGGTTTTCTGAATCTTATTGCTTTCAGATGGATTTATCGGGGAGCTCTAGCCACCAGGCATTTTTTGCTCAGTGCGCTGAGTGGACTGCTTTTCTATCTAGGATTTCCAGATCAACCGTTCACTTTCTGTATGTTTCTGGCTTTCGTGCCACTTTTGATGATCGAGAGAGAGCGAAGCGAATCAGGTCAAAAGGGTTTATTCATTTATGCTTTCAATACGTTTTTCTTTTGGAATATCACGAGTGTCTTCTGGCTGATGAATACGAGCTTTTCTGCAAGCATTTTCACATTCATCTTGAATGCCTTGTTGATGACTTGGACGTTTTTAATATATAGTAAGCTGCGCAGTATCCTTGGAGGAAGATACCAGTTTCCGATTTTGTTTGCTGTGTGGACGTGCTTTGAACTTTTCCATCTGTCGTGGGATATTTCCTTTCCATGGCTCAATCTTGGTAATGCACTGAGTCAGTACCCCATTTTTATTCAATGGTATGAGTATACAGGCGCCTTTGGAGGAAGCCTATGGATTCTTTTGGTCAATTTCCTTGTGTTTCAATTATTCATACAGAAGGAGAAAGAGCCGAAAAAACTTGTTACACTTGGACTGGTCCTGATACTTCCAATGGTGATTTCACTAGTGCTGCTGACCAAGGATTATGATACACACGAGACTGTGAAATTTGGAGTCATTCAACCCAATTTCGAGCCGCACTATGAGAAATTTGAAATCGATGAGAGTATTCAGGCAGATCGATTTATTGAGCTGAGTGAAGACATTGTTGATCAGGTGAATGTGCTCATCTATCCTGAGACCAGTTTTGGTCTAGTGGATATCGATAATTTGAATCGCTATCAAGCTATGCGGAAGATTGAGGCATTCCTAGAGTCAAATCCCAATGTAGGTCTGCTGACAGGAATTGACGCGGCCAAGTTTACCACTGAGGATGATCAAAGTCCTCATGTAAGACCATATCAGTTTTCGGATGGAAGCTTGGGCTATTGGAAAAGAGCTAACGTCGCAATGTACTTCCAGGCGAGTACTAGCAAAAGTCAAATCTACCGCAAGAGCAAGTTGGTGCCAGGCGCGGAGAAATTACCTTATAGGAATCTTTTTCCTTTTTTGGAGTCGTGGATCAATGCACTCGGTGGATCTGTATATGGTCTTGAGGGTCAAAGGACACGCTCCAACTTGAATCATCCTTTTGGTCCAATAGCTCCCATTATTTGCTATGAATCTGTCTATGGAGACTATGTGAGTGAATATGTGCGCAAGGGAGCTAAGACTTTGGCCATCATCACCAATGATGGCTGGTGGGATGATACGCCAGGACATCGACAGCATTTGGCTTTTGCGACGATGCGGGCGATCGAGCAACGCAAATACATACTGCGATCGGCCAATACGGGTATATCAGCAGTCATTGATCCACATGGCAAGATTATTCAATCTCTAGACTACAACGAAGAGGGAAGTCTGGTGGCGGAGGTCTCACAAAATTCCCATTGGACATTCTATACGAAGTGGGGAGACCTCATAGCAAGGATGGCTCTGTTTTTGTTTGTCTTTATGGTCCTCGCGGCTTTCGCCAAAATACTCAAGGCAAGAAGAGAGGCATAATAGATCAATAACTCTCAGCGATACTAAGAAATACACTGGACCAATCTGTGTCGCCATATTTTTTTCCTAGACGCACCATGATGAGATCTTTCTCTGGATTGACATAAATGAATTGACCTAGGATTCCCTCTGCCATGAAATCTCCGTTTTTTGAGGGCAACCACCATTGATGCTGATAATACCACGCACTTCCATTGGTCTCATCAATTTGGGTTGACTCTTGCACCCATTTCTTGGCTACAATTTGTTGTCCTTGCCAATTGCCTTCATGCAAATAAAGTCTACCAAGCTTAGCAAAATCTCTGTCACGTGCATTGAGACAGCAAAATGTTTTCTCTATTCCATCATCTTTTTTATCCATGCTCCAAGAGGCGTCATATGTTCAGTCTATACGTCCAGTAGTCCGTGGGTAAGACACTCTCGTACAAGCCCAGCTGTATTTTTTACACAGAGTTTACTCATCAGGTTGCGGCGATGCGTCTCTACAGTTCCAGTGCTGATATATAGGAGTTTGGCAATTTCAGGTGCTGTGTGTTCTGCCACAATAAGTCTGAGAACATCCCTTTCTCTTTTGGTGATCTTGGGTTTGGGTCTGGTTTGTATAGGAGGCTCGGGATCAAGCTCAATGACTCGATCATCAAAGTACATGCCTCCGTTATAGACCTTATAGATTGCCAAGTAGAGCTCATCAGGGCTTGCATTTTTGAGGAGATATGCCTTGGCGGACGTCTGCTGCAGTACGCCGATCATGTCTAGCTGATTGATCATGGAGAGGAAAATGATCTTGAGATCGGGATGGTCCTGTGCCAGCACTTTTGCGGCCGAAATCCCATCTAGATCTGGCATGTTGATGTCTAGTAACAGAACATCCGCACTCTCTTGCTTGAGATATGAGTTCAGCTCTTGTGCATGAGTGAAGCTTGATTTAACACATATGTCATCAAACTGCTCAAGGATAAGCTTCAAGCCATCAATCACGATCTGGTGGTCGTCACATATTACTATTTGTATAGGGCCAAGCACATGACAAGGTAAGTTCATTTGGGCGAAAGCCGTAAGATGCGATGTGAAGAAGTGTACAATTGGCTAAATTTGAGCAAACACAAGAGATATCATGAAGACACTACATATAGATCCGTTCGTGCAATTTGTGGAGTATGATCCCAAGGACAAGGAGGCGTATATACAGGCGCTTTTTGCCTATTTGCTGGGAGCGGATAAGAGCATTACGATGTATCTCAGCTCGGTCAATACCGTGCAGTTTGATGATATCTTTGAGTCCGAGGTGACGCTGTACAAGGAACTTGAGAAGCATATCATTGCCAGTGACATCAAGTACAAGGCTCTGGTAGGATTGCATACGAGTAAGTTCTATAAGAGCTCGGGGAACGAGGAATTTTACGCCGACGCGAGAGGCAAGAACGACGACTTTTTTGCTTGCAATACCTTTAAGCATTTTCAGGCCTGTATGGAAGCTGACGCGATGAAACTCTACTTTGAAGGACGTCCACTAGTGAATAACGATAATGTGGTCATCATAGATGATTCATTGATCATTCTAGAGCAATATGACTATGATGATGAGGGCGAGATGGTGCCGATTAATTTTCTGCTGGCAGGTGACAAGCGCTACATTGACTCTATGAGTAAAAACTTTGAGAGTCGATTAAAGAAGAAAAACAAGTACGACGCTGATCTGATGTAGATCTTTAGAAGCTCAATCCGAAGGACACATTCCAATTGAATCCCTGGAGGAGTAGTTCATTCGACAGGGAAAGTCTCTTGTCCATATTTTCTAATGACAAAGTTTGTTGTCTGTAGGCTACATTGGCATGGTCAGTCAGGTTAATCAGGGATATTCCAGCAAATGCAGGAGTGTCACCAAGCTGAAATTGATAATCAGCATTGAGGTCGATCCTAAGGTAGGCCGGTAATCTTTCAAATTCTTCTACACTTCGCAGCTGGCGGTTTCTCTCTCTTGATGGGTCAGGCAGTGGTAAAAACGGATTTCCTGATGCCCAATTTGTGACTGCGGAGAATTGCCATTGACCAGCGTCAATAAGTTGTGTCCAACTGATCTGATGTCTGCGATCATCGACAGATGGAAATAGGTCTCCGCCAAAGAGTTCATCATATTGCGACTGAGATTTGCTCCAAGTGTATGATATCCAAGATTCGTACATCTTGGCTACATATCTCAGTGTCATGTCAAAGCCTATCACATTTTTGGATCCAGCTATGAGAAGGTATTTTTGATTTCTATCAGGGAGTCGATTATCTAGGTCAAAGCCATTTTCTACATTAACATGCAAAAGCGAATTTTCGCTATTGCGATAGTATGCTTCAATATCAAGCAGCCAGGCGTCTTTTTGGAGATTCATGCCAAGCATAAATTGATTGCTCGTGAGTGGAAGCCGATTTCTATCATTGTGTGCCCTGAATGACTAAGAGACCGATTAATTATATTAAACAAGTCAAG
>JAHDGU010000024.1 GCA_020627535.1 Saprospiraceae bacterium
CCGTAAGTTATCTGTTTTATACTTTTAACTTGGAGCATTTTTCGGGAGGGCTTCAATATCATGAGGCTTATTTTGATTCATCACAGTCGGATTCGGAGGTTTACAATTCTTGGTATAAGGTTGTCGACGGAGATTTGTACGAGCTTACGATTTTCGATAAAAGACCATCAGGGAGGCAGGAAAGTGAATATCAAAAGTTATTTGAAAGTATAGAGATCAAAGGAGAACGTTTCCTCAAGGCCGATATGAAGGCTGAGAGAGTTGAAAGTCGTTCTTTTGAAGATTTTATGCTTATTGAGGGTAATTGAGCTGTAATGATCAGTTTATTTGATGAACTTCTTAAGTCGCATAGGCCTTAGATGCCTTAAAGTCGCGGACGGTGACATCGATGAAGAAATAGATTTTTTCTTTGAGATCAGAAGGGAGTCTCTCGACTTCCTTCAGTCTTTTTAGGGAGGCTGTGTCGAGCTGTTCGTACTCGCCGTCTTTGACGAGGTAGTCGAGAGTGACACTGAGTGCTTCAGCAATCTTGGCAGCTACTTCGATAGAAGGCATATTCTCACCACGTTCGTATTTACCGATGATGTCATCAGAAGTTCCGACGAGTTTGCCGAGGTCGGCTTGTCCGATTCCCCGAGGAGTTCCTCCTCGGGTTGCTACGCCTGATCCTCAATGCTATGAGAGCACTGACCACTAGTTGATTTACATTTTTCAGATCAATATCAATCAATCGACCACCCGTCTTCCATCAAGCTGCTCACACCACCCCCAGCACCACCAAAAATACCAGTCCCATAAACATGGCATGCTTGGACCACATGCTGGCCTTGCCGTATTCAAAGCGAGTCCTACCCCAAGCTCCATAGATGAAGGCGATGACAAGTGGCACGAGGATAAAGCTCAAAAGAAATAGAGCCAGGATTGCTTGAGACTCTTGGATAAACCACAAGGCGAGCACTCCGATCATAGCTAGGACGATAATCATCATGGCACCTGCCATGATGCGTGCCGGTCCTTCTCCAAAAGCGATTGCCACCGTCTTAGCGCCTACTTTCTGATCACCTGCTAGGTCTTCGAGATCCTTCATGATTTCCCGATATACTGATAGCACAAAAGCAAAGGCTCCCAAGAAGACCACCGCTTGCGTGTGAAGATAGATGTCTTAAACCTCAAATTGAGATTCGGATCCGTGCTATACGCGTATGTGTTTACTCTACAATGGAGACCACTCTTAACAAATGATACAGATTGAATTAATCTTGGAGCTTTCATGTTACTTTTAGACAAACTCATCATCATGGAAGGGATATCCATCATTCATGACAGAACCAACAATCGACGATATGTTCAGATTGACCTAGACATGTTTGACTCTGATCATATTCAAGACATGCTTGATGGCCTAGTAGCCTATTCGAGACGAAATGAGGAGTCTTATCCTTTGGATGAGGTTTTAAAAGAGCTCGTGATAGAAGGCAAATTGGATGAGTAGTTATAAAGTTCTTGTGACGAGATCAGCTAAGAAGGAACTCAAGAGACTGTCAAAAAAAGATACGAAGAGGATTGCAGTTGCTTTGCAAAATCTCGCAATTGAGCCAAGACCAAAAGCTTGTTTAAAGCTCAAGGGTTATGACAATTTGTGGCGACTGAGATCTGGGAACTTTAGGATCATATATAGCATCAAGGATCAAATATTGATAGTTGAAGTTTTGGAGATCGTGGATCGCAAGGATGCTTACTAATATGCGGTTTTCCTCACACCACCCCCAAAACCACCAAAAACACCAGCCCCATAAACATCGCATGCTTAGACCACATGCTGGCTTTGCCATATTCAAATCGGGTCCTTCCCCAGGCACCATAGACGAAGGCGATGATAAGCGGAACCAGGATGAAACTCACTAAGAACAATGCGAGGATCGAGCGTGAATCCTGAATCAGCCACCAGGCGAGTGCTCCCAGCATCACGATGATGCTCAACATCATCGCCGCGGCCATGATACGCGCCGGTGCTTCCCCTAAGGCAATGGCTACCGTACTGGCGCCTACGTGGCGATCACCCTCAAGATCCTCCAGATCCTTCATGATCTCTCGATAGACCGACAAGACAAAGGCAAAGGCACCCAAGAACACCACAGGTCTTGTATGATTCCCAGTGAGAGACCAAGTCCTCTCGATACCTGGCATCAAAGAAAAGTAAAGCTCTTGTGCCAAGAAGATCACAGAAGCACAAAGAAGTGCCACGATCAGATTCCCGACAAGAGGCCAGTATTGAGCTAGCTTGTTATAAACAAGTAATAGCAAGCCGCCGACTGGCAAGAGCAATATTGGCCAGTACAGCTGATGATAGGATACAAGTGCACCACTGATCAGCCCACTTCCGATGATGCACCAGATGGCAAGCTTTTGAGCCTCAGCTTCATCGACATGCTTACCGATCATTCGAGCCTCGGGATTATTGAGTTCGTCAGCCTCCTGATCTTCGATATCATTGAACACGTATCCTGCTGCTGCCACCAGTGAGATCGCCACACCTGTCAAGATTGCTGATTCCAGACCGAATGCGCTGGACTCCATTGTGCGAGACAGATAGACCTGTACGGCCACCACAGTGCACACGATGATAAAGAGATTGGGCAGACGAAGGAGTCTGAGTTTGTGGATCATGGCAGCAAAGGAAAGGGTTTTTTGGGATCCCATCCGCCTTCGGCGGGCTACCCACCAACTGCGCGGTTCCTTCCCTTCGATGCCCCCTAAGGGCATCAACCCTCCGGGAACGGTCGCCAACCCATCCGCTTCGCGGTTCCCTCCTTTCGATGCCACCTGAGGGCATCGCCCCTACGGGATCAGTCGGTCACCCCATCCGCTTCGCGGTTCCCTCCTTTCGATGCCGCCCGAGGGCATCGCCCCTACGGGATCAGTCGCCAACTCATCCGCTTCGCGGTTCCCTCCTTTCGATGCCACCTGAGGGCATCGACCCTTCGGGATCAGTCGCCAACTCATCCGCTTCGCGGTTCCCTCCTTTCGATGCCACCTGAGGGCATCGACCCTTCGGGATCAGTCGGTCATCCTTGAAAGGGGAAGGATATCTTGTGTCTGTCGTGTCTTTAATACTGTGTATCGTCCTGTATACTGTGGACAAATTCTTAATCCCTTCAGGGAGCCTACCGACCGGAGGTATAGGCGGCGACGGCTCCGTTTGCCACGAGCTGACGGAAGACAGAATGATGAGCCAACCGCTTTTGGACTTCTTGATTTTTGGATACTTTGCATCAAGGCAAAGTATCAGATTAAGTCATCTTTGATGTAAGATTCCTTCTTGGTAATGTGGCTTGTTTAATCCTTCTCACCCGCCTTGCGGTGCCTTCCCTTCGATGCCACTTGTGGGCATCGAACCGATGGGATCGGTCAGTTATCATTGCAACAAAAAGTACCAATAAATGCTAGTCTCACGCAAGGCTCCTTACCTGCGCACAAGGCCCTCAGCGCACTCCGACGGGCTCGATGGGTCTTACGACCCAAGACGTCTCGTCTCCATTTGCCGCGAGCTGGCGTACGACGGATTTCTTCGACTTGTTAACCTCACTAAGAACTGGCCTTAGTACCTTTTAGTGAGAAATTTAACAACGCCCTACCGCCTACGGCATCTTGTATCGTCCTAAACACAGTTGAAAACTCTCTCTCCATTTCAAGAAGCTTGCCGACCTCCGGCGCGGGCCGGGGTGGGTTCAACCCCTACGGGCTCAGCCGGTCACCACTTCCCATGCATCCGCATCACCTTCTCAATCAACTCTCTCGCCACTCCTCGTCCACCGCGGGCCTTAGAGATGTACTCCGCTGCTTCTAGCACTTCATGAGCTGCATCCGCAGGAGCCGCACCTACTGCTACATGCTGTATACAGGGTATATCTGGAAGATCATCTCCGACGTAGCAGATGTCATCCGACAGCAGATTGTGATCTGTCATCAACTGCTGCAAGATTGGAAGCTTGTCATGTGCCTTGAGATGGATGCTATGGCAACCAAGAGCTGCGAGACGAGACTTTACCCCTTGTGAGCTACCTCCTGTGATGATATGAACTTGATAGCCAGACACAATGGCTTTCTTCATAGCAAGTCCATCTCGCACGTTCATAGATCGTAGGAGTTCACCTGATTCTGTGACCAAGAGTTTCCCATCAGTCAGTACGCCATCTACGTCAAAGACAAAGGCCTTCACCTTTGACAACTTGGCCCAGATATGTGCTTCTTGACTCACTGGTTGTCACGCCATTCGTAGACCCACTTGGCTTGTATGAGCTCCAGATGAGCCTCGCTACAGTCCTCTCGCTTCCCTTCAAAATTTGGAATCTCTAAGATCCACTCGAGGAGATCTGTAAATCTGATGCGATAGATCTTGCTTTCGCCAAATTCGTCACCAAAGCGCTCGTAGAGCTTCATAGCGATGTCTTCGTGATCTGGCCACTCGATGGGCATGTCGTCTATATCGTGAAATGGCATGAGCTAGTGTTCGTGTCCGATGATTTGTGATTGATCTGGGATCTCGACTTCGATGACAGCATCCTCATCAAGTATGACGCATTGGCATCCAAGGCGAGATTCTAGCCTGGGATTGATAGCACGATCGATAAAGTCCTCTTCTTTGTCACTGATCTCTTCGAGGTAGTCTTCGCCGGCATTGACATACACGTGACAAGTACTGCACGCACAGACACCTCCACAGTTGTGATTGAGATGTACGTCAAAGTCTTCGGTCAACTCGAGGATCGAGTAGCCCTTGGCTTCTGTCTCGACGGTCTTAGACTCTATCGATTTATCTTCAAATGTGAATAGGATTTTAGCCATTCAGTCGTTTTACATTTAGGCTCGGAACAAGTCAATTGATCCGAGGGTTCATTCTCGTGAAACTTGCTGATAAGTTCGAGTCTTGGAGAAGACTCACTCATTGGCGATATCCAGTTTCTGGAGACAAAAAAACACCTACCTTCAAAGTAGGTAAGAGGACGAATGTAAAATTACGTTTCTGAATGGAAGAAGGGATAAAGAAGACACCGGCATCACTCTATAGATTCAAAGAGCTCAAGGCCTACGCTAGCACAGAATGGCTCGCAGACAATCAAAAGAAGTATCGCCAGGTTTTCGATCGATTTGAGACCAGTTACATCTATGCTGAGCTCTCGTTCATCAATAAGATGTATGATGTCGACTCGTGGGAAGTGCAGGTACAGCTGAAGTGCTATGAACAAGCCAAGACTCCGCGAGAAATATGTGCGCTCAATATCCAGCGCAAAATCTCCAAGCATGAGCACGTCGCATACATCCGAGAGGGATGGGGCAACAAGAAAGAAGGTGTATTCTGGAAAAAAGGTACATACTACTGGGAAGCATACATCGATGGCAGTCTGGTTGCCACTAAATACTTTTATGTAGAGGACAAGGGAGACCATGGACTCGAAGGTGGAGAGCCTTACATGAAGTTATCCTCTCTCAAGACCTATGAAGGTCAGTATGATGATGTCAATGAAGACGACCGCCAGTACTATCATACCTTCTCGAGCGAACAGACCCGATACATCTATCTTGAGATCCTCTTAGAAAATCTCAACATCGACGAGAAGTGGAATTGCGAGCTATTCGTCAAGTTTTACAACGAGGCTCGAGAGCTCAAAGGTCAGGTCGTAAGACTTCAAAAAGTCGAAGATGGGCAAGAATACATTAGCATCTCAGCCGGTTGGGGCTCTAATATCAAAGGCTCTTGGCGCTATGGGAGCTACACTTGTGAGATCGTGTTCATGAATCGACTGCTTGCAACGGTTCCCTTTGAAGTGGATGATGATCATGAGGAAGGATTTCCCTATGTCTTCATGCCTGGTGAAATCCATCCTCGCACGCTCATTGGTGAAGATGAAGACGATGAGAGTTTTGATGAGCTCATGGCCAAGATGGATCGCTTTGTCGGCCTTTCCCAGATCAAGCAAAAGGTCAGAGATCAGTCGAAGTATATCCGCTTTGTCCAGCTGCGGAAGGATCGTGGGTTCAAAGAAGAAGAAGATATCAATGTCCATAGCGTCTTTATAGGTAATCCAGGGACTGGTAAGACGACGATCGCACGTATGCTGGGCAAAATCTACAAAGAGATGGGGCTACTATCTCGAGGTCATGTCCAGGAAGTAGATCGCGTAGATCTCGTAGGGGAGTACATAGGGCAGACAGCACCCAAAGTCAAGGCTGCTTTTGAAAAAGCCCGCGGAGGCGTCCTCTTTATTGATGAGGCCTACTCCTTGGCACGTGCCAAGGATGATAGTAAGGACTTTGGGAGAGAGGTAGTAGAGATGCTGGTCAAAGAGATGAGTGACGGCGAGGGAGATATGGTCGTCGTGGTGGCGGGATATCCACAGGAGATGAAGACATTCCTCGATAGCAATCCAGGACTCAAGTCTCGCTTCAAGTTGCACTACGAGTTTCCTGATTACTTGCCAGAGGAGCTGCTACAGATAGCGGATTTGGCTTGCGCCGAAAAAGAGACCGTACTTTCATCAGGCGCCAAGGATCGCATCGAAGAGATCATCATCAAGGCATTCAGGGAACGCGATCGAAGCTTTGGCAATGCGCGCTTTATCCATGATCTTGTGGAGAAGGCAAAGATCAATATGGGTCTGAGAATCATGGATTTACAAAATCCGGCGGACCTGCCCAAGTCTCAATTAGAGACCATAGAGCTCGAAGACGTGAATCAAGTCGACGTGACATTTGCGCGAAAGCGCCTCAAGCTACCAATCGACGAAGCGCTCCTCTCAGAAGCCATGACTGAACTTGATGGACTGATCGGTATGACGAGCATCAAGAAAGAAATCAAGGAGACTGCCGAGCTCGTGCGCTATCATCTGGAGACAGGCAAAGATGTACTGCACAAGTACTATTTGCACAGTCTCTTCGTAGGTAATCCGGGTACTGGTAAGACGACTGTCGCGCGGATCCTCACTAAGATTTACAAGGCACTCGGGATCCTCGAGAGAGGTCACATGGTAGAGACTGATCGTCAGGGACTCGTAGCGGGCTACGTCGGACAGACGGCGATCAAGACGGCAGAGCGAATAGAAGAGGCCCTCGGTGGAGTGCTCTTCATCGATGAGGCATATGCGCTCAATATGCGCACCTCGGGTATGGGAGATTTTGGTGATGAAGCGATCCAGACTCTTCTCAAGCGGATGGAAGATCAGAGAGGAGAATTCTTCGTCTTTGCTGCTGGCTATCCGGACAATATGGCCTCATTCCTCAAGATGAATCCGGGACTGAGTTCGCGATTTGATCGGAGCTTCAGATTTGAAGATTACAGTGCCTCAGAGTTGTTTGAGATCGCTGAGTCTATGCTCGATCATCAGCAGCTCCGTCTGGAGACTGATGCGACGGGCTACCTGCAAGACTACATCGGATTTCTGCATCAGTTTCGTGATCAATACTTTGGCAATGCCCGTGTGATCCGTAAGCTCGTCGATGAGCTCGTGAAGTATCAAAATCTACGATTTGCCAAGCTAGATGAAGGGGCTAGGGCTTCCGCCCAAATGGAGCTCGTCACCTTAGCTGACGTCCGCAATTTTGAGATGGACAAGGATAAGCTGCAGTTTGGTCGCCGTGGCATTGGCTTTCGCAAGGCAAGCCAGAAGTAATGGCATCAGCATTTGCTCATGCCGTCGTTGCAGGCAGCGCATATCTTGCCACCAGGCCAGCCTCCTGGACAGCCAAGGTTCTAGTTTTGGGTGTCTTCTCGAGTGTGATGCCAGATCTGGACGTGATCGGTTTCCGATTTGGGGTTGAATATGGTGATGTCTGGGGCCATCGTGGGATGACACACTCGATCTTCTTCGCGGTCATTTGGTCTATACTCTTGGTGGAGATCTTCCATCGTCGATCTTTGCTCAAGCAGTGGATCGGACTCTTTCTCTTTTACTTCTTTTGTACGGCGAGTCACGGCTTCTTAGATGCCATGACCACTGGTGGTATGGGCATAGGATTCTTCATTCCCTTTGACAATGAGAGATACTTCTTACCATGGCGGATGATCAAAGTGAGCTCTATTCGCTGGCAGCGTTTCTTCAGTGATCATGGATTGCGCGTTTTGCAAAATGAGTTTTACACTGTCATGCTGCCATCTGTACTGGCATGTATCGGAATCTTAATAGTCAGACGGCTCAGTAGATTCAGATCATGACGATCATCCGCATCGCACTGGCGATCCTGGCTTTAGCTATGAGCAGTAAGATCGAGTGGGATCCAGGACTCTCGTGGCTCAGTATCTCTCTCCAGAGTTTGGTGCTCATGCTCGTACCACGTATTGTGGGAAGAGATGCTGCTCTTTGGGTAGTCTTGCTCTATCTTGTCTTGGGTTTTTGCGGATTACCCGTCTTCTCGTCGAGCCCAGGAGGTCTGGCGCTGCTTTCTAGTCCGGGTCTTGGATATTTGCTTGGTTTCTTTCCTGCCGTATTGATTGCGGCCTGTGCTCCTACAGGATTCTTCCGTAGAGTGCTAGCATTCTTTTGGGCTCATGTGGTGATCTTATTTTGTGGCGTACTCGGATTGTACATCAATCTAGATGTAGCCCTGACTACTTCTTTGGTCGACGGTGCCCTTGTATTTGTCCCAGGTGGTATCGTCAAGTCACTATTGGCGGCATTGATACTTACAGCTCTTGGGGAATTCACTCCTAGATCTTGACGAATGGGAATACGCTTGGGTTTCCATTGAGCCAATAGACCAAAAAGTACTTGCCTTGTGGAAGTTCTGAGACATCGACACGATTGTTCTCATAGAATTGTCCGATGTTCCACTCGCCTACCAGTGCTTCACGGCCGTCCATGGTAAATACCTTGAAGTCCATACGCACTGGATACTCTGCATAAGAAGAGATGTTAATCTCATCCTCAACCAAGCTCGGACTCTCTCTGAAAGCAAATCCTGACTCGGGTGGCAAATATTCACTAGGGTATAGCTGTGTGCTTGGTACGATACTCTTGGGCAGTAGATCTGATCTCCAAGAGAATCTCATCGCTGCCAATCCACCACCTTCAAAGTACTCCAGTCTGATCTTGTATCGCATCCCAGCTTCCAGCCAGACTCTTGCGGATAGCTCTTGTTCTGCTTGGTAGTTCCAGTTGTCAATGAGGAGCTCATCGTCGATATAGAGACGCGAGCCATCATCTGAGCTGATATAGAGGTCATGCCAACCAGTGAAGAGCGCCTCAAGCTCACCAGACCACAGTACGTGAAACTCATCACCCTCGATGAGATCTTCATCTGGCGACCCAAATCCCCACTGAAAGTCAATGATGCTGTCCACGCGATGAAACCGTGGATCATCTATAAAAAACGCTGGACCGGTCGTCTTGTGGTAGAGACCAAGGAGACCAGTGCCTTTGCCCAGCTCTATATCAAGAAACCTCGCTGTGAAGCTTTGTTCTTCCTCTGTAGCTAGGAAGCTCTTGAGTCTTGTAGTATCTCCATCATACCAATCTTCAAATCCGTAGAATGTCTCGCCATCAATAAAGGTGATGGGCGCCTCGATGGCATGGAAAATTCCCACCACACTCTCAAAGCTGTAGGGTGTCGTCACATTGCGACCATCCACATTCATTTTCAGTCCACTGGGCTCCGTGTCCACAGTGATCGTGGTCAAGACAGGAAAGACATCGATATAGCTCGTCCCACGCAGACCCTCCGAGTCTGTGGCACTGAGGTAGATCCGGTACCATACATCAGGACTGATCTCTCCGACCTCCGGGATATATATCTGAGAGCTGGCCACACCGTGGAGACCTGAGAGCGCTGGATGAGTATGATCAGCGTGATGGAAATCTATACGCCATTCATAGCTACTCTCATCGAGGAGACCATCCTCACTGTCCAGCACCTCACCGCTAAAAGATAAGAAATCACCCGCTCGGTATCGATAGTCTGCGCTGGGCATGCTGATCGTTGGTACTGGTCGCTGATTATCTGTGACGGAGAGAATGGCTATGGTACTCGTATCAGTACCATCCTGATTGGAAACGATGCAGTAGACCTCTTGCCCGTCCATGTCCAGTGCACTAGTGATCTTGAGGGTAGCTTCATTATTACCTACAGGACTGTCGTCCAAATACCACGTGTACTTCAAGGGATCTGATCCATTGGCATTGACCGTAAACTGAGCCACCTCTCCGAAGCTCACCAAGACATCTCGAGGATTGCTCGATATCACGGGAGCTCCGCTTCCAGTGTAGAAGATACGCCAAAGGCGCCCATTGTTTGTGCTTGTGTTGTCTTGGGTAGATCCTCCTCCTAGTCCGCGTCGTTCTGTGTAGAGAAGATCACCATTGTCAAGCGTAAAAAGATTGACCACACGATCAATGCCATCTGCAAATCGGCCGAGATATGCACCAGTTTCTGGATCTAGCATGTCGATCCATCCTTCACAAAAGTCTCCAAAGAAGAATTTACCCCTATACTCAGCTGGCCAATTGCTCCGCGCAGGATCATAAAAGCTGGCACCAATTACAGCACAGCCAAAATCATGATCATAAGTGCGAATAGGATCGCGGTAGTTGAGAGGCGGAGTCTCGTCGGTCAAAGCACCTTCTATAATGGGCCAACCGTAGTTGGCTCCGGCTTCTATCTGATTGACTTCTTCCCAGTCTTGTCCACCGACATCACAGACTAGGAGCTTTCCATCATGACTAATGGCTGCAGAAAAAGGATTTCTGAGACCTAGAGCGTAGATGGATCGGTACTTTCCAGTAGTCTCTGTGAAAAATGGATTGTCATCTGGTATGGAGCCGTCATCGCGGATACGCAGCACTTTTCCAAGATCAGATTCTAGGCTTTGGGGAGTTTCGCGATCTGCGCCATCACCGACCATGATATAGAGGTAGCCATCACGATCAAAGAGGAGCTCGCCGCTATTGTGAATGGTGCCAGGCATACGGTCGCAAGTCCATATGATTTCTTCAGATCCAGGAATCGCAAAGTCACCATTGGCCTTGAGCCTACTGACAACGTTGCGATTTTCCCCGATCTGTGTGTAGTAGACATAGATCCAATTGTTCTGCTCAAAATCCGGGTGGAATGCCATCCCAGCGAGTCCGCGTTCATTGAAGTTGTCCACCTCAAGGCTCACAAATGGGTCTTCAAGCAAGGAGCCATCTCTCAAGATGCGGATGACACCATTTTTCTCTGCGATGAAGATGCGACCATCTGGAGCAACTTTGATCCTTGTAGGGTCCAATCCCTCAGCGATGAGCTCTTCTGCAAAGCCTTCTGGAAGAACAGCAGCATCGGCCACATGGCTTATTCCTACCAGAAGTGTGAGGCAGATGAGTCGGACTAAGTACTGAAACTGAAAGGCTTCCATGATTCCTTGACAAGATTGTAATGTGTGGCTTGTACAAAGTTGCGATCATGAAAGTATATACCATAGTCGAATAGATCGACCGTCGCACCTCGTAGGATTTTGGTCCGAAATTCCTCCCAAAACATCTTTGTATCGGCAGACCAATAGATGTCGTCAAAGACGATCACTGCTCGATCATTGAGCAAAGGCAATATCTGTTCTACATTTTGCCGTAAGGCAGACGATCGATGATCTCCATCTATCAATACCAAGTCATAGCGCGTCTCAGTGCCGGCCATCTCCAGGAGAGCAGTCTCGAATTTAGCATCACTCACTGTAATGCGATCACCATAGAGCTCTTGCAATTTTACTCGCGTGAGTTGATTGAGTCGGTGATTGCCGTCGATGCTCAGAATCTGCGCAGAGGGTAGGGCTTCCGCCAAATAGCTCGTCGAGAGACCAAATCCAGTTCCTAGCTCGAGGATATTTTTCGCTTGACTCCATGTAGCGATATTATGAAGGATTTTCCCTTTTCTTGGTGTAGTACCTATGATCTTGGCACGTTTACTCAAGACTATTTTTTTTGACCTTCGAGAAGTACCTCCCAGATCTTCGTAGTCGAGTTCAAGATGCGTGTTGAGCCAGTGATGACGGAGTCTTGTACTTTGCCTTACTTGCTCTTTGGGTACATTATTTTGCAGCGTTGCTTGCGCGAATTTGTACAGTGAGGGACTATGTACGTGATGAATGGTACGAGATTTGAGATAGAAGAGGAAAAATCGGATCAAAAGCACGACAGTATCGGATATTGGCTCAATGATACAGAAGAATATGCAATATCTTCGCGGTGCTCTTGTCCTATAATGATGAGATTATACTACTTCATCTTCACAATCCTATTTGGGCACACCGCCATGGCCCAATTTGACTTCCGATCTTCATCGAGCAAGATGGCCTATCCAGAGATCAATAGTGGCCTGCCGGTAGGTATTGCAGACATCAATGGAGATTTCATAGACGATATCATTGTCATCACAGAGGAGGGCGACTTAGTCGTGTACGTCAATCGAGGCGGTACTCAAGGAGTTGACCCATGGCATATCGGAAAAGCCAATTCTTCGCAGACCTGGAGTATTGCTGTTGGCGATGTCAACAATGATGGCTTTGCTGATATCCTCGCCGCAGGACTGTTCGAAAAGCCCAATCTTGTATATGGGGCAAGGCATCTAGAAGATGTGGCGATCGTCGATCTGCCCATATCATCTATTCTTGCTCAGACAAGCACGATGAGTGACATCAATAATGATGGCTGGCTCGATCTGATGATCTGTAATCATCAAGGTACCAATCGAGTCTTGGAAAATCGTGGTGACGGAACCTTCAAGTTCAACAATACATGGCTCAACTTCAATACGGAGCCACTATCAGATAATGCTGGTAGTCGCGGCGCGACCTGGTCTGATATAGACTGGGATGGAGACCCAGATCTATACATCAGTAAGTCAGTGCTAGCAGAAGAGAATCCCAATGCGCCAAGCAGAACCAATCAGCTTCTCGTCAATGACAATGGGCTCTTTTGGAATCTTGCAAATAGCAAAGGACTTGCACTCAAGAGCCAATCCATCGCTACGGAGTTCGGTGACATGGATAATGATGGAGACATGGACGCAGTGGTGGTAAGTGCCAATGATCCGGTACAGATTTTGGAAAATCAAGACAACATCGACTTCGCAGATATCACCAGCTTCGCAGGCATTGAGATTCAAGATTTCAACACGCAAGTTAAGCTCGCTGATTTTGACAATGATTCAGACCTTGACCTCATCATTGCAGGAGAGAAGGTCTTCTTTTATGAAAATCAGGGCGGTTTTGATTTTGACGAAAGGCCGGCAGTACTAGATATCTTTCCCTATGGTTCATTTTGCCTCGGTGATTTGGATCAAAATGGCTCTATCGATGTCTACACGAGCTACACAGCATTCATGAATACGCCTACGATCAGACCTGATGACATTTGGCTGAATTATTCTGAACCTGATAATCACTTTTTGCAAGTAGGTCTCCTAGGATCCACTAGTAATGCGAGTGGGGTGGGTGCCCGCGTGGAGCTCAAAGGCCGATGGGGTACGCAGATCAGAGAAGTGCGCAGTGGTGAGGGTTTTGGCATTCAAAATTCTCTCAATGTGCATTTTGGCTTGGGAAGAGACGATATCGCTGACAGTTTGATCATCTATTGGCCCTCAGGGATCATTGATCGTCACCCTGCAGTGATGGCAGATCGCTTTTATTTTGCCCATGAGGGTGGATGCTTGAGTCCAAGGTTTGAGGTCGAAATGTCGGGCTCTCAAAAATTGTGTCCAGGCGATAGCGTGATCTTGACATCAGTGAGTGCAGAAGGATATCTCTGGTCTACAGGAGAGACCACAAGATCCATTGTCGCCAAAGAACAAGGCAAGTACTCCGTGTTGATACAAGAAGCCAACGGTTGCGAGCGCCTCAGTGAAGTCGTCTTTGTCGAGCTTGATCCTGATGATACCCCTACCTTGGTATTTCAGTCGGGTGATGTGTACAACTGCGATGGAGATGCTGTATTCATTGGTACGCAAAATGAGGCAAATGCCTACCTCTGGTCTAATGGACGAGAATCAGCACAAATTCTTGTAACGGCCCCGGGAAGCTTCAGTGTCACAGTGGAAGGGACTTGTAGAAGCTTTGAATCTGATACCATAGAGGTGAACTACTTTACGCGTCCAGATGCACCTGAGGCCTCATGGGATACAATTAGGCCAGGAGAAAGAGCCACACTTACAGCAACAGGAGAGTTGCCCCACTGGTATGAAGAAGAAACTGATTTTGAGCCAGTGCATATAGGACATGAGTATGTGACTGAGAGACTGTTTGCATCGGCAGACTATTATGTGTCTGACCAGCGTATTCATCGCAAGCAGCAGTATCGTATAGGTGAACAAGCGCATACCGGGGATAGCAAGTACAACTTTGACGGATTGAATGCAGCTCTGATCTTTGATAGTTACAAGGATATCACACTAGAGGAGGTAACATGCTACACTGATTTTGCTGGACTCAGACGCATCGTACTGCTCAATGCACAGGGAGAGACCATCGACGAGCATTTTATCACGATGAGCGTAGGGGCTAATGCCGTCAATCTAGACTGGGAAATACCTGCAGGACTCAACTACCGCATCACGACAGATACGCTTTTCAATCAGATCAATTTTGGGGCGAAAAGCCCATTTCTTTGGAGAAGCAATACTGATGACATCGCATATCCATATGCCGTAGAAGATCTCATCAGCATCAAAAAATCCAACGTGGTTGATAGAGGATACTACTACTTCTACGATTGGAGATTGAGAGAGCGAGATCATAGCTGTCACTCCTTGGCTAGGACTCCGGTGAGGGCTGTTGTATCCATTAATACCAATACTGCAGATGAAAACCTCCAAGATCTCAAGATAGTGCCAAATCCAGCTCAGACCCTCGTTAGGATTGAGGATTGGCCGGTAGGTCTGAGATCAGAGCAATTGACGCTTTTGGATGTCCATGGCAGAATCGCCTTGAGCAAGACGGATTTTGATCCAAGCCAGAGTATAGACATAGCTGATCTATCGCCGGGCGTGTATCTAGTGATCATCCGCTCGGGCGAAGCGAGCTGGCGACAGAAGCTCGTCATACAGCACTAGGGAGTATTCCTGACGGATTACAGATTATCATCATGCGTACTTTTAGAGTATGATGATCCGCTATTCACTTTCCGCTTTATTGATATCTCTTCACATTTGTGCGTCAGCGCAGATCCAGTTTGACTCCTATCCTGATGATAGAGGTTTCTTGTCCTTGAGCAGTGGCGTCGCACTGGCCGTGACTGATCTCAATGGAGATTTTGAAGATGATCTGTTGCAACTGCATGAGACCGATCAGCTATATGTGCATTACAATCTTGGTCAAGGCAAAGCCTGGCAGTCAGAGCTCATTACTGATGACGTAGATCGCATCTGGAGTCTTGCAGTAGCAGATGTCGATGGCAATGGTTTTCCTGACATACTACTTGGTGAAGGTGTTACTCGTTCCAAAATCGCGTACATGTATGGCCCGGGTCAACAAGCAATGATTCAGGAACTTCCAGGAGATGGATTTTTTGCGCAAGCATGCAACTTCATGGATCTAGAAGATGATGGTGTCCTCGAAGTATTTATCTGCGATGACAATGGTCCAAGCAAGGTATGGCGTCAAAATGGAAATAGCTGGGTTCGCGACACAGATAGCTTCGACTGGACCACAGATCCAGAATCTGATATGAGTGGTAATTATGCTTCGCTCTGGACTGATCTTGATCTTGACGGAGATAGAGAGCTCTACATCTCCAAGTGCAGACTCGGCGTAGATGATCCTGCCGATCCACGAAGAATCAATCTACTGTATGAGACGCAAGATAGCTCTGGCTACATCGAACGAGCAGACTTTTATGGATTGGATTTTGGAGAGCAGAGTTGGGCGACTGATGTGGGTGATATTGATGGTGATGGTGATTTTGATCTACTTGTCATCAATCATGACGATCCTTCTTATCTACTAGAAAATATTGGAGGAGAGTACAATTTCAGAAACTTCGGGTCTGGATTTGATGTACAAGGACTCGCAATCCAAACGGCTCTCGCAGATCTGGACAATGACGGCGACCTGGATGTCCTAGTGACAGGTACCGAGGCAAGCTGCTGGGAAAATCTCGGTGATTTTCGCTTTGAGCGAGTGACTGGAGAGTGGATCGATGATGATCCTACCAGCTTAGCCGTGGGAGATATCGACAATGATGGTTATCTCGATGTACTTTTTTCATATCCAGAGCTCTTCAATGATCCTACAGGTCGACCAGATCGACTTTGGCTTAACCGTGCATCAGGCAATAATTTTCTTCGACTCAAGCTAGAAGGGACGTCATCTAATCCCTCGGGAATCGGTGCTCTTGTCAGGATCTATGCAGGAGGGCAGATGCAGATGCGCGAGATCCGCAGCGGTCAGTCTTATGGAGTGCAGCACAGTCAGATGTTGCATTTTGGACTAGGGCAGATAGAGAGCGTTGATTCTGTCATCGTCAGCTGGCCTTCCGGCCAAATAGATCGAAGTTTTTCACTTCTTTCCAATCAAAGCTATTTCATTGTAGAGGGTAAATGCACCACGGCCAGACTACAGGTAGATCAGTCTCAGGATGGAGTCTTGTGCAGCGGGGATTCTATCACACTGGCTGTGAATCAATACCCTGAGACCTATTGGTCCACTGGAGACACATCAAGCGCGATCACTCTAGGCTCAGATGCAGGTGTATTCGGTCGCACAGGTGATCCGGACTGCAGCTTCATCACGGAGACAGTCTATATTGAATTTGATCCGGATCAGACGCCCGAGATATTTTTTGAAGATGAGCTGACTCAGGCATGTGACGGACAAAATCTGATCATTCGACTCTTGGATCAAGGAGGTCATTATACTTGGTCTGATGGATCTACAGCAGATTCTTTACTGGTCTTTGATTCCACAAGGTATTGGCTTATCAATGAAGGAGATTGCCGCATATTTACCAGTGATACACTGATGGCGAGCTTCTTAGAGTCTGCTGCCATCACAGAGGCCTTCAATGATACGGTGAGAGTCGGTGAAGACGCTGTACTGCGAGTAGCCAGCCCTGATAGCGTACTCTGGTATGCTGATTCCACTAGTGATGTAGTCATCGGCATGGGGCCTGAGTTTTCCATCCCGATGATAGAGCAAGGTGAGACTCGCTACGCTGAGGCACTAAAAGGGACAATGAGCTCCACCATCATTGGAGGTGAGATAGAGCACAGCGGATCTTCCTTATATCACTTTGATCAGCTCAATGCCTACATGGTATTTGATGCATATGAGGATATTTTGCTTGAGAACGTGACTGTGTTTACTGAGTTTCCTGGCAAGAGGTTGATTGAACTGCGAGATGCTCAGAATGAGGTATTGCTTGCGGATACCTTTGATTTGATAGATGGAGCTAATGTACTAGAACTAGATTGGAGCATTCGCTCAGCAAGCAACTTACAACTCGGTACCAATACAGCCGTCAATGTCGAAACTTTTGGCGTGCCTTCGCCAAGACTATGGCGTAATCCACGAAATAATGTCGACTATCCTTATGCCTTGTCTGACTTAGGGGTGATTACGGAGAGCTCACAGAGTAATCTCGGCTATTATTATTTCTATGAGTGGCAAGTGAGAAAACAAGACGTCTTCTGCCCAAGTGCTAGAGTAGCGGTCGAGGCGGTCATTGACTCCTCCGTGGCAGTTTCTGAGACACTTGGTGATATAGGGCACTTCTATCCAAATCCGGCTTCGGAGTTCTTGAGATTTGAGTCTCGTGGTGAAGTCACGACATCTTTGGGGCTTAGGATCTACGATCCTAGCGGAAGGGTAGTCTTGAGCGAAGAACTTTGGTCAGGAGAGACCCTTGATATTTCTACCTTATCTGCTGGGATGTATATCATCCAACTCACAGATCCTCAAAGGTCGGCCGAGTACTATCAGAGGCTTGTGGTAGAGTAAGTGAGTTTACCGTTTGTCTCTTCTGCGCCCCCTTTGGAAAAAATTGGAGATCAGTAGTATGATGATCGAGCCGACAGTCGCAGACACTAGCATGCCAATGAAGTTCTCGGGAAACTCTACGCCAAATGTCTTTGTCAACATCTGCGTGATGTGCTTGCCTGGTGTCAGATCGAGCAAGTCAAAGAGGTAGCCTCCCACCACTGCGCCTGCGATACCAAGAAGGGCGCTAATCAAAAAATTGAACTGACCGCGCTTGACGATGCGAGCTGCAATAGAGCCAGCGATCACGCCGACGACGATCATGATGAGGAGGTTCTTAATGTCCATGGGTGCTGATGAGATGATAAAGTATGGGTGGCTAACCGGA